>NZ_KB899283.1 GCF_000378145.1 Saccharibacillus kuerlensis DSM 22868 | reverse complement strand
CGTTAGAGTGCCTAAGATCTGCAGAGGTACCTAACGTAATTAGAATTCGTTAGAGTGCCTAAGATCTGCAGAGGTACCTAACGTAATTAGAATTCACCAATCTTTACATAATTCCTCGCAGTCCTGAGATTTCCAATCCTATAAACGGAAGCCTCAATACGTGGCCAAATCCACTCTTCGTCATATCCCCAAACATTCGTCACGGACTGAAACATTAAGTGCGGACACGCTGCTGAGAAAAGAAACCGAGAATCAAGCCCTGTATCGGAATCTAAATTACTCGGGTTTGGCTTGAGGGACTGCGCACGAACCGTCGAAGCATCCGTCGGCATCCCCCGACGTCAAATCTTCGCCCAGCACGGTCAGCGGCGAGCGTTCGCTCCAAGCGCGTTCCAATGCCTGATCGAAGACCGAATCCGGCTGTGCGCCGGAAATGGCAAACTTCTCGTCCAGCACGAAGAATGGCACGCCGCGTACGCCGAGCTGCATGGCTTCATTTTCGTCGGCTCGTACATTCTCGCTGTAGACATCCGACTGCAGTACATTCAGCGCTTCATTTTTGTCCAATCCGGCTTCTTCGGCAAGTTTCGCTACCGCTTCATGGTCGTTAAGGAAAGCACCCTCCGTGAAGTAAGCTTTCAACAGCCGTTCAGTCAGAGCGTGCGACAAGCCTTTTTCTGCTGCAAAATGAGCGAGACGGTGTGCGTCGAACGTGTTGGTGTAACGCATCCGGTCGAAATCGAAATTCAAACCGACACTATTGGCTGCTTCGCCGACGCTGCGGTTCGAAGCAATGGCCTGCTCGCGGCTCATACCGTACTTGCCAGCGAGCAGATCATGGATATCGTTGTCGTTCGCTTCGCGGGAAAAGTTTGGATCGAGTTCGAAGCTCTTGTAGACGACTTCCACCTGGGCTTTGTGCGGGAAACGTTCCAAAGCTTGTTCAAGGCGGCGCTTACCGATATAACAAAACGGGCAGACAAAGTCCGACCATACTTCAATTTTCATGAAAAAGGCTCCTTTTGCCGGGTCCGTCATTCGGGAATCTCCATGATAAGCGAAGAAGAATAAACGAAACGGCTTTAAATTACTTACTTAAAATTATTATAGTTACATTTAGTAAGTAAATCAAGTGTTTTCGATAAGCTTATTAAGTGTTGTCTTCCAAAATGCACCCACAACAAAAATCCCGCCTCGCGGACCGGCGCGGGCGGGATTGCGAAGCGGATAACGTGCAGACGCTTCAGATGAATATTTTGACTGCAGGGTGTGCCTTCTCCGTGTACTTTCTTCACGTGGAGGCGAGGCTGCGCCCCGTCTTCTATGAACGAGCCAACGGCAAGGCTGAACTCCATCTTCTATAGATGAGCCAGCGGTACCGCTGTGATCCGTCTTACGGACGTGCTTTGAAAATACCGAATGGTCTGCCGATCGGCAGGAACTCGCGGCCAAAGTGAACGTTCAGTACGTTGGCACCGCAGCCGTACAGCGAAAGCAGGCCGATTCCCAGTTCCGCGTAAGCAGCCAGATCGTGGAAGAATCCTGGAGCGCCGAAGGCGTCCAGCGCAAGACCGAGGAACAGAATATCGATCAGACAGAAAATAAAGAACAGTACTTTATTCGTCTCCATGGCTCCAATCGTCATAAACAGAGTGAATATTAAATATCCGGCAAAAGCGAAACCGAGCTGCTTCCCGTCAACGGCGGAGGCAAGTTCGGGACCGAAGGTGCCCATTTTCATCAGCCAGTTGGTCGCCATCGCAAACCAGAAAAACGCATAGGCAGCGAAAGCGGTCATGCCGAATGTGTTGTTGTGCTTCGCATCCTGAATAGCGGCGAAGAGCTGGGCGAGTGCGCCCAGGAAAACTGCCCAAGAAGCGGCGTAGCTGAGGCCTTCAGTCAGACCGAGCTTCTGTGACGAAGCAACAAGTGTGACGATGGCCAGGCCGAACAGGCCGATTGCGCCGGGATCGGCGGTAATGACTTTGACGGCGGAAGGGGATTGCTGATTCATGATTCTTTTGATTCCTCCAACTATGATTGTGATCGGTATGGCAGACATCCGCCGGCCGGATACTCCGTTATGGTTCCGGTTGCCCGGAACGTGTACGTCGACTATAGAACCGCGCAACGTACTTGCCTGCCACATTGTACCTGAAAAAGGAAACGAAATGAATATAAAATGCTGTTTTTGACGAAAATTTTCCGAAAAAATTTCATAATAAGAAAAGCCCCGACGCGCGTTTGCCGCGATTTGGGGCTTTTCGTTCATCGGTATAAAGGAAGATGTCTATTTCCAGACTTCTTGAGCGATTTCCACAACATGGCGCAGTTTATCCCACTGTTGTCCTTCAGTCAGCAGATTGCCTTCCTCTGTGGAAGCAAAACCGCACTGCGGACTCAGGCACAATTGATCCAACGAGACGTAGCGCGCGGCTTCGTCGATGCGGCGCTTAATGACTTCCTTGTCTTCAAGATCGCCAAATTTTGAAGTCACAAGACCAAGTACGACTTGAAGGTCCGGTCGATTCACGTATCGCAGTGGCTCGAACGAGCCGGAACGCTCGTCATCGAATTCCAGGAACAGGCCATCCAGCTTAAGTCCTTGGAAGATCGCTTCCGAAGCGGCATCGTAACCGCCGGAAGCGGTCCAAGTGGATTGGAAGTTGCCGCGGCAGATATGCATGGTGATGATCATATCCGCCGGCTTGTCTTTGATCGCTTCATTGATGCAGCGAACGGAATACTCCTGCAGCTGTTCCATAGTGAAGCCTTTAGCACGGAACACTTCTGGCATATTGCCAGTGAAGAAGATCGCCCACGACGTATCGTCGAGCTGGAGATAACGGCAGCCCGCATCATAGAAAGCTTGGATCGCTTTGCGGTAAGCTACGCTCAAGTCGTGCAGCAGTGCCTCGTGATCTTCATATAGAGGATACTCGTTTTTGCCCCGAAACTGCAGCATATTGGGACTCGGAATAGTCATTTTCGCCGTAGCTCCGTCTGCGACAGAATGAAGGAAACGGTAATGATCGAGCATCGGGTGATCGGTGAAGTCGATTTTGCCCGTTATTTTGATTGCATGGGCTTTAGTTGTAACGCCGTGAAACTGGATACCGGACTCAGGAGAGAAGCCTTCTACGCCGTCCAGATTCTCCAGGAAGTCGAAATGCCACCAAGCGCGGCGGAATTCGCCATCCGTGACAACCTGCATGCCGGTGTCTTTTTGCAGCTGAACGGTGCGTTTGATCTCCTCATCCTCGACTGCTTTTAGCCGCGCTGCGTCGATCTCTCCGGCCGCAAGCTGCAGCCGTGCCTGTTTGATCGATTCCGGTCTCAGCAGGCTGCCGACCTGATCGGCGCGGAAAGGAGCCGTCGTGCGCCAGATTCCCGTATTCGAAGCTTGTGTCATGTTCCATTCTCCTATCTTTTAGATGAATTTCGGCGTATGTATGTTCTTGGCCGATTCTCCGCAGACCTTGGTGCTGTCGTGCGTTGTACCGATAAAGCTGACTTTATATGGAATCCTAACAGAGCTTGTCGGGATTGTAAATCTGGTCGGGACAATTGATCGGGTACATTTATTTGCTTGTAAAGGAAGTGCCCAGCTTGGCAGCAGCGTGATCGATAAAAACACTAGACAAATCCATATAAAAAACGCGACCTTTTCAGGTCGCGTTCAACATGTCGAGAAAGTCTAACATAGCTAGAAGCGAGAAAGCGGAGAGATAAATTCAGTGAAGGAACGATAGTGTTCGCCTTTGAAATCGGGAAAATTCCATTGAAATTTGATCGCTTTTCCCGATTTCAACACGCGACCGGAACGAATTTCTCTTGAAGTCTTCTCGCTTTTTGCGCCTATGTAACTTTCTCGACAACCTGAAGCGACCTTTACAGGCCGCGTTTTTTTAATCCCGGAACAAGAAATCAATCTGTTCGATCTGCTCCGGCGTCAGCTTGACGTCGAGCGTCTTCAGATTGGCAGCAACCTGATCGTCGTTCTTCGCACCCGGAATGACAGCGTCGATCGCGTCTTGGGTCAAGTACCAAGCGAGAACGATGTTGGCGATGCTCGCACCTTGTACACCGGCGATCTCGCGCAGGCGGTTAACTTTTTCCACATTGCGCTTGAAGGTTTCACCTTGGAACATCGGGTCCTTGAGCTTGCTTTCATCCAATTTGTCGCCTGCACTGTATTTGCCGGTCAGCAGGCCGGAAGCCAGCGGGAAGTAAGGGACGAACGAGATGCCGTTCTCTTTTGCATACGGCAGCAGCTCCGCTTCCGCGCCGCGTTTGAACAGGTTGTATTCGCCCTGGAACACATCGACGTGCCCGTCTCTATTCGCTTCGCGCAGCTGGTCCATGGAGAAGTTGGAAACGCCGATCGAACGGATTTTGCCTTCCTGCTTCAGCTTGGCCAGTTCGCCTACGGCTTCGTCCTTCGGCGTACTTTCGTCAGGGAAGTGAATGTAGTACAAGTCGATATAGTCGGTGCCCAGGCGCTTGAGGCTGGCTTCTACCGATTCTCGTAGGAAGGCAGGGGAATTGTCGAGCACTACGTCTTCACCGACGAATTTGTGCCCGCCTTTGGTTGCGATGACGATCTCGTCGCGGCGCCCATACTCTTTCAGCACCTCGCCGATCAGCTCTTCGGAACGACCTGGTCCGTAGATAAACGCCGTATCCAGAAAGTTGATGCCGCTGTTCAGCGCTGTACGTACCGACGCTTTACCAGCTTCTTCGTCTAAGTTAGGAAAGAGGTTGTGGCCGCCGACGGCATTGGTGCCCAGGCCGACAGGGGTAACCTTAAGACCGCTTTTACCCAATGTAACTTTTTCGCTTGCTGCGTTCGTCATTGCAAAAACCTCGCTTTCCGAAAATAGAAGTAGATAAGAAATAGACAAATAAAGCAGACGGAATGCCTGTGCCGAAGAGGCGCAGCCCGCCGTATATCCCGTTTACTTACCCAAAAAGAAATTTCGATTAACGAAAAATTCCGACAAACCCATTCGGGAGAAGGGAGATGATGCCGATACAGAAAAGGAGAACTTCCTCAAGGGAGTCCTCCTTTTCGCTTCAATCTACCTTTTCAAGCTATCTTTTCAATCCATCTTTTCAATCGACTTTGGCTCCATACGAGCGCATGAACAGCACAGCCTGCTCCCGGTCCATCCGTACATTTTTTACATCCAGCGCTTTGAAATCGACGCCGTCCAGCACCGCATCCCGCAGGTCTGCGCCTTGAAGCTTTGCTTTGCCAAGCTGACAGCGGGTCAGGTCTGCACCGCGCAGATCGGCTTTTTGCAGACTCGTCTCAGATAGGTCCGCTTCGAAAAAGCGTGCACCACGCAAGTCCTGACGGTCCAGACGGGCGTGGCGGAGATTGGTGTACGACCAGTCGCCGCGTACAACGGTAAACCCGTCCAGCTTGGCGCCGGAAAAGTCGGAACCGGTCATTTTACAGCTGTCGAACTTGGCTGCAAACAGATTGGCTTCAATGAAGCTGCAGTTCTCAAATGCCGTTTCGATATGGATCGACCCGTTCAATGAAGCGCCGCGGAAGTCACATTCCGTAAACCGGCAGTTTCGCGTCAAGATCTCTTCAAGCGATCCATAGACGAATCGGCAGCGTACGAATGTGCAATTTGTCAGCTCGCCGTCTCTCAGCTGCTGCGCGCCGAAGTCGACGTCTTCGTAGTTTTGATTTTCGTATTCGAACATGAGCAGCCGTCCTTTCTCTTAAGCTTGCCGCTCGAACGACTGAATCACTTCAAGCAGGACTTCGGCTGCCTTAACCATGTTGTCAGCGGAAATATATTCATAACGACCATGGTAGTTTTCGCCGCCGGTGAAGATATTCGGTGTCGGCAGGCCCATGTAAGACAGCTGGGAGCCGTCGGTGCCGCCGCGAATCGGACGAATATCTGGCTTGATATCGAGCTTCTCCATCGCTTCGCGCACAATATGAACAATCTCGATGACCGGTTCGATCTTCTCGCGCATATTGTAGTACTGATCCCGCAGCTCTAGGATGACATTCTCTTCGCCGTACGTTTGACGGAACTCGTCGGCGATAAGCTGCATCGTTTTTTTGCGGTTCTCGAAGCTTTCGCGGTCAAAGTCACGAATAATGTAGGAAAGGGTCGTCTGATCGGTTCCTCCATTAATATCGAGCAGATGGTAGAAGCCTTCGTATCCTTCCGTAAACTCCGGCGACTCCTGCTCCGGCAGACGACGGTGGAACTCCATCGCAATCTTCGCTGCGTTGATCATTTTGCCTTTAGCCGTACCCGGGTGAACGCTGACGCCTTTAATGATTACTTTTGCCGCTGCGGCATTGAAACTTTCGTATTCCAGCTCGCCAATCGGGCCTCCGTCCATCGTATAGGCATACTTCGCGCCGAATGCTTCGACATCGAAACGCTGCGGACCGCGGCCAATTTCCTCGTCGGGAGTAAAGGCGACGCGAATCTTACCGTGCTTAATCTCGGGATGCGCGATCAGATGGTTCATGGCGGTCATAATCTCGGCCATGCCGGCTTTGTCGTCGGCACCGAGAAGCGTTGTACCGTCAGTCGTCATGAGGGTGTGACCTACATAATGTTTCAATTCAGGGAACTCACGCGGCGACAGCACGATACCGAGCTCTTTGTTGAGAATGATATCGCCGCCGTCGTAGCTTTCTACGATTTGAGGATTCACATTGGCTCCGGTCAGTTCGGTCGCCGTGTCGAGATGCGCAAGGAATCCAATAACCGGAACATTCTCCTTGTCCGTATTGGCCGGAAGAGTTGCCATCACATAGCCGTTGTCATCAAGGGTAATTTCCTCCATGCCCATTTCCGTCAGCTCGCGCACGAGCTGCTCGGCCAGCTTCATCTGTCCCGGAGTCGACGGGCAGGTTTCGCTTTCTTCATTGGATTGGGTATCAAAACGGGCGTATCGGTCGAGACGTTCGATCAGCTCTTTTTTCATGGGTAAATCCCTTCTTTCCGTTAAGTCGCGCCGATGCGCGCATACCGTCAGTTTAGCACGAAAAAGGATTTCGGAAAAAGCGAAAGCACCAAGAGGGTCTATACGGATCAACCAGGCGAAGTCGTCTCAGCAGGGGATAGAAATGTCCTCTGGCACGGGGGCGGCAAACATGCGACAATACTTTTTGCCGAAAAAGTCGGAACGCCTAAGGCCGCAGCATGTAAGATAAGAATAGAAGAAACACTGTTGGAGTTTGGCCAATTCAATAAACAAATAAGCAAATGAAAAAATGAACGGAGGTTTGGGCATGAATATATCATTGGTTGTTTTTCAAGGTCCGAGCGCTTCGGGCAAAACGACGCTTCAGGCAGTGTTGGGGCTGCCGCGCATCGTAACCTGGACCTCGAGAGCGCCGCGAGAAGGTGAAGTTAACGGTGTCGACTATCATTTTACGGATCGCAAAGTGTTGGAGCGTATGATGCTTGAAGGCCAGATGCTTGAGACAAGCGAATACCGCGGTCACCTGTACGGTACGTCGCTGGCTTCAATCGAGGAAACGGCGAGTGGAGGGCTTCATTCGATCGTCCTTGATGCAAGCGGAGCTCGGATTGCACGCGAACGGCTCGGCGACCGCGTGCTGTTGATTGGGGTATCGGCTTCGCGTGCGGAATGCGAAGCACGTCTGATCGCACGCGGATCAGATATCGAACAAATCAAGACGCGGCTTGCCGGTTATGAGGAAGAGATCGATGCATTGGAGAACTGTGATTTGATCGTACGCAGCGGAGAAGGCGCTCTGGAGCGAGCAGGCCAAATCATTCGCGCACTGCGTCCGCTTCTCGGAGCAGCGGCTGCAGAGTAATTCTTTTGAAAAAAGTTAAAGGGGTTTTTCCCGCGCCCAGCATGACTTAAAGCGAGCGTACAAGCTCTTGAATGCCTCCCAAATGCCGAAATGAATAGCGGAAACGTTTGCTTTTAAGAGTATGCTGTGGTAATATCTTAGTAACAGCGAACGAACATCCTGATCTCGCATATTGGAAAGGGTTGTCATGTATGGGTTCATCAATCGTTTATGGAACCTTTTCCAATGTGTGATTTTTTTAGATCCCCACGGAGCAAAAAAATGCATGTTGCCGGAACTTGGAATATCTCCAAAGCTCCGGAATAAAATTTTTGGAGGTTTTCTCTCATGGAAACAGGAACAGTAAAATGGTTTAACGCAGAAAAAGGTTACGGCTTCATCGAAGTTGAAGGCGGAAGCGACGTATTCGTACACTTCTCCGCAATCCAAGGCGACGGTTTCAAAACCCTCGACGAAGGACAGCGCGTTGAGTTCAACATCGTTGAAGGCAACCGTGGACCACAAGCTGAGAACGTTACAAAGCTGTAAGCAACTAAAAGAACGGACTGCTCTTAACCATGCGTTGAGAGCGGTCCTTTTTTCAATTCGGCGCGTCCGAATATCAATAATCCGACATAAACGGGACCGGTCGCGGCCCTATCCAAGACGGGGAGGCATCGTGCATGTATTTTCGTAAAAAGCAGGACGAAGAACTGGTAAAAGAAAGTATCGCAGTATGGACTTGCGAGCAGGAAGAATGCAAGGGATGGATGAGAGATAACTTTTCGTTCGAGGACGTACCTACGTGTCCAATCTGTTCGTCTCCGATGAAGCGTGATACGAAGCTTCTTCCGGTACTGGCCAATCCGACCGGCGAACCTAAGCCGGAGACTCCATAATATCGGCACCCGGAATGAAAAGAGTCGCATGACTCAGGCATGGAAGCAGATTAAAAATCGTCTTCGGTATGGATCGCTCGCAGTGAGCGGCGGACCGAAGGTGATTTTTTGCGTTTTAAGGGGATTTTGATTAAATCATTATACATAATAGCTGCTCGTATCATTGGGAAAGACAGAAAAATGAAGGTAAAGTTAAAGTTGTGCCGAAAGGCAATGTGTGGATAAGAATACAAACCAAAAAACGTTATCCACATGTGGAAAAGTCGTGAAAACGAAAGACTTGGGTCATTTATACACCGAAATCTGGGATAACTACAGGATAACGGGGATAAGCTTGCTTGGTTTGACCAAGAAAGCGATCTGCGTATACACAGAAATGTAGCATATAGGCATTTTTTTCTATAGAATAGCGGATAGAGCGTTTAAGCATAAAGGTAATAGAAGAAACGTACCGGAGCCGATCAGGGTCCGGGTATCTTGATGCCAGAGGAGGGGTTTCGCCATCGCAGAGCCAAATATTATTCGTTTCGAATCCGTGACGAAGACCTATGAAGACGGACTGACAGTCCTGAAAAATATCGACTTTGAAATCGAGCGAGGCAAGTTCTATACGCTGCTGGGCCCTTCGGGCTGCGGCAAAACAACAATCCTGCGCATGATCGCCGGATTTATGGAACCGACGGGAGGATCGATTTATCTGGGCGGACGGGTCATCAATAAGGTACCGCCGGAGAAGAGGCAGGTCAATACAGTCTTTCAAGACTATGCATTGTTCCCTCATCTGAATGTGTTTGAAAATGTGGCTTTTGGGCTGCGAATCAAAAAGATGAAAAAAGACGTAATCGCGGCCAAAGTTACCGAAGCGCTGAATATGGTCAATCTGGACGGTTATGAAAATCGTGCGATCACCGAGATGTCGGGCGGCCAGCGGCAGCGCGTCGCAATCGCCCGGGCGATTATCAACGAACCGGAAGTGCTGCTGCTCGATGAGCCGCTGTCCGCGCTGGATCTTAAGCTGCGCACCGAGATGCAGTATGTCTTGCGTGAGCTGCAGCAGCGGCTGGGCATTACATTCATCTTCGTCACGCATGATCAGGAGGAAGCGCTGGCCATGTCGGACTATATTTTCGTTATGAATGAAGGCCGAATCGAGCAGAGCGGAACGCCGAATGATATTTATGACGAGCCGATCAATCGTTTTGTAGCGGATTTTATCGGAGAATCGAATATCGTACCGGGCGTGATGATCGAAGATTATCTGGTCGAATTCAATGGCAAACGGTTCGAGTGCGTGGATGCCGGTCTTCGTCCGAACGAACCGATCGAAATTGTGGTGCGCCCGGAGGATCTGGAGATCACTACACACGAAGCCGGGAAGCTTAAAGTGCGCGTCGATTCACAGTTGTTCCGCGGCGTACATTATGAGATCAGCTGCTATGACGAATCCGGTCAGGAATGGCTCGTCCATTCGACCAAGCGGGCTGAGGTCGGCGCGCAGATCGGACTGACTTTCGATCCGGAAGCTATCCACGTCATGCGCTTCGGAGAAACGGAAGAAGAGTACGACCGACGTCTCGAAGCATATGAAGAGGACGAGGAAGAAGCGGGAGTCGTGTCTCATGAACGGTAAGGGCAGCGGAAACGCGCGATCGCTCGCCTACATTCCTTATTATCTGTGGGTCGTGCTGTTTGTTATCGCGCCTGTCGTGCTGGTCGTCTATTATTCGCTGCTCGATGTGGAAGGCCATTTTACATTATCCAACTACGTCGATTTCTTCACTCCCGTGTACCTGAAAATGACGATCAGTTCTTTCTGGTACGCGTTCCTGATTACGCTGTTTTCACTGCTGATTGCGTATCCGGCAGCTTACCTGCTGACGCGGACCAAGCATAAGCAGCTCTGGCTGCTGTTGATTATCCTGCCAACATGGATTAATCTGCTGCTGAAAACGTATGCGTTTATCGGCATCTTCGGCACGTACGGCCCGATCAATGCGCTGTTTGGCGCAATCGGGATCGGGGAACAGCAGCTGCTGTTCACGAGCGGAAGCTTCGTATTCGTATCGATCTATATCTTCGTACCGTTTATGATCATGCCGATTTATAACGCGCTTGAAGAGCTGAACGTGTCGCTTACCGATGCTGCCCGCGATTTAGGGGCATCGAGCTGGATCACGTTCCGTCGGGTTATTTTTCCGCTGACGCTTTCCGGAGTAAAGGCGGGCTGCATCTCGGTGTTTATTCCGGCGCTGTCGCTGTTCATGATTACGCGGCTGATCGCGGGCAATAAAGTAATCACGCTCGGTACGGCGATCGAGCAGCACTTCCTCGTCACACAGGACTGGGGAATGGGCTCGACTGTCGCCGTATTCTTGATCTTCGCCATGGCCGTCATCATGTTCCTGACCGGCGGCAATCGGAAAGGGGTGCGAAGATGAGGAAAAAGAACGGAATCTCCAATCTGTATCTGGTGCTTGTATTCGCTGTGCTGTACGCGCCGATTCTCTACTTAATGTACTATTCGTTCAACAGCGGCGGAACGATGCACGATTTTGAGAGCTTTACACTGGATCACTACAAAGAAGTGTTCGCCGACACGCGCTTGATTATCATCGTGATCAACACGCTGGTCATTGCGCTGCTCTCGTCGACAATTGCGACCGTGATCGCAGTGTTCGGCTCTCTTGCAATCCAGAACATGCGGCGTGCACGCTTCAAAAACACGCTTTTGTCACTTAACAACGTCTTGATTGTTAGTCCGGACGTGATTATCGGGGCATCGTTCTTGATCCTATTTACGCTTGTAGGCATTAAACTGGGCTTTGCTTCGGTCTTGATCTCGCACGTCGCATTCAGTATCCCGATCGCGGTGCTGATGATCCTGCCGAGGCTGCAGGAGATGAGTCCGACGCTGATCGATGCCGCGCGCGATCTCGGAGCCAGCCGGCGCGACGTCCTGACCAAAGTCATCCTGCCGTTTATCCGGCCGGGTATTTTCAGCGGCTTCTTTATGGCGCTGACCTACTCGTTGGACGACTTTGCCGTTACCTTTTTCGTAACGGGAAGCGGCTATTCGACGCTTGCCGTCGAAATCTATTCGCGGGCGCGTCAGGGCGTATCGCTGTCGATCAATGCGCTGTCTACGCTGATCTTCCTGTTCACGATCTTCCTGGTTGTCGCTTATTATATTTCGACGCGGCGCAGTGAGAAGCGCAGAAGCGGCGAACCGGCCGCCCGAATGGGGGTGCCGAGATGAAGTCGATGACACGCACCTTGATCCTAATTCTGGTCGCCGCATTGGCGCTGATTCTCTTGGCCAATCGGTTGAATTCCAGCCAGGGATACAGCAGCGGCAACACGCTGACCATCTATAACTGGGGCGATTATATCGATCCCGAACTGCTGGACCGTTTTCAAGAAGAAACGGGTATTACGGTCATCTATCAGACCTTCGATTCGAACGAAGCGATGCTGACCAAGATCGAGCAGGGCGGTACGACGTTCGACGTAGCCGTACCGTCCGATTATGCGATCGAGAAGATGCGGGCTGACAACCTGCTGATTCCACTCGATCACGACAAGATTCCCAATATGCAGTACATTGACTCCAAATTTATGAACTTATCATTCGATCCGGACAACAAATACTCCATGCCGTATTTCTGGGGGACGCTCGGCGTTGTCTATAATCCGAACCTGACGGATCTCACATTTGAGAGCTGGGAAGACCTATGGGACCCTTCGCTGCGCAACGATCTGCTGCTGACGGACGGGGCTCGCGAAGTGATCGGTACCGGATTGGCCAGCCTGGGCTACTCGCTCAATGATACGAACGAGGAACATCTGCAGGAGGCGCTGGATAAGCTCATGGGGATGTCCCCGAACGTCAAAGCGATTGTGGGCGACGAAATCAAGCTGCTGCTGGCCAACGACGAAGCGGCGGCGGGACTTGTCTTCTCGGGCGACGCTTCGGAGATCATGAGCGAGAACGAAGAACTGGATTATGTCGTGCCTGAGGAGGGCTCGAACCTTTACTTCGACAACATGGTCATTCCGAAAACAGCGCAGAACGTTGACGGAGCGATGCAGTTCATCAACTTCATGCTCGATCCGGAAGTAAATGCGCAAAATACGGAATACGTCGGATATTCGACGCCGAACGATGCTGCGCTCGCTCTGCTGCCGGAGGATGTCTCAAGCGACGAGCGTTTCTATCCGCCAGACGAGCTGACTGCGCATCTCGAAGTGTATGAGAATCTGGGGAAAAAGATGCTGGTGCATTACAATGAACTGTTCCTGCGATTCAAAATGAACGGTTCCTAAGTAGGCGGTTCCTGAATAATCCGACTATTGTTTTTCTACAGCTATGCCGTCTTCATGCGTAATTGCGCATGAAGGCGGCTTTTTTTGCGAATTAAGCAGTCTCTACTGGAAAAAAACGGTCTTGTTCTGGATATCGCCGCGCGACCTGCTTATAATAGGGTTTAGTATATTCGGGGCTCGATAAAGATCGGGCTGCCGGTTCAAAATTCGAAGAAGCCTTACAGAATCCGAATTATCGAAAGGGCAGTGGCCATGATCAACGGACAATATGCAGAAAATGAGGCGAAAAGCGAAAATCGCCGCTATGGGAGGGAAGAATCCCGTCCGGTAGGCCGGCAAAGTCAGGCGTCCGGTCAACCCAAGCCGGGGGCAGGTCGTTATATGCCGGGGCTAGACGGACTGCGCGCACTGGCTGTCTTGGCAGTTATCGCCTATCATCTTCATACGCAATGGGCGCCCGGCGGGCTGCTTGGCGTCACCATGTTTTTTGTGCTGTCAGGTTATCTGATCACGGATATCCTGCTGGCACAGTGGGATCGCACAGGCAAATTCGACATGAAAGACTTCTGGATTCGCCGCGCCAAAAGGCTGCTGCCTGCTATGCTGGTCGTCGTGCTGGTAACGGTACTATGGTCAATTCTGGTCGATCGTTCCCGACTGCCGGCTATGCTGGGGGACGTGCCGGCGGCGCTTCTGTATTACAGCAACTGGTGGTCGATCTTCCATGAAGTTTCTTACTTCCAGAGCTTCGGTCCTTTGTCGCCGCTCGGTCATCTGTGGTCGCTGGCCGTTGAAGAGCAGTTCTATATCTTCTGGCCCGTACTGCTGGGCATCGGTCTGATCTTGGCGCAGAAAAATCGAGGCAAACTGGCTATCGTATTAGCCGGTCTGGCTCTGGCATCTGCCTTGGCGATGGCGATTATGTACCGGCCGGGCGAGGACCCAAGCCGAGTCTATTACGGTACCGATACGCGGCTGTTTTCGCTGCTGATCGGTGCGGCACTGGCCGTTGTCTGGCCGAGCCGCAAGCTTAAGACCAATATTTCGAAGTCGGCGACCAAAACGCTCGATATTACGGCTACGATCTGTCTGATCGTCATTGCCATACTGATCTTCAAGTCCAACGACTACGGAACGTTTCTGTATCGCGGCGGCATGGTCCTGCTGTCGCTGGCCACGACTATTCTTGTCGCGGCTTTGGCGCACCCAGCCTGCCGGTTGGGACGGGTATTGGGTGCGAAGCCGCTGCGCTGGATCGGTTCTCGTTCCTACGGATTGTACCTATGGCATTATCCCGTCATTGTATTGACGACACCTCTCGTTAATACGGGCGGACCCAATATGGTTCGCATTTTGCTGCAGCTGTTTGCTACTTTTTTGTTCGCGGAGCTGTCGTACCGGTATATCGAACAGCCAGTTCGAACAGGTGAGTTCGGCAAATGGTGGCGCCGCGTTATGCGAGAACCCGGTGTCGGACGCAAGCGTATCGCCAGTACGCTGGGTTCTGCAGCAGGATTGATCCTGGTGCTCGGCGTTCTGATGAATGTACTGGCACCACCGGCTGAAGCGCAGACGCCATACGCGGGCACGGATGCTCCGGCGGCGAATGTGCAGGTCTCGGATGTTGTACAAGCTGCCGCTGGAACTGCGGCAGGTGGGCAGGCTGAGACTCCGCTGCCTGCAGGTGCAGGTATTGGGATGACTGCGATCGGAGACTCCGTTATGCTCGATATCGAGCCATATCTGACAGCGGAGCTGCCGGGCATCAAGATCGACGGGCTGGTCGGTCGTCAGATGTCGCAGGCACCCGCGCTGATGGATCAGTTGAATGCTGCAGGACAGGTCGGATCGACCGTCATCATTCAGCTTGGAACGAACGGATCGTTTACGGATGAACAGTTGAACAAACTGCTGGCGAAACTGCCGAATGCCCGGCAAATTGTGCTGGTCAATACGCGAGTTCCGCGTCCATGGGAAGGTGTCGTGAACAGCGCACTGGAACGGGCTGCGCAGCGCGATGATCGTGTGCTGCTGGTCGATTGGTATTCGGCCAGCGCCGGCCGCGACGATTACTTCGCCAAAGACGGTGTACACTTGATGCCTGCTGGTGCACGTGCGTATACGCAGCTGCTGGTCAGCGCGCTTAAAGGCAGCTGATTGGCACCTTGGGTATGTCGGATGCTTTTGGAGATACAATAACGAAAGCCCCTTGTTCCGCTCAATACGGAACAAGGGGCTTTCGTATGACCAGACAGGCTTCAGATTTCAACTTTGCGTTTTCTGCTGAACGGTACCAGCAGCAGTGCGCCCAGTCCGATCAGCAGGAAGACCAACAGCGGCTGATCCATAAACGTTCGGGTTGTCAGCGCTTCGATGGAGAAGACCGCGAAGAACAGCAGAGACAGAACGGTCAGGATGCTGATCGGAATAAGCAGCCAGCGGTTGCGGCCTCCAAAGCAGTAGAACTCGAATAGTCCGACAGCTGGAGCCAAAATGAAGCCCGGCCACATGATATCCCAAACGTCGAACAGCATGGAGATTTGACAAACGATAGCGACGGCAATGAGGACACCACCGGGAATCAGCAGTCCGGGAGCGCGGCCTCGGGTCATTGAGAAATACATCCAGTGGAAGAACAGGCCGAGCGGCAGGATGAACAGCGTCGCCCAGAAATAAGCGAAGATTGTACCTGAACTCATACCGGTTCCCTGTCCCAGCAGCAGAAATGCGCCGAGCAGAATCAGCAGCGGCCCCAGAATCGCTTTTTTTGACATAACAACCTCTCCTCTTTTTGATGAGATATGTTGATGCAGTGCAGCTTGGAACGGCAGACGCCTAATACTCTATATCTACTATACGACTGGACGGGCACGTCCGCCTCCTGCAGAGGGTTGAGAAGTGCTCGGTCCCGAGACCGATTTGTCGGAAAGCTGTCGTTTTCGATTAAAATTTTGCAATCGCTTACTTCTTTTCGTACATTATAAGAGTAAAGTAAATCGCTAAAGGAGGCGGAATCATGAATTACAGACAGCTGGGCAAAACGGATCTGAACATCAGCGAGGTAAGCTTTGGGACATGGGCAATCGGCGGGGACTGGGGCAATTCCAACGACGAAGAAGCAATCAAAGGACTGCAGCGTGCAATGGAGGAAGGTGTCAACTTCTTCGATACGGCAGACGTATACGGCGGAGGTCATGCGGAAAAACTGCTGGCACAGGCTACAAAAGGGCGCGAGGACGAGATTCATATCGCGACCAAGTTCTGCCGGGCGGGAGATATTCATGATCCGGCCACGTACTCGGAAGAAGCGGTACGGCGTTACTGCGAGGACAGTCTGAAGCGCCTGGAACGCGAGCAAATCGATCTGTACCAGATTCACTGTCCGCCGACGGAGATTCTGAAAGACGGTTCCGTATTCGGTGTGCTGGACAAGCTGAAGCAGGAAGGAAAGATCCGGCATTATGGAGTCAGTGTAGAAACGGTGGAACAGGGCTTGCTCTGTCTGGATGTGCCCGGTGTAAGTGCGCTTCAAGTCATTTTCAATCTGCTGCGCCAGACGCCGGCAGAGGAACTTTTCCCAAAAGCGGCAGAGAAGGGCGTGGGCATTCTCGTTCGGCTTCCGCTGGCAAGCGGGCTGCTGACGGGCAAGTTTACTCAAGCCAGTACCTTCGCGGAAAATGACCACCGGAATTTCAATGCCAACGGCGAGCAGTTTAACGTCGGTGAGACATTTGCGGGACTGCCGTTCAATAAAGGCGTAGAGCTGGCGGAGAAATTGAAATGGATTGCGGAAGGCCGCGGCGATATGGCTCGTGCATCGATGCGCTGGATTCTCGATCAGCCGGGCGTCACTACTATTATTCCGGGGTTCAAGAGCGTGCGCCAGGTCGAAGATAATCTGGGCTCGGCCCAGGTGCCGGGATACGATGCGGAAGAGAGCCGGAAGCTGGCTGAATTTTATCAGAACGAGGTCAAGCCGCATATTCGGGGCGAGATCTGATTGACAGGCTCTGATTAAGCGGGAGGGTGAAGCGCCTTGTTGGTATTCCTCTGCTGTTCCGAAAGAAGAGGAAGATGGTAAGATAAGCTAAAACCGACGGAGGAATCTATTTATGAAAATTCTCATTTCGGGCTTCGAACCGTTCGGCGATTCGCCGATTAATCCGACGCAGGAGCTGATGGAGCAGATTGCGGCCGAAAATTTTGGAGATGCGGAGATTCATACGCTGCTGCTTCCGGTTCATTACGACGATTGTGCCGAAAAGCTGCTTGCGGAAACGGAACGGCTGCGCCCGGACGCGGTTATCGCCTGTGGTCTGGCAGCAGGACGTACAGCTATCACGCCCGAGCGGATCGCGATTAATATCAAGGATACGGAATCTTACGCCGACAATACCGGTCGTAGTCCGAAAGATGAGCCGATTCGTGCAGACGGACCGGACGGTCTGTTCGCTACGCTTCCGATTCGGCGAATCACGGAAGAACTGCGATCAGCCGGTATTCCGTCCTCCATATCCAATACGGCAGGAACTTATATCTGCAACAATACAATGTACGCGCTGCTGGATACTTTGCGGGAGCAGAGATCGGATACGCTTGCGGGCTTCGTGCATTTTCCGGCTTCGACCAAGCTTGCAGCGCTTAAGCCTTCCCTGCCCTCGCTGCCGCAGGAGACCCTGCTTGATGCGCTGCGCCTTATCGTCAAGACGACGATCGAAGCCGTTGAGTCCGTTAAGACCTCTGCAAAATTGGGATAATGCTTGAAGAAGCTCATTCTCCGATTTTGTGGAAAACTGACTTGCTGGAACCGGATTTTCCGGATTCGGCAAGTTTTTTTGCGTTAAGCTGTTACATCTGATAAAAACGGGGTAAGTTATACGGAATAAGTAATCTCTGTGTGTGTTAAGCACATTCACAGTGATGGACCGTGCAGGTATCTTGGGCATTCGACTATATTTGTATTCTTAACCGGGAAAGGCGGATGGCGTCAATGAGCAGTATACAAGGCAGAACAAGTCCTATATCTTCCATCAACGGCCTGCCGGCTTTGAATTCTTCCTATACACCGAGCCGTCATGGCAAAGCGCCGTTGGAAAATCGCAAAGTCAGTCTGGAAGCGGAACTTTCGCGTGTACTTCAGCTGCCGGCTTCGGTGCCGGACCGTGAACAGCGGGCGATACGCCTTCGTCGTCATATCGCGCTGCTTGAACGCCACATTGCCCTGTTGGATGCGGCCAATGGAGAGCGCCCGGAATTTACAGTTCAGGGACGTCCGGACCGGGATGTTTTCGAATCGGAGCAGGAAGAGCAGCCGACCTTCTCTTTGCCTGAAGAGACTGAGGAAGAATCGGCACCAGAGCCGACTCCAGCCCGTCAAGCTTCGCCGCGGGGCGGAGACGATTATGCCCGTGCTATGCTGGGGGCGCTTGAGTCGCCGGGATCGCTTTATGCTGCACCGGTCGCTCCGGGAACGATTCAACCTTGGGAGAATCGCTCCGAGCCGGCAAAGTCGGTAAAAGTCGGTCGCAATTTCGATGTTAGCGTATGAGTAAATAAGCTGCGACAGCAGGACGATCTTGATGATCGTCCTGCTGTCGTGTTTAAAAGCCTCTTTCGGCCTTGGCCGAAAGAGGCTTTTTCTGTGCGGATTTCTTTTTTTAATAGAAGCAGCACTTTCGATTTCATAAGGGAGATGTACGATCGGAAAGAAGAATCTTTCGTCGTATTCCGCTTACTGAAGCATCGCGTACATCTACCGATTGACCGACATGCGAAAAAGCTGTAGAATGAATCGGTAATTAAAAGTAAGTTATTATCGATTTACGCATATACCAGAAGGGTGGCCCGTTTGATGAGCAGCGAAGCAAAACGTAATGAAATTCTGGATGCCTACCGATTCAGACACGCAACCAAGAGTTTTGATCCCGACCGGAAAATTCCGGCTGAAGAATTTGAATTCATTCTGGAAACCGCACGACTGTCGCCGAGCTCCATCGGTCTGGAACCATGGAAATTCGTCGTTGTGCAGAACCCGGAACTGCGCGAGAAGATTCGCGCCGTATCATGGGGCGCTCAGGGACAGCTGCCAACAGCAAGTCATTTTGTTGTCATCCTGACCCGCAGCAACGTGCGCTATGACTCGCCTTACCTGGTAGAGCAAATGCTGAACGTCAAAGGCTATCCTCAGGATTTGGTCGACCGCATGACGGGTGAGATCTACAAAACGTTCCAGGTAGAGGACTTCGACCTGCGCGACGAGCGCAGTCTGTTCGACTGGGCGTCGAAGCAGACGTATATTGCGCTAGGCAATATGATGACGGCTGCCGCACAGATTGGGATCGATTCCTGCCCGATCGAAGGCTTCAACCGCGTTAAGCTGGACAAAGTATTGGAAGAAGAGGGTCTGCTGGAGGATGGAGCTTACAGAGTCAGTGTAATGGCAGCCTTCGGTTACCGGACCAAGGACCCTCGCCCACAGACGCGTCGGGCACCGGAAGACGTTATTCGTTGGGTGTAAGAAGCAGCTCGATTTGAACAAAGACAAGGCCCGCCCCTCAAGGGATGGGCCTTTTTTCGGTTGATCCGGCATGCCGGCATAAAATCAGCAGTTTCCGGCGCGTTCCGCTTCTTGACGCAGCGCTTCGAGTCCCGTACGCATTTCCTCGTACGATGCATATGCGTAAGAGAGTCGAATGTGGTGTTGATCATCCGGGTCGTAAAGATAGCCCGGATTGATCAAGATTTTACGATTGAGCAGGAGGCGGAAAAAGCTTTTGTCTACGATCGGGCGAAGGAAACGCAGCCAGATGTAGAAGCCGCCTTCCGGTGAATTCCATTCGGCCAGACCACGAAACGAGGCGTGCAGTGTTTCTTGGACGAAAGCCGCTCGCAGCCCAAGCTCGCCGCGCAGCCGTTCGGTATTGCGCTGATGCAGACCGGATTCGAGCCAGTGTGCGGCGATCTCCTGTGAGAATGCGCTGGAACCGTAGTCGGTCTGCATCTTCACATCCGCCAACCGTGCTGCGACGGGCGATGGAGCGACGACCCAACCAATTCGAAGTCCTGGGCTGAGTGACTTCGATAGGCTGCCGAGATAGAGCACCTGGCCTGAGGAATCTGCCGCTTTGATAGGGGGAAGTCCCGGAGCGAACAGCAGATCGCGGTAGACGTCGTCTTCAACGATCGGAATGCGCAGTTCCGAGCAGACATTGTATACGTGAGAACGTTCCAAGGCACTCCAACTGTGGCCAGTCGGATTATTTAGCGTAGGCACAGCATACAGCAGCGATTGGCGCCCTCTGGTGGCCCGTACTAGCTTCTCCTTCAACTGAGGCTCCTGGCGAAAGCTCAGCATACGCATTCCAGCCGACTGAAACGGATGCACAGAGTTCAAGTAAGAGAGCGATTCATGGAATACAGTAGATCCTTCCTCAAGCAGACCGACGGCAATTAGCTGCAGCGCCTGCAGCGCGCCGGAGACGATGCAGATGTTTTCCGGCTTCGCGAAGATACCCAGGCTTTCCAGATGACGGCATAGCGCCAGCCGAAGACGAAGACTACCGAGCGGTTCGGAATAACCGAGTGCCCGGGAGTCGAGCCTTAGGTCGCGCAGTGAGTCTTCAAATTCCTTGGCGGGCAGCAAGTCCGGTGAAAGTTCGCCGGTTCCGAGCCGAATGAATGAAGGATCCGGTTCACTGCCATTAATCAGCCGAATTGTATGCCGGTTCGGCTTATGCACGCTGGCACGAATATGCCGCTGCCAGTTTGGCTGGGAACGGGTCAGCAGTGCATTCCAAGCGCTGCCTGAAACGAAGACACCGGAGCCTTGACGGGATTCCAGCAAGCCGTCGGCCTTAAGTTCGTCGAGCGCAGCCTGAACTGTACTGCGGTTTACACCGAAGCGGGAGGCAAGTTCCCTCTGTGGAGGCAGGCGTGTACCGGATGTCCAATCCCCGTGCTCGATACGTCCGGCAATCCAGGAGGAGATCTGTGCCTGCAGCGTATGATGAGGATGGGCAGAGGGTTTCCAGTTCATAGCGGTTCTCCTTTCGACGTTGGCGGCTGCGTGCTCTTCGGAGAAGTAAAAGTACCGCAGCCAAATTGGATGGTTCGAAAACCGTCCAATTGGCGGTTTTCTTTTTCTCCCCGCATCGTATCATAGAAGAGGAAAAGGAGTCGATGTTCAATTGGAAGCTATCCTGCATGGATTTATTTTGGCCTTCGGGCTGATTCTGCCGCTCGGCGTACAGAATGTCTTTGTCTTTACGCAGGGGGCGACTCAACCGCGTGTGTCCCGCGCACTTCCAGCCGTTCTTGCGGCTTCGCTGTGCGACACGCTGTTGATTCTGCTGGCCGTGTACGGTGTCTCGGCCGTCGTACTCCAGTTCGAGGCGCTGAGAATCGTACTGATGCTGGCTGGGGGCGTCTTTCTGCTGTATATGGGCGTAACGCTGTGGCGTTCGCGCCCATCTGCGACAAGCGGCGGCATATCGGCACGAGCGCTGCCGGCTTCAAAGCAGATGCTGTTTGCGGCATCCGTCTCGCTGCTGAATCCGCATGCCCTGCTTGATACAATTGGGGTAATTGGAACCAGCGCACTCGTCTATGAGAGTGCGGATCGGCTGTGCTTCGCCGCAGCCTGCATCGTCGTTTCCTGGCTCTGGTTTGTCGGGTTAGCGGGAGCGGGTTCCGCGCTGCGCCGCTTCGACGGCAGCGGCCGGCTGATGATCTTGTTCAACAAAGGCTCGGCATTGTTTATTTGGGTGACCGCGCTGTATCTGCTGTGGAATTTGGCGCAGGATACGCTGTTCTGATTATGGAATAACCGAACGACAAAAAAACCGTCTTTGCGGCACTTTCGCCGCAGAGACGGTTTTTTAATGCCTAGCTGTCCAGCTGCAGATCATCAACCGGTAAGGCAGTTTTGTCGTTCGACTTCCTTATTCGCCCTGTGCGTCCATCGAGCAGTCCATGCTGCGGTCTTCTTCCGGAAGAGCCCACACAGAGACGCTGCCGCCGTTTACGGTGAAGGTGGCAAAGCCGTCTTCTTCGATCACAATTTTCTCTTCACGATTGCCCGTCAGGTCGATCCATTCTTCGCCGGTGCGTTCGGTTCCAACGAACATTCGTTTCTCGCCCGGATCCCCGTTTGTGACAACGACCGCACAGCCGGAGCCGGGAATTTCTTCGACGCCGCGGCGCACCCAGCCAATCGTGTTCGGGAAATCGAAGTAATCATCCTGATCGCCGTAAGCTTTTTGGCATCGGGCGTAGAGCAGTGGATCGATCACTTCTTTTTTGCCTTCGATTGGATTCTCTCCGCCAATTCCGAAGTAATCGCCGTAGAAGACGCAAGGGTAGCCATCCTGGCGCAGCAGAATCAGCGCGTAAGCAATCGGCTTGAACCAGTCTTCAATCCATGATTCGAGCGATTCGCCCGGTTGAGAGTCGTGATTGTCTACAAAGGTGACCGCATGTGTCGGGTGAGTCTGTACAAGCGTATCATCAAAAATTGTCGTCAGGTCGAAGGCACTGCCGGACTGAGAGGCTGCATGCAGCTTATAATGCAGAGCAACGTCAAACAGATCGATCTGGTAATCAACCGTGTCGAGAAACTCTCGGCAGGTGTTCAGGTCGTTGTTCCAGAACTCGCCAACAATATAGAAGTCCTCGCCGCGTTTGCGGATCATTTCACTGGCAAATTCGCGGATAAAATCATGGTTGATATGCTTGATTGCGTCCAGGCGGTACCCGCTGCACTGAAGCGTATCGACGAGCCAACGGCCCCATGACATCATTTCTTCACGTACTTCGGGCAGCCGATAATCGATATTCGCGAACATGAGATAGTCATAATTGCCGAACTCGTTGTCTACCTTGTCATCCCAGCTGCGATGCTCGCCTTCGATCCGGTAAATCCCTGTACGACCGGTTGCTTGGTCGTAGTCTGTGCCGTTGAAGTGGCGGGCATCCCATTTGAAAGAGGAATATTGGTCGTTTCGGCCTGGGAATGTAAACTTGGTCCAGCCTTCGATCTCGAACGTTTCTTCGGAGATGACCTCATTGCGGTTGTTGGGATCGACCTCAACCACTTGAAAGCGTTCCGTCTCGTCAGCGCCAGCCTTGTGGTTCATGACAAGATCGACGTACACGGCGATGCCAAATTCGTGACAGGCTGCAATCGCGCTTTTTAATTCTTCTTTTGTTCCATATTTGGTGCGGACGGTTCCTTTCTGATCGAATTCACCAAGGTCATACAGATCGTAGACACCGTAACCGGTATCTTCTGCGGATTGGCCCTTTGTTACCGGTGGAATCCATACGGAATCGATTCCCGACCTTTTTAACTCGGGAGCCATTTCCTTCAACCGGTTCCAATGCTCTCCGTCCGCCGGTACATGCCATTCGAAAAATTGCATCATTGTGTGATTTGCGGTCATAAACAAAGAGCCTCCTTGTGATTCCATATTGGCGGGATATTTGGCTGACAACTATGCCGCACCAGAAATAGCCCATGAATCGGGTATAAAAAAGGACGCAGAAGCGTCCGGCTTAATCGGTTGAGTGGAAGACAAGAAATGATTCTATTGGAAAGCTTCATATTAAAAATGTTGCTAGCTAATAAGAATAATACAAGTTACCCGAAAGCAAGAGAGACTAAACGACGAGCATATTTTTTTACATAAATTAGGATTTCGAGACGTTTTTCTTTTTTGCAGTGTTAAAGTTTTAAGAATCTGCTTGGGGAACGTCAAAAACAGGTAATAATAAATTGGACTATTTATTAGAGGAGGCGTTTAACTTGACGACCGAAAGCATGCTTGAACTGATGAAAAACAGACGCAGCATTTACGGAATCAGCAAGGAACAAACCGCATCCGACGAACGAATTCGCGAATTGATCGAGCAGGCTTTACTGCACGTTCCATCCTCTTTCAACTCGCAAAGCGCGCGCATTGTTGTCCTCCTGGGCGAGCACCATGATAGACTGTGGGACTTCACGACCGCTATTTTGAAAGAGATTGTTCCGGCAGAAAACTTTGGACCGACGCAGGAAAAAATGGACAGCTTCAAAGCCGGATACGGTACGATTCTCTTTTTCGAAGACGAGTCGGTCATCCGCGGTATGCAGGAACAGTATCAGGCGTACCAGGACAACTTCCCGATCTGGTCGCAGCAATCTTCGGGCATGCACCAGTACGCGATCTGGACACTGCTGGAGGCGGAAGGTTTCGGCGCTTCGCTGCAGCATTACAATCCGCTGATTGATGAGAAAGTAAAGCCGGAATGGAACATTCCGGAGAGCTGGAAACTGATCGCGCAGATGCCGTTCGGCAAACCGACCGCTCCGGCTGGCGAAAAAGAGTTCAAACCGCTGGAAGAGCGTCTGAAGTGGTTTAAGTAAGCTTCAACGTTAGTCCGAGCGAAGTCATAGACATGAGAAAAAGACCGCTCTCCGATCGTCAACAAGACGTTGGGGCGGTCTTTTTGCGTTTTTATTTATTCATACTTATTTTATTCACATCTTTTTATTCAAAAAAGCTTTTCCTGCTTGGGCTCGTCTGCATGAGTCGCCTGCTTCGGTTCAGATGCTTCCTCCTGCGGCGGCCATGGTGCACCTTCCGGAATCGGCTGACCGAGGAGCTCCATCAATTCCAGAGCGTTTGGCGTAGCGTCTTTGGCCGAATTATTGTTAAACGCGACGTAGACGTGCTTGGACTGCTTATCCAGATCGAGCAGAATGTCGCGCCACTCCGTCAGTTCCTCTGTGCTGTAGCGGTACAAATAGCGCAGCTTGCGCCAGTTGGGATCGCTGCTCTTGTGCCAGCCGCCAACGTTGCGCCCGTGCATGCGGACGTACGTCGCTTCGTCGCTCGTGGCCTGCGCAATGATCGGAATGGAGCCGCTGCCGGCCTGAGGCTCGTCGACAACAGTCTGAATCCAGCCTTCCTTGCGCATGAAGTCGAGTGTCTTGTCTCGAAACTGCGGCGAATACCAAGATTGATGCCGGAACTCGAGCGCGCATGGCACGTCTTTCATAAATTCGCGTGTCACGCGCAGCTTCTCCACATTCTCACGGGTGCAGTCAAACCAGGGCGGGTATTGGAACAAGGTCATGGTCAGCTTGTTCGCTTCAATAACCGGTGCCAGGCTTTTATGGAAAGCGGCGAACATCTCCTCGGGTGTATCGAAGTAATTCTTTTTCTCGCGGAGATGCCCGGTCATACCTTGATACGCTTTGATGATAAACCCGAAATCGTCCGGGGTCTGAGAGACCCACTTTTCATAATTTTTCACAGGTTGGATGGCATAAAAAGAGCTGTCCAGCTCTACGAGCTTGAAGGTTTCGCTATAGGCGGCCAACCGCTCGTTGGGCTTCTTCTTGCCGTAGAGTTCGTCATGATCGCTGAAATTGGTCAGTCCGATCGTAATAATAGGAATCCCTCCTTTGCGGTGTTGTGCATGCAGGGAATCGGCGGTGCTTCCTTGCCCTGCTAGTTATTAAACGCAGTGCGGCGCGAACAATCGGATCGAAGGGGAAGGAGGGCGAGTAGAACGGCTGCATGATAACTGTGCGGAGAGAATCGTGCAAAGAGAATCGTGGGAAGAGAGTCAGGTGGAGAAAATAGAAAAGACTCGGAATCCGGGATTCCGAGTCTTTTTCAATTCCTTATTATCTAACCATGTGCTGATAAGAACTGTCGTTTGTGATTCTTCTTGCCGTTACGTACCGGGTTGCGAAATATCCCTGATCCATCCGGCTGAGCGTTACCCCTTTGCTGCTGGAGGCATGGGCGAATTTATTATTTTCTACATAAATTCCAACGTGAGAAATGCCTTTACCTGAAGTGTTGAAAAATACGAGGTCTCCTGGACGAAGGTTTTCTCTTGCAACCGGTGTGCCGGTTTTGGCTTGATCTCTGGATACGCGCGGGAGGTCGATATTAAAGTGATCGAACACCGCAAGAATAAAGCCTGAGCAGTCCATACCGTTCTTGGTGGTGCCGCCCCATTTGTAAGGGACACCGACATATTCGTTCACACTTTCGCTTAACGACTCTCCTGCAGAAACCGGAGCCGTTGTTGAAGCGCTAAAAGAAGAGAGTAAAATTGTGCCAGCCAAAACCAAAGAAATTTTTTTGAACATGATGTTCCTCCAAAGCCTACGAGGTTAGCTGATTGGGTTCGGTTGGAGTTTCCTATGATTTCAGTACAGACAGAAATCAATTCACCCAGAGTGGTTCCCCCGCTTCTTGAAATAAGAACTCGGCATTTATTTTTTAGTTATAATGATCTCAGTAAGAATGCGACCTACAGAAAGTTGATGAAGAAAATGTAATTAGTATGTTAAAAGTTAATGAAGTGAGTGCATTTGAGTTTGTTTCAAATGGGCTTCCCGCTTGCTCTTTTCGTGTTCTCTTTCTTCTTTATCGATTGCAAACGCCCAATTGTTTAGAGAATATTAAAAAAATAAAACGAATAGAGAAAAAATGTAACCATTCTGTAATGATTTATCGCCTTATCCGCTGTCTGCTTCAAGGTTTCCTGCTGAACCAATTCCCTCGAAACGATGCCGGAACGTCCATAAAAAGTTACAATGAACAGGAAAATGATCGACAGTGGAAGTTCTGCCCAGAGCTGCAAAAATGATAGGAGGGAACGAAGTGAAACAGGGAGACTGCGAAGAGAATGTTTCAAAAAGAAAAACTGAAGAGTTGGAAGAAATACAAAAATCGGACCGCCTGACCGAGAGCGTGAATAAAATACAGCCGCAAAATGCACCGAAAGGGCTGCTCTCTCGTTCAGCATCATCTGAGGCAGAGGAACTGGCGCAGCGCCAGCTCGATCGGTACAATGCTCACGATCTGGAGGGATTTTTGGAGGTGTATGCGGAAGATGTGCGGCTCTATAATCTGCTGGACGGGTCGCTGATTGTGGAAGGTCGGGAAATGATGCGCGAGCGCTACCGCAAGCGATTCGAGGTTGATAAAGTGCATGCGGAGCTGATCAACCGAATGGTAATCGGCAGTCGGGTAA
This sequence comes from Saccharibacillus kuerlensis DSM 22868, assembly GCF_000378145.1. Lineage (GTDB taxonomy): Bacteria > Bacillota > Bacilli > Paenibacillales > Paenibacillaceae > Saccharibacillus > Saccharibacillus kuerlensis. Next base: position 176,158 of record NZ_KB899283.1, on the reverse strand, counting down.
TCGACCATGAACGAGTAACGCGCGAAGACTCGGACGAAGCCGTATATGCCGCAGCCATCTACGAAACGAAGGATGGACAGATCCGCGAAGTCTGGTTCATTTACGAGTAAAAGGAAGCGGCAGCAGGAGAAGAGCCGAGGGAAGATGGTTCTGAAGATGGATACGAAAATGGATTTAGAAAAGAATGAAAGAAAAGCTGCCGCCGGATCGGATCACCGATCGGCAGCAGCTTTTTCAACAGAAATATTCAGTGTATAGAGAAAACCTAACCCATCATCGGATTGCCCTGCATCCCGATCCAGAGCTCTGACTGTTCCAACTGCGCAGCTACCTGCAGCAGCAGATCCTCGCGTCCTTTGGCGGCGATCATCTGCACGCCGAGCGGCAGTCCGTCTTGCGTCATATGCAGCGGCAGACTGGTCGCCGGCTGCCCTGTCAGATTCGCAAGCTGGGTGAACGGCGTATACGTCAGGCTGCGCTCGAAAATATCGTAAAGCATCTGGCGCTGCTCGTTCATCGACAGCTCGCTGACGCGCATCCACGGCGATATCTCGTCGGGCTTGTGCGTCAGTTCGCCGACTTTTGGCGCCTGGAAAGCAGCGGCCGGCGTGATATAGAGATCATAACGTGCGGACAGCTCGGCCATCTGCGCCGCAGCAACGTCCCATTCGTTTAGGCTGTGAACAAATTCGGCAGCGGAGACATTTTTACCGGCTTCGGCAAATACCCAGGTGATGATGTCGACTTCGTCGGGTCGGATTGCACGACTGAGCATTCGCTCCAATGAGATGAACATGGCAGACACTTCGCCGGCATTCATCGTATAGTAATTTTCCATCAAGCGTACGCCGTTGACCGGGCTAAGCTTCTCTTCGACCTCGTGCCCTTGGTCTTCCAGCCAACGGGCGGTCTTCATTACCGCCTGCACGGCGTCTTCGCTTACGGGCGTGCCGACCGGCGAAGCGGTCGTGAAGGCGATACGCAGCGGGCGCGAATGAGGCGCCAGCATGTCTTGGGCGTAGACGCCGGGGTAGAGGGGCGTCTGAAATGCGGCTTCGGGCTGCAGCACCTGCAGCAGGTCCAGCAGCGCGGCGCTGTCGCGCACGGTGCGCGACAGGGCGAAGTCGATCGACGCGCCCTGCCACTGTCGGCCGACGCCAGGGCCGACCGGGGTTCTGCCGCGCGTCGGCTTGAGGCCGAACAGGCCGGTGAACGATGCCGGAATGCGGATTGAGCCGCCGCCGTCGCTTGCGCCGGCAATCGGCACAATGCCCGAGGCGATGGCGGCCGCTGCGCCGCCGCTGGAGCCGCCCGGGGAATAATCGGTATTCCACGGATTGCGCGACGGACCGTACAGGGTCGGTTCGGTAATGTTCTTCAATCCGAATTCCGGCGTGTTCGTATGCCCCAGTGGAATAAGGCCGCCGGCCCGCAGACGGGCAACATAGTTGGAGTCGCGGCGCGCGATATGGTCCTGGAGCAGCACCGATCCCGAAGTCAGCGGCTCGCCAGCAAGCGCCTGCGAAATATCCTTCAGCAGGTAGGGTACACCGGCAAAAGGCCGATCGTCGGTCGGTACGGGCATACCGGCCGCTTCCTGCCGCGCAGCTTCGCGTCGCTGACGTACAACAGCGTTCAGCACCGGATTGACTTCGTCCATTCGGGCATAGGCCGTTTCCATCAATTCAGCGGCGGTCACCTCGCGCTTGCGCAGCAGCTCCGCCAAACCCACAGCATCGTATTGGACATATTGTTCGAACTTCATGGGGCAGCTCCTTCTTTCTGTGTGCCGTCCGGTATTTGCCAAAAGAAAGTCAGCATCCGGATGGCATAGGATGACATTATTGTACAACAAAGCCGGGTGAAAAATAAAAAAAGCGCCTGAAAGGCGCAATATTGCAGCAGAAATTCAGGATGGCTAGATTAAACGGCTGGGTTAACGGCCGGACCAAATCTTCGGCAGCGGACCGTCATCTCCGTATACGGGATCAGTGTTCGGAATCGGCACTTCGGCGATTTCACCAAGCGACTGTTCACGTTTGCCGTCATTTTCGATACGTGTGTTATAGTCGGTTCCATCGGGGTACGCTCCCACAACTCGAAAGTCATCGCTTGCGGTAATGCGCTTATGACCGGTTCCGGCCGGTAATACGATAACATCGCCTGCCTGAAGGTCGAAGGAACGCCCATTCTCTCCACCGAGCTGAATAAGAACCGTGCCATGCGTAACGCCAAGCACTTCGTGCGCATTGCTGTGGTAATGGTGGTAGTTGAAAACGCCGTTTTCCCAGCTGTTGCGCCAGCCGTTGCCGTTAAGGATGGATTCCGTCCACTCCGCTTTGTCCTTCAGAGCGCCGGAATACAGGAGCACCGGATACTTCGGGTTGTTGGGAATGATACCATCATCTTCGAAGAAAAAGGACTGCGGATCATTTTTGTCGCTCATTGTGTATACCTCCGTTTCATTGGCGGGCGTGAAAGGAGTCGGACTCCCGGCCATATGGCCATTATTACCCGGAACAGTGCTTCAAAAACGTGCCCAATTAAGAGGAAATCCGCAGTTGAAAGCGAAAAGTCCGTTTACCCGCTATAATAGCGGATATGCCGAGAGGCGAAATCCCGAAAGGAGAGCGGCATGTGCTGAACCTCTATCTGTTATCGTATATGACGGCAGAAAATTTGAATGAGTGGCTGGAAAGATTTCGCGCACTCGGCCCGCTGCCGGGCATCTTCCTGACCTTTATGAAGTCGTTCGTCCCGCCGCTGCCGACGGCCGTTATTGTTGGCGTTAATGCGGCGGTGTACGGACTATGGCTGGGTTTTCTGTATTCGTGGATCGGATTGGTTGCCGGCTGCATGACTACGTTTCTAATCGTTCGGGCGATCGCATCGCATTCATATTTCCAACGTTGGGCGGAACGGCCGAAAGTACAAAAAAGCATGCGATGGGTACGCCGCAATGCCTTTAGCTTTGTATTTATTCTCAGCATGATGCCGGTCGGTCCGTTTGCGATTGTCAATACGGCAGCGGCCGTTGCGCGTATGCCCAAGCTGCCTTTTTTCTTGGCCATTGCCGGCGGGAAAGCGATCATGGTGCTGGCCGTTTCATACGTCGGACATGATTTGAGCCGGTTTGCGGAGCGGCCGTACGAGCTTCTGTATGTGGCAGGATTTCTCGCGTTCTCGTTCTGGGTCAGCCGACGGGCGGAAGCTTATTTTACCCGGGAGTCTGAATGAGCCGAGCAGCGACGGGATAAAAAGTAGAACGATACCGGAAGCAGCACTAAACACAGCAAAAAGACCGCATCCCGCAGATGCGGGGGCAGTCTCTTTTAAAGGGAACCGAAACACAGGTGTTCCGGTTGACACCGATCGGCTCGGTGTCATTCGCTCGATCAATGAAAGGATAAAAGTTAATATTAACATTTAAGAAGGGAATTATGGATAGGATCGCTTGTTCTTAATGCCGATCCTTCAGATCGCTGACTTTATCCTGGACACTGCCCTTGGCTTTGTCCACTTTACCGTCTGCCTGCATGCCCTGATTATTTGTGGCATTGCCAATCTGATCCTTAACCTCGCCTTTGGCTTTGTTAACTCCGGCTTTGATTTTATCGCTCATTCCGTTGTCGCTCATATCAAACAGCTCCTTCGTTGAGTAAGGATAAATTCATAGGCGGTGTGACTCGGTCTTAGCATGTATATACCCTTTGCAAGCTGCGGCTAAACGAAAAAAGCCCCTGCCTGTCTCTCAAGCGAGCCAGTTGGGGAGTGAGGAAACGAATTTGCAGACAGGAAAAAAAGGGGTGAGCTGCAAGGGTTTTATTGGACGACCTCCCCCATATTGATGGTATAATGATTCCAATCATGTGTTTGCGAAAAATCGGAAGCTTTTAGCCACCACTTCTCTGCGCTGCACTTACATCATCGATCCTACAACACGATTCGTTTGCCCTTCATATTGCTGCCAATAGGCGCATAGCGATTTCCCATTCCCATGGAAAGCAGGTGAATGACAAGTGGAATATTCGATGAAAACGGACTTCTGTCCATCTCCAGCCCTGACTGCGGCAGCCAACGATTTATTGGAACTGACGGGCGGTCTGACGAATGCAGATACGCTGTTTGTTGCCAAGCGGACGACAATAGGCATGCAAACGATGATCGTCTGGGGGCGTTCGCACCGCGGTATTCAGACCGGCGAGCCGCTGGAGATAGCAGACAAGGGCGCTGTACCTTACAGGACAACTGTACCGCTTCCTCTGCAGTGTGATCGCGAGCAGGGCGTCTTGGGTGCGCTTCGCGACAACAAGAAATTCGACAGTGACGAAGAGGACGCACTGAAACGGGCAGCTTCGGTCTTGGCCAGGCTGACGGAATCAGAACAAAAAAGCGTTGTGACGGAGCGCGAGAGCGAGCTTAAACGAAGCCGGGAAAATGCGGAGTTGACCGCCCGGCAGACCGGCGAGCTGCTTGCCATTATGGGGCATGAAATCCGTACGCCGATGAATGGGATTGTCGCCATGTCCCAACTGCTGAAAGAAACCGGCTTAACCGAAGAGCAGAGACAGTATTTGCAAATTATCGAGGACAGTCAGCAGTCTCTTCTGGAGCTGGTCGGCAGCATTCTCGATTACGGGAAGCTGGAAGCGCGGCAAATGAAGCTGGAAACAGCGCCTATGGATCTGATTGGAGCACTTGAAGATACCGCGTATCAGTTTGCAGCCAAGGCGGCACAGCGTTCCGAACTTGAGCTGACTCTCGATCTGGATTTGGATCCGGAGCTGATCCTGATTGGCGATGTACGCAAGATTCGTCAAGTCGTCAGTAATCTTCTCAGTAACGCGATCAAGTTTACACCAGCCGGCGAAGTGAGAATTACGGCACGGCGGCTGGAGGGCGACGGAGAAGAGCGGGCGTGGATTGAGGTGTGTGTTTGTGATACCGGCATAGGAATTTCGGAAGCCGGGATCGCTCGGCTGTTTCATGATTACGAGCAGGTGCATCGACCGGAGGAAGGCGATTACGGAGGAACCGGACTCGGTCTATCGATCAGCAAGCGGTTGGTTGATCTGATGGGCGGGAAAATCTGGGCGGAAGGACGCAAAGGACAGGGAACCCGGATGACCTTTGTGCTGCCGCTCGAGATCGGTCAGGATACAGGGACCGGTTCAGCGGATTCGGCAGTCGAATTCAAAGGCCGGCGGCTGCTGCTTGCGGCTTCCGGAAGCGGAACCCGTTGTACGCTGTCCCATTTGGCCGAGCGTCTTGGAATAGAAGTTCGGCAGGCGGGAAGCGAAACGGAAGCGGCGACAGCACTTGTTCACGAAGGTCCGTTCGACCTGCTGCTGAGCGACTGGGAACTTGATGAAGAAACGATACGGCAGTCCGGCGTTCAACAGTATGCGCCTCGGACACCGCTGGTTCTGCTGCTTCCGCTCGCTCACGGGGGAGAGGCACAGCCTCGTGCCAAAGCCTCGACTGGGCTGCTTACGAAGCCGGTGCGGCGATCGGAGCTGTGCAGGGTTCTGAGCACAGCCTGCGGACCGACCACGGCGTGACGGTGCAAATTAACAGCGGTTGTTCGCAGATACGAATAATCGCCAGAGAGCGATTTGTAAATGTTCAGCAAGTGTCACTCCAACTAAGAAGGACCTTTCCGAAGCCTGCGAAGTGCAGGCATTGGGAAAGGTCCTTTTGATTATGAATAACAACTGGTGGAGAAGCTCTTTAACGTTCAGCATGTCGGGCATCAAGCCGTTCTTCGTTGGAGACATCCTCGAACGGTTCGGCATCTTCCATAAATTCGTCCAGATCCCGATCGGCTTTGTTCTGGTTGCAGAGCATACAGGCGCAGACACAGTTGAGCGGCGTCGTATGTCCGCCCTTGGCACGCGGTAGAAGGTGGTCGATCGTATCGCCGTATTCACCGCAGAAATGACAGGTATAATGGTCCCGCTCAAGAATATAGCGGCGGAACGAACGATTCGTGTACAGACGTCGTATGGTAAAGCGGTTCACGACAACTGCGGCATGTTCGCGTACAAGGCAGCGTGCCATCTCAAGGTCCGTCTCCTGCTGCCAGCGGCGTCCTTTATCGGTACGGCCGCGCATACGGATTGTGCCCTGCCGGGTTGGTCTCAGTTCGGCTTCGCGGGTCGGCTCCCTCAGTGCGTCTGTCGGAGGCTGCGGTGGAGGGCGGCGAACACGCCGCTTGGGAACGTTCTCAACAGCTTCCGCTTCCGCAGGCAGGGTTTCAGGCGGCTGAGCGTCGGCTGAGGGCGGAAGCGGATCGGAAGCCTCATCAAGGCCTTCCAGCACCGCTGCCTGCCGCCGATTGCGGCAATCGCGGCAGGTGCCGCGCCGCGAACCGCTGCCGGACCGCTTCCCTGTCCGTCTCAGGAAATCGCCCAGCGGCTTCTCCTCGCCGCAGTGCAGGCACAGCTTGACGCCGCGTGCCTCAGCACCTCCGTCCCGGAGGGAGTCAGCTTGACTCGCCGGCTCTTCGGGACGTCCGGACTCCGCAGCTGGCGCCTCGACAAGGTCCGGTAGGCTTGACTCGCCGGACCCTGGTGCCGCAATATCGTCGCTCGGCGATGCTGGCTTCTTCGCACCGCCTCTGCGGCGCTTACGCCGCCTTTTACGCGGCTTGGCGGCTTGGTCCGCCGTAAGCTTATGCTCAGCAGATGAGTTCGGCTCCTCACGTTTCTGAGCCGCCGCTTCTTCGGAGTCTTCCAATCCAGGGTCAGACTTGGACTGCATAGAGACAGACGGTTCACCGTCTGTTTGGATTTTTGCGTTCCCATCCGCCGCCGTATTCGCATTCGCTCCGGAGCGCTTCTTCCGTCTGCGTTTGCGCTTTCTGCGAACACTGCCGTCCGTCTGCGTCTCGTTCGAAAATTCGGTTTCGCCGCTGCTGTCCGTTTGGGCAGTCACAGCGGATTCGGAACGTTTCTCGGAACGTAAGGCTTCCGAATCTTGTGTGGTTGGAGCCGATTCGATTTCGCTGGAAGCGGGTTCCGGCGGGGCAACCCGGGTTTCGGCAGTTTCGTCGGTTGTACGTTTTCTGCTTCGTTTACGTCCCATTCGTGATCCTCCTTCCTCATAGAATATGGATTAAGATTGTCATCCAATCCTCATCCAATCGTGATTTTGCCCTCCGGATATCGGAAAGGTTCTTTGTCCATTCTAGGCGTTAGCGTAAAGGCCAGAGTAACCGGACCGAGACGACCGATAAACATGAGGGCGGTAATGACGACTTGGCCAAACGGCGTCAGCTGTGAAGTTAAGCCCATGGAAGCGCCGGCTGTTGCATAAGCGGACGTAGTTTCAAACAGAATGCCCAGGAAGGAATAATCTTCTGTTGCGGACAGAACCATGGCAGCGACGAGAATCAACAGGAAGGACAGCAAAGAGAACGTAATTGCTTTGTACACGCGGTCCTGAGCGATTCGATAGTGGAAAAATACGATATCCTGCTTGCCGCGAATCATAGCCAGAACCGCTCCGATCAGAATAGCAAAGGTCGTGACTTTGATGCCGCCGCCAGCCGAGCCTGGTGCCGCTCCAATGAACATTAGGATAACAATGAAGAATTGCGTCGCCTGACGCAGATCGGTGACCTCGATCGTAACGAGTCCAGCCGAGCGTGCAGAGATCGACTGGAAGACCGAAGCAAATGTTTTGCCCGAGAAATCCAGCGGCTGCAAAGTGGCAGGATTGGTAAACTCGAAAATAAAAATAACGATTGCGCCGATGACGACGAGAATGCTCGACATCCATAGTACGACCTTGCTGTGCAGAGACAACTTACGTTTGCGCCGATAATCCAGCAGGTCGGCGATCACAATAAAGCCAATCCCGCCGAGCATAATCATCGGCATGGCAATCAAGTTGACGAATGGATCATCTACATAGTGGATCAGGCTGCCTGCTCTTCCTTCAATAGCGCCGAACAGGTCGAAGCCCGCATTGTTGAATATGGAGATACTATGGAAAGCTCCAAAATAAGCGGCTTGACCCAAAGGCATTTCAAAAGCAAAACGAATAGACAGCAGGATCGCTCCGATCGATTCGATGACAAGAGCATACAGCAGAACTTTCCGGATCAATCGAATAATACCTTCAGTTGAACTCTGACTCATGGTTTCCTGAAGAATTAAGCGTTCGCGGAATGTAATTCGACGACGGAACACCAGTGCAATGAGTGTAGCGACCGTCATAAAGCCTAGGCCGCCTATCTGCACAAGTCCGATCACGACCAATTGACCAAACTTAGTCAGGTCGACACCGGGATTCAATACGGACAAACCGGTTACACAGGTTGCGGAAGCGGCTGTAAACAGCGCATCCAGATAAGGCATTGACTGGCCTGAAGTCGAGGCCGCCGGCAGGGACAATAGGCCTGATCCGGTTAGAATCATAATTAGAAAACCGAAGGCCAATACTTGGGGAGGATTGAGCCTCAGCAGCGGATTGCGGCTTCTTACAGGTTTGAACATAATCGAGTCCTCACGTTATAGGATAGAAATGGGATTTCCGATTCATTGTATTACCGGTGCTCGTCAAAGTAAAGGAAACGCTATAACCTTCCGGCAGCGGGAGTGAATCTACAGGAATAAAATTCGAACAGGTAGAGATCGAATGCCGAGATGTTTGCTTTTGCATGCAGATGCGGACCAAGAGCAAAGGCCGCTATCCGATACCGGAGAGCGGCCTTATTTATTCGCCTTCCGGAATGCCGGAATACAGCGGATTTTAACTTTTTTGTTGTTGAAGGTGCGACAGCAAGTTTCTTGTTTCGGTCCTTCATTTCATCGAAGGACGGATGCAAGTTCCTTGTTTCGATCCTACATTTCATCGAAGGATCGAAACAAGTTCTTGTATCAGTCCTTCAGTTATCGAAGGACTGATACAAGTTCCTCATTAAATTTCTCCGGTTCATCCATCATCATGGCATGTCCGCTCTTTTCGAAAGGTACAAGTTGGGAAGAAGGAATACCCGCATGCATCGCTTCTGCTAATCCGTAAGGGCAGACCTTGTCTTTCTCGCCGTGGAAGATAAACGTCGGGACCGTAATCTGGCTCAGATCGCCGCGAAGATCTTCGTCGCGCAGCATTTCAGCAGCGCGCAGCGTACCGACTGCGGAAGCCTGGAAGGCCACCATTTCGACCCAAGCGAACGAGGAAACGCTAGGCGATTTGTGCGTCAATTTTTTGCCAAAGGACGTAATCATTTTCGGACGGTCTTCCAAAGTCGGTTGGATAATCTGTTCGTTGACGTCTTCGGGCGTCATTGCGTCCGGTACACCTTCACGAACGGTGAAGCTCGGGGCAGCCGCGCCGAGCAGCAGCAGTTTGGAAATGCCGTGTCCCTGGTGGCGGGCCGCATAACGTACTGCCGTAGCGCCGCCCATCGAGAAGCCTACCAAAATGGCATCCTGCAGATCCAGGGCATCGATTACGGCACGAACATCGTCCGCATAACGGTCGTACGTGTAACCTTCCCACGGGGCGTCGGACTTGCCGAAACCGCGTGCATCAATTCCGATGCAGCGGAATCCTTGAGCAGGCAGACGCATATATTGATATTCGAACATTCGCGAATCCAGCGGCCATCCGTGCAGGAAAATAACCGGTCGTCCCTGACCGACATCTTCCACATAAATGTTGATGCCCGGTTCCACTTCAACGTATTTTCCCATAATTAAAACCCTCCGTTTCGTCTCGACTTAAGCCGTATTTCCCCAACACCGTTTTAGACGCTTAATTATTACCCTAAAATGGGCCTTGAACCTTGCTCCTTTCATTTTTCTTTGGTCATTTTCTGTACGGTGGGAGCGGGTTTATTCGGTCCATTCTTCGAAAACGCTTTATTTTTAGATTCGCTGCAGAGTCCAATCGGGTATTGTTTAGCGAAAGGGCAGGCAGTACATGTCACATAAGAGTTCAAGGCACACATTCCGAAATGCCGGATACGAAATTTGAACGACGGAATACGCTGCTGCTGCCGTCCGAAGCACAACCGAAATCAGACTGCGAGGAGGCGCATGATATGGAGAAATGGAGCAGACTGCTGGGAACAGCGTGCCTGTTGGGCATTCTGTTAACACTGACCGCCTGTACAGGTGGACAGTCGGCCGACGGTAAGGTACATATCGAGTTTTTCCAAAACAAACCGGAAGCCAAAGGATCCTTTGATCGGCTGGTCGCCAAGTTCAACGAACAGAATCCCGACATTGTCGTTACACAGAGCAATCCACCGGATGCTGAAACCGTTCTCATGACCCGTGTCGTCAAGGAAGATGTACCCGATGTGATTGGTATGGGCGCGACCGACACGTACTCCGTGTTGGGACAGAGCAATATTTTTGCCGATCTGACCGGAGAGCCCGTGCTTGATCGAATCAATCCCCGCTACATGCAGATGCTGAACGATCTGACCGGCAAGGAAGACATTACGGGCATTCCTTATGCGGCGAACGCCGACGGCATCATGTATAACCGGGCCATCTTCGAAGAGCTGAATCTTGAAGTGCCCAAGACATGGGACGAACTGATGGACACCGCGCAGAAAATTCAAGACGCGGGCATTACACCGTTTTATCTGACCTACAAAGACGATTGGACCTCCAACCTGCTGTTCAACGCCTTAGCGCCGAATATCGCGGGAATCGACTTCTTCCTGCAGCGCCGTGAAAATGAGGTATCTTTTCAAGACGATGTCATGCGCGAAGTAGCAGAGAAGACAAAGGCCGTACTTCCATACGGTACGAATGACAACTTTGGCCGCACTTATGCCGACGGCAACCGTGCTTTTGCAAACGGCGAAGCCGCAATGTACATCCAGGGCACCTGGGCGATTCCCGAAATTCGCAAAGCAAATGCCGACATCGATCTGGGGTTCTTCGCCACACCGACCGGAGATGACGCGGAGTCCAACAATCTCGTTTCCGGTGTCGACACGCTGCTCGCGGTTTCCGAGAGCACTCCGCACCGTGAAGAGGCGCTGAAGTTTATTGAGTTCCTGTTGGAAGACGAAAACATTTCGCAGTATATCGAGGAACAAACCGCCTTTTCTGCCGTAGAAGGTATCGATCAAGATGACCCGGCTCTGACAGAGCTTCAGCCTTACTTCGAATCCGGCCGATTGGTCGACTTTGCCGACCATTACATTCCAGCAGCCGTACAGCTTAATTCCCTTGTCCAGAGCTTCCTGCAGCAGGGCGACGTCGACGCTTTCCTGAAGCGTCTCGACAGCGAGTGGGACAAAGTTGCGAACCGAAGATCGTAAGCGCTGCGGAGGAATCGGACAATCACGCTTGAAGTTGATATTTGCCTTCGAAGTCATAGGAAGTTCGAATGTTTATTTCTAAAGTTGTATCGCTTTGAGGCGGGAAAAGTCCAGGCCAAGCCGCCGACGCTTCCCGCTTAGAAGCAGCGAAGCTGCTCCGCCTGCCCGAACAGGCAGGCTTGCTCTACTCGCCGCAGCGCAGCTGCTGCGCGTGCCGAACAGGCGCGCTCATCATTACTCTGCGAAGCGCAGCGTAGTCGGGCGGTCCCGTTACAGGGCTGCCTATCCCTAAAACACCCCAAAACTAACTCGGCGCGCGAGTGTAAGCGGAGGGCGGGGGAATCCCGGAAAAGCGAAGCGGTCGCCTTTGAGGTCCGATTTTCACCTTAAAACATATAATCGAGAAAATTGAACCGAAACAGCGATTGGAGGGATCCCCCGCCCGCAGCGCCTCTCCCGCCTCAAACACCGAGCAGAAGGAGGACCATATGGCAAAAAGAAGAGCGGCTTTTTATTGGATGACCGTACCCGCCCTGCTGTTGTTTTTTGTGTTCCACACGTTTCCTGCGCTGCAGGGTGTATTCTATTCCTTCACTAACTGGAACGGATTCGCCCAAACATACGATTTTGTCGGCTTCAAAAACTATTACTATCTGTTCCAGGACGACAACGTAGGCAACGCCTATTGGTTTACGTTCAAATTCGCTATCCTCGTTACAATTGTGATCAATGTGCTCAGTCTGCTGATCGCAATGGGGTTGAATGCGAGCATCAAAGCTCGAAACTTTTTCCGGGGCGTCTACTTCCTGCCGAATATTCTAAGCGTTCTGATTGTCGGCTACATATTCAACTATCTGTTCTCCAACGTATTTACCGTCTGGGGGCAGAATATCGGCAGTGAAGCGCTGTCCACCAACCTGCTGGGCAGCCAGGCACTGGCGTGGGTCGGCGTCGCTTTCGTCGCAATCTGGCAGGGTATCGCGCTGAATACGATCCTGTACCTGTCCGGTCTGCAGACGATCCCGGTTCAGCTGTACGAAGCATCCGGGCTCGACGGAGCGAACAAATGGCAGGAGTTCTGGAAAATCACGTTCCCGCTGATCGCACCGTTTTTTACTATCAATATGGTTCTGGCTATGAAAAACGCCTTGATGGTATTCGACTTGATTGTCGCACTGACCAACGGCGGTCCGGGGCGCGCTACCCAGTCGATCTCGCATCTGATCTATACAGGCGGCTTCGAAGGCGGAGAATTTGCGTATCAATCGGCTAACTCGGTCATCTACTTTATCGTGATCGCGGTCATCTCGATTGTACAGATTCGATACTTGCAGAGAAGGGAGACGGATATGTAATGAAAAACCGTACCCGCACCAATTGGCCGGTAATGATCCTGATCGCGCTCGGAACGGTCTTCATTCTGTTTCCGCTGTATATGGCGGTCACAATCGCGTTGAAAAACCAGAACGATATGCTGAACTCCATCTTCGGTCTGCCGACAAATCTGCGGTTCGAGAACTTTGCACAGGCGATCGAAATGACAAACTTTTTCCAGGCGTTCCGCAACAGCGCCATTGTCACCGTTTCGACCGTCGTGCTTACCATTTTGACGAACTCGCTGGTCGCCTACGCGATTGCGAGAAACATGGCCAAACGCAAGTTTTTCAGAGGTTTGTATTTTTACTTTATCAGTGCCATGTTCATTCCGTTCCCGATTATCATGCTGCCGATCGTTAAGCTCACAGCATCGCTGGGCATGACGAATCTGCTGGGACTGATTATTCTGCATACAGTTTATGGGCTGGCGTTTAACGTATTCATCTATGTCGGCTATATCCGTTCCATTCCGATCGACTTGGAGGAGGCTGCGACGGTAGACGGGACCGGAACGTTCGGGACGTTTGTCCGGATCATCTTCCCGCTAATGGCGCCGATCAACGCAACAGTAGGCATTCTGATCTGTCTGTCGACGTACAACGACTTCCTGCTGCCACTCGTCATTATCAGCAGCCCGTCGCAGTATACGCTGCCGCTCGTACAGTACGTATTCCAGGGACAGTTCAATACGGAATTCAACCTGGCATTCGCTTCATACCTGCTGGCTATGCTGCCGATGATCGTTGTCTATCTGTTTGCGCAAAAGTGGATTATCAACGGTGTAACGCAGGGAGCCGTAAAGTAAGCAGGTGAGCAAGTAAGTAAACAAGTAAACAAGTAAACAAGTAAACAAACAAACGATACGATCAGTAATTCAAAAGAAAGTGAACGAACAAGCTGAGAAAACAACAATGCAAAAGATCCGAAATCGGATCGATACAGAAATGCGTTCGGATGCACCGAGTTGATCAAGGTGCTCCGGACGCTTTTTGGTATGTGAAGGATTGGGAGGACACCGGCGGATGCTACCAATTCTGCGCACTTTCTGCCGGTGCGATATAATAATTGGTACTAACAAGTGCGTACGGCGCCATGCAGCGCGGGCGATGCATCGAGACGAACAAGCCGGATCAAGACCGGCGAAAGGAGGAACGGAGATGTCAGGTCTTACATTCGACGACGGTCGGCTTACGGTGGAAAGTGCCGTTGGACAAATTGGACTGCTGGCCAAGGAGTATGCGCTGCTGCATTTTCTGTATCTTAATGCGAATATCGTCTTCAGCCGCGATCAACTGCTGGAGCGGGTATGGACAGGTGAGTACCCGGTTGATCGCACCGTAGACGACCATGTATACCGGCTGCGCAAAAAGCTGAAGACTATAGGAGGCCCGACGATCGAAACGATACGGGGCGTCGGATACGCTCTGTCGCTTCGGCCCTCGGCGTCGGATGGCAGAGAGCCTTCGCTGCGGGATCCGGCCGTACAGGAAGCTATGAGCGGCGTGTTTGCCCGTTATCATCGGCTGGGTCAAGGCAGAGCGATGCTGGCGCTTGCCGGACAGCGGGAGACGTTGGGATTTGAGTTGGATTCTTTTTATCGTCTGTATTTGCATTTTATCGCGGGCGACTTGCGCTGGTTTCTCGAAACGAACGAAGCGCCGATCGGCGAACGGATTTATTGGCTGCTGCTGTTCGACATGTTCGTCACCGATACGCCGTGGTCCAAAGCGGGACTATGCGAGCGGGCACTGCGTTTGAAGGCACTCCCTGCGGACGGACACCGGGAGATGGAGCTGCTCAATATCGCCGATCTCTACGCTGCGGAAGGAAGAACAGCTGAAGCACTGGAAACGCTGGAAAAAGGCCGTCAGGCTGCTGCCGAGCAGAAGTTGGATGGCTTCGTCATACCGATCGAGATTAGCGAATTGTATGTTCGGCTGATGGAAGACGGGCCGGAAGCGTCCGAAATGCAATCTTTGCGGGCAGCCAAACTGCTGGAAGCGGAACCATATATGCGGGAATTGGCCGGTTACCGGATGCTTGAAGGTACGCGGCTGCTGCTGGCCGGTAGTATCTCAGCCGGGGAAGCGCTGCTCGGCGAAGGGTTAGATACGTTCGAACGATCGGGCTTTGTGCCGCATCGGCTGCTGGCACTGCTGAGGATCTGCGATGTGCTGCGGCGGCATATGCCAGGCAGTTCGGCCGAGCGGAAATATTCAGCAAAGCTGGCGACCGAATATAACAGGCTGGGAATTGCGGGTCTGGAACACCGGCTGAGAGAAACGATCGAAGGCTATCTCGACAACTTGGAGCGGACGTAAGGCCAGGCTTAAGCAAAAGGCACGGAATTCGTTTTTTGTTGGTTGCGGATTTCGTTTAGAAGAATTAACGGAGTCGTGCGCGTAAACTCATCACTTTTCGAATAGAAGATGCTTTTAACGCCCAAGTCCGGTTTTCCAATTTAAATGAAGCCCTTGAACGTAAAATACGAAGTCGATTATTGGTTCGCGTACACGCCGTAATGGGACCGTTCAGTAAGACATGATGAATAAAATCCGATCAATAAGATTCAACACAAAGCCCAATAAGTGCTCATATGCAATTATTTTCCGCAAAAGCTCGCCAAATCGCACAATAAGTGCACAGGTGCAGCTATTTAACGTGAAAGTAGGGGTAGAGACGCAAAAACGCTGAAATAAGTGTATGAGAGCACTTATTTCAGCGAAAGTTAAAAATTCGAGAAGAATAAGTGTACAAGCGCACTTATTTTTCTTTCACTTCACTTCTCTTTCTTTCCTACAATTTCAATAAACTCTTTCCGATCTGGCTGAAATAGGTTTGCGTACAGACTCTAATATGGACGCCTATTGAAGATACGTCCTTGAACTCTCTGATAAACCTCTGACAATCTTCGCTTATTCTGAATCCGCGTCATATGACGGAAGGGCCGCCTGTATGGCTTTAGGAAAGGGAGAGCGAATATGAGAGGAAGAAGAAACGAGAAACCCAACAGAACCGAGAAAGCAGAGCGAAATGAAAGAACGGAAGCGGCAGAAAAAGACAAAATTGCGGCAGGAGCTTCCGAAACCGCCGGAAAAACGGTTCGGCCAGAGTGGAAGAAATCTTCTTCGCTGCTGAGACATCCCGTATTCGGCCGGACTTTCTCGGCCTACAGTATTTCCGTATTCGGCGATTGGTTCGATATCATCGCCATTCAGGTACTGATCGGCTACAGATGGCAGGCCAGTCCGCTTGAGATTGCATTGGTTCCAGTATGTATGGCAGTACCTGGCATTCTGCTCGGTTCGGCTGCCGGAGCTGCCGCGGACCGAGTGAACCGCTTGAAGCTGATGAGAGTCTGCGACCTGCTGACGGCGCTGACGACTGTCGCGATTTTGCTGGTGCCGGGTATCGGCTGGCTCCTACCGCTGCTGGCACTGCGCGCCGCCTTAGGGGTCTTCAATATGCCGGCCCAGCAGGCGTTAACGCGCAGGGTAGTTTCGGAAGAACAGCTGCTTGATGCTTCCTCATTGAACGGATTGGTGAGTCAATTGTCACGCATAGCAGGTCCTTTGCTGGGAGCGTCGCTGCTGTCAGTGCTGTCGCCTCAAGCCTGTATTCTCGTCAATGCGGTCGCCAGGCTGGTGTCTTACGGCATTTTGAGAACGGTATCGAAAGATGTCGATGCGGAACGTCTGGGGAAACTTAAAGGGGAAGCGGAATCCGGGGCAAAGGCCAAGCGGACTCCATTCAGTGTTATGCTGCGGGAAGGCTGGATATTTGTTCGTCGGACGCCGATCCTGATGAATCTGCTGCTGTTTGCCTTGGTGGGCATGATAGTCATTCAGGCAATCGACTTTCAATTTATCAGTCTGTTCCGGGAGATCGCACCGGACAGCGAGACGGCGATTGGCTGGCTGCTTGCCGCATCCGGTGCGTCGGCAGCAGGGGTGGCAGTGGCGAATATGCGCTTTCGGCCACTGCGCCAAGCCGAGTACGCTCTTAAGCTCGGTTTGAGTTACGGACTGCTCGGACTGTCGATTCTGCTGCTTGCCCTGCTACCTGTCGGTGCTTCGGGCATACTAATTATAGGAATCGGACTGCTGCTCGGAGCGGGAAACGGACTATTTCTGGTTACTTTCAACTATGCACTTCAGAGGGAGACCCCTTCCGGAATGACCGGTCGCGTCTTCGGCATTCAGAATACGGCGCTCAGTGCTGTCATGGTCGCTGCTCCGCCGCTGGGAGGAGTGCTGATCGAGCGTTTCGGCTTAAGCGCCGTTTTTGCGGGAGCCGGACTGACTGTACTGCTGTTGGGTGCGGCAGGCTTTGCTTTCGGACGCCTATGGTGGCCTGGGGCAAGCATTGAAGCAGTGGACGTTCAAAAATAAGGAATTTCGAAAAAAATGTTTGATAAGACCTGTATGCTGCCCTTTTCCGGGAGGAAAGGGGCTTTTGTCATGGAACTGTAATATAGGGTTACAACTTTTTGGCTGGTAAAATTCTTATTATGTTTTAAGCTAAGAGATGGAGGGTTTTTTTAAGAAAAGTTTTATTGATTGACTAAGCCTTCCGATGCAGGACAACCGAAATTTTTTCATGCTTTCAAATATAAATGCCGACATATCATATATTGACCGACCGATTATGACATAGACCGATAAGCCTACTCGGCGCTTTGCCATAAGCGTCTTTAACCCTATATATCCTTCGGGAACGAAATGAGGACATTAATTATGAAAAAAACACGCCGCCTTGCCGTCTCTGTTCTGGTATGCCTTTCGGTTGCCGCTGCTGCACTGACAGCATCCGCCGCCGCTCCAATCAAAGTTTACCGTGACGGAACTGAAGTCGTAACCGAGGCTTCACCGCGATTCGTCGAAGGGCAGGTGATGCTTCCGCTGAGTCTTGCCGGGGAATTGTTCGATCAAAAAATCAGTTACGACGAGAAAACGCGTTTGCTTCACGTCGACAACCGAAGCGGGTTGGTTGCCAAATCCGCTGCCGGTGAGATTTTCATTACCGGAACTCAACATCCAAGCGGCATGTGGGACAACCTGCGTCTGCATAAAGAGGGAACCGACACTGATCTGCCGGGCGAGACATTAGGGCCGGACAGCAACTATCCGCCCGAGTTTGCTGCTGCCAATCTTACAGGCGGAGCTGAATCCGATACGGTAATCCTGCTTACGCAGGGTTATGGGACAGGCGTTTACCTGAATGAAGCGGTTGTATACAATGCAAATCTGGAGCAAATTCCGCTTGAGGATGCGCTAGTTGCAATGCTTAAGCAGTTCAAGAGCTCGACCCTGCCGGACGGAACGCTGATGATTGAGGCAGGCGGCGTATCGACTGCCATAGAGGGAGATCGCATTTTGACAGAGAAGGCAAGTCGGAGCGGTGCTCCGGGAATCGGAAGTGTTCTCCGCTATCAGGTGGAAGACGGCAAGCTGACAGCAACTGCGGGCGTACAGGTAGGCATGGCGGAATTTATTGGCGACCTGAAGATTGAATATACGTATAAGAACGGTGTACTGCAGGCGGGAACGGCGGTATTTGCTCCTTATGATGAGTATCGTTGATTAGGTCGTCCCTCCTGACAATAGCGTTCGGCCTCTATCGGAAACTCCGGATAGGCGAAGTTCGCGAATACGAGGAGACGAAGAAGAATGGAACATGAACAAGCAAGAGAGATCGGTGCTGCCAGCGAACCGGTGTTGTCGATCCGGGATCTGCGAATGAAATATGGCGATCGTTATGTATTGAACGGAATTGATCTGGAAGCCCGGCAGGGGCAGGTGATCGGTTACATAGGTCCGAACGGAGCGGGGAAGAGCACGACAATCAAGATTATGCTCGGCCTTGTCCAAGGTTACACTGGCGAAGTCCGGTTATTCGGGCAGAATATCGCCGAAGCGGGGCCGGACTACAAGCGCCGAATCGGTTATGTGCCGGAAACGGCAGAGATGTATGATAACTTGACTGCAAGGGAATACCTTACTTTTACCGGTGAGTTGTACGGATTGGCGCCGGATCTAGCCGAGTGGAAAGCCGGTCTGCTCATGAAAGGCTTCGAACTCGGTCATGCCATCGACTCGCGTATTGCTTCCTACTCCAAAGGAATGAAGCAGAAGGTGCTGCTCTCCTCCTGCCTGCTTCATGACCCCGACCTGATTTTCCTGGACGAGCCGCTGAGCGGGCTTGATGCAAACAGTGTCATGGTTATCAAGGAACTGCTTGATTTGTTGGCCGGACAAGGGAAAACCATCTTCTATTCTTCTCACATTATGGATGTAGTTGAGAAAATCAGCAGCCGGATCGTGCTGCTGAGCGGAGGGCGGGTAGCTGCTGATGGCAGCTTTGAAGAACTGCGGGCTAGAGGTGGAGAGAAGTCGCTGGAAGAACTTTTCAACCAACTGACCGACTTCCATGAGCATCGTCAGATTGCGGAACGGCTTGCCGCCGCCGTGAAGGAGCGCTGACGATGAACAATTATCGTACTTTGCGCGTGCTGGATCGCATGCGCCTGCTGTTTGAACGTATGGGAATCGATTATCCGGTCATGCGCCGGATACTGGGCTTGAAACTGACGCTCGACAAACGCCGAACGACCGGGGCTGCAGCGCTTTTTCGCGGTGGAAATCGAAGTTCGGATTCGGAAGACCAGCCGAGCGAAAAGTCGGGAATAGGTCGTACATTGTTTTTCTATGCGCTCTATGGAGCACTCTCTTCGTTTTTTTTGCTGATCGATGGGCCTTATATGATTCAAGTAGGCATTGTTCTTGCCGTCCTGCTGTTTGTTATGATGACGTCAATGCTGTCGGACTTCTCGTCTGTTATGCTCGATGTGCGCGACAAATCAATTCTGCATACGAAGCCTGTCGACGGTCGGACGCTCGGGATGGCGAAAGCCCTTCACATATTGATTTATTTTGCACAGTTTTCACTGGCGCTTGGTGCCGTACCGGTGTTAGTCTCCATTGTTCGTCAAGGACCGGCATTCGCTGGACTTCTGTTTCTGTCGCTTGTGCTGGGAGGGCTGCTGGTTGCCGTCTTCACGGCATTGGTTTATCTATTTGTACTTAAGCTGTTCGACGGCGAAACGCTGAAAGATATGATCAACTATGTCCAGATCGCCATGACGGTCTTCATGATGATTGGTTATCAGGTTGCGATTCGCGCCATGGATTTCTCACGTTTCGCGGACGGATTCCAACCGGGCTGGTGGGAGCTCGCGCTGCCTCCGCTGTGGTACTCGGCCAGCTTCGAATGGCTGCTGAACGGCCGCGGCGAAGCCGTATATGTAGTCCCTGCCCTGCTTGGTCTCATGGTGCCGCTGCTGGGAGCAATCTTGTTCTATCGTCTGATGCCCGGCTTTGAACGAAGTTTGGAGAAGCTTAGTGGAACTACCTCCCGCCGTCGAGGCTCCCGTATCAAGAAATGGAATCGTATGCTGGCAACGTTGTTTTGCCGCAGTAAAGAAGAACAGGCATTTTATGTATTCGCGTCCTCGATGCTTGCGGGAGAACGTGAATTCAAGCTTAATGTTTATCCTTCGCTAGGCTTCTCTATTGCGATTCCGTTTATTTTTCTGTTCAGCTTTGCCGCAGGCAGCGGAGATCTTATGGCTGTCGATTATTCAGCAGGTCTTGGCTATCTGAATATATATGCGTGTGCGATCATGATTCCAACACTTGTCATGATGATGAAATATTCCGGAGGCTTTAAAGGCAGTTGGATCTACAACACCGCGCCGCTCACGAATGTCGACGTTATTTATCGCGGAACGCTCAAGGCGCTGTTAGTCCGGTTATTCCTACCTCTTTTCCTGGTAGAGTCGATTCTGTTCGTTCTGCTGTTTGGTATGCGGATTGTTCCGGATCTGCTTGTCATCTTAGCCGCATCGGCGCTGCTGTTCCCATTGACGCTTCGGATTTTGGAACGTGAACTGCCATTCTCACTGCCGTTCCCGACTTCTTCCCGAGAGAGCGGCGGGCTCAAGATGTTTGGCGCTATGCTGCTGTTGGGAATGTTCGCGGCTCTGCATTACGGAGTTCTTGCCTTCCTGCCGGGCTTTGGCGTATGGCTGCTGCTGGCCGTCATGCTGGCAGGCAACTTCTGGATATGGCACGGAACCCTTTTTGCAAAAGGTTGAATCAGATATGACAACGCTATGGAAAAAATGGAAAAGCTATTTCAAACTCTAGAGTTATCGGGTAAGATCAATATAAGAGAATATTCCTATTCTAGATAACGAACGAATCATCACTGCGCAATCACTTCGATCAAGGGGGTCGACGGAACTTATGCAAGAAACGAGGTTGGGTCAAGATATCGTACACACTGGGGTTCCGGGGCTCGACGAGCTGCTTGGCGGAGGAGTCCCTCGCGGCACAACGATTATACTTGAGGGAAATCCGGGTACCGGCAAAACGACTTTGGGCATTCAGTTTCTGCTCGAAGGAGCCAGGCAATACGGAGAATCGGGAATTTATATAACTTTTGAAGAACTTCCGGAACAAATTTACCGGGATATGTCCGGCTTTGGATGGGATCTGCGTGAACTCGAACGGCAGAATAAGCTGCGGATCATCTGCCTGGAGCCGGATGTACTGCTCGATCAAATGATGCGGACCGATGGATTGTTCGAGCAGTTGATTCGGGAAATCGACTGCAAGCGCGTTGTAATCGACAGTATCAGTTTGTTCCGTACGCTGGGAGGACTTCAAACCGACGGACGCGAACAGATTTATTCGGTTCGCAATATTATGCGCAAGTTCAATCTCACCGCATTTTTCCTTAGGGAATACGGAGAGTGGGAAGGACGTTCGACGCCTTTTGAGAATTACGTATGCGACGGCATTATTCGTCTGTCGCTGCGCGAACATATGGAGAGGTTTCGCAAGCGTACGATCGAGATTCTTAAGATGCGCGGAACCTGTATTGTGGAAGGCGAGCACCATTACCGCTTCCTGAGTGACGGGATATGTATTCTACCGGCTCTGTCCATGGTCGAAGACAAGATCGTGAGCGACGGCGTTGCCCGTCTGAGTACAGGAATTCAGTCGCTGGACGACCTGCTTTTTGGCGGGCTTCCGCAAGGAAGTGCGTTTATGCTGGATAGCAACAGTAAAGCCAATTACAAATACTTGATGACTTCGATCTATGCGGAAAGGATCAAGGAGGGAGACTGCGTCGTATTTATGCTGTCGGGTCTCAGTTCTGTGGAGACGTTGGAGCAGTCGCTGGAACTGTTCGGCGCTTCGCTCCGTGAAGCCGCTCTTGAAGAACGAGTGTTCTTTATCGACCATTATCATCGTCAAGTTGCTCCCGAATACGAGAAATCGGTTATTTATGTTGACCGGCTTTCGAATGGGGAATATCAGAAGAAAGTGTACGAAGCAATTAATCCGTATTTCCGCGAGAGTGTCGTTGAGGGCAGGCGCTGGTTTATTCATTACGACCTGAATACGGTGCTCTCGGAACGCGGGCGGGAGTATGTTAAGCGTCATTTTGCCGACGAGATGGCCCGGTGCAGGGCTGCGGGCGTTACGGTGCTCTGTCAGAGCAACTTTACGGAAATCGGACTGGAGACGTCTTCCTTCCTCGAACGGGCTTCCAACGGAGTGATTCGTACTTGGGTGGATGGAAGCTATCAGTATCTCCAGATTACGAAATCCCCGGGCGGCCGCATGTCGGCTCCCCATATCGTCGAGAATATCAGGGACAGACCGTATGTTAGGCTGATATAGGGGGCACACGAGAAAGATGACGATTTCGGATCAGGAGTTGTTGAAGCTGCAGATGGAGTGCACGGTGTTTTTTGAAAACAACCCTTACGCCTATGAAACCGCAAAAGGACTCGCCAAGAAGCTTGGACGCGGAATCGAGCCGTTGGAAATTGTACTGAACCGCTTGGCCGCAATCTCCATCCTGGATAAAAGAGGTGAAGGGAACATGGCTATTTATTCGTACAAAACCCCTTATACTCAAAGCGAAGTGGAGATCCATTAATATGATTGAGAAAAGCTGGATAATGGACGTTAAGAAAACCGTCGAAGAAATTCAACAAACTTATGCGGAGTTTACGCGCCTTTCCATCCTGATCGTGGACGGTCACGGCCGGCCGCTCGTCAAGCCTTCTTCTCACCATCCCTTCTTCAAAAAGCTGACCGATGCGGACGGAGAAACGCGTGATCGCTTCTGGCAGGAAGTCCGTCATTATGCAGGACTAACGAGGCCCGCTTTGTGTGATCTCTGGCTTCCGGGTGTTAAGTTTATTATTGCTCCATTCAAGTCTCCTGACGGAGATGCGGTATATTATGTACTGGCCGGCGTACTGATTCAATCAGGTACGAAGCAGATGCTGGAAGAAGAAGTGGCCGGAGCCGGTTTGTACAATGAAGGACATAAGCTTCTGCTTGATCTTGTGCTGGAGGCGGAAGAACTGTCTGGCGAAGAAGCGGAGATCTGGAGAGAAAAGATCGGCAAGCTGGCCGAGACTTCCGAACGTGTTCTGCGTTCGGCATACCGTGAAGCCTATGTGCGCGAACGGCTGGCGGAGCTGCGCGATGTCATGTCGACCACTCGCAGAGACAGAGGAACTGTCGATCAGGCATTTGAACAGTTCCTCAGCGTCAGCGGGGGAACGGACGTTATGGGCTATGCCGAGAAGATCGGACCGGGCGAATACCAGATCAGCCGCCTTGCTGGCGAAGGAGCTTCCCTGCTTCAAGATGCTGAATTTCGGGAAGGCGAAGGTTTCTTGGGGCAGGCTGCTTTAAGCGATACTCCGATGCAGTGGACCGATATTCAACGGGATCCCAGAGCCTCCTTCTTCAAACAGCATGGAGTCTCCGAATTTTACGGACTGCGCTGTTTCCCTGTTCGTGTAGGCATGGAGAAGTTAGGGATTCTCTTCATCGTTTCCAAGAAAAAGGTTCAAGCGGATTCCCTGATGCGGGAATTTGAAGAAGTCTTGATCGCGCTTGTCGGTGAGTATATCGCGAGCGGCACTATAGAAGCTCGGATGGAACGCCAAATCCAACGTCTTCGTCCGCTCATGGAAGTGACTCGATTCATGATTTCGGCTCAGAACATTCAGCGGATTATGTTTATGCTGGTCGATATGAGTCTCAGTCTGGTCTGGAATCCTTCCTCGGCAATAATTGTGCATGAAAGTTCAAGTGGGCAAAAGGTACAAATCGTGTCCCGGGGCATTGCCAACGATTTGGCGGAACAGTATGCGCGCGAGGTGGCCAAACGCGTTCTGCATGAAAATTCCAGTGTGAATTCGCCGGGGTTTGAACTATCGCAGACCGAGGAAGGCCAGCTGATGATGGAGTATCCAATCGTTTATGCCGGGAAAACCCGTGGCGTACTGGCCGTATCGCTCAGCAGCGAACAGGAGGCCGAAGAATGCCGGGAAGTTCTGCTGGCGCTGGCGACGATGGGAAGTATCATTTTACAGTCGGTACACGATCAGCGGCAGCTGGGGCTGCAAAATGAACGTTTCCTCCGATTGATGTATGCCTCGGCCAAGCAGAGGGAAGACGATCAGGGCAAGAAAGCCGATCTGTCGCTGCGTTTGCTGGACGAATATGCGAGGTATGGCGGGATTACGGCAGAGGAAGCTTCTTTGCTGCAGCGGGCAAACATGTTGTCCGTGTTGGACGATGCGGCGCGAAGCGAACTGAGCGACTCTTTCGCCAACGAATTGGAAATTCTCAATGAACATCAATTGATGTTGGAATCGGAAGGGCGAACAGGAAGTTTTTCCTATTCCCGTCCAGCTCAGCTGCTTCGAACTGTGCTGTACTTTGCCGAATTGGATGAAGAGACGGCAGGCCGCCTTCATCTGACTGGAGTTTCTCCGGAATTGTTTAATCATTTCCGTAAGTTTATGGCAGTTCGTCATACGGTGCAGAGTGAAGTTATGCTTTCTGACGGCACACCGGCCGCTTTCAATCCTGCAGAAGCGGAAGAACGGGGAATTGACGCAATTGTCAAAGAATTCGGACTGTCCAAGCGGGAAAAAGATGTGCTGGAGCTGGTAGTACGCGCTTCAAGCAACAAGGATATTGCCGCCAAACTGTTTATCAGCGAACATACGGTGAAAAATCACTTAACCAACATTTTCAATAAAATGAGCGTAAGCGACCGGGCACAGGCTATTGCCAGAGTGTTCAACCGAGGAATCGGTTAACGTTCTGCTGCGTTTAAGAGGTCGTTTGCATATCTGCTCAGTCCATAAAAAACCCGTTTTCCGACACCGGAGAACGGGTTTTTTGTAGCAAAACATTGGCAGGATATTGATAGGATTCATAATCAGCCGAGCAGGCTCAGCAGTGCCGGCGCAGCCAGCAGAGTGAATAATGCCGCCAAAATCATTGAAATGCTGGAGATTGTGCCGGTGAGGGGATTCAACTCGAAAGCCTTCGAAGTACCTGTACCATGGGCGCTTGTTCCAAACAAAACGCCCTTGGCAATATCCCCTTCGATTCGCAGAAGTTTGACGACGGAAGGACCGATCATAGCGCCAAGCAGGCCTGTTATGATCACAAACACGGCTGTAATCGTCGGTACGCCTCCGATCATTTGAGAGACGTTCATCGCGATCGGCGTTGTGACCGAACGGGGAACGAGACTGCTGGCCAGTTCGCTGTCCAGATGCATGAGGCGAGCGAGGACAGCGGATGACAGAATCGCCGTGAGCGATCCGAACAAAACGCTGGCAATAATTTCACCTGCATGCTTTTTGAGTGTCTGCAGATTTTTGTACAGCGGAACGGCGAAAGCGACTGTAGCCGGCTGCAGCAGCTTGGAGAGCCATTCTCCCCCTGCATTGTAGTCCGAATAAGAAGCATGGGTAGCAAGGAGCACGACAACCAGAACAGCCGGTGTGATGAGCAGTGGAGACAGATAGACTTTGGGATACTTGCGATACAACCACTTGGCCGCATAATAAATAAGAAGAGTAGCAGTAAGATACGTAACGGCTTGTTCGATCATCATGTGCGGCTCTCCTTTCTTCGGGATAAAGTTCTGGCCAATAGGCCCGAGCTGGTCATGACGAGCAGCGTACTGAGCAGCACGACAGCAAAAATGCGAAGCCCGTCCTGTTCAAGAAGCGGAATATAGTTCATTACGCCGACGGCAGCCGGAATAAAAAACAGCAGAAGTTCGGCCAGCAGCCAGGTTGCACCTAGTTCAATCCATTCCAGTTTGACGACACGGAACTGCAATAGAAGGAAAAGAACGAGGATGCCGACAATACTGCCGGGCAGCGGAAGGTGCATCCAGGCTGCAAGGACGTTGACCAGTTCGGAGAAGCCCATTAGAATTGCAACCTGAATCGCAGCCAGCAGCGCTTTTTTCATGGGCGAATGCTCCTTTACCGGATTAATTTTGAAAAATATATAAAAAAGTTCTGTCATTTATTTTCCATACTGAAATTTTACATCTCTTTCTTTCATGAGTAAAATGAATAAAAAGAATGAAAAGCATTCCTGATGGTTATGGATTAAATTCTATGATCTGATAGGGAGAGGATGATTCGGAGTATGGATATTCGGCATCTGCAGTACTTTCTGGAGACGGCAAGACTTAAAAGTTTTACAAGGGCGGCGGAGTCTCTGTACCTGAGCCAGCCGGCGATCAGCAAGGCCATTCGGCAGTTGGAAGAAGAACTCGGAGTCACTCTGTTCGACCGGATCGGTAGACGGATCGAATTGACCGATGCGGGCCGCGTCGTGATGGAGCAGGCTCAGGCGATTACTCAATCGTTCTCCAACTTATCGGGTCAGCTTGGTGATCTGGCAGATCTGAAGCGGGGGCATATCCGTATCGGACTGCCGCCAATGGTGGGATCGAGTTTTTTTCCGAAGGTAATCGGTGCCTTTCACAATCGGTATCCCGACGTGACGCTGCAGGTATTCGAAGACGGAGCCAAAAAGGTAGAATCGGATGTCGCGGAAGGGCTGCTGGATATCGGCGTGGTCGTGCTTCCGCTCACATTCGATGTGTTCAATTCTTTTCAATTTGCGGAAGAGCGGTTGAATTTGATTGTCCCGGCTTCGCACCGTCTGGCAGAGGCATCAAGCGCAAGATTGAACGAACTGGCGCAGGAGAACTTTGTCTTTTTCCGGGAGGATTTCACCTTGCATGACCGAATTATCAGCGAATGTCTGCAGGCCGGCTTTCAGCCGCGTATTGTCTATGAAAGTTCGCAGTGGGATCTGATCAGCGAGATGGTGGCGGGCGGGCTCGGCGTTGCGCTGCTGCCCGAGACGATCTGTCGTCAAGCGTCGGGCAAGGCTGTTACGGTTGTGCCGCTCGAAGAGCCGGCGATCTGGTGGAGGTTGGGCGTCATCTGGCACAAGGATCGTTATCAGTCGTATGCGGCCCGCGAATGGATTTCGTTTACCCGGGAATGGTTGGGCGGGACGCCGATTAAGGATAGCCGCAGTTGAACAGAAGCTGTCGATCCGATTCTCGTGAAGATCAGTTAGACAGTTCTACAGAAGGAAAAAGCCGTCGACGCAGGATGCATATCCTCGTCGGCGGCTTTTTATTTCTATACGATGGAGGAAGCTGCAGCAGAGACTAATTCGACTTTCAATAGATGCAGCGGTCGGCTCATTCCTCTTCATCTTCGAATGACAGATTCACCGGTTCATCTTGCAGTGTACCCGAAGTCTCCAGGTTGGTGGTCGGTACGGTATCCGGTACTTCTTCGAATGAAAATCCGTCTACCCAGATCTGTCCATGCCCGCTCAGCAGAGCACCAAATGAAATGTTGTCGCTCTGCGAAGGGACGTCAAGCACAATGGCGTAGTGGTTCCAATCTAGTGTGCCGGTCAGCGGACGGTTTGCCATATTGTCGAATTGGAGAACATCGCCGTCTGCAGCGTCTACTCGCATCCACAGCGCTGCGAAGCCAGGCTCGACATTCTGGACTTTGACGAAAGCAGACAGGCGAATCCGTTTGCCTCGGTATTTATCAGCTCTGAACGCCTGCATCATCGTACCAAATTGTTCCGGAGAATCCGCCATAACCGACTTCAAGTAACCTGATCCCCTGCCGCGATGCACATGCTTGCGGTCAATACCCATCTCATAATGAAAAGGATGACTGCCGGTTAGAAACCAGCCTTTGATCTTGGACTGCATTGAGTTTTGTTCCGTTTGCATTGAAGTGTCCTCCCCAGTCAGTATGCCACCCATCCATCTGCGATAGCGTGCGGGCGGCAGTCCATAGATTTTTTTGAATGCCCTTCCGAATGCCTCCTGCGACTCGAAGCCGAACCGCAGCGCCAGATCGAGTATCCGCTCGTCCGTATACAGCAGTGCGGATGCGGCGCTGGCAAGCCTTCTCGAACGGATATAAGCCGACATCGTCATGCCGGTCTCTCTTTGGAAGATGCGATGAAAATGATGGAAAGAAAAGCCGGCTAAAACTGCGAGTTCCTCTCCCTCCAGCTTTTCTTCCAGGCTGCTCTCGATATATTCAATCGCTTTTTGTACGGCAGGATGATAGCTCACGTGAACGCCTCCTTGTATACAGATTAGCAAACCTGCATAAAGCCGTTTTGACTTTTTTTGCGAAAAAAATATGCGGAAAATATGCGGAAAGACTGCTGATCCATAAAACCACCAGCTGTCATCCCCAAAGTTGAGCCGCGTCTGCGTGAGCTTCCCGTCTCGGAGCTGGATTAGATTAATGATCTGCTGTCTATGTGCATACTCCAGATGTTTAATAGCAAAAAAACCGTCTGCAGATTCCTCTCGCAGACGGTTTTCAATCCAAAGTTCTATTCCTCTTCCGCTCCCGGTCGATCCGGCAGCTGACGCACGTAGCTGTTCGACAGCTCGAACAGCTCCAGCATCCGGTTATACTGATCCTCCGTAACTCCGGAAGAAGAAGTCCCACCCTTTTTCAGCGGATAATACGTTCCGTCTTCATAGCCGGTGCCCGGAATAAACAGCGTATCCCCGGCAATGACCGAACCCGAAGGCCAGTAATAGCGTTCCGGAATCATGTTCTCCGTCTGATTCAGCAGATCCTGTCCGAAGTGAAGATGGTTTTCCAAGGAAACTCCGAGCAGATTGGCCGCGGTCGGCATAATGTCCACCTGCGAACCGAGCTGCGTCATCGCTGCCGGTTGATCGATTCCCGATCCAAAGATCATAAACGGAATGTTCGGCATGTCGCTGTAACTGTATTCGTGTCCAAGAACTTCCCGCATCAGTACCAGATCCTGATCGCTCAGGGAATGAATCGGTAGGCCGAGATGGTCGCCGTACAGCATTAAAAGGCTGTTGTCCCACAAGCCCTTTTCCTTGAGTTCGTCGATCAGTAGGCCCAGACAGTAATCGGAATAGTTCTGCGCCCGGATATAATCGCCTGCGAGGGTGCCTTCATAACGTGCAGGCAGCGTCATTTTGTACTTTTCTTCTGGAATGCTGAATGGGTGGTGCGAACTCATCGAGATAATCTGCGCATAGAACGGCTGATCCGACTCGTCCATCTTCTGCAGCTCTTCGGTTGTTTTTGCATACAGCACTTCATCGGACGAGCCAAAGAAGACCGTATCTTCCGTACCGAAGAAACTTTTGTCGTAATAGTTGTCGAAGCCAAGTGCCGCATATAGTTGATTCCGGCTCCAAAACGTTACGTCATTCGTATGGAAGGTAGCTGTGCGATAGCCTTCTTCCTTAAGAAGCTTGGGCAGGCTTGGAAGCTCTTTGCTGCCATAAGCGGCAACGGCTGCTCTGCGCGGCGGGATATGGAACGATGTGTTGACCGTAAATTCCGCATCCGACGTATTTCCTTGTCCCGCATTTTGATAGAAGTTCGGGAAATACAAGCTTGCTTTAGACAATTTGTTCAGGTTCGGAGTGATTTCCTGCCCATCTATTGTCAGGCCGATCATAAACTCCTGCAGCGACTCCATCTGCAGAATGATCAGATTTTTCCCTTTGGCAGCCCCGTAATAAGCAGGGTCGGCAGGTTCTTGAATGCCTTTGAGCTCGTTAATCGTAGTCTGTGAGATCCGGTCAAGCGGAATCGGATCTTCCTCATGGTCAGCCAGCAGCGTGTAAGCTTCGTAGTTCAGGATGCCCATCTTCTCGGCTTTTACCACTTCATTCATACTTGCACGGTTTGGCCAGATATTTGTCGTGCAGAGAATGAGCGAGAGGATTAGCAAACTGCCTACGACGCGCCGGCTCATACGATGGTTCACTACATTTTTCCGCCATTTCCGTGCTCTTTTACTTGCGAAGAACCAGACTGTCAGCACGATAATATCGGTAAAGATCAGCAGGTACTGTGGTGCGAGCAGCGAAACGACACTGTCGCCGATTTCGACAGCTTGCCCGGCCTGATCGAGAGCGTGATAAGTGAACAGGTTGCCGTAGTACTTGAAATAGATCACAGCTGTGAAAAAGAGTGCAGTCACAAGCAGATTGGTAACCATGTACCATATCAGCTTACGCTTGCGTGCAAAACCTTCGATAAGACAGAAAATGATCCATATAAACGGAATCTCTGTCAGCAGTGGTCCCCAGATCGGGGTTTCTTCGAAAATCGGTCTCCAAGTGATATAACCCTTGATCAGCAGAATCAAGGTGAACAGGATGAAGGGGCGAATCAACCAAGATCGCCAATTTGTAATCGGTTCCACGATGTAAATCTCCTTTTCTGAATAGAAAATATACGGTTTGCTTAACAGGAAAATCTTCTATGCAAACCAGCCTTTCAGTCTTTATATAGGCATAAACCGTTTGGGGGCATTTTGCCCCACTCTTAGGTGCATAGGCCGTATCCTAAATTCTTAGCTATTATGCTCCCGACTGCAAAAGATGTCAAAATGTCTTTGATTCGTTTCCAATCTGCTCAAAAAGCTGGCGATTCCGACCGATAGAAGTTAGAATATCGGTAGAATGTAAATTTGTCGGCTTTAATCGCATAAATGCGTCATTTTGTCTGGAGGCGCTTATCGACTTCTGATCCCGTACAAGGAGGCAATCATGAAAAGAAATCTCTACAGCCTGTTTGCAGCATCCGCTCTATTAGTGACTGTGCCTGTCGTCGCAGAAGCATCATCTTCGTCTTCGGGCAAAGTTGACCGCCCCGTCAATCTCAGATCGGCCCCGTCGGCATCCGAGGGAAGCGTATACCGTACCCTGCAGCCCGGCACCAAGCTCGAAGCGGTAACCGAGCTGAATGCCTATTGGCTCAAGGTTCAGGTGGGTGGCAAAACAGGCTACGTAGCTTCTTCCTATGTAACGTACGATAAGAAATCCGCTTCTGTTTCGGGAAAAACAGCGGCAGCAGCGTCGAAACCGTCCGCAGCACCTTCAAAAGCAAAGCCAGCCACAGCTTCTTCAAAGGAAGTGACAGCAAAGCCGTCCGCTTCGCCTTCGAAGGCATCGACAGCAAAGCCAGCCGCTGCGCCTTCTAAAGCAGCGACGACGAAGCCATCTGCTGCGCCTTCGACCGCAGCGACAGCGAAGCCGGCTCCGGCTGCAGCTCCTTCGACGGTCAAGACATCGACGGATACTGTGATTCCTGCGTCCGTATCGCCTATCTCGGGCAGCGGCGTTGTGACGAAGAATGTCAATTTCCGCGCCGAGCCGACGACAAGCAGCGCTGTACATCGCGTGCTGTCTGCAGGCGAATCGTTCGCCGCTGTAGAACTGGCGAATTCCGCATGGCTGAAAATCACAGACACGAACGGTGTAACCGGTTATGTCTCTACGAGTTACGTAACCTATTCGCTGCCAGGTGGAGAAACTTCAACACCTTCAGCATCTTCTACTCCGGCCTTTACACCGCCGGCTGTCAGTGTTCCGGCAGTGCCCGTGTCGCAGCCGCAGCCCGCACCGCAGCCGCTGCAGCCCGCACCGCAGCCGCTGCAGCCCGCACCGCAGCCTGCAGCACCTGTCTTTTCTTCTGATATGCCGATCGACAGCGTCATTACGCCAGGCGCAGCGGACCGGGTCATCGACAATGCGCTTGCTCTTCAGGGAATTACGCGTTATGGCTTCGGCAAGAACGAAGCGCCGGTTCTGTTCGACTGCTCTTCGTTTACCCGTTATGTATTCGGACTTGAAGGAGTCAGCCTTCCGTTCGGGACCGCTTTCCAAAAAGACGCTGGCATTCCGGTAGAAAGAGGACAGTGGCAGAAAGGCGACCTGCTGTTCTTCTCGGGCAGTGTGCCCGGTCTGATCAGTCACGTAGGCATTTACGATGGCAATGGTAATTTGGTACACAACAGTGCCAGCAAGAACGGAGTCGTCGTATCCAGTCTTGATCTTAAGTATTGGCAGGATCATTATGTGTCGGCCAGACGCGTACTGCAGTAAACAGATCTTTACGGCGCTTTCTTCCCGCGGCTTTCGCTTTTGGCGAAAGCTGCTTTTTTTTCGTGGTAAATAGTGAGTACTGCCGCAAGAGATACGGTGAAGCGGTTTGGGCTATAATGAGATAGACGCGCAAAAAAAGTTTTTCGTCTTATAAAAATTCAAAAAGTTTGGCGAATGCTTGGAAAATGTTCACTATCGCCTTCCCGGAAAGGGGGAGTTTGCATGATCTACACCGTTAAGACCTCCGTACGTCCTCTGGTAGAATATGTGTTCCGCAGCGGAAGCTTGGAGTCGGGAACGCGCTTCGGCAATGCCCTGCAGGAAGGAACACGCATCCACCGTGAGGTGCAGGAGAACTACGGAGAACAAGATCGGAAAGAAGTTTTTTTGAAAACGGAACTTGTCTGCGCTGGAGGAGAACTGCTCGTCCAACTGGAAGGACGATGTGACGGACTGCTTCAGGGCGAAGACGGATTATATACGATCGACGAGATTAAATCGACATCGGAGACGGCGGAACAGATCGAAGGCGGACGCGATGTGCATTGGGCGCAGGCTAAATTTTACGCCTACATGCTGGCCTTGGACTTGAAGCTTGATAAGGTCGGGGTACGGTTGACGTATGTGCACAAGCCGGGAGGCGAGCGCAGCATACGCGAGGTCGTACAGACGATGGACGAACTGTCTATTTTTGTGCGGGATGTATCTGAACGTTATGCGCCTTACGCGCTGCTGCTCAAAAAGCGCGAAGAGAAGCGTAATGCTGCCGCTTCGACGCTCGGATTTCCGTTTGGCCGTTACCGGGAAGGGCAGCGGCTGTTTGCCGGAGCGGTATTCAAAACGATCCGCGAGGAGAAAAATCTGCTTGCCCGCGCGCCGACCGGAACAGGAAAGACCATTTCGACCCTCTTTCCCGCAGTCAAAGCGATCGGAGAAGGATTGATCGGACGGATCTACTACCTGACAGCCAAAACGACAACTCGCGCAGGAGCCGAAGAAGCGCTCTCGATGTTGGAGAAAAGCGGTGCTTACTTAAGCTCCATCACGATAACGGCGAAGGACAAAGTCTGCTTCAAAGAAGAAGAGGACTGCGCCGGCGGACAGTGCCGTTTTGCGGCAGGTTATTATGATCGAATCAATGAAGCGCTGTACGATCTGTTCGAGAATGAGACTCGTGTTACGCGTGAAGTGCTGGAGCGATATGCGCGCAAGCATACCGTTTGTCCGTTTGAGTTCTCGCTTGATGCCGCTTATGCAGCCGATGTAGTCGTCTGCGATTACAACTATGTGTTCGATCCGCGTATCGCTTTTAAACGGCTGTCGGACGAGCAGCGCAGCCGATCCGCGCTGCTGATCGACGAAGCGCATAACTTAGTCGAACGCGGGAGGGAAATGTTTTCCGCAGATCTGCTGAAATCGGCTTTTCTCGCGATCAAGCGGGGATACAAAGGCATCCATGAAGGTGTGCGTGCCGCAGCCGACCGCATAAACGCTTATCTAATTCTGCTGCGCAAGCAGGCGGGCGAAGAAGGGAAGTTTGTCGGCAGTGAGCCTCCCGAAGTGATGTTCAAGCTGCTCGAGCCGTTTGTCGAACAGGCGGAGCATGCATTGATGACCATACAGGGCAGCGAGGCTGAGGAGGAACTGCTGGAGGCTTATTTTGCTGCTCAGACTTTTCTTCGGATCGGGAGGCTGTACGGAGACCCTTACGTGACTTATGTGGAAACGGACGGCAGTGAGGTGCGAATGAAGATGTTCTGCCTCGATCCGTCGGAACTGCTGCTTCAAGCATCGAAAAATTACCGTTCCGCGGTCTACTTCTCGGCGACCTTATCGCCGCTCGGATTTTACCGGGAAATGTTGGGAGCTGCCGAGGAC
The DNA here is from genome assembly GCF_000378145.1 of Saccharibacillus kuerlensis DSM 22868. Taxonomy (GTDB): domain Bacteria; phylum Bacillota; class Bacilli; order Paenibacillales; family Paenibacillaceae; genus Saccharibacillus; species Saccharibacillus kuerlensis. The sequence goes on along the minus strand of NZ_KB899283.1, from coordinate 142,239 downwards.
GATTACACACTGTCGATTCCGTCTCCCTTCAGCCCTGAGCAGCTTGAAGTGAAAATGCTGCCGCTGTCCACACGATTCCGGGATCGGGAACGAACCCGGGAGACACTGGCCCAGGCATTGGCGGATACGGTATTGGAGCGACCCGGCAACTATCTGTTCTTTTTCCCGTCCTACGCGTATATGCAGGAGATCCGGCAGGCTTTTGAGATGTGGATCGATCGGGAGCGAATACAGTTAATCGGACAGGAAGCGGGGATGTCGGAGAACGATCGGACCGTCTTTCTGGATGCCTTCTCGGCAGAACGGGACAAAACGCTGGTCGGCTTCGCCGTTATGGGCGGCGTCTTCTCGGAAGGCATTGACCTGGCCGGCGATCGATTGACCGGAGTAGCGGTGATTGGAGTCGGGCTGCCTCAGATTGGACTGGAGCGCGATATTATCCGCGATTACTTCAATGAGCGCGGCCGCAGCGGCTTTAATTACGCTTACGTTTATCCGGGCATGAACAAGGTTCAGCAGGCCGGCGGCCGTCTGATTCGTACAGAAGAAGATCGGGGCGTGCTGATCCTGGCCGACGATCGCTTTCTTCAGGAACCTTATCGGTCGCTGCTGCCGGATGAGTGGGGAACGCGGTAACCGAGAGACCTTTGCCGATCGAGGCAAAGGTCTTTTTTCAAAGTTGACATTTTTTCTACATAGGCATAATATTAGGTGGCTAATAGATAGGTATACTACATATTAGTATACCTAAATATATTATTTTCAAAAATTAACGTTCAAATGTTTCCATAAAAGAAAGGAAGGAGTGTTGAGATGGAATCGCGCTTAAGCCCGCTTGCACGGGAACTAATGATTACAATTCGAAGATTTCAGCATGGGCGCAAAAAAAGTCGTTCAGGTCCAATGGCCGGACGTAAGCAAAGTGAAGGCATGCTGCTGATGGTACTTCGCAGACGCGTCGATCACGGAGAGCCTGGCATCATGGTGTCGGAGATCAGCCGTATTCTGGATGTGGCATCGCCGACTGTGACCCAACTGATCAAGGGTTTGGAAACGGACGGCCTCGTCGTTCGCGGTTCCGATCCTTCAGACCGACGCGCCGTACGAGTCTCGCTGACAGATGAAGGCGTACGCGTCACGGATTCGTTTATTCGGGAAATGGAATCGATGATCGGCGGATTAGCGGATTATCTGGGTGAAGAAGATACCCGTATGCTGGTGCAGCTGCTAAATCGGACGCATGAGTACTTCGTTGAGCGCGAAGAACGGGAGAGCGAAGAACCCGGACCAGACAAGGACGCGCAGGCGTCCGACGATAAAGGAGAGAGACCGCTATGTTGAAATTGTTTCGTATGCTGAAGCCTTACCGGGTCGGCGTCGTATTCGTTCTGCTGATGGTATTTGTGCAGGCGCTGTCGGAGCTGTTCCTGCCGACGTTGATGGCGGATATCGTAGACAACGGCATTGCCAAAAACAATATTCCGCATATCTGGCAGATCGGCGGAATTATGCTTGGCGTGGCATTGATCGGCGTGATCTGCTCAATCGTGGCAAGTTATTTGTCTGCCAAGGTGTCGATGGGCTTCAGCCGTGATCTGCGCAGCCGGGTATTTTCACACGCGCAGCGTTTCACGTTGAAGGAGTTCGACCAGTTCGGTACGGCGTCGCTTATTACGCGGACAACGAACGATATTACACAGATCCAGCAGGTACTGACGATGATGCTGCGAATGATGGCGATGGCGCCGATGATGATGATCGGCGGCATTATTATGGCCGTATCCAAAGACGCGCAGCTGTCGCTGGTATTGGTCGTCGTTATTCCGGTGCTTGCGCTGCTGATCCTGCTGATCGGTCGAAGTGCGCTGCCGCTGTTCAAAGCAATGCAGAAAAAGATCGACCGATTGAATCTGGTGCTGCGCGAGAACTTGACCGGCATCCGGGTTATCCGGGCATTTGGACGCGAAAACAGCGAACGCGAACGGTTCGACCAGGCGAGCGGCGATCTGAGAGATACTGCGATCCGAGTCAACAAGATCATGGCGTTCATGATGCCGGCCATGATGCTGATCCTGAATTTTTCGACGATCGCCATCATCTGGTTCGGCAGTATCCGGATCGAAGCGGGCGAAATGCAGCTGGGCAACTTGATGGCTTTTGTGCAGTACGCCATGCAGATCCTGTTCTCCCTGATTATGGTTTCAATCATCTTCGTCATGGTGCCGCGGGCTTCCGTATCGGCCGGACGGGTCAATGAAGTGTTGGACGCGGTTCCTGATATTACCGATCCCTTGTCCCCAAGTCTCACAGTGCAAAAGGGGCGGCTGGAATTCCGCGACGTGACGTTCAGCTACGAAGGAGCCGAAGCGCCGGCGCTCTCGAACATTTCGTTTGAAGCCGGTCCTGGAGAAGTAACTGCGATTATCGGCGGCACAGGTTCCGGTAAATCAACACTTGTCAGCTTGATTCCGCGTTTCTATGAAGCTTCGGAAGGGGCCGTGCTGGTCGATGGAATCGATATTCGTGAAATGGCGCAGGAAGAGCTTCGCTCGAAGCTTGGTTATGTTCCGCAAAAAGCACTGCTCTTCACCGGAACCGTGGCGGAAAATATTCGTTACGGTTATGCGGAAGCCACTGACGAAGAGATCCGTGAAGCTGCCCGTACGGCTCAGGCAGAGGAATTTATTAACGGTCTTGAGGAAGGTTATGACTCACCGATTTCCCAAGGCGGATCGAATCTGTCGGGCGGACAGAAGCAGCGGCTGTCGATCGCCAGAGCACTGGTACGCCGTCCGGAAATTTATATTTTCGACGACAGCTTCTCGGCGCTTGATTTCAAGACCGATGCGCGGCTTCGTGCCGCGCTCAAGCGGGAAACGCAGGATGCAACGGTCTTGATGGTCGCGCAGCGGGTCAGCACCGTAATGGACGCGGACCGAATTATTGTTATGGAAGAAGGGCGGATCGCCGGAGTCGGCACGCATGCGGAACTAATGGAGACGAGCGACGTGTACCGTGAGATCGTCTCTTCACAGCTGTCGGCGGAGGAGGTTGCGGGATGATGAACAGCAGCCGATTGGACGCAGTGCCGATCCTTCAATTGTTCGGGAAAGGGGAAACCGATTATGAGTGAACAGCAAAAAGCGCCGCGCGGGGGACCCCGCCCGGGTCCGCCGGGAATGGGTCCCGGAGGTGCGGGAATGCCCGTCGTCAAACCGAAGAATTTCAAGGGAACGTTCAAACGTCTCGCACGCTACCTAGCTCCTTACAAGTTTCAACTGCTGATCGTCTTGATTACCGCTATTTTGAGCACTGTGTTCAATATTCTCGGTCCGAAAATAATGGCTCAAGCGGTAAATCGATTGAGCGAAGGCGTTATTGCGATCGCGCAGGGAGTTCCGAACGCTTCGGTCGACTTTGAGTATATTTGGCAGATTATCATGATTCTCGCCGGCTTGTATGTATTCAGTGCATTGTTCGGCTATATCCAGCAGTTTGTGATGGCGGGCGTAGCCCAGCGGACTTCTTACAATCTGCGCAAAGAGGTCAAGGACAAGTTGGACCGTCTGCCGCTTAAATATTACGACAAACATCCGTACGGAGACGTGCTCAGCCGTGTCACGAATGATATGGACAATATCAGCAATACCCTTCAACAGAGTTTGACGCAGATCATTACGTCGCTCGTGACGATCCTCGGCGTTATTGTCATGATGCTGACGATCAGTCCGATCATGACGCTGATCACCGTACTGACCATTCCGCTCAGTCTGATTGTCGTGATTATGGTCGCCAAACGTTCGCAGAAATATTTTGCCGGCCAGCAGCGTTCGCTCGGTGACCTAAACGGTCACGTTGAAGAGATGTACAACGGACATCGAGTCGTAAAAGCTTACGGCCGCGAAGACGCTTCGCTGAAGCAGTTCAACCGGCATAACGAAGAGCTGTACGAATCAGGTTGGAAAGCGCAGTACATCTCCGGGATGATCATGCCGCTGATGTCGTTTATCGGCAACATCGGCTATGTACTGATCTGTGTGGTCGGAGGTATTTTCGTTACCAACGGGCGGATCAATATCGGTGATATTCTGGCCTTTATCCAATATGCCAGACAATTCTCACAGCCTATTGCGCAGACGGCTAACATTGCGAATATTATCCAATCGGCAATTGCTTCCGCCGAGCGTGTATTCGAGGTGTTGGACGAAGAAGAGCAGGTGCCGGACCGTAAGCTTGAACGTCATCTGACAGGCAGGGGCGAAGTGAAATTCGAGCATGTACGTTTCGGTTACACGGAAGATAAGATGCTGATCAACGACATGAACATCGAAGTTGCACCGGGTCAGACCGTCGCGGTTGTAGGACCTACGGGTGCAGGCAAAACGACGCTGATCAATCTGTTGATGCGTTTCTACGAACTGAACGGCGGCGCAATCAAGATCGACGGCGTAGATACGTCCGAAATGGACCGCAAGCAGCTGCGCAGCCTGTTCGGCATGGTGCTGCAGGATACTTGGCTGTTCGGCGGTACGATCCGCGAAAATATCGCTTATGGCCGTGAAGATGCGACCGAAGACGAAATTGTGCGCGCTGCCGAAGCAGCGAGAGCAGATCACTTTATTCGTACGCTTCCGGAGGGCTATGATACGATCTTGAACGAAGATGCGTCGAATATTTCGCAGGGTCAGAAGCAGCTGCTGACGATTGCACGCGCCGTACTGGCCGATCCGCGTATCCTTATTCTCGACGAAGCGACAAGCAGCGTCGATACGCGGACGGAAATCTTCATCCAGCAGGCAATGGGCGAGATGATGAAGGGACGGACCAGCTTTGTTATCGCGCATCGTCTATCGACGATCAAGGGTGCCGATCTCATTCTCGTAATGAATAAAGGCGAAGTGATCGAGCAGGGAACGCATGAAGAACTGCTGGCTTCCGGTGGGTTTTATGCGGATCTCTACAACAGCCAATTTTCGGAGGAAGCTGTTTGAGTGCAGTCTCATACATGGAAAAATATGCGGGAACCGACATTCAATGTCGGTTCTTTTTGCATTCAGAAAGAAATCAAGCTTTTTTCATCCACTTTCCCACTTCCTAATGGATTTTACCTATTTATTCGATATAATTAAATAAAAGGTTTTACTTGCCTGAAGCAAGATCATGGCACATTTTCAAAAAAATCATTATGCAAAGTGGGTACCCATTTATGATCTCTGTCCTTGTCACAGGTTTAACGGAGAATTGGAACGGTGTATTGATTGTTTTATCGCTGTCGGTTGCGCTGCTCTCCGCATATTTGAGTCTCAGTCTGGCTGCAGGGAAAATCCGGGTGCGCAGGGGAAGGAGACGTCTTACTCTGGCAGGGGCGGCTCTGATTCTGGGAACCGGTACCTGGTTGGTCCACATGATGAGTCTGCGATCTTATCATCATCGCCTTACGCTGCATTATGCGCCGCTTGCCACTGTATCCGCGATCGCGGTCGTCAGTTTATCGGCATACATAATGTTCCGGCTGTTTGGTAAGCAGGAGGTTTTTACCAGTCGGATTTCCAGCGGTGTTTTCAGTTTTGGCGTTACGGTAATGTCTGCGCTAGGCGTGTTTGCGCTGCGGCCAGGGCTCGTTGTTGGGATTGATCCTATTGTCGGATTTTTCTCGGTAGCCATCATGTTTATTGCCAGTTATTTCGCTTTGTATGTACTCGGCAACTTTCGTCGCGCAGCCGGTTTTGGACTTTCCAAGCCTGTTGCAGCCTTGATTCTGGGATCGGGTATATTCGCTATGCAGTATACGGTCTTGGGTTCGCTGCGCGTTGACAGCTTACGCTCAACTGCGGTAGCGCTGGGCTACACCGCGCTGCCTTCGTCATATTTCGTAGCGGGGGTCTTCGCACTTGTTGCGATCATCCTGGCGATTACGTGGGCCTTTATGGTTTTTGAACGGCGAAGCCTTAAGCGAATCGCGTTTCTTGATCCGCTGACAGGACTTCGCAACCGTTATGCGCTGCAGGAAGAATCGGATCGTCGGCTGCTTGAGGAAAGTCTCGGTTCGATGGTGCTGATTAATCTGGACCGTTTCAAGGTCATCAATGATACACTCGGCCGCGATCTCGGAGACTTGCTGCTGACGCATGCTGCGCAGCGAATCAGTACCCGAATCGAAGAAAGCGAGGCGCTGTTCCGGATGGACGGAGACGAGTTTCTTTTGGTCGGCGCGGAGAATGATTCGACTCGGCTGCTGGAACGTGTAAACCGGATGATGGAAGAGATCGGCAGGCCTTACATGATCGACGGTAACGAGCTGTATGTGACGGCAAGCGCAGGGATCAGCCTCTTCCCCGAACACGGCTGCGACCGCTCGGCATTATTAAAATCGGCGGATGCAGCACTGTACCAAGCCAAGACGTCGGGCAAAGACAAAACCGTCTTCTTCAATGCGGGCATCGGCGGGCAGCTCAGTCGGAAAATGGAGCTGGAGAAAGATCTTAGACTTGCCCTCGAGCATCGCCAATTTTTTATCGTGTATCAGCCCAAATGGGATGCTAGACGGGGGAAGGAAGCCGGCTTCGAGGCGCTTTTGCGCTGGCAGCATCCGAAGAAAGGTGTCGTTTCGCCGGGCGAGTTTATTCCAATTGCGGAAGAGACGGGATTGATTGTGCAGATGACCCGCTGGATGCTTGGAGAAGTATGCCGACAGAACAAGCGCTGGCACGACGAAGGATTGTTTGAAGTGTGCATTTCCGTCAACATGTCGTACCGGGTATTCGAAAGTATGACTTTGTTCGATATGGTAGATGAGGCGCTGCGATCAAGCGGTTTGCCCGGCCCTATGCTCGAACTTGAAATTACCGAATCGATTGCTATGCACAATATGGCGATTACGCTCTCCCAGCTGCAGCGGGTGCGCGATCTGGGTGTTGGAGTATCGCTGGATGACTTTGGTACTGGGCACTCATCGCTGGGAAGACTCGACGAGATTCCTGTAGATATACTCAAGATCGACCAGTCTTTCGTCAAAAACAGCGACCTGACTTCCAAACAAGCTCTAATCGTTGGTATTATCGGTATCGCGCGTCTGCTTGATCTTGAGGTGGTTGCGGAAGGAGTAGAGACCGTGGAGCAGGCGGAATTTCTGCTGTCTCGAGGGTGTACCCTTATGCAGGGCTATTATTATGGACGTCCAATGCCTCCTGAAGAAGTGGAAGCCGGCAGATGGCGGATCACAGATATTTCAAACAAAGCCGCCAAGGCCGAGTAGTGCGGAACAGAAAGGTGCAGAACCTGATTTGCTCTTTTGCGTATTTTCCCCTGCCTCTTCTGCTGCTTACCTGCTCGCCTCTGGGTAATAATATAGAGACGAGGGCTGGATGCGGCAGAGCCTGTGATCAAGCGAACGGGGGATGAGCGTATGCGTTGGGAAAAAGCCATGCTGGTATATAATCAGAAAGCCGGCAAAGAAAAAGTAGGACAGCTCGGTGATGCCGTAGAGGCACTGGCTGGAGAAATCGGGGAACTGACGCTGGTACAAACGAAGGAACCGGGCGATGGGGAAAAAATATGCCGGGAACGCGGAGGAGATTACGATCTGCTGCTTCTGCTCGGTGGCGACGGAACGATACACGAGTGCATCAACGGCGCCGCCCGGGCAGAGCGCTCACCCGAGATTGCCATACTGCCGGGCGGAACATGCAACGACTTTGCACGCACGCTGCGCCTGCCGATGCAGGTAGGACGTGCGGCGGAGGAAGCCTTGGCCGGACGAGTCATGGACACCGATATTGGAACCGTTAACGGACGTGCCTTTACAAATTTCGTCGGAATCGGACTCATCACGGATACTTCGGAAAACATCGATTCGGAACAGAAAGAACGGATGGGCAAGGTAAGTTACTTCCTCAGCACACTTCGGACGCTGCGTCAGGCCGAACCTTTTCGCTTCCGTTTGACGCATGATGAAGGAGTCGTCGACAGTGAGGCGGTAATGATTCTGGCTGCCAATGGCCGCTCGCTCGGTACAGCCAAACTGCCATTCGCCGAGGAGGGGCTGCATGATGGGAAGCTCGACGTATTGATCATACGCGAAGCCGGATTGTCGCTAGCCTGGCAGGTGCTAAATGGAGGAGATCTCACCGATTATCGGGAAAGCGGAGGCGTGATCGAATACATCAAGACCTCCTCCCTTACGATTGAGACCGACGAACCGAAAGGAATCGACAGTGACGGTGAAGTGTATCTTCAAACGCCGGCCGACATTTCTGTACTTCCGTCTAAGCTGCGTTTCTTCTATGGACCGGATGCGGATGCTGAAGAAAAGGTGGCTGTCGAAACGGATTCGGTCCTGCCGGGAGGTTGATAAACTTGCCCGATATGCTTTATTCAATAAAAAGCCGGAAGCGAATGGTTTCGCATTCCGGCTTTTTTGCTCCTGCTATCCGGAGAAGCTGAAGAGAAGGCCGCGTCAGCGCAATGCTGCTGCCATATACGGGTTGGAGAAAAGAAAACATTGACCTGAAATGACTCATGGGTCATAATGATTTTCAATGACCCGTTGGTCATGGGGAGCGGAACAGGGTTTCAAGTCAAGATTCGAATTGGGGAAGTAATAAATGACAGGCATATTCAAGCTGCTGAACAGGAGGAAAACGATGAAAGAGAGAACAGGAATCTCAAATGCGTTGACCGGCAGAATCGGACGCTGGGTAGTCGTGGCGGCCTGGATCGCGGCTGCTGTGCTGCTGAATGTAATTTGGCCAGGAGTCAATGAACGGGAGGACAATGCGGCCGCTAATTTGAGCGATCGCTATCCGTCGGTACAGGCTGCACAGATTGCAGAGCGGGAATTTCCAAGTGATGGCGGACAGGCCGCACTGCTGGTCTGGAGTCGGAATGGAGGGTTGAGCGATGATGACCTGAATCAGATCGCCGAACTGACGGAATCTCTTGAGGCTGAGCCGTTGGGGCAGCAGGAAGGTCTGCTGCCGCTGCATCAGCTTCCGGCACCCGCACGGGCGGCACTGCTCTCGGAAGATGGCAGTACGATTGTTCTGCCGATGAGCTTCGATGACTCCGCGGATACGGACGCGTTGAAGGAAAGTATGGATCAGTTGAAGGAAAGAGCTGCTTCCGTAATAGGCAGCGATCCTTTCGAAGCGCAAACCGGAACGAATGAATTGTCCGCCCGCGTCACAGGGCCCGTCGGTATTGCAATCGATGGGGGAGCGTTATTCCAGAACGCGGACGTATCGCTGCTGATCGCGACTGTTGTGCTTGTACTAGTCATTCTGCTGCTCATCTATCGTTCGCCTATTCTGGCGCTGATTCCAATCGTAGCCGTCGGATTCGCTTACCTGGTAATCAGCCCTATTTTGGGAACGATGGCCGACCGAGGCTGGATTGTAGCCGATGCTCAAGGTATCTCAATTATGACCGTTCTGCTGTTCGGTGCGGGTACGGACTACGGATTGTTCCTGATTACACGCTTTAGACAGCTGTTGACCGAAAATGCCGATAAACGCAGCGCACTGAAAGCAGCCATTTCGGGTTCAACCGGCGCAATTACGATGAGCGGACTGACCGTTGCACTGTCGCTGCTGACCTTGCTTCTGGCGCACTACGGCGCGTATCAGCGTTTCGCGGTACCTTTCGGCGTAGCGATTCTCGTTATGGTCATTGCAAACCTGACTTTGGTGCCTGCGCTGCTCGCGATCATCGGACGCGCTTCGTTCTTCCCCTTCATCCCTCGCACACCGGAAATGGAAGAAGAACGTGCTCGCCGCAAGAACAAGCCGGTCAGCCATCGCAAAAGAAAGAAAGACAGCTGGATCGGCCGAATCGTAACCGTGCGTCCATGGACTGTAGTCATCGCATCGCTGATCGTGTTGGGAGGTCTGGCAGCGGCTTCGTCACAGATTCGTTTTACTTATGATCTGCTGTCTGCATTTCCATCCGATATGCCATCCGTCGAAGGGTTCGACGCGATCGCCGACGGCTTCACTCCCGGCGAGTTGGCTCCCGTTCAAGTTATGGCCGATTCCGAAGGGAAGGACACAGATCTTGCGGACAAGCTGACGGCGCTGCCGTTCGTCAGTGAAGTTGCTGATCCCGAAGAGGGAGCGGAGAACGCGAATATTCAACTGTACAATGTTAAGTTGAATATGAATCCGTATACGAACGAAGCGATGGATGATATGGCGGAGCTTCGCACAGCTGCCGAAAGTGCGCTGACTGAAGCTGGTATTGCCTCGCCGGAAAACAAAATCTGGATCGGAGGCCAAACGGCGACCCAGGCAGATACCCGTGCGGCAACAGAGCGCGATACAGCCCTTATTATTCCTATTGTAATCGGCTTGATTTCTCTTCTGCTGTTCGTCTATTTGCGCTCGATTGTAGCTACAATCTATTTGATCGCAACTGTAGTGCTGTCTTATTTCTCCGCACTGGGGTTAGGTTGGCTCATCCTCCATTATGTGATGGGGCAGGAGGCTATTCAGGGAGCGATTCCGCTGTATGCATTCGTGTTTTTAGTAGCGCTCGGTGAAGATTACAACATTTTCATGGTCTCAAGCATCTGGAAAAAAAGCCGTCATATGCCGCTGTCGCAGGCGATTCGCGAAGGCGTCGGCGAGACTGGGAAAGTTATTACTTCGGCCGGTCTGACTCTGGCGGGTACATTCGCTGTGCTGGCGACGCTGCCCATCCAAGTTCTGGTGCAGTTTGGCGTTGTGGCGGCGCTCGGCGTTCTATTGGACACCTTCCTTGTCCGTCCGTTTCTCGTCCCGGCGATTACGAAGCTGCTTGGCCGTACGGCATTCTGGCCGGGCAAAGCTCCTTATGTATCGGAAAAGGGCGAATCGCAATCGATTTGAGCCGGAACCTTTACTCTCTTCGCCCTAGCGGGCATAATGAATAATGTTGTGACGGTAGGTAACATGCTGAGGATTTGGCGCCGCGTGAGCTTCTCGGTCCTGTTTGTTTAAAGGCAGGATCGAGGTGTATTTCGCGCAGATGCCGCAATTGACAGGTATTGAAGGAGTGGAGCGCTTGAAAACACCGGTATATTTTAATCATGACGGCGGAGTAGACGATCTGGTCTCGCTGTTTCTGCTGCTGCAGATGGAAGATGTAGAAGTGACGGGCGTATCGGTCATTCCGGCGGACGGTTATTTGGAACCAGCGACCGATGCCAGCCGCAAGATTATTGACCGTTTCGGAAAAGGGCAGGTTGTCGAAGTGGCAAAGTCCAACTCGCGCGGCAAAAATCCGTTTCCTGCCGAATGGCGTATGCATTCGTTCTTTGTAGATGCGCTGCCGATTCTGAATGAGTCCGGCAAAATGGAGGCACCGCTGTCGACACTGCCGGCACATCGGCATCTGATCGAGACGGTGAAGCGTACGGAAGGACAAACGACGCTGCTGTTTACCGGACCGCTCACCGATCTGGCACGTGCCTTGGACGAAGCGCCGGAGATTGAAGAGAAGATCTCGCGTCTATTCTGGATGGGCGGAACGTTTCAGGCAGGCAATGTACAGGAGCCGGAGCACGATGGAACGGCCGAGTGGAATGTGTTTTGGGACCCTGAAGCGGCCGATCGAGTCTTCCGCAGCGGCATCGAGATTGACCTTGTCGCACTGGAAAGCACGAACAAGGTGCCGCTGACACCTGCGGTCCGCAACCGCTGGGCGTCGGAACGCCGGTTCGAGGGGGTCGACTTCCTGGGACAGTGTTATGCATGCTGCCCGCCGCTTGTCCACATGGAGACCAACTCGACCTATTATTTGTGGGATGTGCTGACGACGGCTTCGCTGGGCAAGCCTGAGCTGGTAGAACGCCGTACGGTCAACGCTATCGTTATACCGGATGGACCGAGCCAAGGCCGTACGGTAGAGACAGCGGATGGCCGGCCATTGCAGCTCGTGTACGATGTCGACGGAGCCGGTTTCTTCGATTATATTACGGAGCTTGCTAAAGACTCTGCGCCAGAGCGTTCGTAATACGCTCGAGGCTCGCGCTTTGCTGCGCAAATCGATAGCCAGAGCGTTCGTAATACGCTCGAGGCTTGCGCTTTGCTGCGCAAATCGATAGCCCAGACGTTCGTAGTATGCTCAACTTATTTTGTGGTCTGATTTACAGCGAAGCCTTTGAAGCTTCTATAGCAAATAAGATTTTAACAGCTTAAGCGCCCTGTCTATTTCTAGACGGGGTGCTTTTTGTATTTTCGCTGCACCTTCAACGCCAAATTCCTCAAAAAACTTCGTTAAAACACTCGCTTTTTTAAAATAAGAATGCTATACTTTAAATAAGGATTTAGAATAAGTCTAAATTTAATAAAGAGGAGCGAATACAAAATGGAAAATGTAAAAACAAACGTAAACGTCGATTCTGCTGTTGAACTGCACCGTGCACTGAACAAGCAAGTTGCGGATTGGTCTGTACTTTACACGAAGCTGCACAACTACCACTGGTATGTTAAAGGGACACACTTCTTCACTCTGCATGCAAAATTCGAGGAGTTCTACAATTCCGCAGCTGCCCGTATGGATGAAGTGGCTGAACGACTGCTTACAATCGGTGGAGCTCCGGCCGCGACACTGCGCGAGCATCTCGAATTGACAAGCGTATCCGAAGCGAAAGGCAGCGAGACGGCGGAAGAGATGGTCCGTACATTGATCACTGATTTCCGCAGACAAGCGGCTGAGCTGGAGGGAGCAATCGAGATTGCCGGCGAACTGGAAGATAAAGTGACCGAAGACCTGCTGATCGGGATGAAGACTGAAGTCGAGAAGGATGCTTGGATGCTCGAAGCTTATATGGGCCGCTAATTTTAATCAATCGAACGGCTGGGAAATTTACCGGCCGCCGGTTCTACCAAGCCGGGTCTGACGTGTCTGCGGTAGCAGAACGGCAGGCCCAGCTTTTTTTACATTTATAGATCTCATCTTTATGCTTTCGACACCAAATCGCCCCGAAATGAACGCTTATCTTCCACCATACTGCCGTATGATACAAATAGATATGATTCAGATCATTTACAGGCGAGGTGTGCTCCAATGAATGAACATTCGGCTCTATTGGCAGAAGCGGAGCTTTTTATAAAACAGTGTTACGCAGAATGGGGACGCTCTGAGCAGGAAGCGCTGCTGCGCATTCAAGCGATCGATCAGGAGCTCAAAGAGACGGACACTTATACGCATACGTATGAGGAGCTGCAGCATGGGGCAAGGATGGCCTGGCGCAACAGCAACCGCTGCATTGGCCGGCTTCCGTGGGACAGTCTCCACGTTATCGATCGGCGGGATGCAGATTCCGAGGAGGAGATCGCAGAAGCTCTGTTTGAGCACCTGGGCTACGCGACGAATGGCGGCCGAATCCGGCCAACCATTACGATTCTGAAGCCGGAGCGTGGAAAGCAAGGCGGCGTGCGGGTATGGAACGAACAGCTGGTTCGGTACGCCGGTTATACGAAAGAGGATGGAAGCCGGATCGGAGACCCCGCTTCGCTGGAGTTTACACGTGTATGCGAACGACTCGGTTGGCAGGGAGCGGGAACGGACTTTGACGTGCTGCCGCTGGTCGTTCAGCTTGACGATAGGGAGCCGAAGTGGTTCGAGCTGCCGAAGGAAAGTGTACTGGAGGTTGAAATCCGGCATTCGGAGCTTCCGGGCTTCAACGAGTTGGGACTTAAATGGTATGCTGTGCCGGCCGTATCGGGCATGCGTTTGGAGATTGGCGGTATCCGCTACGGCGGTGCACCGTTCAATGGATGGTATATGGGAACGGAGATTGGAGCACGCAACTTCGCCGATGAAGGGCGCTACAATATGCTGCCGGCCGTCGCCGATCTTATGGGGCTGGATCGCAGCCGCCGGAGTACGCTGTGGCAGGACCGGGCATTGGTCGAGCTGAACGTTGCGGTATTGGAGTCGTATCGGACAGCCGGCGTCAGCATCATCGACCATCATACGGCAGCTGCGCAGTTCGAGACGTTCGAGAAGCGGGAATACGCCGCGGGCCGAGAAGTGACGGGCAACTGGGCTTGGCTTATTCCTCCTATGGCGCCCGCGACGACTCATGTGTTTCATAAGCGTTATGACAATACGGTGGTGAAGCCGAATTTCTTTTATGGGAAAAAGCCTTATGCTTCCTTGTTAAACGCAGAAGCCGAAGATACAGAAAACCGGGCATCGGTCGGTGTCTGTCCTATTACAGGAGCAGCTGCAGGCCCGGAAGTTTCGGGAAGCGGACAGAGGACTGTCTTCACGCATGAGGTTATACCCTCCCGCACCGGAGCAGAGCATTCGGAACAGGTCAGAGGCGGATGTCCTTTTCATTGATCCAGAGGGAAGAATGCTTGAAAACTGTACGCTGCGGTATTGGGGAAAAGTTGGTGCCGGGAAGACCAGCTGCTGCTAAAAAGACATACAGAAAAGCCTCGCCTATAAGGCGAGGCTTTTCTGTATATTTGATCCTATAATTCTGCTTCGCCAATTATTACGGCTTCCGACTATTACTGCGGGTTCGTCGTCCAGATGCCTGCGGACTTCACGAATACGCGTGCTGGCAGCTTCAATGTAGCGAGCATAAGGTCGGCTACATCTTCCGGCTGCATCATACGGTCTTCATCGCCGATCGGCAGATTGTTATTGGCAGCAAGCTCAGTGTTGACCGTGCTCGGTGTCAGCGTCGTCACGCGGATATTCGACTTACGCACTTCCTGCATCAGCGCTTCGCTCATACCGTTCAGTGCAGCTTTGGATGCGCAGTAAGCAGAACCGGTCGCAAATCCTTTTTCTCCGGCAGTCGAAGATACGTTGAGGATGCTGCCGCTGTTCTGCTCCAGCATAAATGGCAGAGCGGCGCGCGTCGTGTAGTAAGGCCCCATCAAGTTGACCCGAATGATACGTTCCCATTCGTCCGGATCCATCTCTGCCAGCTTGCCGAACGAAGCGGTGCCGGCGTTATTGATCAGAATATCGATCGCTCCGAGCTGCTCATGCAGTGAAGTTACCGCCGCTTCGATCTCTGTCCGTACGGATACGTCCGCCGGCTGTACAAATACGTTGACGCCGTATTTTTCTTTGAGCTCACTGCTCAAAGACTCCAGATCGGAGGCGCTGCGTGCGATAAGGCCTAGATGGACGCCTTCGGCTGCCAGTGCTTCTGCGGCTGCCCGGCCGATGCCTTTGCCTGCTCCGGTAATTACGGCTGTCTGGTTTTTAAGTTCAATCATAGTCACAATTTGTATCCTCCTCGAAATAAAAATCCCTCTTTAAAAGTGTAACGGACTGACACGGATTTTCCAAGCGAACGTACGGTAAGAAGAGGTGCAGAGTTGATTTTTAGACCTTTCCTTGCCAAGTTGTTTCAAAAAGTTAGAAAGCGGGTAAATTTATTATTTGTTTCCATTTTATTTGGAATAGCGGTATACTATTCCTCGGCTTCCCTTTATAAAAAGCGGCTGCCTGCCGATATTTATAGTAAAAAAGGAACGGGAGAAACCGCATGAATAGAACTCTTATCGAACATATTGTGACTGATGTACTGACCCGTTCGAACAGCGAGATCGAAGTGGTGCTGGAAAACTTGTTTCCTGGAAGACGATTAGTTGGAGGGAAATATAGTCTCGACGACAACCGTATTACTTTGTATCTTGGCGTACTCGAAGAACAATGCAAGCTCTTGTTCGGGTCGCTTGAACCTTTCGAAGAATATGTGCGTGTCGTTCTGGCTCACGAGCTTGGTCACGCTCATGATCCGGAACTTGAGTACTTATCCGAACGGCTTGTCCGGATCCGTGGCAAGGTGTCCCGCACCCGCGTCTCGCTCCGTCTGGAAGAGAATGCCTGGCGCTACGCGGACAATCTGGTCCGCATAGAGAACCCTGCTGTTTTTGATACGATTAGAGGGCAATCTCTGACCGGCTACTATGAGCTTCTGCCTGAATACGCTGAATTGATCGCAACGACGGCCTGACAGACGCAATTGGTTTACAAGGCCGCTTCTGCTTCCGAGTCTCTTCGTAGAAGCGGAAGCTTTCATGCTTTTGTTCGCCTTTGCCAAAAAAGTAGCAAAATGAATAAGGATGAAACCGGTTGGTCTCCGGCTTCATCCTTATTTGTGCTTCACTTTACTTGTGCTTCAGTTTACCTATATTTTAGTTTTACTTAGGCTGCCTTAAGGTTAGTTTGATCCTTTGACAGGCTTATTATATTTGGCAAATGCCTCTTTCAGGATAGCGTAGCTCTTCTTCTCGCGTTCATGATAAGCTGGCAGATCCCAGCCATCCCAAGTATACAGACGGGAGGAAGGGGTGACAGAGCGGGATGCGGCAGAATCGCTTGCAGACGACAGAACGGCCGAGACCGAGACACCGTTCGAATCGATCGGCGTGATCGTGTCATTCTTATACAGGTAGTCCCAGACTTTCAGCGAGCTCGGATCGGTGAAACCGAGCAGCATCCATGGAATGCGAATCTCCAATGTATCTCCCTGCAGATACCAGTCGGACAAATTGTTGAACCGCTCGCTGTCGGGATCGTTGGTACCCCAATGCAGCTTGCCTACATTGAACGCTTCGAACGGGGTCTCAACTTTGGTTTCCGGCAGATAGAGTTCACGGTTCAGTGCCAATTTCCAAGGCAGATAGATGCCCGCCTCGGCATTTGCATATTCCGGTTTGTACGGTACGGAATTCAACTTGTAACCGTACTGCCAGGTAAACTGATCATAAGCGCTGTTCACATAGAGACGGCCGCCTTTTCCGTTTTCAAATCTGGCCACGAATTCTTGACCGTCTTTGAACTTGATACCCGGTGCGATGTCGGCCTTTGTACTTCCGCCTGTCGTCGTATTAAAGCCTAACGTCAGGATATCTTTTTTGAAATTCCAATTTCCGTCCTCTTTTTGCAGCAAAATATACAAATCCGACGAATCATGGGTGATCGCCATCTTAATGCCCCCGCCGATATCTTCGGAAGTAAGGCCGCGCTTCTCCCAATCGTCCGTTTTCCCGTCGATCGTCATCAAGTCTTCGGGATTTTCTTCCGGTTCCAGCGCAATAACGCCGAAATGTTCTTCATTCGTCAGACGGTTGCGCCACAAGGCTCGGCGTTCGCCGGGAAGCTCCCATTCAATCGTGTTCCAGGTGAATTTGAACCATTCGTCCTGCCACTCGAAAAGAAGAGCGCCGTCGTAGTGTTCGTTATAGATTTGTTTGAGCATGCCGGCATTCAGTTCGCCCTGTTCCTGCTCGGTATGCATCCCCTGATGGCGCCCAAGCAGACCGAAGTGGGCAATGCCGCGTGAGCTTGGCATCCCGAACTCGGCAATGATCAGCGGAATGCCTTTGTGATGTTCACGCAGTTCGTTCAGGTAGCCGGCGTAAGGATCATTGACACCCTTATCATTTACATAATCCAAATATTTCTGATCACGACGAAGCGAATCCGGGTAGTACGGATACACGTGATAAGCGGCAAAATAACCGGCTGTCCAATTTGTTGTCGGTTCAACATGCATCGGATCGACAGGAACGAGATCTTCCTGTGCCAGCGGCTCATTCGGGTGATCGAGCGGATCGGTTGTGACCCAATTGGTAAACGAAACAGGATGCTGCCAGCCGTACCGCATTTCTTCCTTCGCCAGTACATCGAGCATTTCCGCCAGCCAGCTCTCAAACGGTGAGGCTTGGGCAGTAGAACGAAAGTACTCGCCTGTATAAGGTTTCATTTCGGTGTTGGCCTCATTGGTGGCGACAACGGCGGCAGGATACCATTCCGTGCCGACGATCCAACCGAGCAGATAGGGCGAGACGTCTGCCGTATACCGGCCCGAAGCGTGTCCGGATTTCTCGGGAAGATCGGCTTGTCCATTTACGACCGCTACAATATCACGAATTTCCTGTTCAAAACTCTCCTTGATCGTATCGGTAAACGCATCAGTGCCGTTTCCATCTTCACCGATCAGTTCTTCCTCCGGCGACCACACCCCCTGCATCAGCATTAGAGGCTCATCCTGAGTCGCATTGAACTCCGCCAGCGCTTCATAGAAGAAAGGTGGAAGAATGGTATAAATGCGCAGCGCTTTGATATTCATTTCTTTCATATGCGGAAACCAGCGCAGATAGTCTTCTTTGGTCGGAGAAAGTTCGCCGGGGTAATGTCCGGGCGTTGTCGCTCCAAGGTTGATGCCGGGCCAGAAAGATTTTTTCCAGCCGCTGCCGTCATAGACGGCTAGCTGTCCATCTACGACGGAAGCTGTCTTTTTGACTCCATTTTCCTCAAAAATAGGCGTGCTAACGGTCGGGACAACACCTGAAGACACTTCCGTGTCCTCATTGTTCGAAGCGCTTCGTATGCCGTCGTCCGGTGCGA
The DNA here is from genome assembly GCF_000378145.1 of Saccharibacillus kuerlensis DSM 22868. Taxonomy (GTDB): domain Bacteria; phylum Bacillota; class Bacilli; order Paenibacillales; family Paenibacillaceae; genus Saccharibacillus; species Saccharibacillus kuerlensis. Next base: position 123,873 of record NZ_KB899283.1, on the reverse strand, counting down.
GCAGCTGCCAAACGCCGATTCCGATCAGGACAAGAGCGGTTAGAGATAGAAAGCTCAGAAACACATAGGGAATCTGCCGGGGTCTGCGAAAATTTTTACGGGAACTCATGAGCCACCTCGGTTTGAAAATTTTTCAAATTCGATATTTCTTTGTTTTTATTGTACAGGAGTGGCGAACGCTGCACCGCTTTTTTTATCATTTTTTCTTAATCGGAATAAACAAATTGCAAAATGACCCCAATCTCTGAAAGGGACTGGGGTCTGGCTTAGCTTAGCGTACTGCAGATTCAAAAGATGGACAGCAGCAGGGGAGCAGCGTACCCCTGCTCCCCTGTTCCTTATTCCTGAATGCGCTCCAGCGGATCGGTAGCCGGGCCTTCGAGCACCTCACCGTTGTAGGAGAAACGAGAGCCGTGACATGGGCAGTCCCACGAACGCTCCGCTTCGTTCCACGCCGTCTCGCAGCCCATATGTGTACAGGTCGTGTCGACAAGGTGCAGTTCGCCCTCCGGATCGCGGTAAGCGCCGACTTTTTTGCCGTTATGACGGACCATTGCCCCTTGATCGGGCTCCAGATTACTGATTTTTTCATGAGCGCCGGAAAACTTGCCCTTAATCAGTTCTTTGGCCATCTTGAGCGTCGTCACAACGTTCTGATTCATGCTCTTATCATTGAAACGGCCCGGGTTGAATGTGTCCATATGCGGATTCGATCGGCGAAGCACATTGTCCCGCAGAATCAGTCCGGCCAAAGTACCGCTTGTCATCCCCCATTTGTTGAAGCCGGTGGCGACAAATGTGAACGGATAGTCTGAAGAAAGAGGACCGATATACGGGATTTTATCCAATGTGGTAATATCCTGAGCCGACCAGCGGAACGGGATTTCCTGCGCTCCGAATGTTTCGTCTGCGAATCTCTCCAGCGCCAGGTAATGATCGAACGTATTTGTGCTTTTGCCCGATGGATGGTTCTCGCCGCCGATAATCAATACTTCTTCGCCTTCAAGCGAAGCGGATCGGATCGAACGCTTCGCATCGTCGACGCTGAGGTACATGCCGCCTTCGAAAGAAGTTTCCGGCTTGACGGCCAGTGCGTACGAGCGTTCTACGGACAACCGGGCGAAATAGCCGGCCGGAACGTTCCAGAACGGGTAGTGCGTCGTTACGATCATCTCGTTGCAGTAAACCCGGTATTTCTCGTCTACCGTATAGGCTTCGATCGGTTTACCGTATACCGAACCTTCGATCGTCGTATTTTCATAGATCAGTCCGCCGTTCTCGACAATCTTCTCGACGAGGAATTTCAGATACTTGAGCGGATTGAACTGCGCTTGGCCGGGCATGGAAATAGCACCTTTTACTGCGACCGGAATCGGCAGCGAATCGTGCCATTCTCCCGGAATGCCCAGTTCCTGGTAGGCGTCGAATTCTTTGCGCAAGCTATCCAGTTTGTCGTCCTGGGTTGTATAGAGGTAAGCCGTTTCCTCTTTGAAATCGCAGTCGATACCGTTTGTTTCGACCATGTCGCGGATAAAACGCAGCGCCTCGGCATTGGCTTCGTAATACGATCTGGCGACTTCGGGACGGTAGTTGGTCAGGAATTCACTGTAGATCATGCCGTGCTGGGCCGAAATTTTCGCTGTCGTATAACCGGTTGTGCCGTCGAGAATGTGGCCTGCGTCGATCAATGCAACTTTGTACCCTTCAAGCGACAGCAGATAGGCTGTGGTGACACCTGCGATGCCCGCGCCTATGACAGCAGCGTCGACTTTGATGTCTTCGCTCAGCTCAGGGAAAGTTGGCAGTGTGGTGATTGTTCTCCACATCGACCGCGGATATCTTGGAAGTTCGGATGGAACGTTAAATTTTTCGCTCATTTCGGTGGTCCTCCTCATTCGGTCGGGATTGTCTGAACTCTACCTTTCTTATTTACCACCCCCGCGAATTAAGAAACGAAGCAACAATAAGCGGCCAGGTGAAATTGGCGGCGCATGGGCGGAAGGAAGCGGTCTCAATCGGAGTCTTTTCGATCTAACCGTGCCGCAACAGCTAAAAAAGCCTTGTCATACGGCACTCTGCACCGTTAGAATAAATGCATACGACGATAAGGAGGTGAGACAGGATGCAGAAGAAAAATTCGCTTACAAGTTTATTTGTTGTGCTGAGCCAGCTGCCATTGGCGCTGAGCGGCATTGTTCATTCCGAAATGCGAAACGGGATTAGTCTGTCCAAATTTGAGCCTTCAACGCTGAAATTTGCGAACGGGATCACTCTGTCCAAAATTCGGAACAAACAGCGAAATGCCGCTCCTGTCTCGCATCTGCGGATTGGGCCAGCGCTTTTCGTGCGGCCGCACAGCTATCCGCAGCCTTGACCTTAGAGGACCGTTCAGGTCCGATGATAAGGGTCCGGCATGCCGGACCGCACGTATTTGCGCATACCCGAATCTAAATTTCGAGGCCGCAGGGGCATTTCCCCTGCGGCCTTTTTGCATACTTTAAAACGCGAACAGCTTACACATAAACGAAAGGGTGAATGACATGTTGATGATCGGCTGCCATCAAGTCAAAAAGTTTTACGGAGCAGAAGAAGTGCTGAGCGAGGTATCGTTCGACGTCTACGAAGGAGAGAAGGTCGGGCTTCTTGGAGGCAACGGAGCAGGGAAATCGACGCTTTTCCGCCTGCTGTCCGGTGTCGAAGTGCCGGACGAAGGAACAATCTCCTTACGCCGGGGAACAAAGATCGGGGTGCTGGATCAGATACCGGATTACGGTGATCGAAGCGTCGAGGAGGTGCTGCTGGGAGTCTTCGCGCAGACGATGGAGCTGCAGATTCGTCTTCGGAAGCTGGAAACAGAGATGAGCGCTGCGGAAGGCGAAGTGCTGGAACGTCTGCTGAAGGAATACGGAGAAGTCCAGGAGGCATTCGAGCGGGCGGGAGGCTACGAAATCTCGGCCAAAGTGGACACGGTAGCAGCGGGCTTGGGTATTCCGCCGGAGCAGCGTCGTCGTCCGTTTGCAGAGCTGTCGGGCGGAGAGAAAACGAAGGTTTCGCTCGCCGCACTGCTGCTGGACGAAGCGGATCTGCTGCTGCTTGATGAACCGACCAATCATCTGGATATGGATGCAGCCGCCTGGTTGGAAAGTTTTATTCGTGATTCGCCGGCTACTATTGTCGTAGTTTCCCATGATCGTTACTTCCTGACGCAAACGATAGAAAAGGTGATCGACCTGGAAGACGGGGAAGCGGCTGTCTATCCGTTCGGTTATGCAAAATACCGGGAGGAGAAAGAAAATCGCCTGCTGCGTCAATTTGAGGAGTATAAGGAGCAGCAGAAAGTGATCAAACAGATGAAAGAAACGATCAAGCGGCTTATTGAATGGGGCAAGCAGGGCGACAATCCGAAGTTTTTTCGTAAAGCCGCCTCTATGCAAAAAGCGCTCGACCGGATGGAAAAGGTTAAACGTCCCATGCTGGAACGGGCAGCGATCGGACTGGACCTGGAAGCGGGAGGACGGACAGGAGAGGATGTGCTAACGCTTGAAGATGTTCAAAAGGCGTATAACGGTCGACTGCTGCTTCGCGGGGCGGATGCGCTGCTTCGCTACGGTGAACGTGCCGTGCTCGTCGGCGGCAATGGTGCGGGAAAAACGACGTTAATGCGCATGGTGTTGGGATTGGATACTCCTGATGCGGGTGCGCTGCGTCTCGGTTCGCGTGTAAAGATCGGATATCTGGCGCAGGAAGAGCCGCCGCCGACAGAACGGATCAATGTACTCGATTATTATAAAGAGCATGCCGCGATGGAAGAAGGAGAAGCCCGCGGTCGTCTGGCAAAGTTCCTGTTCTACGGTAAGGATGTGTTTAAACCGGTAGCCGGTTTGTCAGGCGGTGAGTGGAGCCGTCTCCGACTGGCTGTGTTGATGCGGCAGAAGCCGAATCTGCTGCTGCTCGACGAGCCGACTAATCATCTGGATATCGCGTCGCGTGAAGCGCTGGAGGAGGCTTTGGAAGAGTACGACGGAACCCTGTTGGCCATTTCGCACGACCGCTTCTTCATCAACCGTATTGCGCAGTATGTATGGGCATTGGAAGGCGGTGAGCTTGGAGTGACACTTGGTGGGTATGACGATTATCTGAATGAGCGAAAAAAAGTCGATTATCGCAGCGCTGCAGAAACTTCAGCGTCCACTGCAGAACGTGCATCTCGTCATCGTCATCTCTCGAATGAGGCGGAATCCGGGCAGGGAGCCAAACGGGAGGACGATACGGCTTCTGCCGATGTCGTCGGTCATTCTGCAGAAGGGAAAAGAACCGCAGGGCGCGATTCCGCAAAGCTGGAACGCAAGATCGCGGATCTGGAAGAGAGATCGGCGAAGCTGAGTGAAAGGCTTGCCGATCCGGCTCATGCGCTGGATGCACAGCGTCTAAGCGCATGGCTGGAAGAAAAGGGGCAGCTGGACTCGCAGATTCACATGCTGACGGAGGAATGGCTGTTGATGGCGGAGAGTCTGCTGTAGTCTGTCAAGAAAGTCTGCTTTAGACCAATGATAAAGTTCAATCCATTTTCTCGATTTCAACACGCGATCGGAACAAATTTCTTCCGCAGCGATTGGGCTTCTACAGTGAATAGAATTTTCTCAGCACTTTAAAAAGCGGACTCTCCCGAAGGAGAGTCCGCTTTTGTTCCGCCTTATGCTGCAGGCGGTATACTATTATATTTCTTAATTATCGGAAGCTGCAGCTTACAGCAGTCCCTTGCCGGATTTCATACCTTCGTTAGCGAGTTTCGGCAGTGCACCCGGACGGGAGTGCATCGCATCCGGAGCTGGTGTCAGCATTGGCTTCTCACCCATAGGCTGCGGATTCGCCACATATTCGAATTTGCCTTGATCGTCCATAGTCGGTCCCTTGGCCCAGCGGCCTTCGGCACTCTCTTCCCCTTGGGAGAAGTTCATGAACTGATGCGACACTTCCTGCAGCTCCAGTTCGCGAGGGAACGAAGCCGGCACGATTGTGCCTTCCATCGATTCCATCTCGGCGATCGCAGCCATCCATTGGTTCTGGTGCATAGTATCGCGAGCGATCAGGAACGACAGCATTTGACGGATGCCAGGATCGGTCGTCATCTCGTAGAGACGTACAACCTGCAGACGTCCTTGGGACTCTGCATTCAGGTTCGCACGGAAGTCAGCCAACAGGTTGCCGCTGGAAGTAATGTAACGCGAGTTCCATGGGTAACCTACGCTGTCCGTTGCCGTTGCGCCCAGCCCTGACACGATAACGTGCTGCGGGTTCATACCGCCAAGAGCGGCAGCGATAACCGGATCTTTGGCCGCTTCTTCAGCCTGATCGACAGGAGCGCCATCAAGAAGCTGTGCGATCATTGTGGACAGCATTTCAACGTGTCCGATTTCCTCGGTACCGATATCCAGCAGCATATCGCGATACTTCTGGTCAGCGCGACAGTTCCAGCCCTGGAAGAGATACTGCATCATAACAGAGATTTCGCCGTATTGGCCGCCGAGTACTTCCTGCAGCTTCTTGGCGAAGATCGGGTCCGGCTTGGCCGGCTTAGCGTGATACTGCAATTCCTTCATGTGGATAAACATCGTAATTCCTCCTCGTGGTTTAAGATCGATTTCTGGCTGCAAAGCTTTAAGGATAATCGAGTTCTTGAACGAAGCTGATAAAAGATGATTATCTGGCTCGGTGCAGTCACCTGTTCCGCTATTTTTTTACCCAAGAGGAGAAAGTCGAATCTTATTTTTTGTAAAATAAAAGCAAAAGCGAGCGACTCTCTTTAAGAAAGTCAAGTAAAAAAAGAAGGAATGTGGTGAAATAATGCAAACTTGATAAGCCGAACATATTGAACGATTTGGGCATCTGGTCAATCCTGCGGCACTTAATCTGATCTCTCCGTGTTGACCGAACAGATGCAAATAAGTGAATATAAAAGAGCAGACGAAAAAAAATGTATAAAAATCTGCAGGTGTATCGGTAAAACATCAGATAAACGGAGGCGAAGAAGCGAATGGAATATCGGAGACTAGGCGGTACGGGACTCAAAGTAAGCGAGATCAGTCTGGGCAGTTGGCTGACTTACGGCGGTTATGTGGAGCGGGAAAACGCAGTCCATTCCATTCATGCGGCCTACGAAGAAGGCATTAACTTTTTCGATACGGCCAATGTGTACGAGCGCGGAGAAGCGGAAAAAGTGGTCGGTGAGGCACTGAAGCGTTATCCTCGTGAATCGTATGTATTGGCAACCAAAGTATTTGGCAAAATGGGCGACGGACCGAACGACTTGGGACTGTCGCGCAAGCATATCATCGAGCAGTGTAATGCCAGTCTTGCAAGGCTCGGCCTGGATTACGTTGATATCTACTACTGTCACCGTTATCATACGGAAACGCCTGTGCACGAAACGCTTCGGGCACTCGATGATCTGGTACGCCAAGGAAAAGTACTGTACGTTGGCGTCAGCCAATGGACAGCGGCTCAAATCGAAGAAGCGCTCGGAACTGCCGATCGTTATCTGCTGGACCGAATTGTTGTCAATCAGCCGGTCTATAATATGTTCGACCGTTATATTGAGCAGGAAATTATTCCGCTTGGCGAGCGTAAAGGCGTCGGTCAAGTCGTCTACTCGCCGCTGGCGCAGGGACTGCTGACGGGCAAGTACAAAGCGGGGGCCGAAGCTCCGCAGGACAGCCGCGCAGCCAAGCTCGGTTGGAGCGAAGACCGGCTGAATCAGGAGCGAATCGCTAAAGTTGGGGAGCTGCAGAACATTGCGGACGAACTTGGGGTCAAGATGAGCCAGCTTGCGATCGCCTGGATTCTACGCCAACCGAACGTAGCGAGCGCGCTCGTCGGCGCCAGTCGTCCGGAGCAGGTGAAGGAAAACGCTGCTGCTTCCGGTATCAAATTGGAAGCGGATGTGCTGGAACGGATTGAGACCATTCTCGCCTGATTGATTGTTCGTTCGGGTCCGACTTTATCGATACGTTCAGCAAAATAATCAAAAGAGCCGCAAAACGAGATTTCTCGTTTCGCGGCTCTTTTGATTAAGATCGGCTCTCTTCGATTTTCGTCATGCTCGTTTTATTCTCATTCTTCACAAAATGATCCGGCAAAAACATTGGAGACAGCGCCAGCAGGGAAGCCAGCTGCCGAAAGTGCTGCTGATTATTCAGCGCTTGAGACAGCTCCCAGCAGGCGCGGACATGCGCGGCCGATTCACTGCGGCGTCCGCTGCGGTGATGATAGATGGCCAGCTGATAATGTAGACCAGCATAAGTGCTGCGAATGACGTTTTCCGGGTAGTAGCTGTCCGGTCTTTGGGCCAGATAGGTTTCCAGAGGCACGTAATATTCGTTCAGCAGTTCGTCGACATTTGCATCATGGCGGTTTGCCGCTTTGACCAGCGTTAAGAGGCCCTGCGGCGTCTCGTTGGGATGATTGTTCATATAAGCGGCATACTCTGGCAGTACGGAGAAGTTGCCGAGCATCAGTTCAAGTTCAAGCCGATTGCCGAGAGCGAACACTTTGAATATTTCGACTTCAGTACGACCTTCTTCATCGTCCAGAATTTCAAAATCGTCCAGGTTCCCATACTGTTCACCATAAGGCTTGGCTTCCTCGTAACGTTCTTGTCCGATCAATGCCAGCTGCTTTTGCAGCAGCGCGCTTGCGTAATAGAAAACCAGCGGCCTGGCCGGAAATAGTTGGGGCTCAGCTTTTGGTGACTTGTTCCCGCCTTTTTTAAGTTTTTCATACAAGTGTGAAGCAGTCTCGAACATCTCATCGGCAAAAATCTCCATCTCGGTATATTTGCCCAAATCGTCATACAAGTTGCAAAGCCGCAGCAGTGCATCCAGCTTCAGCCAATCCGGAAGCAGGCAGCGAAAAGGCTCAAACTGCACAGATACCTTCAGATTTTCTTCGCTGTCCTCACTTAGCCGGGTGCGCCACAGTCGATACTGGCTGACAGACAACCGGGTCGAGTGCTGGTGCTTCTCATGCTCGATGACAGCTTCGTAAAAAGGAACGGACTCTGCGAATTTGCCTGCTACAAACAGCTCTTCCGCCTTTTCGAAAATAAAAGACACATACTTGAGGTCTTCAAGCAGTCGTTTCAGTACCTGCCGAATCAAATCGGTACGCCCTTGTTTCGAGCAGGCAAGCAGAAATGGCTCGATCCGCCGCCGGTTCGGTTTGCCCCCGTAGAAGCACTCCCCTACGTAATCATCGAACAGCCAGTCTTCCGGCATATCCAACGCTTGGGTGATCATGGTCAGTTGGTGAAAAGATACAGGTTTCGGCGGTGTGCTGTTTAGGATGGCACTGAATACACCACGGTTGATACCTGATTTTTCACTCAGTGTTGAGAAATTGTATCCTTGCTTCGCCATTTCCATTTCAATGGCAGAGCGGAGTCTAGATGTATTTTTCATATGCACCTCTCAGAGGTCCGTCGGTTCGGACTGCCCGCTGTGCATCAGTGTGAGCGAGGCAAGCAGTCGAAACATGCGGTGATTATTCAATCGGCGGGACAGCTCCCAACTCTGTATGGCTGCCTGCAGAGACTCTTGGATCCGTCCGCGATTGAAGTGGTAGATCGACAGCTGGTACAGCAGACGCGCGTAACGGTTGCGGCTGACCTGCTTGGAATAGGCATTGTCCTGCAGTTCCAGAATCTGCTCCAGGTCGATAGGGAAACGCAGGAGCCATTCATCAATGGAGATCCCAAAATCGTTGGCCGTCTTAAGGAGTACAATCAGACCGGATACGATATCCTTCGGATGCTTATCCAGCAGATCGACAAATTCCGGAAGTACATCGAGGTTACCATCCATCAGCCGGCAGCCGAGACGGTTAGCCTGGGCGAACAAGGCGAGCTTGGCGGCGATGCCCCTCTCACGGTCGGCGGGCTCTTCCAGCCAACCGAGATTTTCGTAGTACTGCGAGTAAGTCTCGGCTTCACGGAAAGCACCTCTTTCACAAAGCGCGATCTGCTTCAAGACGTAACCGTGACTGTAATAGACAGCCGGAGACAAGTTCAACGGCTGTTCCGGTTGAAACGTATGGGAAGGGCGGATCTCTTCCGTTCCGAACAGACGCAGGCAGAGAGCAATCAGTTCGTCCGCCAGTATTTCCAATTCATTTGCGTCCATTCGATTGAGACAGAGACTGCCCAGAATCGTTAACGCCTCCAGTTTAAGGTCGTCCGGCAGATCATCGCGATAAGGCAGAAAAGTGTTGAGTTCCCTTGTATTATTCTCCTCGTCTTCAGTGAGCCGCAGGAGAAAGAGGCGGTAACAGCAAATAGCATTTTCTATTGAGCGGCGGTCGCCTTTATAAATCAGCAGATACTCATATAAACGTTCGGTGAAGGGATTCGTTCCTTTTTTATTTTGACGCTCCGCAATTTCGAACAATAGAGGCAGATAGCGGGGTTCGCCATTCAATCTGCTGAGCACCGCTTCGATACAAGAGAGTTGGCCAAGCTCCAGACAGCGCTCTAAGAATGGTTCGATTCGGGTACGATTTGGCTTTCCGCCAAAAAAACATTCATCGATATACAGGTCGAAAAAGACGTCTTCCGGTAGGGAGAGCGCTTCGGTAATGCTCGTTAGGTGATGAAAAGACATCGGGCTGTATCCCGACGTTCCACCGACAAAAATCAGGCTGAGCGCTCCGCGGGAAACACCCGATTTTTCCGATAATGCGGAGAAGTTGAACCCCAACTTTCTCATCATCTGTCTGATAGCCGATCGTAGGGAATGGGCAGTCTGCATGTGGGGCACCTCGGTCAGAAATGTGAAGAAGCCAACCTGGTGGATGGCGGATTGGAGTTAAATTGTACGTGGCGATAAGGGTATGTCATTACATAACAGGGTAGGAACTTGTCGGAAGTATCGACTAAGCTTTAACTCATATAGATTCTTCGCAATTAAATGATTATAAACCAAGATAGCGAACAAATTGTGACATATCTTTAATATCTACTAGGCAGGAAGGTGTAAGCCCGCTTTTAGGCAGAATTATTTTGGTTTGTAGATTCGTCACAATAGTTATAGAGGGCGGTTAGAGAGGCTAAAAGCTGAAAGTGATGTTGATTATTAATGGTTTGAGAAAGGGTCCAGCAGTTGATCGCCGTATCCAAAGACTCTTGAATCCGTCCGGCATTAAAGTGGTAAATGGCCAAATGGTAGAGCATATAAGAAATATCGTTACGTTGAATCATCTCTATGTAATAGCTCTGTGTATCTTCAGACCACTCATCGAAACGAGCTTCAACACGTTTTAAGAATGGGTCGATCGAAAATTCGAATTCATTTGCAGCTTGTAAAATTGTAATTAAGCCTCTGATCAATTCTTTAGGATGTTCCTCAAGAAAATTCATATATTCGGGCAGTATACTTAAGTCGCCTTGAAGAAGCTTGAAAGTACATTCATTTGCTTTTGCAAAAAGGGAGAGTTTCTCTATTTCTTCTTTAGCTATAGCGCTGCCATCGTCAAACCAATATAGGGCTTCATAATTTTTACAATAAAATTGAGCTGTTTGGAATTGCCCTAACCCTTCCAAGCTGGATTGTTTCGACAAGTATCCTCGTCCGTAATACACGACAGGATGGCGTTCAAGAAGAGGGACATAATGCGCAATGTTTTTAGTGTTTGGAAAATCTTCAGTACCGAATAGTTCAATGCAAATCGAAATTAATTCATTGGCAAACAAGTCACGCTCTTCATACTGCTGCTGATTGGAGAGAACATTAAGCACACTAATTAAAGCATCTAAATTTAGGTGCGTCGGTAAATAGGATTTATAGGGCAGGAAGCGATACAACAGGTGAAGATTATGGTCGCTGTCTATCGATAATTGCAAACGAAAAATTCTATAGTGACAGACGGCAAGCAATGAGATTGAAACTTCTGTATTTGCACCTGTAATCCAATGATACAGAAATAAGGCGGCTTCTTTGCATTTCTCTTTGTTAAGCTGCTCTGCAACGTCGAATACGACAGGAATGTAGCTTGGAGTTTCACTTAATTTTTCAATTATCCTTTTTGAGTGATCATGAAGCCCGAGCTCGCCGCAGCGGCATAACAGCTTTACGATTCTGCTTTTATTCAGGTTTTCTTCGTTGAAGTATTCATCTATGTACAAGTCGAAAAAGTGTTCTTCTGCGTAACCGAGAGCCAATGTTATTTTGATCAACTGTTCAACGGATATCGGTTTTGGTTCTTTTTCTCTAAAGATTAGACTGAGTGTACTTCGGGTCAGGCCTGATTTTTTGGCAAACTGGGACATCGAAGAATATGTGCTTAGAATTTCTTTCGATAGCATAGAGCCAAGCGAAGTGGTGTTTCCCATGATGACCTCCAGTAAGCTGCTTTTCAATGGTAGATTGACAGCTGCTTGCAGCGTAATTGATTTATTATAAGCTGCAGCAGCGAAACGTTTGTAACATATATTTAATATCTAATCAGAAAACTTAGGAAAATGGAGTAAGGGTTGGAAACCTATAAGTGATCATCATAACTACAAGCTGCAGATAATGAAGCCAGTTCGCGAAAATGTCGTGTGTTATTCAAGCCTTCCGAAACCATGAGAGCTTGCATCGAAAACTTGGAAGCGAGTGTTTGTCGGCCTCTTTTGGCGTGATAATTGGCAATTTGATAATATAACGCAGCCAAACGATTTAAATTGAAGAGCTCTCCATAGTAATTGTTTTTATCTTTCGTAAAGATTAAAGGCATAAGTTTTGTGAGCAGAGAGTCTATGGAAAAACCATATCGATTAGCAGATTCCAGAATAGTCAGCAAACTAGGTAAGACTTCGTAAGGATGTTGTTCCAAAAAGAAACTGTAATCCTTTAAAACGGAAGTGTTTCCTTTAAGAATGGCTAGGTTAAAGCGGTTAGCTCGCGCCCAATGACTGAACTTCCGAACTTCCTCCCATCCTAGTTTATCGAGATTAGGAAACCAGCTCAGATCTTGGTAACCTTCGATATAAAGTTCTGCTTCACTGTATTTTCCTTGGTGTTCAAGTGCATTGCCTTTTTGTAAATATCCTTGGCCGTAGTAAACAACAGGATGACGTTCTGTCGGAAAGAATTCTTTAATACATTTATTTGCATACATGCGTTCAACTAATTCTCGAAGCCGATCTGCATAGAATTCCATCTCAGACCACTTGGCAAGATTGAAATAGATGTTGGTTAACTGAAGGTAACCGTCAAGCAAATAATGTTCGGGCAGCCAGCAGTGAACTTGTTCAAACTCCAAGGCTAATCGAAAATTTTTGTCATTGTCATTACTGCTAATAGATGTGAGAAACAACCCATAATAGGCAACAGCGGCACGCTCGGCTTTTAAGTTGTACGCATTTTTAACAATCCATTGAAAAAGCGGCTTTGCATGATTACGTTTTGAAGAATGTAAAAATTGTTCGGACACATCTAGAACGATTTGCAAATGATGCGCCCTGATATCGAAATCAAGTCGGAACAGAATATTTTCAATGCAATCCTGTCTGTTTAATTCTACGCATTCACTTAGAAGGGGCATTAGTCTGCTTCGACTGACCTTACTGCCGTGGAAACATTCATCTATGTAAAAATAAAAGAAATGGTCTTTCGGATGATTGAGTGCGTTAGTGATCTTGATTAATTGATCAAAAGGCATGGCTTTTGGAGTATTCCTATGGAAAAATAAGCTGAATCTGCTTCGATGAATTCCGGCTTTTTCGGCAAATGCAGCAAAAGAGAGGAATTTGGACTCGATCTCTGAGCGCAGAAGTTCGCGTAACGAAGATGTCGGATTCATGTTGATTTCGCTCCTTAAGATATATAGGTACAAAAATATGCCGCTATGCGAGTTGAGCGCATAGCGGCATATTTTAAAACTTACTTAGCTTACGTCACCATGAATCATTGTTGTAAAGGCAGGGCCTTCGTTAACCGATACTTTATGCACTGGGGAGATCGATAAGAATAGAGCTGCAGACAAAACTAGAATAACGCCAGCAATAGATTTACGCATTATGATACATCTCCTTCATTAACGTTTCATATTTTTTATTTTGAGTCGGGGTGGAAAACCTTCGAAACTCTTCAAAAAAAGGGATGCACTTCATTAAAATGTTCTTATTACGTATTTTAACGGAGGATTGAAAGACTTGTAAAGAGTAATCTATCGCTGTAACATACTTTTCCTTTCGGGCGTAATATACGGCAAGTTCATAAAAAACATTCAATGTTATACGAGTTATAGTGGTCTGATTATAGTACTTCCCTTCAACTTTAAGCACTTGATTAATGTCTGTAAGATAGGGGGAAAACTGAAGAATAACCTGATCCACAAAAAAGTAATGTTGATTGGCAGATTTAATTATGGCTAAAAGACCATGAAGAGTTTCTTGAGGATTAGATTCCAAAAATTCTGCATACTCATCTAAATACTCTGTATTGCCCATTAGAATTTCCAGATTCAGTTTATTGGCTTTTGCAAAAAGTTTGAATTTTTCTACTTCTCTCAGTGAAGCATCGTCCATTCCTTCGAACCAACTCAAGTCAGCATATTTTTCATTATAGCTTTTAGCTTCCTCATACTTGCCCTGTGCCTCCAGGATACCTTGTTTGATTAAATATCCTTGTCCATAGTATTTGACTAAGGGACGTTCGGTAAGCAAAGATTCATATTTTTTTGTCTTATTTCTCTTGGCCTTTTCGTTCTCATATACGGTCGACGAGAACTCAATCAATTCATCCGCATACTGTTCTGCGATTTCCAAACGCTCAAGAGTGTAATAAACGTACATTAGGTGCAGCAGACCGTCCAGCCGATGGTTATCGGGAAGTTTTCCGCAGAAAGGTTCAAAACGAAATGCTGCCCGTAGACTCTGGTCGTTATTGACTCCGATCGAAGCTCGAAACAACCGATAATGGCTGATCGCCAGCCGCTCCGAATGATGGTACTTCTCGTTCTCCACCACACATTCGTAGAAGATCAGCGACTCTTGGATTTTGCCCGAAGTGAACAGTGTCTCTGCAATTTCGAAAATCATGGATACATGCTTAAGATCTTCAAGCAGGCGAGACAGCACTTCACGGATACAGTCCGTTCGTCCCAGTTCGGCGCAGCGGATCAAGAAGGGCTCGACACGGCGTCGGTTAGGTTTGCCGTCGTAGAAGCACTCTTCAATATAGAGGTCGAACATCCAGCCTTCCGGTTTGCCGAATGCGCGGGTTATCGCTTCCATCTGATTGAGCGAGATCGGCTTCGGCGGACTGCCGTTGAGAATCGCGCTGAAAATCCCCCGGTTGATACCGGATAGTTCGCCGAAACTGGAAAAGTTCATTCCGAGTTCTGCGATCCCTTTTTCAATTTCGGAACGGAGAGTAATTGTCATTTCCATGTCTGCACCTCGCTCGCGCTGCTAAAATCCATTTGAACTTTTAGCTTCTCATATAATTCTTTTAATACTAGTAATTTACAATATACAGGAATAAACAAAAGAAGGTCAATCGATTTTACTAGGGAAGATGTAGAAGGGGAGTGAACGGGAAAAGCTTTGGTAGAAGGGTTTTTTATAGATTTTGTTAACTAGAAGCACTTATTGGTATTGTACATTGTTTTATATATCGGAGGAAGACAATAAATATGATAGTAATTTTGAACAGAAGTGAATATAAGTATTTTCAGGGGTAAGAAGAAGAGTGTAAAATCCCCTGGCTTTGCTTATGGCGTTTTGGTGACGTGCGGTTGCAATTTTGCGTCCGGAGAGCGAAAATAGGTGGAAAGAAGCAGGGGAGGGCAAAGCTTTTGGCGAAGAGACTGGAAGGCAAACGCGTCGCGATAACCGGTCCGCGCAAGGCGGAGGAACTAAGCAAAATCGTGCAAAATATGGGAGGCACGGCATTGATTCGCCCTGCTCAAGGAACAGTATTTCTGGACGAACCCGAGCTGGGAGGCGGAATCTCGGAGTGGATTCGTCTGAAGCCGGATTGGTCTTTGCTCACAACAGGAATGGGACTTGAAGCGTTAATGAATACAGCACAGGAAATGGAGCTGGCGGAAGCATTTATGGCAGCGATTGCGCATTCGAAGATTGCGGCGCGCGGATACAAAACGGCGAATGCACTCAAGAAGCGCGGACTGACTCCTCTTGTGCGGGATGACGACGGCAGTACGGAAGGGCTGACCCGGCAGTTGGAAGAGTACGACTTTGCCGACAGCAGCGTCATGCTTCAACTGCATGGCGATCCGGCTCCGAAGCTCGTGGAATGGCTGGAAAGCCGCGGCGCATCTGTACGAACGGTACTTCCGTATCGTCATATTGCGCCGCCGGAAGAACAGCTGCAGCAGCTGCTGGATGATATTTTGGCACACCGGGTGGACGCGGTAACGTTCACAAGCGGCCCGCAGGTACGATTTCTGATTCAGCATGCGGCGGCTGCGGGCCTGGAAGACGCGCTGCGCGCTTCTTTCGAAAACGAGGTGGTTGCGGTAGCGGTGGGGAAAGTTACAGCCCAATCGATTCGCGAAGAAGGAATTTCCCGGGTAATTGCGCCTAAAGAAGAGCGAATGGGAAGCATGATGGTCGAGTTGGCGAAGTATTATGCGGCTTCCCGAACGGAACAGACGGATAGCAGAGAAGAAGAACAGCCGGAAGAAAGAGTCTGAGTTCCGCGATTGCAGGGACCGGACAGAGCAAGCGAACGTATTCCATTTGAAAACGGAGGAATCATTCATGAGTGATCTGTTGAAAAAGGCATTGTCGCTGGGAATCGGTCTGACTGTAGCAAGCAAGGAAAAGGTAGAAAAAGTGGTTGATGATCTGGTGAAAAAAGGCGAAATCGCTCCTTCCGAGTCGAAGGCGGTCGTCAGCAAGCTGATCGAGCGGGGAGAAGAAGAACGTTCAGCAATTAAAGGTATGGTTCAAGAGCAGGTACGGCGTGTGCTGCAGGATCTTGATGTGCCG
Organism: Saccharibacillus kuerlensis DSM 22868; assembly: GCF_000378145.1. Classification (GTDB taxonomy): domain Bacteria; phylum Bacillota; class Bacilli; order Paenibacillales; family Paenibacillaceae; genus Saccharibacillus; species Saccharibacillus kuerlensis. The sequence continues at coordinate 107,882 of NZ_KB899283.1, read as the reverse complement.
GCCGGCAGCGACGTAGTCAGCCTTGAGCAGCGTATTGCTGTATTGGAGCAGCGCGTAACGGAACTGGAAGGCGCCAAGCCGGCGATAACGGCGGACCCGGCCGCGGAAAAGAATAACAACCGTCCGGGCATTTCCGGGGAAATGACGGCGGAGTAAGATGGCTGTCCATATCCGCCATGCCGGCCGCTACCGGGAAATCGCGGTCGCATTAATCCGGCACGGCTTCGGCTATATGGTCGAGGAGATGGGACTGACGCGAGTGCTGCGTCTGCCTATGAGCTGGATTCGGCGCGAAGCGCCGGAAACGAAAACGCTGGGGGAACGTATTCGGCTTGTGTTCGAAGAGCTCGGGCCGACGTTTATCAAGTTGGGACAGCTGGCGAGCACCCGCTCGGATCTGCTCCCGGCTTCGGTTGTGCAGGAGCTGTCGAAGCTGCAGGACGATGTGCCTCCCTTCGGAGCGGAGGAAGCGAGACGAATCGTAGAGCTGGAACTCGGCTGTCCGATTGAGGACGTAATGAGCGACTTCTCGGTGCAGCCGATTGCGGCGGCTTCAATTGGGCAGGTACACAGCGCCCGCTTGTCGGACAGCGGTCGCCGCATCGCGATCAAGGTGCAGCGTCCCGGAGTCAAGAGACTCGTTACACGGGATCTGGAAATTCTGCACGATCTGGTCGGACTGGGCGTGAAGCGCTGGGAATGGGTCAATCGCTATCAAATGCCTCAGCTTGTCGAGGAATTTTCACGCTCGATGGAAGCGGAGCTGGATTACACATCGGAAGCGCGCAATATGGAGCGAATATCAAAGCAGTTTCAGCAGGACAAGCATATCCACGTACCCGAAGTCTTCTGGGATTATACGTCTGAACGAGTGCTGACGATGAGTTATGTGGAAGGAATCAAGCCTGTTAATCGACAGCAGCTTGAGCTGAAAGGTTACGATGTTAAAAATATCGCGTCGCTGATCGTGAACGCCGTGCTTAATCAGATCTTTATCGCCGGATTTTTCCATGCGGACCCTCATCCGGGGAATTTACTGATTATGAAAGACGGCTCCGTTACGTTTCTCGATTTTGGTATGGTCGGTCGCTTAAGTTCGGATATGCGTGAACATCTTGCTTCGCTCGTTATTGCTCTGATGAGACAGGATACGCCCGCAATGGTACGTGCGATCGGACGAATGGGCATGCTGCCGGATGAAACGGATGTGACTGCACTGCGCCGGGACCTGGATCGTCTGCGTGAACGATACTATAACGTGCCTTTCTCTGAGGTCAATCTGGGCCAGGTCGTCAACGACTTCTTTACGACGGCCAGACAGCACGGTATCGGCATTCCTTCCGATCTGCTGCTGCTTGGCAAAGCACTCGTAACGACGGAAGGAATGATCGAGCAGCTTGACCCTACGCTCAGCATCGTGACGCTGGCAGAACCTTTCGGCCGCAAGCTGGCTCGGGAGAAGCTCGGTCCGGCCCGACTCGGCCGCAAGGTAGTCAGCGGAGCGATTGGGCTGAGCGATTCTCTGGCAGGCCTGCCAGACCGGCTGCGGCACCTCACTTCGTTTATTAGCGGGGGACGGGTGAAGATGGAGATCGAAGTGCCGGAGCTGCGCCGGGTGGCCAAAGGAATGGATCGGCTTGTCAATCGGCTTGCGTTCAGTATCGTACTGCTAGGATTCTGCATTGTAATGGCCGGACTGGTCGTCGGAGCGGCGGTCGCCGGTAAAGAGACAGTCATTTGGAATTATCCAATTATTGAAATGGGTTTGGTTGTAGCGGTTTTGATGGTGCTGTGGCTGCTGCTGTCCATTTTCAGGTCGGGCAGGTTCTGATGGTAGAAGACAATGACAGACCGATTAAGCGTATAAAAGCTTAAGTGTTAAGTGTATAGAAGTATTAAGTGTAAAAGTATGAATACCTTCTGAAAATCCCGAAAATGAAAGCTTCGTTTGCAAACTTTCCAAAAAGTCGGGATTGAGCGAGGTTTGCTGCCCAAAAAGCCGGAAATCGCCTTCAATCTCCTTTTTGCGCTGCTTTTCTCCAGTAGCCGTGTCTCTTCGAATTCTGTATAATGAGGGTCTTGACTACAACGGACCCGAGTTTTTCTGAAAGGGGAAAGCTCTACAACAGGATACAGATGAAGCGAGTTTCGCAGAAGCTTCGCTAAATCGCACGTTTTTTCAAAACGCGATAAGAAAGAGGATGGTTATGGAGCTTAGAAGGCAATGGTTTGGCAATGTTCGAGGTGACATCTTATCAGGGATTACGGTAGCGCTTGCTCTTATCCCGGAAGCAATCGGATTTTCGATCGTTGCGGGTGTTGATCCGATCGTAGGACTGCATGCTTCCATCGTGATTGCGATCGTGATCGCTTTCGTCGGCGGACGTGCAGGGATGATCTCGGCAGCGACAGGTGCGATGGCGGTATTGATGGGCAGTTTGTACCGCGATTACGGAATGGAATATTTGCTGGCAGCCGGCGTATTGGCAGGCATTATTCAAGTGCTGCTCGGGGTATTTGGTATTGGACGGTTTATTACATTTATTCCGAAGCCCGTCATGACGGGCTTTGTTAATGCGCTGGCTATTATTATTTTTATGGCGCAAATTCCACAGTTCGTCGGTGCCGGACCTGCGATGTATATCGTAGTGGCAGGGACGCTTGCAATTATTTATATTTTGCCCCGGTTTACCAAAGCCGTTCCGGCACCCTTGGTGGCAATTATTGTGATGTCGCTTGTCGCAGTCTGGATGAATCTCGATGTCAAGACGGTTGGGGAAATGGGGGAGCTCGGCAGTACGCCGCCGATGTTCCATATTCCACAGATCGATCTGACATGGAATATGTTCATGGTCATTTTGCCGGTATCAATCTCGCTTGCGCTAGTCGGTCTGCTTGAGTCGCTGCTGACAGCCACTATTGTGGATGATATGACAGAGACCAAAAGTAATAAGAATGTCGAAGCACGCGGACAGGGCATCGCAAATATCGTAACCGGATTTTTCGGCGGTATGGCGGGCTGTGCCATGATCGGACAGTCGGTCATCAATATCAAATCGGGCGGCCGCGGACGTTTGTCTACCTTTACGGCAGGCGCTTTTCTGCTGGTGCTTCTGGTGCTGCTCGGTGATATCGTCCGTCAAATTCCACTGGCGGCGCTGGTCGGCGTCATGATTATGGTCTCGATCGGTACGTTCGATTGGAGTTCGCTGTATCGGATGCGCAAAATCCCGCTCGCCGATACAATCGTAATGTTGGTTGTAGTAGGTATTGTTGTGGCGACGGATAATCTATCGATCGGCGTAGGCGTAGGCGTCGTGCTGTGTACACTGCACTTCGGCTGGAAAATTGCCAAGCTCAAGGTGACATCGGAAACCGTTGACGGGGTAAAAAGTTATGAGGTGCACGGGCAGATGTTCTTCGGAACAGCTTCGCATTTCGTAAACCATTTTACGCCGGCGAACGATCCGGATCGAGTGGTAATCGACTTCTCGCATTCGCATGTATGGGATCACTCGGCCGCTTCGGCGGTCTCCAGAGTCAAATTCGAGTATTACAAGTTGGGTAAGCAGGTTGAGATTCGCGGGCTGAATAATGAGAGCCATGCGACAATTGAAAAATCGGGACTTTCCGCGCCTTCGGGCCATTAATTTCGGAAAAGGGGGTATCCGTCATGGCGGGTGCCCCTTCTTTTGGAATCCGCGTACGCGCGGATGCCAGCATCGCGGAAGCAGTCCCCATACGGAGGAATAAGAACATGACAACATTTAAAGATTTGGGGATCGCTCCCGAGGTGCTGGACCGTTTGCAAGGACAAGGAATTACGGTGCCGACTCCGGTACAGAAAGCTTCGCTGCCGCTCGCGCTCGCGGGACGCGATTTGATGGTTCAGGCGCAGACGGGTACAGGCAAGACGCTGGCTTTCATTCTGCCGATTCTGCATAAAATTGCAGCCGGCCGCGAATGGAACGACGGCGGACGCTCGGAAGGCATGGGTCTTCCACCCGCGCTGGTTGTAGCACCGACACGTGAACTGGCGCTGCAGATCACGGTTGAAGCGCGCAAAATGGCCGGACCGGAAATACGAATTCTGTCCGTTTACGGCGGTCAGGACGTGGAAGCGCAACTGCACAAGCTGAAAAGCGGCTGCGATCTGGTTATTGGTACGCCTGGACGGCTGCTCGACCATATCCGCCGAGAGACCCTGAAGCTCAGCCGCGTGAAGACGCTGGTATTGGACGAAGCGGATCAGATGCTGCATATGGGCTTTTTGAAAGAAGTGCAGTCAATTATTGAAGCAACGCCGCCTTCCCGCCAAACGATGCTGTTCTCGGCAACGCTGCCGGATAATGTGCGTCACCTGGCAGGGGCTTACACGAAAGATGCCGAGCAGATCAGCATCACGCCTGCGGAGAAGGTTCCGGCACGCAATATTCGCCAGATCGCGCTTGAATGCACGGATCGCAACAAATACGATGCACTCAAGTTTCTGATCAACCGCGACAATCCGTATCTGGCGGTTGTATTCTGCCGGACGAAGCGCCGGGCTTCGAAGCTGAACGAAGAACTTCAGCTGGAAGGCTACAATTCTGCAGAACTGCACGGGGACTTGTCTCAGAATAAACGGGAACAGGTCATGCGCGCATTCCGTGATGCACGTCTGCAAATCCTGATTGCGACAGATGTCGCGGCACGCGGCCTTGACGTAGAAGGCGTCTCGCACGTGTTCAACTTCGATATTCCGCAGGATACGGACAGCTATATCCACCGGATCGGTCGTACGGGCCGTGCCGGCGATAAAGGCTTGGCGTATACGTTTGTAACGCAGCGCGAGCAAAGCACACTGGATCTGATCGAAGCTGCGACCAAGCAGCGTCCGGAACGCGTCGTCTTCCAAAACGGCGGTGTGATTCGAGTGGCTGACGCGACGCGTCGGCCGAGTGAAGGTCGGGAAAGCCGTGAGAGCCGGGAAGGCTCTGTCAAAGGCGGTGCAAGACGCGGCACGCGGCGCGTAGCCGGCGGCGAAGATCGCGCCGGACGCGACGGCGCGGGTGCCAACCGCCGCGGCGGCAGTTCCCGCGGCGAAGGCACAGGCCGTGTCAGCGCGCGCAGCGGCGAAGGCGGCCGTACGGGCGGCAGCGAAAGCGGCCGTGGAAGCCGCACGGGCGAGACAGGCCGCAGCGGCGGCTACTCGCGCGGCGGGGGTTCCGACCGCGGCGGCCAGGGCCGCGGGGGCAAAGGCGGCTCCGGCGGTGCAGGCCGCAGTGACAACGGCAGTAAAGGCGGCGGTCGAGGCTCTGATTCGAGCAGCGGGCGCGGCCGCCGGCGTTAAGCGGTTCGTGAGAAGTGACGAAGGCGCAGCCTCACTCATTCGGATGGGTGCCTTGTTTTCGGAGGAAATGCATCTGTACAATCAAGTGTTTTCTTATAAATAATTTCTCATAAATCCATTCTCAGCAAAACGAGCCCCGGACTTAGGTCCGGGGCTCGTTTTTTAAATTTTCGTACATTTTATCCATGAGTCCACGGAACTGCGAGCGCTCTTCTTCCGTGAAATTGCCGAACGTCAGATTATCGATTTCCTGAGCTGCTTCATGAACCTGCATAGAAATGCTGCGGCCTTGCGGTGTCAGACGTATTCTCCATACTCGCTGGTCGGCCGGATCGGCGAAACGCTCGATAAAGCCCGCCTGCTCAAGACGGGTGAGCATAACCGTAAGGGTAGCGGGCTTAATGTGCATTTGTTCCGCTAGTTCTTTTTGGTTCAACCCTTCGTGACTCGACAGAATAAAAAAAAGCGGAGCTTGTCCGGGATGAATGCCAAGCGACTGGTTTACAGTATGCATCCGGCGGTGATGGGCACGAAGCGTTCGAATGAATAGACGCGTCAATTCTATAGGATTGGATGGCACAGGCATTCTCCTTTTTAACTTGAAGACGTACATTCAGGTATACCAGAGAGAAGAATCGGACGTCAATGAATATCGGTTGTTTGCGGTTTTCTTTAATTGTAATGACTTCCACAAAAAAGTGTTCTTTTATCTGAATTTAGCAAAAATTGTTTTTTACTATCAGACCTTATTATAGAAAAGTAAGCATGAGAGAGAAGGTGACTGTATTGGCTTACAATTCTTACCGTAGCGAAGAACCGTTGTACACCATGATCGAGCATTTGCGACATGAATTGCTGAAGATCACGGAGCATAAAAGTTTTTGTGACCGGGACGTTGTCGAGTTAAGCCAGCGGTTGGACGCTTATATTGTGCTCGCGCAGCGACAGAAGTCGGAAAGATCCGCAACGGAAGAGCTGCGACATGCTGTTTATTAGGAATCAGTAAGTGTCTGAAGATTTTTTATTGAAAAAAACTTATAGTGACGCTGAAGCTGTACCATGCAACCTTGTTAAAAACCGTTTTGTCAAAATGAATGGATTCCGGCCCCACCGATCCGTCTTTTGATCAAAGCGGTTTTTTTCTGCTTCTATATTTAAGTTTACGGTTAAATAGGCCTGCTTGTATTCATATGGGTTGACTCGAGCTCATTTATTTAATAAAAAGGATCCAAGATGTCTTGTAAATACGAGAAAAGGAGTCATGTTTACATTTTTTATTTTTTTATTTTTTTGTTATCTTGATGTCGCTTCGCTTTACAGTTACAATAAATCTAGCGCCTTACCTATATTTGAGGAAAGATTAATATTGGATTTTTAGTAAGCTTTTAAGCGTAAAGTAGAAATTAACCTGAATATGCGATACTGCCTATTAAATAAATTTTCGGGTTAAACTCTAATTTCACATAGAGAGGAATTCAAAATGAAGGATACCGGTATGATTCGTAGTTTGGACAGTCTCGGGCGGATCGTGATCCCAAGCGAAATTCGAGGGACACGAAATATCGAGATCGGTGATTCGTTGGAATTTTTCGTAACAGACGACGGCATGCTTGTTATGCGCAAGTACAAGTCGACAGAATGTTCGTTCTGCCGCACTCTTGATAGTGTCGTCTATTACAAAGACCAGTTTATATGTGCTTCATGCTTGGAGGAACTCAAGGACGCGCCGGTAGTACCGGTGCATCATGCACCAACGATTGACGATTCCGCTTCCAAGAAGAGAGTGCGGGTGTCGGATATGCTGCCTCGTCTGGAACAGGCTCTGATCGATCACCCGGAAGCCAGCCAAAGCGAGATTGCCCAGATGTTGGGTATCAGCCAAAGCCGGGTCAGTCAGCTTAAGAAGCAGCTCAAGTACAAGGCCTAACAAGCTTCCAAACTACCGATCCTGTACAGCTTCCGAATGGAAGAGGTCCGAAAGCCAAGGGGGCTTTCGGGCCTTTTTGTTATGTTCGTAAAAAAAGACACGTCAAATTTAACTTGACATATGATAATGATTATCAGTATCTTAAACTGTAATGAAGAAACCGTGAAGATCCGATGATACCTGATGAAGGGTATAACCATGAGACCTCCGAGTGCTTGATCTCCATTATGTATATAGACACTAACGTTGAATGCATGGCCCAGACTTTTCGGAAGGGAATGATTCGCTCTATGTTCCGTTTAAGCACATCAAATCTTGATATTGCCTATGAGGATCGATTGATCGTCAAGGATCTTAATATTGAAATTCCGCAAGGGAAGATTACGGCGCTGGTCGGAGCTAACGGTTCCGGGAAATCGACGATTTTGAAGACAATGGCACGCCTGATGCGTCCGAAGAACGGCAGTGTACTGCTGGACGGCAAGTCGATTCACAAGCAGTCTACCCGCGAAGTGGCGAAACAGCTGGCCATTCTGCCGCAGACCCCGACCGCTCCGGAAGGTCTTACCGTTACCGAGCTGGTATCCTATGGCCGTTTTCCGCATCAAAAAGGTTTTGGCGCATTGAAAACCGAAGATAAAAAAGTAGTCGAATGGGCGCTGGATGTAACCGGCATGCGCGAATTCCATGATCGTCCGATTGATCAGCTGTCCGGTGGACAGCGTCAGAGAGCCTGGATTGCGATGGCACTGGCGCAGGAAACCGATATTCTGTTTCTCGATGAGCCGACTACTTATTTGGATATGGCGCATCAACTGGAAGTTCTTCAATTACTGCACGACTTGAACAAAACGGAGGGTCGAACCATTGTTATGGTTGTGCACGATCTCAACCATGCTTCGCGTTTTGCTCAACATATGATCGCAATCAAGCATGGCGAGGCTTTGGCTGCCGGAACACCGCTTGAAGTTATGTGCCCGCTTGTCATGCACGAAGTATTTGGCATCGAAGCCGACATCGTAACCGATCCGCGTACCGGCGTGCCGTTGTGTCTGCCTTATGCGCTGTACGCGCTGTCTGAAGATCAGCGCAAGCGCGAGAACGCTGCGGAATCGTTTGGCCAGCAGATGGGCGAGGAGACGCTTCGCACAGCTTCGCAATAACCTTTGTTCTTATAAACCGGTATTCTATGAAAACCCGTATTTCGGCCGCTGCTGCCGATTGCGGGTTTTCATATGCAAACGGAGTGCAGGTCTATGACGAAAAGTACGTTATTTAAGGCAACAGAGCTTGAAAAACAAGTGAATTGTGTCCACTATGTGAAATCATGATCAAAGTAGTGGTTTTCTCTTGCAATGTGAAATAAATCACAGTATAATAGAATTATCAGGTGAACGAATTCACAACCTCGCCTGAACGATAAGGTGAACAAATTCACAACTTAGAGGTCGTATCCGGGAAACAGTCGTTTTTTATACGGCACTATGTAACGTTTTTCACAAATGGCTCATGTATTCAAGAACTTTATCCTATAAAATAATTTACTGGAGGAATTCATTCATGAAAATCGCAGTTATTGGTTGTACGCATGCAGGAACCGCCGCTATCGTTCGCACCGCTAAGCTCTACCCGGATGCAGAGATTACGGTTTATGAGCGCAACGACAATATCTCTTTCCTCTCGTGCGGTATTGCATTGTACGTCGGTGGCGTAGTCAAAGACCCTAATGGACTGTTCTATTCTTCCCCGGAACATCTGGCAGCGCTGGGCGTAGATACCCGGATGCGGCATGAAGTGCTGAACGTCGACGCTGCAGGCAAGAGCCTCACAGTTCGTAACCTGGAGACAGGCGAAGAATTCGGCGATACGTTTGACAAGCTGATTGTGACAACAGGTTCGTGGCCGATTATTCCGAAGTTTGAAGGGATCGAGCTGGACAACATCATCCTGTCGAAGAACTTCAATCACTCCAACACAATTATCGAAAAAGCAAAAACAGCGAAACGTGTCGTTGTCATCGGTGCCGGTTATATCGGGGTCGAGCTGGTTGAAGCATTTGAGATGAACGGCAAAGAAGTGACACTGATCGACGCGGAAAAGCGCATCCTGAGCAAATATCTGGATGCCGAGTTTACAGACCGTATCGAAGACTCGTTGGAAGAGCAGGGCATCAAGCTGGCGCTGGACGAGAAAGTTGTACGTTTTGAAGGCCAAGCCGGTAAAGTACAAAAAGTCGTAACGACCAAAGGTGAGCATGAAGCGGATCTGGTTATTCTGTGCATCGGCTTCCGTCCAAACACCGAGCTGCTCAAAGGTCAGGTCGACATGCTGCCGAATGGCGCGATCCTTGTCGACAACTATATGGAAACAAGCGTTCAAGACATTTATGCTGCCGGCGACAGCTGTGCAATCCGTTACAATCCGACCGGCAAAGCCGCGTATATCCCGCTTGCAACCAATGCCGTGCGTATGGGTACACTTGTCGCGCTGAATCTGGTCGAGAAGAAGATTGCCTATATGGGTACTCAAGGCACCAGCGGTATCAAAATTTATGAAGATAATATTGCAGCCACCGGTATGACTGAAGCTGCGGCGCTGGAAGCGGGTCTCGACGTAGCAACAGCGACGTTTGAAGACAACTATCGTCCGGAGTTCATGCCGGAATTTGAGAAAGCGACTTTCAAGATCGTATTCGAAAAAGACAGCCGCCGCATCGTAGGTGCGCAGCTCATGTCCAAAGTGGATCTGACCCAATCGATCAATACGCTGTCGGTCTGCATCCAGAACAAGATGACTGTCGAAGAGCTTGCCTTCGTAGACTTCTTCTTCCAGCCGCATTACAACAAGCCTTGGAACTATCTGAACTCGCTTGGCTTTGCCGCGATGGACGCGCAGCCTGCTTCCGAACGCGAAGAAAGAGCCGCTCGTTCGGTGAAAGAAGAAACAAACGTATAATTCCAACCCCTTTCGATTGGGAGCGGCGGTTTCGTTCCCAATCTTTCTCATAGATTAATGAAAAGCCCGCCTACAGGCGGGCTTTTCATGTTTTCCGTCGGTGTACCACAGCGGAATGTTCCGGCGGAAATCTTCAAAGTCCGCCCCAATCATCTCCGACCGCTTCAACGTATCGGTAATCTCCGGTTCTCCGAACGGGATAGCCCAGACAATAGCAAACATGCACTCTATTGAGCGTTTTATGAGGTTTGTCACGTACTGGCTTGCCGCTCTGCGCTAAAATGGGGTACAACGTGAAACGTTCGAATTTTAGCGATAAGGAGATGACAACAATGGCTTATCACAAACCGCCGCAAATTGCGGAAGTCACAGTCGAGAACGGCACGAAGAAAGCCCACAGCCGCCTTTCTTCCGTCTTGATTCTCGGGTTCTTGGCCGGGGCGTTTATTGCTTTGGGTTTCTTGTTGGATATCCGGGTTATTGCCGACACACCGCCAGAATGGGGCAGTATGGCCAATTTTGTAGGAGCAGCCGTATTTCCGGTCGGGCTTGTTTTGGTTCTGTTGGCCGGCGGAGAGCTGCTGACCGGCAATATGATGGCTGTGCCGCTGGCTCGTTGGGCACGCCGGATTACGACTGGCGATATGATCAAAAATCTGGTACTGATTACGATCGCGAATTTTGCCGGTGCTCTCTTTGTCGCCTACTTTTTTGGACATATCGTCGGCTTGACCGCTTCGGGTCCGTATCTGGAGAAGCTGGTCGATATGGCCGGTCACAAGATTGACAGCACTTTTCTCCAATCGTTCATTTCCGGAATCGGCTGCAATTGGCTTGTCGCATTGGCGGTTTGGCTCAGCTATGGAGCGGACAATATGAGCGGGAAAATTATCGGCATCTGGTTTCCTACAATGGCCTTCGTGGCAATCGGGTTCCAGCACGTTGTCGCGAACATGTTCCTGATTCCGGCTGCGATCTTCGAAGGCCACTTTACTTGGGGACAATATTTCGGTAATTTCGTACCGGTCTGGCTCGGCAATCTGACTGGCGGAGCAATCTTCGTTGGTGCCGCTTATTGGGCTGCTTATTTATGCAAATGGGAATCCGCAAGCGCGGACAGGGTCCGGCAGGGTACGTATGACACCCAAGGGATGAAAAAGCACGCCTGATCGCTTGAGTATCAGTATCCAATCGGCAATCGGCGCGGTGAGCGTCTATTCTGTCAAAAACCTTATCCGGTCGTATGAGCGTCTGGATAAGGTTTTTTGTGCTGCACAAACCTATCGGCTTTTACGAAAAGGAGAAAAAGAACGGAAATTTTCTGCCCTTTTTCTAAATAGTCTTCCCCATTATGCTGGGGATATCGGAAACATAACTTCGACAGTTTAATATTCAAGCCGAACATCTGCATGATTCAAGAGATCCACGATTCAAGGGAATCAATGAATATGTTCAGCCGTTTTATAGATCAAATAACGAAGGAGGAAACCTTATGCATCCTTATTTAATGGAGAAACTGATGGAAGAGGAGAAACGGCGTATTCGGGAAGTCGAACGGACACATTGGAGAAAAGGAGGAGAAGACGGGGAGCGCAGACGCTGGAGATGGGGGCGGAACGACAATGAAAATGGAAAACGCCGCTAAAGCGTTTTTCGGCATTGGCAGCTTGGAACTGTTGGCTGTGCAGGGGAAGAAGGCTCCACCGCACGGCGAAGCCTTTTCCGTAAAGTATCAAGATCAAAATGCTAAGTACGTTCTTTCTGATTCTAAGTACGTTCCTCGGTCAAAATTTGCGGAACGTCCGGTATGCGGTACGAGTCCAGAAGATCAAGCAGTTCCCCAGGCTGTTCCGCTGTCAGCATCATCTTGCGATGCTGCGGAGTAACGAAGCCTTCGCCGGTCATTCTGTCGAACAGAGCAATTAGAGGATCGTAGTAGCCCCCCGCATTCAGTACACCGGTCGGCTTGCTGTGAAGACCCAGCTGCGCCCATGTGAAAATCTCGAAATATTCCTCCATCGTGCCGGAACCGCCGGGCAGCGTAACAAAGCCTTCGGCGAGTTCGGCCATTTTGGCTTTGCGCTCGTGCATGGAATCGACCATGATCAGTTCGGTCAGACCGGGATGGGCGATTTCGCGCGCCTGCATAAAATGCGGCAGCACACCGATAGCCTGTCCTCCGCCTTCCAGTACGGCATTGGCGACAGCGCCCATTAACCCTACGCGGGAACCGCCGTATACAAGGGTAATTCCCCTGTTTGCCATTTCACGTCCCAGCGCATATGCGCTCTCCATGTAGACGGGCGAAGCGCCTTCTCTCGAACCGCAGAATACCGCAATGCTGTTTGGCATGATGAAGTCTCCTTTTTGTCGGGAATCGATAAGAATTGGTACGTCAGCCTCAATATAGCACAGCGGCAGAGGAGCGAACAGACCGAACTTTCAAGTGAAAAGAATGTGAAAATTGAGACGGATCTTAAAATCGATCTTGAAGCTAATCTTGAAGTCGGTATGTCGAGGCTTGATACGTCCAGAGTCGACATGGTCTTTTGGACGTCAAAGCCGCTGTCCGCTTCTTCTGCGTATCAAAACTGCCAGGTATACAGCGATTTGCCGTCTTGATCGAGTCCTTCGATATATTGAATGTCCCGGTCACGCTCAGTGGGAATCAGGTAAGTGATTTGATCTTCCGCAATCGGAATTTGACGGGTGCCGTCTTCAAAATGCATGACGATCTCACGGATGCGCTCATCGTTGACGCTTCCTCCGGTCCAATCAAAGAACTCATTTTCTTTGCCTCGGATCCCCATCGAGCCATTACCGGGAACGAACGGAAGAATTTTGTCTCCATCTTTTAAATCGTGAGAAAAGTTCAGCGATTGGTAAATATACGTGTCTCCTTCATGTTTGGCGAGAATGATGCCCATATACTTTTCGCCTTTGTACACATAAGGAAATGACCCTAGCGCGTAGCCGTTCTCATTGAGTTCGGCGTCGACATGGACGTCTTCTACAAGGTGCTTGTATTCATAACCGGCAGCCCGCTTGGCGATAGAAGAGAGCGACTTGCCCGAAATTTTATGTTTGGGTCCGGACCAAGAGTAGCTGTATGTTTGCTTAGGGGATATGTCTATTTCATTCGGATCACCCATCGATTCTGCTTCCGGCACATTCTCCCACGCCTGCCTTGGTTCGGTCTCGCCACCTTTTTTCCACTTGTAACCGAGAAAAGCCGAGGCGTAACCGACAGAAGGACGCTGCTGATCAGGATAGCGTTTCACTTGAATGACCCGGTCGGTGATCAAGCCACCGGCACGTTCAACCGGCGAGCAGGCGGTCAGCACAAGCAGACAGAGTGCGGCGGGAATCCAGACTTTTTTGCTGAGCAAAGTATTCTCCTCCTTCATCCTGTGATGTGGGTTATATGGTTTTGTCCAATAGACGCACCTGGAGAAGGAAAAGTTGGACAAAATAAATTCGCCTTCACAAGTCCGGGGGAAGGATCTTGTGAAGGCGAATTTCGGGAGTGGTCCATGATATGGCAGCAGGAACAGTTCATGAAGGGGACATCACTTACTGCCTAATTGCCAATGCTTTTTAATACCCCGGAGTCCGCTGGATTGAAACACTCATATCGCGGATTCACGGAAATATTTTGCGAGAAAATTATGCTACAATAAAGGCCGGAAAGAAATCACGATTCGACAACGGAAAGGAGCCGTCCGTCATGAACATGACCGAACGGCCGAACGGCGTGTTTCCGGCGGTCTGCCCACTGGATTGTCCGGACACCTGCGGCCTGCTGCTGCACAAAGAAAATGGAAAAATCGTCAAGGTAACCGGCAATCCCGATCATCCCGCTACCCGGGGAGCGATCTGTAATAAAGTACGCCACATGGCCGAACGGGTTCATCATCCCGAGCGTCTGAAATATCCGATGAAGCGTTCCGGTCCCAAGGGCTCAGGAGAGTTTGTCCGTATATCTTGGTCGGAAGCGATTTCGGAAATTGCGGATAAATTCCGCGAAATGTCCACGGAGTACGGACCGGAATCCATATTGCCGTACAGCTTCTACGGTAATATGGGTGTGCTGAATGCGGAAGGCATGGACCGCCGCTTTTTTGCCCGTCTCGGTGCATCGAAGCTCGCGTATACGATCTGCAACTCGGCCGGCAATGCCGGATGGAAGCATACAATGGGATTCGGCGGAGGCTCAAGTCCCGAAGATACGCTCAAAGCCAAGCTGTTTATCGTATGGGGCGGCAATATCGTCAGTACCAGCATGCATCAAGCTGTACTGATGGAACAGGCCCGCAAGAACGGAGCCAAAGTCGTCGTCATCGACGTGCACAAAAATTTGACCGGACGGCGCGCCGACTGGTTTATTCCGCTGTATCCGGGCACTGATACGGCATTGGCACTCGGTCTGATGCACGTGCTGTTCGACCGGGGGCTGACGGATGAAAAGTTTTTGGCCCAGTATACGCTGGGACATGAAGAACTGCGTGAGCATGTGAAGGCCTATACGCCGGAACGGGTGTCGCGGATTACGGGCGTTCCGGCGGAAGATATCATCCGTCTGGCTCTCCTGTACGGCGAGACGTCGCCGAGCCATATTCATATCGGCAACGGGCTGCAGCATCATGATAACGGCGGCATGGCGGTACGTACGGTAGCCTGCCTGCCGGCACTGACCGGTCAATGGGTTCGCGGCGGGGGGGCAATGAAGTCCAACGGCGCTTATGCATCGCTAAATGACGAAGCTCTGCAGCGGCCGGATCTGCGGGTCAATCCGGGCGTACGCACAATTAATATGAATAAGTTGGCCGATGCGCTGCTGACGCTTACGCCGAAGGTGAGAGGGCTGTTCGTTTTCGGCAGCAATCCCGCAGTAGTTGCACCCGAAGCGGAGCGTGTACGACAAGGTCTGATGCGAGAAGATTTGTTTACGGTCGTGCACGAGCTGTTCATGACCGACACGGCGAAATACGCCGATATCGTACTGCCGGCGACATCGAGCTTCGAAAATACCGATCTCTACACCTCATATTGGCATCACTATGTTCAGCTCCAAGAGCCGGTGATCCAGCCGATCGGCGAGAGTAAAAGCAATTTCGACATGTTCAAGATGCTGGCCGAAGAGATGGGGTTTGCGGAAGAAGCCTTCCGTGAGGACGAGGAGTCCGTGATTTGTGCCGCGTTGGACAATCCAGACAACCCTTATCTGAACGGAGTAACGCTGAATCGTCTGAAGGAAGAGCGTTTTGCAGAGCTGGACATGTCTCCCAAGCAGGAGTATCTTAACCGACTGACGACTCCTTCCGGCAAAATCGAGCTGTATTCGGACACTTTAAAAGCACTTGGCCTTCCGCCGCTTCCTACTTATATGCCGCTTGAAGAAGGCTTTGATGGGGAAAATCGAAGTACGCGAAATACCGCTTATCCGCTAATGTTCGTCAGCCCGCCGAATCATAATTTCCTGAATTCGACGTTTGCGAACGTACACAAGCATCAATCAATGGAAAAGGAACCTCTGCTTCAGATCCACCCGCAGGATGCGGAAGCACGCGGGATCGAAGACGGACAGTTTGTTGAAGTGTATAACGATCGCGGTGTGTATACTTTGAAAGCTTCCGTTACGGAGCTGATGCTGCCTGGAACGGTTGTAAGTCAGGGCCTGTGGTGGAACAATACTGCGGAAGGCTCCGCAAAACAGGGAGGAGCCGGCATAAGGGGAATTTCCGGCCGTCGACTGGCTAATGCGCTGACCTCATCCCGAACTGCCGATATGGGCGGCGGTGCGACCTTTTTCTCTACGACGGTTGAAGTGCGGCTGGCAGCGGGAGCCGAGGCGTTAGCGAAGCCCGACTGAGTACACTGCGTTCAGCAGGGATCAGGGACGAATTTAACAGGAACGAGGAATTACGGCGTATACGCTCTAGAGAGGAACACGGATCTTCATGAACTGGCTTCAACGATATCCCAAAGAAATTCAAGCGCTGCTGCTGGCCAGCTTGATCAACTCGACCGGCAGCGCGCTGATGTGGCCGCTGACGACGATGTACGTCTTCGGCGAACTCGGCCGCAGCATGCAGGACGCAGGACTGGTCATCCTGCTGCAGTCGCTTGGCGGGATCGCCGGGCAGCTGGTCGGCGGCGCGATGTATCACCGGATCGGTGTGAAAAAGCTGCTCGTCGGCTCGCTGATGATCAACGCCTTATCGCTGTTCGCGCTGCCGGTCGTAAGTGGTCATTGGCACATCTATATGCTGACGATGCTGATCGTTGGCTTCAGCAATGCGATGACTCTGCCAGCAATTCAAGGATTCATCGGCTTTCGCTTTGCTTCCCGGCGGGGCGAAATCTTCAATACAATCTATGTAGGCAATAATATTGGTGTAGCGCTGGGTACCGCGCTCAGCGGAGTACTGGCGAGTATTTCTTTTTCGCTCACTTTTATATTGAACGGCGTAACCTGTCTGCTGTTTGCTGTCTATTTCTTTGTCTATTTGAATCGGGTTGACCGGGAAGGCGGCCTGCAGGTGGAAGCGAAGACGTCCAAGCGCAGCCAAGGAGCGATTCCGCTGCTGATGAATACGCGTGTCTATTTGTACATGGGACTGGGAGCGCTCTTTCTCTGGTTGGGCAACTGTATCTGGAACGGCGGCGTATCGCCGACTATTTTGTCGGAAGGACGTCCGCCTTCGGACTACAGTCTGCTGTGGACGATGAATGGGATTCTGATCTTCGCGCTTCAGCCGCTGATTTCGTGGATCAAACGTACTTTTGCTTCGGTTCCGGAGATGCAGATGACGGCAGGAAGCCTGTTCTATCTGGCGGGCTATGCGGTCATTCTGCTGCTGCCGACTTACTGGGCGCTAGTACTTGCCATGTTCCTGGCGACAATCGGGGAAATGCTGTTTCAACCGGCGATGCCGGCTTTTATTTCAGAACGTACACAGGCCAACGCACCCTTTTACCTTGGCGTCTCCGGAGGCATTGGACAGGCAGGTCGGGTAATTGGGCCTTATATTATGGGGGTTCTGTACGATCGCGGCGGACTCCAGCCCGTTGCTTGGCTTGCTGTGGCAGCAGCCGTGCTGTCATGTGGATTTTTCGTGCTGCATCATAAGCTGCAGCATTCCGCGCCTGCTGGAAAGGACGTTATGGGAGAAGCTTGATTTCTGAACGATCGCATATGGAGGAGGAGCGGAGATGGAGCGGATAAGTGAAGGCACGGTTAACATTCGGGAGTCGCAGGTTAAGGATGCCAAGCCGCTGATGCGGATTGACAAACTGGTCTGGAATTCGCGCAATTCGCCGCAGATTCCCGTCTGGCAGTCCCGTACCCATTATCTGCGCAACTGCCCGCCCGAGAATCAGCTTGTTGCCGAATGGGACGGTGTCGTTATCGGCTGCATAGGATGGCGCCCGCCAACGATGATGTTCAACAACGCACACGTTGCGGAGTTGTACATTGTCGTTCATCCGTCCTATCAAGGTCGCGGCGTTGGCCGAAAACTGATGGAATCAGCCAAGCTGTATACGTTGAGAAGAGGGATCAAAAAGCTGCGTCTGCGTGTGCTCTCGACGAATGAAGATGCGGTTCGTTTCTACCTGCGCTGCGGATTTACAATTGAAGGCCGGCTGGAACGGGAGTATCGGATCGACGAGCGCTATGTTGACGACATATTAATGAGCTGTTGGCTGATTTAAAGCAGCGGTCGCTTGATGCTCCATTCCTCGGCTAATAGGCCATAGACGGCATGGTCGACGTAGCCTGTTTCCAATTTTTCGGCTTGGCGCAGTACGCCTTCGAGCAGGAAGCCGAGGCGTTCGGGAAGGGCACGGCTGCGGCGATTGGATGTTGCACACCGGATCTCGATCCGGTTAAGATCCATCTCGATAAACGCATAATCGACGAATGCCCGCACAGCGAGCGACATCAAGCCCCGCCCTTCGAAGGAGCTGCCGAGCCAGTAGCCGATCTGAACCGAACGGCTGCGCCAGTTAATCTCGTGAAAGCCGATTACGCCGGCCAAACGGTCATGTTCCCAGAGAGCGGCCGTGATCGCGTCGTTGTCGGCATACAGCCGGATAGAGCTGGCGATAAACTCTTCGGCGTCAGAGATGCTCCGGATCTGCTCTGTCCAAGGCATCCAAGGCCGCAGCGTATGACGCGAGTCTTCGATCAATTCGAGCAGTTCCCGTGCTTGGCCGCTTCGCAGCGGTTTTAGAACGACGGATTCTTTTAACGGCAAACTGAACATACCTTCAGCTCTCCTCTTCGGCGGATTTGTTCTTTCATGCTACTTCATCGCAGCTGACTCGTCAAAAGGACCGGACTGCGTCAAAACGGGAAAAGGATGGCATTTTATTGAATGGTTATGCCGATTTGCGTTATATTTAAGTGCAGAAGTCTTCAAGGCGAACGACGCTTCAGAAAAAGTTACAGAAATCTGGGAATAACGAAAGGTTGATATACGTGGAGAATGAGAACGCCCTAACCCCACCGAACTTTATCAAAAGTATCATAGAAGAAGATCTGCGGAGCGGCAAAGTGAAAGAGGTCGTCACCCGCTTTCCTCCAGAGCCGAACGGCTATATGCATATAGGACACGTTCGAGCGATTTTTATCGATTTTGCACTGGCCGATGAATTCGGCGGACGCACCAACCTGCGCTTCGACGACACCAACCCAGCCAAGGAAGATGTGGAGTACGTTAACTCGATCAAGGAAGATATCAAGTGGCTGGGCTTTCAATGGGATAACCAGTACTATGCCTCCGATTATTTTGACGAGATGTATAATCGCGCTGTGCTGCTGATCAACAAAGGACTTGCCTATGTAGACGATCAGTCGGCCGACGAGATTCGCGAGAATCGCGGTACGCTGACGGAGCCGGGCAAGAACAGTCCGTATCGCGATCGCTCTGTCGAAGAGAACCTGGATCTGTTCACACGGATGAAGAACGGCGAATTCAAAAATGGTGAGCGCGTACTTCGTGC
The DNA here is from genome assembly GCF_000378145.1 of Saccharibacillus kuerlensis DSM 22868. Taxonomy (GTDB): domain Bacteria; phylum Bacillota; class Bacilli; order Paenibacillales; family Paenibacillaceae; genus Saccharibacillus; species Saccharibacillus kuerlensis. The sequence goes on along the minus strand of NZ_KB899283.1, from coordinate 88,659 downwards.
CAAGATCGACATGGCGTCGCCGAACATCAACTTGCGCGACCCGGTCATTTACCGGATCTCGCATACGACGCACCACAACACGGGCGACAAATGGTGCATTTATCCGATGTACACGTTTGCCCACCCGCTCGAAGACGCCATCGAAGGCGTGACACACTCCCTCTGCTCGCTCGAGTTTGAAGATCAGCGTCCGTTCTACGACTGGGTTGTCCGCGAATGCGAGATGGAAGCTCAGCCTCGTCAGTATGAGTTTGGCCGCCTGAATGTCAGCACAATGGTCACGAGCAAGCGCAAACTGCGCAAGCTGGTCGAGGAAAATCTGGTCGACGGTTGGGACGATCCGCGTATGCCGACAGTCTCCGGAATGCGCCGCCGAGGCTATACGCCGGAAGCGATCAAGTCGTTTATTTATGAGACGGGCATTTCGAGAAGCCAGGGTCTGATCGATATTCAAACACTGGAGCATTTCGTCCGCGAAGACCTGAAGCTCAAGGCTCCGCGTACAATGGCGGTTCTGCGTCCTCTGAAGGTCGTGATTACAAACTATCCGGAAGGCGAAAGCGAGCTGCTGCCGGCCGAGAACAATACCGAGAACGAAGAAATGGGCATCCGCCAAATTCCGTTCTCGCGCGAGATCTATATCGAGCAGGACGACTTTATGGAAGAGCCGCCAAGCAAATACTTCCGTCTGTTCCCGGGCAACGAAGTCCGTCTGAAGCACGCCTACTTTATCAAGTGCCATGACTTTATTAAGGATGAAAACGGCGAAGTTGTAGAGATCCACTGTACGTACGATCCAGCGACAAAGAGCGGCAGCGACTTCAATGCACGCAAAGTCAAAGGCACGATTCACTGGGTAGACGCTTCGTCGGCCGTTCCGGCCGAATTCCGTCTGTACGAGCCGCTGCTTGGTGAAGACGAAGAGTCCGAAGAATTGGCGGCAGACGAAACGAACGATGTCTCTGCCGATGAGGTGGACGACTTCCTCAAGAAGGTCAACAAGGATTCGATGGAAGTTGTACAAGGATTCGTTGAACCGCAGCTCAAAGACGCGCAGCCGCAGGATAAGTTCCAGTTCTTCCGTCACGGCTACTTCAACGTCGATCCTAAGCTGTCTGAGCCGGGTAAACCGGTATTCGGCCGCATCGTCTCGATGAAGAGCTCGTTCAAGCTTCCGAAAAAGTAAGACGTATCCTGTTAGAAATACCCGATTGATAATCGTAAAAAAGACCTTTTTCCCATGGGAAGAAGGTCTTTTTGCATTCGAGGTCTTCGCAAACCAGCAGCAAGTTCCCGACATGCGGATCGAGATCGTCAGCCGAGAGCCATCGGATCCAACAGGACTTAAGTGTCGGACGAAATAAAAAAAATTGTTGATATTTGCTTCCTTGGACAGCTTTTAGAGAAGCAAGTTTATAAGGTGTTGTTCGCCCACGGTTGACGTTTTTTAAAAACTTAGGGAGCATAAAATTGCGGCGTAAAAAGACATTTTAGGAAGAAAGGAAGAAGGCTTTTTGTCGTGTTTAGAACAAAAATAACGGGTTAAAGTAAAGCAGAGGCGATTCTAAAGCTGACATCAAACGAAGCTGAATCGTCTCGAAAAGTGAGCTTTCGGTCATCAATCCGGTGAGGACGAATGCTTTTTCTACACTGTAGTTAAATGGGTTTATATTCCTTAAAAGTATGTGTTTAACTCTATGTAGAAAGGGTAAATGAAAACCGAGGCTTACCAGATTTCTAAAAATTTAAAGGAGTGATTGAACATGGCACAGAACGACAACAACGGCAAGATGTCCCGAGAAGAAGCTGGGCGCATGGGTGGCGAAGCTACCGCAAATAATCACGACAGAGAATTTTATCAGGAAATCGGCAGTCAGGGCGGAGAAGCAACGAAAAACTCGCAGGATTCCGACTTCTACCAGGAAATCGGTCAAAAGGGCGGCCAAGCGACTCTGGATTCCCACGGTAAAGAGTTCTATCAGGAAATCGGCAGCGAGAGCGGCCAAGCACGAGGCAGTTCCGATGACAGTGATAGCGGCGACGGTAAAATGAGCCGCGAAGAAGCCGGACGCAAAGGCGGCCAGGCTCGTTCCAAAAGTGACTAACGACACCAAATAACAAGCGATTTCCAACTTCATTTCAATCAGCAGTTTGGGAAGCGGCAGAAAGAAGCTGACTGACCAGCAGCTGCAGCAAGGCCCCCGAATCTCCGAATTCCACGGAGAACGGGGGCCTTCTCGATGGAGTACGAACAAAACTTTCGTTTCACTCCAAGATGGATACAGTGCATAAAATAGGTAAAGTACATAAGATAGATAAAGTACACAGGGGTATAAGTACAGTTTCTTCTATAAGGAGGAGTATCGGCTATCGCTTGCCTGCAGCCGCCAGCGGCGCAAGATGGCCGCCCCGGTACAGCGTGTAGCCCATCGCGGCAAACCCTACCGCTCCGATGATCGACAGCACCGTGCCGCTCTGATACATCATCGGAGCACCGAAGTTGTCGAACACCCAGCCGCCGAAGATGCCGGCAATAATGCCCGATACTCCGCTCCAAGAGAGTGTGAACAGCGCTTGTCCCGTTCCGCGAAATGCATCCGGCACGAACATACTGGTCATAAGGGTGCCGACATAGAAATAGCCGGCGTACGTAACGCTGTGCAGCATTTGAATGTAGATAATGTTTACCGGATCGGTCACGGTAGACATCAGATACCAACGCAGGGCGAACAGGATGCTTACGGTAGTCAGACAGACCATCATAAATCCGAGTCTGCGGCGGAAGAAGCGGTCAAAGATCATGAAGACAGCCACTTCAAGCACGGAAGCCGAGAAAATGGCCCAACCGACAAGCTCGCGGGAGCCGCCCAGATCGGTAATGTACAGCGTCATGAACGTCCCGTTCATGGCATTCGGAATAGAAACCAGTACGCCGAGCAGCAGGAACGCGGCGAATGACGGGTTGGCGAGCACCGCGCGGAATCCTCCCGGCGGTGCGACGGTTGTTGTATCAGCTGCCCGGCGCAGCGAAGGCAGAACAACCGCAAAAATCAGCGTCACGCCCATCAAGCCGGTGAACAGCCAAGGTACACCGGGCGTAGTGCCGGTCCGATCGATAACGTAACCCGCCGCGGCCGCAGTCAGCGCCCAGCCGATCGAACCCCAGAGGCGGAAAGCACCGAATTTGCGTCCGGTTCCGTCAATATAACCGAGAATCATCGTATTGCTCTGAGCGAACATGGGACTTTGAAAAAAGAAGAAGAGAACCATGGTCAGGTAGATCATCGTATACGACTGCGCATGAAAAACAAACTGCGCCAGCACCAGTGTGCCAGCCAGCATGAGAATCAGCATGCGCCGCGTATTTTCCATCCGATCGACCAGATAGCCCCAGAACGGATTGGCAATCAACGATACAAAAGGACCGATTGCCATCAACGTTCCGATCTCAAGCTTGTTCATGCCCGCATCCTGCAGATACAGCGGAAAGAAGCTGGCAAAAATTGCGATTGCACCATACAGAAAGAAATTGAAAGCTTTGAGTGGAAGAAAAGGAGAGCGGGAGGATATTGATTCGTGAGGTTGATTCGGTTGTTCGTCTGACATATCGGGTACACCCCTTGAAGGATCGATTAAGAAAGGATGAATAAGAAAAGATGAATAAGTAAGAATGAAGTAAGGGTTTTCATTTTATAATGAAGATTCAGAGAAAAACAAGCCGGAAGGCAGGGTCCTTAATCGACAATATAGTCCTTCTACAGACAGATTACAACAAAATAATGCACAGCGTTAACGGAAAAAAGAATCAAAGATTGAATCAGAAGCCGATTTCCTTCTCCCGTGTGGAGCAGCCGGAAGCGGCTTTTTATGTTTCGTTTGCCTGCCTGCCGTCCAAATGAGGCATAACCGGGAAGCGAAGGAGGAAGCCGTATATGGGACTATACATCGGACTCGATATCGGAACGACAAGCACCAAAGCTTTTTTGTACGACGAAAAAGGAAGCATTCGCGGAGGATCGCAGGCGGCTTATCCGCTGCTCGTACCTGAGGCGGGCCGTGCGGAGCAGCGGCCGGAAGCGCTGCTCGACGCCGTATGCGACGCCATTGCCGGAGCCATGCACGATGCCGGTGCAGCAAAGGGCGAAATTTCGGCGGTCGGGATCAGCGCGGCCATGCACAGTCTGATGGCTGTAGACGGAAAAGGGAATCCGCTGACTCCCCTTATCACTTGGGCCGATAACCGGAGTATTCGTCAGGCAAACGAACTGCGCAGAGGAGCTGAAGGTGAACGCCTCTACCGGGCAACCGGGACGCCTATTCATCCGATGTCTCCGCTGACCAAGCTGCTGTGGCTGCGCAGCCGCGAACCGAAGCTGTTCGAGCAGGCAGCCAAATTCATTTCTTTCAAAGAATATTTGCTGCACAAGCTGTTCGGCCGCTATGCGCTCGATGTGTCGATTGCCTCGGCGACAGGCATGCTCGATCTGAACACGCTGACTTGGAACCAATCGACGCTGCAGCTGACCAGCCTTGCTCCCGAACGTCTGGGTGAGATCGTACCGATTACGGAGCGTTTTGAAGGTATGGATCGGATGTTGGCCGAACGAATGGGTTTGCATCCGGACACGCCGTGGATTGCGGGAGCGAGTGACGGAGCGTTGGCAAATGTAGGCGTCGGCGCTCTGGAGCGCGGAGAAACGGCAGTTACGATCGGAACCAGCGGCGCAGTCCGCTCGTTTGCGAAACATCCGGTTACGGATGTTGAAGGACGGACATTCTGCTATGCGTTTGAACCGGAGCGCTGGCTGATCGGAGGGCCGACCAACAACGGCGGCATTGCGCTGCGATGGTATCTGGAGCAGTTCGTCATCGATAAGGAGGAGGGAGAGACGGGAGACTTGAAAGAGAAAGAGGCGCTGGACCGCATCGTTCAGTTGGCTGATTCTGTGCCGCCGGGATCGGAAGGTCTGCTGTTCCTGCCGTACCTCAGCGGCGAGCGGGCACCTTATTGGAACGCGGATGCACGCGGTACTTACTTCGGGGCGACGCTGCATCACGGCCGGGCGCATTTTGGCCGGGCTACGATGGAAGGCGTACTGTTTGCCGTGAGAACGGTAGCCGACGCTTTGGAGACACTCGGCGGCGAGAGCCAAACCTTATGGGCTTCGGGCGGCTTTGCCAAAAGTGAAATCTGGACGCAGATGCTGGCGGATTTGTCGGGGACCCGAGTTGTCGTGCCCGATACGTATGAGGCGTCGGCGTTTGGAGCGGCTGCAGTCGCAATGAAAGCGGACGGGGCTATCAGCGACTATCAAGATTTGAAAGCCGGTATCGAAATTTTGCGTACGCATGAACCGGACCTGCAGCGCTTTTACACCTATGAGCATTATTATTCGCTGTTCAAGCGGGTATACAAGCAGTTGGAGCCGGTATTCCCGGAAATTGCGAAGCTGCAGCGGGGGACGGGTGTGAAGCATGAAGACGAGAGCGGGGATGATGTTTTATTTCCTTCTCCTGAAGAATCTAACGAATCGTAATCACGCTATTCGCGCTTTAAATGGCTTATACGGATTCTAACGAATCGTGATCACGCTATTTAAGTCAAATTAGCCTTAAATCAAGCTGATCGTGGCATATAAAGATATGAGGATTCGTTAGATTTTCAAAAAGCCCGAAAACCGGCAAATAGCGATATAAGGATTCGTTAAAACGTCGAGTAAGCCTTCAAACCTTCAAGCCTTCAAGAATCCAAGGCTCCAAGGCTCCAAGGCTCCAAGGCTCCAAGGCTCCAAGGCTCCAAGGCTCCAAGACTCAGGAATCCGAAAATCCAAGACTCCAAGATTCCAAGATTCCAAGACTGCAAAATTCCAAGAATCTAAAATTTAAGGGATTCAGGGCTTTAATATTTAATATGCTCTAATGCGTTCTAAGCCTTTTCAAGTTCCCTAAATAAGCAGAACTTTCTCAACGAAAAAAGCCGTCCCCAGAAAGGGAACGGCTTTTTTAATACGAAGATTAATCGGCAAAGCTGCCAATGTCTCGAAACGAACCTCAGTCCAGCGGAGTTTCCAATTTCTCCAGCTCCGCGTGTCTGGCACGCGATTTGGAACTGATCTTCATCAGGAACTCGTATACGACCGGTACAATGACAAGCGTGAGCAGCGTAGAGCTGATCAGACCACCGATAACGGTAATGCCGAGGCCTTTCGAGATAATGCCTGCGCCGCCTTCCCAGCCTGCAACGAGCGGGATCAAGGCGCCGATTGTCGCCAGCGCGGTCATCAAAATCGGACGCAGACGGGTTGAACCGGCTTCAAGCAGCGCTTCACGGGTCGACAGTCCTTCACGTTCTTTGTGAATAACGCGGTCGATCAGAACGATGGCGTTGGTGACAACGATACCGATCAGCATCAGGACACCCATAAGAGCCGAGACGCTGAGCGATTCTCCGCCGATCAACAGACCGATCAGCGCGCCGATTGCGATGAACGGCAGCGAGAAGAGGATTGCGAATGGCGCCAGACCGCCGCCGAATGTGACGACAAGGATGAAGTATACGATAGCGATAGCCGCCAGCATGGCAAGACCGAGCTGGGAGAACGTATCGTTGATTTGTTCGGTAACACCGCCAAATTCAACGGTAATACCATCCGGCAGATCCATGTCGTTGATTTTGTTTTCCAGTGCAGTCGAGGCTCCGCCTACGTCGGAAGAGACAATGTTGGCGGACAATTGAGCGACCGTCTTGCCGTCGGAACGTGTAATTGTCTCCGGTGAGATGCCTTCTTCGACTTGAACCACATCGCCGACTGTTACGCTGACGCCGAGCGGCGTAACGAGCTCGGTATCTTCAATATCCGACAGGGTAGAGTAAGTCTTGTTCTCTGTTTCGATATAGACGTTATAGTTCTGTCCATCAAGATCGACCTGTGTCAGTACCGGGCGTTGGGTCACGGGAGCAAGTGCCATGGCGACTTGTCCTGCGGTCAGACCGTAGGAGCTGAGCTCCTGCTGATCGGCCACCAGCGTGTATTGGTTATACCCTTCCTCAAGGTTGCTCGTGGCCTCTTCGAAGTTGGGGTCTTCCTGGATCAGCTTCAGCATTTCGTCGGCGACCGGCTTAAGATCATCCGTGCTGTCGCCATAGACATTCACACTCAGCTGACTGCCGCCAAGGCCTCCGCCGAAGTCCATTTGACTCCATTCACCTTCCGGTACACGCTCTTGAAGTCCTGCGATAAGCTCCTCTTTGACGGTATCGAAGTTCGGCGTGTCACTGTCGAATTCGGTATAGAACAGGGCGGAGTTGGCGGAGCCGAAGCCCATTGGATTCGATCCGCCGATCGAATACTGCATGCTGGTCAAGTTCGGCTGATCGCGGACGAATTGTTCCGCTTCAAGCATGCGCTCCTGCGCCTGCTCATCTGTAGCGCCGGCTTCCGGCGAATAAGTGAAGGTAAAGGTCTTGTCTTCCTGCTCGGGCAGGAAGCTGGTGCCCACATAAGGGATTGTGAACAAGCTGCCGACGAGAAGGATAACAGCGATCGAGAATGTGATCAGCTTATGCGACAGCGACCAGTTCAAGATGCGCTTGTAACCTTCCGACAGACGGCTTGGCTTGTCGTGTGTATGCTTCTTCTTGAGTCCGCCGCGGAACATACTGTGCGCCATCATCGGCACAAGCGTAATCGCGATGAGCAGCGATGCCAGCAGCGCGAATACCATAGTCAGCGCAAATGGCATGAACAGTTCGCCGACCATGCCGCTGACAAAAGCAAGCGGTACGAATACGGCGAGTGTAACGATTGTCGAAGACATAATCGGCAGGAACATCTCGCGCGTGGCTGCGCTGATCAGCTGTCGGCCGCGCAGCTTTTCGGTACTGAGCGACATACGCCGGTAGATGTTCTCGATGACGACAATCGAGTCGTCGACAACCCGTCCGATTGCGACAGTCATGGCACCGAGCGTCATCATATTGAGGGTGACATTCAACTGCTTGAGCAGCAGTACGGCAATCAGCAGCGACAGCGGAATCGACAGAATCGAGATGATTGTCGAGCGGAAGTCGCGCAGGAACAGCAGGATGATCAGGACGGCGAAGAGTGCGCCGAACATTGCTTTTTCCAGCATCGTTCGTACGGAATCTTCGATCGGTTTGCCCTGATCGAGCATAACGGTCAGATTCAGACCGGAATACTGGCTCTCCAGATCGGCAATTCGGTTCTTGACCGCATTTACGACATCGACCGTATTGGCATCGTTAGTCTTGACGATCTGGATGCCGATTGATTCTTGTCCGTTGGTTCGGGATACGGACTCCGAACTGCCGACGACTTCGAGCTGCGCAATCTCGCTCAGCTTGACGGTCGGCAGACCTGCGGCGGCTGCCGCTGCAGCACCTGCGGCATTACCTTCCGCACCTTGTGCGGCTGCCGCCTGGCTGCCCTGTTCGGCAGCTTCTGCCGCAGCGCCTTCTTGGGCAGCTTGCGTTCCGGCCGTTCCTTCTCCGGCCGCGGCTTCGCCATCGGCTCCAGCGGCCGGCGCCTGTGCATCCTGACCGGCGCCAGGCATTTGACCCTGACCCGGCACGCCGGAAGCGTCCGCACCGGCACCGGACTCTCCGCCCGCCTGCGGCTGAGCCGAAGCCGGTGTTACCGGGATTTCAAGATTTCGCAGATCTTCCAACGTCGTAATGCCTCCGTCTACAACGACTGCAGATTGCGAATCGTCGAGCGTGAACAGTCCGAGCGGCGCACGAACCGAAGAAGCACTCACGATATTCTGCACCGTTTCCTGAGTTAGGCCGTATTCGACCATTGCCTCCGGATCGAACGTCATCTGGACTTCACGAACGTACTGTCCGGAGAGCTGGACGGAAGCAATACCGTCAATTTTCTCGAGTTCCGGCAGGACTTGATTCTGAGCAATTCGGGACAGCTCTTCGAGGTCGATTCCGCCTTCCTCGGCAGAGGCACTCAGCGAGACGACCGGGAATGAGTTCAGGCTGAAGCGTGTAATTTGAGGCCGTTCTACGCCGTCGGGCAGCGTAATCCGGTTCAATCCTTCACGGATCTGCGCAGTTGCTTCATCCAAGTTGGCTCCGTATGTAAATTCAACGGATACCGAAGCGGCGTTTTCCATCGAGGACGATGTGACGTTCTGAACGCCGTTGACATTGCGAAGCATCTGTTCGAGCGGGATCGTGACTTCGTTCATAACCGTTTCCGGAGCGGCGCCCGGATTTACGGCAGTGATATTCAGGAACGGGACATTAATATCGGGAATTGTTTCCTGCTTCATGGTCAGACCGGCATAAACACCGGCTGCACTGATAACAATCGTCAGAAACCAGATTGCAAGTTTGTTCCGCAGGGAAAAGCCGATAATACTTTTCATAAAAAGATTCTCCACTCCTCTTAATGGACTGCGCCCTTGGGGGCGTCTCTGTCAGCTGCTGCAATGTGTTTCATCAGTTATTGCAGCCTGTAATCAACTTGCTTTCCAACTTGTTCTCAATTTGCTTCCAACTTGCTTCAATGTCCGGACAATTCGTCCAGACGGTATAAGACGAGCGGCGACAGCTGTTCAAGCGCGCCGTGCAGAACGTGAACTTCCTTGAGATTGGCAAGCATACCTTTGACGACGGCGCGGCGCGGCGTCTGCGCTGCCAATTCCTCTTCCAGCACATCTAATGCCTCGAGCGTTTCGTCGCGTTCGGCGCGAAGCATCGGACTCCAGGCAATCGTGTCCTTCATCTGACGAATCAGAATGAACGGTCGCTTCGCAGCTCCAGCTGCTTCCGGGGCTTCCTTAATCCAGTCTGCCCATAACCTCTGCGGTACAAGTGGTTCGGGCTGCTGCTGCTGCAGACGCTCTGCTGCGGAATCCAGGACCAGCTCCAGATGCCCAATGGCTTGAGCAATCGGAATTTCCGGCATACCCCAATCATCCACCAATTGAAGATAGGAGAAGATCAGCCCGCCGATCGTGATGGAGAGGTCGCCAGAGTACTTATCGATCTCGGGACCGTAGATCCCCAGCAGGCTTCGACGGATCTGTACGAAAGCGGCTGCCATAACCGGATGCCGGGCAGCAGGTCCGCACTTTCCACCGTTTGGACTTTGACGAAGATCTTCGCCGATCCCGGTAAATTCTTGTTCTCGAATCTGCATCAGCATAAACGACTTGAATTCGATCAGCGAGTGCAGCAGTAGTTCGACCTGTGCGAGAAAAGTATCTCGGGGACTGCGACCTTCCGCCGCCGCCGATTCCAGCTTTTCCTGCAAGGTGCCAAGTGCATATTCGTGGATAGAGCGGATCAGTTCTTCCTTGGAACGAAAATGTTGATACAGCGTCCCTTTGGAAAAACCGCAGCGTTCTGCAATATCCTGCATGGACGTTGCTTTGATTCCGCGCTCCGAAAATAGAGCAAGAGCTACCGCGAAAATGGTTTGTTTACGTTCTACAGATTTGTCGATCACACAACATGCGCCTCCCTTTTGACTTATCGGTTCTGTTATCGACTAATGGGTCAAAAACAGTATAAGCGAAACAAGCGCTGTTCTCAACTTTGCCTAAATTTCAGTATGGGAAGTGAACTTTTTGGTTGAGTTTGAATAAAAAAGGTACTCAAAATAAAAAGGCAGACACAATACGGATTAAATCCGAGTATGTCTGCCTAAATATTCAAATCACGAAATCAACTTCAAACCGACAGCTGCCGACAGAATCATGGCAATAAACAAAATCCGCCGTGCTTCCTTCGGTTCGCCGTATAGAAGCATACCAACAAGTGTACCGCCTACGGTGCCGATCCCTGTCCATATTGCGTAGGCAGTGCCCATCGCAATATGCTGCATGGCATAGGTTAATAGGGAAAAGCTGCCCGTGAATGCGGCGATCAGCAGCACATAAGCGCTCCATCCCCGACGCAGAGCGACCTGTTTCAGTCCGATCACGCCAAACACTTCGAAACAGCCGGCCAAAACCAAAGCGATCCATGCCATTCTAGATCCCTCCTTTTCCGTCGAGTCCGGCAGGAGTTGAAGCTGAATTTTGTTCAGACGGCGCATCGGTAATTAGCTTCAATCCGACGACGCCGGAGAGCAGCAGCAGAATCAGCAGCGTTTTGATCAAGCTGAACGGTTCACCGAACAGCACCGTTTCGGCAATGACGGTTCCTGCTGTACCGAGGCCGGTGAAGACTGCGTAGACGCTGCCGATCGGCAGTATTTTTGCAGCATTGATCATCAGCCAGAAACTGAGTGCGATTCCGGCCAACGTCAGCAGCCATTCCCATATATTCGAAGAATGTTTTAATCCGGATACCCAGGCCACTTCGAATACTCCTCCAATCAGTACATAAATCCATCCGCGATTGGCACGGCTCATTCCAGTCACTCTCCTTATCAATTTCAGGGTCTTAATACGCCTCGGCAGTATACGGGCCAAACGGCTTTAAGCCGTTTGGCTGCGGTGTCACGGCTGCCATAGATGGCTTCAGCGAGCACGCCGTCGAGCACCGTTACATAAGCCAGAGCTGCTTCGTGAGCACCGCCAGGATGCAGACGCACAGCGTTTTCCTTCCGCTGCAGCAGGCGAGTGAGGCTTCGTTCGGCCTGTTCGAAAAAAGGATTGACGAGCCCCATCACCTCATCATGCAGTGAACGAGGAGGGAAATAAGACATCCGCAGCAGGAATCGGGTTTCCGCATCCGATTCATATTCGTCCATCAGATGTTCCGCAAGATCGTACAGGTTATCTTCAAAAGGGCGGTTCGCGCCATGAAGTACTTGACGGAACAACACCTGCTGTTTCCGGCGAAGGGTACGTTTGAACACGGACAGAAACAAATCTTCTTTGCTGCGAAAATGAGCATAGATCGAAGGTTTGCGAATGCCGACGGAGTCGGCGATTCGTCCCAAAGAAGCTCCTTCAAAACCTTCACTGGCGAACAAAGCCAGCGCGGCATCTTCAATAGCGGGCTTACGGGTCATGAAAGCTCCCCCTTTTTATCAATCAAAAACAAACTAACGGTCGTTAGGTTAAAAGTTAACATGAGAGTTTGGCTCTGTCAACCGAGAGAATATGTATCAAGAACACGAAAAGGGATTCGTCGCAGCGGGGGATGCATGGATGAATGAAACCGATATCAGAGCGAACCGTAAGGGTTATAACAAGAAGTTTTTGATCGGATTTGAGCCGTATTCAAATCGGAAATTGGCAGGTTCCGATGCGAAGCAAAGCTTGTGCTCTAGAATACGGACAGGCCGAAAAAGGTGTTGTAAGAGGGGGATTTCAAATGAGACGTGGGCTGATTGTATTTTTGCTCGCTGTACTGCTGTTCGTCTTTTATTATTTTGGTGTCGACCTGTTCGGAGCAACGGCTGCCGCCGTGATCAGTATTTTTTCCACACTGACTGTCATCTCGATTGGATTCGTGATCTTTATGGATAACCGCAATCCGTCGAGTACGCTGTCCTGGATTCTGGTGCTGGGTCTGCTTCCGGTAGTGGGACTCATTTTCTATTTTTTGTTCGGACAGAACTATTTTCGCCGACGCAAATATGACAAGAAAGCTGAATGGGACCGTCGGACGTACGAATGGAGCGAGAAAGATACGCTGGCCGGCGTCGAAAACACAGCACATTTTAGCGAAGAACAGCAGAAGGTTCTACGTTTGTCGCGCCGTTTATCCTTGACACCGGTATCCTATTCAAGTCCAACCGCTGTGTTAACGAATGGAGGCAGTACTTTTTCCGCACTGCTTGATGCCCTGCGCGGAGCACGCCACCATATTCATATGGAATATTACATTTACCGGGCGGATGAGATCGGTACGCAGATTCAGAAAGTGTTGATTGAGAAAGCCCGAGCGGGGGTTGAAGTCCGGTTTATGGTCGATGCGGTCGGCAGTATTCAGCTTCCGCGCAGATTTTTGCAGGAAATGCGCGACGCCGGAGTGCGTGTTGCCGTGTTCGGCGCCACCAAATTTCTGCTTGTGACCAGCCGGGTCAATTACCGCAATCATCGAAAAATTGTTGTCGTTGACAAAAACATCGGTTTTATTGGTGGGCTGAACGTAGGAGACGAGTATCTGAGCCGCAGCAAAACGTACGGATTCTGGCGGGATACACATATGAAAATCGAAGGCGACGCCGTCAGTACGCTGCAGCGCATTTTTCTGAGAGATTGGCGGCATATGACTGGCGAGCAGCCGACGGGTCCAGGATATTTCCAGTCGAAAAGCAAAATGGAACCGGAGCTCGGTGCCGTACAGATCATCGCCAGCGGACCCGATAACGACCGCCGCACACTGAAGCACATCTTTTTCACCATGATCACAACGGCCAAGCGTTCGGTCTGGATCGCCACTCCGTATTTTATTCCCGACGAGGACATTTTGACGGCACTGCGTACCGCTGCCCTGTCGGGATTGGATGTCAGGCTGCTGTTTCCCGCCAAGCCCGACAAACGTCTTCCTTTTTGGGCTTCCCATTCGTATTTTCCGATTTTGCTGGATGCCGGCGTCAAGATTTATGAATATGAAAAAGGGTTTCTTCATTCCAAGCTGCTGATTGTAGACGGAGAGACAGCAAGTATCGGAACGGCCAATATGGACATGCGCAGCTTTCACCTCAATTTCGAAGTTAATGCACTGTTGATGAACAATGCCAGCGTCACACGAATTGCGGCAGATTTTGAACGCGATTTGCTGAATACGACGATGATCGATCCGGCAAAATTCGGCAGTAAACGGATCGCTTTGCGGTTTATGGAATCGGCGGCCCGTCTCCTGTCTCCACTGCTATAATAGAGGCTGGGCAGTCGGACGGATCTCTACTCTAGGTCTCAGTTTCTTCTGCAAATAGACTCTGCAAATACGCTAAGGGCCGGGAAACCGGTCCTTTTATTTTGTGCGCGAGCAAAGGACGCTTTGGCGTTTGTAGGAATCAAGACGCTATGGTAGGCTAAAGAAAAATTTCAATTTTAACCCTTTTAAATTCAACCTTTTATGAATATTAAGCTGCGTCTGTTCCGATTTTACACAAGTCTCCATGCGTAAAGCGAGCCGCTTGGCCTGCTAATGGGTAATAAAAGACGATGGGGCAAGTCTGAATGAGGAAAGGTGAATGGCATGGGGCAAAATATGAAAAACAAAACCGCGGTCATTGTAGGCGCAGGACCCGGAGGACTGGCGGCTGCAATGCTGCTCGGCGCCAAAGGATACGAGGTCGACGTGTATGAAAAGCAGGCTGTTCCGGGCGGACGTTCGGGCAGATTGAGACTTGGGGAATACACCTTCGACCGTGGGGCGACATTCGTAATGATGCCGCCGCTGCTGGAAGAATTGTTCGAGCGGGCAGGACGTTCGGTGCACGATTACGTTGAGCTGCATAAGCTGGACCCTCTGTATGGACTTTATTTTGACCAAGGCCGCACCGTACTAATGCCTTCAAGCGACAACGAAGAGACCGCTCGGCGAATCAAAGAACTTTTCCCAGGAGAAGAGGCTGGGTTTTATCGCTTTATGACCGATGAGTCAGCCAAGTATGATCATGTAGATCCTTTGCTTCGGCGGCCCTTTGCAGGAGTTCGGGACTACATGAAGGCAGATGCGGTAAAAGCTCTCCCTTACCTGAAAGTTACGGATACGGTTTATGGACAGCTTTCCCGTTATTTTAAGGACGAGCGGTTGAAATATGCATTCACTTTCCAATCTAAATATTTAGGTATGTCTGCCTGGAACTGTCCGGGAACGTTCACCATTCTCTCGTTCATGGAACACCGTTATGGTCTGATGCATCCAAAAGGCGGCGTAGCCGAACTGTGGGAAGCGATGGTGAAAGTGGCAAAAGAATACGGCGTTCGGTTTCATATGGAGCGTCCGGTACAGCGCATTCTGACGGAAAAAGGTCAAGCGACCGGCGTACGACTGAATGACGGAGAAGTTCGCTTGGCCGATCACGTTGTGCTTGGAGCGGATTTTGCCTCGGCAATGAACAGCCTGTTCGAACCGGGCGTTCTTAAGAAATATACTCCGCAGAAGCTGGAATCGAAAAAGTATTCCTGCTCCACGGCTATGCTGTATCTTGGAATCGACGGGGAGATCGATCTTCCGCACCATTCAATTCATTTTGCGGACAATTATGAAAAAAACGTAAAAGAGATTACGGAGAGTCTGACTCTGTCGGAGGATCCCTCAATCTATGTACACAATCCTTCGCGTCTTGACCCTACACTTGCTCCTCCCGGCAAGTCTTCGCTGTACGCGCTCCTGCCTGTACCGAATCTTCAAGGGGAAACGGATTGGGCCGGTAGACGGGAGGAGTTGAAGGAACGGATGCTGGATCGTCTTGAAAGTATCGAACAGCTTAAAGGCCTGCGAGACCGGATCGAACAGCAGGCGTTTTTCACGCCGCTCGACTGGCAGGATTCGTTGGATGTCTACCAGGGAGCAACATTCAATCTGTCGCATAATCTTGGACAGATGCTCGCTTTTCGGCCGCACAATCATTTTGAAGAAGTTGAGCGCGTATGGTTGGTCGGAGGAGGCACCCACCCTGGAAGCGGTCTGCCGACCATCTTCGAATCCGCGAAGATCAGTGTCGATCTGATCGAACAAACCGACAAACGCAAGCAGCCACGTGCTTCCGCTCAAACACTCGGCGCGGCAGGAGGAGCCGAGTGAGCCGCGCGCCGAGAGTCGCTGTTGTAGGTGGGGGGATTGGCGGATTGACGGCGGCGCTTTTGCTGAGCCGCCGCGGGGCGGAGGTAACACTGCTGGAAGGGCGGAACCGTCTCGGAGGACGAATCGCGTTCGAGAGCAGTGAAGATGAAGGGAGCCGGATCGACCAGGGGCCGACAATCGTACTGCTGCCGGAAATGCTGCTGTCGATTCTGGAAGAAGGCGGAGTAGAGCGAGAACGAATCAAGCTGATCGAATCCGATCCGCTGTATCGCATCCATTATGCAGACGGCCGAGTAATGACGAAGCGGCGGAATCCGGACGATCAAGCGAAAGAAATCGAACGGCTGTTTCCGGGTGAATCGGAAGGGTATATCCGGTATATGGAGCAAATGCGCGCCATGTATCCCGGTGCGCAAAAGGCGGTGCTGGAGCGTACGTTTCCTCGTACCCGGGACTTCTTCACTCCTCGTCAAATTAAGCTTCTCGGCAGCCTACAGGCTCACCGAAGCGTAAGAGGCGCGGCCGCACGTTATTTCAAAAATAATGACCTTATCGATGCCTATTCGCTGCAGTCGCTGTATATTGGCGGCCAGCCGACAGGAACGCCGGGCGTTTATTCCATTCTGCCATATGCCGAACACGACTTCGGCATTTGGATGATCGAAGGCGGATATGCCCGTCTGCCGGTCATTTTGGAAGAGGAACTGCGTTCGCGCGGCGTCGATATTCGCCTGAATACTCGGGTAGAACGTCTTGAGGTGGAAGATGGACACTGCCGCGGCCTTGTGGCGAACGGTGTGCGGGAAGAGTACGATGCCGTTTTGTTTAACGGCGATTTCCCCAATCTGCTGCCTCTGCTCGGTGATCTTCCGGAAGCGAAGCGGCGCAAACCGTACCGACCCTCCTCGGGCTGCGTGTTAGTCTATATCGGCGTTTCAAAACGTTGGGAGGATGCGGCAGCGCATCAATTTTTCCTGCCGGACAGCTTGACTAGCAGTTTGCAGGCTGTTTTTGAGCGGGGTATGATTCCTGCCAATCCGTCGTTCTACGTCTTTAATCCGATCGTACTTGATCCAAACGCCGCTTCGGAAGGAGAGAGTGTGCTGTATTTCCTGATTCCCGCTCCCGATGCTTCGCGCACCGCATGGTCCAAAGAAGGCCGAAGGCTGGCTCGCAAAGTGCTTCAAGCCGCTGAGCGCCGGGGCTTCCCCGGTCTGCGGGATTCGATCAAGTGGATCAAATTGCGTACACCGGAAGAAGCCCGTCAGGACGGCAACTATGTCGGCGGCAGCTTCGGTATCGCGCCGATTCTGGGGCAATCCGGTCCTTATCGACCGCAGCCCAAGCCTTTTA
Source organism: Saccharibacillus kuerlensis DSM 22868 (assembly GCF_000378145.1). Classification (GTDB taxonomy): domain Bacteria; phylum Bacillota; class Bacilli; order Paenibacillales; family Paenibacillaceae; genus Saccharibacillus; species Saccharibacillus kuerlensis. The sequence continues at coordinate 71,612 of NZ_KB899283.1, read as the reverse complement.
AGACAATCGGTGGCTTATATGCGGCAGGAGCTTCCGTGCATCCGGGCGGCGGAGTGCCGATCGTGATGCAGGGGGCCAGGATGGCCGTAAATCAGCTTTTGGAGGAGTGGAATCCATGAACGAAGACATCATGCAGCAGTGCGAGGATTCGATGCGGGGGGGATCGACCTCGTTTTACCACGCCTTCCGGGACTTGCCAGAGAGAAGGCGGCATGCGGTATACGTCATTTATGCGTTCTGCCGATTGATCGACGACAGTGTCGACGAGCCGGAGACGTCACCGTTTACCATTCATGAGCTTAGAGAGCAGTTTCTTGATCTGGAAAAAGCGGAAGGGCATTTTATATGGCCGGCGCTGCGCTGGCTGTTCGACAGCTTTCCAAATCTTGAGCGCCGACCGTTCTTGAATCAGATGGACGGACAGCTGTCTGATCTGACGCTGCTTCGATACGAAACGATGGAACAGCTTGAACATTACTGCTACCTTGTTGCCGGTACGGTTGGAGAGATGCTGCTGCCGGTGCTGCGCGACGATCATCATACAGAGGCGGCGGAAGCAGGTATCGCGCTTGGCAAAGGGATGCAGATTGTGAATATCATTCGAGATGTCGGCGAAGATTTAGGGCGCGGACGCCGTTATATTCCTGCAGAACTTATGCGCAGACATGGCTATAGCGAAGAGGATCTGGCCGGGGGCATCATCGATGAACGCTTTGTTGCCATGATTGACGAACTGCACGGCTACGCATCGCGCTGGTTTGAGAAAGGCCTGTCAAATCTGGACAGTTATCCAAAGCGCAGCGGGCTGGCTGTGGCACTTGCCGCCGCGTTCTACGGCGCGATCTTCGATCAGGTACGCCGCAACGGCTATGATGTGTTCGGCCGCAGGGCGATCGTGCCGGATGAAGAGAAAGGGATACTGCTGATGCAGGTGCTGACACAGTTTGGTGCTGCCGGAGACTCGGCGGACAGCGCTGCGGTATCGTAATGTGGTCTTGTAGTGAGGATGGTCTTCAACATCTGGATGACGACCGGCTTACCGGATCGTAGGCTGCTGCGTATCGGGCTGTCCGTCAATGAAAAGTTTGATCAATTCAGGCGTAGGGGGAGGACGGCGCGTTGATTCTGACTTTGATCATGGCGATAGCGTGCGCGCTGCTCGTTATCCAATTGATTTTTGCTCTGCTGAATGGCCGTGCACTTCCGGTACCCGGACGACGCACGCGCCCTATCGAGAACCGGCCGCTGGTTTCGGTGCTGATCCCGGCACGCGACGAAGAACGAAATATTGAAGATTGCCTGAACCATGTGCTGGCATCCAACGATTCGGAATTCCGACTCGAAGTGATCGTATACGACGACGATTCCAGCGATAATACCGGCGGCATTGTGCGTCAGATTGCCATGGAAGACCAGCGGGTGAGCCTGATGCAGGGCGGGGATCTGCCTGAAGGCTGGAAAGGTAAATGCTACGCCTGTCATCGTCTAGCGGAACAGGCGACGGGAAGTTGGTATCTGATGCTGGACGCCGACGTCAAAATCGGAGAGCTGGCAATCCGCGATACGCTGCGGTCGGCGATGAAGAAGAAGGTTGGGCTGCTGACCGGATTTCCTAAGCAGATCACCGGAAGCTGGATGGAAAAACTGGTTGTACCCATGATGGAATTCGTTATTCTCTGTCATGTGCCTATCCCCATGATCTATCGCTCACGAAGCGAAGTGTTCGTTGCCGCGCACGGTGCCTATATGCTGATCAAGAAATCCGCTTATGAATCCGCTGGCGGTTATGAAGCGGTTAAGGGAGAAATGGTAGATGATATAGCGATGGCCCGCGCGATTAAGAATGCGGGTTACAAAATGATGCTGGCGGACATGAGCAGCCATGCCCGTATGCGGATGTACCACAACACGCGTGAAGTGTGGGAAGGGTTCAGCAAGAACATGTTTGCGGGGCTGGGCAAAAACTACCTGCTGCTGTTGGCGCTGCTGCTCTGGTATGTGCCGCTGTATGTACTGCCACCGGTCGCTCTGCTGATCGGACTGTTTACCGGGAATCCTCAGTTGGCGGCTGCGAGCGGCATCGCTATGCTGCTGGGAATGGGGGTCAAGGCGGCATGCAACGTCCGGGGCGGACTGCCGCTCTGGCACGGCGTGTTCATCTCTGCTACCATTTGCTGTACAATCGCCATTGCACTGGCAAGCGCAGCGGGAGGACTAAACGGAAAAGGGCATCAATGGAAAGGCCGAAGCTATAGTTAATACACGGTTGCGTAATACACGGTTGCGAAGCAAGCTGCAAACGCTGTTGTCGCGCTATTTTCGCGATTCGTATACGCTGGCGATGTTCGGACGCTGCGCTACATACGTCGGCGCTTCGCCTCTGCAGGCGCCGGCGACTTTTGCTATACTTGCGCATGTCGAAGCGGAATTGAGAATTTACACTATGCGCGGTGGGAAATACAGGCTGGCAGATGCATTTGAGGATATTTTTACACACAAAGTTGCGCCGAACGATTCGTGTCTGTACATTTGCAATAGCGGGTTTAGAGCAGGGTACCGTTTCTGAGGGCGGAGGTACACCGGTCGTTACGCTGTCCGGCCGGTTAATTGTCGAACGGATTGCCCGCTTGGATCAGAAAAGCATGAAGGTTCAAGCGAGATTGTAAGCGAAAATGAGGGGAGCGGCCATGACGGAAAAGATTAAAGGCTCCGGTCCATCGACCGGAGACCGCAAAAGCGAACATGTTCGCTTGTGTCTGGAGGAAGAAGTGGCCGGAGTTGGCGTGACAACGGGATTTGAGCGTTATACGTTTCGGCACAATGCGCTGCCGGAACTTGATTTTGAGAACATTGATCTGACTACGAGATTTCTCGGAAAAAGGCTGAAAGCGCCGCTGCTCATCAGTTCGATGACCGGCGGAAGCGTTGGCACGGGCCGGATCAACGAACGGCTGGCTGAGGCGGCTCAGGCGCGAGGGTGGGCAATGGGGCTGGGTTCCATACGCGCCGCTGTCGAACGGGAAGAATTGGCGGCGACTTTCAAAGTGCGGCATAAAGCGCCGGATATTCCGATCATCGCCAACCTGGGTGCCGTACAGCTGAACTACGGGTTTGGCGAAGACGAGTGCCGCCGCGCGGTGGAAATTGCCGAAGCGGATGGGCTAGTTCTGCATCTGAACAGCCTGCAGGAAATATTCCAGCCGGAAGGCAATACGAATTTCTCTGGGCTTCTGCCGAAGATCGAACGGCTCTGCCAAACTCTCGGCGTGCCGGTCGGCGTCAAGGAAGTCGGCTGGGGGATTGACGGTGAGACGGCTGTTCTTCTGGCTGAAGCCGGCGTCGCATTTATCGATGCGGCTGGAGCGGGGGGTACCTCCTGGAGCCAGGTTGAGAAGTTCCGAAGTTCGGATTCGATGCGCCGGACAGCTGCCGAAGCTTTCGCCGGCTGGGGTACGGGGACGGCGGAATGCCTTGCAGAAATTCGTGAGCATCTTCCGCAAATTCCACTGATCGGCAGTGGCGGTCTGAGAAACGGCGTGGATGCGGCAAAAGCAATCGCCCTTGGTGCTAATCTGGCAGGCTTTGGCCGCGCGCTGCTCGGTCCGGCTGTCGATTCCGCCGACAGTGCGGCGAAAGCAATGGAACAGGCTGAATTTGAACTGCGTACGGTAATGTTTGGCGTTGGCGCCGGGTCGGTGTCCGCGCTTCGGACAACTTCAAGACTCCGGCGCATTTAAAGGGTTGAACGACTGTTTGGATGTTCAAGCATATAGCACAGACGAGTACGGTTCTCGAGGGAGCTGGACTCGTTTTTTCGTATTCCGGCTCGGGTAATATCAATTGAGTTCTAAGAGGGAAAATAACTTCATGATCTATTTGCCGGCAGAACGAATGATACAAATTCGCTTGCCCGATATTAGGGGAGGAACTGTGCCGCGAAGTCTGGAGGGGGCAGGAAAGCATTCGATTGGGTGAGAATTGCAGCTATCAGAGCGGAGCGAATACTGTTATAATAGACGTTGTTTTGTAACCAGCAGCATGTATGAGGCGTTAGGCGTGCGAGATCAGACGTGCGTCGTACCCAGAAGATAGAATCAAGAGGAGTTGTGTATTCATATGGCATTGAAAGCCGGTATTGTAGGACTGCCGAACGTCGGCAAGTCTACGCTGTTTAACGCAATTACGCAGGCAGGCGCGGAATCCGCGAACTATCCGTTTTGTACCATTGATCCAAACGTAGGCATTGTCGAAGTGCCGGATGAGCGTCTCGACAAGCTCACAGAAATGGTAGAGCCGAAGAAAACCGTACCGACAGCATTTGAATTTGTTGATATCGCGGGTCTTGTACGCGGCGCGAGCAAAGGCGAGGGTCTTGGTAACAAGTTCCTGGCACATATCCGTGAAGTTGACGCTATCGTGCACGTTGTGCGCTGCTTCGTGGATGAGAACATCACGCACGTGGATGGCAAGATTGACCCGGTCAGCGATATTCAGACAATTAATCTGGAGCTGATCCTGGCCGACATCGAGAGCGTGGACAAGCGGATCGAACGTTCGAAGAAGAACATGAAGGGCGGCAATAAGCAGTATGCCCAGGAGATCGAAGTGCTGGAGAAGGTCAAGGAAGCACTCTACAATGATCAGCCTGCGCGCAGTATCGATCTGACGGAAGACGAGCTTCAATTGATCCGTGAACTGCACCTGCTCACATTGAAGCCGGTTCTGTACGCGGCGAACGTTGCAGAAGACGAGATCGGTGACGTGGCGAACAATGCTTACGTCCAGAAAGTTCGCGAATTCGCAGCCGCTGAGAATGCGGAAGTCGTTCCGATCAGCGCCAAAGTCGAAGAGGAGATCTCTGAGCTTGAAGGCGAAGACAAGCAGATGTTCCTCGAAGAACTGGGTATTCAAGATTCGGGCTTGAACCTGCTGATCAAAGCGGCGTACAAGCTGCTGGGTCTGTATACGTACTTTACGGCCGGCGTGCAGGAAGTGCGCGCTTGGACGATTCGCAAAGGCACCAAAGCGCCGGGCGCTGCAGGTGTTATTCACTCCGACTTCGAACGCGGCTTTATCCGTGCTGAAGTGGTAGGCTACGAGGATCTCGTAAATGCGGGTTCCATGAACGGTGCCAAAGAACGCGGTCAGCTGCGTCTTGAAGGCAAAGAGTATATTGTGCAGGATGGCGACGTCATGCATTTCCGTTTCAACGTTTAATTATCGCTTCAACGTGTAATTACGGCGAGCCGTTTTTCTCTTCGGAGAAAGGCGGCTCTTGTTTTTTGAATGGCGAACAGAATAGGGTGAAGTAAGAAAAAGAAAAAGTGGAATGTGAAAAAGAAAGAGCCGCTTTCGTCGTTTATGACGAAAGCGGCTTTTTGGGCAGTGCACCTTATTAAGCTTGCTGCACTTAATTATATCGGGCCAAGTCAGACGACTGGCGGATTATCCATCTTTCCGTGCAGGTCTTGGAATTGTATGGACCGGCGGTGCTTTTTAGCAATCTCGCATCAACGTTAACTTTCGAACGAGATCAGGACTTCAACCGGAACATCGTTAGCGAGCAGTTGAAGGCTTAATACCTGCTTGGAGCTCATCTTGACCGAGACATTCTCGCCGGAGAGCAGGGTCGGCGTGGAAATGTCGATGTTAACGCCTAGGTTGGCGAATCCGGTTGCCGCCGTAGCGGTAAGCATGTTGGAAAGTTCGGATAAGGCGCTTCTGGCCATGTCGTCAAGCTGCTCGACCGGCATACCCATCATCATGGTCGAAGCGATTTTTTTGGCATTTTCCTCATCAATCAGGTAGACGACATTCCCTTTCAGAGTGCCGACGATCCCAACCAGGATAATGACGCCGGAACAGTTCAGCTCCTGCCCTTTAACGCCAAGGCCGCCTTTGCGAACGTCAGTAAATCCCAGCTGGGGCATTACATTCATAAACGAATCAATAAACGGATTAACGTGAGCTACATCCACTTGTCTTCACCTCTTCTAAAACCGACGTTCAGCATCACTTCGCCGTAATGGGTATCTGCAGCCGCGCTCATCGTCTTGAACGAAGCGTGCGAAATCGACATGCGATCACCGTGCATAACCGATGGAGGCGCGAGACGCAGGCCGAATGCTTTGTTCTTTCTGTTCAAGATTGAGCACGCGTTGCCGGCTACGATATTCGTAAACTCGGCAAGCGCAGCGGTGATCTCGTTGATGCTGGACGGTTCTTTTTTCATCATGGCCGCCACTAGTGCATGTGCGGTTTCTTTGCTCAGATCGATCATCAGTCTTCCGGAGAACTTTCCGATGATCCCGACGATTACCACAATTCCGCGAGATTCGAAATCTTCTTTCATTTCATATTCGCTTTTATACGTCAGAAGAGTCTTCGTCATGCGGTTCAACGCGTCTTTAAGTGTTTCTTTGAATACTTCGAAATAAGCGTCTTCCAAGGTCTGGAAGATTTCTTCGTATGCGATGACACGCTGAATCGTACCAAGCAGCTCTTCGGCATCCACTGGCTTCTGAATATAACCGGATACGTTATTTTCTTTGGCTTCTTTAAGAATTTCCTCGTCCATCATGGAACTGATTACAATAACCTTAATATTTGGGTTAATTGCATGGACAGCGCGCGTACACTCTAATCCGTCCGTTCCAGGCAGGGTCATATCCATCGTAACCAGATCGGGCTGCGCCGCAGCAATCACTTCTTTGACTTCCTCCAACGATCCGGCCTCTCCTACAACTTCAAATCCGTTTTCTTCAAGAATGTTACGGATAACTGCTATAGAAAAGGGTGAATCATCCACAATTACGACTCTTACTGCCATAGGACCCCTTCCTTTCTCCTGATATGCATTTTGATTGCGTGAAATAGAATTACCTCTGAAAGAAGTGACTTATGCCGTTGGCTCGGCAGCCCAAATAAGCTGTGCCGGGCTGAAGCCAGCATGTTATAAATAATATCGACAGATACAGGACAGATTGTGAGTGGAAAATGAAACGGCCTGAGGAAGTTTCGATAGGCAATCCTGCAGCTCTATGCTATAATTAAGAGTCGTCGCACACTGATGCAGGCGGCTCTTTTTCTACCTTTTTTTCTTCTCCACGAAATGTGGAAAGGGAGGCATGAACAGCATGTTCATTGGAGTACATTTATAGCGGTTATAATAAAGATAGCAGACTAGGATACAAACCGAGAATTATTCATCTGATTTCAAACTAATTTTAATCTAATATAAAGAGGTGATCGGCCTTGTTGGATAAATTGCAGGCACTGGTTGACCGTTATGACAAATTGAGCGAACTGCTTTGCGACCCGGACGTGGCGAGCGATTCGAAGAAGCTGCGCGACTACTCCAAGGAGCAGTCCGACCTGCAGCCGGCATACGAAGCGTATACCGAATACAAACGCGTAACCGAGGATCTCGATGCTGCGAAAGAGATGCAGGGCGAGAAACTCGACGACGAAATGCGTGAAATGGTCAAAATGGAAATTGAAGAGCTGACAGCGCGCAAAGCGGAGCTTGAAGAAACGATCCGCGTCGTTCTGCTGCCAAAAGACCCGAACGACGACAAGAACGTGATCGTCGAAATTCGTGGTGCGGCTGGTGGCGACGAAGCGGCGCTGTTCGCGGCGGATCTCTATCGCATGTACAGCCGCTACGCGGACGCGCAGGGCTGGAAAGTCGAACTGATGGATGTGAACGAAAGCGATCTGGGCGGCTTCAAGGAAGTCATCTTTATGATCAACGGACGCGGCGCTTACAGCAAAATGAAATATGAGAGCGGCGCGCACCGTGTGCAGCGTATTCCGGCTACGGAATCAGGCGGCCGCATTCATACGTCGACTTCAACGGTAGCTGTGCTTCCGGAAGTCGAAGAAGTGGACATTGTCATCAGCGACAAAGATATCCGCGTCGATACGTTCTGCTCCAGCGGCGCCGGCGGCCAGTCCGTCAACACAACCAAATCGGCTGTACGCGTGACGCACGTTCCGACAGGTATTGTAGCCACGTGTCAGGACGGCAAGTCGCAGAACTCGAACAAGGAAAAAGCGCTGCAGGTACTGCGTTCCCGCATTTATGACGTGATGCGTCAGGAAGAAGAAGCCAAGTATGCCGGCGAGCGCAAAAGCAAAGTCGGAACAGGCGACCGAAGCGAGCGCATTCGCACCTATAATTTCCCGCAGAGCCGCGTAACGGACCACCGCATCGGTCTGACTATGCATAAGCTCGATCAGATCATGAACGGCGATATTCAGGAAATCGTATCCGCATTAACGATTGCTGAACAGACCGACCTGATCGATGAAAAGGGCGTCTGATCTCTTGAACAGATTAAGCTCGGGCCGGGGCGGCTTTCAACTGCGCAAAGGCTTGACGCTCCGGGAAGCCTTCGCGGAGGCTTCTTCTTTTTTGCGGGAGCGGGGTGTGGAAGAGGCGGACGAAAATACCCGGCTGCTGCTGAAAGAAATTTTGGGCATGACAGGAGCACAGTACGTCATGGCGCTGCGAGAGCCGTTCCCGGATCAATTCCGAGAACGCTGGGAGAATGCGATTACCCGCAAGGGGGACGGAGAACCGGCCCAGTATATTTTGGGCGATCAGGAGTTCTACGGCTTTACGTTCGAAGTGACGCCTGAGGTATTGATTCCGCGGCCAGAAACGGAACTGCTGGTCGAAGCGGTGCTGACGCGTGCAAAAGCGCTGTGGCCGGAAGGTTCGCCGTCGGTGCTTGATGTCGGCACAGGCAGCGGCGCGATCGCCGTCAGTCTGAAGCTGCTGCGACAGGAGCTTGTCGTTACCGCGAGCGATATTTCGGAAGGCGCGCTGGGCGTAGCACAGCGCAACGCCCAGCGGCTCGGCGCGGACGTGGAGTTTCGTCAAGGCAGTCTGCTGGAGCCGTTCATGGGCGATAAATTCGATATTCTCGTATCGAATCCGCCCTATATTCCGGCTGCCGACATTGAAGAACTTCAGCCGGAAGTGCGCGACTTCGAACCGCGCAGTGCGCTGGACGGAGGGCCGGATGGGCTGTGGCCGTACCGCGAGATCATGAAGCAGCTGGATCTGCTGCAAAGCGATCCGAAGCTGATCGCATTCGAGCTGGGCATGGGCCAAGCGGAACTGGTAGAGAACATGCTTAGATCGCGCGGCAGTTGGAGCAGAATTGAGACGGTATTCGATCTGGCGGGCATTGGCCGTCATGTCATCGGAATCGCTTAATGCAGGCCGGTTAGATTGGTACGACAAATGTTCAGGCTCCGCAGTCGGCGAGGAATTTGCCGACAAGGTCTGCAGAACTGCATAAGGGTGAGAAGCGAAAAGCGGGAGAACCGCCGTCTTCTCGCCCTTTTGTCGCAGGGTCGGAGAGTTCAAGCGCCGTCAACATGACAAGGGGATTATTATCGCCTACAATAATAAAAGACCTGCTGCCTGCAGCAGTGCTGTCTCAATGAGGCAGCTGCAGTGTAGGACAAAAAAGAATGGAATAAAGAGAGAAGCCGGAAGAACTGCACTGTGCAGGACGCAAGGCTGAGGCGGCTGTGCCGCAAGAGTGAAATACGGCCTTGAACAGGCTTTTCGGAGGAAATGTAACGCATGTTAACGAAGTGGAAACATATGGATTGGTCCCTGATTGTTGTGCTGCTGTTGATGATGGGGATTTGTATTCCCGTTGTGCACAGTGCGGTCGCGAACAGCGATAAGTTCAGAGGACTGGACACGCAGATGATTTTTTATTACATTCTCGGCTTCGCAGTTATCTTCTTTATGACTGCGGTCGACTACCGAATTTATACACGGTATTTCTGGATTATTTACGCAGGCGGCCTGGTACTTCTGCTGCTGACGCTGACACCGCTCGGTCAGACCCAGAATGGTGCGCAAGGTTGGTTGAAGATCGGACCGGTCGGTATGCAGCCGGCGGAAATGTTTAAGCTGGCGTTGGTCATCGTCATTGCTGCTATGCTTGCGCGCAGAAACAAAGACAAGCTTGGATTTAGGGCCGATGTTATTCCAATTGGTATCGTTGCTTTTATTCCGTTCGCTGTCGTTATGGTGCAGAACGATCTGGGGAACGCGCTCAGCTACGTACTGATTCTGCTCGGCATGCTGTGGATCGGCAATTTGAAGTTTACGCATGCCCTGATCATTTTCGTGCTGGGAGCAGGTCTGCTGGTCGGCGGAATCAAAGGATATGTCACTTATCACGATGAAGTGACGGACTTTATGGCAAACACTTTGCAGCGCGCGCATTGGCTGGATCGGATCGATCCATGGCTGATGCCGGAAGAAGCGAGCCGTGACGCTTCCTGGCAGACCAAGAACGGCAAATATGCCATAGCAAGCGGAGGGATGACCGGACAAGGATTTATGCAAGGACCTATGGTGCAGAATCCTACCGGTTCCCTTGTGCCGTATACCTATTCCGACTCCATTATCGTGGTGATCGGCGAAGAATTCGGATTTATAGGTATTTCGTTCCTGCTGGTGCTGTACTTCATCATGATCCACCGAATGATCGTCATTGCGCTTGAATGCAGGGACAGAGCCGGATCTTACATCGTTGTCGGACTTGTAGCGATGTTTATGTATCAGATTTTCGAGAATATCGGAATGTTCATGGGCTTGATGCCGCTTACCGGTATTACGCTTCCGTTTATTAGCTACGGCGGTACGTCGCTGCTGATCAATATGGCGAGTATCGGCGTTGTTATGAGTATTCGTGCTTATACACGCGATAATGCTCGGGATGAATTTGCGGATATAAAAGGTGCAAATACGGAAGACGGAGGCGTTCAAGCACTGCGCGGTGTCTTGTCGAGAGTGGGCAAACGCTCCAAGAAAGCGCAGTAAGCGGACTCGATGAACAGCTAAGCGGTCAAAGCGGCACTTACGGAACGTTTTGACCGCCTTTTGCACGTAGGAAATGTGAATCGCAGGATTGTAAATAAGGCGTACGACGGCAGAACGAGGATTCGTGTGAAAATCAACCGACACGCAGCGGCGCGGACGCAGTGTGTTAACGGGAGGCTGCGGCGATGCTGAGTAGGATCAAAAATATCGATTGGACATTGGTAGTTATTCTGCTGCTTTTTATGGGGATTTGTATTCCGGTTGTGCATAGCGCAATAACGAATAGTAGAGCAGGAGGACTATCCGCTTCAACGTCAAATATGGTGGTCTACTATATTCTTGGATTTATTGCATTTTTTGCGGTAGGTATGGTGCCTTATCAGCTGCTCATCAAATACGCGCTGTATATCTACGTGATCGGAATTGGGGTGCTTATGCTGGTCTGGACGCCGCTGAGCACATCGCTGAATGGCGCTGACGGCTGGATCAGTATAGGGGGACTCAGCATACAGCCGGCCGAAATGTTTAAGCTGGTATTAATCCTCGGTCTTGCTGCGTATCTTGTTCGTAAGCAAAGGGATACGCTCCTATTCTGGAAAGATGTTATACCGACTGCTGCTATCGTTATGATTCCTTTCGCAATAGTTATGGTGCAGAACGACTTGGGTAATGCTTTGGCTTACCTGGTGATTTTGGTAGGGATGCTGTGGATTGCAAATGTGAAGTATACCCATGCTCTGATCTTTTTTGTTCTTGCGACGGGCCTTTTAATTGGAGGAATCAACGCTTACAAAACCTACCATGAACCAATTTCAGATTTTGTAGGAGAAAAACGCGCTCACTGGCTGGATCGGATTGACGTATGGTTGATGCCGGAAGAAGCCACCGAAAAAGCAAAGTATCAGGTCGAAAGAGCCCAGCTGGCGATCGGAAATGGCGGCATGTTGGGTACAGGATTCATGAAAGGCGAGATGTCTCCTCGGGTTCCTTACACATATGCGGATTCCGTCATTGCCGTTATTGCGGAAGAGTTCGGATTTGTAGGGATGGCGTTTCTTTTGCTTCTTTATTTCATTTTGATTCACCGGATGATTCTGATTGCCTTGGAATGTCGGGAAAGAGCAGGACCTTATATTATCGTAGGGATCGTAGCGATGTTCATGTATCAGATTTTCGAGAATATTGGCATGTTTATGGGGCTAATGCCGCTTACCGGGGTGACGCTGCCCTTTATCAGCTATGGAGGTACATCACTGCTGATCAATATGGCATGTATCGGCGTCGTGTTGAGCATTCATTTGTCCAACAAGAAACATCAGGAGACTGACAACTTGTTAAAGACGGACCATCTGGAAGAGAAAGATAAAGAAAACAAAAGAAAATTCAAAATGCCTAATTTCAAGTTTTGATTGAATATTGAGTTGTGGTAACTATAGAAAGGACAAGCGTATGGGCGAGGAAAGAAATGTCGAAAAAGAGACCCGGATGTGGGTAATTAGCGAGTTAAGTTCCACGGGGAACAGTGAGGTGGTATCTCATAAATCCCTTAAGGAATCCAGTGTGCTTCAAAGCGATGAGAGAATTGCGGCAGCTGCCGCTTCTCTGGCCGAAGGTAAGCTCATCGCTTTTCCAACCGAAACGGTCTATGGACTGGGAGCAGATGCCCGCAGCACGGAAGCGGTCGAAGGAATTTTCGAAGCCAAAGGCCGTCCGTCGGACAATCCGCTGATCGTGCATATTGCGGATCGTGCGGAGCTGGATGCTTTTGTACAAGGCGTATCGGAAGCGGACGAGAAGCTGATGGACGCTTTCTGGCCGGGCCCGCTGACGCTGGTCCTGCCTGTGCGGCCGGGAGCCCTGTCGCCGAAGGTCACGGCGGGACTTGATACGGTAGCGGTTCGGATGCCGGACCATGGCATTGCCCTGGCGCTTATCGCAGCGTCGGGCTGTCCGCTCGCGGCGCCAAGCGCGAACCGCTCGGGACGTCCAAGCCCGACCCTCGCGAGCCATGTGCGCGAGGACCTGGACGGCCGCATCGACGGAATTGTCGATGGCGGTCCGGCCGGCGTGGGCGTCGAGTCGACCGTCGTGCGGACGAACACCGCAGGCGGTGCGACCGTGCTGCGCCCGGGCGGCATCTCGGCCGAAGAACTCGGCCGGGTGCTCGGCGCGCAGGTTGGCGCCGTGTCCGCGGATTATACCGCGGACATCGATCCCGAGGCGGCCCGAAGCGAGGCTGGGGCTCGCGGAGAAGCGCTGAACCCGGCACGTGAAGGTGCCGCCGGAGCAAAGCCAGGTGATACTGGACCTGCGGCAGTACACGGGGAGCCGGAGGAGGCACCGCGCTCGCCGGGGATGAAGTACACGCACTACGCGCCGAGCGGCCGGCTCGAAGTAGTGCTTGGTGCGGAGGAGCGTACCGCGGACTGCATTCGCGGGCTGCTTGCCGCGGCACAAGCGCGCGGCGAGAAGACCGGGGTGCTCGCATTCGAGGAGCACTTGGAGAGCTACCGCGGTCTAGCAGATGTTGTGCTGTCGCTTGGCAGCGGCAGCGATCTGCGGGAAGCGGCAGCGCGGCTGTACGCTGCGCTGCGTCGTTTCGACGAAGAGGGAACAACTTACATGCTCGCCGAAGGATGCGGGGAAGAAGGCATCGGTTCTGCCGTTATGAATCGGATCAGCAAAGCGGCCGGCGGCCGGGTCCACCGCGTCTGAAATAGACGGTTTGTTTAAACAGAGCGTAAAGCAAAGGAGGCGGTTCGCTTGAAACGCATTTTATTCGTATGTACAGGCAATACGTGCCGCAGTCCAATGGCCGAAGCGCTGCTGCGGCGAATGGCACAAGAGCGGGGCGTTCGGGTGGAAGTTCGTTCGGCCGGCGTCTCGGCATCGCAGGGAGTACCGATTTCCCGCCAGGCAGAGGCGGTGCTGCGCGATCAGAATATTAGCGATCGGATAACGTCTTCGCCGCTCGATCGGGAGCTGGTGGAGTGGGCCGATCTGATTCTTACATTGACGGAATCGCACAAAAGCCATGTGATTCGCTGTTTCCCGGAAGCCGTTGAGCGTACTCATACGCTTAAAGGATATGTGGAAGACGATCCTCGTGTGCTGGCTGACCTGGAGGAGCTGGACAGTCTGCTGGCATCCGCTCAATTGTCACGGGCTCTCGGTGAATCTCCGGATACCTCGCAGCAGCAGCGAGTGATAGAACTGCAGCAGCGTATCCCGGTCTTCGATATTTCCGATCCGTTCGGCGGCTCGCGCGACGACTACGAAATAACGGCAGCGGAAATCCGCACGGCGCTTGATCGGCTTCTCGGCAAGCTGGAACGCGGATAAGGAAGTTTTCCTATCATTGAACAAGCCCGCGTCTTTGGACAGGGCTTTTCTTTTGGTGTCTTTCGGTGTCTCTTGCTGTATCTCTTGTTTTGATTTTTGATTTTTATCCGTCTTTCTAGTGCTGAAAAAAGCGGGACAGAACCTGTTACCCGTAGGTGTAAAGGTAATCTGAAAATTCAAAAGTCGAACAAATTCCGAACGCCCATCCGTACTATCCGTTTTTTGTCCGTATTTCGCTCGAAAATCAGTTGATTTTTGAGCATTGTTGCCTTATGATGAAGGTGAAAATGCAGACCCGGTGTAACTGGCGACGAAGTGGGTTCAACCACGATGGAGCACCGGAGTTATCGGCCGGTCGCCTGGGCATAGAGCAGCTTCGCGTATTACGCGTGGTCGCTCTTTTTGTTTTTTTATCAGCTTTCGAAAATCTACAGCGACTTTGATGCACGTATTTCACTTTTCCATATCCGACTTTTCTAGGTGCCCGACTTTCCTTTACGCCGCTTCGGCGGTATGATCGTTAGAGGAACGTCGGATCGTTCCGGCGAATGGCATCCAGAGAAGGAGTGACGAATATGGAACAGGAACGCGAAGACTCGATCCGCTCTCAGGCGGCGCTCGCTGTACGGGAGCTGGCGGAAACCGCCGGACTTAAGGCGGGCAAAGTGCTGGTGGTTGGAACCAGCACAAGTGAAGTAGCCGGAAGGCATATCGGCACTTCAGGCGCGCTTGAAGTGGCGCAGGAGCTGCTCGCCGGTATCCGCGAGGTACAGCAGGAATTTGGCTTTGACACCGTGTATCAATGCTGCGAGCATCTGAACCGGGCGCTTGTAATGGAACGCTCCGTATTAGAGCGGCTTGGGCTTCAGGAGGTTTCGGCGGTGCCGATACCGAAAGCCGGCGGCTCCATGGCGTCCGCCGCTTATCGCAGCATGGAAGAACCGGCGCTGGCGGAGACGATCGAGGCCCATGCGGGGCTTGATATCGGAGAGACGCTGATCGGCATGCATCTGCGCCGTGTAGCGGTGCCGCTGCGTTTGTCGGTACGCCAAATCGGGGAAGCGCGGGTAAATGCAGCGCTGACCCGTCCACCGCTGATTGGCGGGGATCGGGCGGTATACCGTCTTCCGGAAGAGGCGGATTCGACTTTCTGCGAGTAATGAAGGCTTTAATTGCGCCCATCTGCTCTGCAGCATACCAAGCAGGTTCTGTGTAGAACCTGCCTGGTAGATACCTATGCACTTCGCCACTTCACGGTATTGAAGAAGCGGCCTGAGAACGGCTGCGGGATTAATGAACACAGACAATACTTTTAAAACCAGGGAGGAATACGTAAACATGGAGCACTTGAGAAAAAGCGATCCGGCCGTACTGAAAGCAATGGGATTGGAACTGGACCGTCAAAAAGCCAATATTGAACTGATTGCTTCCGAGAATATTGTCAGCGAAGCGGTTATGGAAGCAATGGGTTCTGTTCTGACCAATAAATATGCCGAAGGTTATCCAGGCAAGCGCTACTACGGCGGCTGCGAGCACGTCGACGTGGTAGAAGATCTGGCACGCGACCGTGCTAAAGAATTGTTCGGCGCAGAACATGCCAACGTACAGCCGCACTCCGGCGCTCAAGCCAATATGGGTGTGTATCTGGCAACGCTCAAAGCGGGCGACACGGTACTGGGTATGAACCTGGCGCACGGCGGACACCTTACACATGGCAGCCCTGTTAATGCTTCCGGTATTCTCTATAATTTTGTAGCTTACGGTGTGCGTGAAGACAACTTCCGCATCGACTACGACGAAGTGCGCAAGACGGCGTTCAAGCATCGTCCTCGTATGATCGTGGCAGGAGCCAGCGCATATCCGCGTACAATCGATTTCGAAGCAATGGCTTCGATCGCTCATGATATCGGCGCACTGTTCATGGTCGATATGGCGCATATCGCGGGTCTTGTAGCAGCCGGCGTTCATCCGTCCCCGGTTCCGCATGCTCACTTCGTTACCACAACAACACATAAGACGCTGCGCGGACCTCGCGGCGGTATGATTCTGTGCCAGAAGCCTTGGGCGCAGGCAATCGACAAAGCGATGTTCCCAGGCATTCAAGGCGGACCGCTTATGCATGTGATCGCATCGAAAGCCGTTGCGTTGGGCGAAGCGCTCGATCCGTCGTTCAAAGTATACGCGCAGAACGTTGTCGATAATGCCAAAGTATTGGCTGAGACGCTGATCGGCGAAGGCATCGAAATTGTATCTGGCGGAACGGATAACCACCTGATGCTGATCGATACGCGCGGTGTAGGCATCACCGGCAAGGAAGCCGAGCATGTACTCGATTCCGTCGGCATTACGGTCAACAAAAATGCGATTCCGTTCGATACGGCAAGTCCGTTCATTACAAGCGGTATCCGGATCGGCACGCCTGCAGCGACTTCGCGCGGCATGGATCAGGATGCAATGAAGTCGATCGGACGGATTATTGCTTCCGTACTGAAGGCGTCGAAGGACGAGAACGTATTGGCTAAAGCACGCGCGGATGTTAAGGAATTGACCGACCGCTTCCCGCTGTATGCAGACATGAAATACTAAGCGTATCTTCTTAATAAAAGTGCGAAAGCCCGGTTCCTCGTGGAGCCGGGCTTTTTGGCGTGTGCTCCTTTTCTGATGAACAGCGAGCGGCAGACACCTACAGACCACTGGAGTATTGAAGTATATATTTTTAAATTTATGGAAAATATTAAGAGATGAAAGATACCAGCCAAAAAAGGGTATATAAAGAATACGTTTTGCAATCGCTTTATTGCTTATGCTCGAACTTTTCGATTTTTGGTTTGAGTGTATGCCGCAATTTAGGCATGTGTGCAGCTCGTGAATCCTTCCGATCCAGGCGCCCTCGGAAGAGCCCGCGAATTTGCGCATAGGCTTCAGCCAACGCTTACGAACGAATTCTCCGACCGCAGCGGAATGCCGGTTGTCCGATCCGCAGTCCAAGACGCGTTCCGCAGCCAAAGGCATCGATTTTTACACTTTTTACAGAGGAGAGGATTCGGATTGAGCCGTAAAAAACTTTCGCAGTGGACGCAGCAGCTCGTTTTCGTAGGTCCCACGACGATCTTCTTCGTTCTGATCGTCATGATTCCGTTTCTGCTCGGGATTTACTATTCGATGACAAATTGGAACGGCGTATCGCGCGACCTTGAGTTTGTCGGTCTGCGCAATTATGCTCACATCTTTACCGCCGACCCGGATTTCCGAAATGCGTTTTGGTTTACCGTGCGCTTCACCATTGTAGCGGTTATTTTGACAAACCTGCTGGGCTTTTTCCTTGCTTACTTTCTCATGAAGCCGCTTAAGAGCAAGAATGTACTGCGGACTGTCTTCTTCATGCCCAACATGATCGGAGGCCTGCTGCTCGGATTTATCTGGCAGTTCATTTTCGTACGCGGCTTCGCTGCAATCGGCCAAGCAACAGGTATTTCTTTCTTCAATCTGCCTTGGCTGGGCAATGAATCGACCGCTTTCTGGGGAATTGTCATTGTATTCGTCTGGCAGTATGCCGGCTACCTGATGGTTATCTACATAGCCTCGCTCGGCAACGTCTCCAAGGACGTCCTTGAGTCGGCGTCGATCGACGGTGCCAAGCCGGGACAGGTGTTATGGAAAATCATCATTCCGCTCGTCATGCCAGCAGTGACCGTCTGCCTGTTCCTGACGCTGTCGTGGTCGTTCAAAATGTTTGATCTGAATTTGGCGCTGACTAACGGCGGGCCGTTCAACGCGACTCGTTCCGTAGCGCTCGATATTTACCGGGAAGCATTCACGAACAGCCGTCTGGGCCTCGGTACGGCCAAAGCTGTCATCTTCTTCGCCATCGTTGCGATCATTACGGCCCTTCAGGTCCGTGCTACCAAGAACCGGGAGGTTGAAGCTTAATGGAACAAGATTCGAGATATCGTGTACGAACGCTGGTCATCGAAATCCTGCTCATTCTAATCGGCCTGTTGTTCTTGGTCCCTTTCTATTTCCTGCTGTCAAATTCCTTGAAGACGTTCGGAGAAATTCTGTCTGATGCCGCAGCTCTGCCGAGCACGCTTCAATGGGCCAACTACAAAGCCGGTTGGGAAGCGATCGACTTTCCGTCCGCGCTCAGAAATTCGCTGATCGTTACGATTGCCAGCAACCTGCTGCTTGTTCTATTCAGCTCGATGGCCGCTTATCAGATGGTACGCCACAATACGGTATTCAATCGCGTTCTATTCGGTCTGTTTGTGGCTGCCATGGTCATTCCTTTCCAGTCGATCATGCTGCCGTTGATGGACGTAACGAGCCGCGTAGGACTCAGTGACAGCCTCTGGGGGCTTATCCTCTGCTACCTGGGCTTCGGTGCTCCGCTGTCGGTCTTTCTGTTCCATGGCAACATTAAATCCATTCCGCTGGAGATTGAGCAGGCGGCGCAGGTGGACGGAGCAGGCACATACGGCGTCTTTTTCCGAATTGTCTATCCGATGCTTCGCCCGATGTACGTGACGATCATCATTCTGAATACGCTGTGGATTTGGAACGATTATCTGCTGCCTTCCCTAATCTTGACGAGCGAAAATCTGCGAACGATTCCGATCGCCACGTTCATGCTGTTCGGTCAGTATACGAAGCAGTGGGACCTGGCGCTTCCGGCACTTGTACTCGGAATCGCTCCGGTCATCATTTTCTTCCTGGCCATGCAAAAATATATCGTGTCGGGCATCGCGGCCGGCGCCGTGAAAGGGTAAAGGAGGAAAAACCATGCTGAAGAGAAAACTAATGCTTCTGCCTGCTCTGCTCCTGACCGCCGCGGCCGCATTGTCCGGCTGCAGCCAAGGAGGCAGCACGGGCGGAGCCGGAGAAAAGGTCATCAATATTTATCAGGGTAAAGTCGAGATCTCCAATCAGCTTGCGGAAATGAAGCAGGTCTACGAAGAGTCACACCCTGGCGTTACGCTGAATATTCAATCGGTTGGCGGAGGGACGGATTACGCGGCCTCGCTGAAGTCACGCTTCTCCGCTGGCGCACAGCCTGACATCTTCACGATTGGCGGCTTCCAGGAGCGTGATCTGTGGCTTGAATATCTGGAGGACTTGTCGGATCAGCCTTGGGTGCAAAATATGGATCAGGTCGCAAAAGATCCCATGAGTGCGAACGGGAAGCTGTATGGTTTTCCGCTGAACTACGAAGGTTATGGCTTCCTGTACAACAAGGACATTTTTAAGGAAGCCGGCATTACGGAGATTCCGAAAACACTGAGTGAGTTGGAGCAGGCGGCTCAGAAGATCGAGGAAGCCGGCTATACGCCGTTCGTCAACGCTTATGCGGAATGGTGGGTGCTTGGCAACCACAACGTCAACGTACCGTTTGCCCGCCAGGATGATCCGGAAGCTTTTCTGAAGTCGCTGGACGACAGCAATGCCGATATCAGAAGCAACGAAATCTTTGCCGGTTGGCTGGATCTACTCGACCTGACACTTAAATACGGCAATGCCAACCCGCTGACAACCGATTATAATACGCAAATGTCTACGTTTGCGAACGGCCAGGCGGCCATGACGCAGCAGGGCAACTGGGTACAGCCGACGCTTGACGGAATCAATCCCGATCTCAATGTAGGAATGATGCCGATGCCGATCAGCGAAGATCCGGAAGCTAACGATAAGCTGTTCGTCGGAGTGCCAACCTACTGGGTCATCAACAAGAATTCGCCGGTCAAGAAAGAAGCGAAGGAACTGCTGGAATGGATGGCGACTTCGCCGGAAGGTCAGGAGTTCCTGACGACAAAATTTCAGTTCATTCCGGCGTTCAACAATATCCAGGGAGACCCTGAGGGAATTGGGAAGCTGGGCGCTGATCTAACCCAATATATCGAAGAGGGTAAAGTGCTCAACTGGTACTTCCAGCAGCTGCCGATCGGCACGCCGCAGGATTACGCCAATCTGATGCAGTCGTATATCGCGGGACGCGATACCCGGGATGAAATGCTGAAAAACCTTCAGACTTCTTACGACAATTTGAAAGTACGCTGACAAGCGCTTTGCCGAAACGGACAGATAGAAAGCCGACAAGGAAGCGAAAAGCTGCCAAGTAAGCAGGGGCGGAAGACGTAATTGCAACAACTGAAATTAAGGACTACAGCGCTATTGTGCAGGACCTTTGCATGGCTCCCAACCGGCATTTCGGTTGGGGATTTTTTTTGCGCGAAAAAGAAGGAAGGAGGCTTGTACAAATAAAGGAACACGTTTTTGTAACGGACTTTTCAAGGCTGATGCACAGAGGGCTTCGTAATGCTATAATGAACAAGATTTACGGTGCGCTGCAGGATATTACATGCTTGCAGGAACGCATCTCATAAGGAATTCGAGACGAATTTTCGAAAAAACGGACGCTGTTAAAAGGTGCCGAACATTGTACGGAGGGACGAACATTATGAGTAAACTGGTGATCTGCGATCATCCGCTGATCCAGCACAAACTGACTTTTATCCGAGACGTGAACACGAATACCAAGGACTTCAGAGAGCTTGTCGACGAAGTAGCGACATTGATGGCTTATGAAATTACGCGCGAAGTGCCGCTCGAATCCATTCCGGTAGAGACGCCGGTTACACAAACCGAAGGCAAGGTCATTTCAGGCCGTATGCTCGGTCTGGTTCCGATTCTGCGTGCGGGACTTGGTATGCTCGACGGTGTATTGAAGCTTCTGCCAGCGGCCAAGGTAGGGCATGTCGGACTGTTCCGCGATCCGAACACACTCCAGCCGGTCGAGTATTACGTGAAGCTGCCAACAGATGTACAAGAGCGCGAGTTGATCGTTATCGATCCGATGCTGGCAACAGGGGGTTCTGCCATTGCGGCGATCGACGTGCTGAAGAAACGCGGATGCACCCAGATCAAGATGATGAATCTGATTGCCGCGCCGGAAGGCGTGAAAGCGGTACAAGATGCGCATCCTGACGTGGACATCTATGTAGCGGCACTCGATGAGAGACTCGATGATCACGGTTATATCGTACCGGGACTTGGCGATGCCGGAGACCGTCTGTACGGAACCAAGTAAGAATTCGGAAAGTATGCAGATACGGTTGGATAAAAAGGTTGAAAAAGCGCTTTATAAGGAAGCTATTATAATGAAGGAACAAGCGATCCGGTTTCTTCGATGAGTCGGATCGCGAGCGGAAAGGTGAGAAAATCAACCGATGAAAAAAATTAAAGTGATGACAATCTTCGGCGTACGCCCGGAAGCGATCAAAATGGCTCCACTGATTCTTGAACTGGAGAAGCATCCGGAAGAGATTGAATCGATCGTGTGCGTCACGGCCCAGCACCGTCAGATGCTTGATCAGGTACTGGAAGTATTCAAGATTACTCCTGACTATGATCTGGACGTAATGAAGGATCGTCAGACGCTGAACGAAATTTCGATTCGAGTCCTTCAAGGTCTGGAGCCTGTGCTTCGCGAAGCAAAGCCGGATATTGTACTGGTGCACGGAGATACGCTGACGACATTCTTGGCGAGCTATGCGGCGTTCATGCTGCAGATTAAAGTCGGTCATGTGGAAGCGGGACTTCGGACGTGGAACAAGCTGTCGCCTTATCCGGAAGAGATGAACCGTCAGCTGACGGGCGTTATCGCGGATCTCCATTTCGCTCCGACCTCTTGGTCGGGAGGGAACCTGGCTAAGGAAAATAAGTCGAAGTCAAGCGTTTATGTCACAGGCAATACGGTCACGGATGTGTTTCAATATACCGTACAGCCCGATTACACTCACCCGATGCTCGATTGGGCCAAAGGAAAAAGGCTAATTCTGATGACTGCACATCGTCGCGAGTCGCAGGGCGAGCCGCATCGCAATATTTTCCGGGCGGTAAAACGGATTGCCGACGAGTTCGAAGACGTGGCAATCGTGTATCCTGTGCATCCGAGTCCTGCTGTCAAAGAGCCTGCTCATGAAATCCTCGGCGGTCATCCTCGTATTTCGCTGATCGATCCGCTCGACGTCGTAGACCTGCACAATTTCTATCCGCATACGCATTTGATCCTGACCGATTCCGGAGGCCTGCAAGAAGAGGCGCCGTCGTTCGGCGTGCCTGTTCTTGTTCTGCGTGATACGACGGAACGTCCAGAAGGCATCGAAGCCGGCACCCTGGAACTAGTGGGAACGGAAGAAGAGACGGTATATGCACGGACCCGGGCGCTGCTCAGCGACGAGACTTTGTACGAATCCATGAGCCGGGCTGCCAATCCTTACGGAGACGGCCAAGCGTCCCAGCGTATTGTCAATGCGATTCTTCACAGTTTCGGCTTCAAAAGCGAACGTCCTGAAGAATTTCACACAATGGACACAATTGATCCAGAAGTTGCATTGTGATTGACTAGGTAAACAGTATACAGTATAGCTGTACGGTTGATACGCTTTCATAGAGAAGTGCGGCATCTGCTATTGAAAAATGCTGCATTCGAAATGTGAGCATACTGACTGTGCTTTGTACAGGGTTCGGAGCGGGATTTCAGAGCGAATGAGATTCGGCGGAAACGATTGATTGATTCCATAAAAGGCAGGGATTGGTCGATTGACAGAGACTCTAGCTGTTCAGTAAAATAAAACAGACTCAGTCAGGATGCCTCATTTTAACTTATTTTTTCTGGAGGGGTAATGTGAATGATTTAACTCCTATTGTAAATACGGCATCCAGGATCATACTGCTTCTGTTGTCCGTTTTAATTTTCGGCTGGGCTCTTTTCCCTGATTATCGTCCGGTATTCTCTGGACTGGTTCTAGGCGTTGTAGCGGGTGGGTTCAATGTTCGCTTCCTTTCTTCCAAAGTTCAAGAGCTGGGAATGTTGGCTATGAATCCGGAAGGCAAACGATACAATTTCGGGTTTCTTACCCGTCTTTGCATAAGCGTACTGGTCGTGGCAGTAGCCGCAAGATTCGATCAGGTCTCGCTGGTATCAGCGGTTGTCGGGCTCATGATTCCGCAGCTGCTTACCATTCCTGTCAGTATTGTGGTAAGCATCAGAAACAACCATTGACCCGTATCACTTCGGAAAGGAGGGACAACTATGCATGACGCTCCCGTTATCAATCTCGGCGGGTTCAATCTTGACCTCTCGGCGATCATTATGCTTCTCGTCACCTGCGTGATCACATTCGCACTTGTAAAGCTGAGTATTCGGAACTTATCCGTCGAAAATCCGTCCAGAATTCAAAACTTCATGGAATGGGTCGTCGAATTCGTTCAGAACCTTATTGCAAGCACCATGGACTTGAAGAAGGGTAAGGCTTACATATCGCTCGGCCTGACGCTGATTCTCTTCATCTTCGTTGCCAACCTGCTTGGGCTTCCATTTAACCTGATTACGGATCTTCCGGCCAATTATACAGTCTTTGGTCAGCCGATTCAGGCAACTGTCGGGCTTGAAGCCGGTCAACATGCCCATGTGCTCTGGTGGAAGTCTCCAACAGCGGATATTTCCATTACTGCGGGGCTTGCAATCGTCGTGTTCATTCTGGTGAATTATCTTGGATTGCGCTTGAATAGAAAGCACTATCTGAAGCATTATGTACAACCGTTCTGGATCTTCCTTCCATTGAATATCGTGGAGAACCTGTCGAAGCCGATCGCTCTGGCCATTCGTTTGTTCGCCAACATTTTCGCGGGGGAAGTGCTGATTACCGTTATCCTGAAGCTTGGATTCTTCGGTATTCCGTTCATGGCCGCTTGGCAGGGCTTCAGTATCTTTATCGGCGCGCTGCAGGCATTTATTTTCACTATTTTAACAATGGTGTACATTTCGCAGGCAACGACGCACGAGGAAGCTCATGATTAATTGCAGTTCATTCCGAAAAAAACGTCTGTCTTAAATAGGACAGTCGGATGATTCGTATAGCTTCAAAAAACAAATATCAACCATACTTTGAGGAGGCAATTCATAATGGATTTGAACTTTTTGGCAGCAGCAATCGCAGTAGGTCTGGGCGCACTTGGCGCTGGTATTGGTAACGGTATGATCGTCAGCAGAACTGTTGAGTCCATCGCTCGTCAGCCAGAAGCACGCGGTCAACTGCAAACAACCATGTTCATCGGTGTAGGTATCGTCGAAGTTATTCCGTTGGCGGCTACCGTTATCGCCTTCCTGATCATGTTCTCTTAATATTCATACGACTGTTTGGCGGGGAGGGCTTTGCCATCCGCGCCTTCGTTTTGTTAGTATACATGCATTTGTGTAAGTACACGTTTTCAATGGAAAGGAGCGATAATCGGTGCACATCTATTGGGAAAATATATTGATTACGATCATTTCGTTCATTCTGCTCTATTTCCTGCTGCAGAAGTATGCGTTCAACAAGCTCTTCTCCATCATGGAGCAGCGCCGCGAACTGGTCATGAACCAGCTGGCTGAAGCTGCGAACAGCAAAAAAGCGGCAAGTGATTACGTCGAAGAGCAGCGTAAAGCGCTCGAACAGGCGCGTCTGGAAGCTCAAGGCATCATCGAAACGTCCAGACAAACAAGCAGTGCTCAAGCCGACATGATGCTCGAACAGGCAAAAGAAGAATCGCTGCGGATCAAAGACGAAGCTCTTCGGGATATCGAAAGCGAGAAGAACAAAGCGGTGGCTGCGCTCCGCGGCGAAGTGGGACGCGTATCCGTACAGATCGCTTCCAAGCTTCTTGAAAAAGAAATCGATGAGAAATCGAATGAAGGCCTGGTGGATCAGTACCTGAAAGACGTAGGCAGCAAATCATGAGCCGCGATAGCCGGGTCGCAAAGCGTTATGCGCGTGCACTGTTTGAAGTAACCTTTTCACAAGGGAAGGTTACCGAAACCCAGGCCGAGCTGCGCGCCATAACGGAAGTATTTGCGGCGAATGCGGATTTGAGTCGATTCATTTCTTCGCCAAGCGTATCTGTGGAGAACAAAAAGAACGCTTTGCAGGCCGGATTTGAAGGGCGAATTTCCATTCCGGTCATCCGCACGATCGAATTGTTGATTGAACGGGGACGGGCAGAGCTTTTCGGCGAATTGAGCAAAAGTTACGAGCTGATCTCAAATGAGGCGCTTGGTCTGGCTGACGCTGACGTATATACGGCGTTTCCAATGACCGAACAGGAGAAAACCGCGGCCGCTGAACGCTTCGGCGTACTGACAGGCAAACGGATTACCATCCGCAATGTGATCGACAAAAGTTTGCTCGGTGGAGCAAAAGTTGTGATCGGCAATACACTTTACGATGGCAGTCTGGCAGGCAAGCTGGCTCGTCTCGAAAAGTCGTTTGAACAGAAAGCATAGTGACAGGGGGGGAAACACTTGAGTATCAGACCTGATGAAATCAGCACACTGATTAAAAGCCAGATTGAACAGTATCAGAATGATATTGAAGTCGCCGAGGTAGGTACCGTTATTCAAATTGGTGACGGGATCGCCCGGGCGCACGGACTCGATAATGTAATGTCGGGCGAGCTGCTCGAGTTCTCCAACGGAATTATGGGCATGGCGCTCAACCTGGAAGAAGATAATGTAGGTATCGTTATCTTAGGACCTTACACGGATATTCGCGAAGGTGACCAAGTTAAGCGTACCGGCCGCATTATGGAAGTTCCGGTTGGCGAAGCAATGCTCGGTCGCGTCGTGAACCCTCTCGGACAGCCGGTCGACGGCAAAGGTCCAATCGCAACGACCGAATTCCGTCCGGTTGAAGGAAGCGCTCCAGGCGTTATCGACCGAAAATCCGTACACGAGCCAATGCAGACAGGTATCAAGGCGATTGACTCGATGGTTCCAATCGGCCGCGGACAGCGCGAACTGATTATCGGTGACCGTCAAACCGGTAAAACGACAATCGCAATTGATACGATCTTGAACCAAAAAGGCAACAATGTGAAGTGTGTATATGTCGCAATCGGTCAGAAGCAATCTACCGTCGCACAGGTTGTGGAAACACTGCGTCGTACCGGCGCACTGGAGTACACGATCGTCGTAACGGCATCGGCTTCCGATCCGGCTCCGCTTCAGTACATTTCGGCCTATGCCGGATGCGCAATGGGCGAGTACTTCATGTACAAGGGCGAGCATGCCCTCGTCATTTATGACGACTTGTCGAAGCAGGCCGCGGCTTACCGCGAACTTTCCCTGCTGCTTCGCCGTCCTCCGGGCCGGGAAGCTTACCCGGGTGACGTCTTCTATCTGCACTCCCGTCTGCTTGAGCGCGCAGCGAAACTGAGCGACGAACGTGGCGGCGGCTCGTTGACGGCACTGCCGTTTATCGAAACGCAGGCTTCGGACGTATCGGCTTACATTCCGACGAACGTAATCTCGATCACCGACGGTCAGATCTTCCTGGAGTCGGACTTGTTCTACTCGGGTCAGCGTCCGGCGATTAACGTCGGTATCTCGGTATCGCGTGTCGGCGGTTCCGCACAGATTAAGGCCATGAAGAAGGTTGCCGGTACACTGCGTCTGGATCTGGCTCAATACCGTGAGCTTCAGGCATTCTCGCAGTTCGGTTCGGATCTCGACAAATCGACGCTTGCCCGTCTTAACCGCGGTGCACGCATGATGGAAATTCTGAAGCAGGGTGTCAATCAGCCGCTATCGGTTGAACAGCAGGTTGTAAGTTTGTACACGGCGGTTAAGGGCTTCCTTGACGATATTCCGGTGGCAGACGTTCGCCGCTTCGAACGCGAGTTCTTGATTTATATGGCGAGCGAACATCAAGCGATTCTCGACTCGATCATCCAGACCAAGGATCTTACGTCCGACAACGACAAAGCCCTGGTTGCGGCAATTGAGAAGTTCAAAAAAGGATTTGCAACGACGGCATAAGTGCCGGATGCATATTTTCTATAGAAGGTTTGCGAACTTGAAGTAAGCAGTGCTGCGGTTTTCCATGAGGAAAATACGGTGCTGCCTACAAGGGTTCAGAAGACTTTCTTATACAAAGTAGGATACGGATTTACGCTTACGAAGTGGCTTTGCTCCGCAAAGTCTCACGTGTCGAGAAAGTATAATTCTGAATGAAGCGAGGAGGCGGAGGGAGAAATTCAGTGAAGGAACGATAGTGTTCGCCTTTGAAATTGAGAAAATTCTATTTGAATTTAATCCCTTTTCTCAATTTCAACACGCGACCGGAACGAATTTCTCCCGCAGCCACAACGTTTCTGTAACGAATAGGATTTTCTTGATAATTTGTGACTTTGCTCTGCAAAGTCTTTGGGAGGTGACAGAATGGCTAAAGGAATACGCGAAATCAAGCGGCAGATCAAAAGTACGCAAAATACGCGTCAGATCACCAAGGCTATGGAGATGGTTGCGGCCTCCAAGCTGCGTCGTGCACAGGAGAAGACGGAAGCGGCGCGTCCTTACTCGGAAAAGCTGCGTGAAGTCGTAGCAAGCATCGCTTCCGGCAGCACCGGAGTTCGTCATCCAATGCTCGAAAAACGCGCAGTACGTAAAACGGCTTACTTGGTTATTACATCGGATCGCGGTCTTGCTGGCGGTTACAATGCTAATATTCTGCGCCGGGTATCGAACGAGCTTCGGGATCGTCATTCTTCTCCCGACGAATACATGATTTACGTAATCGGCCGGAAAGGTCGCGATTATTTCCGCAGACGGGGCATCCCGGTCGCGGAAATGGTAACGGATCTTTCCGACGCTCCTTCGTTCGCCGATGTCAAGACGCTTGCATCCCGAGCAGTCAGAGATTACGAGCTCGGCAACTGCGATGCGTTGTACTTATGCTATAACCAGTTTGTTAATGCGCTTACTCAAATTCCACAGGTCGAAGGACTGCTGCCAATGGAGCCGGTCACTTTCGATGGTGCGATGCAAAGCTATGAATTCGAACCTTCGCCTGCCGAAGTTTTGGACGTGCTGCTGCCTCGTTATGCCGAGACGCTGATTTACAAAGCTGTTCTTGAAGGAAAAGCAAGTGAACTTGGCGCGAAGATGACTGCCATGGGTGCAGCGACTAAGAATGCATCCAAGCTGATCAACGAGTATACCTTAACGTACAACCGTGCACGTCAGGCAGCCATTACACAGGAAATTACCGAAATCGTGGCCGGCGCTAATGCCGCACAAAGCTGAAGCTTGTAGGGGGGAAAACCAAGCATGAATACAGGACGCATCATTAGCATCACGGGTCCGGTTGTCGACGTGGAATTCGAACGTGGTCAGCTTCCGGAAATCCTGAATGCGCTCAAGGTTCAAAAAGCGACGGAAAACGGCCAGACTTTTGAACTGACTCTGGAAGTCTCTAACCATCTGGGAGACAATACGGTGCGCTGCATCGCGATGTCTTCTACCGATGGATTGATGCGCGGAAGCGCAGCGGTCGATACGGGAAGTCCAATTTCCGTACCGGTCGGAGAAGTTACACTGGGACGTATCTTTAACGTTCTTGGTGAGCCAATCGACGAAGCGGGCGAAGTGGTATCGGCGATCAAAGATCCGATTCACCGTCAGCCTCCGACGTTCGACGAACTCTCGACACAGGCAGAAATGCTCGAAACGGGCATCAAGGTTATCGACCTTTTGGCTCCTTACGCCAAAGGCGGAAAAATCGGCTTGTTCGGCGGTGCCGGTGTAGGTAAGACCGTTACGATTCAGGAACTGATCAATAATATTGCGCAGGAACACGGCGGTATCTCTGTATTTGCCGGTGTCGGCGAACGTACTCGCGAAGGTAACGACTTGTACCATGAAATGAGAGAATCGGGCGTTATTAACAAAACGGCGATGGTCTTCGGACAGATGAACGAGCCTCCGGGCGCGCGTCTTCGCGTCGCATTGACGGGTCTGACTATGGCGGAGTATTTCCGCGATCAAGAAGGCCGCGATGTACTGCTGTTCGTCGATAACATCTTCCGCTTTACCCAAGCGGGCTCCGAAGTATCTGCACTGCTCGGCCGTATGCCTTCTGCGGTAGGCTACCAGCCTACATTGGCAACGGAAATGGGTCAGCTGCAGGAACGGATTACATCGACCAAAAAAGGTTCGGTTACATCCATCCAGGCGATTTACGTACCGGCGGACGATTATACGGACCCGGCTCCGGCTACAACATTCGCACACTTGGATGCTACGACTAACCTGGAACGTAAAATCTCCGAAATGGGTATCTTCCCAGCCGTAGATCCGCTTGCTTCCAGTTCGCGGATTCTGTCTCCGGATGTAGTTGGCGAAGAACATTACGAAGTTGCTCAAGGCGTGAAGCAGATTCTTGCCCGCTACCGTGAGCTGCAGGATATTATTGCGATTCTCGGTATGGACGAGTTGAGCGAGGACGACAAGCTGATCGTTGGCCGTGCGCGCAGAATCCAACGCTTCTTGTCGCAGCCTTTCCACGTAGCCGAAGCTTTCACAGGTCTCAAAGGCCGTTATGTTCCGGTTAAGGAAACGATTCGCAGCTTCCGCGAGATTCTTGACGGCAAATACGACGACCTTCCGGAAGCGGCATTCCTCTTTGTCGGCACGATCGAAGAAGCCGTCGAGAAGGCGAAAAACCTGTAAGCTTACAAGCTTCGGGTGAGGAGGGATAGAAGTGAACACCTTTTTGCTGGAAATCGTCACGCCGGAGCGTCTTATTTACTCTGGCAATGTCACCAGTATCGTCGCTAAAAGCATAGAAGGCGACATGGGCGTCCTGCCGGGTCATATTGCGACGGTCGCTCCGCTGCAAATCGGAGCGTTCAGCCTCCAGCATGACGGCAAGTGGTCCCATGTAGCGGTACACGGTGGATTCCTTGAAGTCCGTTCCGAGAAAGTGGTCGTGTTGGCGGAAAGTGCGGAGCTGCCGGAAGCGATCGATATCGACCGTGCCCGTGCGGCGCGTGAGAGAGCCGAATTGCGCCTCGAAAACGGAAAACTGCATCAGGATGAGATCGATTTCCGCCGTGCCGAACTCGCGCTCAAACGTGCAGTGACTCGTCTCGACGTGACCAATATGGACATCGTCAACAAATAGTCGCAAAGCCGGTCTCCTCGGAGACCGGCTTTTTTTGTATAGTTATATTTCCCCGGAAATATAAAACACATGTAAATATTCAAAGCGCTTTTTCTCTTATAAATTCATATCGTCCAACGGCAGATTGACCACGGTTTAAATCAACAAACGAAACAAGAAAACCCGCAACCACAAGGGATAAAAAAGAAAAACGCTTACAATTTTATAAGCAAGCAGGCAAAACCCAGTAAATAAGCTCAAGAGGAAAGTTATGGGCGTTTTTTTGCAAAATTTGTTTGAAATGTGCTGGATTCTTCGCCCGCTTCCCAGTATTATAGAGAAGTCCGCAAAAAATAATCGTTTATGCAGTCAGAAGGTAAGGCCGGATCAATGAAAGGAGCTTGGATGATGGCTGAAAGAGCAATGGCATCTTTCTCGCAAACCGGAGTTTCCGGCATCTTGTCCATGTGTATTTCACTGGGCTGTATCGCTTTGGCATGGTGGGCGCTGCAAAACCTGAAGCTCGATCTCTTTATTCGCCATCCTCAGAGTTCGCAGGGGAAAATGCTGCATGTTCTGTTGGCGATTGTGCTCGGGCATTTCGTTGCGAACTTTATTTTGGATTATATCGGATGGTCGCAGCTGCTCAGAATGAGCTTATAAAGCTGGAATTGTTTTAAGTCGGAATGCTTGGGTTAATCAGTGATTAGGTTTGTTGGCTTCACTTTATCCAAAAGATAAACCGGTTTTAGACCGGCATGTGCACAATACCACAAACAAAAACAAACAATTAAACGCAAATTACAACGCGCGGAGGGAATACGGAGATGAGCAAATTTATCGTCCGCGGCGGCAAACGATTGACCGGAACCGTCAAAGTTAGCGGTGCCAAGAATTCGGTGCTTCCTATCATCGCTGCCAGTCTTTTAGGACAAGAAGGAGAGAGTGTCATCTCGGATGCACCTCCTCTTGACGACGTAATGACTATCAATAAAGTTTTGGAATCACTAGGAGCGGGCATTACATACCGGGACGAAGTCATCCGTGTAGATGCGCAAAACCTGACTTCCTGTGAAGCGCCTTACGAATGGGTGAGCAAGATGCGCGCCTCTTTCCTCGTAATGGGACCTTTGCTTGCACGCCTGGGATCTACCCGCATTTCGATGCCGGGCGGGTGTGCAATCGGTACACGTCCAATTGATCTGCATCTTAAAGGATTCGAAGCGATGGGGGCAACCGTTACGTTGGGAGAAGGATATGTTGAAGCCAAGAGCGAAGGCAGACTTCGCGGGGCGAAAATTTATCTGGATATGGCCAGCGTAGGCGCTACAGAAAACATTATGATGGCGGCAACAATGGCTGAAGGCGTGACGACGATTGAAAATGCTGCCAAGGAGCCAGAGATTGTTGACCTGGCCAATTACCTGAATGCCATGGGCGCAATTGTCCGCGGCGCTGGTACCGGTACAATCCGGATTGAAGGTGTTGAGAAGCTTGTAGGTGCTCCTCATACCGTGATTCCCGACCGCATTGAAGCTGGAACCTATATGGTAGCTGCTGCAATCACAGGCGGCGACGTATACGTTGAAGGAGCGATTGCCGATCATCTCGGTCCGGTAATTGCCAAGATGGAAGAAATGGGCGTTTCGGTAACTCCGGACGACAACGGCATTCGTGTTGTAGCCGACAAGCCGCTTCGGGCAGTGGATATTAAGACGCTGCCGTACCCGGGCTTCCCAACGGATATGCAGGCCCAGATGATGGCACTTCTGCTGAGTGCGACTGGAACAAGCGTAGTGACAGAAACGGTATTCGAAAACCGCTTCATGCACGTCGATCAGTTCCGTCTGATGAACGCCGAAATCAAGGTAGAAGGACGTTCTTCGTTTGTTAGCGGCGAAACGAAGTTTGTAGGCGCCAAGGTAACGGCTACCGACCTTCGTGCAGGAGCGGCTCTAATCTGTGCCGGCCTTGTAGCGGAAGGTACGACAGAAGTCGGCGGCACTCATCATATCGACCGTGGATACGTCAACTTGACGGAAAAACTGGTAGGTCTGGGTGCAGACATCTGGCGCGTTTCCATGACGGAAGAAGTGCAGGAGTCGACAGCGGCGAACGAAACGATCGTGCAGGCGGAAGCTCCGATCTTCAACATTCAGCCAACGTGGGCTTAACTCCACATCTCAGTTCAAAAAGGTTCAAAAACCCAAGTTCTCGCAAACTTGGGTTTTTTGCATTTTCGGCCTATATTTAAGCTGGATTTCCGTTGATGTAACGCCTGTAAATATGGTATGTTAAAAGCTGGTAGTTTACAGGATGGCGGGCAGAAGCACGCAGTAAAAAAGCCGAATAAACAAGGATGCTGGAGGCCGCGAAAAGACATGTTGAGCAAGGATATCGGGATCGATCTAGGCACGGCGAACGTGCTGATTTATGTGAAGGGCAAGGGAGTCGTTATTGACGAGCCATCGGTTGTGGCGGTAGAGAGAGAATCCAAACGCGTGTTGGCTGTAGGCGAAGAAGCGCGCCGTATGGTAGGACGCACGCCAGGCAATATTGAAGTGGTGCGGCCACTGCGCGACGGGGTTATTGCAGACTTCGACATTACGGAAGCCATGCTGCGCTACTTCATCAACAAAGTCGGCGGCCGGAATTGGTACAGCAGTCCGCGGATTCTGATCTGTGCACCGACCAATATTACTTCCGTCGAGCAAAAAGCAATCCGTGAAGCGGCCCAGCGTACCGGAGCAAAAGACGTATACTTGGAAGAAGAGCCGAAAGCAGCTGCAATCGGTGCAGGCATGGACATTTACCAGCCGAGCGGCAATATGGTCGTCGATATCGGTGGCGGTACGACCGATGTGGCTGTTCTGTCGATGGGCGATATCGTAACATCCTCCTCGATCAAGGTGGCAGGGGATACATTCGACGAATCGATCATTCGCTATATCAAAAACAAATATAAATTGTTGATCGGCGAACGTACGGCGGAAGATCTTAAGATTAACATCGCTTCCGTACATCCCGATGGACGTCAGGCAGAAGTGGACATTCGTGGACGCGATATGGTCAACGGACTGCCGCGTACCATCTCCGTTACTTCTGCTGAAGTCAAGGAAGCGCTGGACGAATCGGTTGCATTGATCGTGAGCGCCGCCAAAACGGTGTTGGAGCGCACTCCTCCCGAGCTGTCGGCAGATATTATCGATCGGGGCGTCGTGTTAACAGGCGGCGGAGCGCTGCTTCACGGCCTTGACGACCTGCTCGCGAGTGAATTGAGAGTGCCAGTCTGGACAGCGGAAGATCCGATGCACTGTGTTGTAAAAGGCACACAGAAGATGCTGGATCATCTTGATAAAACAGCCAAGAAAAAATTCTGATTTCCTCTTCACAATTTCTCGAAAATGCCGATATATATAAAACAAGGCCGGTGGGGCTTTTTTGAAACGCCGGCTAGAGGATACGGACAAAGACAGCCTGGAATAATAAGAAAAGGAAACGTACCGCATCCGCGATATCGGAAAGGGGAAAACATCGAATGCTGAGAGGATTATATACGGCGACCGCAGGCATGATGACCCAGCAGCGCAGACATGACACGGTCACGCAGAACATTGCCAACATAAACACGACGGGATACAAGCAGGTAGAAAGCATAGCACGTTCTTTTCCCGAAGTAATGGTGGCACTGCGCAGCGGGGATGAAGGCCGCGACAATCGTAATGTCGGCAAGCTGAATACCGGCGTGTTCGCCGAAGAAAGCATTTCGATGATGGTGCAGGGCGATATTACGGAGACACAGTCTTCGGATGACCTCGCGCTGATCTCCGATATCCAGGTGGCGAATCCGCAGGGCGGAAATGTAATGTTCGACGCTTCCGGCAAGGCAGTACTGGCGAATGGTCAGACGGTGTACAAGCCGCAGGCATTCTTCAATGTTGAGAACCCGGAAGGCGGCATTAGCTATACACGCGACGGCGATCTCAACTTGGCGGCTGACGGCCGTCTCGTTACTTCGATGAATCAGAACGTATTGGGGCAAGATGGCCAACCAATCATTCTGGCAGGTTCGATGGACGATTACTGGGTGCGGGAGAACGGAACCATTTTCAATAAGGTGACAGGTGCGGCATCAGGCCGAATCGGAGTTACGATTGCAGAGCAGCCGAATGGGCTGACTCGCGACGGCGAAGGGCTGTTTACGGAAAAGACTCAGGGAGCTGGAGCGCTTCGTGCAGCGACAGACGCCGATCAGTTTGAAGTGAAGCAGGGGTATCTGGAGCGCTCTACAGTAGATGCGGCCCAGTCGATGGTAGATCTGACGGCAGCGCTTCGCGCGTATGAAGCCAATCAGAAGATCGTACAGTTTTACGATAAGAGTTTGGAAAAAGCTGTTAACGAAGTTGGAAGAGTAAACTAAGGAGGTACATTCATGAATAACTCGATGATCAGTGCTGCGGTAACAATGAACGGCCTCCAGCGTAAGCTCGAGATGATTTCGGATAACATCGCTAATCTAGATACGGTCGGATACAAAGCCAAGCAGGGGAATTTTCAAGACGTACTGACTCAGGTTCAGAAACAGGGGCAGCACTTCCAGCTTGACGGACGCCGTACGGATGCCGGATATAATCTGGGCTTTGGCGCTCGTATGGGCGAAGTAACCGTTGATTTGAAGCAGGGTGCGTTGAAGGAAACCGGCAGTCTGTCTGACATTGCGATCGAAGGTAATGCACTGTTCGAGATTCAGGTAAACGGAGGCAAGGGCTGGACGCGCGAAGGCGGCTTCCAATTAGGAGCGATTGCTGAAGATACACAAAACGTATATCTGATGACCAACCAAGGCCATCCCGTGATGGGAACGAACGGGCAGCCGATTCGGATCCCGGCCGACTCCAAACTGCAGGTGGACAGCGATGGAACCGTTCGTGCTCTGAACCCGGACGGGGGCAGTACGCCGGCAGGTCAGCTGTCGCTGGCTCGCGTGAACCATTCGGAAGGACTGGTACAGACGGATGGCAATGTATTCGTTCTTGGTAACGGTCTGAATGAAGCGGACGTATTGACGAATAACGATGTAACAGCTCAGGTAAGACAAGGATACGTGGAACAATCCAACGTTGATATGACGGCCCAGATGACGGATCTGATGCAGGCACAGCGTGCTTACCAACTGGCTGCAAAAGCGTTGACTTCAAGCGATACAATGGCGACTTTGGCGAACGGAATTCGTCAATAACAGATATTCGAAAAAACAATAGGCGGCACAATGAAAGAGTCCGAAGCTCCGGAGAATTCCGGGACTTCGGGCTTTGCGGTAAGGAGGTGTTAAAGTGGAAAAGGTAATGGACGAGCAGGTTGAAGCTCCGATACGCCGTAAAAAAATGTTCGGCAGAAGGCTGCTGAGGCTTACTCTTTTTCTGCTTTTTTTCGCTTTCTGTCTATTCGGAGGCTTAGTCTTCGGTTATGTGTATATGGGAAAGCAGGAGTTGGCGGAGGCGTTTAGGCCGGAAACATGGCTGCATGTATTTGACCTCATTTTTGCTCCGTAAGAACCTTTTGGATTGAAGTTTTTCGTCAGCTGAGCAGCGGCTGCAAGAAGTGCTGCGCGAATAGACATCAAGAGCCGTTCCCGGGTCCATGCGGCTTGGGAACGGCTCTTTGTATGCTCGGCTTTTCCGCGATTTCCTTTTGCGGCGGGAAACTGTATAATGATGGGGGAAATTGCCGAAGGGAGTTTTGCTCGTGATATTGGATTCGCAGCAGATTCAAGAAATCATTCCACATCGTCCGCCGTTCCTGTTGGTGGACCGTATTTTGGAAGCCGAACCGGGTAAGAGCGCGGTCGGTATTAAAAATGTAACAGTAAACGAACCTTTCTTTGTTGGACATTTTCCGGGTTATCCGGTGATGCCGGGGGTATTAATAGTTGAGGCACTGGCTCAGGTCGGAACGGTAGCGATGATGTTGGTAGAGGAAAACCGCGGTAAACTGGGTTTCTTCGCGGGCATCGACGGATTCCGTTTCCGCGGTCAGGTGAAGCCAGGCGATACGCTGAGGCTTGAAGTCGAAATGACACGCTTCAAGGGCAAGATCGGAAAAGGACACGCCGTGGCGAAAGTGGATGGAAATGTGGTTGCCGAAGGCGACATGATGTTTGCTCTCGCCGACCGCGAATAGTTCGATTACCGCCTCTTTACCCCAACAATCCGGACATGGAGGTACAAGGAATATGTTAAACGAAAAGACCGCGGCAGTTGTGAATCAATGGTTAGAAGATCCAAGCATCGATGAGGAAACGAAACAGGAATTGCGTGCGCTTGAATCGCAGCCTGATGAGTTGGAAGACCGCTTTTACCGGGAGCTGGAATTCGGAACGGGAGGTCTGCGCGGAGTTATCGGAGCAGGCAGCAACCGTATGAACCGCTATACAGTCGGGAAAGCGACTCAGGGATTGGCGGAGTACATACTCGAAACAGCGCAGGGCAAGGAAGGCAAACCGTCTGTCGTCATCGCGCATGATTCGCGTCACTTCTCGCCGGAGTTTTCGCTGGAGGCGGCCCTTGTACTGGCAGCTAACGGGATCGTAGCCAAGCTGTATCCGTCGCTTCGTACGACGCCGCAGCTTTCGTTCTCGGTTCGCCATCTGCAGGCCGATGGCGGCATCATGGTGACGGCAAGCCACAACCCGCCGGAATACAACGGCTACAAAGTGTACAATCGTGAGGGCGGACAGCTGGTTCCAGACGAAGCGGAACGTGTGATCAGTCTCGTGCAAGGCGTACAATCGTTTTCCGAGATCAAGCGGATTACCCGCGAAGAAGCGGAAGCGCAGGGACTACTCGTTTGGTTGGGCGAGGCGGAAGACGAGGCGTTTATCGATACTGTGGCAGGTTTGTCACTGAGCCGCGAACAGCTGGCGGCCGGCAAGGGCGACGATCTGCAGATCGTTTTCACACCGCTGCACGGTACAGGCAATGTGCCGGTGCGCCGTGTGCTAGAGAGAATCGGCTTCAAAAATGTGACTGTCGTGCCGGAACAAGAACAGCCGGACGGCGATTTTTCGACCGTGAAGTCGCCTAACCCGGAAGAACGCGAAGCGTTTACGTTGGCGATGAAGCTCGGCGAAGAGCTGAATGCCGATATTTTGATCGGTACCGATCCGGACTGTGACCGAATGGGCGCGGTCGTACGGAACAAAGAAGGCCAATATGTTGTGCTGACCGGCAATCAGTCCGGCGCAATTATGGTCGATTATGTGCTGGGGCGTATGAAGGAAGCAGGTACGCTGCCGGAAAATGGCGCTGTCATCAAAACGATCGTAACCAGTGAGATGGGCGCAGCGATTGCCCGGCACTATGGTGCAACAGTACTGAATACGCTGACGGGCTTCAAGTACATCGGCGAAAAAATGAACCAGTTTGAGCAGACAGGTGAACATACTTTCTTGTTCGGTTATGAAGAAAGCTACGGTTACTTGGCCGGTACGTACGCACGCGATAAAGATGCTGTCTTGGCATCGATGCTGA
Organism: Saccharibacillus kuerlensis DSM 22868; assembly: GCF_000378145.1. Classification (GTDB taxonomy): domain Bacteria; phylum Bacillota; class Bacilli; order Paenibacillales; family Paenibacillaceae; genus Saccharibacillus; species Saccharibacillus kuerlensis. The sequence continues at coordinate 33,909 of NZ_KB899283.1, read as the reverse complement.
TTGCCGAAGCGGCGGCTTACTATAAGACGCAGGGCAAAACGCTGTACGACGTGTTGGAAGGATTGTACGAGCAGTTCGGTATGTTCATTGAACGCTTGGAGTCGCGCACGATGAAAGGCAAGGACGGTCTGGCGAAGATTCAGTCGATCATGGCTGATTGGAGAGAGAATCCGCCGACCGAGGTAGCGGGAGTCAAAGTCGTCCAGACGCTTGACTACGCACAAGGCATTGATGATCTGCCTGCGGAAAACGTCCTGAAATACATGTTGGAGGACGACTCTTGGTTCGTACTGCGTCCTTCCGGCACTGAACCGAAGATCAAAGTTTATTTTGCGGTACGTGGTGACTCGCTCGCGGGCGCGGAAGAAGCGGTAGAGCGCCTGATTGCTGCCGTAACCGAACGTGTGGATGCTTAAGACGTCAAGACACCGACATTAAAAGGGCCGCGGACGTGAGTCTTCGCGTTCGCGGCGTTTTTTCAGAAATCCAACGATGCCTCTTGCCAAAGCGCGCCGAAGCGGCGCGTTTCGGCAGGAGGCGTCTGACTTATCAACTTGAACAATGCCGAAGCTTGGATGCTTCGGCAAGGAGGTATATCCAACTTGAGTCAGAAGTGGCGGCAGTGGAATAGAATGGCAAGTAAAGGATTGTGGATCCTCGTGATCTTGGGGCTGGTTGCATCCCTTCCGGTTGCATACGACCGTATCCGTACGGAAGGCACGTCCAAAAACGTAGAGATGATCTTTGACTATCGGGATCTCATACAGCTCTCGGCTTATCAGGGCAATCCAAATGCTTTTATTAACGAACAGCTTGATGTATTGAAAGAAGCCGGTATTACTACGATGGCTGTCTATCAGGCAACGCTGACCGAATTGGCCAATGCCAGAAGAATTACGGTATACAGTGAGCAGGACGCAGCACGCCTAACGGGAAAAGTGCTGACGGCTAACGAGAACGCTACATATTTGCTGTTTACGGACGCGGAGAGCCGGAAGCAAGTGGAGCCGATTATCCGGCAGGCGTTCGCAAGTCAAGAGATCGCCGTGGAAGACTGGTCCATGAACGGGCGCAGCGGTCTCAAATTGGCAACACCCGTGCAAAATGCTGTACTGAAGACAATGGAACCAGATCCGATTGCTATGAATCTGCTGCAATCTAAAGGCTTCCATCTGCTTCCGCGGTTGGGAAACAGTGCTGTCTATAATCATGAAGCACTGGCTTCTCTGCTGGACCGCTTCAAAAGTATGGGTGTTACCCGCATTCTGTTTGATGGCGAAGAGGTGCCGGGATATGCGGAGGAACCGGATGAACGGCATTTGGAAGACTTTGCCGAGCTGCTGAACGAACGCGGGATCGGTATCGCAGCAATCGAGAATCTTCGCGGCAATCAGCGGGGGTTTGAGACGCTGGCCAAAGATACGAATTATAACGTCGCCCGCCTATATTCGTTAAGCGGCCGCGATTCGGCGCTTGATCCCGACATTATTTCCGATCGATTCGCTTTGGCTGCAAAAGATCGCAATATTCGTATGATGTTTATTCATACAGCTGTACAAACGAATACGGTCGAAGGCCGAATTACCGATACGATAGAAAATATCATTGAGAGTCTGGATGGTCCGGAAGGCGCAATTCAGCGTATCGAAAATTACGGATTCACCATAGGACCGGCCGATTCGTTCCAGGTAGCTGAAATGGCTGGACAAAACTATTTCCGTTGGATCGTAATTGTAGGCGCAGTGGCACTGGTCGCCCTGCTCGTATCGATCTTTATCCCACCACTAACGCTACTTTCCTTCGTTTTGGGATTGATTGGAGCCGCAGGGTTGTACGTACTGCGTCCGCATTTGATGGAACAGGCTCTCGCTCTGTTTGTCGCAATCAGCGGACCGACGATCGCCATGGTATTCGCAATTCGAAAAATCGACCGTTTGCACGATGCCGGACAGCATATGAATCCGGGAAGAAGACTCACCCATGGCGTGATGCTGTTTCTGCGCACCAGTGCGATGTCGTTGATCGCTGTACCATTTGTGATCGCACTGCTGAACCGTGTGACGTATCAACTGGTCTTGGAGCAGTTCCGCGGCGTCAGTCTGCTGCATCTCGCGCCGATTGCACTGACCGCACTCTATCTGCTCTTTTACCGGAAACATTCCGCCTTCGGCAGCGTCGGCAAGATTATGCGGATGCCGATTACGATTGCCATGGTTATCATTGTCGCGGTCGTCGGAGTAGTCGGTATGTATTATCTGTCGCGAACCGGGAACAGCGGCAGCGCAACCGGTCTTGAGAAGGCATTCCGAACCCTGCTTGAAAACACGGTCGGTGTACGTCCTCGCTTTAAGGAGTTCTTACTGGGTCATCCGATCTTCATTGTCGGTGTATTCGTTGCGCTGAAGTATCGACATGCTATTTATATTATGGTGATCGCTTCGATTGGACAGCTGTCGATCGTCGATACATTCGCACATATTCACACACCGGTCTGGATTTCTCTGGTCCGTGACCTGCTTGGAATGGGACTTGGCATTCTTGTCGGTCTGGTCTTTGTACTCATATGGCAAATCATCGAAAGGTGTTGGAAAAAATGGTCGCCTCTTCTCGCAAAATTGTAATTTCGGGCTACTATGGATTCCGCAATAGCGGGGATGAAGCGGTGCTCAAATCGATCCTGACTGCGTTGGAGCAGGAGGGGAAACGCGTGGGCATTATATTCGAACCGATTGTGCTCTCTGGCGACCCTTCTTGGACATCGGGCATTTACGGTGTGAAAGCTGTACACCGGATGCGGATGAATGAAGTGCGACAGGCATTAAAGGAAAGTGACGGCCTGATCAGCGGTGGCGGAAGTCTGCTTCAGGATGCCACCAGCCCCAAAACGATTCCTTACTATGTAGGCATTATCCGTTTGGCTCAGTGGATGGGCAAGCCGGTGTTCATTTATGCTCAAGGTGTAGGCCCGGTGAATCGCAAAATGTTTTACCCGCTTATCCACGGCGCGTTCAAACGCAGTCACTATATCTCGGTGCGCGACCAAGAATCCATGGAACTGCTTCGTTCCATGAAAATGGACGGGGGACGAATCGAATTGGTACCCGATCCGGTCATGGGTCTGCCGCTTCCTGCCGGTGCGGCATCGAAGTTCCCGGCCGAGAAGCCGGACGGCCTGCCCAAGGTCGGCGTCTCGGTCCGTTTTTGGGACCAAGATCGTACGGAACTTGCAGGGATTGCCGACGGACTGCACAAACTTGCGGAAAGCAGGAATGTACATTTCTGCTTCCTACCTTTTCATCTGCCGGACGATGAAGAAGCTTCCAACTACGTCATTGAACGTATGGGGGACGTCAAGTCGCTCGGTTCGAAAGTTACGACTAAGCAAACCGAAGACCCGCAGGCGATGCTGCTTGAAGTTGGACGCTGCTCTGCAATTGTCGGCATGCGACTGCACAGCTTAATCTATGCCGCCTCTCAGCGGGTGCCAATGGCTGGCATTTCCTATGACCCGAAGATCGACAATTTCCTTGCGCGATTGAAAATTAAAGCGATCGGCACAAGCGAACAGGTGCGTCCTGAACGTCTTGCCGAAGAACTGGCGCATCTGCTGGACGACAGCGAAGGCTGGAAAACGGACCGCGAGCCGCTGATTGCACAGCTGCAGCGGGAAGCTGCTCGGCCTGCCCAAGCGATCGCAGAATATTTTGCGCACAAAGGACATATAAAGGATGAGCGAAATCTATGAGTCAAACCCAACTTGAATCCGGAATCGGACAGGTACCGGTTACTTCGATCCTCGGCGTAGACGTTTCGAAGCTGGACATGCAAGGAACCGTTCAAGTGCTGGAGCGGGCTGTCGCCTCGAGAAGGCCGCACCAAATCATTACGGCGAATCCGATCATGATTATGGCGGCATTGGATAGCGAGGACAATATGCGTTCCATGCGTGAGGCAGAGCTGATCGTTCCCGACGGGGCCGGTGTGGTCTGGGCAGCGGAAGAACTCGGCGATCCGGTAGCTGAACGCGTGCCGGGAATCGACCTGCTCCATGCATTGATGAAGCGGGGCGAAGAGCTGGGGTGGACAGCTTACCTACTCGGAGCCGCGGAGGAAGTGGTTCAGGAAGCAGCCAGTCGGTTACAGAAACAATATCCGAAGGTTCGAATCGTCGGAGTCCGCAATGGATACTTCGGTGAAGCTGAAAACGCCGGTGTGATCGAAAGTATCCGCCAGTCTCAGCCGGACCTGTTGTTTGTCGCACGTGATGCCAAGACTCAAGAACCGTGGATTGCCCGCCATAAACAAGAGCTGGGCGTTCCTGTCATTATGGGCGTAGGGGGAAGTTTCGACGTCATTTCGGGCAAAAGCAAGCGTGCTCCGGTCTTCCTGCAAAAGCTGCGTCTAGAATGGTTTTATCGTTTGGCAAAGGAGCCTTCCCGACTTCCGCGGATGATGGCACTGCCTCGATTTATGAAATTGGTTAAAAAGACGAAAAAAAACATGCAATAAAAGGGTTTTAAAGCGAAGGTCGGCATATTCATGCTGGTATTCGGCCGTGGAGCGGGGTATAATAATTCCCGGTTGAAACACATTGGAGGTTTGAGACAACATGTTCATCGTCTATATTCTCGGTTTCGTACTTGCGCTCGGATTGGCTTTAGGCCTGACGCCGCTTGTCAAACGGTTTGCTATCAAGGTTGGAGCGGTGGACGTGCCGAACGCCCGCAAAGTGCATACGCGCATCATGCCAAGACTCGGCGGACTAGGAATTTTTCTTGCTTTCGTCATCTCGCTGCTTGCCGTTATGCCCTTCCTTCCGTTTGAATTGGCGGAGCGCGACGGGAATTTTATTAAGGCCTTCTTGACGGCTGGGACCATTATCGTATTGACCGGCGCATTCGACGATCGATTCGATCTCAATGCCAAGCTGAAATTTCTGATTCAAACCGGCGCGGCCTGTGTCGTTGTATTCGGATTCGGCATCAAAGTGGATTTCGTTAATATACCTTTTATGGATTCGTATTCTTCGCTTGAAAACTGGGTAGGGATTCCGCTGACCATCTTCTGGATTGTTGGCGTAACCAATGCAGTTAATCTGATTGATGGATTGGATGGTTTGGCGGCCGGAGTTTCCGGTATTGCAATCAGTACGATTTTGGTTATGGCATTGATTAACGGAAACTTGCTTGTTGCTATGCTGTGCCTGCTGCTGTTGGGAGGGATCATCGGATTCCTGTTCTTCAACTTCCATCCGGCCAAAATTTTTATGGGTGATACCGGCTCGCTGTTCCTGGGTTTTAGCTTGGCGATGCTCTCGCTGCTCGGTTTTAAGCAGATCGCGGTATTGTCTTTCATTACGCCGCTGATTATTATCGGTGTTCCACTGTCGGATACTTTCTTCGCAATCGTCCGCCGAAAGCTGCAGAAGAAACCGATTTTTGCGCCTGACAAAGGGCATCTGCATCATTGTCTGCGTGAACTTGGCTTCAGCCACCGTCAGACAGTGCTGATCATTTATGGTATTGCAGCATTCTTCGGAGTATTGGCCGTTATCCAGTCAGCTTCCGCCATGTTCGAGGCAAACTGGGTGACTTTTGTTGTGATCTGTGTCATGATGTTCTTCCTGCAGATTGGAGCGGAAATTATTGGTCTCGTTGGACAGACGAAGCGCCCGATTCTGCGTCTGCTTTCACGCCTGCGGTTGAAGTCGGAGGATCGAGCCAAGCCTTGATTTTCCCCGGCATATGCTTTGGAACAAGCAGCGTATTTACGGATAGAAACACATATGAAAAGCTCTGATCCCAGGGTTTCAACGGGATTGGGGCTTTTTTTGTTGTCCCGTTTTTTGGAGGATTTCAAAAAAAAAGGGGGCTTTTATAACATATCAGCAAAAGGAATCCGATAAAAAGCATAACGACGCGTAACAAGCAGGAAGAGAGGGAGATCCATTGCAGGAAAGCAACAATAAGACGGCCCCTTCGGGGTGCACGTCAAAAAGGGGAGCTGTACAAGTGGGTAAACAAGGCATGAAAACTCTGCTGAGCTTAATGATGGCAGTCGTATTGATCTTTACGTTGGTTCCGGTATATCCGGCATCCGCAGCAGGCGGCAGTCTTAAAATTACTAACCTTAGTCATGATGCTGAGGCGCCAACAAGCAGTGCTAGCGGTAAAGTCGATATTATCGGTACTTTCCAAGATGTAAATACATCGACAATTACTTATGTGATCGAATCCATAGTTGGAGAACAAACAGTAGGCTCCAGCAGCGGCGGGGATCGCCAGCCGGATACGGGAGATAATAAAACATTCAAGTTTTATCAAGTTAACGTTAAATCTGGGGTCAATCGGATTACGGTAAAAGCAACAACAACAAGCGGTCAGGAAATTTCGGACCAAGCTTATGTAACATTTGTCGATGCACCGAATATTACGTCGGTCAAAGTCGGAGCTGACGATACACAGGAAAATGTTCCTTTTGTCGTTTCTTCGCAGACGCCTTCTATTACGGTAGAAGCGCCTAACGCGGTAGATGTGACGCTCAATGGTAACCCGATGTTCAGCGGCGGCGCCGGAACATTCTTTGCTACGCCTACACTGACAAAAGGCTCGAACACATTGACCTTTGTGGCAAAATCGACGACAGGAACTTACGCAGAAACGCGTACTCTTGTTTACTACGACGGCACCGCTCAGCTGTACAGTGTGAAGATCGGTGACACGGCAGTCAACCAAAATGCTACGGTCGAAGGTGAACCAAGTGGCCAAATTTCCGGTGAAGTTGTTATTGCTGTGCCAGCAAGTGGAACGTCACCAAATACACTTAGCGGTAAGGTTACGTTTAACAAGGTAGTCGACAACACGCCTCAAGTTTACAACAACTTCAACGCTGCCGATGTAACATTAAATAAAAAGGAACTAGTAGGAACTTCGCTGGTTATCTATACATTCCGGACGGCGGATAGTCTGCCTACGCTAACTTCTGGCTCTTATCAGCTGGATCTTGTCGTAAATGATCAACAGCGTGCAACAATGAATTTTAAAGTGCGCGGCGCTCAGGATGCGTTTATCAAAAACATTTACCAAATTTACGGGGTGAACAGCAGCTCAAGCACGGTAAATTCGTACAGCAGCAAAACAGCTTTCGACGCGGGGACATCACCGTATGTATCGATCCCTGAACTGCCATTATGGCTCGCTATCGATACAGGAAAAGTAGGCAACTTGGTAAAAATCAAATCCGACGGTACGGAAATTCCTTCGGGCAATTATACGTACTATACGGATGGAAGCGGCACATCCTATAACATTTATAAAATCTCGAAACTGAAAAGTGGACGTCAGACTCTGACATTCGAATATGAAAATGATTCGGTTTCTGTTCCAATCAACTATCAGTCGGCTCCTTATATTCAGGTGACCAACTTGTATAACGAACAGGTCTTTACTGCTCCGAACGACATCAAGTCGGTTCAGGGTCGTTTGATCAACTTTACTGCGGACAGCAGTACGATCACAGTACAATACAGCGGCCGTACGACGGCGGTAACATCGTCGAATGGTACATTTACGCTCAACAGCACGGATGCTTTCCCGCTTACGTTGACGCCTGGTGGCAATACGTTGACTTTGTCGGGAACTGCAGATGGCAAAAAGGTTACGACTACACTTACGCTGTATCTTATTGAAAACGACAGCATTCAAATCGAGAACTTCCATCCGCGTCCGGTTGATGCTGCAACTCAAGATAATTCTTTGTTTGTTCCGGGAGAAGGGGATCAGTACACAACCAACGAATTGTCGATGGACGTGGAATTTTCCATTAATCCTGCCGATACAGCGGATGAACTCATTATCCGTCTGGACGGCAATAAAAAAGAAACTCGTTTGAAGCGGGGAACAGGTACTTCTTGGGAGCAGGCCAGCGGCGAATTGAAGGTTGGACCGAAAGCCGGCACTATGAATGCTTTTACCATTGAAGATTTGTCTCTGCCAACAACAGGCGATCTCAAAGTGACGGTATATGTGCGTAAAGGGACAGCAACGACATCGAAGACCCTCACGGTCACTCGCGAACTGCGTCCGTATACGATTCTGTCTCCAAAACTGCCAAACGAAAGCGTCATTACGCAGAACTTCCTTGACATTAGTATCCAGGCTGAAGGAGCTTCCAGCGTAGCTGTAGGCAAGCTGATGTTGGAAAAAGGCGATAAAGATATTTTCCGCGGTCGTCTGACAGGTCTCAAAGCGGGCAAAAATACAATCAAGTTCACTGTAACTTCAGGAACGAAAAAGACAAATGGTTCGTTTGAAGTTAACTATTCTTCGGAAATTGTGCAAGGTGCGCAGTACAGTGCAGTCATGCCGTCTGGAGGCAAACTTAAGCTCTTCAAGGGTGATCTGCAAATCTCGCTTCCAAAAGGAACGCTGCTGAGAGAGATCAATCCTACGCCAGGCAGTCAGTCTCCGACTATCAGTCTCTTCGATAAGCAGCAGCTGCTAGTAGGAATTGCAAGTCCGATCGATGGAAGAACGAATAAAATCTATAACCAAGTGAATGTAAGCGACGGCCAAGGCGGTTATCGTGACGGCCAATTGATACTGGTGGAGTCCAACGGTACGATGATCAGCCGTATGGTCCCAAAACCTCACTTCGGTTATGCATCGGATCTTTATTGGACAGATGCCGGTTATTTCACTTCCACAGCGACAAGCGACAATTATAAGACTGTACCGGGTCATCAGCCATATGCATCGCCAGGTTTTGAAAGCCGCTCAGCGAAACAATGGTTGGAACCTACTCAAACAGGAACAATTACAATCAAATACGATCCGAATCTTGTTGATGCTTCTGCCGGCAATCTGGGGATCTGGAGACTCAACGGCAATGAGTGGGTCAACCTGGGCGGAAAAGTGAACAAGTCTGCCAAAACAGTAACTGCACCGTTCGATGGATTCGGTTACTATGCCGTATTTGGTCTTCGGTACAGCTACGGCGACGTTATCGCTCAAGCCAATCTGCGCGAAAGCGTAGAAATGATGATGTCACGCGGTGTAATGAAAGCAAAAGATGCCAACGAATTCGGTGTCAACGAAGTCATCACACGGGGCGAATTCGCCACTATGTTGGTTAAAATGTTGAATATTCCGCTCGACTACGATGAAGACATTACGAAGCGCACCTTCGACGACGTAGGTCCTGTAACTAATCAGTATATGGACTACCGCTACATCGAGACCGCAGTGCGTAAAGGTATCATTCGTGGTACCGGACCAAGAGTGTTCATGCCTTACAATACACTCAGTCGGGAAGATGCGACGATGATGATTGCCAGAGCAATGAACTTGAAGCTGACGGACAATACCAAAGCTAAAGCGGCATTGGAAAAATCGTTTACCGATTCAGGCACGATCACTTCCAGTTATGCAGCAGCCGTACTGGCCGTTACCAAAGGCAAGTTTATGGAAGGCAAAGCAAACAAGCTTGAAGAGGGACAGAAGAAGGCGACGTATCGTTTTGACCCTAAAGCAACCTTCACTCGTGCTGAAGCTGCTGATATCGCAGTGAAAGTTATGAGCAAAATGAAAACTTTGTAAGCTGAGCCCGAAATCAATACAATTTAATGCAACTAAATGGAATGGCGGCACGTCTCTATAATTATGGAGATGCGTCGCTTTTCTTTTTGTAGAATTCATAATAGTTATAGGCCAAGGAAGATTGCCTAAAATCGTTTTTTGTAATTCGAAGCGTTTTACGTTAAAATGAGGAACAACAATACTTACTGTGAGGGTGGATACTGGTACGATGAAACCGATAAAGTCGAAAGCTCAAATTGATTATATGAAAGCTAGAACGAAGTTCGAGGAACGTTCTAAAGTGTTGGAAGCGCGCGTAGCCGAAGAACAGAAGAATCAAGAAGTTGAACAGGAGCTAATGGAGCAGTTAGTTGTTGAAACCGGCTTCCATGAAGCATTCAACGAGTTAGCCGAAGCCGAAAACGAACTGATCTCCTGGTCGCACGTAACGATCAAGCATGACAAGACGTATAAGGATAATAAGAAGCCGATCGACGAGATGTATGAGAAGCTCGACTCCGATCCGCAGATGCGAGCACGTATTATTCAACTGGCGCTTCGTATTCGTTAAATAGCTTCTATCTACCTGATAGACAATTCGCAAAAAAAGCGTCGGCTTCCGGCGCTTTTTGCGTTTATAGAGGGAAAAGACGGTTTAAGTAAATGATTGGGTATAGTTGTAAGCCCTGTATTCCCAAGCCTCAAAAGACGCTGCGAAAAAAAACAAAAAAACTTTTTTAAAAACTCGCAACTTTTTTGTAACCTCTTGCGTCTAAGTTATTGAGTGTCAAAACAAGCCGCCAGCAAGAGCCGTTTTCCCAAAGATTGGTCTCAAATCCGTGAAGTTGTCTATACTTGTGCGAAATTGGACTTTACGAGTGTTAGCGACCAATGTATAATACGGAAAGCGGGATTGGGCATCCTCTGTTTTGTGCTTACTTATTCATCATGGTTTTTAAGTTTCTGTGATACCCGTCACAGACCTGATTTATACTTACCTGCTCAACTCTGGAAAGGGGGTGCAATCAGCTTAATGAGGAACATGAGCGAATGCGAACCAACTACAGACAAAAAAAACACAGTAACACTCCAAGGAGGAGAACAAAAAGGTATGAAGAAAATTGTATCCCTGGCCCTTTCGACGGCTATGGCTCTCTCGATGTTTGCTTCGGTAACTTCCGGTGCAACTCTGACTACGCAAGAAAAGTACAACCAGCTGGTGACTCAAGGTCTGTTCGAAGGTTACCCTAACGGTGAAGCTTACCTTGACAAAGATCTGACTCGTGCAGAGTTCGCTAAAATCGTAGCTCTCATGACTGGTCTGGACACTTCCGCTACAAACACAATTTCTTACCAAGATCCAAACTACTCCGCTGCGAACAACTGGTACAGACCTTATGTAGAAGCTGTAACTAAAGCTGGCTACATGCAAGGTACATCCACTGGCGCTAAAAAACTGTTCAGCCCACAAGGCAAAGTAACAGTTCAAGAAATTGCCGCTACACTGGTACGCGCTGGTCAACTGGAAGTTCCAACTACGGGCATTAACAACGATGCATCCGCTTGGGCTAAAGGCGAAGTACAAGCAGCAATCAACGCTGGTCTGGTAAGCAGCAACGCTAACTTCAAAGCAGCAGCAACTCGCGGCCTGCTCGTTGACGTAGCTTACGCTTATCAAACAGCAGTGGTTAAACCAGCTGTCACTTCTTACGAAGTAACAGACAATGGTGCAACTGTAGTCTTCACACTGGCTAACGGCGAGAAAGTAACAGTTAAGCCTGCGACTGCTCTGCAGCCGAACGTTGCTACAACTGTAGCATTCACTTACGACGGTAAAGAGTACAGCGAAAGCGTAACTTGGACTGTAACAAATGCAACTGCAGCTACTGCAGCCGCAGCTACTAACCTCAAAGAAATCGACGTTACTTTTAATGGTACGCTTTCCAGCGCTACTGCAGCTGATCCTGATAACTACAGCACAACTGCTGGAGAAATCAAGTCCGCAACACTACTGCCAAGCGGCAACGTAGTACGTCTGGTGCTGGCTGACAACGTTACAATGACTAACCAAAACGCTTACACAGTAACGGTTAGAAACGTAGCGTCCGGAACTGCAACAATCAATTCCGGCGAGCTGTCGTTCCGTCCTCTCGACAACGTTCTCCCTACTGTGACTTCGGTTACTGGACTGGGTACAAAAGCGGTTAAGGTAACGTTCTCCGAGCCAATCGCGACAGTAAACTCGAATAACTTCCAAATCAACGGTACTGCTTATGTTGGTGCGGTAACGAAGACTGGTAACGATCGCGAAGTAATCCTGCGTCCTTACACAGCATTCCCAGTTGGTAACCACACGTTGACTTCCTCGCTGGTGACTGACTATGCTGGTCTGAAATCGCTGAGCGCTACTAACGACTTCACAGTAGCTACAGACACTACGGCTCCAACTGTAACTGAAATTCAAGCGACTCTCGAAAGAGCAGTTGTGACATTCAGTGAAGATGTAGACGCAGATACTGTAAGCAGAACTGACTTCTACTGGGTATCCGGTACGACTAACCACTACGCGGATAGCGTAGAGCAGCTGTCGAGCAACACATTTGCTGTAAACTTCGGCGGAACAAATAATGCGGACCGTCTGCCAGCTTACGCAACTAATCTGTTCGTATCTAGCGTCAGCGACTTCTCGGGCAACGTGAACACTGTTAAACAGTTCACAGTAAATGCTACAGTTGACCAAACTCGTCCAACCGTTACTGACGTTAAGTTCAACGCAAACGGAACGAACGACGATACACTGACTGTAGAATTCAGCAGAAACGTTAACGCTCAGAGATCGAACTTCGTAGTAACGAACGCAAGCGGCACAGTTCAGCCGATCCAAGCTGTACAAGTGGATGGCGACACTGTAACTGTTGACTTCGTAACAAACAATCTGTCCGCAGGAGCATACACGCTGAACATCACAGGTGTACAAGATAGAACCTTGCTGGGCAACACAATCGAGCCTTACACAACAACGTTCAATGTTGGCGACACGACTAGACCTACTGTAACAGGTGAAGTTTATGGCGTGAATCCAGCTAACAACGGAAACAGCACAATCACAATCGCATTCAGCGAAGCTATGGACCCTGCAACTCTGTCTGATGCTAACAATTACCTGATCACAGTTGATGGCGGACAAATCAGACTGCCAAGCACTTCCAACATCCGCATCGCTAACGATTACAGAGCAGTAGTTATCACGCTACCAGCAACAATCGCTAACGAAGATGTTGTTGTAGGCGCAGCACCAGCTACTCCAGCTGCTAACACAGCTTATGTGACGGCGATCAGCCTGATCGGTCTGGAAGACGCTGGCGACAACCTGATCCAAAACGCTGGTATTGCACTCCCAATCGTAGTAGGAGCAACTGCTGCTATCACGACTGCAGAGCTGACTGACGAAAATACGATCGAAGTAACATTTAACCAGCCGATCGAACGTGCAACGGCTAGCGACTTCACACTGAATGGTGCTCGCATCACTGGTGTAAACGTTAGCGGATCGACAGTTACACTGACTACTTCGAACATCGGTACGACAAGCAACGGTGTAAGCGTAGCGGTTGCTGCTGGCAACAACATTCAGACTGTATCGGGCGTGACAGCTCCAACTGCCGCAGCTGTAACAGTAATTGATGAAGTTGCTCCAGTCGTTAACACTGTAACTGATCTGGTGTACACTCAGAACGGCATTGTTCTTCCGTTCTCTGAGACTCTGTCTACTGCAAACGCTGGTCGTATTGCTGAAGACCTGATTGTAATCAACACTGTAACTGGCGATCGCGTAAGCCCAACAAGCTACACAACTACTGTTAACGGTAGCAACGTAGTCATCGCTCTGGGCGCTGGCGTATCGGGAACTCAGTTCTCCGTAGCGGTTCGTGCAAATGCTGTTTACCTGCAAGATGTAGCTGGTAACGTTGCAAAAGCTCAAGGACCGTTCGTAACTGCAGCTTACAGAACAGTTCAATAAGCTTAATTCTTAAAGAAAAAGACCCCGGGACGCCGGGGTCTTTTTCTATTTCATTTGACACCCTTCTCTAAATCAATTACCATTACTATCGAGGATGGAATGATTAACCTTTTCCTATGGGAAAGGTTCGTTTTTTGTATACGGGAAATTTTATAGTGGAACTCAAGGAGGTACGCGCTTATGTCTCTTCAAGGACGGCGTTTGTTTACATCCGAGTCCGTTACGGAAGGTCATCCAGATAAAATCTGTGACCAGATATCCGACGCGGTATTGGATGCATTTCTCGCGAATGACCCGAATGCACGGGTAGCTTGCGAAGTCTCTGTAGCTACGGGCTTGGTGCTCGTTATCGGAGAAATCAGCACATCATCGGAATATGTGGATATTCCGGCGATCGTCCGTCAGACGGTCAAAGATATCGGTTATACTCGCGCCAAATACGGATTCGATTACAATACATGTGCGGTGCTGACATCGCTTAACGAGCAGTCGGCCGATATTGCGCAGGGAGTTAACTCGGCTCTGGAGACTCGCGATCCGGATCAGATGAGATTGGAAACGGAAAATATCGGTGCCGGCGACCAGGGACTCATGTTCGGCTTTGCATCGAACGAGACGCCAGAACTGATGCCGCTGCCGATCGCCCTGTCGCACCGCATTGCCCGCCGCCTGGCAGAAGTGCGCAAAGACGGTACGCTGGACTACCTGCGTCCGGACGGTAAAACGCAGGTAACGATCGAATACGACGGCGATACGCCGGTTCGTGTCGATACGATTGTCGTATCCACGCAGCATGCTGAAGAAATTACGTTGGAACAGATCCAGCGCGATATCAAAGAGCATGTTATTCTTCCGGTCGTGCCGGAAGCACTGCTGGATGACGAAACCAAGTACTTCATCAACCCAACAGGTCGCTTCGTCATTGGCGGACCACAGGGCGATGCAGGTCTTACCGGCCGCAAGATTATCGTGGATACGTATGGCGGTTATGCCCGTCACGGCGGGGGGGCTTTCTCCGGCAAAGATCCGACGAAAGTCGACCGTTCGGCAGCTTATGCAGCACGCTATGTAGCCAAGAACCTGGTAGCCGCAGGCTTAGCCGATAAGTGCGAGATTCAGCTTGCCTATGCAATCGGTGTAGCTAATCCGGTATCGATCAGTATCGATACGTACGGAACAGGCAAAGTCAGCGAAGAAACGCTGGTCAATCTCGTTCGCGAGAATTTCGACCTGCGTCCAACAGGCATTATCCGCATGCTGGATCTTCGTCGTCCAATTTACAAGCAGACAGCGGCTTATGGTCATTTTGGCCGTACGGATCTGGATCTGCCTTGGGAACGTACAGACAAGGCTGATGATCTGAAAGCTCAGGCAGCGATTTAATATAGCTTTTTCAATCGATCTTGCCTTATACAATGAACAAAGCTTTAAAAGGGTCTCCTCTGGAGGCCCTTTTTTTTATGAAATACGAAAGAACACCCGTGACTTCAGTCGTGGGTGTTCTTTTCGCAGGCTTGAAGAAGAAAAATTCGCAAATTTGAAAAAGAGAATGACGTGTAACGAATGTATTTTTATCTTTCTCACTCCCACTCTAACTTTCTATCTCTCTAACTCTAATTTTAATTCTAATTTTAATTCTCTCTCCCTCTCTCTCTCTCTCATCTAACTATTACTTCCAGTGTTCGACTAATCATTTAGTTACTCTCTTCCGATATAAAAAAAGACTGGATTTTTTAGGGAATCGGGAAGGAGCGGTATATAATGAAGAAAAAAATCGCATTGGGGCTTGCTGGCCTGATGTTTATGAATCTGTCGGCTCCGGCAGTATGGGGTACGTTAAGCGGAGGGAAAGAAAGCTATGTTGCAGCTGCAGCCGCAGTGGAAGTATATGCTTCGGTAAGCAGCTATTCGCCGGCCAGCAAAGCATTGAACGTTTCGCTGACGCCAGGCTTTTTATTGACCTTTGATCGGGCGGTACAGCTTGCAGAAGGCGCAGAGGACAAATCGTTTGTTCTGAAAAAGCAGAGCGATAATACAGTAGTCCGTACAATCAAAGGCAGAGATCTTCAACTTCAAGGAGACGGGACCCAAGTGCTGCTTCCTGTCGAACAGCTAAAATTGGATGCCAACACCGGTTATTACATACTGGCTGATGCCGGAATACTTACCCCTGTACTGACAGAAACCGAAAAACAAGCCGGTGTAACGGTCAAGGCGTGGAGCGGCATTACCAGCGCAGCTGTCTGGACATTCAAGACAGGAGCGGAAGCCGATACAATCGATCCCGATCTGACCAGTACAACACCGGTACATGGAGCGATCGGCGTGAAGCCGGACAAGGGACTCGGATTGACGTTTACGGAATCGGTAGCAGCCGCTGAAGGCAGCATCATTATTTACGAAACGGATACAATGACAGTAGACAGTCCTGAAGCTATTAAAATTTCGGTGCTTTCGGAAGAGGTCACCGGTCTGGGGACGGCCAATGTCTCTATTGCTCCAACAGCAGAGCGTGCATTGAAAGCAGGAACCCGGTACAGCGTGCATATCGACACAAACGTATTTACGGATATGTCCGGACGTTTTTATCAAAAGGCTATCGATTGGACATTCCAAACAGAGTCTGCGAATAATGTGCCTCCGACCGTTCAGACGGTAAGTCCGCAAAAAGGAATGTCAGGCGCACCTACAGACGGAACGCTTTCTATTACTTTTAGCGAACCGGTTACGCCTAATGGAGGCACGGAAGCACAGCCGAACAAAGGCGGTGTATCGATTTATCGATTGAACGATGGCAAGCTCATTCAAACTTTGAAGTCGAGCGAATTTACAATGGACAGCGAAACGGGTATCAGAGCTTCCGCTGCCTATAAAGGTTTGGAGCGCGGAACCACTTACTATGTACTGGCCGATCAGGATAGCTTCCGCGACATGGACGGCACGCCGTTTGCCGGTATTTCTTCCTCTCGGGATTGGAACTTTACGACGACGGGAGACGCGCTTGCTCTATCTGCTCTGTCACCGGCTTCCGGTACAACAGGTGTGGCAGCCGGGCTGCCTCTGAAATTAACTTTCAGCCGAAACGTCTATCCGAACAGCGGATCGGGAGAAGTTCGGATTACCCGAAATGACGGGGCTGTAGATACGGTCGCTTTAGGTTCGGGGCAAATTACAGGCGGAGGCACCAAAACGCTGACGATTACGCCTCCAACGCCGCTGGCAGTAGGACATACGTATACCGTTGAAATCCCTGCCGGCTTGTTCGGAGACTCGGAAGGCAATGTATATCCGAAGGCCGGCCAACCACTTAACTGGACCTTTTCGACCATGCCAAATACGTCACTGCTTCAAGTCATGTCTTTGTATCCCTATGATCGCAGTATAGGTATTACGTCAGACGTTAAGCCGACGATCCGCTTCAACCGCAGTGTTGCGCTGAGTGGAACGGGAATCACGCTGTATCGCAGCGGCGGCTCCAAAGTCGAAGCCCAAATTGCCGTCAGTACTTCAAATACGGCAGAAGTGATCATTACGCCAAAAGAAAAGCTGGCGCCGGGAACTTCCTACTATGTGGATGTGGAAAGCGGCGCGGTCAAAGACAGCGTAAATACAGGGATATCTTTTGCAGGTTTGAAAGGCAGTACATCTTGGGGTTTCCAAACAGGAACTTTCGATACGACCCTACCAATCATTCAAAGCGCAAAAATGGATAGTCCGACTCTAATCCGTATGGCTTACAGCAAAACGCTGAACTCGGCGCAGACGCCATTGCTGTCCAGCTATACGGTATGGGTCAATGGAGAAAAACGGACACCAGGGAGTGTATATATTAGCGGAGACAGCGTCTATATCCGATTGAATACAGGTGTGGCAGTCGGTCAAGACGTTAAAGTGACTTACGATCCGGGTGTACGTCCGCTTATCGATTATACAAATAATCAAGCGGTATCGCTGTCTTCTTACACGGTAACTAACGGAATTGAGAGTGCCCTGCCGAAGCCAAAAGAAGGCAACGTATACGGCAGCATGGTGACTCTAATTTTCGAAAACGGTCTGAAGGCACCCGCCACGCAGGCTCACAATCAATTTACGGTCACAGCCGACGGTCGTGCCTATGAGGTGCGCTCGGTAAGCAGCAGTTCACAGGCGCTTCTCCTGTATTTGAATACGGCAGTGCCTGACGGTGCAGTCGTTAAAGTGGGCTATAGCCCTAGCGGATCTCCGCTGCAGGATTACTTGGGTCAAAAGATTTCGGCTTTTTCCGATTTCTATGTACGGAATCTAATGGATACCTATCCTCCAGAATTCGTTAACGCAGAACTTTCGGGTACGGAGCTTGTATTGAATTATAACGAAGCGCTGCATACGGATGCTCTGCCGACGAACAGCCAGTTCTCCATTTTGTCTGGCGGCACACCAGTATATGTAACAGGGGTCAAAATCGAGGGCAGCAAAGTTCGATTGTCTCTCGCTTCTTCGCTGATTGCAAACGGGAATATTACCGTATCATATGTGCCGGGTACATTGAAATTGGCCGATCTTAACGGCAATGCGGCCGGCTACTTGAACCTTCAACCGGTTGATGCGGCGGCTGGTACAAGCGGGATTCGAACAGCAATTGGAAACAAGGGACAGATTGCCGTGACTTTTACCGGTGCACTTTATGCAATTGATGAAGCGGCTTATCGACAATTTTCGGTTACGGCCGACAATAACACGATTGCAGTAGAGTCATCTTCTTTTTCAAACGGCACGCTAACGCTCAAACTGGGAACAGAGCTTCAAGCCGGGCAGACAGTAACGCTGTCGTATATGCCGGGCAGCCATCCGCTCAAAAACGTTTCGGGTACACCGGTCATCGGTTTTAATCGTATGAACGTGCAGAACTTGAGCGGTTCGACGGTGACAAGCGGTCAAGAATCAACAACGCCGACCAGTAACGCCGACGTGCTGCCTGCATCCGAATTCGGAAAAGAAATGCTGATTCTTACGCGTACATCGGCTGTTACTTCGGATGCTTCGTCTACCTTCAACACCAATACGCATCGTTATACAGTGAACGCAGCTGCCCTCAAGGAAGCGCTTGACTCCGCTTATTCACGCAGCGCCAAAAATGGAGCGGTCGTTTTTGAAGTTCCGACAGCGGAAAATTCGGGTCTGGTATCATTCCCTCTGCAGCCGCTCAAAGAAGCTTATGCTCAGCATAACGGAATGTCTATTGCGGTGCGCTATAAAGACACTGTTTATGAGCTTCCGCTATCTGCACTAAGTCAGGCTGGAGGCGGGGCGGTTTCCATGCTCAACGTGCAAATCGAAACACTGCCTGCCACATCAGTAAGCCGTATTATAGATATGTTGGCTGATTCGAATGCGCAGATGCTGAGTAATCCGGTCGATATTCGGGTTTCGCTCGGTACAACTTCAGGCAGTTCTTCCTCGGAAGAGGCGAATATTAAGGGAACGTACCACATGAAATTGAATGTCAATGCTCCTGCTTCACGAACAGCAGTTGTGTATTTTGACAATAACGCATCTGCTCCGGCGTTTGTTCCAAGTGCCGCAAAAGCGCAAACGGCAGGAATGCTGTTGACCGGTACATTTGCAGGAAGCCGTACGCTGATTCCGGCGAATTCAACACTTACGGTAGCCGGAGCAGCCGGACATTGGTCGCAGGATATCGTAAATGAGCTGGGGGCCAAATACGTGTTAAGCCCAGTACTAAGCAAAAATTTTGCGCCCAAAGCTAATATGACGCGTGGTGAATTTGCGGAGTTGATTGCCCGTGGGCTTGGACTCGGCAGTGATGCGGCGGCTGCCTCTTTCTTCAGTGATATCGGATACAGCAGAGTGCCGATTGGAGCGATTGGAGCGGCTGTCAAAGCAGGGATTATTACAGGCAATACCGATGGCACATTCCGTCCAAATGATTCGATTACGCGCGAACAGATGGCCATCATGATGGTTCGGGCATTGAATTACACAGGAACGGATGTCTCGTTGAAGAGCAGTGCTAATCAAGTGCTGGCCGCATTCAAAGACAAATCCAAAATCAGATATACGGATGAAGCAGCGAAAGCGGTACAAGCGGGAATTATTCAGGGAGCAAGCGGAGGGAAATTTAACCCGCAGGGCAATGCAACCAAAGCGGAGGCTGCGGTAATGCTTGCTCGTGTGTTGAAAAAAGCAGGTTATTTGAACTAAATGATAAGTGGGTCAAAAGACCTCATTAACTTGGTTATTTTTACACAGGATTTTGAATAAAAATAATGAAAAGGCGATCATTCCTGCAAATTCTTTGTAGAAATGATCGCTTTTTCTCTGTTCATTTTAAAGAAGTACGGTAGAATGGTTTATTGGAGTTTGTTTTTTTGCCGAATTTGCAGGAACTTTTGGGTGCCGTTACAGTCTATTAGAATAGTGGCGTATTTCTGCCTTATACAGGCATTCATACATACGCGAACGAATCTATATACAATAGGGAGCGAAACCGAACATCATGAATAAGCAGTGCGGCAAGACATTTAAAGTAGGCAAAAAGTGGATGATTGCAGTGCTGGCCGGTGCGCTGGTCGTGCAGCCTCTGGCTGTGCCAGGTTGGGGAGCACTGACGGGAACTTACACGGCGTCCGCAGCGGCCGCTGTATCGATCAACAAAACTGGGGAAAACATCGTCACCTCCGGCGCAAAGCTGCTGACCTATAAATACTCTGTTCCTCGGTCGGGCAAAACGGCGACCGGGCTTGCAAGCGTCATTCAGGTGGATCTGCAAAACCCTTATGTCAAATTGGATGTCATGACAGGACGCGGCGGCAAGTTTACCACGCTGCAGACGGTCAGCGGTATGGCGAAGGAAACCGGAGCAGTAGCCGGCGTCAATGGTGACTACTTCAATACGGCGGCGGAAGGGGCACCAATGGGCGCTCAAGTGTCAAATGGCGTTCTGATGTCGAGCCCTTCCGAGCTGAAAGGCATGTATGCCTTCGGCGTCACGAAAGACCGCAAGCCGGTGATCGATCAATATGATTTTGCAGGAACGGTAAATGCGGCTGACGGTTCAACGTTCGAACTGGCCGGTATCAACCAAGTCTCTTACTCGATCGAGGAGACCAAAGCGTACAGCCATATTGATGCGATGTACATCTATACGGAAGCATGGGGAAATGCCGAACGGCCGAAGAACAGCGCAACGACACCTTCGGAAGTATTAGTACAAAACGGTACCGTAACGAAGGTTTCGCTGGGCAAAGCGCTTGAGGGTACAGTACCGACAGGAGCTTACATTTTGCGGGCGCACGGAAAGGCAGCTGCCTACATGAAACAGCATTTGACGGTAGGCGCCAAAGTGCAGACCGACTACAGCCTTGTTTCCAAGACGACCGGTCAGAAGCTTGATCCTTCTTCGCTTGAAGTGATGATCGGCGGACATACCATTCTGGTCGATAACGGAAAAGCGACTTCGTTCTCCCGCAATGTCGATTCGATTGGAGGATACCGTGCACGGACGGCGGTCGGCTACTCGCAGGACAACCGGTATGCCTATATTGTGACGGTGCAGGATAACGATGGCAGCAGCGGGATGTCGCTGACGGAACTGCAGGGCCTGATGACGGGTCTAGGCATCTGGAAAGCGGTTAACCTCGACGGCGGCGGTTCGACAACGATGGTGACACGTCCGCTTGGCGAGGAAGAGGCGCAGCTGACGTTCACGACCGAATACGGCGGCCAAACGCAGCGAAGTGTAGTCAATGGGCTCGGCGTGTATACAACCGCACCTGCAAGCAAGCTCAAAGGATTCGCGATCAGTGGAAAAACACAGCTGTTGATCGGGGAAACGGCATCTTACAGTGTGAAAGGTTATGATACCTACTATAACCCTGTTGCCGCTTCGAACATCAATCCATCATGGAAGTCGAGCAGCTCGAACGTCGTGTGGAACGGAAGCTCCTTCACGGCGAAAAAAGCAGGTACTGCTACGCTGAGTGCAACGAGCGGCGGCGTCAGCACAACGCTGAAAGTCGAAGTGCTGGGTGCGGATTCGCTATCGGCGCTTAATCTTGGTGCAGCTTCCGCTCCGCTGAAAGCCGGCACAAGCATTCCGCTTCCGGCAACAGTGAAGTTGAAGTCCGGCAGTACTGTCAGTATCGATCCTTCGGCGCTGCAGTGGGAGTTTGTCGGTTTCAAAGGCAGCATCAAAGATGGGGCGCTGAACGTAACGTCCGTGAACAGCGGAACGAAGGTTGGTTATGCGATCGCCAGCTATGAAGGGTTTAAGACGATGCTGACACTGGCGGATGTACAAGAAACCGATTGGGAAAGTTTTGAAAACGTATCTTACGGCCTGACCTTCACCGGCAGTCCATCAGCTGTTACGGGCAGCGTGCAGATCAAGTCGGGTACGGGCACTCATGCGAACTCCAAAGTGCTGCGTCTCGATTACGATATGACAGCGGGAACCGGCAACAAATACGCTTATATTAATCTTAACGGTTCATCCGGCAAAACGCTGACATCGAATGCAAGCTCGCTCAGCCTTGATGTATGGGGTGATTCCAGCTACAACTGGCTTCGCGCAGAGGTTGTTGATGCCAATGGAAAAACCGTTTATGTCGATCTAGCCCGAAGCCTTAACTTTACAGGCTGGAAAACACTTAGCGTTAACCTGAATCAATATGGTACGATAGCTTATCCGGCCAAAGTTAAACGGATTTATGTAGTGAATCTGGCAGAAGGACAGGATGAGCGGTCGGCGATCGGGTCTGTGGAAATCGACAACATTAAGACAATTTCGCCAGCCGGTTCGGATTCGTTCGGCCTTCCTACAGGAGTAGCAGCGAAGATGAGTATCGGTTCCACCAAGCTCCAGGTCAACGGGAAATCTACTATCATGGATACGACTCCTGTTGTACGGGACGGAGTCACTTATCTGCCGGTCAAGTATATAACCGATACGTTTGGCGGAGTCTCCGGTTGGGATTCCAAAAATGCTGCAGTAACTGTACGTCGCGGTGATCAACTGCTTGTGTTAAACTTGAATAAAAAGGACTACATTTCAAACGGAAAAATCAAAACTTCCGAATCCGCGATCATCAATGTATCAAACAGGACTTTAGTCCCTGTGAGACTAGTTTCAGAGCAGCTTGGATTGTCTGTAAAATGGGAACAAAAAACGAAGACCGTGACTATCGAGTCATGATACGATAGGTTCTGAACGATCACCGCCTTTGCGCATTTCGAGCAACAGGTGAACGCCGGAGAGAATGGAGTCGATTTTGCCCGTGGATTTCCAAGCGGATGCTCTAGACCGAGTTATCAAAACTGCTATGCAGGTCGTCGAAGACAGCAAGTATCAAATTTTTGAGATATTGGATCAGTCCCGCGCTGAACTCAACTCGCTCACCGAAGAACTGCAGAGAGTGATCAAGGAAACTTCAGATACCGCCGACAAAGTCGACGATCTTGAAGGGAAATTCCGTCTTTCCCGTATCCGGCTTACAGAAGTAAGCCGAGATTTCGTCAAATATACGGAGAGTGATATTCGGCAGGCCTATGAGCGGGCAACGCAGTTCCAATTAGAGCTTTCGGTGTACAGGGAAAAAGAAGCTTATTTGCGTGCTCGGCGGGACGAGCTCCAGCTTCGCGTTCGCAATACGATGAACTCTGTTGAACGCGCGGAGACGCTGGGTTCGCAGATGAGCGTAGTCACCGAATACTTGTCCGGCGGAGAAGTTGGACAGGCGACCAAGATGTTGGAATCCGCCAAAACCCGCCAGATGGTCGGGCTGAAGATCATTCTGGCTCAGGAAGAAGAACGAAAACGCATTTCCAGAGAAATTCACGACGGGCCGGCGCAGCTGATGGCCAACATGGCGCTCCGGACCGAAATCGTCGAACGCATGCTGGTGAAGAAAGAATACGGCCGCGTTCAAGAAGAAGTGGCAGATCTCAAAAAACAGGTTCGTTTCAGCCTGGAAGAGATCCGCAAAGTCATTTTCAATCTCCGACCCATGGCGCTTGACGACCTCGGATTGATTCCGACGCTGCGCAAGTACACACGCGACTACGAGGACAAAAATCGAATTCGCACCGTATTTGAGACGAGAGGCAAAGAGTACCGGCTCTCCTCCGCAATGGAAGCTGCCGTCTTCCGCTTGATTCAGGAGGCGCTGACCAATGCGGCTAAGCACGGAGAGCCGACTCATGTCGTCGTCGAGATCGCCTACCAGACGCAGCTTGTCAAAATCTCGATTCGGGACAATGGACGCGGCTTTAACACGGATATCTTGGAACAAAAGGCGAACCAGCATACGCACTTCGGTTTGATTGGAATGCGGGAAAGAGTCGAGCTGCTTGAGGGAAGAATGGAGATCGAATCAGCCGAGAATAAAGGAACGAAAATCGTGATCCATATCCCGACGAATGTAGAAAATGGAAAGGGGTATGAAGATGGAGAGCATGAACTCGGAACAACTTAAAATTAAAGTGCTTTTGGCTGACGATCACCAGTTGTTCCGTGAGGGGTTAAAAAGGATTTTGAACATGGAGGACGATATTGAGGTTATAGGGGAGTGCAGCGACGGCATTCAAGTGCTGGAATTCTGCAACGCCTATAAACCTGATGTCATCCTGATGGACATCAACATGCCCAATGAGAACGGTGTAGAAGCGACAGCCAAACTCCGCGAGATTTTCCCGGAGATTAAAGTCATTATGCTGTCGATTCACGATGATGAAAGCTATGTCTTCGAGACGCTTCGCAAGGGAGCAAGCGGTTATCTCTTGAAAGACATGGAAGCGGAATCGCTGATCAATGCGATCCGCAGCGTAGCGGCTGGTCATGCTTATATCCATCCCAAAGTAACGGGTAAACTAATTCAACAGCTTCAGCGTATGACGTTCGTCAATGAGCGCGGCGCCATGTTTGAAGGTGTACAGGATGAGGAAGCGGGCGTTAAGTTTATCGGCGGGGAAGACAATCCGTTGACGCGTCGTGAAGCCGAAGTGCTTCGCTTAATGTCTGAAGGCAAGAGCAACAAAGCCATCGGCGAATTCTTGTTTATCAGTGAAAAAACGGTTAAGAACCATGTCAGCAGTATTCTGCAGAAGATGGAAGTTGAAGACCGTACGCAAGCTGTTATCAATGCCATCAAGATGGGATGGGTTACCCTGTAATCTTCATTTAATAAGTGGAGAACGATACAGTGAACGACCCGATATCTGGAAATCGATCGTTTCTGGTAGGTAACACTTGGAAATAGTTAGTAAGTGAAGGAAATAACGTGAATATGGAACAGTCGTTCAGGCTGTTCACCTTGGAATGAAGCACACTCCTTATACGCCTCACGGGCGAAAAGGGTGTGCTTTTTTTATTTTTTTCAAAAATGTCCAGGAGGGATCAAGATGAAAGTGTCTCTGTATGCGGCAGGAAGCATGAATGAAATGTGCTTATATCTTTCGTTGGATCAACGGGTAGACCGATTGTGGTGGGGAGGAGACACTCATTGGGAGAAACAAAGTGAGCGTTTCTCTGGAACAGATGGAGAACCGTATAGGGGAAAAACAAACGCTTCTCGGTATGCAGGAGTAAGAATGTTACCAATCTCCTCCGGTATGCCGCTTCAGTGGGTTTCCAAACTTGCGGGAATGAAGCTTAATGCTTGTGCTGCGGAATGGAGTAGGGTGGAATGGGAGCGAAGGGTTCGCGGCTGGCTTGGAGAACGATTGAGCTTGGAACATGCGGCTGACGTATCCTTTCTATTAGGCATTAGTGAAGCTGGCCGAGGAGACATGACGGGTGCCGAGGGGACGAACAGTAAAGTAACAGATAACAGCGTGACGGATGACAAAATGACAGATGACAAAATGACAGATGACAAAAAATCGGCGGCGAAGGTTTGGATGGACGATGTCGTCATTCGATCATGCGGAATAAGTGTGAGTGAACAGGCCTGGATGCAGAGTTTGGAGAAGAGGGCGGAGCGGATTGTTTGGCTCTTGAAAGGGCGATCACTGTTAAGCGGTGAGCTGGAATCGATGCTGCGCGAAATGGCTCCGGATCTGGAATCCGATTGGAGAGCAGCAGCTCAGTTGGCATATTTGCAGGGGCAGATTCATTTGCAAAGCGCAGTAGAAGCGGATGAGAATAGCCGAAAGAAGGTACGGCAGGAATCTTCACGGAAGGGAGGGAATTCTGGAAAAAGGAAGACACATCGCTGTGTACGCTGCGGCAGCGCAGCATTTGGCGGTCCCTGCGCGAGCTGTGGATCGTCGGACTGTGCGCGCTGTGAAGCTTGTCGCTCACTCGGACGCAGCCGCTCCTGTGAGCTGCTGCTGCAGGGCGGGCCTCGGCCTCAGGTACATGCTGTAGGTTCCAGCAGCTCTGCCCTCAATTTAGATATGAATGTAAGCATAGATGCAGGTATAAATGAAGATACAAGTGAGGGCATCCATAGAGGGTTAAGGAGTGCTTCCAGGCCACCTGATCTGCAGGCAAGACTGGCTCGGTGGAAGCTGAGCCCGGCGCAGACTGCTGCGGCAGACTTGGCAGTTCGATTTCTTGAAGGGAAGCGTCAGACGTTTCAGACCGGCACTGCAATCAAGGCTGGACGTAGTGCGGATGCTTCCGGTTATGCTGCGAACGATCCGAGCAGCCGCTTTCTGTTATGGGCGGTAACCGGTGCAGGTAAGACTGAAATGCTGTTTCCGCTGATTGAGAGTGTACGCAGCCGGGGCGGACAGGTGCTGGTTGCTACGCCCCGCCGCGATGTCGTACTGGAATTGGCGCCGCGTCTGCGCAAAGCTTTTCCGAACGAAACATGTGTCACTTTGTATGGAGGCAGTGAGGAACGCTGGAGACGCGGCGGGCTAACGTTGGCGACGACACATCAGCTGCTTCGATTTGCCCAGGCGTTCGATCTGGTTGTGATTGACGAGCTGGACGCTTTCCCGTTCCACGGTGATCCTATGCTCGCTTATGCAGCAGAAATTTGCCGTGCCCCTGAAGGAAAAACGGTCTATCTATCCGCTACTCCGCCCAAAGAGCTTCAGCGGCTTGTCCGAAGCGGGCGTCTAGCATGTGCCAAGGTACCGGTACGCTATCATCGGCATCCGCTGCCTGTTCCCGAACTGCTGCATATCCCTTCCTTGAACGAAGTGCTGCGCCGGAAAAAGCTGCCGGATTCGCTGCTGCGCAGATGGCGTACTTCACTGAATCGAGGCGCGCAGGTATTTATTTTTGTTCCCAAAATTGCGTTTGCCGAGCCGCTGGCTGCGCTTCTGCGCTCTGCCTTTGCCGGAGTGACGGTCGGTGCAACCTCCTCCAAAGACGAAGAGCGCGGACACAAAGTGCAGTCCTTCCGCGCCTCAGATGTGCGAATGCTCGTCACGACGACGATTCTGGAACGGGGAGTGACCGTGCCGCGGAGTGACGTGTATATTCTTGAGGCGGACAGCGGTCTGTTCGATGAAGCTTCGCTTGTTCAAATGGCGGGCCGGGCAGGAAGGTCGGCTGACGATCCTGCAGGCTGCGTCGTTTTTGCAAGCAGGCAAAAAACACGTGCCCAAGCCGGGGCTTGTCGACAGATCCGCCGGATGAATCGGTTGGCGAAACCTTTTCTACTGCCGCAGGCTGCAAACAAAGGATTGGGATTCCGGCGTCTATGGAGCAGAGGCTTATGAACGGAACCGGAAATAGGCATGGGAATGGAAATGGGAATGGCAGTAGAGTGCGAGAGCTATCCGTTCTTCGAAAGCTGCTGATCCCGGAGTTCAAATCTTGTCTTGTCTGCAGCAGGCCTGTTAAGTCGAAAGGTTCTCTTCCACTGCTCTGCGAACACTGTACAGACAATGTGCCGTGGATTGTACAGCCACGCTGTCCGGTCTGCGGCAGAGCGCAGGGCTGTCCCGACTGCCTGCGCCCGGAAGCCCGTTCCCGCGCTTTTATCATGAACCGCAGCGCCGTCCTGTACGATACCACCATGCGGGCATGGATTGCCGAGTATAAATATGGCGGACGGGAACAGTTTGTCGAACCATTCTCAATGATGCTGGAGCAGGCTTACCGACAGATGTGCCGAGAATTGGCGGGAGATCATGAAGCTCCGATTCGACATCTCTTCTCCTCCTTGACCCGTCTGATGTCTGGTCGCCCTCAATGGAATGTTGATCTGATTACGTGGGTGCCTGTTAGTCGGGAACGATTGGAGGAGCGCGGTTTTAACCAAGCGGAACTTCTAGCACGCAAATTGGCGAAAAGATTAAACATGCCGGCTTGCGAAATGCTCGTTCGAATGACACATACGGGCAAGCAAAGTTTCAAAAAGAGAGCCGAGCGCCTCCATAATCTGGACGGCGCATTTGGCTTACTTCCTAATTTAGACCCCCGGTTTTTTAAACAATGGGACTTTATAGGAAGTAGGGAGCATTCCGAAGGGTCTTTTCCTATTAAAATCCTACTTGTCGACGATATTTATACGACAGGTACGACTGCCGCTGTATGTTCGTCGGTATTAAAAAGGTTGGAAGCGGCAATTGGACGCTCCGTTTCAATCTACAGCCTGACGCTTGCCCGTTCGTAAGCCCCTTGTAATCAATGTTCTTTAAGATAAAATGATAGAAGCGGCAAAAATTTTAACGGAATTGAGAAAGAAATCCGATATATACTTAACGTCTCTTCAACATTGGGAACGAACGATAAGGAGGCACTTTACGATGAATTTGGCAAATTGTCCGCGCTGCGGCAAGGTTTTTGTAATGAATTATAAAGGGATTTGTGGAAATTGCGCGAAAGATATAGAGAGTGAATATGAAGCTTGCGTCAAATATTTGCGTGATAATAAAGGCGCTCACATGCAGGAATTGTCGGACGAGACAGGTGTAAGCGTACGGCAAATCACGACTTTTATCCGCGAAGGCCGCATTTCGATCGCCAATTCGCCTAATATGGGGTACGGCTGCGAAGTATGCGGAGGTCCGATTCGTGAAGGGCATATGTGCGAGCCCTGTCGTACAAAATTGACCGGAGATCTTCGGCAGGCTGCTCAAGAGCAGTATAGCGACCAGAAGAAAAATTCATCGGGAGCGTATAGAGCGGTCGATCGTTTTAGAAAAGACTAAAAAATCCGTGCCGGCTTACCCAGCAATAGGAACAATGAAACAAAAATAGCCCAAATTTACGCTTGACAATTTAAATTTTTTCTTCAAATAGCTATAAACAATGTTTGAACAGGCGCCGATAAACTTATTATAAGCTTATCGGTGCTTTTACTTAGATAGCTCACACCTAATTCATAACTGAACTCAAGCTTAAACTTAAATTTAAACTCAAACCTTTAGGAGGTTGACCATATTATGAAAATCAACGACACGTCAAGAATTTCGGCTCTTAACCCTTACCAACGTACGAATGAGACGCAGCGTCCCGAAGAAACAAAAAAGACGGCACGTAAAGATGAAGTGACGATTTCCACGGAGGCGATGGAAATGCTGCAAGCGGCAAACAAACCGGCTGACAGCGAACGCACTGCACGCATCCAAGAGCTCAAGCAGCAGGTATCTGCAGGCACGTATTCGGTAGACGCAAATAAAATTGCCGAAAAACTGTTACCTTTTCTTGCGGAATAACCGATAAAGGTTATAACGGAATGGGGGACTTTTTCAGAAGCCCGGTATATCCGGAGCTTTTGGGAAAGTCCTTTTTAAATATATCGACAACCTATTAAATTGGAAAGAAAGGTGAACGAAGTTGGCACTGAAGGCGTTGATCGAGCAGCTTGAGCAGCTGAACCGCTCTCATCTTGAAATGATTGAAATTGCGGAAGCGAAGAAGGAAGCCATTGTCAAAAATGAAATCGATGTGTTTATCGCCACAATGAACAAGGAATCCAAGCTTCTCAAGCGGATCTCGGCTGAAGACGAACAGCGCAGCGAGTTGGCTTATGCGTTCATGCAGCAGCGTGGTATCAAATCCCGTCTGAAGCTGACAATTGTGGAGATCTCCAGACTCGTCTTTGATCCTCATGAGAAAAAAGAGCTGTTAGAGGTGCAGGCCCGTTTATCGCAGACGCTCGCCCGCTTGAAGCAGATCAATGACTTTAACCGCGAGCTGATCGAACAGGCGCTCTCGTTCATCAATTTTTCGATGGAATTGTTGTCGTATCGCCCAGAGCAGGACACGACTTACCAACATCCATCTGTACAATCTTACGGTTACGGTCAAAGCCGTTTCAATACGTTTAACAGACGCGGTTAACGAGTAAAGGAGAGAACCTATGACATCGACATTTCACTCTTTGGAGACAGCAAAACGGAGTTTATATACACAAACGACTGCGCTGAGTACGGCCGGACATAATATTGCGAATGCCAATACGGCGGGTTATTCCAGACAGGTGGTCAATACCAAGGCGGCAGCTGCTTTTGAAACACCTGCGCTTAGAAACTGGCTGAACCCTGGACAGCTTGGCAGCGGGGTTGAAGTCACATCCATTACCCGCGTACGGGATTCGTATCTAGACGATCAGTTCCGCGGGGAGAACAGCGGAATGGGAGCCTGGACAGTTCGTCAAGAAACGCTGAGCAAGCTGGAAGCTATCGTTAACGAACCTTCCGAGACAGGACTTAGCGCAGTGTTGAACAACTTTTGGTCAGCCTGGTCCGATTTCAGTAAAGATCCGCAGGACATTACGAACCGGAAAATTATTAAAGAAACGACGCTTGCAATGACAGATTCCCTGAATCAGACATCGAAGCAGCTGGATGCTATGACAACGGACTTAACGGCCAATATCAACTTGAAAGCTACAGAAGTCAACTCGCTTCTGCAGGCAGTTGCCGATCTGAATGCTGGCATTAAAAAAGTGGAAAACTTGGGCAATAACGCGAACGACTTGAGCGACCAGCGTGACTATGCAGTCGATCAGCTGTCTAAAATCGCTAACGTAACAGTAACCAAGCTGGACACCGGTTATGAAGTGTCACTGGGCGGGAATATTGCAGTGAGCGGCACCACGGTTACGCCTGTCACCGAGGCTAGTCTTAAGGAAGCCTACGGCAGCGGAGCGCTCAACAAGGGCGAATTGTACGGTATGTTCGTATCCCGTGACGATTATGTGGTCGACTACAGAAGTCAGCTAGATACGCTGGCAAATACGCTTGCTAACGGTGAGTTTAAAACGACGCTGCCTGCGGGCAGTGTGCTTCCCGAAGGTACACAGCTGACGGTGATCAGCGCGGATGGTACGGAAACAGAAACGACGTTTTCAAATGCCAACAACAACCGGACATTAACTGACTCGATCAACGTCAAGGTTGCTGGCATTAACGGATTGATGAAAATCGGATACTCTATCGATGGGACGACACCTTCGGCAGGGATCGATCTTTTTAGCGGATCAGGTGGCACTATTACCGCCGGAAATATTACGCTAAATACTCTAATCCAGAACAATCCCAACCTGATCGCTTCTTCTTTCCGCGTAACGAACCCGGGGACAGCAAGCGAAACGGTTGTTGCGGGCAATGCGGGTTTGGCCCTGATTATGGCTGATATGAAGAGCACCAAGTTCGACTTTGGCAGTGCGGCATCTACTCCGGTTACGATCGATGACTATTTCGGTTCGATTACCGGTCAGCTAGGTGTCGAATCCCAAGAAGCCGCCCGTCAAGCACAAAACGCCACAAGTCTTGCTGACCAGGTCGAGACGCTGAGACAATCGGTCAGCGGCGTATCGATGGATGAAGAAATGACTAATCTGGTTAAATTCCAGCAGGCTTATAATGCAAGTGCACGGTTTATGACCACATTTGACGAAATGCTCGATAAGCTGATTAACGGCACTGGTGTAGTCGGCCGCTAAGTTTTAAGGGAGGAATAAAAGATGACGATCCGGATGACATCTAATATGATGAGTTCGACGCTGCTTGGCAGCTTGAACAAAAATTTGTACAACATGGACAAGTTAGAAGGTCAGATTTCTTCAGGCCGCAAAATTAACAAACCTTCGGACGATCCTGTCGGCGTAACCTACGCCTTGCGTTATCGTTCGCAGCTGGCAGGCAACGAACAATTCCAGAGAGCGACCGATTCGGCACAAAGCTGGCTGGACGAAACGGACAGCCAAATGGGCAGCGCAGGGAATGTGATGACGCGTCTGAAAGAGCTTATGGTTCAGGCTTCCACTGGAACGTATTCTGGCTCCGATATGCAGGCGGCTGCGCTTGAAGTCGAGCAGCTCAAGAAGCAGCTTGTTGATATCGGCAACAGCAAATTTGGTGGAAAATTTATTTTCAACGGTCAAAGTTATGAATCTATTCCTTATCCGGTTGAGGCCGGTACTGACTATTCCAAGGTTGAAACAGATAATACGGCGGTTAAGTATGTGATTGGCGAGAATATCCAGTTTCAGATCAATACGAGCGGCAACGAATTTTTCGGTGCAGCTACGGATAACGATAATGCGTTTGCTCTTATGGACCGATTGGTTACAGCGCTCGGTTCGGGAAAGCAGGATGACATTACCGCCGAAATGGGCAATATTGAATCCCGTACCAGCAAAATGCTCGCGGCTCGTTCTGAAGTAGGCGCACGTACTAACCGCGTCGAATTAGTTAACAGCCGACTGCAGGACCAAGAGATGAACACGACAACGCTGCTCTCGAAAACAGAAGATCTTGATATGGCGGAAGCGTTGATTAAGGCGACAAGTGCCCAAACGGTTTATGAAGCAGCACTCAAGTCATCGGCAAAAATTATGAGCACTTCACTTATCGACTTTATGCGTTAATCAGTTAGAATGTTGAAATTAGCTGGTCAAATCTATAATCTGAAGCTACGGACAGCGGTCCGTAGCTTCTTTTAAAATGTTGAGGAGGATCCATATGATACAAATTCAATCTGTTCAATTGGGTGAATTGACGGTAAGCGAGGAAGATCTGATTACTTTTCCAAAAGGAATTCCCGGTTTTGAAGAAGTTGCGGAGTATGTGCTGTGCAATGTGGACGAGACGTACAGTTATCTGCAGGCAGCCGATCAGCCGGAAGTAGCGTTCATTGTAACGGATCCTTTTTTACACTTTCAGGATTACGAATTCAAGTTATCCGATGAACTAGTCGAGGAACTGCAGCTGTCGGAGGAAAAAGGCTTGGCGGTCCGCTGCATCGTAACATGGAACAGCGATCCTGCGCGTGTAACGGCGAACTTGTTAGCCCCTTTGATTTTCAACGTAACAGATCGCATAGCCAAGCAGGTGGTGCTGGTGAATACAACCTATCAGACTAAACACCCTTTGAGCTCTTCATTATCCTCGGAAAGCGGTGAATCCTAATGTTGGTATTATCAAGAAAAAAAGGTGAGTCCATCATCATTGGCGAGGATATCGAGTTAATGATCATTTCGGTAGAAGGAGATACGGTCAGACTGGGGATTAATGCGCCCAAACATGTCGAAATCATGCGCAAAGAAATTTTGGTTTCGGTACAGGAAAATAACCAGACAGCGGCAATTAATGTAGAACAAATCACAGAGTTTATGAGTGAAAGGAAGAAAGAGAAATAAGGGGATGTCCGGTCAAGGCTGTTGAGCGAGTCTCACAGTCTTTTTTTATACAATTTTAAATTGAAAGCTATAAAAAAAAGAAATTTGAATCCGATATAAGAAGTAAGGTACACGGGTGGAGCGAAGATTCTGAACGAGCCATACGAGTAACCAACCACATGGATGTGGAAATCAACCAACTCAGGGAGGAAACAACACAATGATTATCAATCACAACTTGCAAGCCGTAAACACACACCGTAACATGGGACTGAACAACGCATCTGCCAGCAAAAACATGGAGAAACTCTCCTCGGGTCTGCGCATTAACCGTGCAGCCGACGACGCAGCGGGCCTGTCGATTTCCGAGAAAATGCGCGGTCAGATTCGCGGTCTGGAACAAGCACAGCGTAACGTACAAGACGGTGTCTCGTTCGCACAGACAGCTGAAGGCGCGATGAACGAAGTCAGCGCCATGCTGACTCGTATGAAAGAACTGAACGTTCAGAAATCAAACGGAACGTACAGTGCAAGCGACAAGTCGAACATCAACGCCGAGCTGAACGCTCTGGGTTCGCAGATCGATGCAATCATGACGAATACGAAGTTCAACGGCATCAGCATCAAGAGCAACGTGTCGGTACAAGCTGACGACCGTTCGTTCAAGATTCAAATTACTGGTGTAGCTACAACTGGATTCTCGGGTCTGTCTTCGGCAACGACTCTGACGAACGTGAGCACAGCGATTGAGAACGTAGCAAAACAGCGTTCGAACCTCGGTGCG
>NZ_KB899282.1 GCF_000378145.1 Saccharibacillus kuerlensis DSM 22868 | reverse complement strand
TTAATCCTATGCTGTATCCTAGTCTCTGAAGGTTCCCGCGAGGACAGCCGAAATTATCGGCGCCTTCCGAGCCTGCTCTGAAGCTTTCCGCGAGGACAGCCGAAGCTATCGGCGCCTTCCAAGCCTGCTCCGAAGGGTTCCCGCGAGGAGAGCCGAAACTATCGGCGCCTTCCGAGCCTGCTCTGAAGCTTTCCGCGAGGAGAGCCGAAACTATCGGCGCCTTCCGAGCCTGCTCTGAAGCTTTCCGCGAGGAGAGCCGAAACTATCGGCGCTTTCCGAGCCTGCTCTGAAGGGTTCCCGCGAGGAGAGCCGAAACTATCGGCGCCTTCCGAGCCTGCTCCGAAGGTTTCCCGCGAGGACAGCCGATCCTGTCGGCGCCTTCCGAGCCCCACCCGCAAGCAGAATTCTTGCGAGCCACCCTTGTCGAACAGGAACCTGCCGCGCCAACAAGCGCTGCGGGAAAGCAGCAATGGATTTCCCGCAGTCACCCAACCCTCAGGCGGAGTGATATCGGGGAGAGCGACTTTTGGATTTCCTTTACCCGAGAACCGCCGGTTCGAAGGAGGAAACCAAGCCGGAGCGATCCCCGATATCACGGAGCCCACGAAAGGAGGACAAAACTCATGACCATGGATTCGATCGGAGACGTATTGAAGCAGTTCGGCGGATCGCGGATTCGTCAGCAGACGGAAGATCTGAAGACACGCATTTTAAACGAGCCCGATGTACGTCAACTGAGACTGCGTTATCCGGAACTGACGGAACAAGAGCTGACCCGCAACCTCAGTCGGCTGTACGAATATATGAAAGAAAAGCAGCACTGCGAAAACTGTCCGGGGCTGGAAAACTGTCCGAACGACTTTCAGGGACATTACACGAAGCTCAGCGTCGACGAAGTGGGCGGCAATCTGCGCATTCGGGATTATAAAGCCCGCTGCAACTTGCAGCTTGCCCATGAACGCGATCAGCTGATCAGCAGCCGCATCCGCAGCTTTTACGTAGACGAGCGTGCGCTCAAGGAAGGCTATGACGAAGTGGAGATCATGCTGAAGGACCCCGTGCGTTCGCCGGCAGTCAGCCGTATATTCCGCTATATCAATGAGACGAAGACCGTCGGTCTTCCTCATAAAGGGCTGTATTTGGAGGGGCCGTTCGGCACAGGAAAGACATTCCTGATGTGCTATCTGATGCACGAACTGGCCAAGGAAGGTCACTCCGGTGTGATCGTTTATATGCCGGACTTTGTCGAAGACGTCAAATCAATGATCCAAGACGGAGAGAAACTGCGTGATACCGTCGAGCTGATGAAAGAGACGGATCTGCTGATCTTTGACGACATCGGTGCGGAAAATATGGGCCCTTGGGTGCGCGATCACGTACTCGGTTCCATTCTGAATCACCGTATGAATCGCAAGCCGACCTTTTATACCTCCAACTATTCACTGGGCGATTTGGAAAAGCACCTCAGCTTCACCAACAAGGACGGGGAAGAAGCGTATAAGGGACAACGGCTGATGAACCGAATCTCTCCATTTGTAGAAACAATTCGTGTGCTGGGCGAAAATAAGCGCGGCTAACAGAGGTAGAAGTCAGGTCAAACGCCATTATCGCTTACTAAAGTATAGATGTTTATCAAAAAATACAATTTATTGTTTCGGTAAGTTGAATTTCGTGTTATAATTGACATGTAGATAAACGCAAGTTATCTTTAGATGTGCGTTTTAAGATAAATTTTGAAGCAAATTTAAGGAGGAATTTTCCGTGGCTATTGTAAATGTATCCGACCAAAATTTCGGAACGGAAGTAGAAGCTGGCGAAGGTACGGTTCTGGTTGATTTCTGGGCACCTTGGTGCGGACCTTGTAAAATGCTGGCTCCGATCCTCGACGAGCTTGACGGCGAAGTTGGCGCAAACGTAAAGATTGCTAAAGTCAACGTTGACGAAAATCCAGAAACGGCTTCCCGTTTCGGCGTAATGAGCATCCCGACAATGATCTTCTTCAAGGACGGACAACCGGTCGACAAGCTGATCGGCGTGAACTCTAAGGAAGCGCTGAAAGGCGTACTGGCTAAACACCAATAATTCCGCTCTTACCATGATGTGTCCTTTGGGACGCATACAGGAGCCCCCGGCAGAATGCCGGGGGTTTTTGCGTCTTTCGCCAGAGAAACGTCGAAGGAGAGCGGGTGTTCGTCTTTTCGTGTGCAGCATCTATTTTTAGCGTATAATAAAAGAGGGTAATTCATCCAGAGAAATACATCGGACGCGGACAGGGAGGTTGAACGGAATTGGATACTCACCTCGAAACGATTCAGGAGCAGGAGAAAGCAATGGCGCATATCCGGGATAAACTGGCGCTGCTGCCGGAGCTTCCGGG
This sequence comes from Saccharibacillus kuerlensis DSM 22868, assembly GCF_000378145.1. Taxonomy (GTDB): domain Bacteria; phylum Bacillota; class Bacilli; order Paenibacillales; family Paenibacillaceae; genus Saccharibacillus; species Saccharibacillus kuerlensis. Next base: position 200,975 of record NZ_KB899282.1, on the reverse strand, counting down.
CTGCTACTTGATGAAAAATAGAGAAGGCACCATTATTTACGTCGGCAAAGCCAAAATTTTAAGAAATCGGGTACGCTCGTATTTCACAGGCAGTCATGCAGGCAAAACACAGCGTTTGGTCGCGGACATCCGTGATTTTGAATATATTGTAACGTCGAGCAATATGGAAGCACTGATTCTGGAATGCAACTTAATCAAGCTTCACCAGCCGCGATACAACGTTCTGCTCAAGGACGACAAGACATTTCCCTATATCAAAATTACAAACGAGCGGCATCCAAAGCTTGAAGTTACGCGCCGCGTGCTAAAAGACAAAGCGCGCTATTTCGGTCCTTACCCGAATGCGTATGCTGCCCAGCAGACCAAGAAACTGCTTGACCGTATGTATCCGCTTCGCAAATGCGGCGTTATGCCCAAGGAAGTCTGCTTGTACTATCACATGGGTCAGTGTCTGGCACCCTGTGTGAAAGATATTCAAAAAGAAGATTATGAAGGTATCCGCGACGAAATTGCACGCTTTCTCGGGGGCAGTCACGAAGAGATCAAGAAAGAGCTTCGTCGTAAAATGGAAGAAGCGGCTGAAGATCTGTATTTTGAACGGGCAAAAGAACTGCGCGATCAGATCGCCAATATCGAAACGGTCATGGAAAAGCAGAAGATCAATGCCACAGATAAAAAAGACCGCGATGTATTCGGTTATTCCGTAGATAAAGGCTGGATGTGCGTTCAAATCTTATACATCCGTCAGGGCAAAATGATCGAACGGCACGCGTCGAGCTTTCCGTTCTACGGCGAAGCGTACGCCGATTTCTTGTCATACGTAACGCAGTATTACAGTGACAATCCGGCGCTGCCGCAGGAGATTCTGCTTCCCTATAACGAAGCTGGAAGCGGCGCTCCGGCTGCCGGGGAAGCGCGCTCTGCGATAGGACCTTCGCGTGCGGACATTATGGCAGCGAACGAAGCGGCAGACGCGGATGGCGATGACGGTGAGGAGAACTCACCGGAAGAAGCCGGCGAGTCTGCCCAAGCGGCATTGAACGCAGGAACGGCCGGAGCGGCGCCGGGAATAAACGCTGCCGACATGAATGTTGAAGAATTTGAGGCGGCAGGCACCGGAGCGGAGCTGCCGATGGTTGCGGAGACGCAGGGCGAGTATGCGGCTTCGTCCGATGAAGAGGTACAGCATGCTTCGGAGCTCGGCGACTTGAACGGCGCTGCAGCGCTGCAGCAGTGGTTGAACGTCAAGGCACTGGTGCCGAAGCGCGGTTCCAAACGCAAAATGGTCGAAATGGCGTGCGAGAATGCGCGGGTCTCGTTGGAAGAGAAATTCCGCTTGATCGAACGAAACGAAGAGCGTACAAGCGGCGCAGCTGATCGGCTTGGCGATGCCATGGGGCTGGACAGCCTGCACCGTGTAGAAGCCTTCGATAACTCGAACATTCAGGGTACAAATCCGGTCTCGGCGATGGTTGTCTTCCTTGACGGTAAGCCGGCGAAGCAGGAGTACCGTAAATACAAGGTTCGTACCGTCAAGGGAGCGGATGACTATGCAACAATGCGAGAAGTTATTCGCCGCCGTTACGAACGGGTATTAAAAGAAGGACTGCCGCTGCCGGATCTTGTGCTGGTTGACGGCGGCAAAGGTCAGATTTCTATCGCAATCGACGTATTGGAGAACGAACTGGGCCTTAGCGTGCCGGTCGCCGGTCTGGTTAAAGACGCCAAGCACCGGACGGCACAGCTTATGAGCGGCGATCCGCCGGAAGTGGTACCGCTTGCGAGAGACAGTGAGGAATTCTATTTGCTGCAGCGTATTCAGGATGAAGTTCACCGTTTCGCGATCTCGTTTCACCGTGAACAGCGTGCCAAATCGATGGTCACATCAAAGCTGGACTCGATTCCCGGTGTCGGCGATAAACGCCGCCAACTGCTGTTGAAACACTTCGGCTCATTGAAAAAGATTCGCGAGGCGTCGGTTGAAGATTTCCGTCCTTTGTCGATTGGCGACAAGTTGGCCCGGCAGATTCTGGAGGCACTCAAAAACGAGAGCTGAGCAGCATTTTTCGTTGGCTGCCATTCCGCTAGTTTGCCAGCAGCCTTTACTTTTTCGATTCCTCTCGATATAATGGACACTAAATGTATACGATTCAACCGGAGGAGCCTGCCATTAGCAGGCTCCTTCTGTGCTTTTCGAGTTTTTATGCAAAAAAAATAATTTTTATGCAGAGGAGAGGTTGGGATTTGGTCATGGAGAGGCATGAAGAGAGCATACTGGTCTGCGTACATTACGGTCCCCATGGGCAGCGGCTGATCCAGCGAGGCAGTCGTCTGGCCGAACTGCTCGGAGCGCCGCTGCGTGTCCTGACAGTTGCACCGGCAAGACGGGAAGAGTACAACTTGGAGAAAGAACGTTATGTTGCCGGCTGGCGCAAACAAACAGAACAAGCCGGCGGGGAGTTCCTGGTGCGCAAATGCGGCGGAGGGAAAAGGGCGGCCGACGTTATCGCAGAAACCGCCAGAGAATTGGACGTGACGCAGATTGTCATCGGGAGAGCCAGCCAGTCGATCTGGCATGAAATTACGCACGGCGATTTTGTGGACGATCTGTTAGAGCGGATCGGTGCGATCGATCTGCATATTGTTGCCGTACAGCGCTATCCGGAGATGCTTGAGGAGTCGCACGAGAAAGGCTTTGCTGCGTATCTTGTAGAGAAAAAGGGACGCTGCGTTCTGTCTTCGGAAGAAGAGTACGAAGCAGCCCTGATCAAAGGAAAAAGGGCTCTGGAAGGTATCTTTTTCAGGGAACTCGATACGGATTTCGACAGCGGACTGTTCAAGGTAGTCAAGGAAGGACAGGCCGAATATTTAAAAATTGTACAAGGGGAATGGGTCGAGAAATGATCTCCCCTTTTCGGGAAAGGAGGAACGCTTACACGTGCTGCATATCGCTATTTTAATTCCGTTTCTGTGGGCTGCACTTATTCCACTGATGCGTGTACTGCCTCGCATTCATCCCGGCTGGGCGGTTTTGCCTGTGCCGGTGGCTTTGTTCGCATATTTTATCAGTCGCATGCCTCAAATCAGTTCCGGTGAAACGTTGGCCGTTACTATTCCGTGGATGCCGGGACTGGGTATAGACCTGTCACTGGTACTCGACGGATGGAGCCTGCTCTTCGCTCTGCTCATCACAGGCATCGGAGCGTTTGTCGTTTGGTACTCGATGTTTTACATGGGAAAAACGTCGAATTCCATTCACAACTTCTATATCTATCTGTTGATGTTCATGGGTGCCATGCTGGGCGTTGTCCTATCGGATAACATGATGGTTCTTTACGCTTTCTGGGAGCTGACGAGCGTCGCTTCGTTCCTGCTCATCGCTTTCTGGTACCGCCGCGAGCGTTCCCGTTACGGCGCACTGAAATCGATGCTCATCACCGTATTCGGCGGCCTGGCAATGTTTGCCGGATTCAACCTGTTGTATACGATGACCGGGACTTACAGTATTCGTGAGGTTGCGGCGCAGGCTGGTGGATTGACCGATCATCCTCTGTTCCTGCCGGCAATGATTCTCGTCCTGCTGGGTGCATTCACCAAGTCAGCTCAGTTCCCGTTCCATATCTGGCTGCCGGATGCGATGGAAGCGCCGACGCCGGTCAGTGCCTATCTGCACTCGGCAACAATGGTAAAAGCCGGGCTGTATCTGGTTGCACGGATGAGTCCGATATTTGCCGGTGCTGCCGAATGGTTCTGGATTGTTTCGCTGACCGGTCTGATTACGCTGTTCTACGGATCGTTCAAAGCGATCCGTCAGACTGATCTCAAGGCGCTGCTGGCCTACTCGACCATCAGTCAGCTCGGTTTGATTATGAGTTTGCTGGGGATAGGGTCTGCAGCCGCTTTTTATACAGATCCTGCACAGGTTGCTTTCTTCGGCCTTGCTACAACCGCAGCCGTATTCCATCTGATTAACCACGCTGTATTCAAAGGTTCGCTGTTCATGGTAGTCGGGATTGTCGACCATGAGACGGGAACAAGGGATCTGCGCAGACTGGGCGGCCTGATGAAATTGATGCCGGTTACGTTCGTCATCGCTCTGATCGGTTCGTTCTCCATGGCGGGTCTGCCACCGTTTAGCGGATTTTTGAGTAAGGAAATGTTCTTTACCGCAATGGTTAACATTCGTTCATTTGATGCATTACATGCAGGTTCTTGGATGCTGGTGCTTCCGATTATCGCCTGGATGGCCAGCGTCTTCACTTTTGTATACAGCATGATTCTGGTGTTCAAGACGTTCGGCGGCAAAGTCAAGAACGACCAGTTGGACAAGCTGCCGCACGAAGCCTCGATCGGACTGTTGGCAGCTCCAGTGCTGCTTGTCTCGCTGGCGCTCATTTTCGCTTTCATTCCGGATACGCTGTCCTATGCGCTGATCGATTCGGCGACCGCCGCTATTCGCGGTGGAGGCACGACTCCCGAATCGGTGCATGTATCGATCTATTTCTGGCACGGCTGGACACCGGAGCTGTGGATGACGATCGGCGTCGTATTGGTGGGCCTGCTGCTGTATCTGACGTATACCCGCTTCCGCGTGTTGGACCGTGAGTGGAGTGGCCGGGATACGCTTAACCGGCTGTATAATGGCGGACTGTCGCTGTTGGAAAACGGCGGCCGCCGGACGACTGACCTGTACATGACAGGTTCGGTCCGTCATTATCTGATTTATATTTTCCTGTTCCTGATTGCTGCGCTTGGCGGGACGCTGCTGTTATCGCCCGACATCACATTCGGCATGGAAGATTATGCGCCGATTACGTTCTATGAAGTTGTACTGGTCATTGTTATGCTGGCCGCTTCGGCTGCTGTGCCGTTCGCAAGATCAAGAGTCAATGCGATTCTCTTTACCGGCGCAGCGGGCTACATGGTAACTGCGCTGTTCCTAATCTTCCGCGCGCCGGATTTGGCATTGACGCAGATGATTGTAGAGACGGTATCCGTCATCCTGTTCCTGCTCTGCTTCAAGTTCCTGCCGAAGTTGAAGTGGGAGAAGGAAAAGCCTACATTCAAATGGACGAACCTAATCGTAGCCGGTGGCGTCGGTGTCACTATGACATTGATCGCGTTGGCTGCAATGGGCAGCAGCCCGTTCGAGCCGATCTCCAATTATTTCTTGAACGAGAGTTACGAACTGGCGGGCGGCAAAAACGTCGTCAACGTTATTCTTGTCGACTTCCGGGGCTTCGATACGCTGTTTGAAATCATGGTATTGGGCGTCGCTTCCCTAGGCATTTACGGACTGATCAAGTTGGGTGTCAAAACGACTCCGGAAGACGAAGCTGCCAATAAGGCTGCCTCACACCGCTTGGGCTTCCCGCTCGTTTCCAACGATGTGATTCTGCGTACAATGTCGCGGGTCATCGTTCTGATTATTATTTCGTTCTCGCTGTACCTCTTCTTTGCCGGACATAACAATCCGGGCGGCGGATTCATTGCGGCACTGATGACAGCGGCCGCGCTGAGTCTGCTGGCGGTATCTTTCGGAATGGATACGATTCGCCGTGTGATTCGGGTCGATTATCGTCTGATGACGGCAGTAGGTTTGAGTATCGCTATTTTGACGGGAGCGGGATCATTCCTTTTCGATGCACCGTTTCTGAGTCAGGCCTTCGATTACTTCTATCTGCCAATCCTGGGCAAAACGGAATTAGCAACCGCCGTACTGTTTGATTTGGGCGTGTATCTGGCCGTTGTCGGCGTTGTCATGAACATTATATTTACGATAAAGGGGGAAGATTGACATGGAATGGATTATGGCTATAGCCGTCGGCGCGCTGTTTATGATCGGCGTCTATCTGATTCTGTCCAGAAGCATGCTGCGCGTCATTCTCGGCACTTCCCTGCTGACTCACGGCGTCCATCTGCTGCTGCTGACCATGGCCGGTCTCAAGCGCGGAGCAGCTCCGATTCTCGGCAGCGGCGGCGATTCTTATGCCGACCCCCTACCGCAGGCATTAATTTTGACTTCCATCGTGATCAACTTCGGAATTACCGCATTGTACTTTGTCCTAGCTTATCGGGCATACCAGACGCGCGGCACAGATGAAATCGATGGTATGGATGCTAGTGGCAAGGAGGCGGAATCTTGAACAATCTGCTCGTGCTGCCCGTTCTTCTGCCTATGGCAGTTGCCGTATTTTTAATGTTTTTCCGTAAAAGAGTCGCTCTTCAGCGCATAGTCAGTCTGATCGGTAGTATCGCAAACGTCGCGGTTGCTATCGCTATTGTACTCCGGGTTCGTTCCGAGGGCATTCTGACCCTGCAGTTGGGCGGATGGGAACCGCCTTACGGAATCCCGTTCGTAGCCGACATGTTCGCGGCCCTGCTGGTGCTTGCGGCATCAATCACAGGTCTTGGGGTGCTGCTCTACTCCTTCGCGAGTATCAGCCGGGAACGGGAAGAGCACCATTACTATACGTTCTTTCACTTTTTGCTCGTCGGTGTCTATGGTTCGTTTATGACGGGCGATATATTTAACCTGTTTGTCTTCTTTGAAGTGATGTTGATCTCGTCTTATGCACTCATTACGCTGGGCGGATCGAAAAAGCAGATGCGCGAAGCGCCTAAATATCTGCTGATCAACATTCTGTCATCCACACTGTTCGTCGCAGGCGTCGCTTATCTGTATGCTTCCGCCGGTACGCTGAACATGGCGCATTTGTCGCTTCGCATTGCAGAAGCCGGACAGGGAGGCGTGCTGAATGTCATTGGCCTGCTGTTCCTGATCGTCTTTGCTCTCAAAGCGGGATTGTTCCTCTTCTTCTGGCTGCCGAATGCGTATGGCGCTCCGCCATTCGCGGTACGTGCGCTGTTCGGGGGGCTGCTGACCAAAGTCGGCCTCTACGCCATCGTGCGTACATTTACGCTGATCTTCCCGAACGATCCTTCGTTTACGAACAATTGGATCGCAGGCATGGCAGCGGCCACTATGATTTTGGGCGGGATTGGTGCGGTGGCTTATCGGGATATTCCGCGCATCCTGAATTATAACGTTCTGATTGGCGTAGGCTTTGTCGCTTTTGGTCTATCGACCGGAACACGAGATGGAATGGACGGCGTCGTATTCTACATGCTGCATGATATTCTGTCCAAAGGCTTGATGTTCGTGCTTGGAGGTATGCTGATTGCGGCGGCAGGAAGCGACCGGTTGGACCGGATGGGCGGATTGATCCGCAGCCGTCCGGGTCTCGGTTGGATGTTCTTTATTCTGGCGCTGGCTTTGACCGGAATTCCGCCGCTGAGCGGATTCGCGGGCAAAGTGCTGATTGTGCGCGGAGGTTTGGAAGAGGGTATGCTGACCTTATCCCTGATCGCTCTTGCATCCAGTTTATTGACGCTCTACTCGCTGATTAAAATTTTCCGCGAAGCTTTCTGGGGAACCGAACCGGAAACGCTCGACTCTGTGGATGAAGAGGACGCGGAGATCGTTGAGAGCTTGGGTGCCAACAGCCGAGAAGACGGACCTTCCGTAGTTCTGCGCAAAAAGCAAACGGTTCTGGCCAATAGTGCTGCCGTTCTTCTGCTGTTGTTCGTCATCGGCATAGGGGTTGCGGCGAACAGCGTACACGGCTTTGCTTCACAGGCCGGAGAAACGCTGGCGAATCCCGGCCTCTATATCGAAGCCGTACTGAAGGAGTAGATGCACATGCCTTTTCAAATTTTGCTTAACCTGATGATCGCATTTTTGTGGATGATGCTGAACGGCAATTGGTCGGTATCCGGATTCATCGTGGGCTATGTGCTTGGTATCGCGGTTCTGTACGTTGTACGCAAATTTCGACCGGAACCTTTTTACCTGGCGAGAGTATGGTCCGTATTGAAGCTGGGATGGCTGCTCATCCGCGAACTGCTGGTCTCCAGTTTTGAAGTTATCGGTCATATTCTTCGTCCCAAGCTGACCATGCGCCCGGGAATTTTCGAGTACCGGACTGAGCTGAATTCGGACTGGGAAGTAACCATTCTGTCCTGTATGATCTGTCTGACACCGGGTACGCTTACGCTTGAAGTGTCGGACGATAATCAGACCTTATATATTCATGCACTCGACATCTCCAATGTAGACGAGATGTCCGACAAGATTCGCAGCACGTTTGAAAAAGCGATTATGGAGGTGACCCGTTCATGACAACCTTCTTTCTGAGCGCCGCACTTGTGATTCTCGCTGTTGCCGTCCTCGGCTGCGCGTACCGGCTGATTGCCGGCCCAAGCCGCTCCGACCGGATCGCGGCGCTTGACACGATCGGGATCAACCTGTTAGCCATGATTGCGGTGTTCTGCATGCTGCTCGATACACAGGCGCTGATGGAAATTATTCTGGTTATCGGCATTCTGACGTTCATCGGCACAACGGTGCTGGCACGATATATCGAGAGAGGGAGCGTGATCGAAGATGGCGACGATCGTTGAGTGGATCGCAATCGTCCTGGCGCTCGCCGGAGCGATATTTTGTGCAATCAGCGCCTTTGGCCTGATCCGTCTGCCGGATGTATATTTGCGCTCGCATGCGGCAACGAAAAGCGCCGCTCTAGGTGTATTGTTCGTTCTGCTCGGAGCATTCATCTACTTCTGGGTAGTCGATGGTGATATTAATGCCAAGCTGCTGCTGGCGATCGTATTCGTGTTTCTGACTTCCCCGGTGGCTGGTCATTTGAACGGCCGGGCGGCTTATCGCTCAGGCGTAAAGCTGTGGGGAGGAAGTGTGCGGGACGACTTTAAGAAAGTGCTGGAAAACGGCGGGAAGTCGACTCCGGACGCCGTTCAAGAAGCGGAACCTCCTAAACGTCCTTAAATGATTCTTCCTTGATCTCTTTCACTGCATTCATTGATCAAGGAGGAATGCCGCTGTTCGGCAGTAATGTGCTGATTTACGCTTTCTGGTTCATACTGTGGGGCGCCCGCCGTGCTGTACGAACGACATAAATGCGGCTATAGATGCAGACACGGATGCAAAGGCAATATGTATGAATATAAATGCAAAAAAGGATGAAGCCGAAATACGGCTTCATCCTTTTTGTTGTTTCAAGTCTAAATGGAATCCGGTCGTTCGTCCTTGCCAAGCGACCAGCCTGGTGTACGACGCGAAGGATCGTCCGGACCCGGCAGCGGTTTCTGTGAGGAAGAGGCTTCTTCACGAATGGCAGGAGCGTCATCGGGATCATTCCCAAGCGTTCCTCCAGGCGAATCGCCTGCAGCGGGACGCGGCTTGTCTTTGTGGTAGATCATATAGATGACAAAAGCGACGATAGCCGGCATGATAATCGATACGATGCCGACAATGACGTAATTGAGCGTGCCCATAAAGATCAGGCTGAGTCCCATCAAGATGCTGTCGAATACGACATGCGCAAACATGGCCGTAATATAGCCATAGCGCAGGAAGATGAAACTGAACATCAGACCCAGGAACAGCAGCTCAATCGGCCGCGTGATGACCGGATAGATCGGATACAGCGTATGTCCGAGCGCCCAGATCAGCGAGGTGATTACACTGGCCAATATGGTGCTGCGGACAATCTTTTTGACCATTGGAATACCAAACAGCCGGTAGATCGCTTCCTCGGAGATGCCGGCCATCCAAGCCAGAATCGGGAACAGCCACGGATACATCATATTATAGGTGGACTGGGAATCGTCGGATGTCGAGAACACACCAAGTGTGCGTTCCAGCACGAAGAAGATTACAGCCTGCACGGCGAGCAGAATCAGCGCCCACAGATAGCCGGTTTTGGCAGCTTCCCAGACATGACGGCCATAGGCGGGTTCTCCGCGTCTCGCCCACATGACGCGTCCCTGACTGCGCCAGAGTGCGTCGCCTGCGACAAAGGAGAAGTACAGTGCTGCCGCCATAAATAAGCCAAGTATAATCTGAAGAACCAGCGAAACGATGAATAGGACATCCGAGTAGCTAGTGCCCTCGAAATAAGGACGCATGTTCCAAACGGCAAAAATCGAGACCACATAATAGAACAGCGAGAGGAAGATACCGCGCATAAACGAAGTGTACTTCTTCAGCAGGAAAGCGTAGACGACGGCCAGCACGCCCAAAACGAGTGTAAACAGCATATAGCCGCCGTAAGTCATAATGCTCGCCCATGTCGTCTGTTGATTCACATAAGCAGTATACGATTCGGGAACGCTAAAGTTGGGCCGGATCGAAGCGACCCTGTCGCCTTCAAAGGTGACGTTGACGCCAAGTGTGCTATCGCCGATCTTGACGGAAGACGACATATAGCGGAGTCCTTCCTCGTTCCCGGAACCGATCAATTCCAACTGATCCGTGTCCAGACCGAGCTTCTGCATCAAAGGCTCGGCGATCCGAACTTTATCTTCCCGCAAAAGATTTGGATCTTCAAGAGAAGGGGGCGGAATGTCCGAATCTGTCAATTGAGCAGCATAATCGGCTTGCAGATTGTTGAAAGCGACGACACGGCCGTTCTTGGCGCTGACGTCGATCGTCAGGGAACGTTCGGTCTCTCCCACCGTATAATCATAAGTGACACGAAACATCTCGTAAGGGAAACGATCGCGGTAAGTCGCATCGTACTCGCTTACCAGCTTCTCTCGGGACAAATAACCGTAAAGGTCCGAATCGCTGTGATAACTGACCGATGGGGATCCGAGGGGTTCGGAAATGCCCAGCTGCGATGAAGCGAATGCCGAAGCATTTGATTGGGCTTGTTCCTCACTGATTAGGGAGTAGGCTTCTTGTTGAGTCATGTCGCTCTGGAACAGGGTCGTAAAGTTGAAAAGTACGTAAACGATCAACCCAATGACCGCGGCGAGACCGAGTTTCTTGTAATTGACGTGCAGGATACGGTGCTGCGGGTCTGTCATGGTTCTCCTCCTTGCCGGATTTCGTATTCGTTAAGGCGTCGAATCCGGATACCTTTCTCTAAAATACCATATTCCGCAAGAGACATACCACATGACAGCATAACGATCGCGTTTTTGTTCAAATGATCATTGAGATCGGCAGGCAGGTGCGCATATAATAGAACGACTGCTTTCGTTTTCGGATGAATTAGAAGGAGGAGACTTTTGCAAAATGGCGATGGCGGTTCCCAAACTTAGATTTTCTCCGCCGCAGATATTGGCGATCGGTTATGCGACGATGGTACTGATCGGTACACTGCTGCTGATGCTTCCTGCCGCCAACCAGGTTGGCCAGCCGCTGCCGCTTATCGATGCTTTCTTTACGGCGACATCGGCTGTGTGCGTCACAGGACTTGTGATTGTGGATACCGGAACGTTTTTTAATGCTTTCGGTCAGACGGTTATTATGGTATTGATTCAGGTAGGCGGACTGGGCTTCATGACAATGGCTACCCTATTTGCCTTGGTGTTTCAACGCCGAATCTCCCTTCGCGATCGGCTGGTCCTTCAGGAAGCGATGAATCAGGGATCGGTTGAAGGCATTGTACGGCTGATCCGCCGAGTATTGTATTATTCGCTGACTATTGAAGCGGTAGGCGCTTTGATCTTTACGCTTCGGCTGGCATTCGAGATGCCGATTCATCGGGCTTTTTATTTTGGTGTTTTCCATTCAATCTCGTTTTTTAATAATGCGGGCTTTGATATTTTTGGTGGATTTAGCAGCCTGACTCACTATACAGACGATCCGGTTATGATTCTAACTTCGATCATGCTTATTGTGCTTGGCGGACTGGGCTTTATCGTATTGTCCGACTTGGCCGATCTGAGACACAAAAAGAAGCTTTCGCTGCATTCGAAAGTTGTGCTATCAACGACAGGTATACTGATTCTGTTGGGCACTATAGTCATTTTGCTTTTCGAATGGAGTAATCCGGGGACGCTCGGTAGGTTCGGGGTAGGAGGAAAATTCTGGGGTGCCCTGCTGCAGTCGGTTTCTCCGCGTACGGCGGGAGTTAATTCGGTCGATCTGACTGCCCTGCATCAAGCAACGCAGTTCCTGATCCTGATTCTGATGTTTATCGGCGCTTCACCGGGCTCGACAGCGGGAGGAATCAAGACGACAACTTTTGCGGTTACAATTGGTGCGATGATCGCGATGATGAGAGGCCGTCAAGACGTTGTGTTTTTCCGGCAGCGTATCGGACGCGAACGCATCCTTAAGGCGCTGACCATTATCTTGTTGGGACTTGGATTGGTAATCGGGGTGGCGATGGTGCTGTCCGCAATAGATAATCATGATTTTATGCTGATTTTATTCGAGACCATGTCGGCATTCGGAACGGTCGGGCTATCGCTCGGACTGACACCGGAACTGTCGACATTCGGCAAGATCCTCATTGCGTTAACCATGTTTGCGGGCCGGGTCGGACTGCTGACGCTGGTTTATGCGCTTAAGCCGAAGAAAGGTCCCGAGAAATTCCGGAATCCTGAAGGCAAAATTATTATTGGATAAGGTGGTGCAAGAACGGTGGGTACACAACAATTCGTGGTGATCGGACTGGGACGTTTCGGTATGAGTCTGGGTACGGAGCTGATTGATCTGGGTTATGAAGTAATGGGTGTGGATCGCAGCGAAGAAGTCGTCGAAGAGGTTGGCGAACGATTCACTTATGCGGCGGTTGCCGATGCAACGGACGAGGAGGTGCTGCGCTCGCTCGGTATCCGCAACTTTGACTGCGGCATTGTCGCGATTGGAGAAAACATGCAGACCAGCATTCTGGCCGCAATCCTGCTCAAAGAGTTAGGCGTCAAAAAAGTGGTGGCGAAAGCTATTACCGTCCTGCACGGACGCGCGCTGGAGAAAATCGGCGTCGATCAGGTCATCTTCCCGGAGCGCGATATGGGCATTCGCGTAGCGCATCAGCTCGTGACGCCGAATCTGCTGGATTACATCAAGCTGTCCGATGATTATTCGATCGTGGAAATGAGAGTTCCCAACTGCCTAAATGAACGAACAGTCTCGGATTTGAACTCGCGTGCACGATTCGGCTGTACGATCGTGGCACTGCGTACCGAAGCCGGCGTTACGATCGCACCGACCGCATTGGACCAAATGCGCGAAGGAGACATTATGGTTATTGCCGGCCCGAACGACCGAATCGATCAATTTGAACGCGAAGTGGTCAATATCGGAGAATGAAGGACTCGATGGGAACAAGATTTATATCCAAATGTTCGATTTGGAGGCAAATTAGCAATTTCGAATAAAGAGCAAGGATTGGGAACAAAAAATAAGCTAAGGAGACAAAGGGCAGAGATGCCGTCTGTTTCCTTTTTTATTGCAGCATTTTTATGGTAACGCTTCCTTTCCTGGCTTTCAAAAGGCCTTTTAAGGCGCGTCAACAGGGGATTCAAAGCAGGTAAGCGAGTTTAATGGTTGTTAAGATGTTAACCTTTACGCACGCTTACATATACTAAGCAGGAATTTTTTGTTTTCAAAAAGTTGTCATATTGGTTCCATTCTCTGAAATTTTGGAGTAACATAAAAGGGTAGCCGTTTTGTTTACAACCTTACTAAAAGGGGAACAGATTCCTCGGGTCGCCGCACGTTAAGCGGGCGGATCGACAGAACGGCAAATTCCCTTGTGGAATTTATGAAAACGTTCTAAAAAGGACATTTTGCGGTACGGAGAAAGCTTGCTTTCGAAGGGCGGCGGAATGTCGAATCATGAAAGGGGACGGTTCGGCAGATGAAAGGTTACTACGCCAGAAAGATCCACTCGTTATTGGGACTGATTCCGCTTAGCTTTTTCATTCTCACTCACGCAATTACCAACTTTGCGGCGTATGAAGGTGGGCAGCAGGGGTTCCGAGATGCAGTGACCAGAATCAATGATCTACCGCTTGTTATTTTCCTTGAAATATTTGTGATTTGGCTTCCGCTGCTCTTTCACGGCGTGTATGGACTTTACATTGCGTACCAGGCGCAGCCGAATATCGGCCATTTCAACACGGAACGCAATTGGCGTTATGTGCTGCAGCGTGTGAGCGGCATTATTGCGTTTGTGTTCATTGTCTGGCACGTGTACACGACTCGTTTCCAGATTCTTTTCGGAAATGCCACGCACGATGATCTCGGTGGTATGATGCATCAGATGGTTACGCAACCTGCTTATTTTATTTTCTTTACAATAGGGGTAATTGCAACGACGTTCCACTTCGCCAATGGCTTGTGGGCATTCTTGGTCAGCTGGGGTATTACAATTGGCCCACGCGCACAGCGCATTTCTTCTTACATTTGCATGGGTGTGTTCGTGGTTGTTACAGCCCTGTTTATGCTGTCGCTGTTCGCTTTCCGCAATGAGGAATTCGCAAACACGGCACAAGTATTCACTACGTTGAAAACATTGATCGGTTAAGGGGGACCTAATCAGACATGGCAAAATCCGGACTTATTATTGTCGGCGGAGGATTGGCGGGCCTGATGGCGACCGTCAAAGCGGCCGAAGCCGGCGTTCCTGTACAGTTGTTCTCCCTGGTTCCCGTCAAACGCTCGCACTCGGTGTGCGCGCAAGGCGGCATCAACGGAGCGGTTAATACGAAGGGCGAAGGAGACTCGCCTTGGATTCATTTTGACGATACCGTATACGGCGGAGATTTCCTCGCCAACCAGCCTCCTGTCAAAGCAATGTGCGATGCGGCTCCCGGCATTATCCACCTGATGGACCGCATGGGCGTTATGTTCAACCGTACACCGGAAGGACTGCTCGATTTCCGCCGCTTCGGCGGAACAAAGTTTCACCGTACGGCGTTTGCCGGCGCTACAACAGGTCAGCAGCTGCTGTATGCACTTGACGAGCAGGTTCGCCGCTACGAGGCGGCAGGACTCGTTACCAAGTACGAGAACTGGGAATTCCTTGGAGCGGTGCTGGACGATGAAGGCGTATGCCGCGGTGTAACGTCGCAGGATCTGCGTACGATGGAAATCAAGACTTTCGCTTCCGATGCGGTTATTCTCGCTACGGGAGGACCCGGTATTATTTTCGGCAAGACGACCAACTCCGTTATCAATACGGGAACGGCGGTCAGCGCCGTATATCAGCAGGGCGTTCACTATGCGAACGGCGAATTCATTCAGATTCACCCGACGGCTATTCCTGGCGACGACAAGCTGCGTCTGATGTCCGAATCAGCTCGCGGCGAAGGCGGCCGAATCTGGACGTACAAGGACGGCAAGCCATGGTATTTCCTCGAAGAGAAGTACCCGTCTTACGGCAACCTGGTGCCGCGCGATATCGCTACTCGCGAAATCTTCAATGTCTGCGTAGACCAAAAGCTGGGTATCAACGGCGAGAACATGGTCTATTTGGATCTGTCACATAAAGATCCCAAAGAGCTCGACGTTAAACTGGGCGGCATTATCGAAATCTATGAAAAATTCATGGGCGACGATCCGCGCAAAATTCCGATGAAAATCTTCCCGGCCGTTCACTATTCCATGGGCGGTATGTGGGTCGACTATAACCAGATGACCAATATTCCTGGTCTGTTCGGCGCAGGCGAATGCGAATATCAATATCACGGTGCGAACCGTCTTGGAGCGAACTCGCTCGTTTCCGCGATCTACGGCGGTATGATGGCCGGCCCGAAAGCGGTCGAGTACATCAAGGGTCTCAAGAAGTCGGCAGCCGATCTGTCCAGCACACTGTTTGACAACGATCGTGCCAAGCACGAAGCGAAATACAAAGAACTGCTGGGTATGGATTCGGGAACGGAGAATTCTTATGTCCTGCATCGCGAGCTGGGCGAGTGGATGACCGACAATATGACGGTCGTGCGCTACAATAACAAGCTCGAACAGACGATAAATAAGATTAAGGAGCTGAAACAGCGCTATCATAAAATCAATATGATGGATACAGCGCAGTGGAACAACTCCAGCGTCGCGTTTACCCGTCAGCTCTGGAACATGCTGGAACTCGCCGAAGCGATGACCAAGGGCGCTCTTCTGCGCAACGAGAGCCGCGGCGCGCATTACAAGCCGGAATTCCCAACACGGAACGACGAAGAGTTCCTGAAGACGACCAAGGCAGCTTGGACGCCGGAAGGCCCAAGCATTTCCTACGAGGAAGTCGACGTATCTCTGATCCCTCCTCGTATCCGCGATTACTCGAAAGATTGATCATGTTTCAAAGAAACATGTGGCCGGATTAAGTTTTCACGAAAACTTATAGGTCGATCGCGTTTCGAATCATCCGCAGCATTGCTTTATAAAAGCGACCGCGTCATATCTGTATGACGCGGAGCCGCTTTTCAACCGATAAAAAGCTTGAGTAAAAAGTTCGGATGTTAAAGCGAATAAAAAAGAAAGAGAAGATCAGTGTAGAAGCGTCAGCGCTCGCCTTTGTCTCCGGGAATATTCCATTTATAAATACAATTCAAATTCCTGGAGACAACGAGCGATCGAAACGATCTTCTCTTTCCTTAACTTTTTCGTCTTTTAAACAAGCCAAACTTTCCCAATCAAGCGGTCGTCCAAAAACATGAATGGGGGAAAAAAGACCATGGCGGAAACAACAAACGTGCCACAAACAACTCAGACAACAGCCAGAAGAGTCAAATTTGTTATCACCCGTCAGGACACACCGGAAAGCAAGCCTTACATCGAAGAGTTCGACCTTCCTTACCGTCCTGGTATGAACGTGATCAGCGCCCTGATGGAAATCCAGCGGAATCCGGTTAATTCGGGCGGCGGCACTACGGCGCCGGTCTGCTGGGAATCGAACTGCCTGGAAGAAGTCTGCGGCGCTTGTTCGATGGTAATTAACGGCAAGCCGCGTCAAGCCTGCTCGGCACTTGTCGATCAGCTTGAGCAGCCGATCCGTGTCGCACCTATGGCGACGTTCCCAGTTGTACGTGATCTGGTTATCGACCGCAATCGCATGTTCAACGCTCTGAAGAAAGTTAAAGCCTGGATTCCGATCGACGGCACCTACGACCTTGGTCCAGGTCCTCGCATGGCGGAGAAGAAGCGCCAGTGGGCTTATGAGCTGTCCAAGTGCATGACATGCGGCGTCTGCCTGGAAGCCTGCCCGAACGTTAATGACAAGACTGACTTTATCGGTCCTGCCGCGTTATCGCAGGTGCGTCTGTTCAATGCCCATCCGACGGGCGAAATGAATGCTGCCGACCGTCTCGATACGTTGATGGAAGGCACGGACGGCATTGAAGGCTGCGGCAATTCGCAGAACTGCGTACGTGCTTGCCCGAAAGGCATTCCATTGACAACGTCTATTGCCGAACTGAACAAGCAGACGACGAAGCGTATGTTCACACGCTGGTTCGCCCAATAAACGACCGGCGGAATCTTTAACCGGAAAACAAATCCGAGGAGCCTGCGCCGGGCTCCTCGGATTTTTTGCGTTCGACAGAAACAAAGCAGCAAAATTCGAATTCTTGGCGTATCGATTCATGTTACACTGTAAAGACTTCTGCAATCATGGGGTCTGATCGAAAGCGACGGACGAAGCGACGTCGAAAGCTATATTGAAGGAGAATGAACGGCGCATGAATTCGATGATTACGGAAAGACCTTATACGAGACGATCGATTGCGGAGGAAGCGCGAGCGCTTGGTGTTAAGCCGGGTTCTGTCCTGTTGGTACATTCGTCGCTAAAAGCAATCGGAGGCTGGATTGCAGGTGGAGCCGAAGCGGTTATCCTTGGTCTTGAGGATGCGCTTGGGGAAGACGGCACACTCGTTATGCCGACCCAATCGGCCGATCTCACCGACCCGGCGATCTGGATGAGTCCTCCGCTTGATCCGCGCTGGTGGGATCTGGTACGCGACGAGATGCCGCTCTACGATCCTCATCTTACTGTTACACGCGGAATGGGCGCTATTCCCGAAACATTCCGTAAACAGAGCGGTACACGGCGCAGCGGCCATCCGCACTTGTCCTTTGCGGCCAGAGGACCGCAGGCCGCCTATATTACTGACAATCATCCGCTGGACTATGGGCTTGGCGAAGCTTCTCCGCTTGCCCGTCTATATGAGCTGAATGCCTGGGTATTGATGCTGGGAACCGGTTACGATACGAATACTTCGTTTCACCTTGGAGAGTACCGGGCAGCTTATCGTGGAAAGAAAGAATTGCGGCCAAGAGCCAAAGTGATGGGGACAAAGGGACCTGAATGGGTATCGTTCAGCGATATCAATTTCGATTCGGATGATTTCGAACGAATGGGAGCCGATTTCGATACGGAGCGAGCGTCTGTGATCCGGTCGGGCCGGATTGGCCGTGCCGAGTGTCGGCTGGTTCCGCAGCGCGCTATGGTCGATTACGCAGTGCGCTGGTTAGAATTGTATCGTTGAACGAAGAATGAGGGGAGAACTAAGCATGGCGGATAAAGAACGAATTGCCGGCAGTCTGCCGAACTGGCTGCCAATTGTAACAAAGCGGCTTGAACTGCGCATATTGACCAATGAAGATATTCGCAATTGGAGCCGCAGTGCAGCCGATTCCGAAGTAACCCGTTATCTCGCTTCGGCAGGGCGGACCTTCGGTGTCGACAATCCCGACCGCGTTTACCGACAGATTGAAGAAGCGTACCGCAGCTTGAGTGCGCTGCATTTGGGTGTGTTTTTGCACGGAGGAGAAGAGATTGTCGGGCTGTGTTCGTTCCAGCGCTGGGACGCCAGAGGAGGCAAAGCGGAGCTGGGATTTGCGCTGTCGCAGGAGTTTTGGGGACAGGGATATGCTACGGAAGCGGCAGCTGCACTGGCAGAGTTCGGCTTTGGACACTTGGAGTTGGAGCGTATTCAAGCGCGCTGTTTCGTCAAAAACGGAGCCTCGCTGCGCGTATTGGAGAAGATTGGAATGGAACGACAGCACCGACCTGAATTCGGCTTCGGGGTGAAGCGTCGGGACGACGAATTGGGCGTAGTCGTATATATGCTGACACGGGAAAAGTGGAATCAACAGACTTAAAAGGGAATAAGGCACATCCGAAGGCGGTTTTTTTGCAAAAAAATGGTTTTGTTACACAATTGAAATATAAGCGACACCGTTCTCTAACATGCATAGGGTATAAATAAGACATGACCCCCTTTTGAAATAGCAGTGATTGGACCCGGACTTTTGTCCGGGTCATTTTTTTGTTTTTTTTAAATGATCAAAAGGAAAAAGCTCCAGAAAAGACTTCCGGAGCCTGAAGATTTTCATATTATTCTTTGACCGAGCCGAGCGTAATACCATGGATAAAATACCGCTGAAGAAACGGATAAACAACCATGATCGGCAGCATTGCGATAAAAATCTTGGCAGCGTCGAGCGTCCGGTTGGACAGTTCCGACAGCCGGCGGTATTGATCTTCGCTCATGGTAGCCGGATCTACAGAGACGACAAGCTGCTGAATATACGTTTGCAGAGGATAGTACTGCTCGCGTGTCATAAAAATCAGCCCGTACAAAAATTCGTTCCAGTGATAGACGATGCTGAACAGTGTCACGGTCGCCAGCACAGGAACAGCGAGCGGTAGATAAATGTTGAACAGCGAGTACCAAGGACCGGCTCCGTCGACCAATGCGGCTTCGTCCAATTCTTTAGGCAAATTCCTGAAGAAGTTGACGGTCAGAATCACGTTAAATACCAAAGTCTGAGCGCCGCCTACCAGCACTAGCGCCCAAATGCTGTTCAGTAAGCCAAGTCCTTTGACGGTCAGATAGAGCGGGATCAAGCCTCCGTTGAACAGCATGCAGAAGATCAGAATCCACATCAGTACGCCGCGAGCTTTGAACTGCTGTGAGCTGCGTGACAGCGGATAAGCCATCAGCAGCACAACTATGAAGTTGAGAGCGGCCCCCAGCATAACGCGTTGAATAGAAATCCAGAATGAACCGAAAAATTGGGTGTCTTTTAAAATCTGCATATAAGCATTGAAATTGAATCCGACCGGCCACAGCCATACCTGCCCTGCTGCCGCTGCAGAATTGGAGCTGAGCGACAGGGAGAAGGTATACCAGATGGGCAGAATGCAGGTCAGCGTGATTACGATCAGTATGACCAAGATTACGGTATCCGTAAGGCGCGAGCCCCATGTTCTGTCCCGAATCATAAACGCACCTCCTGCTTAGAATATCCGATAGTTGATCAACCGATAAGCCAAATAATAGGATATGCTGATTAGAATGAAGCCGATCAATGATTTGAGCACTCCCACTGCTGTTGCCAATTCATACTGCAAATTCAAAAGGCCTGTCCGGTATACCCAAGTATCGATAATATCGCCGGTCGAGTAGACAAGCGGATTGTATAGATTAAAAATCTGGTCGAATCCGGCGTTAAGTACATTGCCTAAGCTCAGTACGGTCAGCAGGACAGCGGTAGTACGTATGCCCGGAAGCGTGATATGCCATAGACTTCGCCAGCGGCTGGCTCCATCCATGCCGGACGCTTCGTACAATGCCGGATTGATCCCCGTAAGCGCAGCCAGGTAAATGATTGTATTGAAGCCGAACTCTTTCCATACATCGCTGCCGACGACCAACCAAGGAAACAGCTCGGCCTTAGCGAAAAACAGCGTAGGGCTGAAGCCGAGCAGCGCACCGAGCTGGTTGACCGGACCGTTGTAAGAAAACAGGTCCAGCATGATTCCTCCCAAAATAACCCAAGAGAGAAAATGCGGCAGATAGACGATGGTTTGAATCCAGCGCTTCAGAACAATCTGTCGCAATTCGTTAAGCATCAGTGCAAAGATGAGCGGTATGATCAGATGGGCGATAATCTTGAGTACGGCGATGAGCAGTGTGTTAAAGAAAACTTGGCGGGTGTCTTTGAGAACGAACATGTAGCGGAAATGCTCCAGGCCCGCCCAATCGGAATGAAATACGCCTTTGCCCGGATTGAAATATTGGAAAGCGATAACGATGCCGAACATGGGAACGATACTGAATACGATCAGCCACAAATAGCCGGGCAGCAGCATCAAATAATAATGTTTGTCGAATCCTTTGATTCTCATCCGTTAAGACTCCTCTCTAAGCGGGAAACATCGTATGCAGAATGGCCGTTTATCCATCTCCCGGCGTGCCCGAGACGCGTTTGTTCCGTCTATCCGGAAAAACGCGGCCCGGTTCTGCGCGTACTTACTGTTGGAGCGCTTCTGCCACTTCGCGTGTGATTTGTTCGCCGCCCTGACGTTTCCAATCTTCGACAAATTGATCGAAGCTCTCTATAGGAGCTACGCCCATAACGATTTTGAGGAACATTTCGTCCTCCATTTTTTTGAGGTTGACCCAGCGGCTTTCCATCAGCGGTGTCTGTTCGTAAATCATGCTGTTTACCCGGTCCATTTCCGTCTCGACGAGCGGATTGCCGCCAACCATAATCGAGTAGGCTCGTGTCCATGCACCCCAGTCGGCATCCGGCGTCCAAGTATCGATGCTCCAGTCGTCATAAGGTTCCTGTTTGATCTTGGTGATGTTCTCCAAATCGGAAGAAAGCAATTTGTAAGAACGGTCGCCCGCGTAATCTTCCTTTGTTTTCGTTCCGGCCAGCACTTCTTTGATGGCTTTGTTCGTGAATTCGATCTCGTCCGACGGGGCAAAGACGACACGCAGTGGGTAAAATCCGGGTCCGCCTTTGCTCGGATCAAATGTATTTTCCATTTCGTTCTTGAAGAGATTGTTTAACATCTTCATCGGAATTTCCGGATGCTCGTAATCTTTGCGTACCACAACAAATTCGGTTGAAGGTGTCGCTGTATGCGGACGAAAAGCTTCGTCGGCGTCCAGCGGCAGCGCGTAGGCCTGCCAGTTCGCTTTGGGGTTGTTCTTGACGGCGTTGGTCAGCGGACCGTAGCCCATCCACCATGGAGCGAAGAACATGCCCGATTTGCCATTGATGATCGGTTCATCGGACGCTTCCCGTACGGCCATTTCCGGATCGATCAATCCCTTCGCGTATAAGTCACGAAGGCCCGAGAGGGCTTCTTTGGTTTCCGGCAGAGTCGATCCGTAGACCGGATTACCGTTTCCGTCGTCCAGCCAGTAGCCGGGATAAGCGCCGTAAGCTGAGAAGATTGCATCAAAGCCAAACAGGTTGTTTTTGGACTCCAAGAAGTTGGCGTACATTTTGCCGTCTCCACTTTGCGGTCCGGAAATGCCGATTGTATCGGAAATTCCATTTCCATCGGGATCCTGTTCGACAAAGGCACGGGCTACATTCTCCAGTTCCTCCATTGTCCGCGGAGGCTCAAGCCCTAATTTGTCCAGCCAGTCCTGGCGAATCCACATGATATGAATGCCGTCCGCGTCGGCCTGAACACCTGGAATGGCATACATTTTGCCGTCGAACGTGACCGATTTCAGTGCGGCACCGTCGGTCTTTTCAATAATATCTTTGATTTCCGGCGAAGCGTAGCGCTCGTAGACTTGTGTTAAATCGGCAAGCTGTCCGGCCGCAACCATCTGCCGAAGCTCTACAGCGTTGACGACAAGGGCATCGGGCAGATCATTGCTGGCAATCGCCAGGCTGATCTTCTGTCTCATATTGGCGGCGGAAGCGGTGAAGGCATGCTCAACCTTGATATTCAGCGCCTCCTCGATCTGGCGGGTGTACTGATTGTCCAGCGGCGTATCTCCCGAAGGCAGATCTTTGTCCGTTGGATCCACTTGCATGCCGATGTTGATAGTCATCGGCTCCTCGTAACGTCCGTACGGGTCGGCCGGCTCCGTATTCTGCGTCTGAGTCTCTTTGGCAGTCGATTCCGCAGTTGGCTCCGAACCGCTGCAGGCGCTGAGCACCAGCACTGCCGAAATGGAAAAAATCCAGGCTGCTTTGAATGTGTGCTTCATGACATTCCCCTCTTTCTGTGGAAGATGGATGAGACAGCTATAATTTAACACAAAGAAACCGCTTTCAAGGATAGAAAGCGGTCTCTAAAGCGGTGGGGCAAATGTACGAATTTTGCGGCGCAAATCATAGATTCGGACAAATGTCCCCCCAATCAGCGGACATTCGTCTCCTCCTGCAGATACCGATGACGATATTCGCTCGGAAGCATACCTGTCTGCTCACGGAAAATACGGCTGAAATATTTCTCGTCGGCATAACCGGTACGCTCGGCGACCCACTGTACGGTTTTGCGAGTTTCTGCTAACAGCGTGCAGGCGCGTGCAATGCGCTGCTGCCGAACATATTCGTTAAAGGTGACGCCCAGCATATCGCGAAAGCATTGGCTGAAATAGCTGCGGCTCATATTAACTTCCCGCGCGATTTGTCCCGCCTGCAGAGGTTCGGACAAGCGTTCGCGAACTAGAGCGGCGGCGAGCATTATGCTGGAGCGTACTTCGTGCGAGTAAAGCTGCAGGCCGAGTACGGTTCGCAGCAGCTCGCGCATGCTGCGGATCTCTTGTTCCGCCTCGAACCACGATTGGGCCTGTTCTGGCGTTTCCAGACGGCTGCCGGATGCCGCTTCATAAATCGCATTCCAGACGTAGGTCAGACCCAGAAGTTCGCCGTGCAGACGTTGGGGCGGTAGGCGAAGGGATGCTAGATCGACCAACAAGCTTTCGAACTCATGGGATTCGTGCAGCCAGTCTGATTTGGCGCCGCGCTTTCGTAAATCGGCAAGAGCGCGCTGAATATTCTCGCTTGCCGATTCTCTGGCCAACGGATCCGGTTTGGACAAGTCAAAAGTATACAGGCGAATATCCGGCCGCTGTACATAAAACCATTCGCCGGACAAGTATTCTTCAAGACGTGCCGAGATGTCGGATACGCTTCGCCCGCGGAGACCGCTCAGTCTGATCAAGCCGCCGCATCGGGTTCGATGCGACAGATCGCTCAACGTCTCCTCCAGCAGTCCATTATTTGGCTCCTGACTGTCCATCCAAACATGCAGATCGGGTGTTACGGTGAGATCGGGTCGCCGCAGAGCCGCCGGCAGCTGTTCGGCCGCCGTATGGATTTCCGTCTTTATCGAACCAATTAAGGCGTATCCGCCGTCGGCATCGGCCAAAGTCGGAACATGGCCTGGCGAGGATTCCCTGCGCCGCTCACTATCGATGCGCGAGCAGATCCGTTCCAGCACTTCCTCAAAACGCTCCTCTTCGAGCTGGACTTTGGCAATGTAGTCGATAGCTCCGAGACGCAGGGCCTCCTGAATATAGGAAAAATCCTGATGCAGCGTCAGCACAACGATAAAGATTCGGGGATACCGAATGCGTACGGTCCTCATCAATTCCAGTCCGGACATTACGGGCATGGCGAGGTCGGTAAGCATGAGGTCTACTTCATGGGTTTCCAGAAATTCCAGCGCTTTCTCTCCGTTTCGGGCTTCACCGGCTACCTGAAGTCCGAATTCCGACCAAGGCATGGCTGAAATAAGGCCGCGGCGCACAAGCTTGTCATCATCCACGATCAGCACGTTCAACATCCGTCGATCCCTCCTCATAGGGCAGTAAAAGCCGTACCGTTGTTCCTTTGCCCGGTATGCTTTCCAGATGAAGTGTAGCCTTTCCTTCATAATACGATTCAATCATACGTTTAACATAATTCATACCGATTCCCATCCCGACTTTTTCGTGAACGGCATTCTGTTCGCGAAGCAGCCGCTCAATTTCTGCTTCAGAAATCCCGCCGCCATTATCGTGGATCGCCAATTCAATGAAACCGTTTTCCTTTTTGACATCCACTTGAATGTGCCCTTCATCGTCGAGCCCATGGTACAGAGCGTTTTCGACAAGCGGCTGAAGAATAAACCGCGGTACCGGTACGTCGAGTATCTTGTCCTCGACACGCATCCGGACATCGAAATCGAAGTCGTAACGAATCTGCTGCAAAATCAGATACTGACGCAGCGAATCCACTTCTTCTCGAATGGTCGACACTTGGCCGAGTTTGCCCAAGTTATAGTAGAGCAGCCGATTCAGTGATACCAGCAGTTTGTCGATCTCCTTTTGTCCGTGAATGACCGCCAGCCAGTGTGCCGTATCCAGCGTGTTCATGAGAAAATGAGGATTGATCTGATACAGCAGCTTTTCTACCTCAAGGTCCGCGCGGCGTTTTTCTTTCTGCTCCACTTCATGAATAAGCGCGGCAATCTGTCTCTTCATATTGTGAAACTGCTGCTGCAGATCTTGAAATTCCGGAATTCCGTTTGGCGTCGAAGGGGTATCAAAGCGGCTGTGAACCACATCGTTCATTTCGCGGTTGAACTGGTTGAGCGGCTTGTAAACCATTTTCCAGAGCAGTCCGGCTGTTGTCAGTCCTACCGCCAGAAACAGCAGCAGGAGCATTGTCATAATCTGCAGCCAACGGCGCTTTTCCGATTCATAATCATCTTTTGGAATCAATGAAACGATGCTCCATCCCTGGTTGCTCGTGCCTATAAACCAATAATAGTTGCTTTCGAGTCCCGAAGTCGGAGCTGCTGCGGCGTCTTTGTAAGAGAGACCGGCTGTCGGACGAAAGAAGCTGTTCTTAGCAAATTGTTCCGGCTGCTCGCTGTAGGCGATGCGTTGATCGTTGTCCAAGATCAAATGGGAAGACGTTTTAACAATATTATCGCTGTCCAGAATGTTTTGCGTCAATTTGAAACCGGATTCAATATAAACGTAGACAGAGCCTCGCCCCGGCAAATTGACTTCTCGCAGTGCGGATAGTACGTATTGATCGTTGAAGCGATCGTTGCTGACATGCGGACCGTAATAAGAAATGCCGTAGTATGCTGCGAGAAGCGGCAGCTTGTCGGGATCAAAATGTTCTCGTGGTCCGGCATTGGCAAATAACATTCTGTCTTCGTCCTCAAAATAATAGGTTACAAAACCCGTCGATGGATTTGTAAAAGTGATAAGGTTGAGCTCACTCTGGATTTCTTCAATCAAGGCGGCCCGGTCATAAGGAAGTTCGGCTGCCAAATACTGTTCCAACAGTCTGCCGACGCTGCCCGGATAGGCGAGTTGTTGAGAAACATGATTCAAGTTGCTGATCGTATTTTCCAAAGACAATTGCATCTGATGGAGATTGCTCTGCACCCCAGAATTTAAATTCTCATTGAGAATAAGAGAGATCGTACGATTGGAGACCAGCGTCATAATGGCAAACGGAATGATAATTCCCGCTGCAAAAATAAGGATGATGCGCTTCTTGAGCGTAAGGCGTTCCGGCCGCAGCATATGCTTAAGGCGGAGCCGGTTTTTCATATCATCACCTTCCCTGCTCCTGAATCAATCAAATTGTACTCGATGCGGCAGGACCGCGCAATTTAAGAATTAAGACATTTTTCGAGTAGATTGAATCCGACTAAAAAAGACCGCATTTCACGCGAAAGCGAAAAAATGCGGTCTTTTAACCCTTTGATTATATTAAATATTGAATCGACCGGTGAAGATTTTCTTACAGCGGCACGGCTACCGGCTTGCGCTCCTTGACGTACACCCATTCCTTGAAGCCGATATCGCGCAGTTTGGCGGCAACTGCTTCGAAGTCTTCGCCGACCCGGGAAGGCTTATGGGCATCGGAGCCGAAGGAGATTGAGACGCCGTAGTGCAGGGCGCGTTCCAGAATCGCATCCGACGGATACCAGCCGCCGCACAATTTGGTGCCGCCCGATGTATTGACCTCGATGGCAAGACCCAATTCCCCGATCGTTTTCAGAGCTGATTCAACAGCTTCATTCGCGGGAATATCAACAAAATTCGGATAATAGCCCTTCATGGCATCAAGATGCCCAAGAATTTGGAACATACCGCTGCGGGCAGAAGCTTCAATCAGGCGATAATATTCCTTTTTTGCCTCAATCATCAGATCGGTAGACAAACCTTCCCAGCGCTTGCGGTCGAAGATGCTTTTGCCGCTGCTGATATGAACCGAACCGATGACGTAATCGAACGGATAACGTTCAATAGCTTCGCGGTACACGCGTTCATGATCGATAAAATAGTCGGATTCGATGCCGAGCAGCACGTCGATTCGGCTCTCGTATTCCTTTTTCAGCTTCAGAACCTCTTCTACGTAAGCGCCAAGCTCCAGCCTGGACATGGCGATTGTCGGAGCCGGATAGTCAAGCGGGCTGAACAAATGCGGCATATGATCGGATATACCGATAACGGACAGATCTTCGCGGATTGCGGCTTCGATATAATCGCGAATGTCGCCGTCCGCATGGCCGCAGCGATAATGGTGGGTATGCAGATCAAACTTCATGGTCCGATTCTCCTTTTTGTCGTAATTAGAGCAGCGCTCTATCGTTTGAATAATCTTAGCGGACGATATTAGGGGGAGTTACTCAGATCCGATAAACTGCGTTTCCGGCATGCCTTTGAGGTCGGCCAGAAATTGGCGCATTGCCGAATTCAAATACTTGCCGGAGCGATAGATAACGCCGACCGGATGGGTGGCTTCAAATTCGGTTATGGGCAGTACGAGCAGCGAGCCTTGGCGCCGTTCTCTGGAGATCGAGAGTTTCGATATGACCGCTACGCCAAGATTGAGTTCGACCATTCGCTTAACTTCTTCGCTGCTCGACAGCTCCATTGCGATGCGCGGGACAATACCATGCTCCTTGAATACCTGCTCGGCAAAGCGGCGTCCGACCGTATCGGGAGACAGCATGATCATCGGAACATCCTTCAGATCTTCCAAACGAATCTTGCTCTTGCGCGCCAACTCGTTCTGTGGAGATACAACCAGTTCAAAAGTGTCGTAATAAAGAATGGATGTTTCCAGATCGGGGTTGCGTTCAATCAGATAACCAATGCCGATATCGACAGCTCCATTTTCGACCAGACTGTAGATTTGTGAAGAAGGCATAGACTGGATACTGGTCTGGATCAGCGGAAACTGATTCTGAAAGTAAGACAGCACGCGCGGTAAAATTTGAATGGCAATCGAAGTCGTCGTACCCAGCATAATATGACCCTGAGGCGTTTCTTCCAGATCGGTAATCTTCTGTTTCAGTTCCTCGACAATAGAGAGAATTCGTTCGGCATGTTCGAGAAACACAAGACCTCTGTCGGTTAAAGTAACCGGTTGGCTTCGATCGACCAGAACGGCTTTGAATTCGTCTTCAAGGCTTTTGATCTGTGCGGAAACGGCGGGTTGTGTAAGATTGAGCAGTTCCCCGGCTTTGCGGAAGCTCATCGTTTTCGAGATCGTGACGAGCGTCTCCAGCTGACTCATATTCATGAAACTTCTCCTCCCACCGCGTATTGATTCCTTAAATTATAGGGGAAAAACAAAAGTAAAAGCAATGAAGAAGGAGAAGGACATTTTCGCCAAAACAGTTTTACACAGAAAAAAACTCCCAATTGACAGTGAAAACAAGAAATGCATGACAAAAGTCACGTTTTTTCCGGAAATAGGATTCTGCTTGTAAAAAAACAGGTCTTTATGGGCGATAATAGAAGGAGCTGATTTTTCACAAAATTCGACGTTGGCCGGCCAAGAGACGCGGAATCTCTTTTTTGAGTATGCGTTTTATTTGTCTTATGCCTGGTGCTACCGGGTACTGACAGTGATGGATTAAGGACTCACAGGTTTTGTATAGAAAAAATTGCTAAATTCAGGTGCTTTATTTTTGTTTCTCGAGTATAATTGGGGTAATCAATAGTAGGACTTAAGATAGAAGAGCGTATGACCTACTTATCCGACAGAAGTGATCCTAAAAACCTAAGCGGCAGGGAGCGAATGTGTATTATGAAGGCGGAAGTAATTAACCCGTTTTTGGAATCGGCAAAGCTGGTACTTCAGCAGCTTATTCAGATTTCTCCTTCGACGGGAACGCTTGCAGTGAAAAGCGTGAAGCCGATTGATGACCATATCTGGATCCAAATCGGGATGACAGGACAGTTGAGCGGTAACATTATTTTTGGCTTGCATGAACAGGTCGCTATGCGGATCGTCTCGGCAATGATGGGTGGATTTACCATTACGGAGATGGACGATATGAGTCGGAGTGCCATTTCGGAACTGGGTAACATGATTAGCGGGAATGCCGGAATTTTGCTGTCGAATCAAGGTGTTATTGTAGATATTACGCCTCCGAACATTATGCATGGAGACGCGTTTACGGAAGCTATGCCGGAAAAGGCATTGACTATTCCGCTGTTGATGGATGGAATCGGCGAGCTGGATATTCAAGTATTGATCTCGTAAAATGAATAGGCGAACTCATATCGGAATCTAGAAGGAGCATTCGCCTCTATGCTAACTAACAAAATTGTATTCATTACAGGCGCTTCGAGCGGAATCGGAGCGCTTGCAGCACGTCTGGCGTCGGAACGCGGTGCAGTGCCCATTCTGGCTGCACGTTCGGAAGCAAAACTTCGCCGTGCTGCGGAAGCCGTACCCGGGCCGCACGGTATTTGCCCGCTTGATGTCGGAAGTGAAGAATCGGTCGAAGCGGCAGTACTTAAAGTTATTGAAGAGTATGGCCGAATCGACATTTTGATTAACAATGCCGGTTACGGGCGATTTGAGACCGCTGAAGAAATGGATCTGGCCGACTACGAAGGCATCATGAACGTCAATTACCTGGGCGTCGTACGCTGTACCAAGGCGGTATTGCCGCATATGCGGCGTAACGGAAGCGGACAGATTGTGACCGTTGCTTCGATGGCGGGCAAGTTCGCCACCGCCAAGTCGGCCGGTTATGCGGCTTCCAAGCACGCTGTATTAGGATTTATGAATTCGCTGCGCCAAGAGCTGCACGGAAGCGGAATAGCCGTTTCTTCAATTAATCCGGGACCGATTGACACTCCGTTTTTTGAAACGGCCGATCCGGGCGGCAGTTACATTCAGAACGTAAGCCGTTTTATTCTTCCGCCGGAAAAGGTTGCGCGCGAAATGGTGCGAATTATGGAAACGCGCAGGGATGAGATAGATCTGCCGCGTTATCTCGGTATCGTTATCCGCCTGTATGGGCTGATGCCGCGAACTGCGGATAAGCTGGCAAGAAGGTTTCTGAATTTAAAGTAATTCGGTACGACAGCCGGACAGATCGTCGCTGCTTATAGTTGAGGAGTCTGACTGCCGAAGATGAAGATGTACTGCTGCCAGCCCCGTAAAAATCTTTTCCTATACAGGAATGGGTTTTCGCGGGGCTTTTTTTGCGTTACAGTGATAAGAGACTCTTACAGATTCAAGAGATCAGATCAAATCAGATCCAAGCCAGATCCAAGCCAGATCAGATCAAATGATAAAGATAACGGTAAAAAGGCACCCAGCCAGGAATAAATGGGACGATTGAAGGCAACCGGTGCCAAAAACAAGGAGGAATGCGGATGAGATGGGTAGCTTCACAGCCGTATTACCAGGTTCAGCGGGAAGTGAGCGAAGGAGAGCAGCGGCGTCATATTTCGGACCGGACCATCGATCTGTATCATGACCGCATCACGACGTACAGCCGGGAATTTCCTCTAAAGCACGTATTCGATATGTCTTATCGGCGTATTGGCGGCGAAATCGGGATGCTGTATCTGCACACAAATCTTGGCGTCTTTTCCTACACGGTCAATACCGATCCCGGTCCGTTTATCGATCACTTCAAGTCCATGCCCGGGACGTGAATGCGACAAACGTCAAGAACGGACAGAAGAAAATAAAGACAATAAATAAAGGCAATAAATAAAGACAGTGAAATGGAAAAGACCGCATTTGCGATAAGTCGCGAAGATGCGGTTTTTTGTTGTGGAACGGTTTTTTCGATAAAAGCTTGCGTTGACGCAAAAAGATCGGTGTAGTAATATTCATATGTAAAAGTTTTAATAATAAACAGTGTAGGAACAGCGCAGGCCTTAGAAGAACAAACTGTCAGCATGGAGGGAACAGAACATGAAAAATGAAGCACCGATAGGGATTCAATCACTGCCTCCGGAAGGGAAAACCCTGAAGGAAGGCAGTTTTTTATCGCAGCCGAAGGCGGTTTGGGCCGTGATGTTCGCCTGCATTATTTCGTTTATGGGCATCGGCCTGGTGGATCCGATTCTGCCGGCGATCGCTGCGCAGCTGGATGCGACCCCGAGTCAGGTATCCCTGCTGTTTACGAGTTATAACTTTGTGACCGGTGTGGCTATGCTGATTACAGGGTTCATTTCCAGCCGGATCGGAATCAAGAAAACACTGCTCTGCGGAATTATGCTGACGGTCGTGTTTGCGGCGCTGGCAGGGTCGTCGAATACGATTGGAGGCATTGTCGGCTTCCGCGGCGGCTGGGGATTGGGCAATGCGCTGTTTATTGCAACGGCACTGTCGGCTATCGTCGGATTGTCGACTTCCGGTACGGCCAAAGCGATTATCCTCTATGAAGCGGCGCTTGGTCTCGGCATTGCGGTCGGTCCGCTGCTGGGCGGCGAGCTGGGCTCGATCTCGTGGAGAGGTCCATTCTTCGGCGTAAGCGTACTGATGGCTCTCGCTTTTGTGGCCGTTACTGTACTGCTGCCAAAGATTCCGAAGCCGAAAATGACCAGCAGACTGTCCGATCCGTTCAAGGCGCTGAGTTATCCGGCTCTTATGACCCTCGGCATTGTCGCTTTCCTGTACAACTTTGGCTTCTTCACGCTGATGGCTTATTCGCCTTACGTGATGAAGCTGGATGAGCATGGGCTTGGTTATGTTTTCTTCGGTTGGGGTCTGCTGCTCGCGATTACGTCGGTGTTTGTCGCGCCGCGCATCCAAAACCGGTTTGGCACGGTGCGTTCGATGGCCGTTATGCTGACGCTGTTCGCAGTCGACCTGCTGATGATGGCAATCGGCACGGTGATGGACAGCCCAGCGATCGTGATCGTCTGTGTGATCGCGGCAGGTGCGTTCCTCGGAATCAACAATACGCTGATCACGACAGCAGTTATGGAATCGGCTCCCGTTGAGCGCTCGACCGCTTCGGCGGCATACAGTTTCGTTCGCTTCATGGGCGGCGCGGTATCGCCATTCCTGGCCGGTAAGCTGGCGGATTGGTTCAATGCGGAAATGCCGTTCTACTTTGGGGCATTTATGGTCGTAATCGGGGTGTTCGTTCTGCTGCTGCGGAGCCGTCATCTGTCGCATATCGACGAAGCGATCAGTCATTGAGGAAATACGGGAAGAAAATAGTTCGGCAGCTCAAGCGTTCTTTCGTCCATGAAGGCGAGAGGCGCTTTTTTACGTGGTCCAAGTTTTGTTTTTGCATTTGGGATTTGGCCCGATTCCGCCTATAATAAGAAGAAGGACACGACAGAACATAAAGGTGGAACGACGAAATGACAAAAGAAATTGAACAATTTGCGCAGCTCGGCATTGGCGAAGCGCTGACGGCCGCGCTGCTTGAATACGGCATCAGTACACCGAGCCCGATCCAGGCGGAAGCAATCCCTTATATCTTGGAAGGTCGGGATGTACTTGCACAGTCCCAGACAGGCACAGGCAAGACACTTGCCTATTTGCTTCCGCTGCTGCAGCGGATCGATCCCGACAAGAAGGAGAGCCAGGTGTTGGTGATTGCGCCGACACAGGAGCTGGCGATGCAGATCGTACGCGAAGGGGAAAAATATGGCGCTTCGCTGGGAATCGGCACAATCGGACTCATTGGCGGCGCTTCGGCGGCGCGGCAGGTGGAGAAGCTGCGGCAGCGGCCGCATCTGGTTGTAGGCACACCGGGGCGACTGCGCGAGCTGCTGTCGACACGCAAGCTGAAGCTGCATGAAGTACGCACCATTGTACTGGATGAAGCCGATCAGATTTTTCAAATGGGCGGCGCGGACGATGTACGCTCGCTGCTCAAGGGCGCGCTGCGCGACCGGCAGCTGATCTTCCTGTCGGCGACGCTGGGTCCAGACGTACGTGCGCTGGCCGACCGCGAAATGAAAGATCCTGTGGACGTCGGCATCGAGCCGGAACAGAAGCTCGTAAAGCTGACGCAGCATCTGTACTTCGAATGTCAGCAGCGCGACCGGATCGATACGCTGCGCCGCATTGTGCGTCATTATAATCCAGAGCGCGCAATCGTGTTCGTCAATCAGGCGGATACGATTGCCGAAGTGGAAGCGAAGCTGAATCACCTCGGTCTGGAAGCACGGACCCTATATGGCGATTCGGACAAGGTGACGCGTGCAACCGTACTGTCGCAGTTCCGTGCGGGCAAGTTCAGACTGCTCGTTGCAACCGACGTCGCTGCACGCGGTTTGGACATTCCGGGACTGGAACTGGTTGTGCATCTCGATCCGGCTTCGGATTCGGAACATTACGTCCATCGGGCAGGCCGGACCGGCCGGATGGGCCGCAAAGGATTGTCGATCTCGATCGTGACCGATCGCCAGGCGTTTATCATGCGCAAATTCTCGCGCGAACTGGGTACGGAGATTGAAGAGCGCGCCATGTACGAAGGCGCGGTGCTTGACCCGGCGGAAGCCGAGGAACGCCGCTCGGGCGGTTCGCGCCGCACGCCGAAAGGGCCGTCTGCCGGCCGCGGTACCGGCACCAAGGCTCCGGCAAAGCCGGGTCGAAGCGCCGCTTCGGCTTCAGGCAGCGAAGCAGGCATCCAGGCAGGCGGAAATGCCGCCGGTCGCAGCGGAGCAGCGGGCGGAACTTCTTCAGACGCAGCGGCTTCGGCGCTTCGTCCGAAATCGGCAGCCAAGCCTGCCGGACGCGGTCCCAAAGGGAGCAAGAAGCAGCCGAACAAAGACAAGGGTGCGCCAAAATGGCTGAAGGAAAAGCGGACTCCGCAGGATCCTTCGTAATTTTGCGGATCGGCGAAGCTTGACCGGATCGGGGCGCCCGCTGCGGCGCACGGTCGGCAGGCCCGCATCAGACATAGAAGAGGTGAAGGATCATGGGTGAACAAGCCATCCTGCAGGTAGGAAGGCTAACCGGCGGTTACAGTGTCAACAAGCCGGTGCTGCACGGCGTTGACTTTGAAGTCGGGCCGGGCGAAATGGTGGGACTGATCGGTCTTAACGGAGCCGGTAAGAGTACTACCATGAAACATATTCTTGGGCTGATGTCGCCCAAGGAAGGCGAGGTTCGAATCGGCGGTTCTCTGCTGAAAGACGATCCCGACCGCTACCGTTCTCTATTGGCTTTCGTACCGGAATCTCCCGTATTGTACGAAGAGCTGACGGTACGCGAACATATGGAATTTACGGCGAGAGCTTATGGCGTCGACCATGCCGTTTTCGAAGAGCGCGCAGAGCGTCTGTTGAAGCTTTTCTACATGAAAGATAAGGAGCACAGTCTCTCTTCGCATCTGTCGAAAGGGATGAAGCAAAAAGTAATGATCATGTGCGCTTTCATCGCACGGCCGCCGCTGTATGTGATCGACGAGCCGTTTCTCGGCCTGGATCCGCTCGGTATCCGCGACCTGCTGGAGTATATGGTCGAAGTGAATCGCGAAGGTGCTTCAATTTTGCTCAGCTCGCATATTTTGTCGACGATCGAAAATTATTGCGACCGCTTCGTTATTCTGCACAAAGGACGTATTATCGTGCAGGGAACGCTTGAGGATATCCGCAGCGCGTCGAACATGCCGGGCGCTTCGCTTGAAGATATGTTCGATCGGCTGGTTCGGGCGGAAGGCGCCGGAGGCATCCAATGACGGGGCCGGACAATAAGCCGGACGGCCAGGAGCGAAGCAGATCCGGTGAAATCCCAGTAGGAAGCGCCGAAACTTCTTCGAATCGGAACGCGCACACGCCTTCGGAAGTCTCCAAAGGCGGAGGCGGAATTCCGCCGGAAGGTGCCCGCTTCGCTTCGGATCGGATACCTCCGATCGCAAGCGGCCTGCCTTGGCAGCCCGGCACAATTGCACCGATGACTGCCGAGGGGATGGCCGCGCTGCGCGGCAAGCGGCGTTCGGTCTTTCTTGGACGCATCCTGCCTTATATGCCTTATATTATCCAGAGCGGCCTTGCCGTTACGGTTCTGCTGCTGCTGATTATGTTCTCGGCGTGGTATACGTCCATTCTTCAGGATATGCCGGAAGGGCTGCCAATCCGCTGGATTTTGCCGGCGCTGCTCTTTCCGCTTGCGGCCTGGAGCAGTTTTCGGACGTACATGCAGTCAGCCGACACTGTATTTCTGCTGCCGCTGGAGACGAAAATGCGAGCTTACTTTGCACCGGCCTGGCGCAGTGGAGTCGTCTACAAACTGCTGCTGATTTGGCTGGTACTGTTGGTAGCCTGGCCGATCTATATTCGGGTTCAGCCGAACGATCATGCAAATCTGTGGCTAAGTCTGCTGCTTCTGCTCGGTCTGAAGCTTTTGTTCGCTTATGGGGCATGGCAGGAGCATCGAATGGTATCGTCCCGGCAGGCGGATGGTTTTGCACTGCTGCGCTGGCTTCTGTCGGCCGCAGCGATGCTGTCCTGGTTCTGGCTGACCCTGCCGTACGCTGTACTGTCACTGGCTATTGGTGCGGCGCTGTACGCTCTGCTGCTGCGAATTCCGGCCAAACACCGGGTGCCGTGGGAGCGTCTGATCGCGGTTGAGCGGGCACAAGCAGGACGCGCTATGCGAATGCTCGGCTGGTTCGTCGATGTGCCGACACAGGACCCGCGCGTATACCGCCGCAGCTGGCTGTCTGGCGCTGGCAGGTCTATCCCGTGGAAGCAGGAAGAAGCTTACCGATTCCTGCTGACCCAATCGTTTATCCGGGGAGATCTGCTGGGTATGGCCGCGCGCTTGGCAGTAGTCGGTTTCATTCTGCTGCTGTTGGCCCGCGTATCTTGGCTGGGTATTGCTCTGCTGC
This sequence comes from Saccharibacillus kuerlensis DSM 22868, assembly GCF_000378145.1. Classification (GTDB taxonomy): domain Bacteria; phylum Bacillota; class Bacilli; order Paenibacillales; family Paenibacillaceae; genus Saccharibacillus; species Saccharibacillus kuerlensis. Next base: position 165,324 of record NZ_KB899282.1, on the reverse strand, counting down.
TCTTGTTTATCTTCATGATCGGCGTACAGCTGAATGGACTGCGGCGTATCCACTCCGATTCGCTATGGCTGTCGCTGTATCCTATCCCCGAAGATTCGCGCCGCCGGGCGGGATTGCATCTGATGCTGCGCGTGTTGATCGCCGCCGCCGTCTTCATGTGGCTGCCGTTTCTGCTTACACTGCCTGAGAATCCGATGCTGGCACTCGGCGCGCTCGCAGCGGCTCTTGTACTGGCCTGGCTGATGAGAAATTCCGCTGCCCGGAAGTGGAGCAAGCTGGAGGGTGAAGACGACTGATTTCGCTTTTTGAATTCGAGAGTTGTGAAGAAATTGGATATATTAGAAAAAACCTGGACACATAGGTGTCCAGGTTTTTTCTTTATTCTGTTCTCATAAACGAAAATGTAGTTATACACATATAATCGGATCGATCATTTCCATCATGAAGGAGCGTCGGCGATGAGTAATAGTAATAGAGAAAAGCTGTTGGACGATTTTGGACAATGGATCGGAGAAGTACGCGAGATGGAAAGCAAGGGAGAAGCTTTTTGGGATCGTCCGCTTGGAGAAGGCAAATGGACGATTCGAGAGATGGTTGCGCATATCGTGGAATGGGACTGTTACTTTTATGAGTATGCGGTAAAAAAGACGACGGTCGGCGACACTCCCGCGATAAAGCCTATGGATGATGAGGAGTTTAATGCAAAGGCGGCGGCCGTAGGCAAAATGATGTCTGCAGGCGAGCTGACCGCTAGGGCTTTTTCTGTTCGAACGGCGCTTCTGGAGGCAATTGGGAATATGTCTGAAGAGCGTTATCTGCAAGTTTTCACTCAACCGAATGGCCAGAAATTTCAGGCCGAGCAGTACCTGCAAGATTTCATCTGGCATGACCGTCATCATCTGACGCAGGTCAAGGAGCTGGAGAGGCTGACGACGCCAACAAGCTGACGAAATAGGGTGCCTTGCCGCACGGTAAAAAGATCGCTGGACCGAAAAAAGGCTGCTGAACTGAAAAAGGCAGCTGAATCGAAAAAGGTCGCTGAATCGAAAAACGTAAAAATACCGTCGAGGTACAAGACCTTGACGGTATTTTTATTTGTTTGATTCAACAAATGAATAGTTAATTGGCAAAAACAATCTTATTCTGTCTTTGCATTCTGCAGCTCGACTGCCGCTTGATACGTGAGGTCGAACAAATCTTCCAGGTTCTCTTCCGCGATGCAGGAGAACGCAATACGCAGATCACTCTCGCCGAGGGCAATCGTGCCCACACCGTACTCATGCAGCAGACGCTGGCGCAGCGCTTCGGCTTGAATCCCTTCATTGAGCTTTAGGCACATGAAGTAGCCGGAGTTGAACGGATAATAGGTCCAGACGCCTTGATATTTACCGCTGTCGAGCAGCGATTTGACCTTGTTTGCCCGGCCTTTCATAATCAGGAATTTCTCCTGCTTCTGCTCTTCGAATTCCGGAGATTTCAGAGCGTCCAATACAAATGTCTGCGACGGGTGAGGGCCGCTGGAGATCGTAGCGCGGATCATGCCCATCGTTTTCTGTTCCAGTCCAGCCAGCACGTCGGGGCTGTCGGACGCAAACGTGATGAATCCGACACGGAAGCCCCATACGAATTCTTCTTTCGTCGCGCCGTCGATTTTGATCGGCAGAATACGGGGATGCAGGCCGGCCAGCTTGCCGAACAGCGATTCATGCAGCGACTCCTCGAAGAACAGGCCGAAATAGGCATCGTCGGTCACGACAACCAGATTAATGCCGGCTTGCGCCGCTTCGAGCAAAGCTTCGACAATCTCGTCGCCTTCCTGTACGCTCGGCGTGTAACCGGTCGGATTGTTCGGGAAGTTCAGCGGCACGATGGCTTTGCCTGCTTCTTTTTGCTCCAGCAGCGCTTTGCGGAACGCTTCCGTATTAAATTTCATTTCTTCCGTGAACAGCTCGTAGTTGACGATTTTCGCACCACGGCGAATACCGAAAGTCAGCTCGTAGTTTTCCCAGTTTTTGTCCGGATATACGATAGCATCACCCGAATCGGCGAACAGGTCGGCTACGATACTGAGTCCGTGCGTCAATGCATTCGTGACAATCGGATTGCCAAACGCTTTGCCTTCGAGCGAAGGGTTCTCGCGGATCATCTTTTCGCGCCATGCGGCACGCAGCTCCGGCTTGCCCGCTGGAGGCGCGTAGCCGTACAGATCTTTCGGGCTGTAGGCCGAAAGCTTGTCCTGAATCACGTTCAAGTGCATCGGTCCGCCATTTTCTGTAGCAATACCGATCGTAGCGTTGTATTTCTTGGCATGAGCCGTCGCTTCGGCAGACTGGCTCAAAATGCCTTCTTTTGGGAAATAGATTTCCCGTCCGAGTCCCGACAGCATGTCATGGACGTGCGCGTTTCCCGTTTTAATCTTCTCGTTCCATTGTTCAGCCATTGGGTTCATTGTGAGTCGTCATCCTTCCAAACTGAATTGCGTCAATTATAGCATCCTCCCCCGGTGCCGTCACGGAAAATGCCCGGATTTCTAAAGGTTTTTCTATGTGTTTGTGTATGGTGTTTGCCGAAATCGCTTGCGAATGTCTTTTCTGTGCGCATAAGCTGTATTCCGAATGTTTTAGCTTTCGTGTTACCTTTTTGTGCGGAAAGTCATTTAACAGGCTGTATCGCCTTCCGCCGTTCCTCAAGCGCCATTGAAAATTAGAGCTGCTTAGTGAAGCGTCTTCGCTCTGCGGACAGCGATTCAAGAGGAATGCGCAGCGTGTACATTTACCTGTACAGTAAGATTACAAGTCGGGACTCACGTCATAGCTGCATATGGCAGGCGGATAGGTAACGTAAAAGGAGGAATGGACATGGGCATGATCGGACACTTGAAGCGCATACCGGAGCAGAGGCTTTCGTCGTTGATTCATGGAGGAGAGGATCTCTATGCCTATATACACGGAGAAGAAGGCGAAGAGCTGGATCTCGACAAATCCTGGCAGGGCCTGCATTATTTGCTCTGCGGCGATCCTTATGGAGGTGAAGGGCCTCTGTTTGATGCTTTGATGGGTGGCAGGCCGCTGAATGAGGGCGAAGAGGAAGATATGATTGTGCGGTATCTGACGCCTGATCAGGTTCGTGACGTGGCAGAGGCGCTTGAGAGTATAGAGCGGAAAGATCTGGCCAGAGGCTTTGAGCCGGACGATATGAACGAATCAGGCGTTTATCCGGCTCCGGACTGGAACGAAGAAGGCGAACTGGATTATCTGCTGGACTACTATGAACCGATGCGTAATCATTACCGTTCAGCCGCGGAGGCGGGCGAAGGTATGCTGATTTATGTAACTTAATTCTGTACGGCGAAGATGCTATACCAGCTTGCGAAGCTGCAGGCACTTCGCAAGCTGCGCTGCAACTGCGTCGTTTGTTCCAAACGCATCATTTATTTCTGAAGTGATAGGTCACGAACGAAAAAGATCAAGCCTTTTGGCTTGATCTTTAAAACGTTGGAGAAGAACCAAAAGAAAGGACCGAAAGAATTGTGGCATTGGCGCCTTGGCGACACGTTCTATAAGTCCTATTCTACGGCGTGCAGTAAACTAAGAATCGACTTTATATTGAGTTCAACTGCTTCACTTCAAGTTGAAAACTGGGTTGGAGCATTGGAAAAGTCATTTGAAAGCTGGACTTGGGTGTTGAAAGAAGCTCTTGAAAAAAGCTCTTGAAAAGATGAGCCTGGGTGTTGAAAAAGTTTTAATTTGAAAAGTCGATGATTTGCATATAGGCGCTAATCCGAATATCAGAAATGAATTTGAAAGTGGATGATATGCGGCAGAATAAAAATAAGTGCGGATATACACTTATTTTCTTAGGTTTTGTATTTTTTAACGAAATAAGTGTGCTGATACACTTAACTAATCTCTTTTTCGGATTTTCTTTGCTTTTGGTTCAAAATAATTGTATCCATGCACTTATTTCAACGTCCGACCCTTTTTCTTCCGAAATAGTTGTACATATGCACTTATTTTGAAAAATGCAGCATTTCCGCCGCCGCCTTAAAGCATCCTGCCTGCGGACTAGAGTATTTCTGCCGTCGGCTCGAAGCATCCTGCCTGCGGGATGCTTCGAGCCGATCCTGCCTTAGGGTCACGGTGATTCCCGGTCAGCTGGCGGTTTCTTCGATTTGCCGAAGCAGCTGCTGCAGCGGATCGCCGCTGTCAGCAGCATTCATTCGGGCGATATAAAGGTCGCGCTTACGCTGCAGGACGTCGAGTTTCGAAAGAAACTCAGCGTCGTTCCAGTTCTCTTCGTCGATCACTTCGGCGTAGCCGGCACGAACAAACGAGTCCGCGTTCAGAAGCTGATCGCCGCGGCTCTGCTTGCGGCCAAGCGGGCACAGCAGCATGGGCTTGCCCAGCGACAGAAATTCGAAGATCGCGTTCGACCCTGCGCGGCTGAATACGAGGTCAACTGCTGCTAGTATGTCCGGCAGCTGCTCGTTCACGTATTCAAATTGGCGGTACCCTGCGCGATCTTCAAGCTGCGGATCGAGTCCGTTCCGGCCGCATAAGTGCACGATGTCGAATTGTTCAAGCAGAGCATCCAGATTGCGGCGCAGATTGTCGTTCAAGGCGCGGGAACCCAGGCTGCCTCCCGCAGCCAGGAGCAGCGGCTTGTTTCCCGTGAATCCCAGGAATTGCAGGCCGCGAGCTGCATCGCCGCTCTTCAGTTCCGGACGGACGACTGATCCGATCTGCACGGCTTTGCCGGATTTGACCGAAGCGGCGGTCTCGGGAAAGGTCGTGCAGAGCGCCGATGCAAACGGCAGAGCCAGTTTGTTGGCGAGTCCGGGCGAATAATCGGACTCGTGGATCAGCGAGGGAACACGGTTCATCCAGGCGCCCAAAACGACAGGCACGGAGACAAACCCGCCTTTGGAGAAGACGACGGATGGCTTTAATCGGCGGATCAACCGACGCGATTGGCCAACGCCTTTCAGTATGCGGAAAGGATCGGTGAAATTTTGCAGCGAGAAGTAACGGCGCAGTTTGCCGGTGGCGATCGCATGATAGGAAACGCCGGGCAAATTTGCGATCAATTCTTTTTCAATACCGTTCTCTGAACCGATATAATCGATCGACCAGCCCTGCTCCCGGAGAACGGGAATAAGAGCCAGATTGACCGAGACGTGTCCGGCCGATCCGCCCCCGGTAAGGACGATTCGTTTAGGTTGATATAGACGGACATTTGAAGTTGAAGTCATAGCGGATAGAGGTCTCCTTTATTCAAGCAATTCAAGCAATTCAAGCAATTGGACTAACTTCATCATCTAGCTGCCGAATACTTCAAGAAGAGAGTTATCAGGCCTTCCAGATGCAAGCTCTCCAGATGCAAGCTCTCCTGCCAGATGCAAGCTCTATTGTACGTTCCGGTATGTAAAAAGCCAAGCGGCCAGCCCCGTAATTGGGGCCAGCCGCTTTTTTTGCTGTGTACAGGCGGGAATTTGAAATTGCGCTGCTGCCTGCTGTTACTTCAGAATCAGCAGTCGATCGTCGTTCGGGCCCGGAGTTCCGCCCGACGTATTGTTGGTCAGCACGTAGATTCGGCCGTTGTGCACTGCCACATCGCGAATACGTCCTTCACCGGTCAGCACATCGGTCATCGTCTTGGTGATCGGGTCGAATTCCTTCAAGCTTTCGCCTCTCAGCGTCGCAACGAGAATCTTGTTATCCGACGTTGCCGCGATGCCCGACGGCGCAATCGCTGCAGCACCGGTCACATAGTACGGTGAGATCATGCCCGGAGCGGTCTCGGTTCCCTGGATGACCGGCCAACCGTAGTTGCCGCCCGGAGTAATGATGTTGATCTCGTCAAGGCCCGTCGTATCGACGCCGTTGCCGCCCGGGATCGGAGCACCGCTCGGTCCATGGTCGGAGGCATACAGCGTACCGCTTGATGTCCAAGCCAGCCCCTGTGAGTTGCGCAGTCCATACGCGTAGACATACGAATTTTTGATCGGATTGTCCTTCGGAACATTTCCGTTTTTCGTCATGCGCAGCACTTTGCCGCCTAAGCTGGAGAGATCTTGAGAATGCTCGCGCCGGTTGGCGTCGCCCGAAGTACTGTACAGCATGCCATCGGGACCGAATGCCAAGCGTCCGCCTTCATGAATACGTCCGCCCGGAATACCGGACACCAACTCCTTCTGCTCACGCCACACTCCATGCATTAGCTTGACTTTGACGATTCGATTGAAGCCTTGGCCCTTTTCTTCGTAGGCGTGATAGATGTAGGCATATTTGTTTTTCGCAAAGTTAGGGTCGAGCACAAAACCGGTCAGGCCGGCTTCACCGACAACCCGAAGAGGTTTTTTTGTGCGAACTTCCTGCACGGTCTGCTTGCCGTTTTTAAGTTCGACGATTCCGCCTCCACGCTGAGTGATATAAACGGTATCTCCTGCAAATTGCATCGACCATGGCACCTTCAGATTTGTTGCCGCTGCGTCATAACCGCCTTGCAGCGAATCGACCAGACTTGAAGATTTCACCGTTGTGTTCGCTTCCGCAGCCGAAGACACCGATGCGCCGAGCAGCACCGGTTGTGAAGCCTCTGCAGTCAGAACGGAAGCTCGCTCCATCGTTTGCTCTACCTCCCGCTGGTCCGCCGCATAAGCGGAAACCGGCAGAGCAAGCAGCAGAGCGGCAGTTAATGCTTTTCCTTTGGTGTTCAGAATAGGCATGATTTTCCTCCTTCTCCATTTTTAATTTTTTACCCCGTGATTGGGTGGTTAATCGTTTTCGGAAAAAAATCATGAAAAGAATGGATGGAAGTCAGGAAAAAATGAAAAAAGCCAGAAAAAGGAGCAGAAAAGTTTTGAGTGCTACTTCAGTAGAAGTAGACGATCATCTCTTTCGCCGGGAGAACCCCGTCCGTCGGTATTACTTGTAATGACGTAGATCTGTCCATTCCTGACCGCTACATCGCGAATACGTCCGACGTCGTTCAGAATTTCAGTCATTTCGTTCGATGCCGGGTCGAATTCCATTAAGCTTTCGCCGATCAGATTGGCAACCAGCACTTTACCGTCGGGCGTCGCGGCAATTCCGGAAGGCGCAATCGCTTCCTCGCCGGTGTGATAGAGCGGAAGGGTTAGACCTTCTCCCGTCTCGTCGCCCATAACGTTAGGCCAGCCGTAATTGGCGCCCGGAGTGATCTTGTTCATCTCGTCATGCCCGCCGGGATTGCCGCTCGGACCGTGTTCGGACGCATACATTGTGCCGTCTGCAATCCAATCGATGCCCTGCGAATTGCGGTGGCCGTACGAATAGACATAGGAGTTTTCAAACGGATTGTCTTCCGGCACTTCGCCATCTGGAGTCATGCGCAAAATTTTGCCCGCCAAGCTCTCCTTATCTTGAGCAGAGCTTTCCTGCTGCGCATCGCCGGTCGTTACATAGAGCATGCCGTCAGGACCGAATGATATTCGGCCGCCGTCATGTACATAAGCGCCTGGAATATCATCGAGCAGTACAGCCGTTTCGCTCCAGTTTGATCCGGAAGAATCTTCCTTGATTCGGATCACCCGATTTCGCATGCCGTCATCCCGTCCATAGGTGTGGTAGACGTAAGCTTCGCGGGAATCCGCAAAGTCCGGTGCCAACACAAATCCGAGCAGCCCCGCTTCGCCTTCCTCGAGCACGCGGGCGTTCATCGTAATCGACTGTTCGGTTTGTTCACCGTTTTCGACTTTGACGATCGAGCCGCCGCGAAGCGTCAGGTAAACGGTCTCGCCGTCAAACTGGATCTCCCAAGGTGTATCAAGGTTGTCCGCCAGCGTTTCCGTGTCGCCGGTTAAGCTCGCGGTTACGCTGGCGTCATTTGTACCGGAAGCTGTAGGTTCACTTTCCGTATTGTCGGTGTCCGCCGCGTCTGTGTCATCATTAGTTTCGGCTCCCTGATCCAATTCGTCCGCTGCATTCGGCATCTGAACAGGAGATTGCCCGCTGGGCACCGAACCGGCAGGTGCACCAGTCTGACCGCCGCAGGCCGCAAGCGGCAGCGCCAGCAGTAGGACGGACAGCTTTTTCCAGTAGTTATGCACATCGACTCCCCCTTTTTAATTTTGATTCGATTCTGATTTCAATTTTGATTCCAATTTTGATTTTAAGTAATTCCATAATCGATATAGGTTTTTTTACCCTTAGATGCTGTACCCAATCGGATTTGAAGCGATTTGGAGCTGCGTCTTTTGCATTTGGTGGAAGAGCAGCAGGGTGGTAAAATAAAGTGTACGATATCTATCGGTTCACAAAATTCGATTTGCAAAAGGCTGTTCATCTTGACTATGTATGCTGGAGGGTAAATATATGTCCGAATTCGAACGCATTAGTGATCATATTTATGTTATGCACGCCGAGCATACGACCGACCGGCCGCTTCTGGCCGCCGTAGCGGGAAGCAGCCGGACGCTGCTGATCGACGGTGGGAATTCGGCGGTTCATGCCGCGGCTTTCCGCGAATATCTGGAGAAGGAAGGGGTGCGCGCGCCGGATATGATGGTGCTGACGCATCATCACTGGGATCATTCCTTCGGTCTAGCCGAGTGGAGTCTGCCTACGATTGCGCAGCGCCAAACGGCCAACATTCTGCGCAATTTCTCAGAACTGGAATGGAATGGGGAAACCTTGGAGCGCCTGATCGCGGAAGGTGTTATTAGCGAGCGCACCAAAGCCGATATGCTTGCAGAGTATGAAGGAGATTTGAGCCGTATTCGGGTAGAAGGACCCAATATTGTTTTCGAACGTTTTATTGACGTCGAACTGGGCGATCTGACCTGTGAAATTCGTTATGTGGGAGGCGATCACTCGGCCGATTCCTGTGTCGTATATGTCAAAGAGGAAGGAACATTGTTCCTCGGTGACGCGCTGGCGCCTTCCGTTTACGGAGGTCCAATGAAATATACGACGGGTAAGTTCCTGGCGCTGCTCGATACTGTCTTTGCATACGGTGCAAACGTACTGGTCGAATCGCATGGTCGTCCGGTATCACGTGAAGCGTTCTATAACGATGTGCGGCGTTACGAGCAGTTGGCCCGTTTGGTACTGCGTCATGGCCGGGATCGAGAGGCGGTCGAGCGGGATTTGTATACAGAGCTTGAGCTTCCGGAAACTGAAGCGCTGCCGAATGACATGACCGAAGCGATCACATATTTCATGAATGGTTTGGAGCAGTAGGCACACTGAAGTATGGTTTTTCGAATAATATAAGAGTTGGAAAAAGAGAGTGAAAGCAGAGAAAAAGCAGAGTAACAGTCAGCAAAAGCAAAAGCAAAAGCAAAAGCAAAAGCAAAAGCAAAAGCAAAAGCAAAAGCAAAAGCAAAAAAAGGCCGTATCCGGGGCGATTATTTCGCGGGATACGGCTTTTTGCTGCGAATGATGAGAAAATCACTTTAAACAAAACATTTGCTGCGGGATGCTTAATAGACTCCGCAGGAGGAGAAAGAGTTGCATGTTAAAGGTTCGTTCAATTATGCCCGGGCATAGGGACTGCTCTCCAGCGTATTCAGCATGCCGTCTCCAGCCGGCAGTCCCAGCGATTCATAGGCGATCAGCAGTGCGCCGGCAGCTGGGGTCAGACGGGGTTCTATCCAATCAAAACGGCGGCCAGGCTGGGAGCAGACCAGTTCCTGCAGCCCGTTTAGGAAATAGTCACTGCTGGCTACACTGCCCGTTTGCGAAATCGGAATATCAGGTCCGTCAAAGAAAGCGGCCAGCATATCCACTCCGACGCCGATCTGCCGCAGCGCTTCATCGCAGACGCGAACGGCGATCGGAGAACCTGCTTCCGCTTCGCGGGTAACGACCGGTGCGAACATTCCGAAGAGTCGGTCCTGCCGATCATGGTCAAGCCCGAAGCTTCGACTGGCGGACTCGGCCAGCTCTCGCAAATTTGCGGCTCGGAAGAAGCGCAGCATATCGCGTACAAGGATGCCATCGCCTGGTGTTTCGCGTCCGGCAAGCACATCGTACAGCGCCTGATAGGCGAGGAAACGGGCTCCGCTGGCGGCGTAATGACCAAAGTCATAGTTGCGCAGCCATTGTCCGCGTTCGGTCCGAGCCAGCAGAATCGATCCGGTACCGGAGGAGATGAGAATACCGGGCCCTCCGGTCAGCGCTCCACGATGAGCGATAATCGCATCGTTAACAACCTGACAGGGGCATTCAAGCCCGAACCCGGAAGCCAGGCGCTCTGCCCATGATTTATCTTCGTCGTCGTCCAATCCTGCAACGCCTACAGCGAGAAACATAACATTGCTGGATTCACAGCCTGCCTGAACCAATGCCTCGCGCATTTGGGCAAGCAGAAGAGTCGTATCGCTCCGCTGTCTTGGAGGCAGATCGGTATCCGTTTTGACGAAAGCTCTAACGCGGCCGGTAAGATCGGCAATCATGATCCGGATGTAGGTGCCGCCCATGTCGATGCCTGCAACGACAGAATCTGCATTAATTTTTCCCAGCATGGAGAGCCTCCTTATTGATCAATCGTCGTATTGGAAATCGCGGCTTATCGCTAAGTGATATGTAGAGTCGGAGCAATTAGAAGAATTGTAACCGCTTTTCTCTTCTTCATCAAACTTTCATCTTGCGAAAGAGGGTTAGTCATGACGGCAATGAATTTTTATCCTAGAATGAAATAAAGATGACGAGTACGGTTTTCTGTTAAAAAGAGAGGCGGGATAGGGTGACGGATCTGGCAATGACTTGGTTGGCACATGCCGCCGAAGCATATGGGCTGGAAATCGTAGAACCGGCTGAGATGCTGCGAACAGGCAGTGATTCGATAGTGAAGATCAAGTCAACTCAGGGTGTTTTTGTGCTCAAAGGGATTCCAGAGGAATGTAAGTATGGATTTCGACATCTGAATGCAAAAAAAATGGAGATACAAGGGAAATGGTCGGAGGCAATGGCTGAAGAAGGATTGCCGGTTGTTCGACGGCTGCGCAGCTGCTCGGGGCAGTACTCAGCTGTTCTAGACAACGGACAGAGGCGATGGCTTACGACGCTTGAGCAGTATGCGGCTGGAGATGAGTTTACCTGCCGCGATCTTAATGATGTTCATTTGATCGGTATGCTGCTCGGCCAACTGCATAGAGTAAGTCTAGAAACAGAAATTTTTTTCGGTCACGGTACGAGTTGGAGTCTTTTCGGTGGAAATGCTACGGAAGAACTTGGAGATTACGATGAGAACGAGAAAAGCTTTACGGCGATGATCGGAGCGCTGAAGCGTGCAGAATGCCCCGCAGAATTGCTGGAGCGCATAAAAAAATTGTACCATGCGCGGAGAGCAGAAGTACAAAATATCTGGATGGAACTTCCGGCAGCTGCGGTGCAGGGAGATCTGTGCCCTTACAATATGACAAGAGGAAAAAGGGGAGAGATCGCAGGCTTGTTTGATCTGAACCTTGCGGGTGACGAGGTGCTGGTCGGAGAATTGTGTGCACTCCTGGCCTACTATGCTTCCTATCCTCCTCCTGATTCTCCAAGCGACAAAGTAATGCATGAACTGTTTCAAGCATATGTGTCGGAAAGGCCTCTGAAAAAGGAAGAGCTAAGCGTTGTTGAGCCGCTGATGCGGCTACTGCCTCCTTTTCGGTTTGATCGCGTAGCCCGTTTGAACCGGGAAATCGAAGTAGGAGGCAAGACTGCCGTCATTAGAGCGGCCGAAGAAACGATCGCTCTGCTGGAACAAAGTTATTCATCTATTCTTCAATTATCTTAGAGCGTCAAACCAGCTGCTTAACCATCAACGCATGCGGAATGCCGTCCTCGTCGAATACGCCGCCTTCACGAGAATAGCCCAGTTTGGTATAAAAGCCTTCCGCCTGTACTTGTCCGTGCAGCTTGGCTTTTTCTGCACCTGCTGCGCGGGCCAGCTCTTCCAGTTTGGCAAGAAGCAGGCGGCCAAGGCCGTATTTGCGGTAGGACGGCAGAATGCAAATCCGCTCCAGCTTGGCATATCCGTCGACAAAACGCAGACGCGACGTGCCGGCCGGGCGATCGCCTTCCAAAGCGATAATATGTCGGACTTCCGGACGGATTGCGTCCCATTGATCGAACTCGTCCGCAAGCGGTACTCCCTGTTCGTCGACAAACACGGTAACTCGGATATCTCTACAAAATTGAAGCTGCTCTTCAGTTGTAACTTCCAAAATACGGAATTGCATAAGATAACCTTCTTTCTGATATAATGGGAATGAGTGTTTGGCTGTTTGTCAGTCATTGGTTCGTTTTGCATGCAAAATTGTAAAGCTTACAGCGTTTAATTATATCGTCTGTCTACGGAAAGTCGAATTCCCGACCACAAGGAGGTCTGCGCCGTGAAAGAAGTGCTGCGCGAAATCGAAGCGATCGCCCGCTGTTCCGAAGCGATCAGCAGCATCGAATTCAAGCATCTGAAGCTGTCCCGCGGGCTGCATCTGTATCTGACATTTGTCTGCGAGAATCCGGGCGAACCTGCCGGCAGCGTGCCGGACCGGCTTAAGGTCAAGCGGGCCGCGGCTTCTCGGGCGCTGCAGAAGTTGGAGGACGAAGGACTGATTGTACAGCGTGAAGCTCTGAATCTGCGGAAAGACAAACGGGTGTACCCGACGGAACAAGGCAAATCGGCATATTTGTTCATCCGGGACGAAGGTGAATATGCCGATAAGTCCTCGCTTCGCGGACTGTCGCAGCAGGAGACGGCGCAGCTGCTGGATATGCTGTACCGGGTGCGGATCAATGTGGAAAAAGACTGGCGCTTCGTGCAAAAAGGCGGACGGCGTCCCTATATTCACGATTATTACAATCGCTTGATTGATGCCGGAGAAGAGGAAGATTCCGCCGGAATTCACGCCGACGAAGTCCTTGTTCCGCAGGAGGAAGAACCTTTTCAAGCGGATCGAACTTTGGAAAATGCGGACCAAACTTCGGGAAGTGTGGAGCCTGCCGAATACGGTTCCGATCTTTTTTCGAACCAAAAGGTTCCGCTGTGGACATACGAAGAGACGAAGGAGCAGGATGCCCAGCGTTCCCGCCAGAAGTCGGCAGCGGACGTTGAAGAAGCTGAGGAGAACTGACTTTTTGAACCTTTTTAAATTCTTTTAAGATTTTAGAGCCTATACATTTTTGCGTCTGCATCATATTTGCATCTATACCATCATAACTTTTAGAAAGGAGCGGGAGCCGTTGCTAAATGTGCCGCCATCCTCTTTTATTTTGACGCCCTACGTTGCCAAAATCGCTTGCGAACCGGGTTGGAAATGGCAAAAACGCGAGCAGCCGCTCCAGAACTACGATCTGTTCTATGTTTGGAGCGGAGAAGGAAGGCTGCTGCTGAACGATGAGCCGCATGAGATCGGAAAAGGAAGCTGTTTTCTGTTTCGGCCAGGAGATCATACCAGCGCTTCGCACAATCCGCAAAAGCCGTTGGTGCTGACTTACATTCATTTCAATATTGAAGCGGAGACGTACGATATTCCAGAAGCCTATCGCGAACTGAGGGAAACGGTCGACTTCGAGTATTTGCTGTCGCGCTATGTCCGGGTATTATTGAGCGAAACTTATGCGGCAGAGGAAGAAGCGAAACTGCTGCTTAAGCAGATGATGATCCATCTGCTGCGCGGCGACCGAGAAGAGCCGTCGGAGCGCCGGGGAAGCAATCATCTGTATGAAGTTGTACACGAGGCGGCCAACTATGTCCGTCAGCACCCCAGTCTCGCGCACCGTGTCGAAGACTTGGCGGCACGCGCGGGATTGTCGCCGAGATATTTTTCCGCCAAATTCAAAGAATTGATCGGCGCCTCGGTGCAGTCCTATATTATTCGCATGAGAATCGAGCGCGCTCAACATCTTCTGGGGCATGCGGGTATGAACGTAACGGAAGTGGCGGAAGCGCTCGGTTACCGCGACATTTTCTTTTTCAGCCGCCAATTTAAGCAGTATACGGGCAAGAGCCCATCCGAGATTCGCTGATTCTCCCGATCGCCCCTAAATATTTTGATCAATATGCATAGTTTCGCCTGTCTGACTGTTTGATTGCTCACGCGCTTGGGTAATGATTCGTTAGCTTTCATCCTTGAGACGCTAGAGCGCCGGGATGAGGAAGGAGGAGAAACTATGCTGATCAGACGCCGGATTCGCTGCGGAGCGGGGCGCACCGGGGGCAGTGCCATTTTCCGCAATCGTTTGCGCCGGGTCAAAGCCGCAGAGCAGAGCGAACTGTGGTTCTAACCCTATTGGATACTACAATGAACGATCATATATGCAGTATGCAGCAAGTGGTACGCGCAAAGTGTACATAATGTAACGGCCTGCAACGACGAAAAGACCTTCCGGAATGTATGGGAGGTCTTTTTTTATGCATTCGTCCGAAAAAATTAGCTTTGGATTCGGCTGTCAGCAGATGCGGCAGGCAGCTGCTCGTATTCTAGGAACGGGTCAGGAATGTCGAGACTGTATGCTTCGGTATCGCTGGCTCCGACATACAGTACGGCACGGCCGTTGTCTTCCCGCGTCAATCCTCCGCTGAAGATCACGTCGACCAGGTCAGGTCGCTTGGCCGGGCCTGGAGGGAAATCGCTGCGAACCGCAATAATTTTGAGTTCCGTTTTTTCCAGCGTCCAAGGGTTCAGAGCAAAGGTCATTGCATGGTAATGAAGCCGGCCTTCAGCGTCCCGGTTCGAGATATGGCCCAGCACGCCGAGAATGCCGTTGCCGAGCATATGGACTTCGTTGGCTCCGCCCCATTCTTCTTTCACGAATTGATCGCGAAACAGATGAGCGTGCAGGAAGATAGTTTCGGACAAATTTTCGAATGAGTCGATCACATTGAAGCCGATCACGGCGACTCTTCCTTCCACGCCGAACGGTCTGGAGAAGAAGCCGACGGTGCCGTCGGTCAGTGGAGTTAGGCGGATATCCTTCATGTTCCACGGACCGGACTTTACATGTGTCAGTTCGTGCAGAACGCTTCCCCGGTACAGCACCGTTCGCCAGCCTTCGATTTTATGTTCGTCTTCTTTTGAAAATTGAAGCTGCACGCCGCCCATGATCCATTCGTTATCGAGCCGGGTCATAAAAGGGTCCTGCAGTCGGAAGCGCGGCATATCAAGCTTCGGATTCCAGATGCCGTCCGTGAGCGTGAAAAAAATGATCTCTGAATCTTCGGAGTCCCGTTCTTCGACGCGGCCGATCAAGTACCATTCACTTTCATTCCAAAAGGGAGCGGTAATATTGTAAACGTCTCGGCCTTCCACGCCTTCAAAAAGGAGTTTGCGGCCTTTCGTTTCGGCGGGAACGTAAGTTTGCAGAAGTTCCTCGCATGTTTTGGGTGTCCATTCGGTTCTCATCATGGGTAAGGTCAGCCTTCCTGGGATCCGGCATTTTATACGGTTTGTGGGAGGGGAAGAATGACCGCTTGGGCCATGCAGTAAGAGATAATGTTCTCGGAACCCTGATTCAGGTTCAGCCCCTGGGCATGAATGCCGTCATAGCATCCGCCCGTCTGGGGATCGATCAGGCTCTGCTTGAGCGAATTGGCGCCATGAAACCATTCATAGCATCGTACTGCGAACTCGTGGTAAGCGGGAGCTCCAAAGCGGCGATAAGCTTCAAGACAGGCAAACATCGTTTCCGAAGCTTCGATCGGCTGCTCGTCATAAAGAGCGGGAGTACCGTTTCTCGTATACCAACCGCCGCTTCCAATCGGTTTGAAGTGTCCTTCGTCGGCAAACGTTTGCTTGATGAGAAAGTCCAAGCTTTCTCTAGCCGCTGGTGCGTAAGCTTCCTTACCAGGCAGACGGGAGACTTTTAGCATCGCCCACGGAAGCATGGCGTTACCGTAGGTCAGAGAATCTTCATACCAGTGCCAATCGTCTTTTCGGTAAATGGTATAGGAATCGTTGAGCTTGTTCGCCATTGCATCAATCAGCGCTTCGATTCGTGCTCTTGACAGAAAGTCCGGGTTCGGTTTCTCGGCGTCCATGTAAGGAAAAGCGTAAAATAGCGCGTCCGGAGATTCCAGGATAGAAGTGAGCCCAATCAAAGCATAGCCTATTGCTCTCGGTGAACGGATCTGTTCCAGATGCGGCAGAGCGCGATCCAACATATATTTGCACGTGTTTTGCAGATTATCCGGTAGGCCGGTTTCTGTAATCGCGGAACCCAGCGCCCAGAGACATCGACCCTGACAATCGTCAGAACCGACCGTTTCCGCGAAAGAGCGATCGTAATTCATAAAGTTACGGAAGCTTCCGTCGGGATTCTGTGCGTGATACAAAAAAGAGAGGTAAGTATGTGCCAAATCCAGGCCGCTTTCGCTTGGCCGCTTTGCGTAAGCTAGGACTGCCGCAATCAGCGCTCTGGCATTATCGTCCGACGTATAACCGTGAGAGCGGTCGGCGACGCCAAATTTTGTATGTTGGAAAATACCGGTGTCGTCCGTCAGTCTGCGCAAATAAGACAAAGGAAGCGCATCATTCTCCATCATGTTTTTCAAATGACACTTCCTTTGGCCGCACAGGTCCGCAGCAGGTCCGCATATTCGCCAGCGATTTCGTTCCAATGCATTGTGCGTCCCAGCATAAGCGTTTTGCGTTCCATGTCGGCTTTGAGTTCCGGCTGATTGAACACGCTCAAAATGTGTCGTTCCAGTGAAGCCGAATCCCGGAATTCCGCCAGCAGTCCTCTTCCTCCCGCCAGCATTTCCTGTGCGTAGCGGTACGGCGTCGAAATCACAACCCTTCCGTAGCCTATTCCGAAAGCCAATGTTCCGCTTACGGCTTGGTCTTGGCCCAGATAAGGAGTCAAATAAATATCCGACATGACCAGCGACTGAACGACTTCTTCCTGCGATAAATGCTTGTCTACAAAAATTACGTTTTCACCCAACTGGAGTTCCGCCACCCGTTCTTGCAGACTTTCCCGGTAGACTTCTCCTTCACGGCGCTTGATGCCCGGATGCGTTCGACCCCAGACGATATACAAGGCTTCCGGATGGGTTTTGACCACGCTGCTCATGGCTTCAATGACGTATTCGATCCCTTTTCCGGGGCTCAAAAATCCGAAGGTGGACAGAATCTGGCGACGCGGAAAGCCGTAACGCATCTTCAATGCTTCGCGGCTTTCGGTCCGGACAGTTGGCACGCCGTGATGATGCATTTCGATCTTGTCGGGCGTAATCCCGTATATATTGATCAAATCGGGCATCTTGTTGCGGGCCATGGTCACCACTTTAAAGCTCAGCGCAGCCAGTTCGGTCATAATGCGCTGCTGCTCCGCAGAAGGAGAAGCCAGTACAGTGTGGAAAATCACGATAAACGGAACACGTAGAGCCGCTGCGAAATCAAGAATATAACTGCCATTTTCTCCTCCGTAAATACCGAATTCATGTTGAATAATCACAACATCCGTGTCCGTCCGATTGAGTTCGGCTGCGGAATTCAGGTAATCGTCGAGGTTATTTTGAGCGATTTTTCCGATAACTTCATTGCCGTAAGCATATGATCTTCCGTCTTCGATTGCGATAATGGTTGGAGGAGTGAAATCTTCAAATGTAGCAAGTTCATTCATCATGTCCTGCGAGAACACGGCTAATCCGCATTCACGAGGGAAACTAGTGCCTACGAAAACGGATTTTAGCCCGGAGACGGCAGGTTCAACGTTAAGATTGTTCATAATAAACCCTCCTTTTTCATTTTTTTACATAAGTAAAGACAAAAAAAGAAATAAAGCTGTCTTTATTTCTAATCGAAGTAAATGAAAATGGGGAGAAGCAGCGTTCGATCAAAGTGGAGACCAGAGAGGAAAAGCCTAAAAAAAGAGCTGCACGGTCATCGGGTAATAGTCTAACGCTACCACTCCTTAAGTTAGGTGTAAAGCAAGACAACATAAGAGGTAATGAAAATTGACAGCCGGGAGTGATTGTATTTGAAGAGAAGTATGGATAAAAAGGAGCAAAGAACGGCTATCGTAACGGGAACGTCCAGTGGATTCGGTCTGCACATTTGTATCGAACTGGCTGCTGCAGGTATACGGGTGGCTGCCGGCATGAGACGACCGGAAGCGGCAGATCGACTGTTTGCTGCGGCCCGGGAAGCGGACCTGCTGCAAGAAGCGGACTTGTCGGTTGGAACAGCGGAAGAACCATATAAAAACTCCGGACAAGCCGAGCAGTTGGGAAACCTGGAGGCACTTGGGACGGGTCCGGTGTCGAGTCTGATTTTCCCGATCCGGCTTGACGTGTGCGACGACGAACGTGTAAGTACAGCGGCAGCAGAAGTGTTTGACGTATTCGGTCGAATCGATATTCTCGTCAATAACGCAGGCTCGGCAATGGGCGGATTTATTGGAGAGGTTCCGATGGATGGTTGGCGCGAACAGTTTGCCGTCAACGTATTCGGCATGATTGCGATGACCGGTGCCGTGCTTCCGTACATGCGTGAAGCCCGCAGAGGCTGCATCCTGCAAATAAGCAGCGTCAGCGGCGTAATGGGGCTGCCGGGCTACGGACCTTACGTTTCATCGAAGTTTGCGCTTGAAGGCTTTAGCGAATCGCTGGCGCTCGAAACGTCTCCTTACGGAATCCGGACTTATGTGATTGAACCCGCTTCCTACAAGACGGACATTTGGGAAAAAGGATTTGCCGGCATCTACCGGACAGACGATTCACCGAACGAAGCCGCGTTGAAGCAAATGCTGGAGATGTCGCGCGCCAGTGCGGCGAGCGGAGGCGATCCGCGCGACGTTGCGAAATTGGCGGCCGATCTGGCGCTTGGACGCAGAGGGAGAGGGCGTTTCCGCTACGTCGTGCCGCGCCGTGCCGCCCTGCTCGCCGCGCTCAAAAGGCGTCTGCCTTTCCGGATTTTCCAGCTTATGATGCTGCGGATCTTGCGGCCAGAGGTCAGGCGGCGATCATAAGCGTGAATACATAGGTCACAGGTATAGGCAGGATAAACATGCATGAACGAAAATTCGTTATTGCGTCTCCGAGAAAAAGTGTGTATGTTAAAAAGCAACTGCATAACGATACGGGGGTCCGGGCGAGCCGGGCTGAGATTGAAGCCGTTTTACCGCTTCTGACCGTTAATCTGATCTGGATCATGCCAGCGTAGAGAATTCGTATCCGTCCGTGAACGAGGCGGCTTTCTGCGCATTTTTATGCCTGAAAGCCGCCTTTTTGTGCATGCGGCGCCGAAACGTACCGGCCGAACCATCGTCGTTAGCGCAGCAACCGGACTTTGCGAACCGCAAAGCCCGAAATAAAAAGAGTGGGGAGATTAAAAAGATGAGTACAAAGGTTTCGGGAGCGGCTCCACGCCGCAAAGGGCTGACATTGACAGACGTATTGGTCACGGTAGTCGTGTCGCTTGTATTGGGAATCGTCTATCACTTATGGGCGTCCGTATCGAGTGTAGCGGGGCTGCTATTCCTGCAGTCCAATGAATTGGTGTACGGAATGTGGTTCGCTGCTTCGACACTGGCCTTCCTGCTGATTCGCAAGCCGGGTGTCGCTCTGATTGCAGAAATTGCTGCGGCGCATCTGGAGATCGCGTTCGGCAGCGCCTATGGTATTCAGCTGCTGCTGTACAGTGTCGTACAGGGCCTTGGAGCGGAGTTGGTATTCGCGGCGTTCCGTTATCGAAAGGCAACTGCATTTGTAGCGGGGCTGGCGGGAATCGCTGCCGCTGCCGGATCGCTTCTGGCCGATATTTATTACGGCTATGTGACGGAGTACGCGACTTGGCTGCTAATTTTGAAATATACACTGCGTGCCATCAGCGGTTTTGTAATTGCCGGATACCTGATGTACGGATTGGCGAAGCTGCTGGAAAAAGCCGGCGTGACCCAATCGCTGCAGCCTGTAGACCGCAAGGAATACGATGCGCTGGACAGCTAAAAAGGGGATAAAGCCGCTGCGATATGGCATCGGCGATACCGTGCAGAAATGCGGGTATCATGAAGCCGAAACATCGAGTCGGTCCTGCCGGATCTTGATGTTAAGCAGGCTTGCGCTTGTCCCGGGAAGGAGCGCTGAATAATGGAAAGCCGGATCACGGAAATGGAAAAACAATGGGGAGCGGAGCCGGAAAAGCACGGGGATGAATCGCACGGCAATCCGCAGGAGGAACCGGGCAGACGAGAGTTTGAAGAGTATGCCGCGGAAGCCGTAGGGCTGCGTCTGAAATTCCCGGGTGTTACAGAGCTGTTGTTCCGAGATTTATCGCTGAAGATCGGCCAAGGAGAAAAAGTGCTTCTGCTTGGTCCAAGCGGCTGCGGCAAGTCGACACTGCTCCAAGTGCTGGGCGGAATCATTCCGAGGGTGACGGAAGTGCCGATGAAGGCAGAGCGATTGAAAGTGCCGGAATCGGCGGGAATCGTGTTCCAAGATCCCGATACCCAGTTCTGCATGCCTTATGTGGACGAAGAGCTGGCTTTTGTGCTGGAAAATCTGACCGTACCGCGGGAAGAAATGACCGGTCTTATCGAAGCTGCGCTGCGTGAGGTCGGGCTGAATTTGCCTGATCCGCACGTGCCGATCGGCAGTCTGTCACAGGGAATGAAGCAGAGGCTGGCGCTCGCGTCGGTCCTGCTGCTGCAGCCCGATACGCTGCTGCTGGACGAGCCGTCCGCGCTGCTTGATCCGGAAGGACGGCGTACAATTTGGGAAGCAGTGCGCCGCGTATCGGGACAGCGCACTGTAATTATCGTCGAGCACCGGATTGAAGAAGTCATTGACTGGGTGGATCGGGTCGTGCTGTTCCGAAGCGACGGTTCGATCATGGCCGACGGTCCGGCAAGGACCGTGTTCGGCCGCTATCGTGCGGAACTGCGCGAATACGGAATCTGGTATCCCGAAGCGTGGGATGACGCTTATGGAAACATTCTCGGCAGGGACGCGGACAGCAGTGAGCTATCGTCGGGCGGCAGCGGAGACGGAGCTGCGCGGCCGGCGCATACGTCAGATGCGTCATTGGCTGCCGGCAGCGCAAGTCCGGGCCTAGGCGCACGGGACTTGGTTGTCAGCGCTCCGGTTCCGACTCCCGTCGCTCCTGCTTCAGATCTTATCTCTTCGGCTTCCGCCTCCGTCGCTCCTGTTTCGGCACCTATCGCTCTAGATCCGGCTCTCGGCGATTCGGTACCGTCTGTAGGCACCGAATCGGAGCAGCCACTGCTGAAACTGGAGAACTTCCGAGTGCTGCGCAGCGGCAGGAATGTATGTGCGGTCGAAAAGGCGGCGATCATGCCTGGCGACCTAATCGCGCTGACCGGCCCCAACGGAGCCGGAAAAAGCTCGCTGCTGCTCGGGCTAATGGGCCTGCTGCCGCAGGAAGGAATGTGCGAATACGGCGGTGTTCGCCCTGTCGGCCGCCGATCCGTGCGGGAGACGGCTGCCAAGCATGCCGCTTTTGTTTTCCAGAACCCGGAGTTCCAGTTCGTTACGAACCGGGTACAGGACGAGGTATCCTTTACGCTGCGCAGCGAAGCACAGGCCGCACTGCCGAGAAAGCGAGGCCTATTCGGACGTAGAATGCAGCTCGGACCTGAAACAGAGGCCGAGCTGGAGCTGCGCGCAGGCCAGTGTCTGGATGGATTTGGTCTCTGCGAATATGCCGATCGCCATCCCTATTTGCTCTCGCTTGGCCAGAAACGCCGGCTCAGCGTAGCGTCGGCAGTCGTATCGGACAAACCGCTGCTGCTGCTCGATGAACCGACCTTCGGGCAGGATGCCCGCAATGCGTTCGCAATGCTTGACCTGTGTGAGACGCTTCGGGCTTCCGGCCGCGCCGTGCTGATGATTACACATGAACCGGAGATCGCCGAGCGGCTGGCTACTCAAATATGGAGAGTGGAAGGCGGAAAACTGGTATCGGCGGAGCCGACAGGCCGTTCTCGCGGCGAAAGCCCACGGCTTGCGAAGGAGGAACAGGAATGAAGAAATTTTTCGAGCCGTCCCGAACGACGCTGCTTCACCGGGCGAATCCGGCTTTGAAGCTTTTGCTGTTTGTTCTGCTGTTTGTTCTGACTCTATTTGTACATCGCATCGACATGTCCTTTTATCTGGCCTGTACTTTTCTACTGCTGCTGTTTGTCGGTTCGGGATACCCCGTCTGGAAAACGGCTCTGATGGCAGCAGGATTTACTCTGGCATTGGCTTCGGCGTCTCTGACAATGATTCTGTTCGGGAAAGGCAGTGAGATCTGGTGGGCATTTGGACCGATTTCGATCTCCAAAGAAAGCTTCTACCGCGGTTTGCATCTGGGTTTTCGCTCGATCGCTTTCGGCTCGCAGGGGCTGCTCTTCGTGCTGACGACTTCATCGACAGGGCTGTTCTATGCGCTGATGCAGCGTCTGAAATTAAGCCCGAAATACGCGTACAGCTTCATGGCCTCAATCCGTCTGCTGCCCATGGTGGGGGAAGAGCTGCGTATTCGACGCGAAGCGCTTGCCGTGCGCGGTGCGGGAGCAGGTTCTGCGGGGCTGCTTCGTCTGCCGGAATTGTACGCGCTGCCGCTGCTTGCGCAGAGCATTCGGCGTGCCCAGCGTACTGCCGCAGCAATGGAAGTCAAGCGTTTCGATGCAGGGAAGCAGCGAACTTATTACTATGCTTCACCGTTTACGCGCAGCGACGCTGCGGTTTTGTTGGTGCTGGCTTGTGCTGCGGCAGCAGCCTTTCTGCTGGCACAGGAACTGCCGATCTTCGGACTCGGCGATATGCGGATGGACCCTTGAGGTCCGTCCGCTTTTTTGTACACTCCGTTCTCTGTTGTACAGCGGACGAATCGTATGCATTAGTAAATTTTATTCAAACAGCTTTATCTCTGGATTCTTGTGCAGGACATGTACGATCATGGCATGCAGTTGACCCCGATGATGATAGAAATGCGCGAGTGTTTCCACCAACCATTCGAAACGTGAATATTTCACGCCCCAATAAGAGACGGTTTGCTGCTCCAATTCTCGATTCGTCAGCGAAGCAATGCCTGTTTTAAGGGCCGAATAATGCTGCAGCAGCGAGGATTCCAGCGCCTGCAGAGTCTGGGCAGGCTCTGTTTGTTCATAGAAACGCTGCATGTCTTCGAGCGAAGCTCCGGCTCCGATTCGAAAATCCGCCTCACAGAGTACGGACAGATGAGCAAGAAGTTCGCCGACGGACATTTTATTGGGATGCCCTTTGACGACCAATTCTTCTTCGTTCAACGAACGGATCAAAGCTTGTACCGACTCTATCGCAATATCCAGTTGGTCAAATATACTTTTGCAGCATGGATGCATAAAAATCTCCTCTTTTCTTAAGAAGTTTGATCTTATAAAGATAGAACCTTTGTTTGTATTTAGGTACTGAAATTTATCATATGCCGCTGTAAATGTTCGTTTTCTTATACGTCTGACATAAACCTTTATAATCTTACAACATATGGTATCATAGGGTGGGAGATTATTAAGTTTCTTCAGTCATTTTCAGTTCAATCGTTTGCACTCGTCTATTGTTGTCCTAATCCTTTTTTTTCTTCTGGAATTTCGGAAAACTAACGATTCCAAACCTCTTGCTAGGGTTAAAGATGTTTATATGATTTGATTCTGTCTATCTTGTTGAAACATCAAGCCTTCTTAAATCTTGGCAAGTCGTGTTATTCCTCGTATTCCCGTTTAGGCATCTACACATCTGCGGATACCGTTCCGCCATACGCACAGCCGTATATATTGCCGAGGAGGTTCGTCTGAATGAAGAAAAAAGAAATGATCGCCATGCTGCTTGCCGGCGGACAGGGAAAGAGACTTAAAGGGCTGACGAAATCTTTGGCCAAACCTGCCGTTTATTTTGGAGGAACATATCGCATTATCGACTTCCCGCTCAGCAACTGTACCAATTCGGGTATCGACACTGTAGGCGTGCTGACTCAGTACGAGCCGCTCGTACTGCATTCTTACATAGGTGTCGGAAGCGATTGGGATATGGACCGTAAAAACGGCGGCGTGTTTGTTTTGCCACCGCATGAACGGGAAAATGGAAGCAGTTGGTACCGAGGCACGGCCGATGCCATTTCGCGAAATCTCAAATTCATCGATCAATATGATCCCGAGCACCTGCTGGTGCTGTCCGGCGACCACGTGTATAAAATGGATTACACCAAACTGCTTGATTATCATAAAGAAAAAAATGCAGACTGCTCTATCTCTGTCATTAACGTGAAGCTTGAAGAAGCGCCGAGCTTTGGCATGATCAATACTCATGACGATCTCCGCATCTATGAGTTCGACGAGAAGCCGAAGCAGCCCAAGAGCACGTTGGCATCAATGGGCGTCTATATCTTCAAATGGGACGTGCTGCGCAAATACCTGGTAGAAGACATCGACAAGCCGGATACCGAATCGTCGCACGATTTCGGCAAGGACGTTGTACCGAAGATGCTGGCTGACGGCCTGTCGTTGTATGCGTATCCTTTCGAAGGCTACTGGCGCGATGTAGGTACAATCCCAAGCCTGTGGGAAGCCAACATGGACCTGCTGAACGATGATCCGGACCTTAATCTGAACGATCCGGAATGGCGCATCTATACGCGGAACCCGAACGAGCCTGCCCAGTACATTTCTCCGGATGCCAAGCTCAAAAACTGCATCGTTAACGAAGGATGTACCGTGCGCGGCGAAATCGACCGCTCCGTGCTGTTCTACGGCGTTGAAGTCGGCGAAGGCAGTGTAATCACGGAATCGGTCATTATGCCCGAAGTGAAGATCGGTCGCAACGTGCGCATCCACCGGGCTATCGTAGATCAAGGGAAAGTGATTCCTGACGGAACTGTGATCGGCGCCGACCGCGAAGACGATAGCGAAATCTTATTGATAAACGGCGATACGCCTTACTGATTACGTAGAAATCAGAGGCGAGGCTGTTCGCCGAAACGGCGATACGCCTTACTGACCAACTAAAGGTCAGAGGCGAGGCTGTTCGCCGTAAACGGCGATACGCCTTCCTCATCATACAAACTCAGGAAATGAAATATTTGAGTTTTTAAAAAAACTCCGATTTTCTTGTGAAGCCATAAGCGGAGGGAGAAATTCAGTGAAAGACGCCTTTGAACCCGGAAAGATTCCTTTTTGGATTCATTCCACTTTCCGGGTGAGACAGCGGCTTGAACGAATTTCTCCCGCAGCTTTCAAGTTTCTCTAACGAATAGGAATTTTTAAGAACGCAAATTAAAGACAGCAGAAAAGGGACGGTGGAACCATGAAACTCATGGGTGTAATCAATTTAGACCACGAGCTGGACCAGTTAAACGAACTGACGTACTTCCGCGCAGGCGCGGCCGTTCCCTTTGCGGGACGCTACCGACTGATCGATTTTGCATTGTCCAACATGATGAGCGCAGGCGTACAAGATATTGCGCTGTTCGTACGACGCAAATATCGGTCGCTGCTCGATCACTTGGGAGAAGGCCGTCCATGGGATCTTGACCGCAAGCGGGGCGGATTGTTCGTTCTGCCTCCGGACTGGAACGACCCGACCGACATCTCGGCAGGAGATCTGCAGCATATGCATAACAACCGCGACTTCTTCAATCGTAGTACCGGAGAATACGTCGTTCACTCAGGCAGTCAGCATTTGTCCAAAGTGGACTTCTGCGATCTGGCGACTTATCACAAGGAATCGGGCGCGGATGTGACAGTAGTGTACAAGCATATCGATCTTCCGGCAGCGGAACATGATCCGTGCTTCCGGGTCGACGTTGGCGAAGACGGCTTTGTGACCGGCATTCATAATGAGAAGGGCCATCACAATGTCTATATCGAGATTTTCGTTATGGAGAAAGATTTGTATATGCAGCAGATGGAGTACTGCATCGCGCATGGAGACAGCTACTTCTTCCGCGACGCGATTATGAAAAATCCAAACGGGCTGAAGATTGCGGCTTACGAGTATAAAGGTTACCATGCGGTAATCAACTCGGTCGAAAGCTACTACAAAAACAGCCTTGAGCTGCTGGATCAGGAAAAATATAATCAGCTGTTCTCGAAAGATATGCCGGTGCAGACCAAAATTAAGTATGAAGCACCGACCAAGTATCTCGAAGGTGCTGACGTACGCAACTCCCTCGTCGCTAACGGCTGCCGGATCGCCGGCGAAGTCGAAGGTAGCATTCTGTTCCGCGGCGTAAAAGTGGAAAAGGGTGCAAAAATCATCAACTCGATTATTATGCAGAAATGCGTGATCGAAGCGGGGGCAATCATAGAGAACGTCATTCTGGACAAAGACGTTCAGCTGACTGCAAATCGCACTTTGATAGGCGATGCCCGCAGACCATTTGTTATCGCGAAACGAAGCATCATCTAGCAGGATATCATTAACAAATTTCGGGATTGGCCGGCAATTCACCCAGCTCTAAAAAATCCGGCCAATTTACCGATATATAAACGAAACCACAGGTCTTCTAGACCCGGTTCCTTTCGGAACCAGGTTGTGGAAGACCTTTTTGTATCTAAATATAAGAGCTAACCATAATGTTGACGGCTGAGTCGTTTTAAATCCAAATCATAATTTATTCATTCGTCCGCCGCCGCATCGTACGCAGTAACCTCCGGCGAGTCCAAGGTTGCAAGAACGGTTTCGGCGAAACGGGAAAGGGGTTCCACCCATGTTTAACAATAAAGAGAACTTTAAACGGGAATTCAAGCAGAGGTTGGTTGGCAAGACCGGCCGCCAAGTGCATGAAGTAACCGAAGATGATGTATATGCAGCGCTGGGCAGTATGATTCGTGAACGGATCGGCCAGGATTGGGCGGCAACCAATCGCGCTTATATTGAACAAAGCGAGCGTCAGGTCTATTATTTCTCCATGGAATTCTTGATGGGACGACTGCTTGGTAACAACCTGCTGAACCTGGGTGTACTGGAAATGGTACGTGAAGGACTTGGCGAGTTGGGCTGGGATCTGGAAGACATTGAAGAGTACGAAGCGGATGCCGGTCTCGGCAATGGAGGTCTTGGACGATTGGCTGCCTGCTTCCTCGATTCGCTCGCTTCCCTGGGTTATGCCGGTCACGGCAACGGTATCCGGTACAAATACGGACTGTTTGAGCAGAAAATTATCGATGGACACCAGGTGGAACTGCCGGACTACTGGCTGCAAAAAGGCAACGTCTGGGAAGTTCGTCGCGGCGACAAAAAAGTAAATGTTCAATTTTGGGGCCATGTAGAAGCGAAAGAAGAGAACGGCCGTCTCGTCTACGAGACGAAAAACGGCGAGAACGTCTGGGCCGTGCCTTATGACGTTCCGGTTGTCGGCTATGAGAATGCGTCCGTCAACACACTCCGTCTGTGGAGCGCGGAATCGGCTGCCGATCCTTCGAAAGGCTTCGGCGGTCCTGGAGGCAGCTATTACAACTTCCTCGACTACAAACGTTCGGTCGAGACGGTATCCGAATTCCTTTATCCGGATGACTCCCAGTACGAAGGTAAGCTGCTGCGTTTGAAGCAGGAATACTTCCTATGCTCCGCTGGCGTGCACAGCGTGCTGCGGACGTTTGACAAACTGCGTCTGCCTTATGACCGTCTGGCCGAGAAAGTAGCGATTCATATCAACGATACGCATCCGACACTGGTCATTCCTGAATTGATGCGCGTTCTGATGGACGAAAAAGGGTTTGGTTGGGATGAGGCTTGGAGCATCGTGACGCGTACCGTGTCCTACACTAACCACACGATTCTTAGCGAAGCTCTCGAAACGTGGCCGGAGCAGATGGTCCGTGAGCTGCTGCCGCGTGTTCATATGATTATCGAAGAACTGAACAAACGTTTCTGTGCGATGCTGCTGGAGGAGTACCCGGATGACCAAGACCGCGTATCGCGGATGGCAATCATCGAAAGCGGCTTCGTCAAAATGGCGCACCTGGCTATTTACGGCAGCCACAGTGTCAATGGCGTAGCTGCGCTGCATACGGATATTTTGAAAAAACGGGAAATGAAAGACTTCTACGAATTGTATCCCGAGCGCTTCAACAACAAAACAAACGGCATTACGCACCGCCGCTGGCTGATGCATGCCAATCCGGAACTGGCCGATGTGATCGAAGAGGCAATTGGTTCGGAATGGAAAACACAGCCGCAGCAGCTTACCGAACTGTTAAAGTATGCTGACGACGCCGTTGTCCAACAGAAGATTTACAGCGTTAAGCGCAAGAACAAGGAGCGTCTCGCTTCCTATATTTATAAAAAGCATGGAGTATCGGTTGATACAAATTCGATCTTCGATGTACAGATCAAGCGTCTTCACGCTTACAAGCGTCAATTGCTGAATGCTCTGCACATTATGGATCTGTACAACCGGATCAAGGAGAATCCATCGCTTGAGATCACGCCGCGCACGTTCATTTTCGGTGCAAAAGCGGCTCCGGGCTATTACATGGCGAAGCAGATCATCAAACTGATCAACAATATTGCCAACACGGTCAATAATGATCCAGACACCAAAGATCTGCTCAAAGTATTTTTCCTGGAAAATTACTCGGTCTCGTTGGCAGAGAAAATCATCCCGGCTTCCGATCTCAGCGAACAGATCTCGACAGCTGGCAAAGAAGCATCGGGTACAGGCAATATGAAGCTGATGATGAACGGTGCACTGACGATCGGTACGCTCGACGGCGCAAACGTGGAGATGTACGAGTCGCTCGGTGACGAGGGTATGTATCTCTTCGGACTGCGCGTCGAAGATGTAGAGAAGTACTATCGTGACGGCGGTTACTCTGCCCAAGCCATTTACAACAGCGACGAACGTGTGAAAAAAGTGCTTGATCAGCTGGTTCAGCCTGGCCCGTTCTGTCAGAATGGTCAGACCTTCGATCCAATCTATCATTCGCTGCTCAGTCATAACGACGAATATTTCGTTCTGCGTGATTTCGCAAGTTATGTGGAAACACAGAATCAGATCGGTATGGATTATCGCGATTCGAAAAAATGGTTGGAGAAATCGATCGTCAATATTGCGCATTCCGGACGTTTTGCGGGCGACCGTACAATTAATGAATATGCATCGGAAATCTGGGGTATCAAGCCTGCGGGTGCCGGCAGTCGTTCCGGCATTTATAAAGGTCAATAAGTGCTGAATTGAAAAAAATAAGCCATCTGTAAATGAGTATTGAAAAGCCGCTCTTTATGAGCGGCTTTTTGTCAATCAAACGGTAAGAAATTGGGGAAAGAAACGAATGGGAATAACTTGCTCTGCATAGGCAGGAATTTTACAGCGGGCGACGAATCCTATACCATCCATATACAAATAAGCAATTAGGCAGCGTACACCCGATCCCAAAAGCGGATAACCTAACAGGACAGAAGCATCCGCACTGCCCGAATTTCTTCAGAGGAGTGATCTTGATGAGAATACGATTCGCTAAACCGGAGGATGCTGCGGGCATCGCGCAGGTGCATGTGGACAGCTGGAAGACAACGTATAAAGGAATCGTTTCAGACACTTATCTGAATACACTATCTGTCGGGGAACGCTGGAACCGTTGGGAGAAGCGGCTGATGGAACCGGACCGTGACGAAGGTGTGATGGTTGCGGAGAACGAACGGGGCCAAATTTGCGGGTTTCTCGATTTTGGAGAGAGCCGGGAAACCGGGCGCTTGAATGAGGCCGAGCTGTACGCCGTTTATCTGCTGCAGAGTGAGCAGCGCAAAGGAATCGGCCGTGAAATGTTCCGTAAAATGATCGGAGAACTGCAGCGTCGGGGCTATCGCTCGCTGATGGTCTGGGTGCTTGAGCAAAATCCTGCAGTTCATTTTTATGTCCGTTTGGGTGCAGTCGAGCTTGAGCGCAAAGAAATTCGTATTGGAGAAGAAACGTTTACGGAGATTGCTTTGGGCTGGCCGGATATCAGCCGGCTGACGATCTGAAGGGAAGAGTGAGACAAACACTATGAGTTTTCATCTCGATCCGCAGACGGTATACATTTCGTTGATCTGCGGTCATGTGTTTACGGTTATTCTGCTGAGCGCTTATCGCCGCAGTGAAAGTAAGGAAAGGTCGGTTTCTCTATTTTTTACCGCGAAGCTGATCCAGGCGGCTGCTTGGACGGTCATGCTGCTGCGGATCAATACGGACAGCTCAGCGATCATTTCGCTGTCGAATACGCTTATGTTTATCGGAACGGCTTTTGAAGCGGTCGCGCTGCTCAATCTGCAAAGTTCGCTCTCCTGGCGAACGGCACGAATCTATATCGGCGTTACATCCGCGGCTATTCTGATTTTTAACGGCATTCTCTTTTTTCATAATATTGAAGTGCTTCGGATTGCCGCAGCTTCTTTCTTTTCGGCACTGCTGATTATTCCGCCGGCACTTCGCCTGCTCCGGAAGAAGTCCGGCGGAACGGCGCTGCGCAGATTAATGGGCATCTTGTATACCTTTGTTGCCGGTGCCATGCTGGTTCGTACCGGTTCATCGCTGCTTGGGCAGGGCGCGCCCGCTCTGCTGTCGGCACCGGTCGCTCACGACCTCTTCTCAATCTCGGCTTATTTGACGATGATCCTTGGCAATACGGGCTTTGTTCTGCTCGCCAAGCAGAAAGCCGATGAGGAGTTGGTTTATTTGGCGAGCGTTGATGATCTGACGCAAATTTGGAATCGTCGTACATTTTTGAAAAAAGCGGACGTTATGCTCAGTCGCTGCGCCAAGCGAAAAACGCCCGTTTCTTTTTTGCTGTTCGATATTGATGGATTCAAGGGAATCAACGATACTCATGGACATGATGTCGGCGACCGGGTGCTGAAGGAGATGAGCCAAATCGTTTCCCGTCAGTTGGAGCCGGAAGATTTGTTCGGACGCTACGGCGGAGACGAGTTTGCGGTTCTGATTCCCGGACTTTCCGTCGCAGAATCCACCTTGAAAGCCGAACGCATACGGGCGGCTGTGGAGGGTGCGTATACGCTGAGTATTGGGGCGCTTACCTTTGTACCGGACGATCGTTCGGATCTCGACCGGATCTACAAGTGCTGCGACCTCGCGCTGTATGATGCCAAGCAAGCTGGACGGAATCAGGTTAAGCGCGCTGAAGGTCATTTTGAAGTGCCGGCCGAAGAACGGCAAAGCCTGCCGATATAGGACCAGAATATCCAAAAAAGGAAGCTTTGACAGGATGAAATATAATTTTCAGGAAATTTTCGCAAAAAGGGCTGATTTTTCATCGTCACCGTGCTAAGATACGTTTGTTTTGAAACAAACGATCAAAGGAGGGTGAAGAGATGCAAGCAAAAAACGGTACGGCTCCGGCTAAATTACCGCTGGAGAAAGAGTTTAATCTGTTCCGTTTGACCTGGCCGATTTTCCTCGAAGTTTTTCTGTTTATGCTGATGGGAATCGTGGATACCCTTGTGCTCAGCGGTGTGTCGGACGATGCTGTAGCAGCTGTAGGGGCAGCCAACCAGGTGATCTCGATCGCTATCCTGATTCTCGAAGTCGTCGGTAACGGTGCTGCCATCGTTATCGCGCAATATATCGGTTCTCGAAATCATTATGAAGCGGCCAAGATCTCCGGCCTTTCCATTACGCTCAATCTGATTCTTGGCTTGGTGATGAGCGGAATTTTCCTGCTCTGCGGCCACAATCTGATGAGGCTCTTGAATTTGCAAGGCGATATTCTCATGTACGCCAATTCTTACTTGGCTGTTGTCGGCGGAGCGATTTTCCTGCAGGCACTGATCAACATGCTGTCCGCGACAATCCGAACTTACGGACAGACCAAAGCAACGATGCTCGTCGCCTTGGGCATGAACGCTTTGAACCTGGCCGGCAACTACCTGCTCGTGTTCGGTCATTTGGGCTTCCCGCAGCTTGGCGTTCAAGGTTCTGCCTGGGCAACGGTGATCAGCCGCGCGGTCGCGGTAGTGTTCCTGGTATGGATGCTGTATCAGGTTATGGAAGTGCGCATTCAGTTCAAGTTCTATCTGAATCTGTCGCGCGAATATATCATGAAGATTCTCAAGATCGGCATCCCATCCGCTCTGGAGCAAATTATGTATCAATCGTGCCAGATGACCTTTTTCTTCTACGCGACGTTCCTGGGCGCTCAGGCACTGGCAGCAAGGCAGTATGCAACGAACATTTCCATGTTCATCTATCTGTTCGCCATCGCCGTAGCAATCGGAACAGGGATCATTGTCGGCCGCCTCGTCGGTGCGAATCGCAAGGAAGACGCTTATCATCAGGTGTGGAGCAGCGTGAAGCGCGCTCTCGTCATTACGGTAATTGTCGATCTGGTCGTGATTGCGCTGCGTCATCCGCTGGTCGGGATCTTCACCGATGATGCGGAGGTCATCCGCATGGCGACTCAGGTGCTGGTGCTGAGTATTGTGCTGGAAACGGCTCGTACGTTTAACATGATCGTCATCGGTTCGCTGCGCGCAGCTGGCGACGCCAAGTTCCCTGTTTACGTCGGTCTCGTCTCGATGGTTGGCATCAGCCTACCGCTCGGTTATGTGCTTGTGTTCCAGTTCAATATGGGACTGCCGGGCATTTGGCTTGCAATTGCCGTCGACGAATGGATTCGGGTAGCTGTCATGTATATGCGCTGGAAGAGCCGTGTTTGGAAAAAGCATTCGCTTGTGCAGCACGACGAACCGGAGCAGGGAGAGAATCTTCTTCCGCAAACCGCTCCTTCTTCATAAGTTTGAAGAGGAGACAATCGATCCGATATTACTCTTGCTTGAAAAGTCGATCAATGCGGCTGCTCCCCTAAAGAAGAAAGCCCGCTTTTCTTTCCGGATATTCCGGGGAAAAGCGGGCTTTTTTCTGATTCCGCTGCACTAACTCCAAAAGAAATCGCGAGCGAAAGAGATAACTGTCCGTTTCTCGTTTAATTAAGAAGATAAGACAAAATTATACCCGAATTTACATAGGGCTAGTAAAAAAGACAGTCAATAAAAACAGGCTTTCAGTAAAAACAGATATCCACTGGAAACAGACATCGAATAGTAACGGATATAAATCATATTTTTATAGAGCGGAAAGCGCTTGCGAGAAGGACTGATTATCCGTTAGGAGGAGGAATAAGAAATGAAGGTATGGGTCATCTGTAAAGATCGTTGGCATCCGGCGGAGACAATCCGTCAGGGACTGGCGAAGCTAAACGAAGAAGAGTTTGCATTTACGATAACGGAAAATATGGAAGAGTTTGATTCCGGACAGCTCGAACAATATCCAGTCGTGCTTGTATGCCGCTCGAATAGTCAGACAGAAGAGGAAAAGGCATTCTGGATGAATGAACAGGTGCAGCAGGCGTTTGTTCATTATGTGGAACGCGGCGGTTCACTGCTTGCAGT
This sequence comes from Saccharibacillus kuerlensis DSM 22868, assembly GCF_000378145.1. Classification (GTDB taxonomy): domain Bacteria; phylum Bacillota; class Bacilli; order Paenibacillales; family Paenibacillaceae; genus Saccharibacillus; species Saccharibacillus kuerlensis. Next base: position 131,991 of record NZ_KB899282.1, on the reverse strand, counting down.
ACATGCGGGTACGGCGGGTTATGAAGAAGGTGAGATATTCCGCCGTCTGTGCGGCGGTGCATTTATTCATCATCCCGAAGCATGCGAAGTGACGATCCAACCGGAGAATCGGCATCCAATTGCACAGGGTGTCGAAGCATTTACGGTACATGACGAACATTATTTCATGGAATGGGAAGATCCTATCGCTGATCTGATCATGACGACTGTGTCGGAGCACGGCGCACAGCCGGGCGGCTGGACGCGCACTCACGGTCGCGGACGTGTATGTGTGCTGACGCCAGGTCACGAACCTGAAGTCTGGAACCACCCGATGTATGGGCGTCTGCTGCGCAACGCACTCTACTGGTGTGCAAGGCAGGATCCTGCCGAATCAGGAGAGTGAATAAATGCTCAGAGTTCGAGACAGACGAATCTGAGCGGTTATTGAACGAAAGATCGAACAGATACATGAAGGAGGTCAAGATATGAACAGAACCGCATGGATTTTGGATTTGCGCGAACCGTTCGGCGCTGCGTTAGGGCGCGAGCTTGTATCGAGAGGATGGACGGTCATCGGCGGTGATCCGCAGGAAGCGGAGCAGAACGGAGCAGCAGAAACGAGAGCAAGCGAGCGGAAGGAAGCAGGCTTGGCAGAACAGAGAGCGAGCGACGACGGTTGGGAAACAACGGATGATGCGGCAAATTTGAGAGAAGAGGACACACCGGCAAGCGGTTGGACACACGGACCACATATCGGAGAGAATGCCGATATTCCAACTGGAACAGGGACTTCGGGATTGAATGATTTCGAAGGATCGGTCGCTTTCGGACCGGAAACCAATGCCCGTCCGAAAAGCGGAGAATGGGACGAAGAATATGCCGAAGAAGCGGAGCCGCTGTCTTTCGGAGCGGACCGAAACGCCTCGGATGAGTCGGGGGCTTTTACTGCCGCAGGAACGGAGCCGAATCAGGAAGCCAGTGATGGATCCAAGGTGTCCCGTTCGGATGGCGAAAGTTCGTCGGCTTTGTCCAAAGGTATGGAGCCGCTGCCTGAGCACGGACGAATGCATATTTTGCCGCTGGCAGGCAATCGGCCCGAGGCGCTGGAAGAAGCAGCGCGCAGAACATCCGAGATCGCAGAACGTATCGATCTGCTCGTGTTGAATGCAGGTCGCATCGAAACGGCAAATCCGTCTACTTCGGAACTTAGCGACGGTGGCACAAGCGAAATCAGTGCGACAAACGCCGCATCCGCATCCGCATCCGCATCCGAGGGCCTGGCAGAAGCCCAAGTCTTGGCAGGCGCGGAATATCCGGCAGAAGATACGACAGAGGCGCGGCAGCGCGATTATGAGACGTACGCGCTCACGCCGCTGCGAGCCGTTTCTGGGATTCTGCCGCTTATGGATGGGGAGGACAGCTTGAAGCGGATCTGCTTCGTTACTTCCCGAGAAGGCAGCATTTCGATGGGCGGCGCAAACGTACCGATTGGACGTGCAATGGCTCGCACGGCGCTGCATATGCAGGCCAAGCTGTTGTTCAACGATCTCCGCCGGGAAGGGTACACATTCCGAATGTACGATCCTGGTATGCCGGCCGAACAGTCTGCACATTTCGCCGGAAGTCCGTATACCGGAAAGTCGACCGGTTCCAATCCGCCGATGACTTCGATGACAGCGGCGATCGGGGAGTCGGCTCGCTTTGCCGCTGGTTTTTTTGCCAATCCGCATGCCGATGAAAGCCGGCTGGTGCTGACAGGAAGCCGCGGCGAGGAATGGCCATTTTGAGAGGAGGCGAACTTCATGGACAAACGTAATGCTGTTGTCACCGGAGCCGACCGCGGACTGGGCCTTGCACTGACCGAAGGACTGCTCGCAAAAGGCTGGAAAGTGTTTGCCGGCAGTTATATGCCGGACTGGCCGCAGCTTGGTGAGTTGGAGAGTCGCTATCCGGACCTATTGGTCATACTTCCGCTCGATGTATCTTCCGACTCATCTGTACTGGCTGCGGCGGCAGCCGTAGAAGAACGGACTCCGCATATCGATCTGCTGATCAACAACGCAGGCGTCATCACGGACAAGAATGAGGACTCGATCCGTGTTCCTCAGGATTACGACGATATTTTGCGCATGTATCAGATTAATTCGCTGGGGCCTATCCGGATGACCGAAGCGTTTCTTCCACTGCTGGAACGCGGCGAATTGAAACGTCTATGCTACGTGTCATCCGAAGCGGGCAGTATCGGCAAAGCGGAACGCACCGCTTGGTTCGGATACTGTATGTCCAAAGCCGCACTGAACCGGGGAGTCCGAATGCTGTTCGATCAGCTTAGTCCGGACGGCTACACATTCCGGCTGTATCATCCGGGCTGGCTGCGCACCTATATGTCGGGTGAACGCAATACGGAAGCGGAGCTGGAGGCGTCCGAATCTGCAGAGCCGGCATTGGAGTATTTCCTCGGCAGTACCCTGCCATGGGATGAAAAGCCGCATGCGATCGACGACACCGAGCTTGTTATGCGCGACTGGCAGGGACGGGAATGGCCCTGGTAGATCAGGCTTCCTTTTCGCTTAAGCCAGTCAGCACTCTTAGTGTCGAAACGGAGAAGGTACCGTTTCGACGCTTTTTTTTGCATGGAAAAAGCGCCGTGATACGCGATCGGTTCAATGAATAACGCAATCCGTTCATCTCAAAAAGCCGCCCGCAATCGCGGACGGCTTCGGACTTTTCAATGTTGCAATCAAGCTGCAGTGTTCTTTAGATCAGCGAACCTCTCACTGTCCTTTATTCCCACGACGAGATGGTCGTCAATTTCCCTTCGATTTCATACGGTCCAAATCCTGCAGGAAGGATGAAATGATCACCTTTTTTCAGCGGATATTCGCCGGTTTCTGCCTTGAGATAACCTTCGCCATCCAGAATGCTGACGATCGTATAACCGTCTCTGAGACCGAATTCGGCTTGGCCGTCGACCTCCCATTTCTGTACGGTGAAGAATTCGTTCGAGACGAATTTGGTAATCGTCACGCCTTCAAAGCGGTCGGTCTCGTACGCGCCGCCTTTGTAGAACTGCGGAACAGAAGTTACTTCGATCGCTTTTTCCAGATGCAGTTCGCGGCCTTGACCGTTCGCATCCTTACGATCGTAATCGTAGACGCGGTACGTCGTATCGGAACTCTGCTGCGTTTCCAGCACGACAATGCCTTTGCCCAGCGCATGAATCGTTCCGCTTGGTACGTAGAAGAAATCGCCCGGCTTCACTTCAATCTGTGTCAGCAGCTCGTCCCACTGTCCGGCTTCGATCATCGAACGCAGCTGTTCATGCGACTGCGCATTGTGGCCGTAGATGATCGAGGCGCCCGGCTCGGCGTCGACGATATACCAGCATTCCGTCTTGCCCAGCTCGCCGTTCTCGAACTGCCGCGCATAAGCGTCGTCCGGGTGCACCTGCACCGACAGGTCGTCGGAAGCATCGAGAATTTTGGTCAGCAGCGGGAAGACGTCGGATTCGGAATCTCCGAACAGCTCCGGATGATCGTTCCACAGGTCGCCCAGCTTGGCACCCGCATAAGGACCGCTATGTACCGTGCTTTGCCCGTTCTTGTGTCCGGATACCGCCCAGCATTCGCCGGTCTTGTCGTTTGGAATCTCGTAGCCGAACAAGGTGTTCAGCTTGGTGCCGCCCCAGATGCGTTCCTGGAAAACGGGGGTAAGGAAAATCGGTTCGTTCATGGTTTGCTGCACTCCCTTTTTGGTGATCTATGTATTCCCGCTGTGTTATTACCCAGTGAACGTACGATCAGACACCGGAACTTTTTATGTTTGCTGGCGCACTGCCGTACTTCTTACGTTTGTTGATCGACTTGTCCTATCCGTTCAGTATACTTGTTCAGTAAGTCTGATGGACCAACGAGGCGGCACCGATTAGACCTGCATTCTGACTCAGTGCGGCTGGAGCAATAATCGTACGGCGGCCTGCCGGGCTCAATGCATGCTCTGAGACGTAAGCGCGAAGAGCTTCGAACAGCGGTTCGCCGATCTGCGACACGCCGCCGCCAATGACCAGCAGTTCCGGATCAAGCGTGTTGATCAGCGAGACGCAGCCCATACCAAGGCGCTTGAACGTAAGGTCGATCAGTTCCCGCATCTGCAAGTCACCCTCTGCGGCCAGTTCAAAAGCTTCTTTCGTGCCGACTGGGCGGCTCAGCCGCTCCGACGCCTGCCGGGCGATAGCGGTTCCCGAAGCAATCTGTTCCCAGTATCCTTCGGTACCCGCCGCTCCCGGCTCGATCATCATGAAGCCGACATCGCCCGCATTGCCGGATGCGCCGGTGATCAAGCGTCCATGCATATAGATGCCTGCCCCAATCCCCGTACTGATTGTAATGAACACGAAGTTGTCCGCTTCGCGCGCTGCGCCCAGCCATTTTTCTGCCAGCGTCGCTGCCGTAGCGTCGTTCTGGAAATGCACCGGCCACGCGCCGAAATGGTTGCGCAGTTCATCGACGACGGCGAATCCGTGCCAGGCAGGCAGATTGGGCGGGCAGTCGAGCCGTCCGTTCTTCGCGTCAAGCGGTCCCGGTGCACCGACGCCGATGCCTTTGACCATCTCCGGTGTAATATTCTGCTCGGCCAATAGAGCGTTCACTGTCAATGCCGTCTCTTCGATCAGCTGCTCCGGCGTTTTCGCAGGGTCCGTCTTAAGCGACTGCTGTGCCAGCACTTTTCCCATTTCATCTACAAGTCCTACTGCAATCTTGGTGCCTCCAATGTCGATTCCGATTGCGATCATGGTTGAGCCTCCCGATTATTAAGTTTACTTGACAGAACTTGACGAAATTCAAATATGTAAAGTAACATGGCAACAGCATAGCATAATTCGATACGGAAAAACAGGCAGCTTAAGTAAGGATGAATTCAAGTATACATAAGTATGAATATAAGTATGAATCAAGCGGAGGCGAGACTATGGCAAGACCGAAAAAAGTATCCATGCAGGATATCGCGAATCGGCTGGGGATTTCCAAAAACGCGGTTTCTCTGGCACTGTCGGGCAAAAAAGGCGTGAGCGAGAGTGTTCGGCGTTCGGTCTTGGCGGCAGCAGAGGAGCTGGGCTACGGAACAACCGACCTGGACGATCGGCCGACCCGCAGCAGCCGAAATGTTCTGGTTCTCGTACCGGAGCGGGTTGTCAGTTATACGGACAACGAACACTTTCACTTTTTTCACGATATGCTGTGGATTCTGGAAGAGAGCATCCGGGCAAAGGGCTGCAACGCCGTGATCGCGCGGATTGACCGGAAGATGGAGGAGGGACTGATCCTGCCGGGACTGTTCACGGATGTGCAGCATATCGGCATCATTCTGTTCGGCATTACTGCCAAGCCGTATGCACAAATGATCTGGGACACCGACGTTCCGCTCGTGATGCTCGATTCATACTATCGCGACCTGCCGTGTGCAGCGGCTGTATCGGCCAACACGGAAGGTGCGGAAGCGGCCGTGCGATGGCTGATCCAACGAGGTCACCGGAAGATCGGCTTTATCGGACCGGCTAATCTGACCACCAGCCATGAAGAACGCTGGTTTGGCTATTGGCGGGCGACGCGCGAAGCGGGACTGCCGATCGAGGAGAGACATGCGCTGCTTGAAGCGAGCGATTTCGACGAAGAGAAGAACGAGCGGGAGATCGGCAGATTTTTGGAACGGATAGGCATGGGGCCTTCCTCTTCCGCGGACTTGCAGAGTAGAATCGGCCAACAAGAAGCTGCAATACCGACCGCCTTTTTCTGTGGAAACGACCGCCTTGCGCTGCTGCTGATCCGAAGGCTGCGGGCGATGGACATATCTGTGCCGCAGTCGGTAGAAGTCGCCGGTTTTGACGGCCTGAAGCAGGCGACAGAGAGCGGAGCGGGTCTGTCTGCAACCGTGCGGGTCGATAAGCGGAAGATGTGCGAGGCGGCGGTGGAACTGCTGCTCGGTGGACACGGGGATAAGCGTGAAGCGCTGAGAGCGGCGGTCACGGGAGAACTTCGGGTGGTGGATGATCTTTCTGCTGGAAACAAGCCTGATTAAGCGGATTTGCCTCTGGGAAAGATTCTTTGGACAAGCCTGCTTACAAAACTTTTCCCGGCGAGTATCAGAACTGCAACTAAATGATGCTTGGGAAGGTTTATATATAGAGGTGGGGCGTTTTTCAAACGCATCTTATAACCGCACCTATTATAGAGGAGGACTTTTCCATGAAAAAAATACTTATCGCATCTCTGCTCGGTTCCGCTGTATTGGGGGCTTCCGCAGCACAAGCGGCTCCGACTGCGCCTGCAGCGACAGCTGCTCCCGCTCCTACAGCTGCTCCTGCAGCAGCGGCATCGTCCCAGCCTGCTGCCAAAATCTACGGTAATGATGGTCTGGTAACGCCGAGCGCGTATCCGTTCTTCATTAAGAGCACCCTGTACACTACAGCTGATGTTATCAAGCAGCTGGACATTGAAGGCTTGAAAATTTCGTGGGATAACAAAACGAAATCTTATACGTACACGCGCGGGGATCATATGGTAAAAGTGACTGCCGACAGCGAAATCGCTTGGGTTGATGGCAAAGAAGTGAAGCTGCAGGGATCGCCGACGTTCAAGCGCGGCGTACTGCGTGTACCGGTCGGTGTGATCGTAAGAGGCTTGGACGAGTCGATCAAATGGGACAAAGCGACCGAAACACTGTGGGTCGGCGAGTCGATTAAGTAAGATGGCAGCGCCAGTGAGAGCGGCCTGACTTACATTGATCGTATCGAGGTATCCGGTATCGACGAAAGATCGTTTCTCCATGAAGTAGACAAATCATCAATAAACAAAAAGCAGCCGATTTTCTTTCCGCCGGAGCGGATTGGAAAATCGGCTGCTTTCGTTATAGAAGATATTTGAAGTCTGCGCCGAAACGGTGATCCGAATCAGCAGATTCCGGCGAACCGAATTCGAATAATCAGTCGCCTGAAGCTTCGAGCAGCGGAGCCGCGACGTCAAGCTTCAGCAGCGGTTGTCCGGCTTCGATGGCACCGCCGTGAAGTGTGGTGAATCCATCGAATTCTTTGGTATTGGTTACGATCATCGGTGTGGTCAGGTCGTAACCCGCCGCACGGATTGCACTCATGTTGAACGTGAGCAGCGGTTGGCCGGCCGTTACAGCCTGGCCTTCTTCGACGAGGACGTTGAAGTGCTGACCTTTGAGGCGAACGGTATTCAATCCAACATGGATCAGCAGTTCTGCGCCGTCTGTTGTCTGCATGCCGATGGCGTGTTTGGTCACAGCGAGCGAGTTGACGATGCCATCCGCCGGAGCGGTAACGACGCCGGCGCTCGGAACGACCGCGATGCCTTTGCCCATATACTCGCCGGCGAACGTAACGTCGTCGACGTCGGAGAGAGCTTTAACTGTACCGGTCAGCGGACTGGACAGCGCAGTGTCGCGGATTTGAACAACTTCAGGGACAACGACAGCCGATGCGGCCGCTGGAGTTTCATTGGATGCAGCTGGAGCAGTCGCATCAGCAGCAGCTGTTGTTTCGGAAGCCGGCACGGGAACGTCTTGGAAGCCCATGATGAAAGTAACAACGGCACCGACTGCAAAAGCCACGGCCATACCGATCAAGCCGTACACGAATGTCGGGCCGATCATAGCCGGAATACCTGGAAGACCTGCGCCGCCTGCCATTACATAGATCTTGACGTGGAACAATCCGTAGACAGCGCCACCCACAGCACCGCCGATCAGACCGGAAACGAACGGTTTTTTCAAGCGCATGTTAACGCCGTACATTGCAGGTTCAGTGATACCCATCATGGCCGAGAAGCTGGTCGACAGCGACAGAGCCTTGAACTGCGGATTGCGGGAGCGAAGGAATACGCCGAATGTAGCGCCTGCCTGACCCAAGTTGGCGGCGAACATGATAGGCAGAATGTAATCGAAGCCTTGTTCAGCCAGAGACAGGATAGCGATTGGAACGAGTGCCCAGTGCATGCCTGTCATAATGATGAGCGACATGGTACCGCCGAGCAGCAGGCCGCCGAAGATGCCGGTATTGTCGAGAAGCCAGGTAATGCCTCCGGCCAGACCTTGACCGATGATGCTGCCGAGCGGGCCAAATGCGATCAGGGTTGCTGGTACAATGACGAGCAGAGTAAGCATCGGAACGAACAGAACTTTAAGCGCACTTGGAATGAAGCGATTAAAGAACTTTTCGACATAAGACGAGATCCAGATTGCCAGCAGCATCGGAATTACGGATGACGAATAGGTGACCGGTGTTACCGGAAGCCCAAGGAAATTCAGATTTCCGCCGCTGCCTAGCAGCGCGGTCAAGTCCGGGTGCATGACTGCCGCGGCAATGGCTGCGGCCAGGAACATGCTGCTGCCGAACTTGCGGGCCGCACTGAACGCAATCAGAATCGGCAGGAAGAAGAACGTACCGTCGCCGATGGCTTTGAGAATCTGGTACGTGCTGCCGTCGGTTGCCATCCATCCGAATACGTCGGATACGGACAGCAGCGCTTTGATCATACCTGCGCCGGCGAGTGCCGGAAGCAGCGGAGTGAAGATTCCGGAGATGATGTCGAGCAGTGCTGAGAACGGATTTTTTTTCTGCTTCGGAGCGTCGTCCGTCTGCGCGGAGCCGCCGCCGAATGACGCAGCCTTATTGATTTCTTCATATACTTTCGGCACGTCGTTGCCAATAATGACCTGGAACTGGGTACCCGCGATATTGGTGCCCATAACGCCCGGCGTGTTTTCCAGCGCGGCGCGGTCGGCTTTGTTGTTGTCCCGCAGTTCGAAGCGCAGACGAGTCATGCAGTGGGTCATCGTTTTGACGTTGGATTCGCCGCCGATCTTTTCAATAACGGACTTGGCTGTTTGTTCATGCTTGCTCATAGTCAGCCTTCCTTTCTGATATGCAAAATGAATGGTAGGGCAGGGTAAGCGCTGTCAGCGTTACCCCGGACAAAACGAAAAACCCGGGCGTTCGAAGAACAGGAACGGAAAATCCGGCTGTCGATCGGTAACGGCCCGGGTTTTGCCTTTTCAGTAACAATCCCGGTGCTATTAAGTTTTGGCGATGCGGTCGATATGAATGGTCAAGTACAGCATTTCTTCCTTGTTCAACCGATAATCGTGATGCTCGGCAATGTAGGCTTCGATTGATTCCGTGCAGGGATACGCTTCCGGACAGTTTTCTTTGACAATCTCGTACAGACTGTCGTAGTTATTGCCGGAGTGATCACCGCTGATCAGCCGCTGCGCAAAAAATTTCAGATGCGTCACGAAGCGGTAGTAACTGATGGAATCTTCGTTATATTCCAATTCGAAATGCTTGCGTACAATATTGAGAATGTCCTGAATGATTTTCGTGATGTTCATCAAGACAGGCATTTCTTCGCCAAGCTGTGCATTGACGAGGTGCATTGCGATGAACGCAGCTTCATCGTCAGGCAGCTTTACTCCGATCCGGTCTTCGATCAGCTTGAGCGCGGACCTGCCGACCTGGTATTCGGATTTGTACAAGCTTTTAACTTCAAGCAGCAGTCCATTTTTGATATCGAGTCCCCGCTGATGACGCTCCACTGCGAAGTGAATGTGGTCGGTCAGCGAAAGGTAGATCGAATCTCCAAATTCCTTATCCAGCATGAGGACGGCCAGTTTACGGATCTCCTCGGTCAGCTGTACATATTCCATTGGAATTTGTTCCAACAGTTCCTTCAGTTTACGGGAAGAATCGTTGCTTTCCGGACGGAAGATCTTCTCGATCTTGTCTTCGTCGATTGCATCTCCCGGTTTTTTTTGAAAGGCGAGTCCTCGGCCCATCACCACAATTTCAGTCTCGCTGTCGTCCAGCGATGTGATGACGTTATTGTTGAGAACCCTCAAGATTTGCATTGCGTTCACCTCTTGTTCATCGAAGCTGCTTCGTACAGGATTGCATCGCCGTGCACGGCGGATAAAAAAAGGCAAAACCCAAAACACGTTAGGCACATGTTTTGGGTTTTGCCTTTTCAGTAACAATCCCATAATCAGAATAACACCGTTTTCAACAGTTGGCAAGGAAAAAAGCGTGCGCTTTCAAAAAAACATTATGCCGCGAAAATGAAGGAAGGCAGCTGGGAGATCACCGCTTTCCTAGATTGTCACGGTCGCTAGTGCAGGAAGAAGTTTCGATTCATAAATTAATCGCTCAACGGCTTGAGCTGCGTCGCGGCGCTTCTGCTGTGGGATTGCGGTGAGGACGTCGATTTTCTTCCCAACATAGCTCGAAGCATAAGCAGAAGCTTTAACGTTCCGGTGAAGAACAGCAGCCAAGGCAGGATAACCATTCCCCAACCGATGCCCGGTGCCCAGGTAACGGCAATACTCCATGGAGCAAGTCCGGCCAGGAAATGCAGAATAAGAAGAGGGAAGGCGACATTGCAGGCCAACAGAAGAATTACATTTACTGTAATCTTCCATGGAACGGGACGAAAAGCCTTTCTCCAGCGGAACAGACTGGACACCGACCACAGGAACAGCAGGGCGATAACCAGTGAAATACCGTCAACGATTGCATACAGTTTTACAAAGTCCGGCAAGCTTTCTAGTGAAGGAACTTGTCCATGCAGAATGTTATCGATGCCCGGCAGAATGCCGGAGTAGCTGACGACCAGCGGATCGGAAGAGTTGGCAAGAACAAAGATGCCGTAACCGTCATGAATTCGCATTTCCGAGTACGTATTTTCCGTTGTACCGTTGTGCCAGACATAATCGCCGGTGTTCACCCATCCCATACCGTAAAATGAACCGTCTCCCATATCCGCGCTCGGTTTATGCATGATTTCCAAGTTTTCGGCAGACAGCAGGTGGTTGTTCTCATAGGTTCCTCCGTTCATCTGCATAATCAGGTACTTTGACATATCTTCTGCGGTAGAGACGAGATAACCGGAAGGGATGGTGCCGGAATGGTTCATCGATCTTGTAGGAACGGTAATTCCGAAGAGCAGTTGATGGCCGGAAGCCTGGCGCAGATGAGAATTTTCGGCCGCTGCAGTCTTTGCCCGTTCCGGCGTGGAGAAGCTGCTCTTCATGCCAAGCGGTAGGAAGATTCGCTCTGTTATGTAATCCTCATAGGACTGACCCGATACCTGCTGGACGATCGCGCCGAGGATATTGTAATTCAGGTTGGAGTACTGATAACCGCTTCCGGCAGGCCCCGTCTGTTTGACCGTCTTGAGACGAGCAATATGCTGAATCAGCGTTCCTTCTCCCTGGCTTAGAAAAGCGATGCCGTCGTAGGTGGACAGCCCGCTCGTCTGATGCAACAGATCCGCTACGGTAATTTTGGAGGAAAGGGTCGGATCAGCCAGCCGGAATTCCGGCAGATAGTCGGTAACCTGAGCTTCGAGATCGACTCGTCCGTCTTCCACAAGCTGCATAACAGCAAGCGCGGTGAACGATTTGGACGTCGATCCGATCGCAAGCGGAGTTTGCGGTGTCATTGGACCGGCTCCCGGCCCTGCACTTCCGTAGCCCTGCGTATAGACAATTTGGCCTTCCCGGACAATTCCGACAGCCAGGCCGGGGATATGCAGACGCTCCATAGCGGCTTTTGCGTAAGTATCGATCTGCTCCGGCGTCCAGGCTGAGGAAGATGCATCAGGTGCAGCGGTTTCCCGAATCGGATTCGAAGCTGCGAGAGCGACGTCAGCAGCGTAAACTTCAGTGCCCGTAACAGGGGCGGATGCACATAGCAGCAGTCCGGCCAGCACTAATTTCAGTTTTTTGATTGTATTCATGATCAAACTTCCTTTCGTTTCTGTGATCGTTCGGCACTTTAGTCTTAATTGTAGCGGCCGTATAGCGTATCGAAATCGGCCAGCGGCCCGAAATTGAACTCAGTCCCGGGGCAGCGGATAACCTGGACCTAAGGATAGGCGGGCTGAGGATCTATTCGAACGGATTTACGGAAAAGGAAAACTTCTTATCGTTCCGCAGCGTTGTTTATAGACTAGAACAAAAAGAGTTTATCCATGAGGAGGAAGGGATGATGAATCTAATGGGTTTGCTGTATCCAGTCGTGATCGCGGTCATTACCTATGTGATCTATTACTTCGTTATTAAGTTGGCGATTAACCATTCCAACATGACTCGAGAGATTTATTCGCTGCGTATGGATCTGAATGAACTGGAGCGCCGGCAGGCCGAGCGTTTCGAGCGTATGGATGCTCATTACGAAGCACAGAATACGCTGCTGCGCGAACAGAACGAGATTCTGCTGCGTCAGAACCGGCGTACAGAGTAGAAGACAGACGACAGACGACAAGATGAAGCAGAAATCCGGACAGAAAGGATGAGAGCCTATGAACGAATTATTTTGGGTGATTGTCATCGAATTAGTCAAGCTTGGCGTACTGGCCGGAGTTATTTATGCGATCGTTTCTTCGGTAGTGGAAAGCCGAATCAATCGTCTTGTTCGCGTCGAGTTGGATCATATGGATCGTAAGCAGAATGACCGGTTCCAAGTCCTCGACCGGCATTTGCAGGAGTTGAACACTGTTGTGGCTGAACAGGGTCAAAGACTAAAGAGGGTGGAAGCTTCATTGGAACAGCCAAACGAAGGCGCGCCGGGCTCTGTACAGGTGAAGAAGGATTAAGCCTGTGCAATATCCATTTGCTTGAAACTGATAGCGCCGTGAGCGTTCCGGGTACATACAAAGTAACCGGACGCTTCTGTGGCGATTAAAAGCATGCTTACAGACCGTCCGAATCCGGAACTTCGAGGAGGAGACGCACTTGTTTATGCTGATCGGAGTCTTTCTGCTGCTGTGTCCACTGGTGATCGCCCGTCCGGATCGTATTTTACATCCGCTGCGTGATCGCGCTGGAGACGAGTTGTCCGAGCCGGTGCGTTTTCAGTCGGAAGCTTTCCGTGCACTTGGTTTTCTGCTGCTGTTCGTGTCGCTTTCGTTGGGTGTTATGCTGATGCTGACCGGCGCTTGAAGAATAAGCCTGTTAAGGCTTTTCCGTTTGGAAAAGCCTTTTTGCGGCGAGCGGACGAAACGGCCAATCGGAAGTTTGAAAAAAGTGTTTTGCTGCGTCACACTGTCGGTAGGACGGGGAGACTCAAATCGCGCGTCGTCTCCGAACGATGGAGACTGCGCCACAGTCGAGGAGGATATGCGAATGAATGGACAATGGACGATCGATTCGATGCCGGATATGAGTGGCAAACGCGTGATTATTACGGGAGGAAGCGGAGGCTTGGGGCTGGAAACGGCTTACGGATTTGCGGCCAAGGGAGCTAAAATCATTATGGCCGTACGCAATATGCAAAAAGGCTATCAGGCGGCCGACGGTCTGCTGAAGAAGTTTCCACAGGCGAGTGTGGAAGTCATGCGCATGGATCTGGCCGACCTGGCCAGCATTGAAGCGTTCGCGGCAGGCGTGATCGGCAAGTACGAGGATCTGCATGTCCTGGTGAACAATGCAGGCGTCATGATTCCTCCGTACAGCAAAACAAAAGACGGCTTCGAGCTTCAGTTCGGCAGCAATCACCTTGGACATTTCGCGCTGACGGGACGTCTGCTGCCGCTGATTCTGAAGACACCGGGTTCGCGCATTGTAACGCTGAGCAGTATCGCGGCCAAAAAGGGCTTCATTTACTTCAATAATCTGCACGGTCAGATCGGCTACAGTGCAATGAAATTCTACGGTCAGAGCAAACTCGCCAACCTGCTGTTCGCCCGCGAACTGCAGAAGCGGCTGTCCGCGGTCGGAGCGGATACGCTCAGTATCGGCTGCCATCCGGGCGTCTCGAATACCAACTTGATTTCGCGCGGTTCGGGCAAGCAGGCGGGAAAAGCCGTAGCTCTGCTCTGGGGGCTGATGAGCCAGCCAGCAGCAATGGGAGCACTGCCAACCCTGTATGCGGCGACCTATCCTTCGCTGCACGGCGGCGAATATATTGGACCGGACGGCAAAGGCGGCCGCAGGGGCTATCCTACAATCGACCGTTCGGTCGATCACAAGATGAATGAAGAGACGATGGCGAAGCTCTGGCGTGTATCTGAGAAGCTGACGGGCGTAAGCTACGACTTCAGCGCGGCGAGCGAAGCGGCGAAGAAGAAAGGCATTCTGTACGGAGTGAAGCTGTAAAAAAAACAGAACGCTGCAATACAGAAAGTTGTAAAGTACAAAATAAATTAAAGACTTTTTCCCTCCGGGAAGAAGTCTTTTGTTTTACAAGTACCGAAGAACTCGTTATTTTTCATTATAAGTCCCTCCTATTTATAGCTGCTTACGATTTTTGGGTAATAGGACATACACAGCCGGCAGGGCGGACTTTTCGCAACCCTGTCAATTGGCCGAATCAGCGGCTTTTTAATGAGGAGGAGTAAGATGTCGAGACAACTGCCAACAGCCCAGACACCGAAGCAGCTTCAATCGGATATACATTGGAAAGAAAATATTGTATACGAAGTTTACGTACGGAGCTTCAATGATACGAATGGAGATGGAGTCGGCGACCTGCGCGGCGTAATCGAGAAAGCCGATTACATCCGCGATCTTGGAGTAACGGCCGTCTGGCTGTCTCCGATCTTCAAGTCGCCTAACCGAGATTACGGCTATGACGTGACCGATTATATGGACATCGATCCCGAGTACGGAACTTTGGACGATTTTGATGAACTGCTGGAAGCTTTTCACGAACGAGGTATCCGACTGGTCATGGAAATCGTGCCGAATCACACGTCGATTGACCACCCGTGGTTTCAAGCGGCACTTCAAGGCAAAGATAATCCGTACCGCGATTATTATATCTGGAGGCCTGCCCGCGAAGACGGCGGACCGCCGAATAATTGGACGTCTTTCCTCGGGGATCCTTCCTGGAAACTCGATGAAGAGACAGGCGAATATTACCTCCACACGTATGCCGATCATCAAGCCGATCTGAACTGGGAAAATCCGAAGGTTCGCGAAGAGATCCACAATGCGATGCTTTTCTGGTTGGAAAGAGGCGTGGATGGCTTCCGGATCGATACGGCAAATATCTTATCCAAGGACATGAGCTTTCCCGATACCGAAGAGACGCAGCGTATTCAGGGCAGCGGCGAGGAATTTTACAAAAACGGTCCACATATTCATGAATATCTCCGTGAAATGCGGGAAAAAGTATTCGACAAGTATCCCGGTATCTTCACAATGGGCGAATCGTCCGAGGTTACGATCGAGGAGGTCGAGGATTATACGCTGCCGGAGCGTAGGGAACTGGACCTTATTCTGATGATCGAGGCTTCCAAGATTTGCGATGCATCGGACGATATGTGGACGTCGGAACCTTGGGAACTTGGGCACATGAAATCCGTTATGCACAGATGGCTCAAGGAGCTTCATAACGATGCCTGGATTGGTATGTATCTCAGCAACCATGACCATGTGCGGATGGTTTCTTATCTGGGTGACGATACGGAGTATCGGGAACAGTCGGCGAAAATGCTGTCCGTCTTTCTCATGACGCTGCGCGGCACGCCGAATCTGCTGCAGGGCGAAGAACTCGGCATGACAAATGCACACTTCTTCAGCAGTATAGACGACATTAAGGAGCAGCAGGCGCTGGCTTATTACGATTTGATGGTCAATCAGCGGGGGATGGAATCGGAAGAAATTTTGCGTCGTGTCCTGGCCAAAGCCCGCGATCACAGCCGTACGCCGATGCAGTGGAATGACGAAGAAGGCGCCGGGTTTACGACAGGCAAGCCGTGGCAGCGGATCAATCCGAACAAAGCGCAGATCAATGTCCGCCAGCAGGAAGAAGATCCCGAATCTGTACTGAATCTGTACCGCCGCATGATCCGTCTTCGCCGGGACAATCCGGTCCTGTCGCTGGGGACATATGAGCCGGTACTGGAAGAAGATAAGCATATTTACGCCTACCTGCGCGAAAGAGAAGACGAGCGCTGGTTGGTCGTGCTGAACTTCTCGAGAACGACCACTCAAGTTACGCTGCCGGACAATCTGCGGGAAGATCTGATTCGTGCCGAATGCATCGTCTGCTCGGATGATGCGGCAGCGGAAGCACTGGAAGGCGGAGAGACGACGCTCGATCCGTATGCTTATTTCGTGTTCCGGCTGTATTGATTCGGTGCGATTGAAGAGCTGCCGTCTGCATAAGGGACTATGCAGGGCAGCTCTTTTTTTATGACTTCATTTAATTAATGGAAAGTGACCAGATTCAGCACGCTCTTATTCTCTCTCATCATTCCTCCATATGAATGTGTTGGAACAATAGAGATATCAGGATTCTTTAAAAGGAAAGAAGGGTGCATCACTTTAGTTTTTGCATCTTTCGTTCCACGCGCTATACTAACGGAAAAGAGCATAAAAAATCCCCACCCACTCCAGTAAAAGAGGTGAAAGAAATGAATACACAGATCCATGCCAGCGGAACGGTTCCCGGAACAAGACGATATTTGAGAACGGAAGAAGGGGTTTGGCGGCCGGAAGCGTCGTCTTCGCTGCTTGTCGTTCTGCAGGAGCCGGCGGCTTCCGAGAATGCTCCGCGGCTGCTTGATACGCTGGAGACGGTGGGCGAGGTTCACAAGACGTTCGCCGAGTTCGGTGCTTTCGCTGCTCCTGCCCGTTTGGGATCAGTCCGTGAAGCGGAAACTGGAGATCTGCTGATCGAGCTGGGGTCCGTACCGGGAACAAGCCATCCCGAAGCGTATCGGATCGAAATTGGCGATCATACCCGGATCATTGCGTCCGATGCGCGTTCGGTACTGTATGGGCTGCAGAGTCTTCGGCAGCTGCTGTTCTATGGAAACGGAGAGCTTGCATACGGATTCATCGAAGACGAGCCGATCGTGAGCGAACGCGCTCTGCATCTTGATATTGGCCGGAAATTCTATTCGCAGGCATGGATTCTTGAACGCATTCAGGAAATGTCGGAACTTAAGCTGAACACGCTGCAGCTGCATTTTTCCGAAAATGAAGGATTTACTTTCGAGAGTGAGCGTTATCCCGAAGTCATGTCGGCAAACTATTTGACGAAATCGCAGATTCGAGAAATTATCGAGGAAGCGCGCCGCTGCCGGATTACATTGATTCCTTCGCTCGATTCGCCGGGACATCTGGGGTGGGCGCTGCGCAGTCGTCCGGAATGGCTGCTGACCAACAAGGATGGAGAGCCGGCGAAAGGAGCACTGGATATTACGAATTCAGAAGCCGTCGCGTTCATATCGGACTTGATCGACGAGTATGCGGAACTGTTTCAAGGCAGTCCGTACTTCCATATCGGAGGCGACGAGTTTATCGATTTTAGCAAATTCGATACTTATCCGCAGCTCGGTGAATATGCGCGTGAAACGTTGGGCATTGAAGCGGGAACGGAAGTCGACGCTTACGTCGATTACCTTAACAAAATTGCAGTTATGCTGGAAAACAAAGGATTTACCGTGCGAGTATGGAACGACGGATTGTACCGGGATGACTTGGAGCAGCGCGTGGAACTGAAGACGTCCGTTCAAGTCACCTACTGGACCAAATGGGACCGGAATATGGCGGCGGCGCAGACTTTTCTGGACAAAGGGCACAAGATCGTGAACTTCAACGACCGCTATTTCTACTATGTGCTGGGAGAGAACGCGGGTTATTACTATCCGAGCGGCCTGGAGATTTATAACGATTGGCATCCCGGCCTGCTGCCACAGGTCGAGGAGCGCGAGCCGCAGGAATGGCAGGTGCCTTATCCGGAAGGATTGCTCGGCGCATCGTTCTCGGTCTGGTGCGATCATCCGGAAGCGCAGACGGTGGAGGAAGTGGCGGCAGGTCTGAAGCGGCCGCTGCGCGCGATGGCAGAAAAATGCTGGACGGGCGAGAAGAGGTATGCGGATCACGAGGCATTTATCGAAGTGTGCCGGACAGTGGGGCTGAAGGACTGAAGTCCGGATGCAGCACAGGATAGATCTATGGATCGGGCCTTTTAAAAAGGTTTTCGATATTCCGAGTGGTACGCCTGTTTGGCTTCGTCTATTCATTGATTACGGTTGAAAAGAGGAGAACATTCGATGTACACCATTCTGATTGTGGAAGACGATCCCAAGATTGCGGAGCTGCTCCGAAGCCATATTGAGAAATACGGCTACCATGCCAAAGTCGCAGCGAATTTCGAAAAGATTACAGAAGAGTTCCGAGAGTCAGGTGCGCATCTGGTGCTGCTTGACGTCAATCTGCCGAAGTATGACGGATTCTACTGGTGCAGGCAGATCCGGGCAGAATCCGTTTGTCCCATTCTGTTCATCTCCGCACGCGACGGACAGATGGACCAGATCATGGCATTGGAAAACGGCGCCGACGATTATATTACGAAGCCTTTTCATTATGAAGTGGTACTGGCGAAGATTCGCAGCTATCTGCGCCGGGCATACGGCGAATATGCGGCGGGACCCGAAGAGAAGACGATTGAAGCCTGCGGGCTGACACTGTATCCTGAACGCTTTGTCTTATCGCACGGAGAACGCTCGACCGAACTCAGTCAGAAGGAATCACTGCTGATCGAAGCGCTGATGCGCCGCGAAGGAAGAGTGGTCAGCCGGGATCGACTGCTCGGGCTGATGTGGGAAGATCATCATTTTATTGATGACAATACGCTGAATGTTTATATTACCCGCGTACGCAAAAAGCTGAAAGAACTCCAAGCGGAAGCCGGTATAGAAGTCGTTCGCGGGGCAGGGTACCTCTTGAACGCTGCCCAGGAAAATGAAGGATCGGGCAGCATACTTCCGACACAGCGCGGAGGCCGAGCTTGAAGCTGTTTTGGCGCGATCAACTGCCACTAATCCTCTTCTTCATGCTGCAGGCGCTGCTCGTTCCGCTGCTCTACTGGCTCAGCGGTGAAGAGCGTCCACCAACTATTGTCCTGTACGGATTTCTGCTGAGTACAGCTGTGTTGGCCGGTTATCTGGGCTACCGGTATGTCGTGCTGCGACGGACCTATCTGCGGCTGTCCGAACCCGGCGTACCGCGGGGAGACAGATTGGAGCCGCTTGGCGAAGCGCCGCTTGCCGAAGCGCTCCATGATCTGATTCGCGTATATGACCGCGAATACGAGGAGGAGCTTGCCGGGCGGCGAAGTGCGATGGAGCGTCATGTCACCTTCATTGGGCGCTGGGTTCATCAGATGAAGACGCCGCTGTCCGTGCTGCAGCTGTCCGCACGTGAGATTGAAGATGAAGATCTTGCCGACAGTGTGAACGAAGAACTCGACAGGCTTCGGCGGGGACTGGATATGGTCATTTATACGTCGAGACTGGAGAGTTTCGAGCAGGATTTCTCTGTCGATCGACTGCAGCTGGTGCAGCCGATCCGCGAGGCGCTGGCCGAGCAGCGGCGTCTGTTTATCAAGCGGCGGATCACTCCGGTCATCGAGGTAGATGAAGAGACCGAAGTCTATACGGATGCCAAATGGCTGCGGTTTATTCTGGGACAAATTCTGACCAATGCTGTCAATTATACCGAGGGTGAAGGCAAGAAGGTCTTTATCCGTGCCTATCAACGCGGGCTGCAGTTGGTGCTCGATATTCGCGATGAAGGGATTGGCATTGTCCGCGAAGATATTAAACGGGTATTCAATCCGTATTTCACTGGACAGCGCGGCAGACAGTACAAGGAATCGACTGGAATGGGCTTGTATCTGGTTAGTGAAGTCTGCCGTCATCTGGATCATGAAGTGGAACTGGAATCCGAGCCGGGAGTCGGCACAACGGTGCGGATCGTATTCCGTGAAGCGCCGGAACAGATTGAGTAGACGAATGGACGACTTAAACCAACCTTCTTCAGTGAAACTTCGTCTATAACGATGAGGAATTCAAAGGAGAGAGTATAGGAATCCGCATAATTGACTTGTTTTCTATTGAAGGGGGCGATACCGAAGCTGATCGGGATCGTCCTTTATTTATAACCTTAACGGAGATGTAAGACAGCTTTAAGGAAAGTCCATGGCTGTCTCTTTGTTTTGCGCCTACACTGGAGTCAGAAGAAGAGAGGAGCGATAAAAATGAACATACTGGAAGCGAGCAATCTGAACAAAGTATATCCCGGAAAGGTGTCCACTCAGGCGCTGACCGATATTCATCTGACCATCGCGGAGGGAGAATTTGTCGGCATTATGGGCCCGTCAGGCAGCGGCAAGACGACTCTGCTCAATATGGTCTCGACGATCGACACGCCGAGCTCCGGCATAGTCAAGATCGGGGGCAACAATCCCTATACCATGAAAAGAGACGAATTGGCCAAATTCCGCCGCCGCGAGCTGGGCTTCGTATTTCAAGACTTCAATCTGCTCGATACGCTGACGGTAGCGGAGAATATTGTGCTGCCGTTGACGCTGGACGGCGTGAAGCTCAAGGAAATGGACGAGCGGCTGAAGCAAATCGCGGATCGGCTGGGCATTTCGGAAATTTTGAAAAGCCGAACGTATGAAATCTCCGGCGGACAGCGGCAGCGAACGGCAATTGCCCGGGCGGTAATCACTCATCCGTCGATTCTGCTTGCGGACGAGCCGACAGGCGCGCTGGATTCGAATTCTTCGCGCATCGTGATGGAGTCGCTGGAGAGCCTCAACGAGCACGAACGGACGACGATCATGCTGGTGACGCATGACCCTCAGGCGGCGAGCTACTGCCACCGTATCGTGTTTATCAAGGACGGACGTCTGGCCGCCGAGATTCATCGGGGCGAGAGCCGACAGACCTTTTTCCAGAAAATTATCGATACTCTTTCATTTTGGGGAGGGAACGCACATGAACTTTCCTCGATTCGCGTATAACAACGTCAAACGGAACGCGCGGGCTTATTTTGCTTATTTCCTCAGCAGCGCGTTCATGGTCATGATCTTCTTCTCGTTCGCAGTGTTTATTTTCCATCCTGCGATCCAGGACACGGAGATGCACGCCATGACCCGGGCAGGCATGAAAGCGGCGGAATACGTTATTTTCGTCTTCGCTTTCTTCTTCGTGCTGTATTCGATCAGTGTCTTCCTGAAATCGCGTAACAAGGAATTCGGGCTGCTGTTGATGCTTGGCGCGAAGCCGAGTCAGCTGAACCGCCTGGTTTTTCTGGAAAACATGATTATCGGTGCAGGAGCGATCTTCGGCGGCATCGGCGTTGGGCTGCTGCTGTCCAAGCTGTTCCTGCTGCTCGCTTCCCGTGTGACCGATACCGAAGAGCTGCCGTTCTATTGGCCGGTTCGAGCAGCGCTGCTGACAACCGGTGCATTCGCGCTGCTCTTCCTGAGCATCTCAGTACTGACGCTGCTGTTTGTTCGCAAACGCAATATTCTTGAACTGATTCAGGGCAGCGCGAAGCCGAAAAAGGAACCAAAAGCATCGATTCTGCTGGCGCTCTTTGGCATTGCGCTGCTTACGGTTGGCTGGATGGCTCTGCAAAGAGAGAGCATTGATCCGCTTGCTCTCTTCGTTGCGGCGGGAGCGGGCATCGCCGGCACTTATTTTTTCTACTCGCAGCTGTCGGTATTGTTTATGCGAATCATTAAGCGCAATCGGGCATTCGTCTGGCGGCGGACAAATCTGCTGTGGGTCTCGGAGCTGGCATACAAGATCAAGGACAATGCCAGAATTCTATTTCTGATTACCGTCGTGACGTCGATTGCATCGATGAGTGTAGGATTTGTACTGTCGATCAATCAAGAGACCCGGGCATTGTATGCCGACAATCCGTATGCTTTTGAACTGAGCGTAAGTGAAAAAGATGATCTGGAAGCAGACAAACAGGCAGTAGACAATTTCGTTTCCGAGAGAGGCTTCGACAATTACAAGGCGGAAGAAGTCCGGGAAATGTACGTTTATCTGCAGGGAGACGGCGCCGAACAGATCGGAATCCTGATTCCGGCCTCGGATTATACCAAAGTATTTTCCACTTGGGAGACGCCGGCCTTTGAAGCAGGGGGAGGAAATGCGGAAACGCTGCTGCTCGTACCCGATGGATCGACTTGGAGGGATCGGCCTTCGGCAGGCGGCAAGGCTGCGCTGCTAGGTACTGAATCTTCATTTACGGTGAGCGATACGGCAGGAGGAAAGACATTTACGGCAGTTTCTTACGCCCCTGTTCTCGTTGTAACCGACGAAGCGTTCGAAGCCGTCAAGAAACAACTTGGTGAAGAAACGCATGCAAGCACTCATGTCTACTATACCGTTCCGGGATGGGGAGAATCGGATACGCTCGATTCAAGCAGCAAGGAGGCCTTAATCGGTTCTGAAATGCAAAGCTGGTGGACCAGCGATCAAGGCAGTGGAGATCGTCCGATCTCGGGCTCTATGAGTGTTCGAAGCGCCAGCTATATGAACTTCAAACAGCAGGTATCCGTTCTCGGGTTTATCGGCGTGTTTGTAGCTCTCATGTTTTCGCTGTCATCGGCCAGTTTCCTGTACTTCAAGCTGCATTCCGAGCTGACTCGGGACAGCCAGATGTATCATTCTCTGTCGAAGACGGGACTCAGCATCGGCGAAATGAAGAAATCTGCTACCCTGCAGATCGCGCTGCTGTTCTTCATCCCGATCGCTGTCTCTGCGATTCAGACGTTTGTCGTGTTGAATCCGATTCTGAAACTCATGAGCATCAGCAATGTGACAGTTCCGGTGCTGACAACGACAGCGGCATTCCTGGCGGCACAGGCGTTCTACTTCTTCATTGTGCGGAACCGCTACCTGAACCGCTTGAAAAAAGTTATGGTATAAGCTTCATGCCGAATCTTTAGCGTTTCTTTAGAATTGTTTCTTAAGCTTGAAGACGGGAACTGAATTCAAGCTGTGGAGGAATGAAGAATGAGAATGACGACGGAACAGACAACGATTGGGCAAGAAATGACCGAGCAAAATATAGGTGGACAATCGACAGGCCGGCAAGCGGCAATGAAGCGGTGGAACAAAAGCGCTTTTTCCGAAATGAAATTCGGCATAATTGCAAAGCGATGCGCAGCGGAGAAATTCAGCTGGTAAATACGGAAAGCCGACCTTTAGAAAGCAATCGGCAGGATGCACGGGGGACAAGGCTGCTGATGATGGAGGATACGAAGCTGTACGCGGTAACGCTGAAGGAGCTCGTACAGTCCAATTAAGCGCATAGTAGAATTTTATGGACTTTAGAGGTGCTACGGTGCCCGAATCCGCGCGATTATGCAGTTTAATCAAGCTTGAAAAAAAGTCAATGCCCGGAAATTCGCAGGATAACAGCGAATTTTCGGGCTTTTTCTTTCCTCATCCGTCGTACTTTATCCGGCTATTCCGCAAGCAGGAAGGCATAACGCCCGGACAGTATCGAATGAAGAAAAACGGATGAAAAACGCGTATTCCAAACTTTTTGTGTGTCTGTCGTGTTAACCTTTAAAAGAACAAGCGTGCGATGACCAAATACGGCACGATAAAACATGAGAAGACGGATAAAAGAGGAGGCTGTGCTATGAAAGAAAAAGAAACTCGCGAAGCCGGTCGCCCGGAAAAACGCAGGCAGCCCGATCCGCGCGGCATTCCTGTGGAAAACGAGATCGCTGCGCCGCCGCCCAATTCCGGCGCTCCGAAAAGTCTGGATATTGCCGGAATTTTGGAGGCATCCGTTGAAGCATTTGTAACGGAAAAAGGGCAGGTACGGAGAAATGGACGGAAAGAAGCTGGGCCGAATGGAGATAATCCTCGGCAGACCGACGACTTCAAGCGCCCGGCAAAAGGAAGAGCGTCCGGTCCGTCAGAACCCGCTCCCGACGAGTCCCGCTCCCATCCAAGTCAAACGGAGCTGCGGCGGCCGATATGGGATAGCCAAGAGGTGCCGGCCTCTTCGCCTAACGCCAATCTCGACAAGCTCAGCTCGAACACTGCGCATGATCGCGAAGAAATCACGGACGAAGATCTGATCGAACTGACCATTGAGCGATTCAAAGACAAGCTGCAAAGCGGAAACTGGACGTGCCAGCAGCTGACTGAAGCCTACATCGATCGGATCAACCGATTCGACGGAGAGCTGAACGCTGTATTGGAGATCAATCCGGATGCTGTTGCTCTGGCCAAGCAGCTCGACGATAACTTCGATGAACTGGGTGCGCTGCCGCTGTACGGAGTGCCGATCCTTTTGAAGGACAATGTCGACACCGGCGATCGGATGGTCACATCTGCCGGATCGATTGCACTGAAGGATCGCCGTGCGGAACGGGATGCTTTTGCGGTAACGAAGCTGCGCGAAGCGGGAGCCATCCTGCTCGGCAAGGTCAATATGACGGAGTGGGCAAATTATATGTCGGAACATATGCCGTCAGGATACAGCTCGCGCGGCGGACAGACAAATAATCCGTACGGAAAGTACGAAGTCGGAGGGTCCAGTACGGGATCCGCTGCTGCGATATCGGCGAATTTTGCGCTCGGAGCGGTCGGCTCGGAGACTTCAGGCTCGATTGTTAGCCCGGCCGCCGCTCATTCCGTAGTCGGAATCAAGCCGACTGTCGGATTGATCAGCCGAAGCGGCGTTATTCCTCTGTCGCTGACGCAGGACACACTCGGACCGATTGCACGCACAGTGCTGGATGCTGCGCTGATTCTGGAAGCGATGGCTTTCGGCGACGAGGCGGACGCTTGTACACTCCTGCCGCAGCGGCCGATATCGTTTCTGCCGGGACGCTCGGGGCTTCCTCCGGTCCGATTGAAGGTCGGCGTCGTGGGAGCCTTTGCAGACAAGTTGGATGCGGAGACATCCGCCGTATTCGAGCGGGCGCTCGGTGAGCTGGAGAATGCCGGAATCGAAGTGAAACGCGGACTCGACATGCCGTCTTACGAAGACGAATGGGACGGAACCGTCCTTCGCCGCGAGTTCAAAACGGCGATCGATGCTTTCTTGGCATCACAACCGGAAGGAACAGGTCCTGCAAGTTTGGCGGAACTGATCGCTTTTCACAAGGCCAATCCGGGCGAAAGTCTGCGTTACGGACAAAATCTGCTGGAAGAGGCGGAAGCCGACGGCGGCAGCCTGGAAGACGATATTTACCTAAAGAGCAAAGAGCGCGGTGTTCGCCGCGGGGGAAAACAAGGCATTGACGAGACGTTGAATAAATACGGAGTCCACGCGCTCGTCTTCACCGGACATGAAGGCTCGGATCTTGCGGCGCGTGCCGGCTACCCGCTGGTGTCCGTACCGGCCGGCTATACGGAATCGGGATGCCCGGTTGGTCTGATGCTGTCGGGTACGGCTATGTCGGATTCGCTGCTGATTGAGATTGCCTATCGTTATGAGCGGATGGCGAAGCGCCGGAAGCCGCCGAAAGAACAAGGGTCCTTATAACGTCGATTGTTCCATTCCGGCTTGCTGTGAGTGACGAATAAGCAGGAAAAGCTCTATTCACGGCGAAAATTGAAAATTGTGGTGTAAACGGAAAGCCGGATTCCACAGGGGAGGGGAACAAGATGGAGAGAGAAAAAGGAAGCGCTGCACACGAGGAAACACCGGCGTTGTTGACGGGGACGCCTCGTCTGCTGATCCGCCGGTTCGGCAGCGAGGAGTGGGGGCTGCTGCTAACATATCTGCAGGAAGAAGGTGTCGCCGACGATTTTCCGGAAGGCGTCTACACGGAGCAGCGGCTGCGCAGCATGACGGCGAACCCGGAGCTCTATGCCCTTATACTGCATGAGAACGGTGAAGTGATCGGCCATGTCTTCTTCCGATCCGGTCTCCAGCCGGGATCGGCCGAGTTCGAGTTGGGAATACGGGAGTCCAGCCGCAGCTACGGTTACGCCGACGAAGCGGCACAGGCGCTGCTTCGCTATGCATTCGGCAGACTCGATCTACATCGGGTGACGGTGTCCTGTCCACCGGAGAATCTGGCTTTACGTGCAACGTTGGAAAAGCTGGGCATGCGCATGGAAGCTTTCTTCCGACAGAATCTGCCGACAATTGACGGCGATTGGAGAGACGAGTGCATCTATGCGATGCTTGAAGAAGAGTGGCTGGTTCGGGAGCAGCTCATTGAACGGAGAGAGCGTGCCGGAAGCGGGCATGAAGGTGGTGGATATGAGGTGGCTGCGCAAGAGGAAGGGTTCGCTGATACGATCTCTTCCGGATTGCAGGAAGAGCCGCAGGACACGACAATAACTGCCGAGGAGGCAGCGGCCTTTCTGCTCGACATGCAGGCCGATCATAGCAGAGCCCAAACTTTGGCAGGCGATGGAGAGTCGGGAGATCTGGCTGTCGAGACTAAAAAAATTGACGAACCTGACGAGGAAACGCTCCATAGGCTGGAGTCAGATTTGTACGAAGAGGACAGCGATGCGGAGTATTCGCTGCAGGATCATCTTTCTCCGGAAGAAATCGCGGCTTTGAACGAAGAGATGCCGGAGCCATATATGGAACCTGGTGAACTTGATGAACCCGGTATTCCGCAGGTTACGCTTGCAATAGGCGAAGAGGGCAGTCTAGCGCCTTTCGCACCTATTATTCCGGCTCCGGCTATGCCGCCAGCGCAGTCCGGTCCGGTTGTGATTGCCGGTACGGTAGTCGGTGTTCAGCGCTCATCTGCGACGGAACCGGATCCGCTCGGCGGTCTGATTGAGCAGCGGATCGACGGCGTGCCGTTCCTGCTGCGGGAGCCTCATGATCTGAACTGGCTGGCTCCGTTCGGTCGAGTATTTCGCGTCTGGGATCGGCAGGATTCCGGGAATTTGTCTTTTGGCCTCGAGATCGAAGACCAAAAAGTCTTCATCAAGTATGCCGGCGCCGCAACGGCGGATTACGAAGGCCATCCTGCAGAAGCAATCCGGCTGCTGCAGGGAGCGGCACAGGTGTACGAAGCGCTGCGTCATCCTGTACTCGTACAGATGCTCGATCACTTTGATACGCCGGACGGTTATGCGATTCTGTTCGGATGGGCGGAAGGAGAGCTTCTCCGCCCAAGCGCCGACTTGCCGCCGGAACATCCCGATTCGGCG
Source organism: Saccharibacillus kuerlensis DSM 22868 (assembly GCF_000378145.1). Taxonomy (GTDB): domain Bacteria; phylum Bacillota; class Bacilli; order Paenibacillales; family Paenibacillaceae; genus Saccharibacillus; species Saccharibacillus kuerlensis. The sequence continues at coordinate 105,019 of NZ_KB899282.1, read as the reverse complement.
ATCTATCGCTTCCGCAAACTGCCTGTAGAGGATCGGGTTGCGGCAATGGAAGATATTCTTGATTTCCATGCTCATGCGGAAGCGCTTGGTTACGCAGCGATCGACTTTTACGACGGCAGCCTGATTTACGACTTTGACGCCGGCAAAATCACAATCTGCGATATTGACCTGTATCGACCGAAGCCGTATACGAACGAGAGAGGCCGAATGTGGGGATCATCGCGCTTCATGTCGCCTGAGGAGTATAAACTTGGTGCGCCGATCGATTCGCGGACCAATGTATACAATATGGGCGCCATGGCGTTCTGTCTGCTTGGCGGCGAGCTGGACCGTTCGCGCGAGCTTTGGGATGCCGGGGATGAGTTATACCGGATTGCTCTTCTGGCCGCTTCTCCGGATCGGGAAGAGCGCTGGGAATCGGTCGCTCAGATGCTAGAAGCTTGGAGGCAGGCTCTATAACCGTCAGCAAGAGACTTGAATTTAACCAGAATACGAAAAAAGATCCGGCTTTTCGCATCAATGCGAAAAGCCGGATCTTTTTCGGTTCGCAAACTTCGGTAAGCCTGTCATACAGGTCATAACGGTTGTTCTTCTGGCAGCCGTTTCTTCCCTTTCCCGGCTGTACGTGTTTCGCTTGTTGAAACGAGGTTAGTCGGCGTGTTCCACGGCATGGTGGGCCTGCATCTCATCCGCGACCTGGCCGATTGTCGTGGTTCGCAGATGTTCGTCCATCTTGCGTTCGGATTCGCGCATGACCGCTTCGATCAGACAGCCCGGACCATTGGAGTCGCAGCCTTTGAACAGCGGGGTATTGCCCTCGACAGCTTGAATAATATCTAGGAACGAAATTTCGTATTTGTTGCGCCGCAGGCAGTAGCCGCCCTGCGCGCCGGAGTAAGAGTCGACCAGCCCTGCTTTGGCAAGCTTGGTCAAAATCTTGGACAGGTAAGTGGGGGAGACACGCTGTTTCACGGCAAGATCCTGAACACCGATCTTGAGTCCCGCCGGGCGTGCTGCAAGATCAAGCATGGTATGCAGCGCGTAATTCGTACCTTTGGAATAGTTCATCGTTTATCATCCTCAGTTATGGATTGGAATGCCGGCTTTGCGGCTTCGGTTTGGCACAACGTTCCTGCAGAATCGCTCTTTTTCTATTGTCGCAATCCTTGGATTCCCCGTCAATCTTCTTCACCGTGCAAAACTGTTCAAAATGTTGGACTAGGTAATCAAAGTACGTAGTGATATAATCTTGGCAAACTAAAAACGGGAGGCGATTTTATGACGATTCAATATCTTAACAGTCTCGAATCTATTCAGGCGGATTCGTTTGCCGACGGCTTTTTTGATGGTTGGTCAAATCACCCGAGTCCGGAAACTTTTCTTCGGATTTTGCAGGGCTCAGCTTACGTTGTGCTTGCACAGGATGAAGAGACGGGGAAGATCATTGGATTTGTGAATGCGCTGTCTGACGGCGTCTTGAGCGCATACATTCCGCTGCTAGAAGTTGTTCCTTCGTATAAAGGACGAGGCATTGGACGGGAACTCGCACAGCGGATGCTGGAGCAGCTGGGGAATTATTACATGGTTGATTTGATGTGCGATCCGGAGCTGGAAAGTTTCTATGCCCGCCAAGGCATGCGTCCTTCGAATGGTATGATGCGGCGCAATTATAAGAATCAAAAAGGTATTTCGTGAAAACTGCGAAAATTGAAACGACGAATCGGCAGGAACTGTACGGGAAAGAGATTCACTTGACCGTGCTGTTCGCATATTCCGCTGAACATATTAAAAGGGCTCTCCATCCGGAGAGCCTTTTTTCTTGTGCTTCTTTTTTGAATCCATCATCAATCATGTACATACCGTCCGCCGCGACCTGCATAGAGTCCGGTCAGCAGATACGCCGCAGTAATGCCGAACATGACATAATAAGGGATTTCCCAGCCGCCGGTAGCATCATGAAGTGCGCCGAAGAGCAGCGGTCCGCAGCCGGCCAGCAGATAACCGACAGACTGGGCCATACCCGAGATGTCGGCTGCTTCGGAGGCATTCTTCGTTCGAAGCGAAAAGAACATCATGATCAGACTGAACGAGAAGCCGCCTCCAAGGCTGAAGAATACGATGGCCAGTACGATAATGATCAGCGAACCGCCGGCAAATAGGAATCCGAAGATACCGAGTACGTAGCTGATAGAGGTCATAACGATCAAAGATCGCTGATCTCGCATTCGTGCCGCGAGAATTGGAGCGATAAAATTGACCGGAATCATCAGCATCTGAAACAGCGACAGCATATAACCGGCGACTACGGGATCAAGATGCTGAGCCTGCATCATATTGGGCAGCCAGGCGACCATGATGTAATAGATCGATGACTGCATGCCCATATTGACTGTAATAAACCAGGCAAGCGGCGAACGCCAGATACTGCGCTTTGGTACATCGGGAGCATTGGCGCTGGCACCACGCGTATTGCGACGAAGCTGAGGCAGCCAGACGATCAGGCCGATCGCGGACAGGATTGTCCAGATCAGCAGCGCACCGCGCCAGCCGATGCCGGTACCGGAGATCGGTACGCTGACTGCGGCAGCTGCGGAAGCGAAAATACCCATCATGATCGAATACAAGCCGGTCATGACGCCGATTTTCTGCGGGAATTCGCGTTTGATAATGCTGGGAAGCAATACGTTGAATACGGCGACAGCCAGACCGATCAGGAATGTGCCGGCCATCAGCGGGACAATGCCACCGAAAGGGCGGAACAGGCTGCCGACAACGATCAATACGAGCGAAATGAAGATCATTCGTTCCGCACCGTAAGTTCTGGCCCATTTGGATACAAATGGCGACAGCAGGGCGAAAGCCAGCAGCGGCAGTGTTGTCAGGAAGCCGGCTGTCGTATTCGACAGCGACAAAGCTTCCCGAATCGTATCAATGATGGGACTGAGTGAAGTGATATGAGTACGCAGGTTGGCCGCTACGAGCAGGATGCCGGCGAGCAGCATGTAATAGACGGCATTTGAGGCATCTTCCGTACGTGGAAGATCGGTTCTTTTCATAATAAAAATACGCTCCGTTCCTACCGTCCGTTCGGACGGCTTTGAATAAATTTTGGATAATCGGACGGAGCGAATTTAGACATCTGTCCAATTGTCGTCCGGCCGCTCATGCGGTGCTTTGAAATGCGCGATGTAATCGTCGACGGAACGGATAGCACGCTCCGCATCGCGATCCCGAATCGCGGCGATCAACGTCGGATGCCCAATCTCATAGCGGGTGCCGGAAATACTGCGGTTAGCGAGAATCGATACTTGCAGCTTTTCGAACAAGCTTTCATAAAGATCGGCCAATAGGCGATTGCGGGATGCGGCAACAACGGTGCGATGGAGGTTCCAGTCGGCATCCTTGAATGCTTCATGATCTTCGCTGCCGCTCATCGCCTGGCGGCATGCTGCTGCGTACCTTTCCATCTGTGTCAGATCGTCGTCCGTGCGCCGTTCACAGGCAAGTGCTGCCGCTTCACGGTCCAATGCGTGCTGAACTTCCAGCGCTTCCAGGATGGAAGAGCGGCTGATTCTCTTATGCAGAATAGCACTCAATTCGCTGCTCGCCGTCACGAATGTTCCGTCGCCTTGGCGTGTCTCCAGCAGACCGACCTGCACTAGTCCGCGAATAGCTTCGCGCAGCGTATTACGGCTGACGCCGAGTTGTTCCATCAAATCGGCTTCACGCGGTATCCGGCTGCCGATCTCCCATTCGCCGCCGGTAATCAGTGCCTCGATTTGAGCATACACTCGTCCGGACAACGTCTGTTTTTCTAATTTTTCAAACATGGATACTCCTTCATTTTAAAGGTAGGATGATTGGTTCTTTTGCTCGAATCAGTATAAGAGGTATGTAGAAAGTTGTAAAGGGGCGTAAAAAAGAAGAAGGACATTCCGTGTTCGTATCGGCAGACTCTAGACCCGAACAAGCGAACGGGCAAATAGACAAATAGGCAAACGGGCAAACAGCCCTTTTCGCATGAAGGAAAAGGGCTGGCCAGCGAAGCATGCTTGGTTTGGAGTCTTTTTGGATAAAATGAGAGATTGGCTTTGGGCTTAATTGATCTTCAGCAGGCGAGCTCCTGGTGAGAAATTGCCGACTTTTTCGCTGACGTCGTCAAGTGCACTGAATTTAAGCAGGCTCAGCTGTTGTTCGGGCAGTGTAATGTCCCGGTATCTTTCATCGGGCAGGACGACAATGGCGGATTCCGTTAATCGCAGATTGCCAAGAAAGTAATTGCCGCCGTAGTCGAGATTCTCCCGACTGTCATTCAGCGGGAAAGCGGATGCTTTTGCTTCGTTTTCAAACCCGGTAAACAGCAGTCCCGCTGCATTCGCCGGCCGGATCGGAAGTTCTGTCAACGGTTCGCGCTTGTTCGAATTTGCAGGATCTTTGCGCAGAATCAATCGGTGTTCCGTGAAGGCTCGGGCAGTCGTCTCACTGACGATCAATGTTTTCTCGTCCCATTTGACCGGATAATTGATACGTTTGTTGGCTTTGGCATTTGCTTGTTTGACTTGGGCCTCAATGTCTTCTCCGCTGCCGGTCAGCATAATTGCATTGGCTCGCTGATTGAGTACCGGAACGACTACAAAAAAGTAAGCGGCGGGAATAACGACGAATGCGAATAAACCGGATAGGACCACGATTGTCATCTTTTTCATGAAAAATCTCTCCTCTGTATGGGCCTGTGACGCCTCTGAATATCCTTATTGTACGAGGAGAGAAGGTTGGGCTCTATGGATCTGTCTTAATGGAATCTTACATTATTTTTAAGGTAGGCTGAATGCGAAAAATGGGATACCAAAAAGGAAGCCTTCTGGAGAAGGCTTCCTTTTTGGGGCTGTCGCTTACGGTGCGCATAAGCTTCGGCCATAGTATGAAAAGTTCAATCCGGATCAGATTCTACTTCGCGCTGCGTTTGCCCATCGATTGCAGCTGTGACATCAATTTTGTGCGGGAGTTCTTGTTTCTGAGCAGATAAGCAGCTCCGAGCCCGACTGCAGCGGTCATCAAAGAAGATCTTTTCATGATTAATTCCTCCTCGAATTCTAAGTTGTGAATGTTGATGTCGTGCTATGCTTGAGATTTACCCGCTTGCGACAAGCTGAAACCTTTTATGTTCAAAAAGGGAGTGGTAAGGTATAATCGAAACTCTTGACGGATTTTTCGGTTCATCTACTATCCAAGCGGTTCGGAGACGATATTTATGATTATGGACAAACAAATGGAAAAAGTGAAAAAACAGTCGATTTTCGCAGCCTGGATCAGCTTGATCAGCAACGTACTGCTTACCATTTTGAAGATTACGGTCGGCGTGCTGTTTAACAGTCAAGTACTGATCGCGGACGGAATTCACAATGCGGGCGATGTGATTGCTTCGGCAGCGGCGCTCGGCTCTATGCGTATCTCGAGCCTTCCGCCGGACGAAGATCATCCTTACGGGCACGGCAAAGCGGAAGTGATCGGGGCAAGCGTCGTGGCGACCATCCTACTGCTGGCGGCTCTGTATATCGGTTATCATTCGTTGACGGCGCTGTTCGCCCCGATTCCGGAAGCACATGTTATTGCTCTGATTGCGGCGGCACTGTCGCTGATCTGGAAGTTCGTGCTGTACGTTTATACAATCCGGATCGGCCGCCGTGCAAACAGCAAGGGGCTGATTGCGACCGCGCAGGACCATCTGGCCGACGTCTATGCATCCGGCGCGGCGGTAATCGGTATCGGACTCGGCCTGATTGGCGAAATGATCGGTATGCCGGTTCTGGCTTACGGAGACCCGGTAGCGGGAATCATCGTAGCGATGCTGGTGCTCAAGCTGGCTTGGGACATGGCGCGCGAATCGATCGATATCTTGATGGAAAAAGCGATCGGGTCGCAGGAACTGGAGGCGCTTGAGCAGATTGTTCGCAGCGTCGAAGAAGTCAAACGGATCGACCGAATTCGGGCACGCGAACATGGACAGTACATCATCATTGATCTGCGTGTGGGAGTCGACGGACAGATGACGATTCAGCAGGGGCACGACGTTATTCGCAAGATCAAGAAATCGATTCTGTCTTCCCATCCGAACGTAAGCGAAGTGATGATTCACTTGAATCCATGGTATCCGGGCGCTGACGCTGCAGACAAAGATGAAGAACCGGTAAGTATCGGCGGTTCCGGCGGAACAATGCTGGAGGATTGACAACCTATTATGGATGGGCAGAGAAGATAGACGGTAAAAGAAAGAAAAAGGCATGCGATGAGCATATACAGCGCATGAAAAGGGTTGGAAAAAGCTGCACGGTTTCTCGTTTGAGAAACCGTGCAGCTTTTTTTGGAGATCATGATATTAAGCGCTTTGGATCATGATTTTAAGCTTGATATGGAAAAAATGCTCGGCTGATTCGTGCAGCGGCGTATGTTCTTGATCGAAGTCAGCCGCTGCGGGGAGGGGATAAGGAACCGGATCGATTCTCATCATACGAAGCCGGTGTCGTGACCTCCGTCGTGTCTTCTACCCTGACTTTTATTGCGTCTTCAGTCGCTGCTTCTATCATGTCTTCTTTCGCAGCTTCTTTTTTGTCAGCCCGCCTTCCGGACAAAGCTGCACCGATAACGCCGGTCATAATCGCTGCTGCACCCAGCAGCGCGGCAGGCCGGAGCGGCTCGTGAAGGAACAAGGCACCGGCCGAAAGCGCGACGACAGCGGACAAACTTCCAAATACGCTCATACGGGAAGCTTCGATTCGGGACAAAGCGTAATTTGATAGGTAGGAAGTCGCCAGCGACGACAGCACACCGAGATACAGAACGGCAAGCAGGAATGACGGCGAGTGCAGCGGAGTCAGCAGTTCCGGCAGGGTGCCCCGTGCGGCATGGCGGATCAACGCGAGCAGACTGAAGCAGAAGAAGCCCAGCATATTCATGAAGTAAGTCAGTTCCTTGGGACTGTAAGTACGGCTCAGCCGGCGTGCCAGCACATTATAGCCGGCCTGTGAGAACGCCGAGCACAAGATGAGCAGGATACCTGCGAGACTGGCGGCGAAGACGGCACCTTCACGCCCTGCGAACAGGCAGGCCACGCCGGCCACAGACAGCAGTGTAAAGAGCTTCTGCGGCGTTCCCGTTCGTTCTCCAAGCAGAAGGGCGGCCAAGATCAGGGTGAATACCGGGACTGCTCCCTGAATCATGCCGGCTTCGGCCGAGGAGGCGTAGAGCAGACCAAAAGTCTGAAAGCTGAAAAATGCAAGAGGATAGAGAACAGTGAGCGGCAGTATCCGGACAGCTCCGGACCGGATTTTTTGGATGCCGCTGCGTCCTGGAAACGCGAATAGGGAAGCGGCGGCAAAAGCGAACAGAAAACGGTAAGCCAGAATATCGAGCGGATCGGCGCTCTGCAGCGCGATTTTGACAAACAGAAAAGAGAATCCGATAATAAGCGCGTTTAATAAAGCGGCCATATAGGCTCCATTAGTCGAACGGGTACGCACAAGCATTCCACCTTCGTGATCTGTAATGAGCGACGCGGCCGCAGCTGCCTCTTTATTCTAAAGGGGCATGTATAGTGTTACAATATCTATAATTGTGATCTGTACCGGTACAGATGAGCGAGGAGGCGTACGAATGTACAAGTACATGGGACTGCTGAATGAATTGGAGCGCATGATTGCGAGGTCGTTCAAGGAAGGGGACCGAATTCCTTCAATCCGGATCTTGTCGGAACGTTATGCCTGCAGCAAAAGCACCGTGATCCGTGCGCTCTCCGAGCTGGAACGAATGCATCTGATTTATGCTTCGGCAAAGAGCGGCTATTATGTGCTTGGACGTAAGGAGCAGGAGGAGCAGCCTCGACAAATGATCGACTTCGTTCATTCAGCCCCGGATCCCGATATTTTTCCGTATCTGGATTTTCAGCACTGTCTGAACAAGGCGATCGACACTTACCGGAACGATCTGTTCATCTATGGAACGCCGCAGGGCCTGCCGACGCTGATCAAGGAAATGCAGCGTCACTTGGCCGGCTATCAGGTGTTTGCGGAAACCGAGCGAATTTTTATTACTTCCGGTGTGCAGCAGGCGCTGACGCTGCTCGCTGCCATGCCTTTTCCGGATGGCAAGCGTACGATCCTGATCGAGCAGCCAAGCTATCCGCTGTTCAAGGCTTATCTGGAAGCGCATGGTATCCCGGCGATGGGTATCCGGCGCGATGCGAACGGAATCGATCTGAACGAGCTGGAACATCTGTTTCGAAGCGGAGCGATCAAATTTTTCTACACCATTCCCCGTTACCATAATCCGCTGGGCGGCTCGTTTACCCGGAAACAGAAGGAAGCCATAGCGGAACTTGCGATTCGATACGGTGTGTATGTAGTGGAAGACGATTATATGGCGGATCTCGAACAGGACGCCAAAGCCGATCCTCTGTATGCTTACGATAGAGAAGAGCGGACGATTTATTTAAAAAGTTACTCGAAAATTCTGTTCCCAGGTCTTCGGGTCGGTGCCGCCGTACTGCCTCGCGAGCTGGCTGACTCATTCAGGCGCTATAAGCAGCTGCTTGATATCGACAGCTCGATGCTGTCTCAGGCTGCGCTGGAGCTGTATTTGAAGAGCGGCATGTTCGATCGGCATCGGGACAAAATACGCGGCTGCTATTTGCGGCGCTCAAACCTGCTGAGCGAAGCGATCCGTGAGGCTAGTGCAGCTCACCCCGGCGTCTTCAGCGGACCGCTGCCTTCGCCCGGCGGTATCCTGACGCATCTGCTGCCGCAGGTCCCGGCTGTGCTGCCGCGCGTAATCAGGCGGCTGCACAGCCGCTCTGTACGCGTAGAAAGTGCCAACAGCCATTACTTGACCGGATTTCAGGCGAAAGCAATGATTAAGCTGAACGTCTCTGGCGTGCGCGAAGAAGATATTCCCGGCGGTGTCGCGGCCGTTGCCGAAGAAATTGCGCGGGAGTCTGCCGGCCGTTTGCCTTAACAATAAGCAATCTACTCTACTTGAAAAGGAGCAAATGCTGAATGGAGCTTTTTATCAGTATCCTGGTCATGCTTGCGATCATCGGACTCTCAAACGTGATCAACCGATTTCTGCCTTTTATCCCCGTACCATTAGTTCAGATCGGTCTCGGCGTCATGGCCCAAATTCTCCCGCCGCATCTTCATGTGCCGCTGGAACCGGAGCTGTTCCTGGTCTTGTTTATCGCTCCGCTGCTGTTCAATGACGGACGGATGACGCCCCGTCAAGAACTGTGGAATCTGCGAGCGCCGATTCTGCTGCTGGCGCTTGGACTCGTGTTCGTTACCGTTATTATGTTCGGCTATTTGATCCACTGGGTCATTCCGTCCATTCCGCTGGCTGCTGCCTTTGCATTGGCGGCTATCCTGTCGCCGACAGACGCGGTTGCCGTCGGCTCGCTGGCCGGGCGGATCAAGCTGCCGAAAGATATTATGCGTCTATTGGAAGGCGAAGCGCTCGTCAATGATGCATCCGGCTTGGTTGCGTTCAAATTCGCGGTTGCGGCCGCGGTTACGGGAACTTTTTCAATTTATCAAGCTTCGCTCAGCTTTGTGCTCATCGCGGTCGGCGGCCTGCTGGTCGGTGCTGCACTTGCCTTCGTCATTATCCGGATTCGGGTCTTCCTGCGCCGATTCGGAATGGAAGACGAGACGCTGCACGTGCTGATCCAGCTGGTGACTCCGTTTGTACTGTATCTGGTCGCCGAGCATCTTGGCTTGTCAGGCATTCTGGCAGCCGTATCGGGCGGGGTTGTACACGCAATCGAGCGTGATCGTGCCGAATCGGTACGAGTTAAGCTGCAGGTAGTGTCCAGCAGTACCTGGTCGGTCTTTCTGTACGTATTGAACGGTCTTGTCTTTGTTCTGCTCGGTCTGCAGCTGCCGGAAGTACTAGGCGCTATTTTCGCAGATCCAGCTGTCAGCAGCTGGGGCGCGCTTTGGCATGTGACCTGGATCTCCGTCGGGCTGATCGTACTGCGCTTTGTCTGGATCTATGTCTATTGGCTGTCGACCAATCACGGCAGCGGAGCAGGACGGACAGGCATTCCATTGTTCAAAGCTGCAGTGCAGACTGCGCTGTCCGGTGTCCGCGGAGCCGTTACACTGGCCGGTGCTTTCTCGATTCCGCTGATGCTTGCCGGCGGAACAGCGTTTCCTGAACGCAATCTAATCCTGTTCCTAGCCGCAGGGGTTATCCTGTTCACACTGCTGGCCGGCAGCATCCTGCTGCCAATGATCTCCGGCAATGAACAGGCAGAATCACCAAAAAGTGAGCAGCCGCTCAAACGCCGGATTTTGAGTGCGATCGCTCAGCGCCTTGGGCAGGAGGACTTGGACGAAGGCCGTTCTGTTGCAGCTTCGGAAATTCAGGATTTTACGAAGTATTTGCAGCGGATGGAGGAGGCGACCAATGCCTATGCCGCCGATCCCGAAGCGCCCCGCCGCGAAGCGGATCTCATGTACGCGGGTATCCGTGCACAGCGCCGCGAATTGAGCAAGATGGTACAGAACGGCGAGGTCGATCAAGAAGAAGCAACGCCGCTGTTCGAGCATCTGAGCCGGATCGAGGAAAATATTCCGGGCCGCCTGGAAGCGAGAGTCGCTACGCCAGCTGCGGATATCGGCCGATTCGCCGCCGCACTGTTCGCTCGCAACCGTCGCGGCGAGCTGAAGAACAAGCAGGCATTCTGCTCACTGCAGACTGCGAAGACCCGCATGGCCCAATCCGCCATCGAAGCGATCGAGAAGCGGACAAGCGATGAAAACCGGGCGGAAGCCAAGCGGTTGATCGACGGTTACAATCAATTGATCGGTCGCTTGGGCAAAGCAAGCTTCGGCCTGCCGGATGAGGAGACCGAAGAGGAACGGGAAGAGCGTGAGCACCGGATGCAGGAGCGTCTCGCCGCCATTCAGGAACAGCGCGACCATGTGCAGCGGCTGTTTGAAAAGGGCGAGATCTCCCGTGACCTCGCCGGCCGCCTGCGGCAGTTTATCCGGTATCTGGAGACGGATGTGCCGGAGGAAGAGAATTTTGGGCATTGAGTTAAAGGGAAAGACAAAAAGGAAGATACAACAAGAAGACACAACAGGAAAGACAAAAAAACGTACCGCCCTTTATGGACGGTACGTTCGGTGAGCCGGATGCCCGGTGAATGCCCCTTACCTTCACGCATACTCCTGCAGCGAATCGCCGATTCGCCGCAGGAGTTTTTGGTTTCTCTGCATACGTTCAGGCTTCGGCATCGTCGAACGATCCGATCATTTGTCGTTCGATCTGCTTCATTTCGTAGAAATAACCCCGGATCTGCATCAGCTGATCGTATGTGCCAGTCTCCACGATGACCCCCCGGTCTACAACGACGATCTGGTCCATCCGCTCAAGTCCGGCGAGGCGGTGGCAGACCATGACAAGTGTGTCGTCCTTCGCCCGCTCCAGCATCGCTTCAAGCACACGGCGTTCGGTCACGTAGTCCAGCGAGGAAGTCGGCTCGTCAAGCAGCCACAATCTGCCGCTTTTGAGCAGCGCGCGGGCGATTGCCAGCCGCTGCTTTTCACCGTCCGACAAATTCTCGCCTTTTTCCAGTATGAGATCGTCCAGCCGTTTACCCGGTAAATTGACCTGTTCCAGCACGTTCAGAAGTTCTTGCTCACTTCGGCTATCGTCTTCAAGCAGCAGATTGTCCCGAACCGTACCGCGGAAAAAATGACCGGCTTGAAGCACTACGTTTGTTCGGCTCCACAGATCTTCCGCATCCAGCTCGCCGATCGGCGTGCCGTTCAAGACAATCCGGCCTTCCGTCGGCGCGTGCAGCTTGAGGATCAGCTCCAAAATGCTCGTCTTGCCCGAACCGCTCGGGCCGACGATCGCCGTCTTGGACCCGGCTTCGAATTGAAGCGACACGCCGCTCAGCACAGGCCGCCAGTCTTCGGCGTACCGGAAATGGACATTGTCCAGTTCGACGGATACGGCTGCGTCCCGCTCAAGCTTCGCCGCGGGCTTCGAATCCGCTTTGCCGTCGGTGTTTGATTCCGCAGCGGCGAACGTTTCGCCCAGCCGATTGGCGGCGAAGGCGCTGTCCCGCTTGTAGGCGGGTAAGGTTGCCAAGGCTGCCGACTCGTCAAACACGGTCATTGAAGCCATGATGAGCATGGCGAGAAATACGCCGGCCATCGAGCCATTTGCGATAAGGAAGGCGCCGAGCACAAGCACACCCCAGGAAACGAAGAACGTAACGAAGCTGTGCAGCGACTGCCCGCGCAGCAGATGCAGCGCATCCGACTGCTGGGCTTCCGTCAGTTCGCCGGAAGCGGCGAGCAGAGCTTGTTCACACTGCTGCAGCCGGCCATACACTTTGAGATCGATGAAGCCGTACAGCAGTTCCGTCGTTTCCGAGGACAGGGCGGCGCGCTGCCGGCGTACCCGGCCGTCTGTTTTGTGCTGCCCGATCCGCACAAAGGCGGGAACGGCGAATGCCGTGATCAGCATGCCGAGCATAAGCAGCAGCGCAATCCAGATCGAGAAGAAGGAAGCAAACAGAACTGTAGCGAGAAAGACCGACACAACGATGATCGGCGGGTATGCGACGCGCAGGAAGTAGAACTGCAGGCTCTCGATATCGCCGACGATTCGCGCGAGTAGATCGCCGCTGCGCTTGCGGTTCAGAATGCCGGGCGCAAGCGGGACCAGTCTGGCGAAAAAGTCGGTCCGCAGACGGCTCAGCAGGGAAAAGGTGGCCCGGTGTGAAAACAGCCGTTCCCCGTAGCGGCTTGCGGCGCGTACCAGGCCGAGTATTTTGACCAGCGAGGTAAGCAGAATCAGCGTATACAGCGGCGGCACGAAGACCGTCTTCGCGATCAGATAGCCGCTGGCCGAGAACAGCACGACTCCGGCGATACCGGCCAGAAAGCCGCCGAGAATCGACAATAAAATGTCTTTTCGCTCTTTGAGCATCGCTCTGAAAAAGAGGGAAAATTCGCTCATGTTGTGATCCCCTTTCGCTGAATCTCGACCATCTGTGCATAAGGCGGCAGCGTATCCAGCAGTTCTTCATGACTGCCGCTGCCGATCAGTCGGCCTTGTTCCATAAATAAAATGCGGTCCGCCTGCCGGATCGTGTGGAGGCGATGGGCAATCGTGATGACGGTCGCCTGCTGCGACAGTTCGGCAATCGCCTGCATTAGAATCCGTTCCGTGTGTAGGTCGAGTCCGACCGTCGGTTCGTCGAACAGCAGTACGGACGGGCGCTTTAGAAAAGCTCGGGCCAGTGCTAGACGCTGCTTCTCGCCTCCTGACAGTCCACGTCCGCCGTCGCCGACGATCGTATCGTAGCCATGTTCAAGCTCGGCCGCGAGCGCAGACAATCCTGCCGCTTCGGCCGCTTGAACGATCTCCGTCCGCGAGACGTCGCGGTCGGTGCCGATCGCGATATTTTCCGCAACCGTTCCGGCAAAGATGTACGGATGCTGCGTAATATAAGTGACGTGCTTGAACCAGTCGTCTTCGCTTGCCTGCGTCAATGCGCGGCCCGCAATCCGAACTTCGCCGGACGAAGGAGGCAGCAGTCCGGCGATCAGATGCAGCAGCGTTGTCTTGCCGGAACCGCTTTTACCTACGATTGCAATCTGCTGCCCGGGCTCGATAAGCAGAGAACCAGCATTCAGCGTGAAGGCGTCCGACCCGTAATGGAAAGAGAGCTCACTCAGTTCGATCGCAGGGGGGAACGATTTCTCCGGAACCGAATCCTCTTGGCTTGCAGCGAAGGCCGGCGTCTGGTCCCCGCGGCTTGCCCCAAGGTCCGAAGCCGCGTCTACGTCGCTCGTCACCGTGCTGCCCATCATTGTGCTGCCTGTCACCGTGTTACCCCTCACCGATTGGTTGTCGCTCTGTCCAGCGGTTTGCGTCTCTCTGATGCCGTTTTCCGCCAAAGTGAGTTCGATGTTGCGGATCGCGCCGAGACTGGTGCGTCCGCCGTGAAAGGCTGTACCCATATTTTTGAGCAGGTTATAAAATTCAGGCACGAGCAGCAGAATCAGAAAAGCAGTATGGAACTGCATGTTCTTGAACACGACGAGCTGAAGGGCAAGTTCAAGCGCCACGATTCCGATACCCAGCATCACAATCGTCTCCAGCGCGAACGTATTGGTGAATGCGACCCGTAAAATGTCCATCGTCGCGTCGCGGTAAGACAGGCTGCTGCGTTCGATCTCCCGCTCCTGCCGCTTGGCCCGCCCGAACAGCTTCAGTGTCACCAGCCCTTGGAGCGAGTCGAGAAACGTGCCCGAGAAGCGGGCGAGCTGTTCGAATTTCTCTTCCGATTTGTGTTTGGTCTGGATGCCGATGAGCGCCATGAACAGCGGAATGAAGGGAGCTGTAAACAGTAAAATCAAGCCCGACGGCACATGCAAAATAAAGACGGCGATCAGGATCAGCAGCGGAATGATCGAAGCTTCGATCATTTTCGGCGTGTACTGGCTAAAGTAACCGTCCGCTTCGTCCACCGTATCGAGCGCGAGACTGACTTTGCCGCCCGTCTGTCCCTGCCGTGCAGTGATCAGCGGATTGGCGGCAAGGGTGCGGAGCAGCCGCGCACGCAGTTCTTTTTTGGCGTCCGCCGCGATCCGCAGTCCGATCCGTCCGTTGGCGTGAGCCAGCAGCGTGCGCACCGCCATGACGCCAAGCAGCAGCGCGAACACGGCGATCAGCGAAGCCGGGGCCGCTTTCTCCACGAAAATACGCTGCACCGCTTGAGCCAACAGCACAGCTTGTCCGATCGTTGCAGCTCCGAGTGCCAGCGACAACAGCCGAATCAGAAGTGTCCGTTTTTGATGCGCGGCCATCAGTTCGGGCAGAAGTCCGCTTTTTTGACGGCCGCGTCCGGTTTTGCTTTTTTTCATACCCGATCTCCTCCTTATTTTTTGCCTTTAACGTAATCCGCATCGAACAGGAACAACCGGAACACCAGAGCAAGCGACGGAATGAGCAGCAGCAGTCCGGCTATAAAGACGACGACGAGCGCGATACCCATCGCTTCCTGTGTCGCTCCTCCCTGGATCGTGATGTACGGATCAAGGATATACGGATAATGTCCGATCCCGTAAGCGAAAAAGGCGCACAGGAACTGCAGCATCAGACCGATAAACGCCCAGCCGTAAGCACGGCCTTTGAACAGCAGCCACAGCACGATTAGGAAAAAGACGACCGACAGCCCGAGCAGCCACCACAGATCCATCATGTTCTGGAAATGCCGGTTGTTATGCTGACTCAGATACAAAACGGACGTAAACGCGGCGATGATGGTCGGCGTGCTCCAGAACAGGGCGTAGCCGCGCATCAGTTCCAGCGCCGGCTTGTCGTCTGCCCGCGATGCATAGAAGGCCAGGAACGACGCACTGATAAACAGGATCGACGTGAGCGCAAGACCGACGATGCTCCAGGCGAGTGGGCTCGTGAACAGCTCCAAATAATCGAGCGTGACGATGCCGTTATTTTCTGTAATAAAGCCGCCTTCAGACAGCACGAGCGCCACGGACAGTGAGGCCGGAATGAGCAGGCCGGTCGCGCCGTAGAGGAACAGGAAGACGATATTTTTCTTGGACCCGTAGTTCTCGAACGCATAGAACGAACCGCGGATCGCGAGCAGAATAATGGCGATGCTGCCCGGAACGAGCAGTGCCGAACCGTAATAATGCGCTGCATCTGGGAAAAATCCGATCAGACCGACGAAAAAGAAGACGAAAAAGACATTCGTAATTTCCCAGACCGGCGACAGATAGCGGGAGATCAGCCGATTGATCAGATGATCTTTGCCCGTAAGGCGCGCATAAAAGGCGAAGAAGCCGGCGCCGAAATCAATCGAAGCAACAATTAGATAGCCATACAAGAAAATCCATAGGACTGAGATGCCGAGAATTTCGTAGCTCATGATACCGGATCACCTTCTTTCTTCGTCTGTTCATCCTGCAGCGCGTCTTGTTGAGCCTGAGCGGCTTTCTCCAGTTCAACTTCGGCTGGATTGTCGCGGAACAGCCGGCGCAGAACGACGGCGCACATCGTACCGAGCAGAATATACAGCGTGAGGAACACGAAGAACAGAATCACAATGCTCGGCGAAGTCGTGGCGGCTTCCTCGACCCGCATATAGCCCCGGATCATCCATGGCTGCCGCCCGATTTCCGCGTAGAACCAGCCTAGTTCGACGCCGAGGAATGCGAGCGGCGCGCCGAACACGATCACACGCAGCATCCAGCGGTTGAGCTCGACCCTTTTTTTGAGCAGTAGAAGCAGGAAGAATAAGGCCGAGACAGCCAGCAGGGTGAATCCAACGCCGACCATGGCATCGAACAGATAATGCACGAGCAGCGGAGGCTGTTCGTCGAGCGGGAACTCGTCCAGTCCCGTCACTTCCGCGTTAAAGTCGCTGAAGGCCAGGAAGCTGAGCGCATTCGGAATATGCAGCGCGCCCATGATCTCGCGTTCGGCGTTCAGCCAGCCGAGGAAGATCAGGTCGGCGCCTTGTTCCGTTTTGAAATGCCATTCGGCGGCGGCGAGCTTCTCCGGCTGGTGCTCCGCGAGGAACTTGGCCGATACGTCGCCCGCAAGTGCGGTCAGGAAGCTGAACAGCAGCAGGACGCCCATCATCAGCTTGAGTCCTTTTTTGGCATAGTCCGTTACGCCTTTTTTAAGGATCGAAAACGCAGCGATAGCGGCCAGCAGTGCGGCTCCGGTCATGTACGCGGAAGCCAGTACGTGGAACACTTTGGACGGCGTTGCTTCATTGAACATTGCCTGCAGCGGATTTACCGCCGTAAACTGGCCTGCTTCGAACAGGAAGCCTGCCGGTTGGTTCATGAAGCCGTTGACCGAAGTGATGAAGAACGCGGACATGGCCGCTCCCAGCACGACAGGTACAGTCAGCAGCCAGTGCAGGTACGGATTGCGGAAGCGATCCCAGGTGTACAAGTAAATGCCGAGGAAGATCGCTTCAAAAAAGAACGCGAACACTTCCATAAACAGCGGCAGCGCAATAACATTACCCGCCATCTGCATGAAGTTCGGCCAGACGAGTGCCAGCTGCAGCGCGATAGCGGTGCCGGTGACGACTCCGACCGCAACGGAGATAACGAAGCCCCGGGTCCATCGTTTGGCCATAAGTGTATAGTGAGAGTCTTTTTTGCGGATGCCCACGAATTCGGCGATGGAGATCATCAACGGAATCGCGACTCCGATTGTAGCGAAAATAACGTGGAACGACAGCGTTAACCCGGTAACGAGCCGGCTCCACATCACAGTATCGATCATCATGTGGCAAATCCCCTTTTCCAATTCTGCTTCTTTCGGTTTTGTACAAATGAATTAAGTCCATTATATCGAGATCCTCTGCAAAATCGGGCAATCGGCGAACGGATTCAAGAAAGGGTCAAAGCTTTACGGCAGTTTTGTGAAAAATGTCACAATAGTTCGTTCGAGCTATTGTTTGCCGGGTGTAGGTATGGTATTGAAACTTTTAATCTTATCGGTAATTAGAAAACTTGAATATGAAGTTTATCACTACTAGAGCACTTTACTAGGGCGTGTACGCAAACTCATCAACTTTTTCGCATAGAAGATATTTTCAACGCCCAGATCCGATTTCCAAGTTTAAATGAAGCCTTTGAACGTAAATACGAAGCCTATTATTGGTTTGCGTGTATGCCGGAATTGGACGTGTCTAATAAGATTTCACCCATAAGATTCAGCGTAAAGCCCAATAAGTGCCCAGATGCAACTATTTTCCGCAAAAGCTCGCCAAATCGTACAATAAGTGCGCAGGTGCAGCTATTTTTCATAAAAGTACAGTTAGAAACGCGAAAACGCTGAAATAAGTGTATGGGAGCACTTATTTCAGCGAAAGTTAGAAATTCGAGAAAAATAAGTGTACAGACGCACTTATTTTCTATTTCCCCGTTAAACCTTCAATTTCTTCTATTACACCTTCAATAATCTCTTTTAAGTTTTGCGGAAACAGGTTTGCATACAAGCCCTAACTAAATAAGGCGAGGAAGGATTAAAAAAGCAAGGAGCTGCTGAACTAGCAGCTCCTTGCTTTTTTCTGATTTGAATTCTTTAGAAATTTCTTTTTTTACAAATATTCGTCCATCCATCCCGCAATATGCGACAGCCGCGCCACCCGCAGCGACGGATGACCGCCGCGAGACAGGTCGTGGCTGGCACCTGGGAAGCGGACCAGCCGCGTCTTGCGGCCAAGGCGCTTGAGTGCGGTGAACAGCTGCTCGGCCTGCTCAATTGGGCAGCGCAGATCCTGTTCGCCGTGCAGAATCAGCAGAGGTGTGCGCATCTGCTGTACGTAAGCGATTGGCGAGTGTTTCCAGAGCAGATCCGTATCCTGCCAAGCATCTCCGCCAATCTGGTCTTCGGTGAAGAAGAAGCCGATATCGCTGACCCCGTAGAACGACACCCAGTTCGAGATCGAGCGCTGCGTTACGGCTGCCTTGAAACGGTCGGTATGGCCGACGATCCAGTTTGTCATAAAGCCGCCGTAGCTGCCGCCTGTTACGCCGAGACGCGATTCGTCGATGAAGTCATAATGTTCCAGCGCATAGTCGACCGTCTCCATCAGATCGCGATAATCGCCGCCGCCGTAGTCGCCCCGGCAGGCGTTGACGAACTCTTGGCCGTAGCCGTGGCCGCCGCGCGGATTGGAGAAGATAACCGCATAGCCTTTGGAAGCCAGCAGTTGGAACTCATGCATGAATGTATGCCCGTACATCATATGCGGACCGCCGTGGATTTCGAGAATTGTCGGAACTTTCGACGATTCGTCTGAAGCAGCTGTATGGAAGCCTACCGGCTTCATGATCCAGCCATGCACTTTCCAGCCATCCTTCGTCTCTACCCAAAACGCTTCCGGCTCGCTCAGTTCATGCTCACTGAGCCAAGCGCCGTTGGCATCTGTTAAGCGCGTCTCTTCCTTCGTGCCTGGGACGAAGCGGTACAGGTCACCTGGATTGAGCGGATCGGATACGGCTACGATGAAGCCGCCGTCATGATCCGGTGCCAACTGATACACATCGCGGTCACCGTCCAGCAGCACTTCATGTCCCGATCCGTCGGCTGCGAAGCGGGCCACACCTGCGCTGCCATGATGCGTGAACAGCGCGTAGACGGAGCTTCCGTCTTCGGAGAACAGCGGGTCCGGCGAACCCAGCCCGGCGCGCATATCGCCGACGACCAGATTGCCGACCAACAGATCGGGGTCAGTTACGAGAGAAGTAATCTCTCCACCGTCCGCCGGAATGATATACAAGCGGGTCAGCGTGGCATTGTGATACGAACGGTCGCTTGCGAAGAAAGCGATCTTCGAACCGTCCGGCGACCAGGCCATTTGTCCGATTCCCCAGTCGGAGCGGGACAGCTTACGAAGATTTCCGCCGTCTGCATCCGCGACGTACAGGTCGCTCACCAGCAGGAAGTCCGGATCGGTATCATCGCCTTCTTCTGGGATATAGGCGGTAAAAGCGAGTTTTGAACCGTCCGGCGACCAGGCAAAGCTTCCGGCATCGAAATCTCCGGAGGTGACGGCAGCCGCTTCGCCGCTGGATGCATCGACGACAAATAGGTGATTCCGTTTGCCGTTCCATAGACCCGAACCGTCGCCTTTATAGCGGATGCGGTCGATCACCGTTTCTTTCAGCGCCTTATCTTTGCTCCCGCTGTTGTCCGCCGATGTTCCGTCTTCTTGCTCCTCTGCGCTCGCTTCCGGATCAACCTGCGAGGAGACCAGCAGCTGCATGCCGTCCGGCGACCATTTGAACGAGCCGACCCCATTTGGGAGATCTGTCAGTACGCGGGCTTCGCCGCCGTTCGCCGGAAGCAGCCAAATTTGGCGCTTGTCATGATGCTTGCGTGCAAAGGCCATGAAGGAGCCGTCCGGCGACCAGATCGGAGAGGCATCTTCTTCACCCGACGTAAACACAACATCGTTTTCGCCGCTGCTGTTCATCGCACGAATTTTTGTAAGATAGCCGTCGCGAGCCTCATTAACCGTACGTTCGGTATATACGATGCGTCCGTCCGCTTTCGATACGTCGGGTGCGCCCACCCAGACGAAGCGGTACAGATCTTCCGCAGTCAGTCCGCGTTTTTCACTCATTGCTCACGCCTCCTATGTATATATTCTGTATAGATGCTGCTAGTATGCTACCTTTTATGATACGAGATGTGGGAAAAATCGGCAAACCGTACATGACGAGGGAGGATTGACTTCGGAATAGGAAGCAAAAGGGAGAAGAATCGGGGATATACGGGCGAACGCTGTCGTTTTTTTCCGAGAACCGGTTTTATGCGACCAGCGATTCATTGGCGGGCGGGTAGAAATACCGTAAAATTCATGTTAATAAGCGATTGAAAGTACGAATGGTATACTTTCAAGGAACTCGACCGCACACGGCAAATTTCAAGAGCACTGCAGGTCGTCTTGCCGAAAAGAGAAAGGTGAATCAATAC
This sequence comes from Saccharibacillus kuerlensis DSM 22868, assembly GCF_000378145.1. Classification (GTDB taxonomy): domain Bacteria; phylum Bacillota; class Bacilli; order Paenibacillales; family Paenibacillaceae; genus Saccharibacillus; species Saccharibacillus kuerlensis. The sequence goes on along the minus strand of NZ_KB899282.1, from coordinate 84,472 downwards.
GGAAATGAACGCGACTCAAGAGATTTTGCGGGTATGGAGACGGTTTGACGATTTTCCGATGGAGACCCTTACCAAAGCTTGGCTGCATGCGAACGGAGACTCGCTCAATCTAAGAACCGTTGAACGGATGCGCGAGGATCGGAAGAAATACGGCACATCCGGCAACTGTTTCGACTTGGCACTTTGGCTGCTGGACGAACTGCGCGGCGAAGGCATTTCCTGCTACCCGGTTGGCGATAAATTGGGAACCTACGATGCGCATGCGGCCGTTATTGCGCGTGGGAACGAGGGAGAGCGGTATTTGTGCGACCTTGGCGATCAATGGATTCAACCGATTTTGCTCGATCCGGGCGCGAAAGGCTATACGGAAGCGCCGCTGTCCGGCTTTTTTCCGGGTGCGCGTATTGCCGTCTCTTCGGACGGATACAAAGCGAATATTCGTTATATGCGTCCGGGAGGCAAAGAAAGTCGGGCCGAGTTCGATCTGGAGCCTGTAGACGAAGCCGAATTCAAGGAAGCCGCAGCCTATTCGCAGAGCCTGCTGTCGCTGCCGCTGGTGGAGAAGAGGCTGCTGATCGACAACGGCAGCCGAATTGTGCACTGGGAATATGAGAACGGCGCCTCTCAGATCAGCAGTGATCGGGGACTGTTCCACGAGAGCGAACCAATGGGAGACGAGACATGGGCGGCACGTATTTCGCGGCGTTCCGGTATCGACAAGGGGATCGTGCAGACGGCATTGGATATTTATGCGGCGGAAGGATTGTTGTAATCGGTCCAGACGATGGGAATTATGATCAACCAGGCAGTTTGCCGGGAAAAAGAAAGGACGGGAGGCGGCGAAGAGCCGCATTTCCCGTCCTTTTTGACGCCGCTGTATAAATTCCGGTGAAGTCCAGATCGGCAGCGGATAAAGTGATTCCTCTCCTCTACGGTTCATGACAAGTCTCCTTTGCTTATCGGGTGTACTCCTTCAGCGGGCGTACCATATGAATAGCGTTCGATCCGGACTTGTTCAAGATCATCGAACGCGTTAAGCAGAGTCTCCATATTCAGATCGTCAGGCGACGAGCAGAACGCATACAGAAAGTCGTAAAGAATCGGTCCCGCCATAGGAGACGGGTCGATGATCCCAATCAGCGCCGAATCCCGATACACAAAGTTATGAACCCCTGTATCGCCGTGCAGCAGGTATTTTTTCGCCTGCTCAGTTTGGGAATCAAACAAGCGATCAGCGGTTTGTCTGACATACCGGTAATCGTTTTCTGTCAGCACACTCCCCAGATTGATCCGGGCCTCTTCAATGCTGATCTCGTTAAACTCCTTCCATGTCCGTCTCGGATATTCCATCCTGCCCCAATGTTCGATATTTTCGCATTCCTCGTATCGATTGAGCAGTTCGCAGGTCAGAAGTTTCATCCAGTCTTTTTTGGCGCCGCGATTGAAATGGGTGATGCCTTCCATAAACGTGTATGCAAAGTAGGAATGGTCGGCAGCCGTTAGCAAAACTTTGGGGAGCAGCTTAGAGTTTTCGTATGTCCGGAGCAGGCGATTGGCGGATTGGATGCTTTCAGGATGATCGAATTTTAAAATGTAGGCATTTTCTTGCCGGGACTCCAATTTCAGCACAAGCCCTGTCGTCGTACCGGATAATTTTTGGATGCCTACGATTTCTTCGTGAACGCCGTGTCGTAGGAATAGATCATTCATGTGAGGCAGAGTAGGTTCAAACATCGTTTTTAAACTCCTTTTTAAAGTTCTATCCCGTAGCGGCGTTCTTCCGTGACGATGGAAAATCCGGCCGAAGTATACAAGTGCAGCGCCGAATCGTTCAGTGTCTCGACATCCAGCTCGACTTCTTCGCAGCCTGCTTCGCGGAGTTCCTCAAGTGCTCGGGTGAGCAGAGCGGAAGCTAAGCCGCGGCGGCGGTACGGCTCGCGCGTGAATACTTCCTCGATCGCGCCGACGTTTCCGTCTTCGATCCAATACATCAGACCCGCTGCTGTTTCGCCGTCCGCTTCGATCCGCAGCAGGCGCCAATTCGGTTGGGACGAGAGCTCCAGCAGACGCTTCACACCGATCGGCGTTTCCGGCCAAATCTCCAGATCAAGCGCCAGATACTCCTCCGTCTGTTTCTCCGTCAAAGTATCGAAGATCCGCCATGTGTATTCTTCGGGCAGGGGAATCGCTCCAATCGGTTCTGCTGCCGACAGATCTCGATGCATACGGAACTGTTTATTCAGTGGGAAAAATCCATGCAGGTCGGTAAAGTATCCAGTATTCTCGGTCTCCTCGGCATAGTTGCCAAAGCAGAGCAATGCACCGTGCGTGTCCGGCAGCTGCCGTTTAAGCTCCAAGGCTCGCTCATATAGTGTATGGTATACGGCTCCGAGCAGTACAGTATCGCTGCTGCGTTCCGGCAGTGTTTTTAAATTGAAGAAAATGCGGTGCTTGTTATTCCGATCGGCTGAAGAAGGCATAACGCTGAAGATATCGACCTGTCCTTTGGCAATCATCTTTCCATGTTCGAAAGCGCAGATGACATTCGGCCAATTGCTGCAATCTCCGACCCACCAGAAGATGACGCGGCGTTCTTCCGCTGTTTGTTTGTAAAAAGCGCCGAGGGCCGGAAAGTCACTTTCATAAAATGGCCGAATTTCGAAATCGGAAGTCTGATCGGAAGAGGGCATGCTCATATTGGTGTTCATAGGAAAACCTCCTTTTGAGAAACGATCCGTCTTCTTCCAGTATGCACCGGAAAAGGGCAGAGAAATGAACGATCTTGCGTAAAGGTTTGGGCCGGGAAGACACGGACTTCAATTACAAATTCCGCTGGCGGATTGCAATCCTGATTTAAGCTGTGCATTTGGAGAATGATTAGGTACAAAAACTTCCTTGAAAAGGAATGAAATCTTTTTGAATAAAAAACGAACTTTTTATCATTTTTACGCGTTCTTAACGTGCGTCCTTTGTTAAAAGTTTCGATCCCTTTCAAAATGAGGTTCCATTATTCAAAAAGGAGTTGTAAGAGTGCCTACGTTCGATCGAGATTTGAAATCTTCCGATTCTGCCGAGACAAGCCATGCAATCGGAGGTCTGCTTCTGCTGCTGCGTCCCAAGCAGTGGACCAAGAACCTGCTGCTGTTTGCGGCGCTGCTCTTCTCCTACGAGAAAATTAGCCTGTATACCGTAGGAGAAACGATACTCGGCTTCCTGCTCTTTAGCCTGGTTGCCGGCTGTGTGTACATATTGAACGATACGGCGGATCGGGAGCGCGATCGCAGTCATCCGGTCAAGCGGAATCGACCGATTGCTTCCGGCAGAGTAAGCCCCGCCCAAGCGCTCGGTTTCGGCGGTCTGCTGCTGGCTGTATCGCTGACCGCAGCTTTTCTGTTGAATCCGCTCTTCGGCGGATTGTGTGTCATTTACTTTGGACTGAATGTCGCTTACTCTTTTAAATTGAAGCATGTGGTCATTCTCGATGTCATGACAGTAGCGGCTGGCTTTGTGCTGCGAGCGATTGCCGGGGGTGTCCTGATCAAGGTACCGTTTACACCGTGGTTTCTGCTGTGTACGCTGCTGCTCTCGCTGTTCCTGGCGATCGGCAAGCGCCGGCATGAGCTGGTGCTGCTGCAGAACGACACCGGTTCGCATCGCAAAGTATTGGACAGTTATTCCATTGTGCTGCTGGATCAGATGAACACAATCGTAACAACAGCGGCCATTATTAGCTATTCGCTGTTCACGTTCACGGCCGACCGCAGCATTCATCTAATGTGGACCATCCCGCTTGTCATTTACGGCATGTTCCGCTATCTGTACCTGATTCATATGAAGAACAAGGGCGGGTCACCGGATAAAGTTCTGTTCGAGGACAAGCCCATCCTGATTACGGTGCTGCTGTACCTGATCAGTGTCGTATGTATTTTTACTTTTCTGGAGTAATCGCAGCTGAGTGCAGGCAGTGCTGTGAGAAAGACGTTTGGAAAGGAAGGAAAATCAGTGACAAAAGTGAAAATGGCCATTTTCGATCTCGACAAGACAGTGATCGGCCGCGATTCCATGTTCGAATTTGTCCGTTACGGAATCCGCCGTTCGCCGTCGGGTCTGTTACGGCTGCCGCTGATTGCAGGTCACAGTGTGTTATTCAAACTGGGATTGATGCGCGCCGAGACGGCCAAGCAAAGTTATTTCTATGCGATTAACCGTATGACGGAGTCCGATCTGGAACATTTTTACGAATCCCATCTGTCCCAGACGATCTACCCGCAGGCAAAAGAAGAGATGCGCCGACGCAAAGAAGAGGGCTATCATGTGCTGCTCGTAACGGCTTCACCTCATGCATACGCTCAGTATTTCGGACGGCTCCCTTGGGTGGACGATGTGATCGGCACACGGCTGAAACCGGGAGCGGACGGACACGGTTACACAAGCCGGATCGACGGTCCCAACTGCAAAGGCGAAGAGAAAGTGCGGCGCATTCAGCAGTATTTGGAGGAAAAAGGGCTTGAGATCGACGCCGATCAATCCTGTGCTTATTCGGATTCGCTGTCCGATATGCCGGTCATGGAGCTGGTGCGGCACCGGTACTTCGTCAATCGGCGGGTACCGGGAGCGGAGGAGCTGCGATGGAATCTGTGAACGAAAAGGCCCGACATACCGGAAAATGGCTGATGCTGATCTCCGCTTTTCTAACCGCGACCGGGCAGCTGTTCTGGAAATGGGGATTAGAGAATTGGATCTATCTGGGCATCGGTTTTACCTGCTATGGACTTGGCGCAATTCTGATGATCCGGGCATTTGCGATCGAGAAGCTGTCCGTCGCTTATCCGCTAATGTGTGTCAGTTATATTTTCGCGCTTGTCTACGGACATTTCCTGCTCGGTGAAGACATTACGCTGCAGAAGATGGCCGCGGTCCTGCTGCTTGGAATCGGGGTGACACTCACAAGTGTGGAACGTCGATAGCTGGATCGCTGTGCTGCTGCTTCCTATGACGCTGTGCGGAGCGATGGGAGGAGCCGGATTGAAGCTGTATGCAGACGGGAAAAATCGTCTTCATCTGCTGCTGGGCCTGGGCTTTTACGGGACGGGAGCGATCTTGAACATTGTGCTGCTGCAGTTTCTGCCGTTTACGGTTGTGCTGCCTGCCAATGCGCTGACTTACGTATGGACGCTTCTGATCGCCCGCTTCCGGTTTGGTGAACAGGTAAATAGGCTGCGCTGGCTGGGCATTTTGTTTATTTTGGGAGGATTGCTTTTGCTCGTTTGGTAATTGTTGAAAGAGTAAGTGGTATCGGTAAAAAGAATAGGCTGTGGAGGTTGGTTATGAATTTTGTTCGATACTTGTTTGCACAGCGGCGGACGAACGCGGTGGCGGCGGGATTATGCGCGGCCCTCGCGCTTTTTTATGTGCTGCTGAATTTGCCTTACATAAGCTATATGAGTGATCATACGGAGATGCTGCAGAGCTATAATCCTTTTTTCGTGGCACAGTTTCCGTTGAATCTGTTTAATTTTGATCCTTCTATGTACTATGGCACCAACAGCTCCTCGGTTATTCATCCGCTGATGTCCCTTTTGGCGGTTCCGCTCGGTATGGCAGCAGACGCTTGGGGAGGCAATTTGTTCTTCTTGATCCTGCAGTCGCTGCTGAACGGGGCTTCCGCTGCGCTGCTGCTGATCTATTTGAGTAAAAAGGACGATCGGCTGCTCCATCCTCTGCTGTTCTCGGCTTTGTTCGGATTGAGCTCCTACCTGATCTTCTCTTCGCTGATCCCCGACTCTTATCCATATGTGCAGTTTGGGATTCTTCTGTCCGTAGTGTATTTGCAGTATGGCAGAGCACGGGAAGCGGAAGGGGAAGAGGTACGGATCTGGCCGAATGCGGGATTCGCGGCCCTTCAGTTCGGATTAACTTCGACCAATGCCATTCCGTTTGGAGTGGCGCTGCTGGGAAACATGAAGGCTTGGCGAAGCAAGAAATCGCTGAACCGCTTCATCCGGATTGTTCTGCTCGCCATATTGATTGCGGCTGCAGCGACAGGGCTGCAGTATCTCTGCTTCGGCAAAATGTGGATCAGCGGCTGGATGGACGGGCTGCATGGCGGGGGCATGAGATATGCGACGCTGTTTAATCCGAATGTGCATGGTCCCGTATTCTATATGTTGGGAATCAATCCGATTCTGACTCCTTACATTCATCTGCTGAATCCGGATTCGGGAGCGTTCGTCACCGATATTGCACGCGGTTACCCCCTGCACGTTCATCTGACCGGCCTGTTTATTCTGCTGCTTGCGGCGGCAGGATTCGTACGCGGAATCCGCAGCCGGGAAGTGTGGATAGCAGCTTCCTATATCGGATTTGCAGCGCTGCTGCATTTGGTGATCGGGTTCGGACTTGCTGTTTATCAATATGATCTGTATTTGTACGCGGGTCATTACCTGTTCGCGTTCTTCCTGCTTGGCGGGGTCTGGACGATCGGATTGAGACAGGGCTTGTTTAAGAAAATCATTACCGGACTGCTGCTGATCGCGGTGTTGGTCACGGCTGCCAACAATGTTTATCTTCATACGGAGGCTCTTCGTGTCGTAAACGATTCCTTCGCGGCAGTTGAAGCGGGTTCCGCAGCAGCGAAGGAATAGCTGTGCTGTAAAGTTTGTGTTCGCTTGGAATAGATCTTTTGATTCCGTAAATTGTCGGCAAGCGCGCATGATCTGTTAAGCGGAAGGAATGGAAGCACGGTTCTGGATACGGCGCTCTGTTACGGATTCGACCACGAGCAGTCGTATATCCGTGCATTCAAGCGGCAGTTCGGAGTGACGCCCGCACAGTTTCGCCGGGGCACTGCGGAGATTCAACTTGTCGAACGCTGCGATCCATCGAGATTTACAGAGATCCGGCGCGGTGTGGTGTTTGAACCGACGTTTGTTATGAAGCCGCGAAGTTTGTATGCCGGTCGAAAAGCTACAATTGCCATTGCGGATAATTTTGAGCATCATACAGCCAACGCGCACGGCGTTTCTTTTTTCTATGGAGAATACGCCAAGATTCCCAATAAGCTGAAGCCAAATGTATATATCGGTCTTACGCTGTATCCGCCGGAACACGGACCGAATGCGACCGACTATTTGCCTTCCGCCGAAGTGTCTTCATTGGAAGGTTTGAAGCACGATTGGGACACGGCCGAGATTCCGGCAGGCAAATATGCGGTATTTAAGTATATCGGGCGTTTTCACCCTGAACATCTAACTATTCATCAGCTGAACGATATTTGGAATTACATGGACGAATGGATTACGCGCTCGCCGTACGAGCAGGCGCACGGCCATCATTTTGAGTACATTGACGCTTCGCTGGCACGGCAGGATTACTGCGAAGCGGATTTGTATCTGCCAATTCGGGACATTTGAATAGGGATCTGACCTTCTTGCCTTTATTTCTAAGAGTCAAATTGAAACCCTGAACGCTGCAGCGAAGTATATAACACAAATAGATGCGTCGTCCCGCCTGTGCTCAACCGCTGCCGGGACTATGCGCGTCACAAGGAGAGTGCATACATCATGAAGAAAATCGTTCTGGCACTAACGCTGTTTGCCGTCGCACTTACCGGATGCTCGGCCGTCGAAGAAGTCAATCGCTCGGTAGACTACTCAAGCGATGTGGTCGCATATATTAATGATGCTTCGAGGTGGGCAGAAGACCTGCCGCAGATGGCGCAGGAAGCTGCTAATGATCCGCAGGCTCAGGAGAAGCTGTCGCAGCAGTTGGACAGTATCCAGCAGCGTATCACCGAATTCAGCCAAGGGAAACCGCCGGAATTCGCTCAGGGACTGCACGAACAGCTCGCCGGATACAGCAGCAGCCTGAATACCCAAGTGGACGGGCTCCAGCAGCGGATTGAAGCGGGCGAATTCACGCCGGAAATGTTGAAGAATTCCGAAGTGATGCAGACGCTGGAAAATATCCGCGGAATGATGGATCAGTTCCAACAGTTTGGGCAGTAAGATTGCGTTTGACCGGAAGTTGTTAGATTTCAGTTTTCAGTTTACAAGCCGTATCCGATTCGGATACGGCTGTTTAACGTGCCAATAGCTAGGAACGGATACACGATCACTATGAATATGACAGTGCGATCAAAAGATAGTCGATCAACAAAACGCTTGTCGGTGTCAGGTCTTAATCTTTATAATGGGCAGAAAAAAGAAAGGGCGATTGCGCATGAATGTTATTTTGCTCAAACATTTCGACTTTGACGATCCGACTGTCTTCACCGATTGGGCCGGACGGGAAGGGCACTGCCTGACGGTAGTGAATCCGACATGCGAATCGCTTGATCTGTCGCTGCTGGATACAACAGATCTGCTTATTGTGGGCGGCGCACCTATGGGCGTCTACGAGGAAGAACGGTACGATTGGCTGCTTCCGGAGAAAATTTTCGTAAAAAAGGCGGTTGACCGGAAAATCAAAGTGTTCGGCATCTGCTTCGGTGCGCAAATGCTGGCCGAGCTGCTCGGAGGCCGTGTCTATCCGCATTCGCTGAAAGAGATCGGTTGGCAGACCATTCGGCGCAGTGCCGAGCCGCATCCGGCTCTGGCCGGACTGCCGGAAAGCTTCCGCTCGCTGCAGTGGCACGGCGATACGTTCGATCTGCCGCCAGGAGCGCTGCTGCTGGCTGAATCGGAACATTGCACCCATCAGGCGTATGCCTGGGGAGAGCATGTGTTGGCCGTGCAGTTTCATCTGGAAACGTCGCAGGCGTGTCTGAATACAATGATGGACGTATGGGCACATGATTTGCAGCGTGAAGACGCTTCGGTTCAGCCCGCTGAAGAAATTGTTCGGGAAAGTGGGAGAACGGTGGAATCGTTCGCCATGCTGCAGAATATTTTGAATCGCTTCGCATCTATGAGAATAGTTGAGAACGCATAAAATTTTATGAAAATTTCTTGAAAAATAGCTGTACCTTGCAGGAATTTTGAGTATAATCTTTCATGAGAAGAGGTCGATCCGGAGATCCCGAATCGGCCTTCCTTACTGTCTAAAACAGGGATTCTATTGAACCTGAATATGGGCTGCTTTTTACTTTGAATATAAATCGTTTTCGGTAGTCGTAAAGGTCACCCCATAATTGAAGGAGGATTGAATAACGTTTGAAAAAGTTAGTCTGGATGGGGAGTCTGTTCTACCTCCTCATGGGATTCGTTAAAGTTACCGTTGCCTCAATCATTACTGTACTGCTTCCTCTGTACGACCGGGTCTATACGGATGCGGGAGCGCTGATCTTTATCGAATTTGGCGCTTCGATCTTCGGCATGCTTATTCAGCCTTGGCTGGCGAACCGCATGTCCAAAAAAACGATGCTTCATATCAGTGCATGGGGTGTGGCAGCCTCGTATCTGCTGATCGCTTTTCTGCCGTCATGGCCGCTGCTGCTGGCCGGATTCGCTCTTGCCGGGTTCCTCGGCGGCATTATCGAGTCGGTTATAGCGGCTGTTATTCTGGAAGGATTGCAGTCCAATGCGGCCATTGCCATGAGCCGTCTCGAAGTCGCTTTTGGCGTTGGATCATTGATGCTGCCGCTTGCGATTGGCATGCTGATCGTCAGTGGAATGTGGAATTATGCTTTGTTCGGCATTGCGGCTTACTGCATATTCTTGTCGCTGTTCGTTCGATTCACCCGCTTTGGCGACGCGGAACCACTGTTCCGGCCCGCCTACAAAGCTCAGGTGCCTAACGCTGTACCGGCGGGAGCGGCTTCGTCGGGTCCAGTGGGAGCCGTCGTGGCTGCCGCAGCTACAAATCACCCTTCTGCCCGCAGGAAGCGCGTGCTGAGCGCTCCTGGAGCCTTGATGCTGCCGGCATTCATTCTGCTGTTCTTCTTCTATGGAGCAACAGATATCGGACTGGTCAACTATCTGCCGTCGTTAATGTTGGAGACGGGAATGGCCGACGCCGCTACGGCACCGATCAGCGTAACTGTATTCTGGGCGGCTATGATTGCGGGCCGTATGTTTGCAGGCTACGAAGCGGAGAAGCTGGGCTACCGCAGATACCTGTTTATTCATTGGAGCGGCATGATCATTCTGCTGTCGCTGTTCGCCGTTAATCGTAATGCGATGATCGGCTATGCACTGATCGTGCTGCTTGGTCTGACACTGTCCGGTTTGTACGTCGTAACGCTCGTCTATGCCAAGAAGCTGATGCCGCGCAATATCGCGCGCAACACCAGTATTCTGATGGCGGGCTGTGCCGTCGGCGGCGGATTGTTCTCTGTTACCGCCGGACGAATGCTCGATGCCATGCCGCCATCTTACGTACAGTGGATGATGGCAGGGATCGCTCTGCTGAGTCTGCTAACGTATATCCTCTACGCCAAGGAACGTCAGGCGGAGACGAGTGCGGAGCTGGCACAAGCTTGAGCCTGTCGGTCCATCTGGACTTGGAGCAGCGGATTTGAAGAAGAATAGGTTTCGTAATGGAGGAAAGCCGCTGCGTAATAGGACGCAGCGGCTTTTTGGAACGTTTGCCGTTTATGCTTTTTGTCTCTAAGCTTCCAAATCGTTCATTTCCTCATATCTCTGGATGGTAGTCTTCGCTAAAACAAGGAAATGATTCAAAGGCAAACGGGAGTGTTAAGCATAAATCAATTGCATCAGTGGAATTTGCCTGGTCTGTACCTACAAAATTCAGAGGATAGCGGAGGTCGACATGGAAACAGAGGCATTACGAAACGTAGAGTTATTGGCCCTTAAAAAGCATAAGGTTTACAAGCAAAGTATCATCCGCTACATACTGCGCTCGGTTCTGGCAAGTATGTTTATCGGCTTCGGCGTTATCGTAGCATTTCGCGCAGGCAGCTTTTTCTACCTCGTAGATTCTCCGATGACCTATCCGATTGCGGCAATCACATTTGGGGCTGCAATCATTCTAATCTCGTACGGCGGCGGCGACCTGTTTACGGGGAATACGTTCTATTATACGTACGCGGCGCTGCGCAGAAAGATGAAATGGACGGAAGTCGTCAAGTTGTGGGTGACCAGCTATACCGGAAATTTGATAGGGGCTTCGCTGTTCGCAGGCTTCATTTTCCTGACCGGCCTGTTCGCTTCACCTGATATTAACGGCTTTCTGCTCAATGTCGTTCAGCACAAAATGGAAGCGCCGACGAGTCAATTATTTTTCCGCGCCATTTTGTGTAACTGGCTCGTTTGTATGGCCTTCTTCGTGCCGATGTTCATGAAGGAGAACGGAGCGAAGATGTTTGCCATGATGCTGTTCGTGTTCTGCTTCTTTATCTCGGGTTACGAACATAGCATCGCCAATATGTGTACGTTTGCGATTGCGTTTGTCGTCGATCATCCTGCCGAGATTTCTATGGCCGGTGTTGTGCACAACCTGGTTCCGGTTACGCTGGGCAATCTGGTTGGCGGTGTAGGGCTGATGGGCTTTATGTATTATATCGTCAACAAGCCATACCTTGATCAAGAGGACCAAGAAGCTCAAGAGAAGCATTAAGCGACATCCTTGTCTATAACAAAAAAGAAGGGCGAGCCGATTGGAATCGGTTCGCCCTTCTTGCTGTACATTTCTTTTGTGCGGATTTAGAGGCGGGTGTTACTGCAGGCTGCCTTTGCCTTTTTCCGTCAGGTTCTTGATGAATTGAAGGGCTTCAGCTCGAGTAAGCGTGCTGCTTCCTTTGAACGAAGTGATTGTTTTTTCGGTTTTGCTGCTGCCCTGGGCAATGCCTGTGGAAAGCAGGTAGCGGATTGCATCGTTTCCTTTAAGATTCATGCCGTTGGCGGAAGCTATCATCTCGGCGACCTGAATGCGTGTCAGGTTCTGGCTGCGTGCTGCCTTGGAAGAAGAACCTTTAACCGGCAGATTCAGCTGTTTCGCGCGAGCGTAGTACGTGTTCGACCATGTTCCCGAAGTGGAGTTCTTCACTTCCGGTTCGAAGGCACGGATGAGCATAGCCAGGAATTCGGATTCTGTGACTGTAGCGCTCGGTTTGAACTGTCCGTTTCCATAACCTTTGATCAGTCCCCGTTCAAAGGCCCATGAGACTGTAGTGCGGCCCCAGAATGTCGAAGGGATGTCCGAGAAAGGCAGTGCGGCCGGAGTTTTGGTCGGCACGGATGGAGCCGGAGCTGGTGCCTGTACGACCGGCTTTGCTGCTACCGGAGCCGGTTTCGCTGCTACTGGAGCCGGCTTGGCTGGTGCAGGGGCAGGGGCAGGAGCAGGAGCTGGAGCCGGTGCAGGAGCTGCGCCACCACCACCGCCAGCAGGAATCTGTGCACTGCCGCCCGAAGGAGCAGGTGTTGTGACAACCGGCATCTGAATGGCTTCTGCAGGTGCAGATGGAGCCGGAGTGCTTTCTGCCGGAGCTGACTGAACCGGAGCCGGCTGAGGAGCAGGTTCCGAAGTCACTCTCTCTTCAGTAGAAGGCGCTGCGGGTTGCGGTGCCGGCTGTGTTCTGCCGGAAACGGTGATGCCTGCCGACTCATTACCAGCCGTATCGACTGTAGTCAGACGGAAATCGTAAGCTGTATCTGGCGTCAGGCCAGCGGCCTGGTAAGTGACTTCTGTTACCGTTGTCGGCTCGGAAGAAGATCCGGCATATACGTTGACTGTTTTGAAGTCATAATCGGCCGGCAGTGTCCAGCCCAGCGTGAGGCTGTCCGTCGTGCTTGAGGTAACGGCTGCGCCACTGACTTCCGCCGGTGCAGTAGTGTCGGTCTTCGACTTAAACGTTATGAAGCCTTCTCCGTACAGCTGATCACGGCCTTCAGCACCGAGATCCACAGCATAGTTTTTCAGCAGTGTCCGCAGAGTAGCGGCGGAAGCCGATGGATTTTTCTCTTTCAGCAGAGCCAGTTCGCCCGCTATATGCGGAGCGGCTTGGGAAGTGCCGTCCATCCAAACATGCGAGTGCCCCTTGCTGATCGGGTATGTTGAGTGGATCATTACACCCGGAGCGGAGAATTCAACTGTTGGACCAGAAGAAGAGAAGACTGCATGATTCAGGTTTTGATCAACAGCAGCCACAGAAATGACGCTGTCGTATTTGGCCGGATAATTGACGGTATCTTGATCCACATTTTCTACTGTTCCGCTGTTGCCGGCGGAAGCAACGACAAGAATATTCTGATTGTAAGCTTTGTCTACCATATCGTGGAGAGCTTGAGAGTCTTGATCTCCGCCAAGCGACAGGTTAATGATGTCCATGTTGTTTTGGATTGCCCAATCTAAGCCTTCCAGCACATCGATCAGAGAACCTTTGCCATCGGCAGCCAGTACTTTGACAGCGTAAAGCGATACGTTAGGGGCTACGCCGGTTACCTCACCAACTCCGCTGTCTGCAGCGATGATTCCGGCAACGTGCGTACCATGTCCGTTATCGTCGTCGTAATTCGCATTCGTTTCAAGGCCGACAGTAGAGATGCCTCCGGCAATTTTCAGTTCAGGATGCGAGGCAATGCCCGAATCGACTACTGCGACTTTAACGCCTTCTCCCGTAAATCCCTGGCTCCACATAGTTTCTGGCGATACCTGCTGGTAATTCCAGTTCTGCTGTTCAGAAGCACTCGCAGGAGGTGTAACACTGTATCCTTGAACATCCGTATTGGTCAATTGGAATGTGACATTGCGTTCGACATAAGCGATATCCGGATTCTGCACAAGATCCTGCAGACCTTCGGCGCTTACAGTAGCCGATACGGCAGGCACTGTTTCAAATTCATGTTGCACTTCGACGCTCTGTTCGAGCGCTGCATCCTTGCCGTCTTCGTTTTTATATACAATTACGACTTCCTGGTCAGGCCCTTCTGCTGTAGGCGCCGCATAGACGGGCGCTGTTCCTGCTGGAGACAGCAGGGGCAGGGCGATCAGGGAAGACAATACAATGGACAGATGTTTTTTATTCATGGTGTGCATAACCTCCCTAGTCTTAAATCCGACAACACGGATTAATTTAATATATCGGCAGGAACGGAAGAGAAATTAGGGTTTTTTTGAAGATGCACAAAAAGATTTTGCGAAACATTTTAACTCTTATAAATTAACCAAAAGTTAACCAATAATATAATCATTAATGAATCGTCACACGATGTTTTTTCCTTTTTCATAGAAGGATATTAAATTTTTGAGAAATAAGTTGACTGTAAGCGCTTTTAGAATTACTATATAATCACATAGTGATCAAAAGTTAATCAATACATCATCGAAAGAACAATTCGTACTTAATTTAATGTAAAGGGGAAAGGTCATGAGCGAACAACACATTGCCTGGGGCATTGCGCCAATCGGGTGGCGTAACGATGACATACCCGAGATTGGAGCAGGCAATACGCTGCAGCATCTGCTTAGCGATATTGTCGTAGCCGGTTTCGAAGGAACCGAAGTAGGCGGTTTTTTTCCGGAAGCTCATATCTTGAACAAAGAGTTGGAGCTGCGTAAGCTGCGTATAGCCGGTCAGTGGTTCAGCAGCTTCATCATACGCGACGGACTTGATCGCTCAATCGGCCCGTTCCGGGCACAATGTCGATATTTGCAGGAAGTGAAGGCCGATGTTATCGTCGTTTCCGAACAAACGGGAAGCGTTCAAGGTTTGGACTGCAGCGTCTTTACGGAGAAACCGCATTTCAGCGATTCGGAGTGGGACGTTCTGTGCCGGGGATTAAACGAATTGGGCAGCATTGCACAGGAGTATGGCCTTCGCTTGGTCTACCATCATCATATGGGAACAGGCATACAGACCGCCGAAGAGGTGGATCGACTGATGGCCGGAACCGACCCGTCTAATGTACAGCTGCTATATGATACGGGACATATCTTCGTATCGGACGGCGACTATATGACCATTTTACGCAAACATATCGAGCGCATCGGCCATGTTCACTTCAAGGATGCACGCCGTACTGTACTTGATGACTGCCGAAGCGGCGGAAAGTCTTTCATGCAGTCTTTCCTAAGCGGCATGTTCACAGTACCCGGCGACGGCTGCATCAATTTTAAAGAAGTCTACAATTTCCTTACTGATAGCGGTTACACAGGTTGGATTGTCGTTGAGGCCGAGCAGGACCCCGATGTGGCGCATCCGCTTGAATATGCTTTGATGGCACGCCGCTATATTAATGAAACACTGCTGACGCAAACTCCAATACAGACTTGAAAGAGAGGCGATGGATATGCAAAACGGCACGGCTCAAAAGTCTTTTCTGACCAAAGTGATCATGATTTCGACTCTGGGAGGTCTGTTATTCGGTTATGATACCGGGGTCATCAACGGCGCGCTTCCTTATATGTCCGATCCCAGCCAGTTGAATCTGACGGCACTGGGGCAGGGCATGGTCTCCGCTTCATTGCTGCTGGGTGCCGCACTCGGCGCGGTATTCGGCGGGCGCTTGTCCGATCGTCACGGCCGCCGCACGAATATTATGTATCTGTCGATTCTCTTCTTCTTCGCAACGCTGGGCTGTACTTTGGCTCCGAGTATGGAGATCATGATTGCTGCACGCTTCATGTTGGGCATTGCAGTCGGCGGCGCTTCTGTAACCGTGCCGTCTTACCTGGCTGAAGTATCACCGGCCAACCAGCGGGGCGGTATCGTAACTCGTAACGAGCTGATGATCGTCAGCGGCCAATTGGCGGCTTTTGTAATCAATGCGATTCTGGGTTCGTTTATGGGTGATTATCCGCATGTTTGGCGTTATATGCTCGTTATCGCGGCACTGCCGGCGATCTGCCTCTTTATCGGAATGTTCCGCGTACCGGAAAGTCCGCGTTGGCTGGTTTCGAAAGACCGGACGAACGACGCGCTCGGCGTACTTCGCAAGATGCGCAGCGAAGGCGAAGCGCAGGAAGAATTGATGCAGATTGAGACAACCGTATTGAAAGAGCGTGGACTGAAGAAAGCCAGCTTCAAAGACCTTTCGACTCCATGGATCCGCCGGATTGTACTGATCGGTATCGGGATCGCGATCGTACAGCAGATTACCGGCGTAAACTCCATCATGTATTATGGTACGGAAATTTTGAAAGACGCCGGATTTGCGACTCAAGCAGCTTTGATCGGTAACATTGCAAACGGTGTCATTTCGGTACTTGCAACCTTTGTCGGCATCTGGCTGCTCGGTCGTGTCGGACGTCGTCCGATGCTGATTACCGGACTGATCGGTACAACGTGTTCGCTGCTGCTGATCGGCTTCATGTCTTCCATGCTTCAGGGTACAGAAATTCTGCCTTATATCGTCTTGTCGCTGACTGTTACTTTCCTGGCTTTCCAACAGGGGGCGATCTCGCCGGTGACCTGGCTGATGCTGTCTGAGATCTTCCCTCTCCGCCTGCGCGGCATAGGCATGGGAACGACCGTATTTTTCCTCTGGATGGTCAACTTTATGGTCGGTCTGCTGTTCCCGGTGCTGCTTGCAGGAATGGGTTTGTCGGCAACCTTCTATATTTTCGCGGCTCTCGGACTCGGTGCTATCACTTTCGTCAAATTGTGTCTGCCGGAAACGAAAGATTTAACTTTGGAACAGCTGGAAGAAAACTTTCGCAATCACGGCCGCGGCCCGGTTGAAGAAGCGGTACAGGAAAAGCCGTATACCGCCAAACCGGCTGCCGCACCTAATCAAACGCTGAAGTAATCAGACGGATACGGCGAAAGGCCGAACCGGTTGAACGGGAAAGAAACCATACATTTTAGGAGGAACACACCTATGACACTTAATATCGGAGTAATCGGTACGGGAGCTATCGGACGGGAACATATTCGGCGTATTACCTGCAATCTGTCGGGAGGACGAATCACGGCAGTTACCGATGTGAATCAAGAGGCCGCCAAGGCGGTTGTAGAAAACTTCGGATTGGAAGCAGCCGTCTTCCCGGATGACAAAACGCTGCTGGCAGAGGGGAATGTCGACGCGGTTCTGGTAACAAGCTGGGGACCGGCGCACGAGCAGAGTGTATTGGCCGCGATCGAAGCAGGGAAATATGTATTTTGCGAAAAACCGCTCGCTACGACGGCCGAAGGCTGCCGCCGGATTGTGGACGCGGAGATCAAGCACGGCAAGCGTCTCGTACAAGTCGGCTTCATGCGCCGCTACGACAGTGGATATATGCAGCTCAAACGTGCGATCGACGAGCGCTTTATCGGCGAGCCGCTGATGATCCGCTGCGCGCACCGCAATCCTGAAGTGGGCGAAGGCTATACGACGGATATGGCGATCACAGATACGCTGATTCACGAGATCGACGTTCTGCACTGGCTGGTGAACGACGACTATAAGTCCGTTCAGGTTACTTATCCGAAAAAGTCCCGCAACGCGTCCAGCCATCTGCGTGATCCGCAGGTTGTGACGCTGGAGACTCATGGCGGCATTCTGATTACGGCCGAGATCTTCGTCAACTGCCGCTACGGTTATGATATCCAGTGCGAAGTAATCGGAGAAGAAGGCATCGTCAAGCTGCCTGAGCCGTCCAGCATTACATTCCGCAAGGAAGCGGTGCAAGGTACAAGCGTACTGATGGACTGGAAAGACCGCTTTATCGATGCCTATGATCGGGAAATTCAAGACTTCATCAATGCGGTAGGCAGCGGTAAAGAGCCGCAGGGACCGACTTCATGGGACGGCTACATCGCAGCGGTTACAGCGGATGCCTGCGTCAAGGCGCAGGAGAGCGGCGGACGAGAAGAGATCGAGCTGGGCGAAAAACCGGCGTTGTATGAGGAACGGACGTTGAGCCAGGCATAAGCCTGGCTTCCGCTTTGGCGGTAGACCTAACCAGTACAAGCCCGATTAAATGCAAAACCTAAATCCGGCATACGAAGAGCTTTTGAAGAAGTGTTTTCAAGTGAGCGATCCTACTTTAACGAAAAGGCGGGAATGACGATGAAATTATGCTTCAACCAGGCGACGACACTGAACAACTCGAATCTGGTCAAAGATCTGGAGTTGTGCGAAAAACACGGCTATGACTATATCGAGATTCGGACGATGGACAAGCTGCCGGAATATTTGGAGAACCATTCGATCGAAGATCTGGCGTCCTATTTTGAATCGCATCATATCAAGCCGCTGGCATTCAATGCGCTGGTCTTTTTCAACAATCGCAGTGAAGAAGAATATACGAAAATTATTGAAGAATTTAAGCAGATGATGGAGTGGGGATCGAAACTCGGCGTCCGCTATGTCGTCGCCGTACCGCTTGTAACCGAAGAGAAAATTACGCGCTCGGAGATCCGTTCCAGCAGCGTCCGTGTACTGCGCGAATTGTCGGATATTGCAAAGCCTTACGGAATCGGGATTGCGGTTGAGTTTGTCGGTCATCCTCAGTGTACGATCAATACGTTTGGCGAAGCTTATGACATTGTCGAAGAAGTAAACCGGGACAACGTCGGTCTGGTGCTGGACTGCTTCCATTTCCATGCGATGGGATCGAAGAGAGAGGATCTGGAACGCGCAGACGGGTCCAAAATCTTCATCCTGCATATCGACGATACGGAAGACTTCCAGATTGGCCTGCTGACCGACGAAGACCGCGTATGGCCGGGACAAGGAGCGATCGATCTGGATTACCTCCTATCTACGCTGCATGGCAAAGGTTATGACGATGCCGTCTCCGTTGAACTGTTCCGTCCGGAATATTACGAGCTGGAAGCAGAAGAAGTAATCCGCAAATCCAAGGAAACGACGCTCGAAGTGGTGTCGAAGCATTACCCGGCGAAGGCACTTACCTGAACAGGATAATCTGGGACAGTACGAACTGAAGCTGCTCTGCGGAGTTTGTGCTGACTAAGATTACTCGGACTGAGGCTTTTTAGAATGAAGCTTCTTAGAATAAGACTTCCTAGAATGAGGCTGCTCGGACTGAGATGGTTTTGCGTAATCCGGTATTTGATCCCTGTGTTGTTTTCGTAAAAGTATTTTAAAAGTTTCAGCCCGCTGACGGATCTTGTATTCGTTAGCGGGCTGTTTTTGTGTATGTCAGGTTACAGGGTAGGGTATACGCAAATTACGGATCGACTTGAGCTTTGAAAAATAAGTGCGCTGCTGCAGCTATTTGCGGCAACTCGTACGTAAATGAGCAAATAAGTGCAGGAGTACATCTATTTTGAGCAACTAAAGAGAAAACACGTTCAAACCTTTCATTTAAGTGTATCTGAGCACTTATTTGTTTGAAAAACGCTTTTTGATTCAAAATAGGTGTATGGGTGCACTTATTTCAACCTGAACCTGAACCTGAACCTGAACCTGAACCTGAGCCTGAACCTGAACCGATACTTTCGCTTTAGGCGATCCGTTAGCGGTTTCCCGCTGCACTCTCACTGCACGTCTTCTCTGCATGCCTTCCCTCATCAAAAAGAGATGCCGCTTGCTTGATAAGCAGACGACATCTCTTTTAAGTTACTTATTAATATAGTAGCACTTCTGACTGAAGTATCACTTCTTACTACAGACACTCTTCCAACTACAGCAACTATTCTCATTACGGTATCACTTCTTACTTTTTTTCCTTACAGCAATCCCTCAAGAAACTGAGCTTTCCCTAATCCGAAGCTCCAATCCGCCTCGCCGTTCTCAACAATCGAGACCATCAGGTCGGTCGGGGCGATGCCGCAGTCCTGTTCGAGCCGCTGGGCGAGAAGCGCATACAGACGCTTTTTTTGCTCTGGAGTGCGGGTCTTGCTGACGACACTGATGATCACGATGTCCCGGGTTCGCGGGTAGCCGAGACCGGTGTCTTCGATGATCAGCTCATGAGCCGGATGCTGATGCACAATCTGATAGCGGTCGGAAGCGGGAACATCGAAGGCTTCTACCATCGCTTCATGGGCAGCGTCCAGCAGCTTCTTCAACTCTTCGGGACTGCGTCCCTCACGAACGTCAAAACGCAATAATGGCATGGCAGTTTCCTCCTGATTTTAGATGTAGGCTGAAATAAATTGAATAGCAATCAATCGCGGTCAACAGGATCGAAGCGGATCGTATCATCTCGTGTCAGCTCGCAGTAAATACAGATCGTTCTCCTGCTTACATCTGCACCAGCGGATGCAGACCGTTTCCTGCCTATACCTGCCGCAGCAAAATCCCATTTGTCCGGCAGGCTTGCAGATACTCTTCCGGCAGCTCCCGAGACGTGACCAGCACATTAATATCGGGGAAAGAAGCATAGGTCAGCAGTGTCGAGCGGCCGAACTTACTAGCGTCTGCCAGCAGAAACAGCTTCTCCGCCCGTCCGGCGATTGATTTCTTAATCTCGTATTCCAGCAGGTCAGAATTGGTTAGACCATGCACAAGACTGACACCGGTTGCGGACATAAAAGCTTTGTTCACATTGTATTTCTCCAGCGCTCGCACGTCATCGACACCGACGAATGAGCGCGTCTTGCGTTTGTACGTGCTGCCCAGAACCAGCAGATCCACATTTGGCATACCGGCCGCCCCGTTGATGACATCAAGACTGTTCGTCAAAATAGTCAGATGTTTATCCGGGTCGAGAAAATCAATCATATTGCAGGTTGTCGTTCCGGAATCGATAAAAATCAAATCGTTTTCTTCGACGTACCCGGCAGCCAAGCGCCCAATTTCCGCCTTCTCATCTTGGTGTTTGATATTGCGATTTTCAAAAGGAACCAGTTCCGTGGCAGACACAACGCCTCCGTATACCTTTTCGATCGAGCCTTTCTGCAGGATCTGGTTAATATCGCGGCGGATCGTGTTTTTAGAAACGTCGAATGTCAAACACAGCTCATCCAGCGTCACATTTTTACGGGTGTGAATATATTCTTCAATATCCTGGAGTCGTCTGGCTTTCATAGGCATTCTCCTGTAGGTTTGATACGCAAAATTATAATTGATATCCAAAAGTTAATCAATAGTTAATTAAAAATAACCAGAACACGATCATTTTTTAGATTTCATAAAAGAAGAAAAGGGAGTTTGTATAAAATAACAACGGATTCAAATTGGTTGAGAAAAGAAATAAAAAGCTTTATCTGAAAAAGTTATGATTAATTCTTAGCCCTTTCACAAGTTATTTTCAGTCAAATTTAATAAAAATGATCATTTTATCTGTTCATTTGGGGTTGACGAGTATGTTTTGTTTATATATCATAAAAACATAACCAAAATATGATCAAACGTGACAGCGACTTCGGCGAGCAGGCTGCGTCGGGAGCGACTGTGAGAGGAGACCGAATATGTCCACTATGACCACTGTAAGAAAGTTGAAAAACTATATCGGCGGTAAATGGGTAGAAAGCCATACAACTCAATATGAAGACGTTTACAATCCGGCTACAAAAGAGTTGATCTGCCAAGTGCCGCTGTCGACCCGTGAAGACGTTGAGTATGCGGCCGAAGTGGCACAGGCGGCATATGAGAAGTGGAAGAAGGTTGCCGTTCCGCGGCGCGCCCGCATTTTGTTCAACTATCAGCAGCTGCTCACCAAACACAAAGATGAGCTGGCCCGCCTGATTACGATCGAGAACGGCAAGAGTCTCAGTGAAGCTTCCGGCGAAGTACAGCGCGGTATTGAAAACGTCGAGTTTGCGGCCGGTACGCCTTCCCTGATGATGGGCGACTCGCTCGCTTCCATCGCAACAGACGTCGAAGCGGCAAATTATCGCTACCCGATCGGTGTCGTAGGCGGTATCGCTCCATTCAACTTCCCGATGATGGTGCCGTGCTGGATGTTCCCGATGGCCATTTCTCTTGGCAACTCGTTTATCCTGAAGCCATCCGAACGGACACCGCTGCTGACTGAAAAACTGGCGGAACTGTTCACGGAAGCAGGCCTGCCGGATGGTGTATTCAATATCGTATACGGTGCGCATGATGTCGTGAACGGCGTTCTGGAACATCCGGAAATCAAAGCGATCTCGTTTGTCGGCTCCAAGCCGGTCGGCGAATACGTATACAAAAAAGGCAGCGAAAACCTCAAAAGAGTCCAGGCACTGACAGGTGCGAAAAACCATACAATCGTACTGAACGATGCAAATCTCGAAGACACAATCACCAATGTCGTATCGGCAGCATTCGGTTCGGCGGGCGAGCGCTGCATGGCGTGTGCGGTCGTGACGGTTGAAGAAGGCATTGCGGACGAGTTTATCGCTAAGCTGAAAGAGAAGACTCTCGGCGTGAAGATGGGTAACGGGCTGGATGACGGCGTGTTCCTTGGTCCGGTCATTCGTGAGGAGAACAAGCAGCGCACCCTTTCCTATATCGAAAAGGGAATCGAAGAAGGAGCAAAGCTGCTTACTGACGGCCGCGAGAGAATGTCCGACGACGGCTACTTTATCGGTCCGACGATCTTCGAAGAAGTCACGCCGGAGATGACGATCTGGAAAGATGAGATTTTCGCACCGGTATTGTCGGTTATTCGGGTCAAAAACTTAAAAGAAGCGATCGAGATCGCCAACAAATCGGAGTTCGCCAACGGCGCGTGCCTGTTCAGCGGCAACGCACACGCGATTCGCTACTTCCGTGAAAATATTGACGCCGGTATGCTCGGCATCAATTTGGGTGTACCTGCTCCGATGGCTTTCTTCCCGTTCTCCGGTTGGAAAGCATCGTTCTACGGCACCCTGCATGCGAACGGCAAAGACAGCGTCGACTTCTATACCCGTAAAAAGGTCGTAACCGCCCGCTACACCGAACCTAAATTTGAATAAAAACCTGCATACCGAAGCGGCATAGCACGCGACCGGAGGAATGATGCAGGAAACCTGCATACCGAAGCGGTGAAGCTCGCGACCGGGTGATGCAGGTAAAAGGAGGAATAATTGTGGTCAGTCATTTGCAGCGCAAGCCGCTGAATGAGCAGCGAGGAGAAGCGAAGATCGTCCAGGAAATTCTAAAACGAGATTCTCGTCTGCAGTATGTAGAATTCCGTCTAATCGAATTGGAACCGGAAGCAAGTTACGAAGAGACGCTGGAAGGCGACGAATGCTGCATCGTCGCTCTTACCGGCAGCATAACGGTAACCGAGGGCGAGCATTCTTTTGAAGGAATCGGAACCCGAGAGAGCGTATTCGAGCGTGTACCGACAGACAGCGTATTTGTCTCCGGCGGCAAAAGTTTTCGTATTGAAGGCGTAACGAAAGCCCGGGCAGCGCTCTGCTATTCGCCGTCTCTGACTTCGCTCCCGACCAAGCTGATCAAAGCTGAGGAAGTAGGTACCGAGCAGCGCGGCAAGTACCAGAATCGGCGCACCGTGCACAACATTTTACCGGATTCCGATCCGACGGCCAGCAGTCTGCTCGTTGTCGAAGTGTATACGGAAGGCGGGAATTTCTCCAGCTATCCGCCGCACAAACATGATCAGGACAATATGCCGCATGAGTCGTTCCTGGAAGAAACCTATTATCACGAGATCGATCCGCAGCAGGGCTTCCTGTTCCAGCGCGTCTACACCGACGACCGCAGTCTGGACGAGACGATGGCAGTCGAGCACGGAGATGTCGTTATCGTACCGGTCGGTTATCATCCGGTGGGCGTTCCCGACGGTTACACTTCTTACTATCTGAATGTCATGGCCGGGCCAACGCGGGTCTGGAAATTCCATAACGATCCGGATCACGAATGGATTCTGGATCGACAATAATCTGACGATATGTATCCATAACGCCAAAGGAGCTGTGAAGACATGAGCAGTGCGGCAAATAGCGGAAAGTTCGACTTGATCGCGATCGGCAGGGCCTGTATCGACTTGAATGCGACGGAGTACAACCGGCCGATGGAAGAGACGATGTCGTTTACCAAATATGTAGGCGGTTCGCCCGCGAATATTGCGATCGGTTCCGCCAAGCTGGGGCTGAAAGCAGGCTTTATCGGCAAGCTTGCGGACGACCAGCACGGCCGCTTCATCCGAAATTATATGGAGAAGGCCGGTATCGACGTTTCGGGTATGGTTGTCGATACGGAAGGACATAAGACGGGGCTTGCTTTTACCGAGATCAAAAGTCCGGAAGAATGCAGCATCCTAATGTACCGGGACAATGTAGCGGATCTGTATCTAAGACCCGACGAAGTACACGAGGATTACATTAAACGGGCCGGTATGCTGATCGTATCCGGTACGGCGCTGGCGCAGAGTCCTTCGCGCGAAGCGGTACTTAAAGCGGTGCAGTTGGCTAAAAAGAATGCTGTCAAAGTCGTGTTCGAGCTTGATTATCGTCCTTATACATGGAAAACGGCGGAAGAGACGTCCGTGTATTACGCGCTCGTGGCGGAGCAGTCCGATATCGTCATCGGTACCCGCGACGAATACGACATGATGGAAAATGCGGAAGGCGGATCCAACGATCGAACAATCAATTATCTCTTCTCGCACTCTGCGCAAACGGTCGTAATTAAGCATGGTGTCGAAGGCTCTTACGCTTATACGAAAGACGGTCAGACGTTCCGGGCGCACGCCTACAAAACGAACGTACTCAAAACGTTCGGTGCCGGCGATTCCTATGCATCGGCTTTCCTGTACGCACTGGTTCAAGGCAAAGATCTGGAGACTGCGCTTAAATACGGCAGCGCTTCGGCTTCGATCGTCGTCAGCCGGCACAGCTCCTCCGACGCCATGCCGGGCGTTGATGAAATCGAAGATTTGATCGCCAAACAGCCCGTTCTTCATTCTTAAAAGGCGGGTTCGGCGGTACACTGCGCGGCCCGCGCGTTATGGCGCGGGCGGCGTCTTACTTCAACCAAAGGTGGATATGCACATGGGCCAAACAATCCGACTGACGACAGCGCAGGCGCTGATCAAATTTCTGAACCAACAGTATATTTCGGTGGATGGGGTGGAAACGCCGTTTGTCGAAGGAATCTTTACCGTATTCGGACACGGCAACGTGCTGGGGATCGGCCAAGCACTTGAACAAGATCCCGGACATTTGAAAGTCTTCCAGGGCAAGAACGAGCAGGGCATGGCCCATGCGGCGATCGCCTATTCAAAAGAAAAGCTGCGCCGCAGCATCTACGCGGTCACCGCTTCCTCCGGACCGGGCTCCGCCAACCTTGTGACGGCGGCGGCTACGGCGCTGGCAAACAATCTGCCGGTACTGCTGCTGCCTGCCGATACGTTCGCTACACGCCAGCCCGATCCCGTGCTCCAGCAGTTCGAGCAGGAGCACAGCTTCGCCATCACAACCAATGATGCACTGAAGCCGGTATCCCGCTATTGGGATCGGATCACCCGTCCCGAGCAGCTGATGAGCAGTCTGCTCAGAGCGTTCGAGGTGCTGACCGATCCGGCCCGCAGCGGTCCGGCGACAATCTGTATTTGTCAGGATACCGAAGGCGAAGCGTTTGATTACGACGAAGGATTTTTCCGTAAGCGCGTTCATTATATGGACCGAATGCAGCCTAGCGAACGCGAATTGGATGCTGCGGCAGAGCTGATCCGTGCAAGCAAGAAACCGCTGCTTCTCGTCGGCGGCGGCGCCAAATATTCCGATGCCCGCGAAGAATTGATCGCTTTCTCACAGCAGTACGATATTCCGCTTGTCGAGACTCATGCCGGCAAATCTACGGTGGAGTACACATTTGCCAATCATCTGGGCGGCACGGGGATTCTGGGTACGTCGGCCGCCAACGCGGCAGCGCGCGAAGCCGATCTGATCATCGGTATCGGTACCCGTTATACTGACTTTACGACTTCGTCGAAAACAGCGTTCGACTTCGACAAGACCCGCTTCCTGAATATCAACGTCAGCCGGATGCAGACTTATAAGCTGGAAGGTATGCCGGTCGTGGCCGACGCCAAGCTGACAATTGCTGCGCTGCATGAACGGCTGAACGGTTACAAGACGGAGTTCGGATCGCGGATTTCCGAACTGAAGTCCGCTTGGGACGCTGAACGCGACCGACTGGGCAGCGTAACGTTCAAGCGTTCCGGATTCGATCCGGAAGTTAAGCATCAATTCTCGCAGGAGATCCTGAACGAATACGCCGACGCGCTTGGCACGGAATTCGCGCAGACCGCCGCTCTGATCGCAATCAACGAAGCGGTCGACAAAGACAGCATTGTCGTTTCATCGGCGGGTTCGCTTCCCGGCGATCTGCAGCGGCTGTGGAATGCCGAAGTGCCGAACACTTACCATCTGGAATACGGCTATTCCTGCATGGGCTACGAAGTATCGGGCGCCCTCGGGATCCGGCTTGCCAAGCCAAGCAGCGAAGTGTACAGCATCGTCGGCGACGGCAGTTTCCTGATGCTGCACTCCGAGCTGGTCACGGCCATTCAGACCGGTAACAAGATCAATATCATGCTGTTCGACAACTCCGGCTTCGGCTGTATCAACAATCTGCAGATGGAGAACGGCAGCGGCAGCTTCCACTGCGAATTCCGCAACCATGAAGGTGCGGTTATGAATATCGACTATGCCAAGGTGGCGGAAGGCTACGGCGCCAAAGTATACCGGGCAAACACCGCGGAAGAAGTGAAAGCCGCCATCGAAGATGCCAAAAAGCAGACCGTCTCGACTCTGATCGAGATGAAGGTACTGCCGAAAACAATGAGCGATGGCTACGATGGCTGGTGGAACGTTGGCGTCGCCGAAGTATCCGAAAGCGAGAGCGTGCGTCAGGCTTATGAACGCCGTGCGAAGAAATTGGAGTCGGCGAAGAAGTATTAAACGAAGTCTTAGCCCCCAACCAACCCCACTTTTTTAGGAGGAAAATCATGAAACTGGCTTACGATCCGTCTCATCTTCGCCATTCGCATTCCTTGGAGGAAATGATTTTCAAAGTCGCCGACTTGGGCTACAAATACATCGAACTGTCACCGCGTGAAGATTTCTGCTGGTTCTACGAATATCCGAAAGTGGACAAGCACAAGATCAAGCAGGTTAAGAAATGGATGAGCGAAGCCGGGCTGGAATTCTCTTCGCTGCTGCCGCTGTACAACTGGGCAGGGCCGGACGAGGACCGCCGCCAAGCAGCCGTTCGTAACTGGAAACGGGCGATCGAGATTGCCGTTGAGCTGGATGTGGACCTGATGAACAGCGAATTCAGCGGATCCAAGTATGAGCCGCTCATTTGCGAAGAGAAGTTTGTCAAATCGATGGACGAGCTGATCCCGGTGTTCGAGCGCGAAGGCATCCGTCTGAATTTGCAGGCGCATCCGTACGACTTTATCGAGACGAATACGGGAGCGATCAATATGATCCGGGCACTGGACCGAGACTGGATCAAGCTGGTCTACTCTGTGGCGCATACATTTTTCTACGACGATGGAGTCGGCGATATTGCCAAGATGCTGGACGAAGCCGGCGACCTGCTTGATCATGTACTGTTTGCCGATACGTTCAATCACAAAGCCGCCTACGGACTTCGTTACATTGTGAATCCGCCTGATGCCCAGGTTACGGTGCACCAGCATTTGAACATCGGCGAGGGTGATGTCGATTTCGATACGCTGTTCCGCAAACTGCGCGAAATGAAGTTCGACGGCATTGCCACTAACGCGGTATTCGCTTACGGCGACAAGGTGGATTGGTCCAACGAGATTACGCTGAGAAAAATGAAGGAAGGCCTCGGGCTGGCGTAGAACAGGCCTGCCTGACGAGCGGAGGTGTAGAGCATGACTCTGGTATCCATGAAAGAGATGCTGCAGCGGGCCAAGCGGGAGCAGTATGCCGTCGGTCAGTTTAACGTAAACGGGTTGTCCTGGGTGCATGCGATTCTGGACGGGGCGCAGCAAGAGAACGCTCCGGTTATCGTCGCGGCATCGGATCGCCTGATCGACTTCCTCGGCGGTTATCGCCTTACGGCCAATATGGTTCGAACACTGGTGGAGGAAAAAGGGATTACCGTACCTGTAGCGCTTCATCTGGATCACGGCAAGACTGTGGAGAGCTGCTTCAAAGCGATCGATGCCGGCTTCACATCCGTCATGTATGACGGCTCGCACGACCCTATCGAGATCAACATCCGCGATACGAAACGGGTCGTCGAATATGCCGCCGCCCATGGCGTTTCGGTTGAAGCGGAAGTCGGTACTGTCGGCGGGATGGAAGACGGGCTGATCGGCGGCATCTCGTATGCGGATCTCGGCGAGTGTGTACGAATCGTCGAAGAGACCGGCATCGATGCGCTGGCCGCCGCGCTTGGCTCTGTGCACGGCAAGTACGTCGGTGAACCGAAGCTTGGCTTTGTAGAAATGGAAGCCATCTCGCGGGCGATCGGAGTGCCGCTGGTGCTGCATGGAGCATCGGGTATTCCGACCCATCAGCTGCACCGGGCAATCGATCTTGGTCATGCGAAGGTCAACATCAATACGGAATGCGTAACCGTCTGGTCCGAGCAGCTGCGCCGCACGCTTGCTGAAGATGCGGAAACGACAGAACCGCGCAAGATTCTGACACCGGCCAGAGAAGCGATCCGTCAGGCTGTACGGGAGAAGATTCAGGAATTTCGTTCGAGCGGACGTGCCGGGCAGGCGGTGGAGCAGTTAGAAGGATATGGTGTGCAGTCGTAGTAGATGAGCAGTTGAAAGGGGCAAGTGTGCAGCCATAGTAGATGAACGGTTAGTGGACATTTATCCTTATGGCGGGTCTTCCAACACACAGCCAGGTTCAATTGGCTGTGCCGCTTTAGCCGGGCTGCTGCAGAAGAGAGACCTCTATACGAAGGGAACTGCCCTTCATATAGAGGTCTCTTTTTTGTTCTCTGTATTTGTCTTTCTATTAATGTATAGGTTTATTCTAAATTTCTATCCTAGAGTTCTTATGTTAGATCCTCCCGTGTACTTCTTGTGCTCAAGGCGTGACGATCTTCACATTATTTTCCTGGGCATACTGCATGTACGAATCGTTCGGTACACTATTAGTAATGAGATAATCGATGTCGCTCAGCGAGCAGTAAGTGGTCAGAGCATATTTGTCGAATTTGCTGTCGTCGATCATAAGGAAGACATTCAAGCTTTTTTGTACCACGGTGCTTTTGAGATCCGTCTCCAATGGGGAAGAGTTGGTTACACCGTTGGTCAGCGAGATGCCGGTTGAAGCGACAAACGCTTTGTTAATGTTATATTTTTTCAACAATTCGATGCTCTGGAAGCCGACGAAAGAATCTGTTTTGCGTTCGAACATGCCGCCTGTCGAGAAGATGGTTAGACCGGGATATGATTTGGCTTGGTGAATAAAATCAAAGTTGTTGGTGACGACGGTCAGCTGCTTTTGATTGATATAAGGAAGGAGCTCGAGTGTTGTGGTACCGGAATCGACAAAGATTACATCTCCGTCTTCTACAAACTGTGCCGCCAGCCGGCCAATCTCCTGTTTCTTGGTCAAGTTGCGGTCTTTGCGTTCATCGAACACGACCAGTGTGGAATGATTGACTGAGACGCCTCCGTACACCTTGCGCAGAACGCCGGAGTCGACCAGATCCTTGACGTCGCGCCGGATCGTATTCATTGATACATCGAAATGTTCAACCAATTCCTCCAACGAGACGGATTCATGCTCGAAAACGTATTCCTTTATTTGGTTGATGCGCTGTGATTTGATCATTTATGTGTCTCCTACGAAGGGATTTTGTGAAATGTTGATAAAGTTCGTTTCCTCCTATTCTATACGGAAAACCGGAAAATCAAAAGAGAATTGTGCAAATTCATTACTAATTCAGCTGAAAAAGCGGCAAACTAAAGATAAATAGTTAGACAAGTGTTGGGTAACTATGCGTGAACCCGTTGAAGGAATAAAGCGTTATTTTGGAAGTTTGATGAAAAGGAAGGTAGAGTAACCAGAATGAAGTGGATTTTGCTTGTCTGCTTTCGACAGGAGGAGAAAATATGTTTATGCTGATTTATAACGATCCGTCCGGCGAAGCTTACCGTAAACTGATCGATTAAGAGATAAAGCCAAGAGCTTATCGGAATTTGCGGAAAAGGCGGCATATGAAAATGAAGAAGAAAGAATGGTTGGAGCGGCACCAGATTGCCGTATACGCTGTGGCACTGGCAATTGGGATAGCGGCGGGGCTGGTCAGTGAGCCGTTTGGCCGCAGTATGGAATGGTTAATTTCGCCGCTGCTGGCCGTGCTGCTGTATGGGATGTTCACGATGATCCCGTTTCTGCAGCTGCGTGAAGCGCTGGCGAACAGACGGTTTGTCGCGGCCCTACTGCTGACGAACTTTGTTTGTGTGCCGCTTGTCGTATGGGGGCTGCTTGTGCTGCTGCCGCAATCGGGAGCGGCTC
Source organism: Saccharibacillus kuerlensis DSM 22868 (assembly GCF_000378145.1). Taxonomy (GTDB): domain Bacteria; phylum Bacillota; class Bacilli; order Paenibacillales; family Paenibacillaceae; genus Saccharibacillus; species Saccharibacillus kuerlensis. The sequence continues at coordinate 54,276 of NZ_KB899282.1, read as the reverse complement.
TGATCGGCGTCTGTCTCGTGCTGCTGACACCGTGTATCGACTACGTCATCGTCTTTACTGCCCTCGGTAGAGGCGATGAGAAGGCGATCACCGCAGCGACACCGCTGCTGTTTGTGCTGCAGATGCTGCTTCTGCCGCTGTATCTGCGTCTGTTCGCCGGAGAAGAAGCTGCAGAACTTGTAAAAGTTGAACCGTTCGTGGAAGCGTTCCTGATGCTGATTGCGCTGCCGCTGGCTGCAGCGGTGCTGACACAGCTGTGGGCAAAGTGGGAGAGGTCGATGCGTAGATCAGCAGACAGTGTGTCGAAGACACGGAAAAACGGCACCGGAACCCGCCTGCTGGCTGCGGCGGCCTGGCTTCCTGTGCCATTCATGGCGCTGGTACTGATTGCCGTTACGGCCTCGCAAATCAGCCGGATTGCAGCCGATCCCGGTCCAGTGCTGCGCGTTCTGCCGCTGTACGCGCTGTTTCTGCTGATTATGCCGCTCCTCTCGCGGCTGATTGGCAGGCTGCTGCGGCTGGATGCCGGCAGCGGCCGCGCGCTGATCTTCAGCGCGTTTACCCGGAACTCGCTGGTCGTGCTGCCGCTGGCACTGGCGCTGCCAAGGGAAGCGGCGGCCGCTGCAGCAGCCGTAATTGTTGCTCAAACAATCATGGAATTGATCGGCGAGCTGATCTATGTCCGTGCCGTGCCGGGACTAATTTGGCGAGACACGGTACAGGCAGGCGGAACAAAAGGCAAAGAGAGGGCTGTAGAGGTATAGGCAGAAGTGAAAGTAAAAGCCAGGGTATAGGTATAGTACAAGTGCTAAGACTCGGCAGCTAACCTTTTCTATTCGCCTTCGCTTTCTCCACTCGCTTTGTATCGTCTGCCTTCCTGTCTTCGGCTTGCAATTCCCCGTCCGGTTGATACCGGTATCTTTTCAAATCGATCCGGCCGTCAAGACCAAATTCAACCCCTTCGGCTTCCAGCCGGGCCTGCTGTTCGCCGCCTTCGCCGTCCTCGTCCAGCGCAATCTCGCCGCGTATATTGACGACCCGATGCCAAGGCAGTCCATATTTACGGCTTAGGGAATGAAGAATACGGACGACCTGACGAGCACCGCGCGGACTTCCGGCCGCTGATGCCACTTGGCCGTAGCTCATGACCTTTCCTTCGGGAATGGATTGGATAGTCTGCACAACAGCCCGGGTAAAAGGTGCCAGATCCGCCATTGGGTCCTGCTCCTGCTGCGGCTCGGATTGCTTGACCCAGCGTTCCTTCGTTTTCGCTTCCGCTTCCTTCGCTTTTGCTTCCTTGGCTTCCGCTGCCGCCAGATCTTTTAAGAACTCCGCGTCGAATTCGGCGCGGAGCCGATCGGTATCGTTCATATTCGATGTTCCTTTCCTCGTGCGGCGGCTGAAATCAGCTGATTTTGAAGCCAATACAGCCGCCGCATTTGTGTAACGTTCACTGCCTGGTTTCCCTTGTCCTTTACCGCCATCGCTTACCCTTATCGTTTACCGCTATCGATTCTTACTAATATTTCTTTCTACTGCTTCCTTATGTTTTCGCTATTCGCTCGTTTACCTGTTGTTCGATCCGCTCATACGTGATGCCCCAATGCGAAGCATGCCACAGCACTTCTCCGTTTTGCACTAGTAGAGCCTGCGTGTGCGATTGCTCAAGCAGGAATTCCCATTCGTCGCTCGAATCGATCTTACGGTAATTCGGTTTCATTAGATGAGGCTCCTCTCACGTACGTATCTATTTTTCATTATAACGTTGTGCAAGCTGTGAGACGAATAAGAGCAGATCAAAACGCCATATTCGGTCATTTTTCGCCTTTTTGCTGAAAATAAGCCGATTTTCCGTTGGAGTAAGCGACGAAAATGGTATGATAACGGAAAACACTTCCGGAGGAGGGGTATCATCATGCGAAATCACACTCGAACCCGCATTCTGGCAGCGGTTGCCGCAGCCGGGGTGCTTCTGCACGCTGTGCCGGCATCCGCTTTTTCGGACATCACAAATGATAAGCAGGCGGCAATCGTACAGTCGCTGCAGGACAAAGGGCTGATCCAAGGCATAAGCGCCGACAAATTTGCCCCGAACGCCAAACTGACTAATGCGCAGGCGGTGCAGTTGATCGTCGATGCGATTGGGCTCGATTCGGCCAAGAAAAAAACAAACGCTCCGTCCTGGTTCCTCGCCGTTCCACAGGACGCCTGGTATACCGGTGCACTGAAGACGGCACTGGAGCGCGGGATTGTAATCGACGGCCAATGGAATGCGAATGGCAATCCGACACGCGAGCAGTTCGCCAAATTGCTGTATCTCGGGCTGCTGCAAAAAGGCAATTACGCTAAAGTAAGCAAATACAAGGCGATTGCCGATGCCAAGCAGATTGCGCCGAAAAATCGGGTCGCAATCGAATATCTGCTGCTGACGAAGATTGCTTCGCTCGACGGCAAAAAGAATTTCCGGCCGACAGACGCCATTACCCGGATGGAAGCGGCGGAGATGATCTATTACGCCGAGCGGATGGTCAACAAAAGTTATGCTTCTTCGGACAAAGCGACTGTGATCTACAAGGTCGAAAATGTTGATCCTTCCTTCAATAAGGTTACACTGACCCGCACTAATCTGCCGGGTACCGGATACGGACTGAAGATCCGCAAGATCGAATTTGTGTCGGATACGGAAGCGATCATTACGTATGCGCCGACCGATCCGCCGTCGGGCGGTTCCGGTACCGCTTATCCAGCCCATGCAGTCGCTTACGTGCCAATCGTATACGATATTACGGTCAAGGCGGAGTAGGCCTGGGAAGCAGCTTCCACGCTAGAGCGGATGCAGGTACGACCGGCAGGCGAAGGGACGGAAGAACAGAATTGTGATGAGATCCGTTTCTGGAGCCGAACGGAATAAATACCACCAAGCTGATAAGCATGAAAATGAAAGCAAATAATGCGTTAAGCCAATCGGAAAGCCCACGAATTGAAATTCGCGGGCTTTTTTTATGCAGAAAATGTAATGGAAATGTGATAATACTGCGGTTTGTAAGGAGAAAGTTAAAATTGAAAATAACTATTGACCCTTATCTTTATTTTCATATATAATCCGATAGCATAGTTTAAAACAGTTGTTTAAAACACTAGTTTAAACGGTATCCATTCATGGAACCGGGAAAAGGAGACTAAAATGGGTCAAGTATTTAAAGCTTTCCTGAAGCTGCTGACAACCAAGATCGGGATCATGACTGCTGTACTGTTCCAGTTGATTTTCACAGTTGTGTGGATGACGGGATATGCAGGAATGAATGATCGGATCGGCGAGTTGAATGTGGCAATCGTGAACGAGGACACAAGAATGGGCGATACGATTGTGCAGAATCTGCAGGAGACCCTGCCGGTCGGTGTGAAGACAGGCATGGATATGACAGAAGCGCGGAACATGCTGCAAAATCGTGAGGTGCAGATGATTATCGGGATTCCGGCGGACTTCTCTTCGGCTGCGCAATCCCAAGAACCTGCGGTTCTGAATTATGTGATTAATGAATCGAATCCGGTAATGATCAAGAACATGATGTCTTCGATCGCGGATAATGTGACGGCGAATGTTAATAAGCAGGCGGTGAGCAGCGGGCTGGCCGGTATCCTGTCAGCGCAGGCTAATCTGCCGGAAGCGGCTGCGCAGAACGCTGCGGGCGTTATGTCCGAACGCGTCGTGTCCAACCTCGAGTCGGTAAACGTCGTGCAGGATACGAACAATCAGATGGTACCGATGATGATGGTGCTGGCTTCTTACGTTGGCGCAATGATTATGGGACAAAACTTTGAAGTATCATCCAAAGCGCTGGGTGCCCGTTTTGGACGCTGGCAGCGGACGATCGTGCGTCTGATCGTAACTGCGGCATCGGCGGTCGTGGTATCACTGGTCGGCACATCGCTCGTAGCAGCATTCGGCGGACAAATGGAGCACGGCTTCTTGTCGCTGTGGGGTTTCCAGGCGCTCTTCCTGCTGACCTTCATGTTCGTAGCGCAGATGTTCCTGTTTGTATTCGGTATGGCGGGCATGCTGTTCAACATTCTGGCTCTGTCGCTGCAGCTGGTTTCGTCGGGAGCTATGATGCCGCGCGAACTGCTGCCGAATTTCTATCAGTCGCTCGGCAGCGTCTTCCCGGCAACCTATGCGGTTGAAGGGTTGATGAACACGCTGTTTGGCGGACCGGGACTCGGCGGCGACATTCTTGCGCTGCTGCTGATCTTCGCATTCGCATTGGCAGTTATTCTGATCTCAACGTCGCTGCGTCGTGACAAGGCTCCGGTGCCTCCGGTTGTAGCGGCTGCAGAAGCATAATGGTATGATAGACATATAAGCGTACGGAAAAGAAGGACGGAGAACATTGAACCGCCGCGGAAGCGGCGGTTTTTTGCATAGAAGGATAACGGGTTCGACAGATCGTTCGCATACCGTTACGCAAACGATTTCAGGCGGGAGAGGAAGCGGCTATGGGCAGGGAAGAGGAACATGTGAAGATCAGAATTCTGAAGGCAGCTAAAAAGCTGACCGCGGAGAAGGGCTTCGAAGCGACAACGGTTAGGGAAATCTGCGCAGAGGCAGGAGCGAATCTTTCACTGATTTCCTATTATTACGGCGGCAAGGAACATGTATTCGAAGCCGTGCTCGATACATTTATTCTGATCAGTGAAGCGAGTGGAATTCTGGCTGCCAAGAACCTTGATCCAGTAGAAGGCGTATGTGCGCTTGTTCGGGAGATTGTGCTGTTTCGCAGCTCTGATCCGGATATTTCACGCATTATTCATCAGGAAATCACTCGCCAGACCCCACGTACCGCATTGGTTCAGCAGCGCATTATGGCGGGCTGGAAGCTGATGCGGAGTTATCTTGAGGAAGGGCGTCGTCAAGAGTTATTCCATTTCCGGTCGCTGGATATGACATTGGTGCAGGTTATGGGCAGCATTTTGTTCGGGGATAACCGCAGCGGAATGGCGTCAGCGATCGAAGAACCGTTTCCGGATAGAGATACGCAGGTCATGGATGTGCTCACCTATATTTTGCGGGGAATCGGATATGCGGGCGAGGCGAAGTTTGTAGGAGAGCCGATCATTCCAGGACTGATTCCTGTCTGCAATGCGGCGGAGTCGGGAAAGGAGTGAACCCGATTTCATGACTTTTCTTGAAAATGTGAACGAATTTCTGCCAGGAGACCCGATAATCTGGATCATCTGCGCGGTTATCCTGCTGCTGATCCTGATCGGGCTTCGGCTGAATGTACTGCGCCGTCGGCGCATCCGACGCCAGCTGGATCCTCGCCGCATTACGATGCAGGATATTGACAGCATGCTGGACGGGGTGGATTTCGAACGGTATCTCTATCGGCTGTTCACGGAGCTTGATTATGAGAATGTTTATAAAACAAATACAAGCGGCGACTTCGGTGCGGATCTGGTCTTTGACGATCGTTATGGAGTACGGACGGTGCTGCAGGCCAAGCGCTATTCGCCAAGCAATCCTGTCGGTCTGTCGGCTGTACAGGAAGTGTATGCTTCCATGCGGGCATATGGTGCGGAACGTGCGATTGTGCTGACATCGGGCCGCTATACGGGAGCCTGCCGCAAGCTGGCTGCCTATAATGGCGTGGTGCTGCTTGATCGGGACGATCTGGAAGAGGTGATATCCGCCTTCAAGGCTCGTGACCTCGAGACAGCGATGGAAATTATCGAACGGGAACCGGAAACGGCACCGCCTTTGTTGGTGACTTGACTCGAAGTGCTGCTCGGAAGAAGTTACGAGTTTAATAGACGATAACTTCGATAACTTCAATATTTATAAGTATTACAACCAGCGAGCGATTGACTCTGCATTTCGACTCTGCAAGTGAGAGGAGACTGATGATGAGAGAACGGATGCTGCTGATCGGCGCCGCAGCTGCTGTGCTGATTTTGGCTGTGTTGATCGGGGTTCGGTTGTTTGAAGGATCTGAATTGAAGCGAGTGCCGGATAACGAGGTGAACATTACAGCCGAGAAGGCGCAGGCGGCAGAAGTGCTTACAATAGGAAGCGGCTTGGAAGCAGAGTCTGTGGTCGACTCTTTTGATGCCGACGTGTTGGTTGAGATTCTGGATCCGCAGCATTTTGTAGAATTTGTACCGGATGGAGCAAAGATTGGAGAAGTCACACGGACCAACTCAAGCGCGATCAGCATTGATTACAGGGAAGGCTCCCACAGAACGATCGTTTCTTATTACGGCGACGGCAAAGTCCGTAAAACAACTACTGTGGGAGATTACATTCAAGATAACCTCAATGATGAAAGCCGGGAAACGATCGATATTGGAGAATAATAAGGATAGAGAAGTCAAAAGGTAGGAAAATAAAAAGCGGAATTTGATCCGATAGTTTGATCCAATTAAGGAATAGAATCCGGAAATCCGCGTTTTTTGACAGCCTAACGAACCCTAGTATCGCTATTTGCCCCTTTTTGGCTTTTTTTGAAATGTAACGAATCCTTATCACTCTATTTGTCCCATTTCATCTATTTAACGCCGATTCGGCTCAATTAGCGTTACGACGATTCGTTAGAATTTGTATAGGCTGTCTAGAGAGGAAATAGCATGATGAGGATTCCTTAGAGTGTGTGCAATCTGGATTAGGATCAAATCATAAGGTTGAGATTCGGTAAAACGCCGGATCATGCACGTTTTCGCCTCTACCTTTAAAACTTCCAACCGGAACGAAGTGCTCTTGTCGCCGATCCACTTTTATAAATAAAACCTTCTTGCCAGCCCAAGTTTTTGATTGCAGCTTCTTATTCATCTGAATAGGAAGCTTTTTTTGTTTGCTTAAAGGCACTGACGCTACGTTCACAATTTAGACACATTTTTTTAAGGCTCTGCTAAACTTCGTTTAATCCTTTTTTATATTTTTCAGCCTATAGTTATAACCGCTTGGAAGTTTGCTTGCGGGCAATGTGTGAACCGATGAACGCGTGGCAGCCGAATTCACAACATGCACCAGTAAGAATTACATACGAACGAGAAGGGATGAGGCATTGTGCTCGAAGTAAAGCAGGTGAGCAAGAGGTATGACGGCGGACGCGGCGTGAAAAACATCGACTTTTCGATGCAGCGCGGCGAAATTGTCGGCTTTCTCGGACCGAATGGTGCGGGCAAGACGACGACGATGCGCATGATTACCGGTTATTTGTATCCGACGGAAGGAAGGATTACGGTCGACGGTCTGTCTGTGCACGACGAAGCGAAGAAAGCTAAATCAAAAATCGGCTATCTGCCGGAAACACCGCCACTCTACCCGGACTTGACTGTAGAGGCGTATTTGAAGTTTGTCGCCAAGCTGCGGGGTGTACCGGCAAGGGAGCAGAAGGTGCGCGTGGCGGAAATGGTATCAAGACTGGGGCTGAGCGGCCGGGAAAAACAGTCGGTTCGGCATTTATCCAAAGGATACAAGCAGCGGCTCGGATTGGCGCAGGCCATCATCCATAAGCCGGATCTGCTCGTACTCGACGAACCGACATCCGGTCTCGACCCGAGCCAGATTATCGAGATTCGCAGCCTGATCCGCGAGCTGGGCGAGAACCATACGGTGCTGCTCAGTACGCACATCCTTCAGGAAGTCGGAGCGCTCTGTGACCGCGTGCTGATTATCAATCGCGGAGAGCTGGTCATGGACGGAGCGCCTGATGAGATCGGGGCGCGAATGGAGAACCGTTTTGCGGTATCGCTTGAAGTGCAGGGCGAGCGCAATCGCGTCGAAAATGTTCTGGGCGAGTGGGCTGCATCCCGGGGCATCAGCGCGGAGATTCGTGGAGAGAGCAGCCCGCAGATCGCCGGTTTGCACGGTTCGCAAATGGACGTTTCGCATTTGCAGGCGGACACCGCGAAGCATCCAATCGACGCAGCATCTCATACGACTGAACGTGCACGAGTGGAAGAAGCCAGAGGGAATGAGAAAATAACAGCCGACACATCGGTCGAAGTGACAGGCGAAAGAACAGCCGAAATGCCGGTCGAAAAGATAGCCGAAATGCCGGATTCCGATCGCAGCGCTTCCTCGTTGGCTGCGCCGGCAGAAGCTGCAGATCAGCGGAATTCCGCATCCGAGGAGGCTGCTTCCTTATCGTCTGCCGCCGTATCATCCAAGGTCGTATCATCCAATGCTGTATCATCCGAGGTCGCATCATCCACCGCATTGTCTGACGTCAAATCAACTGACGGCAAATCTTCTGCCGCAGCGTCTAACGTCGCATCAACTGACGTCGCATCATCCGAGGTCACAGCGCCTACTGCCGCATCGTCGGCTGTTTCCATACATTCGGTCACTGTCCCAATTGGGAGCGTACGTGCCCGGCTGACCGCCGAAGGTCAAGAAGACTTCCGGGCAGAACTCTTCCGGCTGCTTGCTGGTGCCGATCTGCCGATTCTGGAGCTGCATAAGGAAAATCTGACGCTGGAAGACGTGTTCCTGAAGCTGACAGAAGGCGATGAAGCGCCGCTGCCGGACAGCTCCTCTACCGGAGGTGAGCACGTATGAATCGTATGATGGCTATTTGCGGCAAGGAGCTTCGCCTGTATTTTTTGACGCCGACTTCATATTTTGCCTTTGCTATTTATATCCTGATGTCCAGCTTCATGTTCTACGTCGACTTCGTCACTTATCAGCCGAGCATTATCGATTACCGGCTGATCCTGAGCGATATGCTGTTCATGCTGCTGATCGTGATTCCTATTCTGACAATGCGCCTCATTTCCGAAGAGTTTCGTCAGGGAACGGACGAGCTGCTGCTCACTTCCCCGGCAAGCGTAACGGAAGTTGTACTGGGCAAATATCTGGCTTCACTGGGCGTGCTGGGTATGCTGTTGATCTGTAATCTGGTATATCCGGCCGTTATGTCGCTGTTCGGTGATCTGAATTTGACGACGCTCTGGCTGTCCATGCTGGGAGTTTTCCTGATGGGCGCGGCCATGATGGCGATCGGACTGTTTGCGTCGGCACTGTCCCAGCATCAGATGGTGTCCGCTGTCGCGGGCTTCGTGCTGCTGCTGATGTTCTGGCTGGCGGGATCAATGACGTCGCAGAACGAAAAGCTGGCGTCCTGGATCGAACCGTTCTCGCTGCCGGACCGAATCATGAACTTGACCAAAGGTGTCGTAAATGGACCCGATGTCATTTTCTACGTGTCGCTTGCGGCGCTGTTCGTTGTGCTCAGTATTCAAGTGATCGAACGGAAACGGTGGAGGTAGAACGATGAACAAAAAATCAGAAGCAACTCAAAACCGCTCGCGGCGTGTACTGCATCATACGAATACGCTCGTCGTTGCGCTCGCATCGATCGGCATTTTCGTACTGCTGACCCTTTTTCTGACCCGGGTATCCGAATTTCAGCTCGATTTGACCGCAAACAAGCAGTACACGCTGTCGGATCAGACTCATTCGGTTCTCGGCAGGCTGCCGGACACGATTAAGGTGGAAGTGTTCACGAACCAAGATGCGGACGGAGAACTGGTCACCCGCGAGGTAACGGATCTTGTCCAAGAATATGCGAAAAAAAGCAAAAAGCTGGACGTGCATACGTACAGTCTCGTTCAGCAGCCAGAGCTGGCTCGTCAATATGGGCTTACCTCAAGTTCTGTTGTACTGACGCACGGAGAAAAGTCACAGACGCTCACATTTTATGAGATGTTCGGCTCGGCCGACAGCAGCTCCTACACGTTCCTTGGCGAATCGAAGCTGACCGGGGCGCTTAACTCGCTGATCTCGACGGAAACGCACAAAGCTTACGTGCTGACCGGCCACGGCGAGTTTGATTTAACGCGGCTTACGCAGCTGACCGACAGTCTGAAAGCCGACAATACTGAGGTAGAAGAACTTCAGCTGTATCAGGCAGGCAAGATTCCGGACGATGCCGACCTGCTGATGATCCTCGCGCCGCAGAACGACCTGAGCGATGAGGAGTTGAAGCTGATTCAGACCTATCTGGAAGGTGACGGCAAGCTGTTCCTGTCGTTGGGATTCAATCCTGATATGAAGACGGCGTGGAAAAATATCGATGCCCTAATGGCCGAATACGGAGTCACCGACGAACATGCCATCGCGGTCGATCGTACGAATACACAGCTGTACGATCCGCTGACGGTAGTACCGAGCTATGAACAGCATGCCATTACGGAGAAGCTGCACGAGAGCAAAATTTATCCGATGACTTATCTGTCTGTAGCACTGAGCGAGGCTGAGAAGACACCGGAAGGCTTCACGCTGTCGCCGCTGCTGAGCACGTCGTCGGACAGTTACGGCGAGACCGATCTGGCTGGACTGCTGCAGTCCCAAAGTGAGTACGAAGAAGGCACTGATTTGAGCGGTCCGCTGTATCTCGGCTACGCAGCAGACGACGCCGATGGCAAGCCCAAGGCAGTGCTGCTGGGGACATCGTATTTCTTGAGCGACGATCAGATCGGCGAGCAGGGCAACAAGGATCTGGCGCTGAACAGCATCAATTACTTGAGCGGCAGCCAGAGCGATCTGACGATTCGTGCCCGCGAGCAGCAGCAGTATGAGACGGCTTACCTGACGGCACCGCAGGCACGCTATATTCTGATCGGCACGATGATCGTTTTCCCGCTGGTCTTCGTATTGGCCGGCGTACTGCTCTGGTGGAGGAGAAGACGCGTATGAAAAAATACATTCCGACTCTTGTGCTGGTCCTGGTCTTCGTTGTCGGATTGGGTTATGCGTATTCGCAAAACTTGTTCGGCGAGGAGGAAGAACCGGCTGCGGCCCAATTGACCGACATTGATACGTCAAAGATCGCCGGTATTCGGGTTGCGAATGGCGATCTGACCTATCAGCTGGTTAAAGCAGGCGAAGACTGGACATTTACCGAGCCGCAGAACTATCCGGTCAACCCTTACTCCGTCGAGTCCTGGCTGGATACACTGACTTCGGCTCAGCAGGGAGACGTGGTGGAAGAATCGCCGGAAGACGTTTCCCGCTATGGGATCGATGCTGCGAAAAAAGGCATTACGCTGACCAAGGAGAACGGCGAGGTCGTCACGATCGGTATTGGCGATGCGCTGCCGACAGGCAGTGCTCAATATGCAAGGATAGACGGAGGGGCAGTCATCGGGGTCGATTCGAATACGGTGTCGTCACTGCTGCCGAGCATTACGACGCTTGTCAATACGACACCGTTCAACTGGGACGATGCCGATCTTAAGGAGCTGACCTACGAGCGTGGATCTTCTAATTGGACGCTGAAAAATTCGTCTTCAGACGCTTCTTCGTCAGGATGGACATTAGATGGCAAAGCGATCGAAGATGCCGAAGCGACTACTGTTTCCGGTTCGTTGAAATACATCGCCAGCGACCGACTGCCGGTGAAGGCCGATACGCTTGACAGTGCGGATAAAGATTTTACGCTGAAGCTTGTTAGAACAGAGAACGGGGCAGAGAAGACGCAGATCTATACTGGCAAGAAAGACCCCGATGTCGATACGCTGGTCTGGGTAATTCCGCCGGATAGTCAATGGGCCTATGCGGTCAAGCCGGATGAATTGAAAGCAGCGGAGACTCCTTTAAAACAATAAAATTTTAACTTAGATACTTAAAAATCCTTATCCTTTTAACACAAGGGGATAGGGACTTTTTAATTGAATTTTCTCTAAAAAAACCAGAGGTGTGAAATATAAATTTATGATACAATCACTTTTGGTTCTATAGACATATAACATAGGGGGAAGAAAAGTGGTAAAAAAGTTTTATTTAGTAAGTTTGGCTTCTTTTTTATTAGCATTGTTTTTTGTAATGCCAGCAAGGGCTCAAGGAGAAATTAGGTTAACGAAAGATTTGCTAACTGACTCTTATAGTAAAAGAGATGTTTCTTTCGATAAGTGGAGTAATGGTGCTTTCGAAGATACAGATGGGAATATTATAGATAAGGGGATTGGTTTTTTTCCATACTATAGTGATACTCACAGAATGTTTGCAGTGTTTAATGTATCAGATTATCAATTTACCACTTTTGAAACTACGGTTTCTTTAGAAAATGCTTGGCGAACAGGAGAACTAGGTTCTACTGGAATGATAGTATATGCAGATAATAAAGAAATTTTTAATAAAACATTCAATAATGGGACACCCTCTGAAAAACTTAAGCTCTCTGTTCCAACAGGAACAACGTTTATTACTTTAGCTGTGACTCAGCAAAAAGGTGCACAAGGTCGTCATGGGGCCATTTTTGGAAATCCAGTATTGACTAATAACTTACCTTCCTCACCTTCGTTCAGCTCTGTCTCACTCGCAGGCATTGGCACGGCTTCTTATAGTAACAGGGATACGAAATATGGCAGTTGGAATGATAATCCGTTCAAACTGCCTGGAGAAGAGTTTGTTGGACATGGTTATGGTTTTAGTCGATATTATTCAGATACATATGAAATGTACGCAGAATTCAATATAGCTGATTATAACTATACAACTCTCGAAACTAAGGTTTCTATAGATGATAATTATCGGGTTGGTGATCGAGGAAAGACACAATTTTTAATTTACGCCGATGGAAAAAAGATATACAGCAAATGGTTCACTAACTTAACGCCAGCAGAGAATGTTCAAGTAGCCATTCCTAAAGGAACGACTTATCTGAAACTTCAAGTTGTTCAAGACCCAGGGTTACAAGGATCACACCGTGCCATATTTGTCAATCCAATTATGACCAATAAGCTGCCATCTAAGGAATCAGAAGACTTTATCAGATTGCGTAGCATTGGGATGGCAGAATATAGTGGGAGTAGGGATATATATTATAGAAATTGGAGCAATAGCAGCTTCCAAATGACAGATGGAAGTTTGATTTCTGAAGCATACGGATTCTATCCTTATTATTCCAGTACTACAAACATGTTCGCCAAGTTTTATACAGGCGATTATAATTTTAATACTTTACAGACTAAGATTTCTTTGGATAACAAATGGCGTACAGGAGATCGAGGCAAAACTGTGGTTAAAATTTATGCGGATGACAAACCTATATACAGTTATACCTTTACGAATAAAACTCTAGCTCAAAATGTATTGGCAAAAGTTCCAAAAGGAACGCAATACGTCACATTGAAAGTTGTTGAAACTCAAGGTAGTGCTGGTGGGCATGGTGTCATTTTTGAAAATCCTATGTTGATCGATAAGAAAGTATCAACCAGCCTTAAAGCTTCTCAAATCAAAGTAATGAATAATAAAGGCGCCTCGGATAAAGTCGTTGTATCAGGACTTAATAAAAATGAGATAATTAAGGTTTATGCTGCTAATGGTAACCTTCTTGCTTCCGCTAAAGGCAGTCAAAATGTTATTTTAACGATCAAGCAGCTTGGTAAAAATAAAGGTGTGGTCTATGTTACTCGTACCTCAGCAGATATGCTGGAAAGCAGTAAAGTCAGTGTGAATTTTAGCGCTGAAAAGTAAGACATATACTGTATGACGGATTATGAAATCAAGAGAAGCACTTGTTGAAGACGAAAGGCTGCATGTGAATCGTTCCAGAACGAGCTGCTGCGCTTGGATTGACGATCCGTCATTAAATGAGATTGGGAGAATTTAAGTTGAAATTAAAAAAACAATTAAACAAATCAGGTGCTTTGTTTTTGGTACTGTCGCTAATGTTCATGTTATTTTCTTCTTCGACGCTCAATGCTAAAACAATGAATGCTGAAAGCATTTTTGCGAAAAAGTTTCCAAAGGAAACCATATTGATCATGAAATCCGCTGATCTCAATAATGATAAGAAAAAGGAAACTTTTATCATTACTCAATCTGGAAAATTTTACTTGGTCAATTCAAAAGGATACGTTATTTATATACGGGGTGATATCGAGGCAGATAGCGACTTTGGTCCGCCCGAAATTCAATTTGTAAAAGCAAGTGGGTCAGAGAAGTTTGTAGCCGTCTCCTATCTTTATCCACCCTCAAGCACTTATATGCATGTTTACAGACTTGTAAACGGAACTCTTGTAAATAAGTTATCTATCAGAGGCGACCTATACATTGAACTTCGACCTAACGGCGAAATTTTAAACCATTGGAAAAAATATAATTGGGATAGCGGGTGGACCGAAAAGGTCGCTATTTATAAGTGGAGTAGTTCTAAGCAAAAGTATGTGGCTTCCGGACAACTTGCTTCTTCTAGTGCAGCTAAGTAGATCAATTACCACCGTGATTTTCAGTTCTTAAATCTTCAAGTTTTATATGTTTAATTCTGTTTTTGCTAAATAACTTGTTTGTGTTTAGAATACAAAAGCTTACACATAGAAATGAGAGAAAATAAAATGAAAAAATGGTTAGGGAAAAAGCCGTTCATCCTGCTGCTTGCATTAATCGTATTCACAAGTATGACAATGCCGGTAAATGCAGAACCAAAGTCCAAGAGCGGTAAAGCTGTAATTCAAGTAGGGAAAAAGAAAACATATGTTAATATTAAAGTTGCACACGGTATTACTTATGTGCCGATCAAGTCTCTGGCAGCAGCGGTAGGAAGCAATGTCGTTTATTATCAAGACTATGGTATGGATGTGTACGACGTTTATGAAGTCCGCAGCTCGAAGGCAATCGCGACCTACCTTGGAAATGATTATTTAGGGTATGATATCTTCACACGTAAAAAGGGTTATGAGAGAAACCCGGAGCTGGATAAGAGCTTATATCACGCATCATGGAACTGCGAACCAGAATCAGATAATTGTTGGCTGGATGAAGCCAAAGACACAGGACCTTTTCTTTCGGGAAAAACATTATATGTTCCTCTTCGACTTAGTGCCAAGGCACTTGAGATGAAGTTAACCGTTGGACGAGATTCATCAGGAAAGCCGTTGTACACACTGAAATAGAAATATAAAAAAGGCATCCGGAGAGAAACAATAACCGGATGCCTTTTTTATATTCAGTATTCCTATTTGCTCTCCACCGCGCCCTTAGGCTGCGGCTTCTTAACCAGACCTAATTTGATCAAGAACGTCTCGATCGACAGTCCCTGCACCAGCAGCGAGAACAGCACGACGCTGAAGGCGAGCGCCAGAATATCTTCGCGGCCCGCGAATTCGATCGGCAGACTGAGTGCTAGCGCAATCGACAGGCTGCCTTTCAGGCCGCCCCAGTTCAAAATATGCTTATACTTGGTTTCGAAACCTTTGATCGGCGCCAGCGAGAGATAGACGGCGACCGTGCGCGCAATAAGCACGATCACGATGGCCAGCAGCAGCAGCGGCCAGCGTCCGCTGAAATCAATATTGCGAATCTCCAAGCCGACCATCAAGAAGATGAGAGAGTTGGCGATCAGCGCGATTGTATCCCAGAATGTGTCGATATTCATGTGTGTTGTCTCCGACATGCCGACCCGGCGTCCATAGTTGCCGAACATCAGGCCGCCGGCTACGACAGCGATAACGCCGGATACGTGCAGCGCCTCGGCAATGAAGAAGCAGCCGAAGAACAGCAGCGCCGAGAGCGCCGTCTCGAACGGATAATCGTCGAAGCGGATGATGATGCGCGAGAAGATGAAGCCAAGCAGGAGACCGAGAACCGTTCCGCCCAGTGCGAACTGCATGAACAGCAGCAGGCCGCTGCCGACGCCTGTCCAGCCCATCTCCATATAGGTGAGCAGATAGATCGAGGAGATCTGGAACAGAACGACAGCGATTCCGTCATTGAGCAGCGATTCGCCTTCAATAATCGTTGTGAGCTTTTTCGGGACTCCAAGCGATTTGAAGATCGAAATAACACTGATCGGATCGGTGGCGCTCATTAGCGCGGCGAAGGTACAGGCCACGATGAGCGGCAGTCCGAGCAGGTAATACGAGCCTAGCGCGATCAGTGTAAAAGACAGCAGCGTTCCCGCTAATGCCAGCGCTAATACAGGCTTCGCCTGCTCCCGTAGATGCGAAAAAGGCGTTTTGAGCGTAGCATCGCCCAACAGGATCGGTAGGAACAGCGAGATGACTACCGCCTGGAACACATTGCTCTGCGTGATGTAATTCTCGGCTTCTTCCAACACCGGAATGTTGACAAGCCCCAGCACCAGACCGATCACAACCAGTGCAATCGAATACGGCCGATTCAGCTTGTTGGCGACGCCAACTACGGCCATTGCGATTGCCAGCAGAATCAGGATTTGAATAAAGACTTCATTAAAGTGATGAACCATGACTTTCCTCCTGTACGAATAGGCTTTGTCGAATCGATATCGAATCGTCTTCAGACTATTACCCATTACGTATAATATGTTCGTCCGGATTCAGAATCCCTTTCCGTCATTTTCCATTATCATTATACCCGACGTACCGGATTTCCGGTCAGATGAGTGTGATATCCAGGAGGCATGGGGTCGGTAGGCACAAACGCCGAACTGAATAAATGGCAGAAAAATAATCGGATACGAGAAGGTGCTTGCGCCGTCGACGGAGTTTGCGGAGAGACCGGCAGCAGCTGCGATCCGCGTCAGTGTGTTCCCACTACTTCCAGTTGGATCCCGGCCAAAAGCCTAAAATAGATAATAAAAAGTCAGAAGCACACAATATAATCTCCAAAACATAATGGCCGAAACGCACGACCAGACACGCATTTTCGAAAAAGTACATAGGTTTTAGCATATGGAAAGAATTTGTAGTAGAATAAAGATAATTTTTTAAAATACATAATTTAAGAAAGAAAGGATTATTTATGAAAGAAGATTTGCCTACATTCGCTTACATTTTGATTGTTGCACCTATCATTTGCGTTTTGTTTTTGGTTTTTAAAAGTGAACTTTTGATTCCACCGGGATACGACTTGGCAATAAACGGATATGTGATTTCCCGAACGCTGATCATTATTTTCGGTCTTTACCTGCTGACGAAGCTGGGATATTTTATCTTGAGAAATACAAAAAAGGATTAGTCTGTGACTGATCCTTTTTTGTTTCGATGCGAACTTTGGACTACTTTGGAGCATTCATTATAAAAAAGAGACTTGGCAGAGAGAACAAGAGGAGGTTAAAGACATGGAGCAAAACAAGAAAAAAACGGTAGGGATTCTGCTGATCGTAATATCCGCCGTTGTCGTTATAGCCGTAACTGCAGTCATCGCACTTGTCATACTTGGGGTTATGCAATTTCAAGCAAATGATGCTACTGGTACCTATCAAAGAACAGACGGGCAGACCGGAGAAGTAGAGACGATCACTCCACCTGTGAAACAGCCTTAACATGAACAGCTGCTGGTTCGTATCCAGCTTTGATCGGCGGTGTTCGCGAAGTGTGAGATTGGCGGAGAGTGAGACGAACCGGCCATGTCGGCTATGAAAAACGGATTGAAAAGTGGATCGAAAAGTGGATCGAAAAGTGGATCGAAAATGAGAAAACGGCTCCGATTCGTTCGGAGCCGTTTTCTCTTGTTCCAGCGCAGCCTGCAGCGGACAAGATGTTCGATCATAGATTTACCTGGACGATGCTCGGAATATTGTCATACATCCACCTTCAGTGCGCTCACATATACAGTTCGCTTGCATATGGATTGGATATCATACGTCCTGCTGCAAAATTCGCATAAGAACGTTTTGTGTCGGGTGTTGACGTTACTTCACACCGAGCCGCATTCGGTAGCTGAATAATACTTCCTGCTCTCTTCCCGCGAAAAAGTGTTCAACCTTACGGCCGAACGCCTCGGCCGTTGCCCGCACGTCTTCCGCACCGCGCTTGATCGCACTCTGCATGCCGCCTTGGCTCAGCGCAATATTCGCATACCGCTCCGCACTGCAAACTTCTCGATTGTGGAATACGACTTCCCGCGTGTAGCGGAACAGTCCAGACTTCCGGATCTGCATCAGATGTTCTTCTTTGGGCCATTTGTGGGCGTGTTCTTCTTCGGGAGCCAGTTCGACCGAGCGGCGGTCCGCGAGATTCGAAAGCTCCGCATATGCGGCTTCGATGTCCGCATTCAATACCGGCGGCCAATCGCAGTCATAGACCGCAGCGACGCCGCCGGGGCGCAGAACGCGGGCGAATTCGGCCAGCGACGGCTGCGGGTTCATCCAATGAAACGACTGCGAGCAGGTGATCAGATCGGCAGAACCGTCTTCAAGCTCCAGATGATCGGAATAGCCTTCACGGAACTCCAGATTGGAAGGGCTTCCTGCGGCGCGCCATTTCTCTTCGGCGATCTTACGCATGTCTCCACTCGGTTCGATTCCAATGATTCGTTCGGCAAGGTCCAGCCAGAGAAAAGTCGACAGTCCTGTTCCGCAGCCTACGTCGACAACCGTACGAGGAGTTCCTTCCAGATACGTTTTCAAAATGCGGACGACTTCCTTCGGCGCAGAAGGACGGTTGCGGTCGTACAGCTCGCCGAATCCGGTAAAGCGCTCTACATTGTTTTTGCGAACATGTTCCAGCATTGGCGTTTCACTCCCTCTGGGATATGTTGAACTTCCAAATTCTTCTTCTCACTATATCAGAATCGTACGCACAGCTAAAATGATAGGTCCGTCAACACTGTGTAACTGTACTCGCAGAAGCAAGGTTGCAGGCAACGATTCTCTGCAATCTGACGTCTATTCGTTTAGAGGGAGAGCGAAAGGATTTTGAGGCGTTATTTCGATAGCCAAGAAAGAATACGGGAAAGATGGAATCCGGAGCGGGCAGGGAATTGGCGAATAAACGGGGAATTTACAAAGCAGTCGAAACACATCGCAGTCGAAACACATCGCAGTCGAAATTATCGTAATCGAAGCACATCGGTAAGCTGCCGGAAATATTCGCTTTCACACACGTATCGCAAAGGAGGGATTCCGTACTGATCGTCATTTTGATGACCGTAGTCGTTCTGTTCGTCGTTGGCGTAATCTCGGCTGTGCTGGGCAGTCGGCTGAAGCATCCTGTCGCACTGATCGTCAATTTGCTGCTGATCGGAACGGTATTCCTTCTTGGGTATGGAATGAGCATCGATCCGGGCTCTCCTTCGGGTAACGGCAATCCCGCGCTGCTGCTGGCCATTCCTCTGTCTGTTCTAGGCTTGCTGCTGATCTACCAGCTGTATGCGAACCGCTTGCTTCGGCTGCTGCATCCCGCCGTGTTGGTCGCCGTCTTCATGGGATTGTTGGCGCATCAAGCGGCGGGCTTCGAACTCCAGCATATCCGCTACCACGATCTTCGGGAAGAAATCGTATCCGCTTATATCATGGCAGAACAGCCTGTAGATTGGCATCGTATCGAGAACGTAACTTCCGGAATGGATTCCATGCAGATGAACAGTCACTTTTTCCATCTCAATACGTACTTTCTATTCATTGCCTAGCCGGCACTGATTGCCATTATTCTGCTGCTTGCAAGAAAAGCGTCTTTCGGTCATAAGCGGCCTCATAAGATGTGGGGAAGGGAGAAGAGAAAATGAATTATTTTTGGAAAATGAACCTGTTTAGCCTGATGGCTGCGATACCTTTGGCCCTGTTTGCCCTGCTTGAGCTGAATATATACCGACTGGAAAGAGTTACGGGATGGGGATGGGAGATGCCGATCTGGATTGTAGGACTCCTTGTCCTTGCTGCGGGTCTTGTGCTGCTGCCGATGTATGTCCGCAAGCATCTGCACCGAACCGATCGGCACGGCTGGCTGCTTATACTCTGGCTTCCTTATTTTTTTGCTGAAGTCATTGGTTTCGGACAGTTGCTGCCAATAGATCATCCGGGGGATACGCCGGGAGGAGGCGCAGGATTCATGCTCATGTTCATGATGCTGCTGTATCCGGTGTATGTGCTGATGGTGTTGATGTTCAGTCAATTCAAGTGGGATTTTGGAGGCGGAGAGCGCAGAACAGCCGAGTTTGACCTTCAGCGTAAAGCCGAACAGGAAGAGCAGTGAGCATTAGCTGGATCGGGCGCGATAACGCTCGGCTGCGAGTTGGGAGTAGAGCATGCTTGCACAAATACAGGAAGAGGAGTCCGAGAAATTGATGGGAACGCATCCTGACGAAAAATACTGGAATGCCGCCTACGCTGATTCTTCGTTTCGCCCCGATCATGACGGCTGGCTGGAACGCTACATCCCGCTGTTGGAACCGAACCAGGGGAAGATTGTCGATCTCGGATGCGGCTTGGGACATAATGCGAGAGTTCTGCATACAAAAGGATTTGACGTATTAGCCTGCGATCTGTCGGAAAAAGCGCTGGAGCGGCTGCGGCGTGAGGAACCGAACCTCAATACGTTTCGTATGGATATGACGGAAGGCCTGCCGTTCGCAGACGGAACGCTGCAGGCGGTTGTTGCGGACCTCAGTCTGCATTATTTTTCGGAAGAGGCGACGCATGGCATCATTCGGGACATTCGCCGGACTCTGCAGCCGCACGGACTGCTGCTGTGCCGGGTGAATGCCGTCGGCGAAGTGGATGACAAGCGGGATTGTGCGCTGATGGACGAAGACGATCCTTATCTGTACAAGAGCGAAGACATCTTGCGTCGCTTTTTCAATGAAGAAGAGATCGAGAAGTATTTTCCGGAAAATCAATGGGAGACACTGGAACGACGGGAATACGACTCGGGAAGATATGGCAGGATCAAAAGGCTTTGGGAAGTCGGTTTGAGGAGGAAGTAAAAATGAAAAAAATCGGGCGCTGGAAAAATCCGTGGCTCATTGTGATTGCTTGTCTGTTAATAGCGAGTGCAGCGTTTAATTTTACATTGTTCACCGCTGCGCGGGAAAACAGCTTAGCCGCAAATGGGTCGATTAGAGAAGTGATGAGGCTGATCAAAAGTGCAGATTCACAGCTTAACGGTGCCATTCAAAGTATAGAAGGAGGAGCCGGAGCGGCGGAAAGCCTGTCCAAGGTTGCCCAAGTACGAGTAAGGCTGACGGAGGCCGCCGGGCTGCTGGGTGGAGTCAGACAGGAAGCTTCCCGTTACATAGACGAGATGCGTTTTTATAACCTAACCGATACGCTAAGATTATTTGATCGACATCTGGAGAGCGAAGTTACAGCGGGCTGGCAGGAAGGCGACGCGGCACTGGACGCTTCGCGGGAGCAGGCACTGATCGAACTGCGCAGCATGAAACTGGACCTGGCACAGCTGGCAGATCTATCACGGGACCCCAATCATGATTTTTATGACGTGAAGGATCTTGTTCAACGCTGGGAATCGGCAATAAGGCAGCGGGTTCAAGAAGATCCGAATACGAAGCTGCATCAGGAATTGTCCTGGCGGTACGGGCTGTAATAACAGCTTCTCCAACAGAAGGGAAGAAGAAAATAAATGATCGAATGACGTACGGGCATGATGAAGGGATAGACAGAACAGGCTATAGAAAAATGCCAAGCTACTGTAGCGGGCTCGTCAGTCGAGTTTTGTCCGTGAGTTTGTTCTTTTTACCGTTAAAATCCGAAATTGCTGAACAGCAGGCCGCTCAACGGGAAATGCAATCCCGGCAGGCGGTCTGCTGTTTGTTTATAGAGAAAAAACGAAAATATGTGATACGATGTTGTAAACGTTATCAAGCAGACATGCAAGCAGACATAGAAGGGGGTTCGTGGATGGAACAGATGTGCAGGGTTCTGATCGTAGACGACGAGGTGCTGGTGCGGCAGGGCATCAGGCATTATCTGGATTGGGAAAAGCACGGTTTCCGGATCGTAGGGGAAGCTTCTAACGGCAGAGAAGGACTGGAGGCGATCGAGCGGCTGCGTCCTCATATTGTGCTGACGGATATTGTCATGCCTATTATGGAAGGCGAAGAGTTCACTCGCCTGATCAAGAAACATCATCCCGAAATCGAGGTGATCGTACTCAGCAGTTACGGAGAATTCGATTATGTTCGCTCGACGTTTCAGAATGGCGTTGCCGATTATATTTTGAAGCCTAAGCTTGAGACGCAGGAACTGCTGCGCGTGCTCCAGAATACGGCCAAGCGGATTCCTTCGATCCGCTATACGGGCGAAGGCAGCGGAGCCGGCCCGGACGCCGAATCGCTGCTGGAGAAGCTGGCGTCTGGATATGACGCCGATGAAGCCGCTCCGCCCGCCGTGCTGGCGGAGCTGTTCCCGCACGCCGAATTCGTGCTGGTCGGCCGTCTGAATCCGGCCGGCCGGCGTGCCGGCGGCGCGCAGCACGCCGGCGAATCCGGGCCGCTGCTCGCGGAGCGGCTGCGCCAGGCGCTCGCAACGGCCGAGCCTCTCGCGGCCGCCCTAGGCCCGGCGCGCGTGTACGGGCTGCCGGCTGCGGCCTTCGGAGCCGCCGCCGGCAGCGAAGCCGCGCTCGTCGGCCTAGAGGCCGGTCGGCGCACGGCGCTTGCAGCCGCGCTGCGGCAGTGCGCCGCGGCCGAGGCCGACCCGGCCGATCGGTCGGCCTCGGCGTTCGCGTCGTCGGCTGACACTCCGCCGTCAGGAACGGCTGAGCGTCAGGAACGGCCATCCGCCGCATCGGATGCGTCTGCACCTTCGGAGCGCCCGCCCGCTTCGTCGACTGCCCGTACGGATTCCTCCGCTTCCGGCGAAGCACGGACTCCCGGCGGAACCGGTCCCAGAGATTCCCAGTCTTTCGGTTCAGATTTGAACGAGTCCCATTCGGCTGCCCCGGGTTCGGCCGGCTCTGCCTCGAACCGTTCCGTTTACTGGGCTGCTGGAGAGTCCTTCAGTTCGCTTAGAGATTTCGGTTCGTCTTATCGGAGGCTTCGGGAACTGCTGGAGACCCGCTTTTATTTCCCCGACCGCAGTCTTATCCTGCCGGAAGAGCTGCCGAGACCGGGCGAACCGCTGCCGTCTTTCGATTTGCATCGCTTTACGGAAGAGATCAAGCGTCAGCATTTTGATAAGGCATTCTGTGAGCTGCGCGAATATGCGGCCAAGATGGCGGGAGACTACCGTTCGACGCCGATGGGATTAAGATCTTTTCTTGGCAATATCGTATTCAATCTGATTACCCTGCTTGGCAATATGGATTATGACGCTTCCGATCTGGAAGAAGCGAAATACGGTTTTTTCCGGGAGATCGAAGAGGCTCCGAACGCTCCGGCCGCCGTATCGCTGCTGGAAAATGTGCTGTGCCGAATAGAGTCCAAAGTCGCGAAGCATACCGATCAGCCCGGCGATGCCAACATGAAGAGACTGCTGGCATATATCGACGAACATTATGCGCAGCCGTTGAGCCTGACAGGGCTTGGCCGACATTTTCATTTTAACCCGTCGTATTTGTCCAGCTACTTTGCGGCCCATAACAAGGAAGGGTTCAGCGAATACTTGAACAAGATCCGAGTGACCAAGGCTGAGGAACTGCTGCGAGGGGGCGAGCTGAGCATTTCGGAAATCAGCGGCCGCGTAGGCTATTCGGACCCCGGCTACTTTACCAAAGTGTTCAAGAAACATACCGGCTTTTCACCAAGCCAATACCGCAGACAGCATCCGTCGGGAAGATAAGGAGGAACGGTCATGAAAGCATACTGGCGCCGGTTCCATGCACAGCGGCTGTTCGTCAAGCTGTTCCTGGTCATGGTCGTCAGCACGGTAACCGTCTGTGTCGTCACGTCGCTCGTGACGGTCCGCATGTCGGAACGGCTGTTCACCGAGACATTCGGCATTACCAATTCCAAAGTGCTGTATCAGATCCGTACCGGCATGGAATCGTTCAATGACTCTGTCGTCAATGCCGCTTCGCACGCTGCACAGAACGGAACAATCAAGACGTTTCTCAGCGGAGGAGAGAGCGATTCGGTTCGAATGGCGGGCACGTATTTCGGCATGCACCAGCAGATGAGACAGACCAAATCGAATGTCGATGCCTATAACGTCGGAGTAACCGCAGTAGGCGTCAATGGCCGCACCTACTCGACGGATCGCAACTATTGGCCGGTACCCGAGGACCGTTTGATCGACCATTCGCTGGCGCAGCGGACGGAGGCCGAGCCCAAGCGTCTGCTGTACCAGTACGACGAGGAACGAGGAGAGAACGGAGAGAATATCTCTTATATTGTCGCCTCCAAAGCCCTGATGGAACGTACGACAGGCTTTGTGTACGGCAAACTGTATATTTCAATCCGCGAAGACGAATTTCGCCGTTTCTACGGCAACTTTACGAGTGCCGGCAACGATGTGCTGATTTTGGACGGCTCTGGCCGGATCGTATCAAGCAACCGTGAAGAGCTGATTGGTACGGTGTCGAAGCAACTGCTGGACTATGCGGTACCTTCAGAGGGAAACGAAGAGATTGTCCGCCGCAGCGCAGATGTGTTCGGCCGGAATTCCATTTTGCTGTCCAGCTACATTCCCGAATACGACTTCTATCTCGTCAATCTGATCGACCGCAATTATGCCGCCGGCAAAGTGGTCAATCTGCGCGATCTGATCCTTGTAGGCGGGCTGATCGTGGGCGCGGCGCTGCTTCTCGTGTTCCTGATCACCCACAGACAGACCCGCTCGCTGACCGTGCTCGTTCGGCAGATGTCGACCGTTACGGCCAAAAATTTCGATAACTATGTTCGAGTGACCGAATCGTCCGGTTACGAAGTGCAGGAGCTGAGCCGTGCTTACAACTATATGCTGGATCAGCTGAACGATTATATCGCCCGTCTGCTGGAGACGCAGAAAGAACAGCGAAACGCGGAACTTGCAGCGCTGCAGCGGCAGATCAATCCTCATTTTCTGTACAATACGCTCGCTTCGATTAAGATATTGGTGCAAAAAGGCGATAAGGAAGCGGCGGCGGAGACGATCAATGCACTCATTTCCCTGCTGCAGAATACGATCAGCAATGTCAGCGAGACGGTTACGATCGAGCAGGAGCTGGAAAATATGCGCAATTACGTCTTTATCAATCATGCCCGCTACGGCGATCGCATCCGGGTAAACGTATTTGCTGCACCGGACTGTATGCACTATAGAGTACCGAAGCTCATTATCCAACCTTTTATTGAAAATGCCTTTTTCCATGCGTTCAACGAAAAACCGGAAGGTATGATTTATGTGCTGGTCTCACAGTCGGAAGGGAAATTGATCTGCGAAGTTAGCGATAATGGCGACGGAATGGACGATGCGCAGGAGTGGACCGGGACGGAAAATGGCGCTGCTCTGCCGAATTCAAAAAGCAAACGGCAGCTGTTTACCGGCATCGGTGTACGCAACGTCCATAACCGAATTACGCTGTTGTACGGCGAAGACTATGGAATTACGATTGACAGCCGAAAAGGCGAAGGTACGAAAGTGCGCATCATCCTGCCGTTGATTACCGAAGAAATCTAATGGATGGATTACCAAAGAAACCTGATTACTTGAGCTTGCCCGCTCTGTTTGATGCAGAGTTAGCGGGCAAGCTCATCTTTAAAATGTGCACATTTCTAAAAAAATTACCATTGGTAACGCTATCATATTCGCAATACATAACAAATTCCCCATTCCGTACAAAGATATTCCTAACTCCTGCTGCAGAGCGGATGCTAAGATAAAACTCGTAAAGCAACCGCTTACATCACTAATTATTAGAGATTTAAACAGGGAGTCAGACCTAAATTACGGACAGGAGATGAGTGAATATGAAAGGATTTAAGAAATTATGGCTGCCGCTGTTGGCATCCGCAATGATGCTGTCGGCCTGCTCGGGCGGCGGAGGCGGAAACGCAGCAAGCTCCGACCCGGAAAAGAAAGAAATTACAATCTGGGCTTGGGACCCGAACTTCAACATCGCCGCACTTAATCTGGCCAAAGAAAAATATACTGCCGATCATCCGGATGTGACAATCAACATCGTGGAAAATGCGCAGGCTGATATCGTACAGAAGATGAATACAGGCCTGAACTCGGGTACGACTAAAGGACTTCCAAACGTTGTTCTGATCGAAGACTATCGGGCTCAGAACTTCCTGCAGGCTTATCCGGACGCATTCCGCGATATGTCGGATAAGATCAAAGGGGAAGATTTCGCAGACTACAAAGCGGGACCGACAAGCCTGGACGGCAAGCAGTACGGCATTCCATTCGACTCCGGCGTAACGGGGCTGTATATCCGCACGGATTACCTTGAAGAAGCCGGATATACGGTAGACGATCTGATGAACACCGACTGGGACACATTCATTGAAGTCGGCAAAAAGATCAAAGAAGTTACCGGCAAAGATATGCTTACCCAAGATCCGAACGACCTTGGTATTCTGCGCCTCATGCTGCAGTCGGCTGGTTCGTGGTATCTGAAGGAAGACGGCACGACTCCTAACATCGCCGGCAACCCGGCATTCAAAGGAGCGCTTGAAACATACAAAGCGTTGTTCGATGCCAACATCGTTAAGATGAATTCCGACTGGAGCCAATTTGTTGCAGCCTTCAACAATGGCGATGTCGCTTCGATTCCGGTCGGCAACTGGATCACGCCTTCCGTTAAAGCGGAAGCTTCGCAATCCGGCAAGTGGGCAGTCGTACCGACTCCGAAAATGAAGGGCGTTCCAGAATCCGTCAACGCTTCCAACTCCGGCGGCAGCTCGTGGTATGTCATGAATGTGGACGGTCAGGAAACAGCAGCAGACTTCATGGCTTCGACATTCGGTTCGGACAAAGAACTGTATCAGCAGATGCTGGACGAGATTGGCATCATCGGTACGCTCAAAGCGGCATCCGAAGGTGATGCGTATGACAAAGCGGACGAATTCTTCGGAGGTCAAAAAGTCTATGCGGACTTCGCAAAGTGGACAACTGAAGTACCAAATGTTAACTACGGCCTGCACACTTACGCAATTGAGGACATTCTGTCCGCCGAACTTCAAAACTACTTGAAGGGCAGCAAAGATGTCGATGCCGTGATGAATGACGCACAGGCTCAAGCGGAAGCGCAGCTGAAATAAAGCTAAACTAATTTCTGGAATCAGGCTGTGAAACCGAGCTTTGAAATCAGACTGTGAAACCAATCTTTGAACTCAAGTCGAAGTAAAACGACACCTCGTTCATTAAACACCCGGCGGATTTTCGGTATCCCGTACCCACCCATGACGGATACGGAATCCGCCGGCTTTTGTATCATCTAATCCAAGCGGCGAACTTCCGCTCGCGCGTTGTGTTTTCAAACGGCAATCCAAGTTTGAAAGCACACCGTGAGCGCGGGGGTTGTTCCGCCATGCCAATTCAAGGAGGAATGCCGGATGAAGACCGCAGATTCCGCAGCCGGTTCAGGCTCCAATACGTTCCGGCCAAGCCGGAGCCGCCGCTTCAAATCGGGACTGGTCGGCTGGTTGTTTATCGCCGCCGCGGTACTGATGATCGCCGCTTTTTATTTCTATCCGATGATCCAAGCCCTGATCCTGTCGTTCAAGACCGGGACGGGCATGAACCTGAAATTCAACGGACTCGCCAACTATGAGCGGTTATTCACGGACACCATGTTCCTGAGCGCTGTCAGCAATACATTTATCTATCTGCTGTTCCAGGTTCCGATCATGATCATTTTCGCACTCTTTATTTCGGTGCTGCTAAACGATCGTAAGCTAAAGTTCAAAGGATTTTTCCGCACCGCGATTTTCCTGCCCTGCATCACATCGCTGGTCGCATATTCGATCGTCTTCAAGTACTTGTTTGCACCGGATGGACTGGTCAATGCCTTCCTGCTGAACATCCACTTGATCGGCGAACCGATTCAGTGGCTCACGCATCCGTTCTGGGCGAAAGTTACGATTATTATCGCAATTACATGGCGCTGGACCGGTTACAACATGATCTTCTATCTGTCGGGTCTGCAAAATATCGATCAATCGATCTATGAGGCGGCACGGATAGACGGAGCATCGGCAGTACGTCAATTCTTCAGCATCACTGTACCTCTGCTCAAGCCGATCATTCTGTTCACGTCGATTACTTCGACAATCGGTACGCTGCAGCTGTTCGATGAGGTCATGAACATTACAAGAGGCGGTCCGGGCAACGCGACGACCACCATTTCGCAGTACATTTACAATCTGTCGTTCGAATATTCGTCGGACTTCGGTTACGCGGCAACCGTATCGTATTCGATCGTAATCATGATCGTGGTACTGTCCTTTATCCAATTCAAAGTGGCGGGTGATCGAAATGCATAAAGCGAAAAGAGTATCCATGTATGCTTTCCTCTGTCTCGCGGCGTTTGTCTCGATCTTCCCGTTCTTCTGGATGATCGTCAGCGCGACCAACCTGTCGGTTGACGTCACACGCGGACGACTGCTGCCAGGTGCGCATCTGATGGACAATTTGCGCAATCTTACGAACAGCGTCGATATCTGGAATGCGCTCGGCAACTCGGCCAAAATCTCGATTTCGACGACGATTCTCGCTATGCTGATCGCATCGCTTGCAGGTTACGGATTCGAAGTTTATCGCAGCAAAGCGAAAGATATCGTCTTCTCCATTCTGCTGCTGTCGATGATGATTCCGTTTGCTGCACTGATGGTGCCTCTGTATCGCATGTTCGGGCAGATTACGAACTTCTTCCCGACATTTGGTATCGATACGCCGGCGGCGGTCGTGATCCCAACGTTTACAACGGCGTTCCTGATCTTCTTTTTCCGTCAGAGCACCAAGATGTTCCCGCGTGAACTGCTGGAAGCCGGCCGGATGGACGGATTGTCCGAGCTGGGATTGTTCTTCCGCATTTATCTGCCGACGATGAAAACGACTTATGCCGCAGCGGCGATCATCACGTTCATGGCGAGCTGGAACAACTACATGTGGCCGCTCGTTATCCTTCAGTCGCCGGAGAACCAGACCATTCCGCTGCTGATCTCGAACCTCGGTTCGGGCTACGCGCCGGATTACGGCCTGATCATGATGGCGATCGTACTGTCGACAATTCCGACAGCGCTGGTGTTCTTCCTGATGCAGAAGCACTTTGTAGCGGGAATGGTGGGGTCGGTGAAATAACCCTGCTCTCGCTGCAGCTTGTATTTTTGGGGAAACATGGGCGGGCGTGCGGGATGGTGTCGTTACGGTCGCGTGTTGAAAACGGGAAACTTCGATTGGACTCTAATAGTGAGTTTTCCCATTTTCAAAGGCGAACACTATAGCCTATGCTTCCGATGTGACTTTCTCTGAAAGTCTGCAGTTCCTTCACTGACCCCATCCCTTCCGACCTATCGTTTCCAGTAGGGAAAAAGCACAAGAACACAAAAGCATAAGAGCGCAAGAGTAGGGTCCTTTCACCGTTTGAAGGTGAAGGGGTGGGAAGGATTTAAGCTGTCGAGAAATCTCGACAGCTTTTTTGTTTTTTAGAGCAAGGGAAGCGGGAAGAGAGATGAAGGAGCAAAAGTAAGAGTAAGAGTAAGAGTAAGAGTAAGAGTAAAGGCAAAAGCAGGGATAAGAAACAAAGCAAGAATGAGAGCAAGAGCAAGAGCAAGAGCAAGAGCAAGAGCAAGAATAAGAGTAAGAGCAAGAGCAAGCGAGAAGAGGTGGCGAAAAGGGGCAAATCGGTTTTGAGCCTGCTTTTTCAAGGACATATCAAGCTGCGGTGTGAAATAAGTGCGCTCATGCAATTATTTTTCGATATTTTACGGTTATAAGAGGAATAAGTGCATCAGTACAACTATTTGGGTGAAAAGCAGAAAAAGAGAGGGGAAGCGGGCAATTAAGTGTACTCCAGCACTTATTTCGCTTAAAACAGGCAAATTGAATAAATTAGTTGCACGACTGCACTTATTTTGCCAAGTCATTCCGTGAAGGGTCTGGATGCGGCAATAGCTCGAAGTTGGCACTTAAGCTTTTTAACTCGAAGTTGACACTTAAGCCTTTTAACTCGAAGCTAGCACTTAAGTCTTTTAATCGGGAGAAAAAAAGAGCGGGCAAACTGTGTACTTATCCAAATTGGCAGGTTTTAAAACGTAAAATCAAAAGGATTAAACATAAATTTCAAATTCGTTTAGCCTTCGCCTGACGGGGTACAAAATCAATAGAACAATAACAACTGGAGGTGCTTCAAGATGGCGACGAAGGAACTGGCTCTGCACGAGAAACTCGAAGTACATGAACTTGTAATTCTTAAGACATCCTGTGTCACCAAAGCGGTAGCAATGTCGGGATTGGTTCAAGACGACAACCTGAAGGCATTGATTGAAGAAGACATCGAAAATTCCACACAAGCAATCGACGAACTGAAAACACTTTTGATGAGCTGAGGAGGTAATAGAGATGACGACACCTAAATCGATGACAAAAGAAACGTTGGTTAAAGCGGTAACTCCAATGGACGATATGGCAATCGCTACAGATATGCTGCTGTCTGCCAAAACGGCGGTACGTACTTATGCGGTGGCTCTGACAGAAGCGGCTTCGCCGAGAGTTCGTAAAGTGCTGAAATCGCAGCTGGATATGGCGATCAAAACGCATCAGAAAATCGCCGATTACATGATTGAGAATGAGATGTATCATCCTTACGATCTCGAAGAGCAGATTGAGCATGATGTGAAAAAGTCGGAGATCGCGCGCAATCTGGTTGAAACAAAGTAAGAATCGAGTTGTCCGAGAGACCCGCTTCTCCGTGAGGAGTAGCGAGTCTCTTTTTGTTTCAAAGTGAACGGTAAACCATAAAGCGAACGGTAAACCATTCAGAATATACGGAAACGATAAGTCCGAATTGTATACACGTTTGACAATTGATTCGTCAGAGGCCGACCTTCTTTTAATAGAAGATCGGCCTTTTTGCCATTTACAGAAGATTAACATGATACTGATACGGCTCTGATTGTTTCTCGTTAACATGGGTGGTGTGATGTGGGAACGGTCCCACACAGTGAGAAACGGAAGGCGGGAAGACGCAATGAAGCTTCTGGACACCGAAGGATGCGTAACGCCGGAAGAATCCCGGACGCATATCCGCATTCCTTTTGAATTGGGCGAGAACTGTGAACGGTTGAACCTGCGGTTTCAATATGCACCGAAAAAATTGGAGAACCGCGAGCGTGCGATTGCACTGCTTAAGGAGAGTTATGACTTATACATACTGCCGGAACATCGGGAATACGCAGCTGAACATACCGATCGGCATTTGCCTTTGAATAACCTGATTACTGTGTCTTTAGACGATGCCCGGGGATACCGCGGCGCATGTCATCGTCACGATCCGCTTCAGGAATTGTTCCTCTCGCGGCAAGAAGCGTCTCCCGGACTGATGGCCGGCGAGCTGACTGCGGGATCGTGGAGCGTGACGCTCAGTCTGCACTGCATCGTTACAGAAATCTGCGATTACCGACTGCAGATCTGGGCATCGGAAAAGGAGGAATCGGCATGACCTGGTTCGCCTGCGAACTGCATACGCATACGCTGCACAGCGACGGCAGACAGACATTAGGGGAATTGGCCGCAGGAGCAGCCGGACTCGGATTCGATGTCATTGCGCTGACCGATCACAATACAATGTCTGGTCTGGTTGGCAAAGAAGAGATTGAACAAGAACACGGGCTGACCATTATTCCGGGTATGGAATGGACGACTTTCTACGGTCACATGGTGACGATCGGGCTGAGCGAGTTTGCCGATTGGCGGCAGGCAGGTTTGGACGATATCGATCAGGGGATCGCAGAGGTGCACCGGCTCGGCGGCATCGCGGGTCTGGCCCATCCGTTTCGTATCGGCAGCCCCGCCTGCACCGGATGCTTCTGGGAATACAAGATCGATGACTGGAACGCGGTCGATTATATCGAAGTCTGGTCCGGCACGTTCCCATCGATTCAGACGAACAACCGGCGGGCTTTCGATCTGTGGACGGACAAGCTGAACGAAGGTTATCGGATCGCAGCCACTTCGGGACGCGATTGGCATGAACAGAAGGAGACGGACGAGCCAATATCCGTGACTTATCTGGAGATTGACGAGGAAACGGCAGACGGCAAAAAGGCAGGCGGTAGCAGGACAGATAGTGGAAGCAAAGAGACGCCTGCCGGAAACGGAAGCTGCGCTGCAGAAAAGGCGCGGGACACGGAATCGGAAAAGAATGCAGCAGACGGCTTCGCTGCATCTGTCTCTCTGGAAGACCGCTTGATCCAAGCGCTGCGCGAAGGTCGTGCATCTGTAACGATCGGGCCACTGCTGACTATGAAGCTTAATGCCGGCGGCGAAAGCTATCGAATCGGATCTGTCGTTCCGGCAGCGGGTCAGGCAGAGGAACACAGCGGGACGACCGCGGCAGCGAACGAACTGATCTCGGTCGACCTGCTGCTGGACTTCTCGGTACGTGCCGGATTATGGTCGCTGCCCGAGCAGACGTTCAAGCTGAAGCTGCAATCCAATCTGGGCGAAGAGCTGAGTCTGGATGTGCCTGTACCTGTCTCGGCGGAAGCGGAGGAGTCGGCTTCAGATCATGGCGGTCATATCAAGACCGAAACTCAGAATCAGGCACAGCAAATGAGGCTTGAAGCCAAACTGCCACATCCCACCGACAAGCTTTCCCGCAAGTGGCTGCGCGCCGAACTATGGGGTCATATGCGCGGCGTTTATGTGAGAATTGCTTTTACCAACGCGATCTATTTCGAATATGAGGAAGGAGCAACAAGCCGATGAGATCATTCCCGCTGATTACCGCACATACCGGCTGTATGGGTCATTCCGCACATTCGCTTGAATCGCTGTGCGCCGCACTGAAGCTCGGTGCGGACGTGTACGAGGACGACATTCGACTTACCCGGGACGGGGTACCTGTGCTGGCTCATGACGACGAAGTGCTGTTGAGCAGCGGACGCCATGGCAGCCTGGCAGAGATGACATTGGAAGAGTTGAAGCACGCTTCCGTTTCTCCGATTCTGGAGCTTGCCTACGTGCTGACTTGGATTCGCACAACGGGGAAGACCATGAACCTCGATATGAAAACGGACGATGCGCTTGAACCGACATACGATTTGGTCCGCCGCATGGAGATGGAAGATAGAGTCTTCCTCAGCGGCTGCGGATACGAGCGTGCGGCATTGGCGCAGCGGATGGGGAGCGATATTCGAAAGCTGCTTAATGTGGATATCGAAAGTTTCAGAACGTTGAGCTACGAGGAAGCCGTTCAGCACGCATGTGTAGAGGCGAAAGTGGCCGGGTGTTTTGGCATTAACGTGCCTTATCAGGCTGTTCAGCCCAAGATGTTTAAGAACGCAAAGCGATATAATCTGGACGTTTACGTCTGGACGGTTGCGGAATCGGAAGACATGAAGCGTCTGGCACAATGGGGAGTCAATTCGATCACCACGCGGGACCCGGCGGCTCTGATAGCCGTCCGGGAAGAAATGAACCAGGCAGAGGAGATTATGGAGTGGAGACCAAGCTGAATTACAGTTTGCGGGAGCTGGCACAGCTGGCCGGCGTATCGAAATCAACGGCTTCGCGGGTCATCTCCGGCAACGGTTACGCAAGTCCTGACGTCCGGGAACGTGTGCTCAAAGCAGCAGAGAAGCTTCATTACAGACCCAGTGCTGTCGCCCGTGCGATGGTGGCCAAGCGGACCCACAACATCGGAGTGATTGTGTTCCGTGACAAACTGCCAATCGTTTCGCATACTTTGTACGGGAAAATTATCGACGAAATTCTGATGGCCGCAGAAGGATTAGGCTACTCTATTTTTCTGAAAACCGACCGTGAGATGTCATTTCGCTCTATGGATTACATGCTGGAACAGCGGGTAGACGGATTGATTCTGGTCAGCCGACTGCGCAAGAACGTGATTGATTACGTCAAAAAATTCAATATTCCTTACGTGATGGTCAACGGTTCGACAGAAGATCCCGATGTGGTGCATCTCGTGAGCAACGATGAAGTCGGCGGGGAACGGGCGGCAGAGCATCTGTACGCATGCGGACACCGACGGTTCTGGATTAACGCCGGACCAGGTGAACATCGAAGCCATTCGCTGCGGCTGAGCGGATTTTGCAGACGGTTGGAGCAGTTGGGCATTCCCTGCGGCGCGGAGCCTGATCAAGAACCAGATGACAGCATTCGAAATGGCAAAGACAGTGTCCGAAATGACGAAGGCTATGTCCGGATCGCAAAGTCGCCGGAATCAAGCTTCGACTTCGGCAGAAAGCTGATGGAGAAACATTACGAGGAATTCCGCAGAGGCGGTTACAGCGCTTTGTTCAGCACCAACGATATGCTCGCGCTCGGTGCGATGAAAGTACTGCTGGAGCACGGCGTATCCGTACCGGAGGAAGTCGCGGTCATGGGGTATGACAATACGGACCCGGCGAGGATGTATCATCCGTCGCTGACGACCGTAAGTGTAGACGCAGCCGGCATCGGCCGTGACGCGGTGGCGATTCTGGACAAGCTGATCGGCGGCGAAGAAGGTGTACCGAGGCTAATCGAATACGAGAGTGAAGTGATCGTTCGTCAATCGACGAAATGCAAGGAAGACATGCAGGAGTGAACTTAGGAGTGAAGCGTAAGGAAGAAGCTCAAGTATAAAGCTCAAGTATGAAGCTCAAGGATTAAACGTAGGAATGAAGCTCAAGGATTAGGCTTAGGAATGAAACGCAAGGAGGAAGAATCATGCTCTGGTACTGGAAACATGTAGGCTCCCGACGGATTATCGAATTTGTCCTGCTGACTGTGTTTGCCGTTTTTTTCGCAGGTCCGCTGCTCAATCTGCTGGTGTTGGCTTTCAGTGAAAGGTGGAATTACCCGAATGCGCTGCCTCAGCAGTGGGGGATGAAATGGTGGGACTTTGTATTGGCAAAAGACGATATCGTCTCATCAATTTCCTTGTCATTCTTGATTGCGACCCTGGTCACCCTGCTGTCTATCGTAATCTGCATTCCTGCAGCTTACGCGTTTGCAAGACTCCAGTTTCCATTGAAGCGGATGTTCTTGTTCTCGTTTCTGCTGACGCATGCTTTTCCGAAAATGGGTCTCTATGTCTCGATCGCCGTGCTGTTCTATCAGATCGGACTGATGAATACGCTGCTCGGCGTTGTGCTGATCCATATGATCAACGTGCTGATGTTCATGACGTGGATTCCGACTTCCGCTTTCCGCAGCATTCACCGGGCTCAGGAAGAGTCGGCGCGGGATGTCGGTGCCAGTCCGTTCAAAGTGTTCCGCAGCATTACGCTGCCGATGGCGATGCCGGGCATCACGGTCGCTTCGATCTTCACGTTCCTGAATTCGCTCGATGAAGCACAGGGAACGTTCCTGGTGGGCATTCCCGATTTCAAAACGATGCCGATCGTCATGTACTCCATCATTTCCGATTTCCCAAGCAGCGCGGGCGCGGTGTTCTCCATTATTCTGACGCTGCCGACCATCATTCTGCTGGTTGCCGCGCAGCGGCTGGTCAG
Source organism: Saccharibacillus kuerlensis DSM 22868 (assembly GCF_000378145.1). Lineage (GTDB taxonomy): Bacteria > Bacillota > Bacilli > Paenibacillales > Paenibacillaceae > Saccharibacillus > Saccharibacillus kuerlensis. Next base: position 19,010 of record NZ_KB899282.1, on the reverse strand, counting down.
TGCGGATGTGCTGGCAAGCGGCTTCCAAGTGAAATAAGTGAGCAGATTACGCAATAGGAGGCAGAACCATGCAATTGTCCGTACGCAAATTAAGCAAGCGCTACAAGACCGGTGACGGAGTCAGCGGCATCAATATCGATATCGAAAAAGGCGAACTGGTCACCCTTCTCGGTCCTTCGGGCTGCGGAAAAACGACCGTACTGCGCAGCATCGGGGGATTTCTGGAACCTGATTCTGGCGATATCCTGATCGAAGGCAAAAGCGTCATTCAGCTGCCTCCGGAAAAGCGGCCAACTTCGATGGTGTTCCAGAGTTATAATCTGTGGTCGCATATGTCTGTCTACGACAATCTGGCGTTCGGTCTGAAAATTCGCAAAAAGCCGAAAGCGGAAATTCGCGCGGCGGTAGACGATGTGCTTAAGCTGGTCCGCCTTTCAGGTTTTGAGAAAAAGTACCCGGCTGAATTGTCTGGCGGTCAGCAGCAGCGTGTCGCACTGGCCCGGTCGCTGCTGCTCAATCCGGCGGTGCTGCTGCTGGACGAGCCGTTCTCCGCACTCGATGCCAAGCTGCGGCACGAGATGCGCGAAGAGCTGAGGGAGATCCAGATGAAGACAGGACTGACTATGGTTTTCGTCACGCATGATCAGGAAGAAGCGCTGTCGCTCTCCGACCGGATCATCGTCATGAACCACGGTCATATCGAACAAATCGCGGAGCCGCACAAGATCTACGATGAGCCCGCTTCATTATATGTCGCCAGCTTTATCGGTAAGATGAATTTCTTGGAGGGGGTGGCGGAAGAAGAAGGCATCCGGATCGGAGGTCTTCGGCTGCCGAATGAACGGAAAGAGAGAGGCCCGGTAACGGCGGCCGTTCGGCCGGAAGACGTACAGATCGACAGTATGGCGGCAGGCGAGGACAGAAAGGACAAAGAGGACAGACTGACAGGCCGGATCAAACAGGTGATGATTTTGGGGCATTACGCCGAAGTGACCGTAGAGCTGAACGGATTCGGCATCATTCGAGCTTTTCAGAGCAAGGAAGCTGTACAGCAGCTGCATGCAGGCCAAGAAGTCGGCGTCTCGATGACCAAATGGACCGTATTCCCGAACAACCAAACGAACTGAGGAGATGATCATGATGTCTTTTAAGAAGCCTATGCTCAAGAAACCTATGTTCAAAATGCCGGTATTCAAAAAACCATTGTTTACCCTATTAGGTGTGGCCGGATTGTCGATGTCCCTGCTCGCCGGATGCGGCAGCGGCGGTGACACCAGCGCTTCCGCTCAAAGCGGATCGGGGCAAGGAAAAGCCGCAGCAGTGGGCGAGACCACGTCGTTTAACTTCTACTTTACAGGCTCGCAGAATGTTAAGGATCTGTGGGATACGCTGAAGCCGATGTTCGAAGAAGAGCATCCGGAGATCGACGTAAACATGGTTTACATTCCGTCGGGTACCGGCGCTGAGCCAACCTATGACCGGATCAAAGCCGCTAAGCAGGCCGGTAAAGGTTCAGGCGATATCGATCTGTACGAAGACAGCATTACATATGTCGCGCAGGGGACCAAAGACGGGATCTGGTCGCAGGTCAGCGAGAGCGATATTCCGAATCTAAGCAACGTCAGCGCCGATACGATGAAGGATGTGGACAACTATGCAATTCCGTACCGTTCATCGGCCGTTGTGCTTGCCTATGACAGCACCAAAGTAAGCAGTCCGCCGACTACGCTGGACGAGCTGCTGAGCTGGATCAAAGCCAATCCGGAGCAGTTTGCCTACAATGACCCTTCTACAGGCGGATCGGGCAGCTCGTTTGTCCAGACGATCGTCTACAAAGACCTTCCGGAAGAAGACATTCACAACTCCGATCCTTCCGTTATGGAGAAGTGGGAGTCCGGCTTCAACACGCTGAAGGAGATCGGGCCGTTCGTTTACGGACAAGGCATTTACCCGAAAAAGAACCAAGGTACGCTCGATCTGCTGATGAACGGCGAAGTATCCATCATTCCGGCTTGGTCGGACATGGTACTGCAGCAGCTGAACGAAGGACTGCTGCCGGACACGATCAAGATGCAGCAGATTACACCGGGCTTCAACGGCGGTCCGACTTACTTGATGGTTAACGGCGAATCGACGAAGAAAGAAGCGATCAACGAGTTCCTAAACTTCGTGCTGTCGCCGGAAGCACAGGCGGTAATCGTAGAGAAGATGAACGGCTTCCCGGGCATCGAGCTGTCCAACATGCCGCAGGAGATGCAGGACAAGTTCGACGGCGTAGCCGACGGCTTCCGTACGTTCAACATCGGGGATCTGGGCACCGAAATCAATAAACGCTGGCAGAGCGACGTCGCCGCGCAATGAGTTCCAAAAGCTTAATTGATGCGGGCAAAGTGTCCGGAAGAAAAACGATCAGCCCGGAAACGAAGCAGTCGCTTCTGGGCTTGGCGATGGTTCTCCCCTCCTTCGCCATTCTGCTGGTCGTCGTCATTATCCCGATCATTCAGTCCTTCTTCCTCAGCTTAAGCAACGGCGAGGGAGGATATGATCTCAGTCGTTACACGTATTTGTTCACCGACAAAGGCATGCGCAGCAATATTATCTTTACCCTTCGGGTGACGGTGATTACCTGCGTGCTGGTGATGCTGGTCAGCTATTCTCTGGCGATCTACATGCGTTTCAACCAGGGACCCATTGTCAATCTGATTCGCAAAACGTACATGATCCCGTTGTTCATTCCCGGCGTTATTGCAACGTACGGGCTGATCAATCTGCTCGGGAACCACGGTTGGCTGGCCCGGCTGATCGGTCTCGTCGGACTTGAACTGCCGCGCATTATTTTCGATCAAAAAGGGATCATTATCGCGAACCTATGGTTCAATATCCCGTTCACGACGATGCTGCTCAGCTCCGCGCTGGCCGGTATCCCGTCTTCCGTGATCGAAAGCGCAAAAGACGTCGGTGTCGGACGGCTGACGCTGTTCACAAAATTCATTTTCCCGCTGTCGTACAAGACTTTCCTGGTCGCGATCACCTTCGTCTTCATGGGCGTTATCGGTTCGTTCACCGCTCCATACCTGATCGGCCCGAATTCCCCGCAGATGCTGGGCGTATCGATGCAGCAGGTATTCAGCGTATTCCAGGAAAGAGAACAAGCTGCGGCAATTGCGTTCTTCTCGTTCTTGCTCTGCTCCGTATTGGGTGCGTTCTATATTCGCTCGATGGCGGAGGAAGAGAAAGCGAAGATGTGAGTGGTGGTTGAGGGTTTTTCTAAAACGCAAGGTGTGTAATGAGGTTTTTTTGAAAACATGAGTTTTGAGTTAAGACGTGTTCTGAAGGTATGAGGTATGAGATAAGGCGTGCTCTTATGTGGAGCACGCTTTTTTGTTTTGGGTGGGGAAGGGGAGTTCTCTACGGCAGGCGGCCTTTTTGGTGAGGTATGGGTTGGTTTTGTGGTGAGGTATGGGTTGGGTTTGTGGTGAGGTATGGGTTGGGTTTGTGGTGAGGTATGGGCTGGGTTTGTGGTGGGGTATGGGTCGGGTTTGTGGTGGGGTATGGGTCGGGTTTACGGTGGGGTATGGGTCGGGTTTGTGGTGAGGTATGGGCTGGGTTTATGTGGGGTATGGGCTGGGTTTGTGGTGGGGTATGGGTCGGGTTGGTAGTGAGGTATAGGCTGGTCTCGAGTCGACTGGTTGGCTTATGTTGTCGGAAAGGCAGTATAAGGGCTTTAATTTGCTGATTTTTAGTTTGATTTGGGGTTTACGCTACCGAAGCGTCAACGTAACGTTGCGAGCCGAAGTTGCATAAAGTGCAGTATTCTTGTGCTCGGAGTGTCACTTTGCAGCTCGAAGTTGTGCAAATGCGGTATTCTTGTGCTCGGAGTATCGCTTTGCAGCTCGAAGTTGCATAAAGTGCAGTATTCTTGTGCTCGGAGTGTCACTTTGCAGCTCGAAGTTGCACAAAATGCAGCATTCTTGTGCTTCGAGTGTCACTTTGCAGCTCAAAGTTGTACAAAATGCAGCATTTTATGTACTGGAATAACGAAAATAAGGATAATCAGCTCATAATGTTGTATAAAATGCAGCTTGAGGCCTCTAATCGACTCTTTTTTGAGCAAAATATTGTATGAAGTACAACTTGTATCCTCGCAGCTTGCAGCTTGTATCATTGAAGTTTATACTGTCCCAGCTGATAACGTCGAAGTATGCATTATAAAGGCTTAAACCATCTTAGTTTGTAGTTTGCATCATCAAATTCGTACTATCGCAGTTTGTACTATCGCAGTTTGTACTATCGTAGTTTGCACCATCGCAGTCTGAGTCTACACTATCGCAGTTTGTATCACTGGAGCTTACACTTTCTAGACTTTTTGAATAGCTTAACAGGCTCTTTATTAACAGAGGTTGAGTTCTTGCTGCAAAAGAATAAGAGCCTGTGCGACTGATGCCAAGTAGCGTTTATAGTGCCCAAACTCCGCTTACAGAGCTTCGATTAATTTCAAATAATGCGCTCGGAGCTCCTCCCGGAGGTGCTCCGGCTCCAGAATCTTGATCGCGCTCCCGAAGGAAGCGAGATAAGAGACGATAAAGTCTGTCTCCCGCGGCTCGTAGCAGCCGGAAAAGAGCAGCCGGTCGTCTCGTTCCGCCGCTTCGCTTAGCGCCATAGACGGATAGAGTCTGCGCCGCAGCCTCGCCGCGGCTTCGGGCGCGACCAAGCAGCGGAAGGGAATCGCTTCCGCCGAAGGCTTGCGAAGCGTATGCGCGCTGCGCAGGTCGAAAGCGCTCAGCTCTTCAATGGGTTCGTCGGCGGCAACCTCCGCCGACAGCACACGATCGCAGCGGAATACGCGATAATCCTGCTTGTCCAGATCGTACGCGCGGCAGTACCAGAAGCCGCGCGCCGCATAAACGGCAAAAGGCTGGATGCGGCGGACGGAGGGGGGGAACGCCCTGCTTTTTGGCAGATGATCGCCTGGTTCCCCGCTCAGCTCCCTACTCAGCTCTCCGATTGCTTCCCCGCTCGGTTCCCTGCCCGGCTCTCCGATCGCTTCCCCAATCATCCCCACGCCGGACCCTCCGATCGGCCCCCCGATCATTTCCCCGCCCGGCTCCCAGGTCTGTCTGCGCGCCGCATACGTAATTTTCAGTACTTTTCCTTGCACGGCGGCTTGCAGCAGATCCTCCAAATGTTCGCCTGCCTCGACGGATTCGTCGGAATAGAAAGCGATCCGATGCCGAAACCGCTCAATCTGTTCGCGCTGCTGCTCCGACACCACATCGAGGAACTTGGCATGGATTGAATCAAACGACACACGGAAAGCATCACCTGATACCCCGCGCAGACTCTGCATGGCAAAATACATCGCCAGCACTTCTCCGGTCGTGAACGACACGGGCGGCAGCGAAGCCGTTTCCAGCACGCGATAGCCTCCGTTTCTTCCGCGGTCCGCGTACAGCGGTATCCCGATCTCTTCCAGCGAGACGATATCCCGCAGCGCGGTGCTGCGCGAGATGCCGAATTCGTCCATCAACTCTCCCAGTGTGAAGCGTCGTTTCCGATAGGCGTATCGCTGGAGCCGGTTCAGCCGTTCGGCTTTATTCATAGGTATCTCCTCCGTCGCAAAGTTTAGGCATAAAAGGGTTCATAAACTGGCACCTTATCGGCTTATGCTGCAAGTGTAACTCACATTTGAAGGAGGACCAACTATGAAAATAAACGAAAGCGGAAACGATGCCGTGCAGACGGAAGTTATCCCATTCCTCTCGCTGAACGGCCGGGCGGCGGAAGCGATCGATTTTTACGAACAGGTAATGAACGCCGAAGTCCTGCTAAAAGTCAGCTACGAAGAGATGGCGAAGATGGACGATACGTTCCGGTTCGAGGAGGGGCAGGCCCGTTACATCACCCATTCCGTGTTGAGAATCGGCGCAAGCAAACTGATGATCGCGGAGGAGGAGGCGGACAGTACCCGGTCGTGGAGCGCAGGTAACCATTTTTCGCTGTGCATCCAATCACGCGACTATGAAGCAATCGCCAGTCTGTACGAAAGGCTGGCCGGCGACGAACGGACGACGGTTCTAGTGCCGCTGGCGGCCAACTCGTTCAGCAGCGGCTACGGTGCAGTGCGGGACCCGTTCGGCGTTGTGTTCCAATTTACGGCGACTTGGCACGAATTTTGATCATTTGTATCGACATGCAACCAAACGATCGCTAAGCAGGCTGCCGGGAAATCGGCAGCCTTTTTGCGTAGTACAACAAATTTCGACATTTTTCTACTTTATCTCTCATTTTGCCGAGAAGAACTGCCGATAGAGAGAGTAACTTTCAAAGCCAAGCATTTTGCATGCGTTCGCTTCCTTCGCGGCCCCATAGAATGAATTTTCAGATAAAGGAGTTGTACGCATGGAGATCAGATCTTTTCTTACGACAAACCAAGACACGAATAAAGCTTTTCAAGAAATCAAATCCAAGCTTTCCCCGCAGGCGAAAGCCGTAATTTTCTTTGCGAGCACCGTGTATGACTTCCAAGGGTTAAGTACGCTGTTTCGGGAGGCTTTCCCGAACGCCGAAGTGCTCGGACTGACGACAGTCGGCGAGATCGGCCCTCTGGGCTTTTCCGAAAACGGCTTGTCTGCCATGAGCTTTTCCGGTTCGCTCCAAGCTAAAGGCGTCCTGATCGAAGATATCGTCAAATATCCGATTTTTTACCGGGACAACCTGGTAGATGCGGCCCGACAGATTGGAATCGATGCCGGCAGCGCTTTTCCCGAACGGGAAGGCCTCGGACTTGTTTTTCCGAACGGCCTGATTGGAGCGGAAGAAAAAATGCTGTCTGTTGTCAATTCCGTCTTCGCGCGCGAAGGATTTTCTCTGTTCGGAGGAACGGCGGGCGACGACGCCAAGTTTGAGAAAACCCAAGTTTCTTATCAGGGCAGCGTGTCCCATACCGGCGGTCTCGTGCTTTTTATTAAGCCGGATACGGCATTCCATATTGCTAAAGAAAATATTTTTTCCACGACGGGCCAAAAAATGAAAATTACGAAAGCCGATGCAGGCGCCCGTATTGTCTATGAGTTCAACGGACGTTCGGCGGCGTCGGAATATGCCCGTCTGCTCGGGGTGTCGGCAGGGGAACTGAGCCGCTTCTTCATGACAAATCCGCTCGGGAGGGTCGTGAATGAAGAAGTCTTTATCGCTTCCCCGTTCGAAGTGCTGCCCGGTGGAGGGGTTAAATTCTACTGCCAGCTGTTCGAAGGCATGACCGTCGACGTCCTGGCCCCCAAAGATCCCGTCGCGACGATGCGGCAAACGGTAGAGGCATTCCAGGGCCGCTTTTCCCGTCTGGACGGGGTGCTGGCTGTCAACTGCATCCTGCGCAAGTTTCAGTTCCATAACGATAGGTTGTTTCCTGCGCTTAACAGTCATTTGGAGAAGCTTCCCAATCTGGGCGGGTTTTGCAGCTACGGCGAACAATTAAACCGAACGCAGTTGAATCAGACGCTTGTCCTGCTCGGATTCGGCACGCTCAGACAGGGGGAATCGGCATGAATCCATTAAGCATTCTGTTATCCATGAAGGAGAAGCGGGGACTTTCGGGACGGCAAAAAGAAGAGTTTTTGGAGACTTTGCACGGTTTGTCGGAAGCCGAGTATGCCAACGTCGTCAAATCGCTTGCCGACCTGATCGGACTGTTGGATCAAGCGACTTCTAAAAATTCGGCCAAAGACAGCGAGCTTATGGATCAGGTGGGGCTGCTCAAAGCCGATATGGCGGAACAAAACGGCCGTCTTAACCGCTCCGTCGAAAGTATTCGTCAAATCGTGGACCGGACCGAGGACGTCACGTTCATTACGCACGAAGTCGAGCAGCAGAGCGGGCAAAATTATAACGTCATTGTCGAAGGCGGAGAAAGCGTGGACGCGCTGAGCGGCGAGATTGACTCGCTGAAAGCGATTTTCGCCCAGTTTCGCGCGTCTATCCGGATGCTCAAAAGCGAAGTGTCTTCCATTTCGAATTTTGCGTCCACGATTCAAGAGATCGCGAACCAAACGAATCTGCTGGCTTTGAACGCCAGCATCGAAGCGGCCCGGGCCGGGGAGCAGGGCAGAGGCTTCGCGGTGGTCGCCCAGGAAGTGCGCAAGCTGGCCGACCAAAGCAAAACGGCCCTGCTCGAGATCGACGGAAAAGTCAAAGAAGTCACGATGAACGTCGACGATCTGGATCGGGAATTCGAGCGCAAGACTTCGGCTATCGACGAAGTCATCGATACGTCGAACCGGACCCGGGACGTTTTCGTGCGAATTTTGAGGACCGAAGAAGAGTTAAGGGGCAGCATGTCCCGAATCAAGGTAGCCAACGACCACATCGTATCCGATTTGTCGGAGTTTTCCGCTTCTTTGGAACAAGTGCTTCAGGGATTTCTTCAGAGCGATCGGCGCATCGGGCATCTGTATCAGCTGTCGCAGGACAAGTTCACGTTTTCGACGGAAACGTTTGCTTATACGTCGCAGCTTCGCGACTTGGCGAACGCGCTGCGTGATCGCCGGCTGTAGAGCTTAAGGCAATTCTCATGCCGATGGAAAATACGAAGTCCGGATAGGCTGCCTGCTTATCCGTAATGCGCGAAAAGGCCTGTTCCTATAGGAACAGGCCTTTTCTTTATGCAGGAAAGACAGAGGAAACGAAGCTTGGGTCTAAAGTGTGGGAGTATGGTCGGATTGCCGCAGCTGGTGGATCGGCTGGAGAAAATCCGTTTGATTACCTGATTACCTGATTACCTGATTACCTGATTACCTGATTACCTGATTACCTGATTACTCGATTATCCGATTTTCTGTCCCGCAGCCCAGACGCCGCGCAGATCGAGCTCCTCGTCCAGCAGCACGAGATCGGCGCGCTTGCCCTGCTCGATCGAACCCGTCTTCTCATAGATGCCGGCCTGCCGGGCCGGGGCGGCGCTGGCCGCATGGGATGCGCGTTCTACGCTGAGATCCGCCTGACGGACGAGGAAGCGGAAGCCCTCGATCATCGTCAAGCGGCTTCCGGCAAGTGCGCCGCCCTGCGTCAGAGCGACGCCGCCTTCGACCTTCACAGGCAGGTCGCCGAGGAAATAATCGCCGTCGCCAAGGCCGGCGGCGGACATGGCGTCGGTGACGAGGACGAGATTACCGTCCGTCTTCACCTTCGCCAGCAGCTTCACCGCGCCGGGATGGACGTGAATCCCGTCCGCAATAATCTCGGCCGTGATCTCATCACTGCCGAGCACGGCTCCAGCCGCGCCGGGCCCGCGATGATGCAGCGGCGTCATCGCGTTAAACGTATGCACGGCATGGTTCAGGCCGGCACCTACGGCCGCCTGCACCTCCTCATAGCTCGCGTCGGTATGCCCGAGCGCCGCCGTTCTGCCGTTCGCTCTCAGCCATGCGATCGTCTCCAGCGCGCCTTCGCGCTCCGGCGCCAGCGTCAGCTGGCGGATCAGTCCCGGGAAGCGGGCTTCCCAGTCCTCCAGCCAGTCTGTTCGCGGCTGCGAGATGTGATCCGGGTTCTGCGCCCCCGGCCACTTCGGGCTGATAAACGGCCCTTCCAAATGCACACCCTCGATGCTCGCGCCAGGCGATGTCCCACTGTGCATACGGTCGTCCACCCCACTTCCGCTGTCCGTCCCGCGCCCGCCGTTCGCGCCGATGTCCCTGCCCGGCATTCCGCTCTGCTGTCTATGACGATAAGCCCAGACAGCTTCCAATACGCCGTCGATCATGTCGTGCGTCGCCGTCATGGTCGTCGCCAGCATCGACGTCGAACCGTGCGAGCCGTGGAACTTGGCGATCGTCTCCAGCACGCCGGGTTTCCCGGCGTCCATGAAGTCTTCGCCCATACCGCCGTGGACATGAATGTCCACGAACCCCGGCAGCAGCCAGCCTCCGGCGGCGTCAACGATCTGTTCGCAGCTATCCGTCCTGCTGCCTTGCGTCCGGTGCGGATCGCTCTTGGCTGCTCTGTGTCCGGCGGCGTCAACGATCTGTTCGCTGCCATCCGTCTTGCTGCCTTGCGTCCGGTGCAGATCGCTCTCGGCTGCTCTGTGTCCGGCTGCTTCAACAACCTGTTCGTCTTTGCCTTTTGCCGCCGAACCGCCTTGCCCGTTTCCTACAACCGAAACGGCCTGCCCCTCAGCGTCTTCCACCGACACAATCCGTCCGTCCGCCACCACGCACGTCCCGCCGTCAATCACGCCATCCGGCGTCACAATCTTCGCGTTGATGAAGCGCAGGTTCCTGCTGCCGCCTTCAGCCCCGGCCGGTCGTTCCGCAGCGGCCGCAAGTTCTTCCGCCTTTGTTGCCGAGTGGCTCTCCTCTGGCACTTCGATATTCAACTCCAACTGCTGCACTTGTTCGCCGTCTTCTGGCACAGGGTCGTTCCCATCCAGTGCGGCATTGTCTTTCCAGTCCGCACTCAAACTTTCATTTGCTTCTGCATTCAAGTCGCCTTTCCAGTCCGCACTCAAACTTTCATTTGCTCCCGTATTCAAGTCGTCTTTCCAACCTTCACTCAGACTTTCATTCGTATCCGTATTCAGGTTTTCACTTAACCTTTTACTCAAGCCTTTATCCAACCTTCTATCCAACCCTTCATTCAAGTTCTTGTCCGCACCGCTCTTTTTTTCCTCCTGCCCGCCGCTCATTTCGCCCACGCTCCGGCTGCCTCATCCATCAGCACGACCAGATTCGGATGCAGCTGCAGCAGCGAAGCCGGGCACTGCGTCGTGATCGGACCGGTCAGTGCCTGCCGCGCAATATCCGCTTTGGCTGCGCCGCGAACGACAAGCATGATCTGAGCCGCCTTCATAATACCCGCTACGCCCATCGTGATCGCTTGCTTCGGCACATCATCCTGCGAATTGAAAAAGCGCGCATTTGCCTCACGAGTCTGCTGCTGCAAAGTCGCCGCATGCGTACCGGGAATCAGTTCGTCATCCGGTTCGTTGAATCCGATATGACCGTTGTGCCCCAGTCCCAGCAGCTGCAGATCAATCCGGTCGTCTTCGATCATGGCGTCGTAGTAGGCACATTCCTGCTCCAAATCTTTGGCCAGCCCGTTCGGAACATGCGTATTCGCGGGATCGATATCCACCCGATCAAACAGATGCGTATTCATAAAGCAGCGGTAGCTGGCCGGATGACTGCCCGACAATCCGACGTACTCGTCAAGATTGTAAGAGCGGGCTTTGGCAAAACTCACGCTTCCGCTTTCATACAGCTTGACCAGTTCCGCGTAAATGCCGATCGGCGTGCTGCCCGTCGCAAGACCCAGTACAGATCTCGGGTTAGACTGCAGCAGGCTGGCGATCAGGCCGGCACCGGCCCGGTTCAAGTCTTCCTCACTTCGAAACGTCAACAGATTCATGATTTGGCACCTCCGGATGAATTGAGATACTGACGAACGTTATGATAGGATTGCTCCAGCATAGGGACATATTGTTCAAAACCTTCGCTCACGATTCCTGTAAACAAAATATCGATCACATGAAGCTGTGCAATTCGGGATGTCATCGCCCCGCGCCGCACCCCTTCCTCCAGCGACGAGGTAAACAGACGAATATCTGCAACGTCCGGAAGAGGGCTTGTACCGTAGCGGGTCAGCGACAGCGTCAGCGCTCCGGCGTCTTTGGCACATTGAAGGGCGGCGATGGTCTCCGGCGTTTCCCCGGAGTATGAGATCGCCAGCGCCACATCACCTTCGTTCAGCGTTGAAGCGGACGTGATCTGCATATGCGAGTCGGCGAACGCCGTACAGCTTTTGCCGATACGGATCAGCTTCTGATACAGATCCTGCGCCACGATCGACGATGTGCCCATGCCATACAGATCGATGCGCTGCGCACTGCCAAGTGCCGCAACAGCTTGCTCCAGCGCTTCGGGATCGAGCAGCCGGGTCGTATCGGTGATGGAGGCCAGATGGTTCGCTTCGATCGCACGCACAATTTCCTTCAGCGGCCGTCCGGCGACGATATCCTGATACGTGCCCGCTTCGGACGGACGCGACAGCTCGCCGATCAGGCGCATTTTAAAATCGGGAAAGCCTTTAAAACGCAGCGACTTGCAAAAACGGGTCACCGTAGCCGGACTGGTTCCGCAGGCGGACGCCAATTCCGTAATCCCCAGGCGCTGGACGTGCTCGGGTGCTTCCAAAATGTACTGTCCCAGCCGTTTTTCCTGAGGGGAGAAGCGGTCCAGACTTTCTTTGATCAGCAGCAGCGTAGCGGACATGATTCGACTCCTTTGTAAGCATTGGGATTAGAAAACTAAAAAACTGATCTAAAATGGAAGAAATCAAAATGGAAGAAATAAAGTAAAGAAGGTATGAAAAATATTTTTAATGATTAAACATATAAAAGGAAAAATATTTTCTTTTATTCATCATAAACGAAGAGCCGGCGGGAGACAAGTTAATCGAAAAATAGGAGTCTAAGCGGTACGTCTTCCGTTATAATGAGGCTAAATGCAGTATATACATAAACTTCAAATTGCTTCATTTTTAACATTCTCGACGTTCGACCGCTTCATTATAAAGCCGAAACATAAAGCCGAAACATAGAGCCAAAACGAGGCTTAAGCGTTGAAAAAGTTTCTACTCAAAAAGCCGGTGAGTTTGCATGCCCGCTCTAAAGCGCCGCCTAGTTCATGGGAACGACGAAAAAGTTTTTGCGCTGCCCTTAATCCACAGTAAACGGAGGGAACGATAATGACACAGCCGCGTAATCCCAAAGTCGATGCTTTTCTGGAACGCGAAGAGAGATGGAGAGAAGAGTTCGTGAAGCTCAGAAGCCTGGCGTTGAACACCGAAATGACGGAAGAACTGAAATGGGGTCAGCCCTGCTACACGATTAACGGCGGCAACGTGCTGCTGATTCACGGATTTAAAGAGTACTGCGCCATTCTGTTCATCAAAGGAGCGCTGCTGCAGGACAACGAACGCATGCTGATCCAGCAGACGCAGAAAGTCCAGGCGGGCCGGCAGCTTCGGTTTGAAAATGTGCGGGAGATTGAGGACAGGCAGGGGGAGATCGAAGCGTATATGCGCGAAGCGATTGAGATCGAAAAAGCGGGACTCAAAGTCGAACTCAAATCGAGCGAAGAATTTGCCGTGCCGGAAGAACTTGAGACAAGATTCGCCAGCGACGCTGCGTTAAAAGAAGCTTTCGAAGGTCTGACCCCCGGACGGCAGCGAGCCTATCTTCTGCATTTTCTCGAGCCCAAGCAGTCCAAGACCCGGGTAGCAAGAATCGACAAGCACGCGCCGCGTATAATGGAAGGGAAAGGGTTGAACGATCGATAACTATGGAAGGAAAAGGGTTAAACGATCGATAACTGTTGACGGTTAAACGGTAACCGCTGATTGTTGACCGCTAACTGTTGATTACTGACTGTTAGTGAAGAGTTTTTTAAAAGGGAGGATACATTATGGTACAATCGCTTATTTTTGATATGGACGGAACGCTTTTTCAGACGGACAAAATCTTGGAGATTTCGCTGGAAGAAGCGTTTGATCATCTAAGGTCGCTGGGGGAATGGGAAGGAGAGACGCCGATCGGCAGGTATCGCGAGATTATGGGGGTGCCGCTGCCGCAGGTCTGGGCGACGCTGCTGCCGGATCATTCTCTTGCGCTGCGGAAGGAGGTCGACGCTTATTTTTTGGACAGACTGATAGGGAACATTAATGAAGGGGAAGGCGCCTTGTATCCCGGTGTGGAGGAAGTTTTGGAGAGTTTAAAAGAAAACGGCCGCTCTATCTACATCGCAAGCAACGGCCTAGTTCACTACCTGCGCGCTATCGTAGATCATTATGGTCTGGATCGCTGGGTCACGGAAGTGTTCAGCATCCAGCAGATCGAATCGTTGAACAAATCGGATCTCGTCCGAACAATCGTCAACAAATACGGAATTACGGATGGAGCGGTCGTGGGAGATCGTTTGTCGGATATTCGTGCGGCCAAAGACAACGGTCTGCTGGCGATCGGATGCCGATTCGACTTCGCACAGGAAGCGGAATTGGCGCAGGCGGATCTGGTGATCGACGATCTGCATGCATTGAAAACGATCGTGCTTCAGACAAACGTTAACGTTTAAAAGGATCGCTGAGCGGTCACGAGCGGCTCTTGATGAATAGCTTTGAATGGCTGCGGGAGAAATTCGTTAGCTGATGCTCACGATGTGCCTCTCTTCACTGAGAATTGTACTTTCTCGACATGTTGAGCTTTCTATAGGAACCTCCCTAAGAACAGCATTCTGCGATCCGTTCGATAAATTCGCTATATGGTCCGCCAATTCAACTGTTCTAAAAAAGCATAAACGTCCGCAAACACTTCTGCCTGCTCCGGTCCCAATGTCAGAATATGTCCGGACTGTGGGTATACTTTGTATGTGCTGCGCGGATTCCTCACCGTGTCGTATATAGCGCTCGCGCTGTCCAAATACAGCGGACTGTCCAGCCCACCCTGCATAACGGCAACCGGCGCGTCGATCTCCTTCAGCCGTTCCCCGGTTTCCGAAATCAGGTCCTGCAGCAGGTTTAGCCGGTCGCGGGGAAGACTCGGCAGCTGTTCAAGTTCGGTCTGCACGGATTCCGAGCTTTTGCCTTCGAAGGTCTTGTACTGCCGGGCATAGCTGAGCACACGCTGGAACAGATCATCGGCGCTCTTGCCGCGGATCGGGGCGCACATGGACACGACACCGGCGACGGGGTAGTCCATGCCGAGCCGCAGCGCGAACACGGCTCCCTGCGACACGCCTGCCACCGCGATTTCGGTATAGCCTTCCGCGACCAGCAGACGGTACCCATCCTCGGCGTCCCGCCACCAGTTTTCCGGCGAAAGGTCCAGCAGGTCTTCGGCCGTGCCTCCGTGTCCGGTATAGAGCGGGGCGTGGCAGGTATATCCTCGTTCGTTCAGGTAACGGCCCAGTTTGCGCACGTCCGCGGGATTACCGGTAAACCCGTGCAGCAGCAGAACGGCTCGTTTTCCGGCTGGGTATAGAAAAGGCTGCGGCAGAACCATTTTCATGAATTTCACTCCGATTCGATAAAAGTTGGGTGAGTTTGAAGAGACGTGAGTTTGAATGAGATTGGACCAGTTGAATGGGCTTGAACGAGTTTGAATCAAGTACAGTTTCTCTCTATATCTAACCATACATATGCGCTGCTTTAAAGTTGAGAAGTGTTCGGAACATCCGTTAGAATAAGAGAGATACATACGTTCAGGACGTTTGCGCAAGCGTATCGGTGACCGTTACCGCCGTTTACGCAAACGCCTTCAAACTCAAGGGGGCTGCTATGTTTAAGACCGTGCTCGGAAGATTCAAAGTGATCGGATATCTCGAAGGGTTGTCGTTCCTGCTGCTGCTTCTGGTGGCGATGCCGCTCAAATACGCTGCAGGCATGGATATGGCGGTGACGATCGTGGGCGGGGCGCATGGTGCGCTGTTTGTCCTGTATATTTTGGCGGCCTGGCATGCGTTTATCGCGCTGAAATGGAACTTGAAAAAGCTGCTCTGGGCGCTAGTCGCTTCCGTACTTCCGGCAGGAACATTCGTGTTCGAATCGTATCTGAAAAAGGAAATCCAAGCCGGACGAGCCTACGCGACACCGGAAGAAGCGGATCGGGGATAATTGGATAAGAGATGAGCGCCGAAAGACTCGGGGCCTTGAGATGGACTTCCATCTGAAGGCCCTTTTTTCATTTAAAAAACCAGATTTCCAATAATTCCAAAGGATGATAAACTGAGGAGGCAAGCAGGATGAGGATTGAGTTGATGTACCGGGATGACAGGAATATTGGAGTGAAATTGGAGCGTTACGGCTCTGAACAATTAGTGGGGATTCGCTCCGTAACGGGACGCAAATGGGTACAGGAAGAAAAAGTGTGGACAATTCCGTACAGCATTTCGGCTCTGGAGCTGCTGCTTGAAGCGTATCCGCTTGACTGCTTTGAGTGCGACGAACGTTTGAGTCAGCAGGACCCTTATCTCTCGGATCGGCTGAAGCGGCATAGGGAAAAGCAGCTTGAGCGAGAAGGTTCTACAGCAGACGAATTATGGGACTCCAATCGCAGGCAGGAATTGCAGGATGCGTTAAAGGCAAGAGGGTACAGCAGTAAGACGATAAAAGCTTATACGTCGCAGATTAGGCGTTTTTTTGAAAAGAGTCCCGAAACGGAAACGGAAATTAATGATGTCACTGTGCAAAAATATGCGCTATCGCTGTTAGAAAAGGGTCGATCGCATGCTTATGTCAATCAGGCGATTAGCGCGTTGAAATTTTATTTTCGTTATGTACGGAAGCAGCCCAAGTCGAGCGGATATATCCGACCGAAAAAAGAAAGCAAGCTGCCGGATGTGCTTTCTCTCGGAGAAGTGGTTAGGCTGCTGAAAAGCGTGGACAACCTAAAGCACAAAGCGATTCTGTATTTGACTTACACGTCGGGATTGCGGGTAAGCGAGGTGGTACGTCTTCGTCCGGAAGATTGCGATCGGGAACGGAATACAGTCAAAGTCCGTCAGGGAAAAGGCCGGAAAGATCGCCAAACCCTGCTCTCCGAGATGGCCGTTAGCGTGCTGGAGCGATACATAAAGTTGGAAAAACCGACGACATGGCTGTTTCCAGGACAACGGGAAGGCCGTCATCTGACAGAACGCTCGGCCCAGAAGGTTTTTGCAAAGGCACTGCTGCAGGCAGGGATTCGCAAAGAGGTAAGCATTCACTCGTTAAGACATTCCTTTGCCACTCATCTGCTGGAGAATGGAATTGATCTTCGTTACATTCAAGAGCTGCTTGGACATCAAAGCGTGCGGACAACAGAGCGGTATACACATGTGAGTAGGAGAGATATTGGGAAGATACAGAGTCCACTGGATCGGATTGGAGGACTTGAGGATTCGGAGTAAGCGGGGGAGTTCGGGAATACCACACAAGAAGTGAATTACATGAAGTTCGGGAATATCGCATAGTGAGGGGATTTACGAAGTTCGTAAATAAGACGTTATAAGAAACCACCTAATTTAATAACAATAAATATCTAATTCATTATATAAGGAGTTAGTAAATGAAAAAAACAATGAAAATATTAATTACATTAAGTGTTATTGTATTTCTCTGGATTTCTCTGACAGCAAGTACAAGTGAAGTAGTTGCAATAAAAGAAGTAAGTTCAAATGAAATGGTTATAGAGACAATGACCAAGGAAATTAAAACAATAAAAGTACGTAGTAATTTAGCTAATATAATAGATGAAAATAGAAAGTATCATGATAGCTACCATATAAAATACAGAAAAAACATATGGGGAAAACCAAAATTATTAGAGATAGAACCAATGAAAGATAACAATAGATAATTTGTTAGAAACTCTATGAAGTCGGTGGCATCTTATAACATAATATTCACGCTACGGACATACGTCCTTGGTCCGGCATTCGCCGGACACTCGACATACGTCGAGTCGTGAATACAGGAACGTTATCTGAAATTCAATAAAAACGGAGGAACAAGCAAATGAAACGTTTTAATTTCAGCATGCTTTTAAGTTCAATCATACTAGGGGCGTCACTTATTATAGGGTGTGTATTGATTCAAAAAGAATTAAATGTTCAAGAAACAGAAGTTCCAAAAGAAACAAAAAATGAACCTAAGGTATTGATGAATATGGAAGAAACGGCAGAATATCTGGGTTTGACTGAACAACAGGTAAAAGAAATTATAAAAACTGAGAATCGTGAACTTAGTGAAACAGGCAGCTTTATTGGAGTGATGTTTCCTTATATAAAAATTGATGATGAGATTTTGATAAGTAGAGATCGTCTTAAAGAATGGGTAAAAGAATCAACTACACAAAGGAATGAATATGAAAGTGGATCTTAAAAGCATTGAACTTCAGATAACATAATATTCACGCTGCGGACATCCGTCCTTGGCCCGGCATTCGCCGGGCACTCGACATGCGTCGAGTCGTGAATACAGGAACGTTAGGTGAAATTGCTGAAGAGCTAAGTATGGAGGTTATTCATGAAGCTTACATCAATACATAAAAGAACTAGAGGAATGAGAAAGAAAGCAAGAAATTTGACTTCATGGGCAGACCATCATAAGAAACTTAATATCGATTCTTTGATTAACCACCATAAAGAACACGTGAAAATTTGGATCTATCCATTTTATCATTTGTATCGCATCACCTCTAACAAGGTTGGAAAGAAAAACCCAAAGTATCGATTCAGAAAACAAGTCTTTTATCAATTAATTGAAATCTATCTAGCTTGGCAAGAAGAGGTTGATCAATTAGATCAACCTTACTATTTAAAAATTTGGTTAGGTGATCCGGAATTCATGGATTCTCAAGTCGTGGCTGCGATTGACTCGGAAATTGAATATTATAATGGGCTTTTTAAAGTCAATGAAACTGACAAAGATTTTCCATTTAGAATCCAGCATCCACTTATCGGTCAGTTCAAGTGGGAGAGATGTTGGAATGGTTATTATGTGTGGGAAAGCGACTTAAGTACAACAGAAGAAATTAATAAGGTACGACATCAAGCACTTGAAATAAATGAGTACATCATAGATGGAAAAACAGAGAAATCATATTTTATTCCTACAGGAGACATGTGGATTGGGAGTATTCAAAGAAGCAGCAACATCACCTAACATAATATTCACGCTGCGGGCATACGCCCTTGGCCCGGCATTCGCCGGCGACCCAGCATACGCTGGGTCGTGAATACAGGAACGTTATCGGAAATCAGACAAAGAGACTATGAAAAATGAAAAGAGTGAAGTTTACTTTATGGGTTTAGCTATAAGTTTCAAATTACAAAAAATTATAGATGGCAAAGCGATTTATAACTATGGTTTGAACTTCAATAATTTCGAAGGGGAAATAGAAATAGATTTAAGTGAAACAAGTAACTCTTTAACAGAAGATGAGAATCGAGCAAAAATCAAAGCAATCTTAATTACTCCTTGTAATG
>NZ_KB899281.1 GCF_000378145.1 Saccharibacillus kuerlensis DSM 22868 | reverse complement strand
CTGCAAGCAAAAGGACTCACAGGCAGCCATTCCAGACGGGGCAACTGCTTTGACAATGCGTGTGTCGAGTCGTTTTTTTCGCATCTAAAGACTGAGAAACTGTATCTGGAGAATCCTAACACACTTGAAGAAGCAAGGCACCAAATTGCGGACTACTTGACGTATTACAATGAGGAACGTTTCCAAAGCAAACTAAACGACCTTTCCCCGAAAGAGTTTCGGGAAAAGGTCGTCGCTTGAGAAACTGTGTTTTTTAGTGTCTACTTGACGGGGCTAGGACCAGCAAGCGCGGCTTTTTTTGAGGAGGTGAAGATCGTGAAGATCTTAAAGGCTATAAAGAAAGGCTCTAAAGACTATAAAAGACTATAAAGAGCTTAACAGCACTAAGAGCACTACCAGCACTAAGAGCACTAAGAGCACTAAGAGCACTAAAGATCGTAGAGTTCGCTTTTTGAATAAGCTTTATTTACTTTTTTCTATTTCTGTTAGGAGGATTTTCTATGCGATTCCGGCAGGTTCATCTCGACTTCCATACATCCGAAGCAATACCCGAGATCGGACGTCACTTTTCGCAAAAGCAGTTTCAGGACATGCTGAAGCTTGGACATGTCGATTCGATTACTCTTTTCTCCAAATGTCATCACGGCTGGGCTTATCATCCGTCGAATGCCAACGAGATTCATCCGGGGTTGTCGTTCGATCTGCTCGGATCACAGATTGAAGCCGCACATGAGATTGGAGTCAAGACGCCGGTCTATCTCTCAGCGGGACTGGACGAAAAACTTGCGCGGCGCCATCCTCAATGGCTGATCCGAAACCGGCAGGAACGGACCCAATGGGCGGCAGATTTTATGGAACCGGGATATCATGAATTCTGCTTCAATACGCCTTATTTGGATATGCTGACCGCTCAGGTCCGAGAAACGCTCGAACGGTATGATGCGGACGGTATTTTTCTCGATATCGTCGGAGTACGCGAATGCTACTGCCAAAATTGCGTGGCGGAAATCCGCCGTAAAGGCTCCGACCCGCGCAATATCGACGATATGCGGGCGATGTGGGAAGAAACGTACTCCAGATACGGAGCCGCAATGAAAGAAGCGGTTCATTCGCTGAAGCCGAGCCTTCCTATTTTTCACAATAACGGTCATATCCGGCGCGGACGACGGGATCTTGCGGCTTTTAATACCCATCTTGAACTGGAATCTCTGCCGACCGGCGGTTGGGGTTATGATCATTTCCCCCTGTCGGTACGCTACGCTCAGGGACTGGGCATGGATGTACTCGGCATGACAGGAAAGTTCCATAAATCATGGGGAGAATTCGGCGGCTTTAAGCATCCAAATGCTCTGCGTTACGAAGCGGCACTCAGCTTGGCAAACGGAGCTGGCTGCTCGATCGGCGATCAGCTGCATCCGCTCGGCATAATGGATCAGGCGACTTATGCGCTGATCGGCGAAGCGTATGCGGAAGTTGAAGAGAAAGAAGAATGGTGCCGTAATACGACAGCGGTCGCCGATATCGCACTGCTGTCGGCCGAAGCAGCCGGATCCTCTGCTGGAGATCAATCGGGCGCCTCCAATGCTTCCCCTATGGACTGGGCGGATACAGGAGCTGTACGCATTCTGCTGGAAGGACATCTACTGTTCGACGTTATTGATAAAGAAAGCGATCTGCATACTTATAAAGTCATCATTCTGCCGGATTGTATCGCAATTACACCGGATCTGAGAAAACGGTTGGATGCTTTTACGGCGGAAGGCGGCAAAGTGCTCGCAACCGGACAATCGGGACTGATGCAAGACGGCTCGAAGTTTGCATTGGATCTCGGAGCCGAATGGCTGGGAACTTCATCGTTCAATCCCACTTACGTGCGTCCGGACTTTAAACTGCTGTCACTGCGCCCCTCCTCGTTTCTTGTGTATGCGGACGGTTACGAGATCGGTCTGGCTCCAGAAGGCAGGTCGCTCGGCAGTCGTCAAAACCCTTATTTCAACCGGGATCTGTTCACGTTCACTTCCCATCTCCATGCGCCCTCTGACATGCAGGATGCCGGACCGGGAATTACCGAAGGCCCGGAAGGCATCTATATAGGCTGGAACTTGTTCACGGATTATGCCAAGTACGGCAGCCTTCCAGTCAAACAAATTTTATTGTACGTGTTGGATCGGCTTCTGGAATCGGCAGCGGGCGAACGAACGCTGCATGTCAATCTCCCGGCTCAAGGTATTGTGACGCTTCAGGAACAGTATGCCGAAAACCGACGGGTACTTCATCTGCTGTATGCCTCTCCTGTAAGACGCGGTAAAGATACAGAGATCATTGAAGACCTGCCAACCATACACCCGACCGAAATTAGACTTACGGAAAATCGTCCGGTGCGGAAATTGTATCTGGCCCCGCAGCGTATGCCGCTTGTGTTTACGCAGGAAAACGGGAGGATCTCCTGTACGGTGCCTGAATGGTCGTGCCATCAGATGGTTGTTGTAGAGTTTTAACTCTTCATTCCCGATTCAAATTCATTGATCGAGCTGAATATTAAACCATACAAAAAGACCACTTTCCGCCGTACGGTACGGCCGAAAAGCGGTCTTTTCTTAATGCTGAAGCCTGCTTTGAAATGTACAGATTCGATGCTTGGAACATTTACAGTGCCGACAATTCCCGATCGCCGACTATGGCTTGAACTGGCTTCTGCCATCTTCCCGTCGGCTGTGCATTCATGACTTCTCCGCCCCGAACGACGATCTGTCCGCGTACAATAGTGCCGGTCACGCTGCACGGAAACGTATGTCCGATATACAGACTTTGCTTGTGCTTCGCATAATAATTGTCTTCAGTCACCGTAAATGCTTCGTTCAAGTCTACGATCGCAAGATCCGCGTCCATGCCGACAGCTATTGAACCTTTCCGATCCGAGAGACCAAAACGCTCCGCCGGATTGGAGGCCGTCCAAGCGGCGACTTTTTCCAATGGAATATGGTGCTGCATCGCCAGTTCAAGTGCTGATAACAGTGTAAACTGACCGCCGCTGATACCGCCCCAAGCCTGGAACAAATTGTGATCTTTCGGGTCTTTCATGTCGAAAGGACACGGTGAGTGATCAGACGACAGCATATCGAATTTGCCCGCTGCCAGCAGAGCAATCAGCCGCTGCTGTTCGTCCGCTTCGCGAAGCGGCGGCGCACATTTGGCGATGGTACCTTTTTCCCGCAGATCGTTATGATTGAACAGCAGATAGTGCGGGCAAGTCTCGACAGTCACGTTCATTCCGCAGGCTTTGGCTTCTTCGATCTTCGACACGGCTGCCGCCGAGCTGATATGTACAAAATGCAGCGCACAGCCGGTAATTTCCGAATAGTACAACGCACGTTCTACCGCTTCGACTTCGGCAATGATCGGACGTGTTTCCAAATAATCGTCTGCGCTAAACAGGCCCGCTTTTTCTTTCTCTTCTTTTAACCAGTTGGTGATCGCGGCGCTTTCCGAATGGAGAGCCAGTACTTTTCCGAGTTCCGCGATTTTTTTCATCCCTGTAAGCAGCGTCATATCGTCTACCGCTTCAAACTCTTTGTTGCCGGTTGTGGATAGGAATGCCTTAAAGCCGATCACGCCGGAAGCTGCCAAAGGAAGCAGATCTTCTTCGTTGCCGGGTACAAGTCCTCCCCAGAGTCCGAAATCGACAACCGACTTCTCTTCTCCAAGACGTGCTTTATCGAACAAGGCTTCTGTATGGACTGTCGACGGTATACCGTTCAATGGCATATCGAAAAAGGTGGTGCAGCCGCCGGCGGCCATCATAGCCGATCCGGTCGTGAACCCTTCCCAATGTTCCCGCCCCGGCTCGCTGAAGTGAACGTGCACATCGATCATTCCCGGCAGCACATGGCGTCCAGCCGCATTCCACTCCTGATCTGCTTCGCCTTCCAGGTTGGCGGCAATCTTCGCGATCTTCCCGCCTTTGATACCGATGTCAGCTATGGTCTCTCCGCTTGGCAGCACTACACTGCCTCCGCGTATGATCAAGTCGAAATGTTCCATGTTCATCTCTCCTCTTCAGTTTGTCAGATTTCCTTGGCGTCGTCTGCGGCTTCCTCAAGCTCACCGCCCTTTTCGGGACAGCGCGTCAGTTTGAGGAAGCGTCGTTTGTCGTTTCCTCAAGCTCACCGTCCTTTTCAGGACGGCGCGTCAGTTTGAGGAAGCGTCGTCTGCCGTTTCCTCAAGCTCACCCTCCTTTTCAGGACGGCGCGTCAGTTTGAGGAAGCGTCGTTTGTCATTTCCTCAAGCTCACCCTCCTTTTCAGGACGGCGCGTCAGTTTGAGGAAGCGTCGTTTGTCATTTCCTCAAGCTCACCCTCCTTTTCAGGACGGCGCGTCAGTTTGAGGAAGCGTCGTAAATCGTTCCTTTTTTAAAACTTGAGCCTTTGAACGCGAACTTGCTGAGCAGCACGTAGGAGATACCTGCGGTTACAAAACCGATGATCCAGCCGATATCTACCAGAAGGAACGCCGCTCCGGCTCCGATTACCATCGCCAGCATCGCACTTGGGTTATATCCTTTGAATGCACCGTCTTCCCGGTACAATTCCGCTGCATCGACCTGCTGTTTGCGCAAAATGTAGTACTCCACCAATAGAATAGCGACAATCGGACCGAGGAATGCGGAGTAGATCAAGATGAATGTGTTCAACCCTTTTGCCGATGAATCCTGTACCAGCACCCAAGGGAACGAGCAGAGTGCCAGCAGCCCGGTGACGACAACGGAAGCTTTGTACTTCATCTTGGTGACGAGCGAGATCACGTAAGCTGGTGGTACGATGTTTGCGACCATATTAACGGCAACAGCTCCAATGACGATAAAGGCGGATACGGCGACAGTAATATACGGATTGTCTACGATAACCGCAAAAGCTTTGACTGGATTGGAAATGCCTGTTGCGGCCGCCATCATGGCTCCGATCGTTAGAACGAAACCATAAGCGATAAAGATTGGCAGGAAGTAGAGCAGGCCGCGCTTCTTGTCGCTCATGCCCGTCTTCAGTTCTCGGGAGTAATCTCCCGCGCTGAGGAAGATAGCCGCGTAATTCCCGAGGAATACCATAATGAAGGCGAAGAACGGAAGTCCCCATGTCCCTTGGGTGTTCACCCAGTTGTCGGCGATTGCCGCACTGTGCGAATTGAGCAGAATACCGAAAACGTACACCAGTGCCAACATAATCACTACCGAAGCGAGCGTCTCCACCCACTTAATCGCATGAAAGCCATAAAGCGAAAGCCCAATTTGAATTGCCTGCAGAACGATGAAGCAGATTGGAACGCTGTCGAATGCTCCGCCGCTCAGCACTTTGACAATCTCGTTCAGCGCCGTTCCTCCGACCCAACTCTGAAAACCATACCAGACAATGGCCGGTATTCCGCGAAGAAATGAAGAGATAATCGAGCCTTTGATGCCGAACGACATTCGCAGCTGCACAACATAAGGTACGCCGGTTCGATAGCCGAAACGATCGTTGAGCGCAAACACTGCGGAAATGATCCCAATCGCGATTATAGCGGCCACAAATGTCTGAAACAGATTTAGCGTTGCGATACCTGCAGCAATCAAGCTGGCTCCCAAGGTCATATTGCCTAGATTGACCCCATCCCCGATCCACATAAACATGTAAGCCACTGAACCAACCGTTCTGTCCTTCTCCTGCTTGGGCTTCAGAGATTCGTCTACACCCGTATCCTGCTGCAGCTGCGTTTCCGTTTCTTTCAACACTTGACCCGCCAAATTCGTAGACATATTCGCTCCACTCCCTCTTTTTGGTTGCCGTGCCGCTCCTACCGGTATTGTTGTACTTCCGCATAAGGTGGATGAACGGTAAGATAACATCACTTTTCTATGTAACGTATTCTTACTTTTGTTTTCTGATTCTTATTTTATCAGCTTATTGATACATTTCATTGACAAAAACGTAGATTATACCTTCAATAACTGTTGAATTTAAACAAAAAAATATCACACTAAGTGTGATATTCACTTGAAACCGTTTTATCTCCGAACTATGTATTCAAAACAAAGCTAATACATTGAGACGGCGTACTTTGCAACTTGTATCTTCCATCCTTATAAGCTCACAAGGTTTGTCAAGGTTTTCATTCCTTCAATGCGGCATTCTACTTGGTCACCAGGCTTAATATAAACCGAACCCGGTGTTCCTGTCAGAATGACATCTCCCGGATTTAAGGTCATGATATGAGACAGGAAAGAGATCAGGAAGGTCGGCGAAAAGATCATCTGACTCACGGTATTGCGATGCATGACTTCTCCGTTCAGTACCGTTTCGACCGCCAATTCCGACAAATTCGCATATTCATCCGGTGTAGACAGTGACGCGCCCAGGCTCAAAAACGTATCGAAGCTTTTGGCCCGCTGAAGAAAACGGGAATTACGGGCATGGATGTCTTTGGCGGTCATATCCAGTGAAGTGGTATAACCTGCCACAGCGCCGATTGCCTCTTCTTCAGCGACTCTGCGGCAGGTTCGTCCGATGACAATCGCCAGCTCGGCTTCGGCAGCAATCTGTCCGGCACCGTCCGGCAGAATGATCGAATCTTCAGGACCAATCAGGGAAGTATCCGGCTTCAAAAAAATGACTGGTTCTTCGCCTGGCGGACGACCGGACAGCTCTATTGCCTTTTCCAAATAATTCATCCCGATTCCTATAATTTTGCCCGGTCTGCGGTACAGCGCACCGTATCGAACTTCATCGTCAGGCAGAATAGGCAGCGAATCCAATATCTCTGCCCCTTTGCCGTAATACCATTCGCGCAGGGCGTCCATTCTGCCGCTTTGCAGCAGCGTCAGAATATCGGTCTCCCAGTTCATCCCTTTCTTCTCGTTCAACCAAGCTAACGGCACAAGACCTCTTTCTGTCATAAAAGCCGTGTGTTCCTGTTCTTGTTTCTGTCCCGTCCAGGCAGCGGTAACAAGTCTCATCAATACGCCTCCTTTGCAAACTGCTCTGCCGTCCATTCCAGCAGCTTCAGATCCGTACCCGGTCCACCGATAAAAGACAGCCCGAGAGGCAGGCCGTCAAGGCGAATTGTCGGGACGGTAACCTGCGGAAGTCCCGACAATCCCGCGATGCAAGAGAGCTGCATAACGTTCGCTCGGTAGTTTTCCGCTTTCTCCCCCTGTAGGCCAAGCAGCGGGGCAGGACCTGGAGCGGTCGGAATCACCAGAAGCCCGTCACTGCCGAGAAGTTCAGCAAGCTTGTACCTTACCCGGGTACGCAGTTCCTCCTGCGTCTTGCCGATGGACTCCGTAAGCTGGGAAGCCCATTCGAACCGTTCGGCAATGCCGGGTCCGAACACAGGCCGTTTTTCCTTAATCCAGCCGCCATGTTCCTGCCAAATTTCCAGCCCCTGCAGAATCCGGAACGCCGCAGACCAGTCGGCCAACGTTTCGCCGCTTTCCGTCAGCCGAACCTCTTCGGCCGACACCTTCCACTCGGCAAGTTTATGCAGCCTTCCGAGAAGCGTTTGCCGGTCGTTTTCTTCGGGCAGATTCCAAGCTTCATCAGCCGTGAAGAAGCGAGTGAAGCGCTGCCCATGAACTGAGGAATCTTTTACAGTCCCTATTGCCTTTTCATTTTCCTCATTCTTGCCCTCCAGCAGCACTCTGCCTACATGAAGCAGCAGCTCCGCGTCCGAACTCATCCAGCCCACCGTATCGAAGCTGCGGGCTAGTGGGATCACGCCTTCCGCAGACACCGCTCCGTGGGTAGGACGAAACCCATATAATCCGCAGTATGATGAAGGAATACGCACCGATCCGCCGGTGTCCGTTCCGATTGCAAAGTCGACTATACCCGCTGCAACTGCAGCTGCGGAACCGCTGGATGAGCCGCCGGGAATCCGTCCGGGTGCAGCGGGATTGGTCGGCGTTCCGTAGTGGAAATTTTCGCCGTTCAGGCTGTACATCAACTCGTCGGTCTGCGTCGTTCCTTTCAACTGTGCACCCTGCTTCAAGAGACGAATCAGCGCCGGAGCTGTCTCCGATGCCGGTTCATGAGTACGCAGCCAATCGGGATTCCCAGCGCTGCTCCTTATGCCGCAGATATCAAAGACATCTTTGACCGCAAAAATCGACCCGCTTAGCGTTCCCGCTTCAATAGGCGATAGAGCAACGTCAGGATCGACAAAAGCTCCCCATTCTCCGATTCGTTCACTTCGTTCCGATAGAAACTTCTGGTTCGGAACAGCGTTTCCCGACACTTTCATTTCGTTCATTTGTCATTCCCCCTTTGCTCGGATGTACGGGAGCGGACTCCTCTTTCGATTTTGTGCTGCCAAAACGTATTCGATCCAGCAGCAGCGCCAGCAGTATCCCAACAAGCAGTCCGCTGCCAAGCAGCGGACGAAGCAGCGGCGGCAGCGAAGCAAAATAAGCCGACGGCATTCCCATTACGATGATTCCGACAAAGAGTGGTGCCGCAGTCCGGTACAAGTTCGCCGAATCCATCCGAATCTGTCCAAAGTACTGAAGTGACGATCCGAGCAGCCTCAAATAAGTGACCAGCAGTACCGCACTGCCTATACTGAGCGGAAGAAGCGTAAGCAGGCCGCTGATCACCGGAATCAATCCGATAGCGGCAAACAGCAGGCCGCCGATCACGAAGGGCATCCGTTCGCGGATGCGCGTCTGCTGCAGAAACCCAACAGACGAGACGTAAGGCGCATACGGTACAAGTCCCAGTAGACCGGACAGAATTGCCAGCACACCGCTGATCGTAAAGGAACGTCTATACGAGCTGGTGGCCGCCTCTTTTCCATAAATCTCATCGGTTCCCTTCAACGCTCCGAATGTATTCGAAGCGTTGACCAGTCCGGCGATCACCGCAATGGCTATCACACCCGCATTCAATCCGGTCTCCGGCCCGCCAAGCGGGAACAGCACGAAATTCATCTTGTCGGAGCCGTCCGACACGGAATTTGTGCCGAAAATCATCGTATGCAGCAGCCAGCCGCCGAGAATACCGATCAGCAGCGCATATCGCCCAAGCGCAGATTTTGCCCGCACCGACAGCACAGCAACGAATGCCGCAATTGCTGCTGCCAGCAGGAAAATTGCCGGACGGATAACCGCTTCTTCCGCGGATAGTCCTGGCGAAATACCTAACATGCCTTCCAGAAAGATCATGTTCAAGCGGCAGCCCAACAGAAACATAAAAACTGCCATGACGCCAGGCGTAAACATTCGGGACAGCGGAGCAGCCAGCCCGCACAGACCAATCAGAACGGTGAGCACCCCCGAGATGATGATACCGACCGCCAGGCTTCCGCCCAATTGAGGCAGCGTAAGGCCGAGCGACGGTGCGGCTGCGCATAAGCTCAGTACGATGCCCCACCATAGACCCGACTGACCCTCCATAATCGAGCGTTTATGCCCAAGGCCCGCTTGTACGACACAGGCGAGGCCCGTCAGTACAAAAGAACATTGGATCAGCAGTTGAATCCGCTCCTGCGGCAGACCAAATGCGGCTCCAACGGTGATGGGAATAACAACTGTATTTGTAAACAAGAAAAACAACCACTGCAGACCGGCCAACCCGGACCTCAGCGAGAACATTTTCTGCATGCGTCACCTTCCGTTGGAAGCTTCATCGAGATTGAATGGCGCACCGACAAGAACGGCTGCTTATTCATCGAAAATTATCGAAAAAGCTTGATTTATACAAAAGGATTCCAGGAATTCCTGGAATCCTTAGGTGCAGTTTCGCTTCAGACAGCCACCGTCCGGTCACTCTGGACGCTGCGTTTCAGCGATTTTATCCTGCATCTCGCAGCTGCTATTTGCCTTGCAGTCTTGCAGTCTTGCAGTCTTGCAGTCTTGCAGCCTTACAGCGTGACAGCTCCCAGCTGCACCCGCTCATAGGCATCAAGCGCTTCCTGCACCCCACGTCCGATCGTAATTGGCGCATGATGACGGATCAAGACCGCTTCCAGCGCCGCCAGTACAAATAGTACATTTTCCTTGCGGCAGCTGTAGCCCATTGTGCCGATTCGCCAAATTTGGCCGTGCAGCGGACCGAAGGAGCTGGCGATTTCGATGCCAAACTGCTCCAGCAGCATCTTCCGTACAGACTCGCCGTCTACGCCTGCCGGAATCTTTACACAGGTTACAACCGGCAGCTTCCACGGCACGTCGTTGAACAGCTCCAGCCCCATACCCCGAAGTCCCGCCATCAGCGCTTTTTCATGCAAACGATGACGTTCAAACCGCTCTTCCAGTCCTTCTTCGAGCAGAATGCGCAGCCCTTCGCGGAGTGCATAGAGCATCGAAGTCGCTTCCGTATGATGATTCAAACGGCGCGGTCCCCAATAGTCCTGAAGCTGACTGAGATCGAAATAGTTGCTGCGGATCGGATGCGCGACTTCCCGGCGATCCCCTTCTTGCGCCACTCCACGCTCCACCTTTTTGCGGCTTGCCAGAATACGCTCCACCCGTTCGTTATAAGTGACGGGCGCCATGCCGGAGGGCACAGAAATACATTTCTGCGTGCCGCCGATTACGGCATCAAGCTGCCATTCGTCGACCTCGACAGGAGCTCCGCCGATTGAAGCAACCGCATCGACTACAGTTAATACGCCCAATTCCCGGCAGGCCGGACCGATCCGGTCCAGCGGCTGCATGCAGCCGGTTGACGTCTCCCCATGCACGATCGCCACTATTTTCGGCTGCACTCTTTTGACTTCGTCAATGACAGCCTGCTGGTCAAATACTTCACCCCATGTACACTCCATCAAATGAACTTCGGCACCGCTGCGTTCGGCGATTTCGGTCAGGAGATGTCCGAATCGGCCGAAGATCGGCACGAGAACTTTGTCCCCCGGCTCGATCAAACTGCACAGCACCGCTTCAATACCGGAGCGGGAAGTGCCGTCTACCGGGAATGCCCATTGATTTTTCGTCTGAAACGTTTCCCGCAGCATTTCCATCGTCTCATTCATCATTCGCGTGAATTCCGGATCAAATTGCCCCAAGATCGGTGTCGCCATCGCGCGCAGCACTCTTGGATCAGCCTCAACCGGACCTGGCGTCATAATTGTTCGCAAGGGTGCATGGATTTCCCGGTATTTTGTCATTTCGTCTCTGCCTCCTTGATCTTTTATCCGCTTAACCGTGCTATTTTAATAAGCCACTTTGTACAGCAGGTCGATTAACAGCCGTACACCGCGTTCCAAATCTTCGGTTTTTGTAAATTCCGCCGGCGAATGGCTGATACCGCCCCGGCTCGGTACAAACAGCAGAGCCGTCGGACAAAATGTACCGAATACCTGCGAGTCGTGGCCGGCTCCGCTCGTCATTTTTTTGAACGAGACGCCTTCCTTCTCCATTATCTCCTCCGCCGTCTTTCCCAGAGCCCGATCCATCGCAACAGGCGGCTCGTCCATCCATTGATGAATCTCGATATTCGTTCCTTGTTCGGTTGCAAGCTTCTCGAACTCCCGGAAGCACTCTTCGCAAAAGGCATGAATACGTTCCGCTTCACCGTGGCGCACGTCCAGACTGAACGTCACTTCTCTCGGAATCACGTTGCCGACATTCGGCTTAACATCCATTCTTCCGACTGTGGCAACGAGACCCTCATCGTCGGCTTTCGCCCGATTTATGACGACTCGGATAAGTTCGGCCGCAGTAAGCAGCGCATCGCGCCGCCACTGCATCGGTGTTGTACCAGCATGATTGCTTTCTCCGTATACAGTAATATCATAGCGGCGCTGACCCACAATGTGGCTAACCAACCCGATCGATTTGTTTTCGCGTTCCAGCACTTCGCCCTGCTCGATATGCAGCTCGATAAAACACTCCAGATCTCGGCGCTCCGGACGAGGATGCAGCCCGAAACCGAAACCGGCTTCACACATTGCTTCTTCAAGCGAAACGCCTGCGGAATCTTCTACGCCGACAGCCGCTTCACGATTTTTCGCGCCTGTGATGCTGCCGGAACCCCAGTAGGTCAGCGGAAACCGGCTTCCCTCTTCTTCACATAGCGATACGACTTCAATGGGCTTCAGCGGCGGCCCGTAGTGGGTTTTCAGATAATCCACCGCGATCAGTCCGGCAACGATTCCATATGCGCCGTCATATTTTCCGCCGCCTGTAACGGTGTCGAC
Organism: Saccharibacillus kuerlensis DSM 22868; assembly: GCF_000378145.1. Lineage (GTDB taxonomy): Bacteria > Bacillota > Bacilli > Paenibacillales > Paenibacillaceae > Saccharibacillus > Saccharibacillus kuerlensis. Next base: position 197,732 of record NZ_KB899281.1, on the reverse strand, counting down.
ATGCGAACCAGTCAGTACAACATCTGCCTGAGGATCGCGTCCGGCCAGCCGACCGAACAAGTTCCCGACATCGTCGTAGCGGGGCAGCAGACCCAGCTCATTCATTTTCGCTTCAATGGCCTTCTGGGCCGACCTCCAAGACGGATCATACAGCAATCGCGTGACTCCGCCCTGCCCATCTCCGCCATGCGAAGCGAGCCATTCGACCATGGATTCGACCTGCTCGGATAAGGCGGACATCTTCGGCTGTTCGATCATCAATCTCATCCCCTCCATTCCAACAGTCTTATATTCATGTCACATTATTTCACTTGGCAAATGGTATAAGTGAATTGTAAAATAAAACGAAATGCAATACATTCACGAAAATGTAGAAGAACAGACGGATTTATTGGTCATGTTAACCAAAGGAGTGCGGTATTCATGAAATTGGACGACCTGCTTAAGCTGCCTATATTTGACGGAACTGCCATCGCTGCGGGAGAGAAGGGTCTGCATCGAGAAGTTCATACTGTCAATATGATGGATGCCCCGGACATTATTCCTTATTTGAAAAGAAACGAACTGCTTGTGACAACCGCTTTTCATTTCAAAGACGACCTTGAGGCGCTGCTGCAGTTGATTCGGGAGATGGGGAAACAGAACTGTGCAGCACTCGGAATCAAAAGCAAAAGATATCTCGGCAGTATACCGGCATCTGCGGCAGAACTGGCCGACGACCTGAATCTGCCGCTGCTCGAGCTTCCCGTCGAACCTTCGCTTGGAGATATCGTTAACAAGTCACTGAGCCATATCCTCGATGTGCGAACGACCGAGCTGCATAATGCCATGCAGACGCATCGTCAATTTACTCAACAGATCATGAGCGGTCACGGCATTCCCCGACTGCTGGACCAGCTGTCCGAACTGCTGCGTCTGCCCGTTCTGCTGCTGGGCCCTTATCTGCAGCCGATCGCAGGCCGATTCGCCAACTCCGCAACCGCAGCACGGCTCGAAGCCTTGTCGGCCGGCGGCAGCATTTTCCACACGCCTCCTTCCGTTTTCTCCACGTTCTCACTGTTGGGCGAATCTCGTGAAGCGATTACCCTATTTCCCGTTTATACGCATAAGCAGCTGCATTATCTCTGTATCGAAGGCATTATCCCGACATCGGAGCGTTCCAGCGTTTTGACTGTCGAACAGGCAACCAACGTCATTGCGTTCGAGCTGATGAAAGACAATGCGCTGAAACAGAACCGGCGGCGGATCCGGAACGAATTTTTCGCCAACTTTATCGGAGGCGCCTTTTCGGGCAGTGAAGAAATCGCCAGCCGCGGCCGCGAGTTCGGATTGTCTGGCGATCAGAAGTACATTTGTGCGGTAGGCAAATTGGACGGGGCGGACAAAACGACTTCTTTTATGCAGTACAAAGCCGAACAAGACCGGATTGCCGAACAAATCGAAACAGAATTGGGACAGGCTGGTCTATCCATCCATCTGTTTACTCACGACAGAGCTTATGTGCTGTTGATGCCGCTCGCGGAAGAATGGAGAGCGGTGGAGACTTCCTTTATCGCTCTGCTGGAACGTCTCCAGAACAAGGTCTCCGCCCATTATGCCGCAGAGTTGTCGTTTGGCTGCAGCAGCTACGCTCAACCGCTCATTCATATTCCTGTCTCTTACAAAGAAGCGAACGAAGCGCTCTATTTCGGCGTAATGGCGGGCAGAACTCGCTTTATCGAACTGTATCAACCTAAAGAAGTTCCCGAAATTTTGCGTATGATTCCTTACGAGCATCTCCGCAAATTTTATGCCGATACGATGCAGGGATTTACTGACGAAACGCTCAAAGATCATCATATGCTGCTGCAGACGCTGTCCGTATATTTGGAGACGCACTGTCAGCTTGCCGAGACGGCCAAGCGGCTGTACATTCATCGCAACACGGTCATTTATCGATTGGAAAAATGCGAGGAAATTATCGGCAGAAGCCTCAAAGACCCTGAAGAAACGCTGCGTCTGCGCATGGCTTTCCGGATCAAGGCACTGCTGCCGGAAGGCGGACTGGTGTAAAGGCAGGCAGCCTAGTAAGCAAATCAGCATACGAAAATATCGCTTCACAGACGAATAATGAAGATGTGAAATGTAAAAAAGATCGTCTCCCGTCTTTTGGGAAAACGATCTTTTCGAGATGCAGTTTTCTGTTCATTCTATTCTAATTCTTCTCCCTCCATCCCATCTCTCATCAGCCTATTTGCGATATCGAGCCCCTGCTGCCGATTTTCTGCCGGAGCCGTTACCATCAGACCGGAACCGCTGCTCCAGCCTTGGCCTCCGCCTTCCGTCTCTTCAAAAATACCGATCGCGACCTGTCGGAACGACGGGTCTACATACATCACTCCGTATGTAGTAAGGTTCGGTCCTGTATCGTCGCGGTAATCGTAAGTAATAAACCCTCTGCCTGACGGACCGTCAAATCGAGCTCTAACTTTGGGAAGTCTTTCTTTTCCTTCAAAGGTCTCCCCTTCGATCTCAATGGTGCCTACAAATTCCCGGGTTCCTCTCCAACTGCGCCATACGTCGCCTTGCAATTTAACTTGTACAAGATGCTCCTCGCCCCCGCTTCCTTCACCCAAGCGAAATTTGACGCCTTGCGCTTCCAATTGGACTGCTTTCGGCCAATAGATGGAATAGGCTGCACCTGCGATGCAGAGAACAATCAGCATCGTCCATAATACGTTTCTGCTTTTCATTGTTCCCGTGAACCTCCATTTTGCATCTTTCTCTTGGCTTACCTAAATTCTAATCCGCTTTACCCAATTTCCGATCTGCTTCCGGTCTGTCTAGCTTCTGGTCTCTCTATATGTAACGCTGTTGAACAGAGAATAGTTACTTTTCTGAGAAATTTTTCAAGAAATAATACGATCAAAAAAGACAGGATCTGCCGCGCCGAAAAACGGCAGCCGGTCCTGTCTTTTATCCGATTCAGGGCACATTTCATTATTCCTTGGAACTGCATCGGTCGTTCATTAACTTCCAGATCCCGATGCTTGTTCTTCGACTTCTGCCGGAATCTTAATCGTTTCTACCTCGTTGTAATCCGAGTATTCGGCTTTTACTGCGAAATTATTTTTCATTCTCGGATGCAGTTCCGCATCCTCAGGTCTCACCAATTCAAACTCCGCCGTGCTGGTGACAGGCAGCAGACTGCTGCGGTCAAATTCATAACTCACGGTAAGCCGCTCGACTTTCCATCTCGAAATATCCGCCTGCATGTGTGGAAGGAAATCATCGGACTGCTGCATATACTGCTCCGCGATTTCTCGATTATCGTCGCCTTCCAGCACAACGGTAAGCAGCAAATTTCCGTTCTGCTCGGTCACACGATGCTCTCCTGCCGCCTCCTGCAGATTCTGCAGGTGACCGGATAGATCGGCCGCCTGCCGAAGATGCGCAAGCGATGCCGGCAGGTCTTCTTCCGGTTCTCTGACCCAATCCGATTCCCGGTAGGCGCTGTATACGGCTTGTTCATCGAGGTAGCGCTTAAGCGGCTCCTCCTGCTCGGAACGGCCTGCTTCATGCATGTTCAATTCACGATAGGCCGTAAGCGGGTTCATCGTAAGATTGGTCTCGATGATATAATGCCCGTCCGGCTCACTATCCTGCGATACCGCGATATGTTCTTCCCGATCGGTCCGAAGTCTGTAACTGCTGACCTCGTGACCCGCGGCGATCGCCTGTTCCAGCAGTTGATCCGCGGACAAGTCTGCAGCTTCCGGAACCTGCTTAGTCTGCGTCTCTGTCGGCTGAGCAGCCTGGCTGACAGAAGTCTCGGCTTCTTTTCCCTGCGCGGATACGCCTTCGACAGGATGGCCGGAACCGCATGCCGTCAGCACGGAAGCCAAAGCGAATACAGCAAGAATCGCCCATCTTCCCATATATTTGTTCATGGTCATTCCCCCTTAAGCTTGGATAACCTTGCGATTGAAAGGCTGGGAACAGGTCCCTGTCTCTATTGTATAAGAGCAACAGCGCAAGTAGGATAATTTTGTAATTATTTAACATGGATTTTACAAGGAGTTGATCTTCACAATCTTTCTTTTTTCAATCTCCTTATTTCGCCGGATACGGCCAATGGAAACCTCCAAGCCCGTAAGAAGCACGAATTGTTTCTGCATAAGCCGTTTCCTCAAAGTAAAAGGGACCGATCCACGGGCATAGTATGATATGAGGTTCAAGAGATGGATGACTTTGTATACCGAAATCACTCCAGACGAAGCATTTTTTCTCCCGATGAATCCGTACTGAGACTGCGCCGCAGCCAAGGTCGCCGCAGGCCGGACAAATATAGAGCGAGCGCCGATCATTCGGAAAATCTGCCTCTCCATCCAGCAGCAAACGTTCAATCTGTTCGCGCTGGAACCGTTCCGATCCGAAGCCTAAGCAGCCAATATCGTCGAAATGCGGATACTCCTGCAAAAATTGCGCAGCCAGAGCCAGCGGCTTACCCTCAATCAGAAAATCTCCGTATTCGAAAGGACAAGGATATCCTTCGCGCTTTTGTGTGCGGATACTCAATACAGACACAGGTACATTAGACATGTTGAACGCCGCCTTTTATATAATCGTAAACAAACATAAACTTGTATGATGTATATACTCGTACGATGTACAGACCGACGCCGCAGCTTCAATGGGCATAACGAGTCTCTTCTAGTGAGCGTTCCGCCGACCAAAAAAGTTACGCTTTTGTCGTATAACCTGCCAACCGTTCAAAAAAGACCTCAACTATGGTTTAATAGAGAAGAAGGTTTCGGAAATCCGACGGCTAAGGAGTGTATACATACATGGAAGTTTCTCGTTTTCTGTTATCCAAGGATCAGGTCAAGTATATTCCTTCTTCCGCCACTATGAGAGAAGCGATGGATCTGCTGGAAGAAAATCATTACTCCGCGGTACCGATTATCGACGAAGAAGGACGCTATGTCGGTACGTTATCCGAAGGGGATCTGCTCTGGAAGCTCAAAAATACGTTCAACTTCAATCTTGAAATGATGGCTGACATATCGCTGAGCAGCATCAAGCGCTATCGTCACAATGAATCGGTCGTCATCGATGCGGATATGGAGGATATGCTGACGCTGGCGGCGGATCAGAATTTCGTGCCGGTTACCGATCACGACGGTATTTTTCTAGGTATTATTCGCCGGAGAGACATTATCAATTACTACAACGACGGCATTATGGATTAACGAATACATCGCAAAAAGGAGCTCTCCGATACGACTGCCTGGGCAATCGTGGAGAAGCTCCTTTTATGGTGCGCAAAATGCGAACGGACATATACCTGCGAAGACGAGTAAACATTTTCTGCTCCTGCATCGCACCTTTACTGGACCAGACGCGTTTTGTTCAGAGCCCGCTTGGCTGCCGCTTCATGCACATATCGCGTCAGTTCTGCCGACTGCTCATATCGGAGAAACGGAGTCATGATATAAACGCCGCCAAAGTATTCCAAGATGGCATCGATCAGCGACCGCGAGATATCCATGCCTTCGCGCACTGCCGCCTCTCTATCATGTTCATGACGCTGCATCCGTGCAAGAATCTCATCAGTCAATCGAATGCCGGGCACTTCATTATGCAAAAAAGCAGCATTCTGTGCGCTGACAAGCGGCATGACGCCAATGAAAATTTGCTGCTTCAAATGCCGGGTCGCGTGATACAGTTCTTCGACCCGCCGTTCATCGTAGACCGGCTGCGTCATGAAATAATCGGCACCCGCTGCAATTTTCTTCTCCAAACGCTGCACCCCTTTGTCCAAATGACGCACATTGGGATCAAAGGCGGCACCGACGGAGAAGTTGGCCCGAAGGCCGAGCGAACGCCCCGAGGGCAGTCTACCTTCATTGAACTGCTTGCACAGCTTGATCAGATCAAACGAATTGTAATCGTAGACGGATGTCGCACCCGGTACATCGCCAACCTTCGACGGATCACCGGTAATGGCGATCATCTGATTGATTCCCGAAGCGGCAAGTCCCATCAGATGCGACTGCAGACCAATCATATTGCGGTCCCGGCAGGCAACATGTACAAGCGGCTTAACGCCATACTTTTCCTTGACGACAGTGGCCAGCGACTCGTTGGCAATACGCGGACTGGCCAACGAATTGTCGGCCATTGTCAGTGCATCAATACCCGCTTCTTTCAGCGCCTGTACCCCTTTGAAAAAGCCTTCAGTTCGCAGTGTGCGCGGCGGGTCCAGCTCGACGATCACCGAATGACCCTTGGCAGCTGCAAGTTCATGAAACGGAGTTTCCACGGGTGGTCCGTCTTCCGATCCGGCAAGTTTTTCGGATTTTTCCCTGACCTCAATCCGTCCAAATGGAACAGGATCTGAATCCGAGAGCGGTTCCGCGACTTTCTCGGTAATTGGAGCCGCGCCTTTGACCGCTTCTACCATCGCCGCTACATGCTCCGGCGTCGTACCGCAGCAGCCGCCGATCAGACGCACGCCTTCTCCTCGCAGTTCCAGTGCGCTTCGGCCGAAGTAATCCGCTCCCGAACGGTAGCGCAGCCGGCCTTCGTTGTACTCCGGCAGGCCCGCATTCGGGTAGGCAGACAGAAACGCATGCTTAGGAAGAGGCACCTGCTTCAGATACCGGGTCATATGAAACGGACCAAGCCGGCAGTTCAGACCGACGACATCCGCGCCCAGGCCTTCCAGTATGGCGAACATTTCTGTCAACGTGCTTCCATCCTGCAGATAACCTGAATCCTGGGTCGATACTTGAGCCACAATCGGCAGATCCGTCTTCTCGCGGGCCAGCTTCAGTGTAGTGCGCAGCTCTTCCGGATCGTAAAATGTCTCCAGCAGCAGACCGTCGGCTCCTTCGGACAATAAAGCGTCAATTTGGCGTTCATTGCTGCGTTTGATCTCGCCAAGCGTTATTTCTCCAGGCTTGGTACTGCGAATACCTCCAATCGTACCAAGTACGTAAGCTCCTGTTCCTTCCGCAGCCGAGCGGGCCAACCGGGCTCCTGCCCGGTTGATCGCTTCCAGCTCATACTCCAAATTATAGCGCTTCAACTTGTAATCATTCGCGGCATACGTGTTCGTCTGGATCACTTCGGCTCCCGCTCCGAGGTACGCCCGATGAATCTGGCGTACCTGCTCGGGACGGGTCAGGTTCAGCTCTTCGAAGCAGCGGTCGATGCCATTCAGATACAGAAGTGTACCCATTGCACCGTCGGCAACAACCACTCGGGTTCGCAGTTCGTCGAGCAGTCCCATTAGTCTTGGCCGCCGGTGACCCCGGCGCCTCCAGCTGCCGCCCCAACGAACTGCTGACGCAGTGCCGCCGCTGCAGCAACCATCGTTTTGAGCGAAGGAATGACCTCTTCTTCACGGCGCGTCTTCAAACCGCAGTCCGGATTGATCCAGAATTGGGCAGGATCAAGGACTTCCAAAGCGCGTTTTGCAATCGATTCGATCTCGGAAGGTTCCGGCAGTCGCGGACTGTGGATATCGAATACGCCGAGGCCGATTCCTTTGTCATACGTGTGATCTTCGAACGCGGTCACAAGATCGCCATGACTGCGTGCAGCCTCGATCGAGATGACGTCTGCATCCAAGTCGGAGATTGCCTGAATAATATCGCCAAACTCCGCATAGCACATATGAGTATGAATCTGCGTCTCATCTTGAACGCTCGTCGTCGAAGCACGGAATGCGTAAACGGCATCATCGAGATAATCCTGCCAATCTTCGCGCTTCAGCGGAAGACCTTCCCGCAGTGCCGGCTCGTCTACTTGAATCATGCCGATACCTGCTTCTTCCAATGCACTCACTTCCGAACGAAGCGCCAATGCGATCTGATTCTGTACAACAGCGCGCGGCAGATCGTCGCGGACGAAGGACCAGTTATAGATGGTGATCGGACCTGTCAGCATGCCCTTGACTGGTTTATCCGTCAGCGATTGTGCATAAGCGCTTTCCGTTACGGTCATCGGGCTGAGCAGCTTAACGTCTCCATAGAGGATCGGCGGCTTGACGCAGCGCGAACCGTACGACTGAACCCAGGCAAAGCCCGATGTTGTGAAGCCGGCCAACTGCTCACCGAAGTATTCGACCATATCGTTGCGTTCGAACTCGCCGTGCACCAAGACATCAATGCCGATTTCTTCTTGAATGCGAATCCAGCGTTCCGTTTCCGCATGCAGGAAATCCACATACTGTTCTTCACTCCACTCGCCTTTTTTCCATTTGCTGCGTGCCTGGCGCACTTCCGTCGTCTGCGGCAGACTTCCGATCGTCGTAGTCGGCAGCAGCGGCAGCGGACGATGCTTGGCTTGAACGTCGCGGCGCACCGCATAAGGAGACAGACGTTCCGGACGACGGGCATCCAGTTTGCCCAGCGCGTCACGAACCGATTCGTCGTTACGTTCAGGCGAGGCGTTCAATGCCGCTACCGCATCGACGCTTTCGGCAATTGCAGCAGCTGCTGCTTCTTCGCCTTCGTTCAGCGCTTTGACCAATACGGCGATTTCTGTCAATTTTTCATCCGCGAAGCTCAAACCATTGCGAATCTTGGCTTCCAAAGCTTGTTCGCTGCGTGTCGTAACCGGCACATGCAGCAGGCTCGAAGACGGCTGAACGAACAATTCTTTAGGCTGTGCGGCCTGCTGAATGCGGCGCAGCAGATCCAATTTGACCTTCAGGTCCGAACGCCAGATGTTGCGGCCGTCGATCACGCCGGCACCCAGAATTTTGTCCTGCGGAAATCCGTACTGTTCGATGGCTGCCAGATTGCGGCCCCGGTCATGCACGAAGTCAAGCCCGATTGCCTGTACAGGCAGCTGTACAATATCTTGGTAACGCGACACCGACTCAAAGTACGTCTGCAGTAGGATATTCAATTCCGGCGCCGCAGCCCGGAAAGCTTCATATACTTTGTTGAGACGAGCAATATCCGCTTCGCTCGTTTCCAGTACCAATACCGGCTCGTCGATTTGCACCCACTTGGCTCCCGCTTCGCTCAGCTCTTTCAATACCTGTGCGTACAGCGGAATCAGCTGATCCAGCAGCGTATCGAAACGGTCTTCTTCAATGCCTCGTGCCAGCTTCAGCAGCGTCAGCGGGCCGACCAATACCGGCTTGCCGTCGATGCCGAGTTCTTCTTTCGCTTCCAGATAAAAGGCCAGCGGGCGGTTAACCGTAAGCTTCGGTGTCAGTCCCTGCAGCTCAGGTACGATATAATGGTAGTTTGTATCAAACCATTTGGTCATCGGGGAAGCGGCGAATGCTTTTGTACCGCGTGCTACCGCGAAATAAGCATCCAGTCCGTAAGCTCCATTTGCATCGGGAGCGAAAGCTTTCGTGCCGGAGTCTGTCGATGCAACCGGCTCTTCGTCATGAGAACCATGCGCGCAGCCGCAGTCTCCATCATGCTTGGCGGTGTTGTCTCCGCCTGTGAAACGCTGAGGTACAAGACCAAAAGTGAATGCAGTATCGAGCATATGATCATATAGAGAGAAGTCGCCGACCGGGATCAATTCCGTCTTCAGGTCGCGCTGTTTTTTCAGATACTCCAGACGCAACTTCTTCGTTTCGCTTTCCAGTTCCGCCGCATCGATCTTCCCCGCCCAATGTGCCTCCAGAAGCTTTTTCCATTCCCGTTTTTCTCCAATTCTCGGATACCCCAAATTCGAACTTTTCGCTTGACTCATCATCATCTTCCTCTCTGTCGGATATTCAGGATCGCTTAGCCTGCCGGCGTTTGTCCTGGACTTTGAGTATGATCATAGGCACAGCGAAGTAAAGTGTCAATCGATTCGAAAAGCCGCCAAAACCCCGTTATAGGCAAATCCCATGCTTGGACCTCGGAATTCCTGATAACGGATTGTCCGCCTTTCTTACAGAGAGATCGCCAGCCCTATGTCCTGTAAGACTTCAGACAATTTCGCGTTTCAAATACGCTACAAAGCTTCCCTGCATCTATATCTTCAGACTATGGCGTACTATAGCCAATAGGCATAGAGTAAAAATCGCTATTTGCCGCCATATCTATCCGTTGACTATCCTACAGAATTTGAACTGCACAAAAACGTCCCGAAATTCACAACAAAAAAGACCGACTGCGAAAATTCGCAGTCGGTCTTCGATCGGAGGTTCAAGCTTACTGCACGCTGTCTACAACCGTCTGGGGAACTTCAATATTAGCGATTTTATTATGTTTGGAAATTGTGCTGTTCATGATCATGTGCATGGAAACGTCCATATCTTCAGCACCTTCGCCGGCCGCTTCTCCCGCATTCATAGACATTGTCATATCTACGTTTGTCTCTACTGGATAAGAAGTTTCCTTGTTAATGGTGTATGTCATATTCATTTCTTCAATGTTCATTTGCTGCAGAATTGCGGCCATTTGTTCGTCGCCGGATTGCCCCATCATTTCTTCAGCCATCGATTTGACCTGATCTCCAGAGAGCGCAGCCGACAGCACATAATTATCGCCTTCCTCGGTCACTTCCATGTCCTTGGCAATCGATTGGAACTGTTCGAACGAGCTCTCAAGATTGGCTGTGCTTTCAAGACTGGCCATTACTTCCGAACGCTGTTCTTCCGGCAGCTTGGTCCATTGATCGTTCGCACCTACATAGATTGCGTCAGGCGTAATATATTGTTCAATGTCATTGGATGAACCGCTGACTTCGGTATGGATTTTTTGATAGGCTGTGACCGGATCGAGAACCATATCCGTATCCATCGTTATAGTCATCGTTTGTTCTTCGCCGTTAGCAGAAATATGCTGCTCAATGTCGGCAACCATATTGTAGTTCTTCAGCTCTTGGTTAGCTTCCTGTGTGCGATTCAGTAATTCTTCGGCTGTTGGTACTTCATCGTTTGCCGAAGTTTCGACAGCCGGTTCTTCAGCCGCCTCTGCCGGAGTTGTTGTTTCTGCCGCAGGCGTTTCTGTTGGTGCTGTCGTTTCTGCTGCCGGAGCCGGCGTTTGGGCCGCTTCCTCCTTATTACCGCAAGCCGTGATGCTGACAGCTAGCATGGCCGAGCATACGACCGTCCACCATTTTTTCATTATGACCCCTCCTGAATTTGATCAATCTTTCTCTCTTTGGTTATTACACCAATTGCTTGTACGCCTAACGCTGTAACACACGATTTAAATTCGCACACACGTTTAATGAACGCAGTCGGTCCTGCTTCTTCATCCTCCTGGCTGTTCACTTTCCCTGTCCGATTGTCTCTTTCTCTTCGACAAAGCGGTTCGATGCCGTCTCCAGAAATAGGCGGACCGCAGGCGAAGCTTCTTCCATTGAAGAAACTGCCGCCCCAATTTCTCGAATGATCGGCGGCACGATCTCCCGGATTTCAAGCAAATGGGGATGTACCGACAGTGCCATTTCAGATACGATACCTACTCCGAGTCCCTGCTCGACCATGGCCACCATCGTACTCACATTGTGCGTTGTAAAAGTGATTCGTGCGTCGACTCCCTCGTGTTCGAACTCATTCAACACCGTAACTTCATGCCCGCCTCGGCAGAGAATAAGGTCCTCACCATCTAATTCCCGGATCGTGATTGTTTGCTTTACCCGCAGTGGATGTCCGTCCGGCAGCAGCAGAAGCATGCGGCTCTCCGCCAGCTTTACGGTATCAAGTCCCGGTGCAGGAAGCAGAACAAGACCTACATCATATTTTCGCTCATGTACACCTTCTCGGATTTCGTCGGCGGTTCCCTCGTGCAGGTCGAAATGCAGGTTCGGATAATTTTCCCGGATTTCACGAATCAGAGACGGTAGAAAATAAGCGGAAGCCGAAGGAAAAGCACCGACCGATACTCTGCCCACCTCAATCCCATTATCCGCGGCGACCTCTTGGTGAATTTTATCTATCCGCTGCAGTATGGCACGAAACTGCGGGAGCACCTTCTCACCGACTTGCGTCAGCGCGACGCCTCGCTTGCGATCACGCCGCAGCAGACGGGTCTCGAGCTCCGATTCGATGGCGGCGATCACATGGCTGACAGCAGGCTGGGTCATGTGCAATTCTTCGGCAGCCCGAGTAAAGTTAAGCGTTTCGGCAACTCGAACAAATACTGCAATCTGCGTAATCGTCATAACTTTATCGTTATCTCCTTTATGCAAAACATTCATTTTCTTTATGTTCATTTTCAGTATACGCTTGATAAGCTCACATAAAAAGCGCGGAGGCTCGCCAGACAGACTGGCCGCTCCGCGCATCAAACGTTTGAAAGGTGATGAGGACTATGTCTTCCGCAATTTCGCCCAAAAAGACGCTGACTATGGTACTTTTCCTGGTTCTCGTTTGGGGCATCAACTGGCCGCTGACCAAAATGGCACTGCCGCATACTCCTCCTGTTTTGTTTTCCGGTATTCGTACGCTGATTGGTGGGATGATCCTTCTGCCAATCGCCCTCCGCCGATCCGGAGCACTGCGCTGGAAGCAAAACGCTGGAGCTTATTTACTGGTAGCCCTGCTCAACGTTATCGGCTATTACGGCCTGCAAACGGTCGGGATCGGCTACCTGCCGGCCGGCCTGTTCTCGACGCTTGTGTTCCTGCAGCCTATCCTGCTCGGCATCTTCTCCCGAATTTGGCTGGGCGAAGAGCTTAACCGCCTTAAAGTCGCAGGACTCATACTCGGCTTTGCCGGCGTTGCGGTCATCAGCCTGGGCGGCCTTGAAGGGCATCTGTCACCGTTCGGCATTGGACTCGCCCTGCTATCGGCCCTTTGCTGGGCACTGGGTACGATTTATATGAAAAAACAGGGGGCTCGTCTCGATTCGGTCTGGACCGTGACGATGCAGCTGCTGATTGGCGGGGCTGCTCTGCTTCTGCTGGGTTCGGGTACAGAGCACTGGAGAGATATCGAATGGAATACCGAATTTATCCTCATTCTGTTGTTCATCTCCATTTTCGTAATTGCTGGCGGCTGGATGATCTACTTCCTGCTGATTGAAGCAGGGGAAGTCAGTACAGTGGGAGCATACACTTTCCTAATCCCGGTATTGTCAAACCTGTTCAGCATCGTTCTACTCGGCGAATCAGCGACTATTACACTGCTGATCGGCCTGCTGATGATTGCCGGCAGCATTATGTTCGTAAACAGACGCAAACCTCCTGCTTCCAAACTCGCTGCCTTGCCAAACCGCTCGAAGCATTAAGCCGATTACTTGCGTCCCGCGTGGATCAAACGACAGCTTCCGGAAGTCTTCTGAGCCGCTCCGCCAATTCGGCAGGAAGCGGCTCTTCGTACAGACGTGAGAGCACCGTCGGATCGGCACCATGATTCTGAAGGTACTCTTCCAGCAGCGCCGCTTTTTCGGATCGGCCCATCAGTGTATAGGCGGCCAACCAGACTTCGGGACTGGCAATACGCAGGCCGCGGCGGATCCCGCCGGGCAGTGCCGGAAGACGGCAAATACCGCTTTCCGTACGAATGGCGAAGCCGACAATGATTTCTACCTCAGGCTCCGTTTCTTCAATTCCAAGTTTGCAGCCGCTTCCGTACAGCTCGCTAGGCCCGCTCTCGTCCACGAGTGTCAGACTGTCCAGCGCCATCCGTATTTCATTTTCCGACGCTTCAGTCATCAAGTCCCAATCACGCACCTTATCCGTTAACCCTAGGCCGAACAGCATCCCGCTGCCCCCCACGACATAGTCCACGCCGGCCTGGCTCAGCAGCCGAGTCACCCTATTCAACGTCTCCAGCTTTTTCTCCATTTCCCCGCTTACAGGAGTTTTGTCGTCTATAAATTCCTGCTTTGTTTGATGTACACTTCTTTCCGTCATCGGTCCGCACCTCCGGCATTGCAGCTGATTTCCCGGTCTTCTTATCCGGCTTTTATGCATTGTACCATGAAGAAAGCAGGCACAAATGAAAAAAGTCCGGAAGACTCCATGTCTTCCGGACTTCTCTGAGCATATTCAAACTTAACCGTGAGTTTCCTCCGCATGACCTTCCTGCACGATTCGGAAGTCCGTAAGCAGCGAGACCACTTCATCATTCTCGTCAATTCCCCAATAAGAAGCATAGAAGCCGTCTCCGCTGCCCGACGTGAACATAATTACATTCAAGCCGCTCTCTTCGTCGGTCGGCAGGTTGCCCCACACGTCGTCGTGTTCTTCCAACACGTCTGCAATCAAGTCATCATACAAGCTGACATACTCGTCGCCTAACTCTTCCTGCAGCCGCTGATCCAGAGCTTCAAGTCCCCGAATCGCTTCCTCGTCAGCGAAGCTGCCGATCCCGGCATCGACCGGATAACCGAAAACTTCGTTTTCTTTTAAGGTACTCTTGTCCTGACCCGGACGGACAGCAATCTCCCAACGTACCGGCTTCTTATCGGAAAGACGCAGTTCCGCTCCGGCAATTGCACCTTCCTGCTCGCTGTGCCAGGCATAGACCGGATAAGTACCCGGCGGAATTTCGTATTCAAACGCTTCCATTGGCGAAGTCAGCGGATCACAGGCTACAATGCGGCCTGAGGTCACTTTTAGCGGTTCCAGCGGCTGCGGACGCAGCGCTCCGTTGGCAGGTTCAAGCAGATCTTTTAGCAATTTCGACATTTTTTCTCATCCTTTCTGATTCGGTATGGGCGGCTCGATGTCTCTTTAGAGGCGGGCCGCGTAACTTGCCTATACGCCCTATGTATACCCTTTTTTGCCTGTGTTCGAACGGATACCGCCCGATCTTTCCTCATTATTGTCGGAAACCTGCTTATCCGATTGACGTCCACCCTGCCTGTACCAGCGGTAACAGAACAGAATGATCAGCAGCAGATCGACACCGTCTCCTCCATAATACATCAATTGAGCGCCTATACGAGCATCTTCGCTGGCTGTACCGATCGGCGGATTGGCATACAGATACTTACTCAAGATTCCGTGTGCGGCAAAGGCCGCAATCATCACGCCTGCCCGGAAGCCAAAACTTGTCCGATGAGGGGCGGGATCTACCGGAAGAACGGAAATGGTGAACAAATAGCCTGCGGCAAATACGTGAAAATGAACAAGTATGTGCAGTGCCGTCGAATGATGCATAACTGTGTACAATCCGGTTGTATACAATATCCAGAGACCGCCAACGTTCAGCAGAGACGCAGTCACCGGATTCGACAGAAAAGCCAATGCCTGGCTTCGCAGCAGCGCCGACAGAAATCTGGCTCCTCTGCGTGGCAGAGAGCGCAGCAGCAGCGTAATAGGTGCGGATAGAGCAATTAGCAGCGGTCCCAGCATACCAAGAAGAAGATGGCCGAGCATATGAGCGGTAAAGCTTGCATGTGCCGCTTGGGCCAACGGGCCCGTGATAGCGGAAGCCGATACTGTCACTCCGGTACACCACAGCAGCGAACGCAGCAGAGACCAGCGTCTGTAGCGGCGTCCGGTCAGCACGGCCGCAGTCAGATATACAGCTATAAGCGGAATACTTATGAAGAAAACCGGCATATAGTCGATCAGTCCGGCGGACAGCGGCTGCACCGCCTCAGTCGAAGAAATGCCGTCGCCATGATGATGCAGATTATGAGCCGCTGCCGCTATGATCAGATTATTCATGGGAAGAACCTTCCACTCGCGAATCCGAATTCGCTCTGCCCGTACGGATCGTCAGAGCAATTCCTGCCAACAGCAGAATGGCACCGGCGATATTCCAGCTCCAATCGTAGACGGTCAGATCGACACCGTAGCGCACTTGATGAATCCCCATCCATTTATGATGGACAATGCCGTCATAGAGTTGAAAAAATCCTGCTCCGGTTAGGGCTCCTCCTACCCAGCGGGGAACATACAGCCGGCGTTTCCGGCGCAGATCGGCCAGCATGAACAGCGAGCCTACCGTAGCGAACCAACTGAATGCATGCAGCAGGCCATCGGAGAGCAGACCGATCCCGGTCGTCGATAAATCGTAAAAATGATGCCAATGCAGCAGCTGATGAAAAATGACTTCATCGACGAACGCCATAGAGCCGATTCCGAACAGAACCCCCGACCACAGACTTCGTGAATCGCCGTTCCCCTGCTCTTTTCCGGCAGAAGTTGAACGTTCCGTCATGGTTTCGCCTCCTTTTTCCTTTACTTGGGAATCTCAACTATGTATACCCGATTCAGCGCATTTCGAATTTATCTCATCAAAAAGCCGCTGTGCAGAGACGTCTCCGTCCTGCACAGCGGCCTGCTCCATGGCTTTGGCCTACTTCTCCTTCTCTTGCTGCTTTTATCCGTATGTAATCGATGAAGAAGACGAGAGACAATCAGCAGCGGACAAACTGATTCTGTTTATCTGGCGTGCTCCATTTCTGCAATTGGATGCTGACGTTCGAATTCGGCTCCGGCATGACGCAGAAATTCGCCGACAAAAGCAAGCTGTTCACCGCTGTAAGCGCCGAGGAATGTGCGGAAGCGCTCTTCCTCGTGTTCATGCAGCAGCCGATGCGTCTCAAACACATCCCGTCCTGCCGGTGTTAGCCGATAATAAATTTCTTTGCGGTTATGCCGCATTCGCTCTCGCTTGACCAGCCCTTCACGTACTAGACGCGTGCCGATCTTGGTTACGCCTGCACGAGATAGGCCGATCTTCTCCGCGATTGTCGTTCCGTTAATCGGTTCGTGCCGCCCAATGCATTGAATGGCATTAACTACCGTAAGATTGCCGACCCGACTGCCCGTTTCCTCGTTTCGGATCATGGCTCGAAGCCTTGAAGGCTCTGTTTGTCTATGATTTTCGTACCGGTGCAGGAAGTCGAGAATTTGCTCGTACAGTTCCGCCGGTGCTGGTTGTTGACGGTAAACGTTCGTTCCCATAACCTTCACTCCTCGCCGATAGATAGAATGAAAAACTTAAAATCACACTTCCGATATGACCAATATATCTTAATTGAGAATGATAATCAACTAGATTCCTAAAAAAGATTTCTTTTGTTAGAAAGCAAGAAAAGCCCAAAACAAAAGGGAACCGACAAGCATGACCGCATGGCTTTCGGTTCCCTCATTCTCAATTGGCTTAAATATCTGACAAAAGAAGCTTAATTTTTGTTTCGCCGTCTCTCATGTTTTTCAGATCTGTGGACAGCAGACGTGACTGTTCTTCCAACACGTTCGGCCCGTCCGTGTTCTCCAGGTAGCGGGTAAGGAAATGCAGAAAAACATCCACCTTGCGCAGCCGCATCAGCAGTGGAATCGCTTCAATCTCCTCCGGCTGCAGCGCGGCCCGAATACGGAACCCTTCCATAAATCTCGAAATTGCTTCTTCGCCTTGGGGAAGTCCTGACAGAATAACCGCCGCCTCCATGGCTCGAATATCATACGTACAAAATTCAAAATCGAGCAGTGCACAGGCCCGACTCGGATCTTCTTCGCTTACCAACAGATTTGATGCATTAAGATCGCCATGTACAAGCTGATGCGGAAGGTTTCTCAGATGTTCCAATTCCCGCAAAATATCGCTGTAGCTCTCCGACAGCAGACGCAGCGAAGAAGCCACCTCGGCCAGCTCGGTAGGAGGCTGCGCACAAAAAGCAGATACCCGGTCGGGGTCACATAACGGATAAGCTTCGCCCAGTTCATAATAAGGACGGTACGCCGGCTGGAGTGTCGTACGAATACCCGCCAGTACCGCTGACAGTTCACCCGCCGCTTCTCCAAAAGAAGTAAGCGGACGCTGATCCTCGTCATCCGGCCTTCTGCCTTCAATATAAGCAAACAAGCATCCGTAACGCCCGCTTCCATCTTCCAGCTTCACGATTGTTTCTCCTGCTGCGGTAAGCCATGGAACCGGTGTCTGGAAAGACAACTGCTCTTCTGCCAGACGCAGCAGCACTTCATGCTCAAAGCGGATTTTTTCCGGATCGCGATGCGTCTCGTATACCCTAAGTACGAAGCGTTTCCCGCCATAATCGACAAATCGCGTCGTATTGTTCCATCCTTTCGCTCCTGATTTAAGCGTTCCCGAAAAGTCCGGCCAATATTGTCGGACTGTATGCCGAAGCGCTTCATATTCGGATGCTTCCGTTTTGCCTGTCATACCGCTCTCCCCCGTCGCCTTTTTATATTCCATTATAGCGGCGTTCCCGACAGGAAAGGAATACGGCAGGGAAACCTATAGCGTTCGATGCTTGGCTCTTTACTTCTGCTTTGGCGGAAAACCGGCTGTTTGAGCAGGTTTTCCAAAACTTCCGGGCGATTTGATATCCAGACAGGCTGTTGTCATCTCCTCTACATCGATCCTGATCCGGCTCCACATCAGCAGCATTCGGTCGTGATGTCCCCGGCAGATATATTCAGCGCAGAGACGATCTTCCAGCATCGTCTGCTTGACGATTTGGATGCCGCGCAGGCGAAGAACGTGGCGCATCTGGCGAATCTCACGCTGCGCTTCTTCACGCAGACGTTCTAACTGCAGCAGCAGAGCGCTTCGCGTACGCAGAGAAGATCCCTCAATTGCTTTCATGTCTGTATCAAGCACCTTAATCAGGTAAGGGAGCTCAAGTACGATTCGAATCAAGGCCAGATCTTCTTCTGTCACTCTCATGAATAGGACTCCTTTTGGTATACGTCGCTGTTCGGGAAGACCTGGCCCCGTTCACACTTCCGTTATCAGCTGTGCGCCAACGATCTCCGGATAAGCGATACGATGCCGGCCCGATTCGTTCTCCAGCTTCAGCATACCCTGCAAAGGGCTGACATCGGTCACAATGCCTTCTGTCCACTCGCTTCCGTACTCTCCATACAATTCCAGACGCACAGTCAATTGCAGAGCCAACGAGCGTCTAACCGCTTCAGCTATCGTTTCCAATTCGTCCTCATGCAATATTGCTTTCTTTCTACGATCCCTCTCTGTAGAAGCCTGTAAAATTCGTTTTCTATACTCCGGCAGGATCATACGGCTTGATTCCCACAACCCGTTGCCTTCCAGTTTCTTCGTCATTTATAATGACCTCCAATCTTCTCCGCCCGATCTCTCGCGCGACCTGCATCCGTAAATGAACTGCCTCTTACGATTGCCGTCTCGCCGAAACGGTCTTTGATCTCGTCCATCGCCCGATCGATTGCCCTGTTCCGTTCACGATTCTCGAAAAGCGAAGGCTGGTATACCTCCGCTGCGCACAAGCCGGACAGCGACAGGCTGATCCGTTTGACCGGTGAACCGTCCCAGCCTTCATGAAAGATTCTGCGTGAGACTTCGTACAGCTCCGCCGTAATATCGCTGGGATCGTCCAGCCTGGTCCGGCGATGGAAACCGGTGCTTTTGCGATAACCGCCTTCGCCGCCGGCTCCGACGGTGAGAATATCTCCCATCATTCGCATCCTGCGGACCCGGCGTCCGATTTCCGTGCACAGATCGAGCAGTACTGCTTCGATTTCAATCCGCTGTGCGTAAGGCCTTGGCAGTGTAATGGTCGTTCCAACTTCTTTCTGCTCTCTCGCTGCCCAAGGAGAAACCGGCGAATCGTCGATTCCGTTGGCCACCCGCCACAACACTTCTCCGTTTACACCCCAGCGCGCCTGCAGCTTGCCCAGCGGCATGCGTGCCAGCTCTCCGATTGTCAAAATGCGCAGCGCATGAAGATTACGTTCCATCCGAGAGCCAACGCCCCACATGCGGCGGATCGGCTCCGGCCAGATCCGATATTCCCAATCTTCCTGTCTATGTAAATGAAAAATACCGCTCTCCGTCTTCTTTGCCACCAGATCGCAGGCAAGCTTGGCCCGTACCTTGTTGGCCCCGATTCCAAACCTCGCCCGAACACCGGTTTCAACCGCGATACGGGCTTGAATAAGTCTGGCCAATTCTTCCTCGGAACCACCGTACAGATGCAGCGAACCCGTAAAATCCGCGAACATTTCGTCGATTGAGTAGGGTTCGACCAGATCCGTGTAGGCCTCGAGAATTCCCGCGATTTGAGCTGAAATTTCGATATACTCTCCCATACGCGGACGAACCGCGATCAACTGGGGACATTTTGCAAGCGCCGAACTCAGGCGTTCGCCTGTCCGGATTCCATGCCTTTTGGCAATAGGACAGGCAGCAAGTACAGCACTCGACGGAATGGAAGGGTCACCCGCTACCGCAAGAGGCTGCTCCCGAACGTCCGGCCGCCTTGCTTTCTCGACTCCCGCGTAGAAACTTTCCATATCGACCAGCATGACAATGCGTGTCGTCACCGGCATCAGTCTTCGCCTCCCCGGTTTACTTTCTACTCGTATTATACACGGAACATACGTTCTGTAAACGGGTTTTTCTTCTTTTCTCTGACCTCCCCACCCTTTTGATTAATTTCCGCAGGAGTGGGGTAAAACGAATTGACTTAGGTTTTTAATGATTGGATTGGATCAAATCAAGCTGAGGAGGAATGCAGCATGGCTATTTTTTCGAGCAAGAAGACGATCTTCATTACAGGTGCAGGCAGCGGACTCGGTAAAGGAACCGCGATCGGACTTGCACGTGCCGGTCACCGGGTCATTGCCACTGTCGAGACGATTTCGCAGGTTCCGGAGTTCCGCGAATATGCCAAATCCGAAGGATTGGATATCGAAGTGTTCAAGCTGGACGTCAACAACCCGCTTGACCGGGCACAGGTGGCTGAGCACGATTTCGATATTTTCGTAAACAACGCGGCTATTGGCCATACCGGACCGTTCGCGGAAGTACCGGTAGACAACGTCCGTCAGGTATTCGAAACGAATTTCTTCAGTTCAATCGAACTTGCGCAGATTGCCGCACGCAAATTTGTTGCCAAGAAAAAAGGGAAAATCGTATTCACCAGCTCTATTGCCGGACTGAGCGTCACTCCTTTCCTAGGACCATACTGCGCCTCCAAGCATGCTCTCGAAGCGCTCGCTCAGGCTCTGCAGCAGGAGCTTGAAGACTACGGCGTCCAGGTAGCGACCATTAACCCGGGACCGTACAAGACTGGCTTCAACGATATGATGTTTGAGGAAAAAGAAAAATGGTATGACGAAAAAACGAACTTTACCAAACGTTCCGATATTGTCAAAAAGGGCGAGAAAATGCTGGCCCAGCAGTTCGATCCGCAGGATATGATCGACAAGATGGTCGAGATTATTCCTCAGGACAAGCACAACTTCCGGACCGTCTGGCCCGAAGCTTCGGAGAAGCAGGTTAAGGAATATCAAGCGAAGGTGTGGGAGCAAAAAATCTGAGCATCCGATATTCCGCTTCATTTCCAAGCTAGCCTTAGTCCGGCCCTTCGCCGTTTGAGCAAATGGTGCAGGACTTCCATCGTACAGCCGATGAGAGCCGATACGTCGCCCATCTCGGTTGAGAACCGTCGAGAAGGATTGGTCAGTTCCTCTACTTATCCTTCGATTCAAATATCCAGCGAACGGTTCTCCTAATCGTCCACCTATACAAAAAGTCCACGACAAAGACCTGAGTCTTTATCGTGGACTTTTTGCGATGTTCTGCCAACTCGAAGCGCTTTAAGGCCGCCAGTCCGGCTTCAATACCCGAACCAGCGCTTCAAAGTAATAATAATCTCCCCAAATCGTACATTCGTCGATTCCAATGCCGCGCGGTTTATTGTATACGGCATGCTTCAGTACGCCGTTGGATTCTGGCAGGTCGCGCGTTGTATAGCCAACGTCCAGCGCGGTCAAAATGGCAAATGCCTGCCGCTCTGCGTTTTGCCGGTCGCTGTCCGTTGGAGGAAGTTGGCGCGCCAATTCCAACAGTCCGCAGGCGGCGACTGCAGAAGCCGAAGAGTCCCTCTCCTGCTCCGTACCGACCATAAATATCAGATCCCAATAAACGACACCGTCCGCCGGCGTACGCTCTGCAAAATAAGCGGCAAGCGTCTTGGAGATTTCCGTCAGCTCCGGATCGCCCGTATACAAATAGCTGAGCATAAATCCGTAAATGCCCCATGCCTGTCCGCGTGCCCAACATGAATGGTCAGCATAGCCTTGATGAGTCGTTCCGGATTTCGGCTCTCCCGTGTTTGCATCCATATAATACGTGTGATAAGTTGTACGATCTGGACGAACCAGATAACGGGCCGACTGCCCAACGTGACTGCGCGCATATTCCGCATAGCGAGAATCTCCCGTTTCACTGCTCGCCCAGTACAGCAGCGGCAGGTTCATCAGACAGTCAATGATCATTCGTCCGCGCTCCGTCGGATCATTCAGATCGCCCCATGCCTGGATAATGCCTGCCTGGGGAAGATACCGGGAAGCCAGAAGATCCGCCGCGATGAGGCCGGCTTCGCGAGCCTTGGGATTGCCCGTTATTCGGTATTCGTTTACCGCCGAGAGGCTGTACAAGAAACCCAGATCGTGAGTGTTTGTACCGATTCGGTTGTCCAGACGGTTCCGGTAATCAGGAAGCTGACTTTCTGCCGCGCGCCGGTATTTCGTTTCACCGGTCAACTCATAAGCGAGCCACAGCATTCCTGTCCAGAAGCCTGAGGTCCATTCAAAGTTGGCAATAGCCGGATAGACCCCGCCGATACTGGACGGAGCGGGATAGGCACATGGTCCAAAAGTATCCAGCCCGGCATCGATCTGCTTCAATACGTAGGCGGCTGCGCGTTCGAACACAGGCAGATGTCTTGTTCCCGGCCAAGAAGCAGTCTCGCTTTCTTCCTGCGCATTTTGTATCCCGGCTTCCCGTACTCCGTCTGCCTGTCCTGTATCTCCCATGCTGTTTTTACTCATCGCCATCCCCTCCCCCTTGTACGATGTCACGACCTTCAATTCCCTCTCCAAAGCGTACCCGGAAAGTTCGAATTTC
The DNA here is from genome assembly GCF_000378145.1 of Saccharibacillus kuerlensis DSM 22868. Taxonomy (GTDB): domain Bacteria; phylum Bacillota; class Bacilli; order Paenibacillales; family Paenibacillaceae; genus Saccharibacillus; species Saccharibacillus kuerlensis. Next base: position 174,958 of record NZ_KB899281.1, on the reverse strand, counting down.
GTAAGGCTTAAGAGTGAAGCTCCATTTGTCCGAATGAAGATCTCCAATTGGCCGCTCCATCAGATCGGTCTCCTGCCACGAAGCCTTGCCTGCAAAGGAAGACAGTTCCGTTTCCCCGCTTCGGCCCTGACATTCATGCACGCGCACGATAAGTCCGTCGCCGTCCTCTGCCATCTTGACCGCATCGATTGCTGCATGATCGCCAGAAGAACGCAGCAGTGAAGTTCCGTCCAGCTTCGAAGCACCTTCCCACACGGTTGGGGGGCTGTTCAGCTGCCAGGCTTCCTGAATCGTGCCGCCCTGCGCCCAGTCTCCTTCATGCGGGAACAGCGCATAGGTAAAGTTGTGTGCGCCCAAGTCCGCTTCGGGATCAGGATATTCGGCGGATTTGATCAAGCTCAATCTTAACGTGTTTCCTTTGACATCGTAGCCATATTTGCAATCGTTCAACAGGCTCACTCCGTATCCCCGCTCCGACAGATCCGCCCACTGATGTCCTACCGTCTCGAACCTGGCGTAATCCCAACTTGTATTCCAATGCGTTGGACGCTTTACGCTGCCAAATTGAATATCGTAAGAGGCCTCGGCAGCGCGGATATCGACCGGGAAAGATACTTTCAGCAGCTGCCTGCGTTCCTGCCAGTCGATGTCCGTACGGAAATCGATCCTCCGGCTTCCACTGTACAAGAATACTTCCTGAGAAATCGTTGAATCGCCATATGTCCACTCGAATTCGATGGACACCCGCAGAGGTCCGTTCTCTTTCAGCCGCATGAACTGCAGCTGATCTACTGTCCGCATTTTCTCTGTATAAAACAGATCGATATTCCAGGCATCAAACTGCAAAGGCTTGTCCTCGAATACTTGAAGTTCATTGCCGACTTTGCCCGGTGCCAGCACTTCGCGCCGATATTGGCGATCGTAGAGACGACGAAGCCGTCCGCTTTCATCCCATTCGGCAATATAGAACGGTGTTTGAAGCCGTCCTTCTGTCCATTCGAATACCGAACTGTCCGCTTCGGCTGGAGCTGCATGTTCTCTCGAAGCGGTTTCCTGAAGCGGCTCGAATCCAAGCTCCGCAAATCCAAGAGGAGCAACCTCCTGCATGTCCACCAACCATCCTGCATCTGTCCGCTGAGCATTCAGAATCCGGCCGTCCATTGTCCGCCAGATTCCATTCGAGTCCACACCGGACAAATCGGCTCCGCCAATCTCTGCCGTTCCCTGGAAGCTCCAGGAAGAATCGTTGAACAGGGTATAGCGGCGCGAATGCGGATCGGCCCCATCTGCGGCATCCGTCAGCGAGGCAATTGCAGCTTTGTCTGCAAGCTGCGTCAACTGATCCGCCTCCGCATATTCCTCACGTGCATCGTCGTAGACTTCCCCAATCGACGAACCGGGAATAATGTCGTGGAATTGATTACGCAGAGCGATCTGCCAGGCTTCATTCAACCGGAGCTGACCGGCGGCCGAATCGTAAGATCCAAGCAGTCCGGCAGCAGCGTTCAGCATCTCCGAACGACGAAGCGCCAGCTCCAGTCGGCGGTTCGCCTTTTTGATCCATGCCTGACTGGTATATGTTCCCCGGTGATTCTCAAGGTAGAGTTCCCCGTCCCACGTATGCACGTACGCTTCACTCTCGGCCGTCGTATGCTCCAATCGTTCGAAATATTCGTCCGCACGTCCCGTCACCGTCTTCGGCAGCCCCGGCATATGTTCCAGCCTACGCCGCATTTCCAGCATGTCCCGGTTTACCCCGCCGCCTCCGTCGCCGAAGCCGTAGCAGAGCAGCAGCTCGCGGTTCATCGGTCGATCCTTGTACTGCTCCCAGATGCCCTGCACCGTCTCCGGTACGATATAGCCGTTGTACGTATAATAAGTCTCCTGCGGAAACTCGATCTCGGGCGTCGTAATAAAATGCGTTAGCACTTCCGAACCATCGATTCCTTTCCAAACGAACGTATCGTGCGGCATCCGGTTATATTGACTCCAGCTGATTTTGGTCGTCATAAATGAAGTGATTCCGGATTTGCGCAGGATCTGCGGCAGCGCCCAGCTGTAACCGAATACGTCCGGAAGCCAGAGGTAAGAATTTTCCACCCCGAACTCTTCCCGGAAGAAGATGGTGCCATGCAAAATCTGACGCACCAGCGATTCTCCAGAGCTCAAGTTGCAGTCCGCTTCCAGCCACATGGCTCCGCCGGCTTCCCATTGTCCGGTGCGCACTTTCTCCCGGATTTGAGCATACAGCTCCGGATAGTCCTGCTTGATATAAGCGTACAGCTGGGGCTGCGTCTGAAGGAATACATAATCCGGATAATGCTTCATTAACTCCAATACGGTGGAAAACGAGCGCGCCGCTTTCTCCCGCGTATGCCGCAGCCTCCACAACCAAGCTACGTCGATATGCGTATGCCCGATACAGCGAACGGTTATGGGATCGGCCGGCTGAGGATAATCGGTACGCAGAGCGTCCAGACGGCGCTTCAACTCCGTAAGAGCTTCTTCCGTCGAGGCGTAGAAGGATTCCGAACCTGGCCGCGACCAGTCGAGCAGACGCAGCGAACGGTCCAGCGCAAGCAGCAGTTCGTGCCGCTCGGCTCGGTCGTCGCCGAGAACGAGCGCCGTTTCCAAGGCCGCCCGGCCGGTGTAATACAGATCGTCCGCCGCCTCATGCAGCAGCGCAATATCCGCCCGGGCCAGTACATGTTCCTGCGGCGTCTTCGGTCCGCCTCCTTCCAGACCGGACCACAGCCGGAAATGCAGCTGGACATTTCCACCGGCCAGATCGCCGAGAAAGACCTCGCGGTGATTCGTATCAACCCCTTGTCGAGGCTGCCCGTTCACGAACAGCAGCGATTCAAAGCCACGGCTGTTCCCGTGATGGGTACGGCCGAAATCGAACACGCCGACAAGCCGATGCCCGGGCGGCTCCTGTGGAAGTTCAGCATTCAGGCGCAGCCATAAATAACGATCTCGTCCGATCCAGCGTTCGCCGAGGGAGACACTTCTCCAGTCCGGCGCCTCTGCTTCCGGCGGAAACGCCGCAATCTCGCCGCTCTGATCCGGCAAAATATCGAGCTTATCGAATATCAGCTGCGTCCGATGCCGAAACACCTCCAGTTCTTCCAAGCGAGCTTTCAATTTTTCCTCCGTTTTGAACATGCGTTGGAACCTCCGTTCGATTGAATTTAGGGACGGTCGAATACTAGTCGAAAACCAGCAGACCCGGCTTTCATTTTCATCTTCCATAAACCCGAATCCGGGTCCAATATCAATTTCGATTCTTGAGCGGCACGTTCCGCTTCGTGGTCAGAGTTCGCGCCTTCATCCTGCGCCGCTGTCTCTTCGCCGGGCGGCTCCAATGAGAAATAACACCATGCATCGGCAGACAGAAACGTTCCCGCATGCAATCCGCCACGATAATCCAGCACCGCACTTGCTTTGAGCAGCGAACTGAACAGGCAGCGCCCATCCAACTTGAGATAGCTTCCGTTATGAAGCGAAATTCGGGACAAACGGCCTTCCGCATCATACGAAAGTGTACTTATAAAAGCATCAGTCTCGAGACTGCTGTATGAGGCATGAGAATTCTCATGCATCACGCGGCCATCGGCTTGACGGTTAACGAAAATATCGGTATGCCCGCTGCCCGGGCAGTCCAGCCGGGTGACTTGGATATCTTCATTCCCGTCCGATTCCGTATCATTCAGCCGAACCGCTGTCATTCCACCTTCCACAGCCTTCGGCAGCATGAATACACTGACAAACTTAATCCGTCCGTCGTCCGAGACCGAGCGGATTTTCATATAATCCGCTTTCGGGAAAACGTCTTCCAGACCCGTATCCCGATGGTAAGAATTCAGGTATCCGCTCTCCTTCACATATTCCTTGCTCTCCGGATAAGGATGCAGTACCTTCATCTCCTGCTCTCCGGTGCGGATCGAGACAGCCGGCTGAACGGTACCTTCCTCAAACTTCAGCCCTTCCGGAATATGCAGTACCCATTCGAATGCCCCTTCTCGTTCCGCCTGAAGATCGTCAATCAGAACGATCGCCCCTTCCAAGCAGAGGAAGTGCCGATAGAAGCGCCGGTACAGCCCTGAATAAGGTCCGGTACAGTCCGCCAATAAGTATTTGTATCCCGGCATATCTAATCTGTCGGGGATAGAGCCGGGGAACTTCGTTCCTTCTTCGATCAGTGCGGACGGCTGTCCTTGTCCATCCAGCAGAACGACATTGTGCGCGATAGACTGCCGATAGTAATCGTTATATAGCGGCTTGGAATACGCACAATGACCGGAATCGTCGACAAATGTGCGGCCGCCGACGGTCAGCACGAACGTCCCAACGTCCAGATGATTATGGTTCCAGCTCTCTCCGGTCTTCACCGCCAGCACGACTTGTTCTCCGCCGCTGTGCCAGCGGACAAAGCCATAACCGGAATGCTCCAACACAGTGATGCCCTCCTTCTCGTCCGATACCGGCGCTGTGGCAGGCAGATCTTCCGGATAGAAAGCAAATTCCGCCGCCTCGCCTGGATCGCCCTTGATCTCGGCAAAAAGTCCAAGCAGTTCTCCCCGGCGCCGAAGATCGGCCAATCGCAGCCAGACATAGGCATGCTTTTTCCGATCGCCGTCATCGCCAAAGTGAAACGTGCCAACATGCCCTTTCCAATAGATTGTCTCCAGATATACATCCGGAATTTGGAAGAGCACCGGCAGATCGCCCAGCGAGGGGTCATCGGCATACCGACGGTATGCCGCCTCAAACACCAAGAAATTGCCGAGCGCATAATCCAGATATCCCATCGTCTCGATATAATCGCCATCGGGTCCGAAATTCGCCTGCTTGTTTTGAAGCACGTTGCCGGGATAAGCAAACCACTCGCGGATACTTTCGGTTATCGTATGCATCGCCGCCTCGGCGTGCGGCACACGATCCCCAAGCGTCAACAGCAGCAGCCCTGCCGCAGAGACACAGACGATCCACCAGTTATGGCCCATTGTGTCGAGTGCATGAATTTTTTTGAGCGGATGCAGCCAGTCTTCATACAGCGGCAGATACGCTTTGCGGTACAGCATATCCTCGATCGCCGCACGCTCCTCCTCGCTGCAGGATGTCCGTACAGCATCATAAGCCGCAGCCAAATACACACCGATATCCGCAGTCCAGAGATCGGAATTGCGCCCTCCCCCACTCTGATACAACCACTGCTCTTCTTCACCCAGTAGTTTCAGAAGACTGCGCACAAGAACCTCCGCTTCTTCACTTCCGGTCATTCCGGCGTAAAATGCCAGATTCTGCGTCTCTTTCGCCAGCTCCCGTACTTCATTCCCCAACGTAAACCGCTTGCTCCCGCCATATGTCAGCCAGCGCTGACGCAGCAGCTCGATCCGTTCCCGCGCCGCTTCCGACCATTTTACGTCTCGCTCCTTCATCCGAGATTCGAATGCGGTCCATCCCCGCTGCACTGACGGATTGGAGTCGATCAACCTTCGGGTTCTTTCCAACGTTTGTTCGTCGTAAATGAGCATAATACCCCTTTCCAACAAGCGGCTTCGGAAGGCAAGCCTCCGAAGCCGTAAGTTTGCAGTATTCGGTTCGGCTATTCCATGATGCGTTATTCAATCATGCTGGATTTGATTAGAACTTCATTGTGTACAACTCATCCATGAAGATCCACGAATCTTTATTTTCTTGGTACCAATTCTTATACCAGTCTTCGAGCTCCTGACCGCCGGAAGCATACCACGATTTCTTAACGTCCTCGACGCCCTGATCGACCGTATAACCGCTGCCGCTGACGATTGCTTTGGCCATTGTATCGTTCATGTTGTTCCAGCCGTCATTGAACGTCGTCGTCATAGCCTTATCGAGCGAAGGACGGAATTTGGCGTGTGTAAAGCCCGGGTGAGGAGTCTCCGGATTGAGGTAGAGTTTGTCCATTTCCGCCGAGACCGCCAGCCACTCTTGGTCGATCGGATCCGTCGAGTCCAATTGACGTCCGTCTACGCTGTTGCTTTCCACGATGTACTTCGGCATGAACATCCGGTAATCGTTCAGATAACCCATCTCGGTCTCGTTTTTCTTCTCGTCGATCGGTTTGGTCTTGTCGCCTTCTTTGGTGTAATGCTCGCCTTCGATACCGTTAGTCAATGTCTCGACCGTCGAAGGAGTGACCATAAAGTCGATATACTTCATAACAGCTTCCGGACTTTTCGCATTGGCATTAATCGCACCTGTCATTTGAACCGCCGGGTTGAAGTCAGGACCGAAGCGGCCGAATTCGCTTTCCGGGAATGCCATTGCGGTCACTTTTGCGTTCGGATCGGTATTTTTCAGCGTATCGAAGTTTTTGCTGATTACCGAACGATACGCCAGGTAGATGCCCAGCTTGCCGCTGGCAAAGTCCTGCTCGGCTTTCTGTCCGTTTTTATCCGAGAGGAAGTCTTTATCCACAATGCCGTTCTCAAACAGCTTTTTCTTGAAATCGTAAGCCGGCTTGATTCGGTCGAACTGGCGAACCAGCTGGCCGTCCTCAATAATGAACATTTCATTCTGGAACATGGCATCGACATAGAAGGAAGCGAACTGGCTGAGGTTCATACCGTAGGTATCCTTCACGCCATTGCCGTCCGGGTCCTGATTGGCGAAAGCGTCAGCCACCGCATACAGCTCGTCGACAGTCTCCGGAACTTCAAGCCCCAGCTTGTCGAGCCAGTCCTGCCGGATAACCATGGCCCCGAGCACTTCAGGCTTGGTTACCATGCCAATCTCATACAATTTGCCATCCGGCTTGGTGCCCAGCGTTCGAAGAGCCGGTACCTTTTCCAGCAGTGCCTTGTATTCGGTACTGTGCTGCTCGATCAGATCGTCCAGCGGAAGCAGCTGCTTCTGTGCCCAAAGCGAGTTCAAGAAATCCGTATCATATTCCAATACAAGATCGGGTGCATCGCCGGAAGCGAACAGCATACTGTATTTCTGCTGCGACTCATTCCGGGGAATTGGAACGAAGTCGACATTAACCGGTCCATTCTCGTTAATCCACTTTGTCCAGCGGTTCTCCGCATAGGTGCCTTCTTCTTTTGGAATTTGGCCGCGATCGTAGATTGAAACGCTGATTTTCTCTTTACTTTCGCCTTCTGCACTCTGCCCCGTAGTGTCGTTCTTGTTCGTACTCTCATTTGTTCCACAGCCTGCCAATACCATCGAAAGTGCTGTAGCTGCCGCGACTCCGCCCATCAGCTTTTTGCTCCAGTTCATTCTGCTCATACGTTTACCCCTCCGTTTTTGGTTTTTTAGCCTTTTACCGAACCAATCAGCATGCCTTTAACAAAATATTTTTGTAAAAACGGATACACGATCAGCATAGGAAGAATCATGACCATAATGCCAGCGGAACGGATAGATTCAGGTGTCAGCTTGCGGAATGCATCCGGGTCAAGCATCGCCAGTTCCGACATCAGCGACTGGCTCTGAATCATGTTTTGTACCAGCACCGACAGATTGAATCGAGCAGGATCGTTGATATAGATCAGTACGTTAAAGAAGGAATTCCAGTGTGCTACCCCGTAGAAAAGGGCGATGGTTGCAATAACCGGGATGGACAACGGCAGTACAATCTGCAGAATGATTCGCCATTCCCCGCTGCCGTCGATCCGCGCCGCATCCTCAAGTTCTTCCGGAATATTTTCGAAAAAGGACTTCAACACAAGCAGGTTGTACACGCTAACGAGACCCGGCAGCCAGAGCGCACCATAGTTGCCCACCAGTCCAAGCGACTTTACCAACAGGTAGTTGGGGATCAGACCTGCGGTGAACAGCATCGTGAATACGATAGCTAGTGTAAGCGTCCGTCTGGCGTAGAAATGTTTGCGAGACAGCGGATATGCCGCAAGTATGGTAAAGAGCATGTTCAGCGCCGTACCTACCAGCGTAATAACCAGACTGTTGCGGAACGCGCCGACAATATTTGTATCCTGAATCAGCTTACTGTATGCCGTCCAGGTGAAGTCGCGCGGCCACAGCCCTACTTTGCCCAGCGTAATCGCTTCGTTGCCGCTCAGTGATAGCGCTATAATGTGGACGATTGGCAGCAAACAGCTCAGAGCCGCCAGCGCCAAAATGAAGTAATTGACTCCGTAAAACACTTTCTCGCCGGTTGTCGGCTTCATTCCTGCATCTCCCCTCTCGTTATAAATGCTGCGGCCGTAAAGCTGAAAAACTCAGGCTTACCACAGTCCGCGGCCCGACCGACGGGCAATTCCGTTAACAATCAGTACCAGTGTCAGCCCGATCAGAGATTCGAACAATCCCATCGCCGTTGCATAACTGAACTGTCCGGATCCAAGACCAACTTTAAAGTTCCAAGTGCTGATCACCTCCGCTACATTCGTAACGACTGGATTCTGCAGCACATACACCTGGTCAAAGCCTACATCCATGACATTGCCGATATTGAGGATGAACATCAGGATGATCGTCGGCATCAGGCTTGGCAGCGTAATGTGGCGAATCTGCTTCCACTTGCCAGCTCCATCCATCCCCGCCGCTTCGTACAGGCTGGGATCGATCGAGGTCAGGGCGGCCAGGTAGATAATCGCCGACCAACCTGCCGCTTTCCAAATGCCCGAAGCGACGAAGATGGCAATCCATGAACCTTCTTTGAATAAGAAGGGATACGAGCTGCCTGTCAGCCGCTCCAGCATATTGTTAACAAATCCTGTTTCGATTGAGAACAGCATCAGCACTAGACCGCCGACAATAACCCAGTTTAGAAAATGTGGGAGATAGAGCAGCGTTTGCGTCCATCGCTTAAACCAGGAACGCTGCACTTCATTCAGCAGAATCGCCAGAATAATTGGAAAAGGAAATCCGACGAAGACGGTCAATGCGCTCAGCACCAAGGTATTGCGGATGATCCCCAGCGTATCGGGGTTCTGGAACAGGTATCTGTAGTTGTCCAAGCCCACCCATGGACTGCCCAGTATTCCGTCCGCAAAATTATAATCTTTGAACGCAATCACGAACCCGAACATGGGCACATATTTGAATAAAATGAAGAAGACAACGATGGGAAGGAACATAATGATAAGGGGCTTGTTCATATTCCATCGTCTGCGTTTGCCCAGAGCGCTTTTCTCTCTCATACGACTTTCTCGGTCTTTACGCGCCCCGATATCCAGGCTGCCCATTTTTTCACCTCCGGATAAAATTGGATTGCTGCCTCTGTGATAAACATAGAAGCAGCGATCAATTCGACTTATGCTGCGAATAACGAGTCTGCGCAAGCAGGTTCGTTATTCGAGGAAGCGCCTCCTCCGCAATCGGAATAATCTGCCGTAAAAGAAAGCGCTTCCTCGTTGCTGCACCCTCACTGTACCGAAGGCGAAGAAATTCGGCAATTGTCAGGTTTCGAGAGCCTAACGTTTTTTGTGATTGGGGTTGTACAGGAGGGAAAAAGCAGTCAGAAAGCCAGTAACGGTAAGGGGTTCACGTTTTTTGACGGGGTTTCGAAATTTGCTGCGAGGCTGCTGCACATTCACTTCCATAAAAAAAGCTGCCCGCGATGCTTGCGCATCTTTACGGACAGCTTTTTTAATTCAGTCTCCAGATAAAGACAGAACGTTTTTAAGATTTGAACCCTTGTACTTCGCTCTTGATCTCGGAAGCTGCAGAAGTCGCTTCTTCCTTAAACTCGCGTGCAACTTCCGCCGACTCTTGAAGCAGGCCTTTAATTTCTTGACCTTTCTCCTGAAGGTCTCCACTGCGTTCACGAAGCGTCTGACCCTGATCTTTGAGCAGGTCAACCGTATTCATAAATTTCTCGCGCAGGGAAGCCCCTTCTTGTGCAGCGACCAGCACAGCTAGACCCGCTCCAATCAGTGCTCCTGCAACTGCTCCAATAATAATTGTACTTTTTTCCGTATCTGCCATTGTTATTGCTCCTCTCGTTCTCTGAATAAGTTTGCTGCTTAGCTTCTCTCTTAGGTATTACCCACTCTTCGGCTCTTTGCCTTCACTTCTTTTCATACCTAAATTATTCTATGCGGCTTCGGCTGCGATATTCGCCGGGTGTCGTCGAAGCTATTTTCTTGAATGCCCGGCTAAACGACATATAATTGGCATAGCCCACGCGGGTTGCGATGTCCTGAATAGGCTGATCCGTCTCTTTAAGCAGCTGCTTAGCGGCATCGACACGTACGCCTGCCAGATAGTCGACGAAATTTTCTCCGAAAGCATCCTTGAACAGCCGGCTCAGATAACTGGAACTGAGGCCGAACCGCTCGGCGATCAATGACAATGACAGATTTGGGTCGCTGTAATTGGCATCAATAAAGGCCCGTACTTCTTGGAGAGTCACATGGCTGCTGCGGCTTTCTCTAAGCAGCTTAAGCCGGACGGCATATTTGTCCAGCAGACTGCGGACCGATGCTTCAAGCTCGTCCAGCGTATCGAACCGTTCAAGTGCCGCGCTTAACTGAGGAGCGGCTTCGCTGCGCCACAATTCTTTCGCCTCGCCCGGCAGTTCCATCATTTCCCTCAACAGTTGGTAAGCCAATACATTCATCAGCCCTGACAAATCGTCTTTGGGCAGCAGTGCGGCTCTTAATTCGCCGAGCAGCTCGTCAAGCCGCTCTTTCCACTCGGGTTCTCCCAGCCGATAAGCTAACGCCAGCTCCCGAATGGTACGCAGCACACCATACAATTCGGCAGCCGCGCCCCGGTGCAGATCACGCCGGGCAATAACCCTCGCTCCTCCGAGCGAAGATCTGTAACCCATTGCTTCGGACGCTTCGCGAAATCCGCGTGCAATATCTTCAGGCGCGGCAAGTTCTTCTCCAAGTGCCACAGTTACCGTACATTTCAGATGTGCGGCGACCCAGGCGACCAGTTCACCCGCGATCATGGATGCGGCCGATACCGAGTCGATGACGGCGGCAGGAGCTGCAGAAATTTCTTCCACCGTATCAACAGCCGGCTTCACATCCGATGCGGCCGCATGATCCGACACTTCGCTTTGCCCTTCTTTTTCGTCAAAAGGTGTTTGTCGAACGTCCTTGCTCTCCTTGAAGCGCAGCAGCATACCCAACCGCCCTCCGGGCAGCCATTCCGCCCACAGCATTGCACCACGTTCCGCTGCCAGTTCACCGGCGGCGCTGGCAAGCGCATAACGCAGCAGTTCTCGACTTCGCTCCGAATATGTACGATTGAAGTCGTCGGGTCGATCAATCTCCAGCAGGCCGACAACCGCCCGGCCGAATCCTTCGCTGCTTGGCTGATCCGATCCGTGACTTTCTTCTTCTCGGATAGGTTCCGCTTCCAGTCTGTGCGTCTCCAATTCCCATTCTCCTGCGTTTAAGACCCGCGAGCCTTCCAGCAGTTCGCGGAAAAATTCGCGCCGCCGGTACACAATGTCTTCCTGCTGCCGCCGGCGATCCGCTTCAGCTCTTGCGATCATTGCGCTGAGCGTTGATTCAATCCGCTCGAATTCATCCAAACCCTGGTCGCGGCGGCGCCTGCGTTCTCCCCTCTCCGCCGACTCATCGTCGCGGCCTCCATCGGAGTGCTCTTCCCTTCCTGACTCCGATACGGACGTTCTACTGCGCTCCGCTGCTTCGCTCAATGCCGCAGCTGCCTCGACCGTTCCCGGAGGGAGCGCATCCAACCGCTGCAGCAGACGAACGACCGGCTCATAATTGCGCCGGGACACATGTGCAGCCCAGCCGATCCCCAGGGCAACGATCAAAACCGCTGCGCCAAGCCATATGTACCAAATACTCGTTAAGATGCGCGACAGCGAATCGCCAATTATTCCGCTGCGAATTTCCCAGCCTGTATAAGTGGATGTCACCGCAGACAGCTCTTTGTTCACATCCGCAGACGTTCGCGATTCTTCGCTCTGGAGCTGTTCGACATCTGCCGCTGGCAGAGCCGCTTCGGTTCCAAGCATCAATACCCCTTCCGCTGAATACAGGTGGATAAAACTCGTTTCCGTTCCGATCATTTCCCGCAGCAGTTCCCGCACCGAATCAAGCGATACGTTGACGACCATAAGACCCCGTTCTCCCGTCAGCAGCGGAATTCCCCTGGTCAGCGTTACTACCGTTCTCGGCTGCTCGCCGAGCCCCGAAATTTCTCTCGGCTCCGACCAACCTGTCGGCAGCGGTCCTTCCATCATGTTCTCGATAAACCTTTGATCAGTGAACTCTTCCAACTGCCCAATCGACAAATGACTGAGCACTGTTCCGTCAGACAGACGATAGACATAAAGTGAGTCGATCAGCGGATTGCTTAATTTGAGCCTTGCTAACCGCGTCGAGGCTTCGTTTGCGGCAAGGTAAGGATTCTCTGAGGCAGAGAAAAACGGATAGAATTCACCCGACAGAATTTCGCGGTTCATCATTTCGCCGATCGAACGAAACGAATAATCGAGCGACTGCACCGCCTGACGCGAAAACACTTCGTTGGCTCTAGCCGTTTCCCTCTTCGACAACTCGGCCGATCCGATAAAAAACAGCAGCATCAGGATAGCCGGCACGATAATGAGAATGGGCAGATACGAGAACGTCAGCCGATTGAACCAGCTTCTGGACACGGGCATCCCTCCTAATCTCCTTATAAAGTTACATATTTTTTCACCTACTGCAATCCTTTTCGACGTTTGCCTCCAAAAAACCCTTTATTCTGTTTCTTCAAGCTAGCTACTCAGAATAATCCTAATATTTCCAATAAAATATTTCGAAAAACTAATCCAACCCCGATCTTTTTGCGTACAATAAGATATAGAAACAATTTGGACTCTTTCATCTTTGGAGGTGACACTTCTTTGCCTGCTGAATCCCTATATGTCGGAAGCGTGCTTGCGGCGGGGGTATTATCCTTCTTTTCGCCCTGCATCTTCCCTATGCTGCCCGTATATTTTGCCTTTCTTGGCGGTTCCGAAGCGGAACGTGCAAACGCTGCCGGAGGCGGCACGGCTGCAGTCAATCCGCCGCGCTTTCGAGTCGATCCCAAGCTGATCGGCCGTACGTTAATGTTTATTTTGGGCCTCTCCACCGTCTTTTTACTTTTGGGCTTCGGCGCAGGCGCATTAGGCGGTGTGATCAACAGCTCTTGGTTTATGATTGCCTGCGGCGCTGTCGTCATTCTGTTCGGTATTCACCAGACCGGCGTGCTGAACCTGATGTTCATGCAAAAAGAAAAACGCCTGACGTTTGATACCCACAAACAAAAAGGTTGGATTGGCGCTTTTCTGCTCGGTTTTACGTTCAGCTTCGGTTGGACACCCTGCATCGGCCCCGTACTTGCCGCTGTGCTCGGTGTTGCTGCGGGAGGAGGCTCAGCCGGATACGGTATCTGGATGATGTTCATTTACACTGTCGGAATGGCTGTACCGTTTCTGCTGCTTGCTGTATTTTCCGATTTCCTGCTGCGCCGTCTCAAAAATCTGTACAAGTACATGGGCAAACTCAAAGTGGTGTCCGGCGTCGTTCTGATTGCAATGGGAATTCTGCTGATGACCAACAATTTGGCCGTACTTACCGCAGCGTTCCAGATTTGATTTTTGCTTCATGCTTCAGGTTTGATATTTAATTTTCATATTCGACTTTTGCATTCAGGTCTTATATTCGGGTTTTACAAAAGGAGATGACCGATTTGCATCGTGCAAAAAAGAAATACCTTTCCTTCATTATGATTCTCTCTGCGGTTCTGCTGCTGTCCGCCTGCGGACAAAATGGCTCGTCGACTTCCGCTTCCGGCGGTACGGCAAGCGTCAATCCGGCCCCGCAGTTTGCTCTGAAAGACTTGAACGGCAGCGAAGTTAAATTGGCCGATTTCAAGGGAGAAAAAGTTTATGTGAAATATTGGGCATCCTGGTGCTCCATCTGCCTTGCCGGCATGGACGAACTGAATACACTCGCGGGTCAGGACAACGATTACAAAGTTATTAGTATTGTGGCTCCGAACTTCAAAGGCGAAAAATCGGAAGCCGACTTCAAGAAATGGTTTGAAGGACTGGGTGAGGAAAATACGACTGTACTGCTGGATCAAGACGGCAAATATGCGCAGCAGTTCGGTGTCCGTGCCTACCCGACTTCATTCTACATCGATTCGGCAGGCAATCTAGCGAAGACGGTTCCGGGACATAATACCAATGACGTAATTGCAACGAATTTTAACGACATTCCTTAAGTCTGCTTATAGAAATATACAATACGAACCAAGGAGGATTTGCGTATGAAAAAAAGAACCCGGCCGGCCGCATTGCTGTCTCTGATTTCGTTGATGCTGCTTGCCCTGCTGGTATCGGCCTGTTCGCCAGCGGGGCTTGCCATGAACGGTTCCGAATCTTCTTACGGAAACGTCACGGCCGCCAGCATTCCCAACCCTAACGCCGATGTCGACTATTCCAAATCCGATCTCAAAAAGATATATCTGGCCGGCGGATGCTTCTGGGGCGTCGAGGCTTACATGGCCCGTATCTACGGCGTACAGGATGCTGTATCTGGCTATGCCAACGGTACAGGAGAGAATCCTTCTTACGAAGAAGTCATCAAAGGAAACCGCGGTTTCGCGGAAACGGTCGAAGTGACTTACGATCCGGAGCGCATTGCTCTCGATGAGCTGCTGACCCAATTTTTTAAAGTTATCGATCCGACGAGCGTCAATCAGCAGGGCAACGACCGCGGCATCCAATATCGTTCCGGTGTATATTACACAGATGACAGTGAGAAATCAGTTATCGAATCCGTTATTGCCAAGGAACAGAAAAGATATAACAAAGACATCGTGACTGAAGTACTGCCGCTTGAAAACTTTTATCTGGCAGAAGAGTATCATCAAGATTATTTGGAGAAAAATCCGAACGGTTACTGTCATATCGATATGAATATTCTGACTGAACAAGAAGTTCCGGCTGAAGGCGCTGCGGCAGGATCGGACGACAGCACTTCGGCTGCCGGCGTTACTTCTACAGGCACGAAGTCCGCTGCCGCAACCAAAGCCGCAGGTCAGATCGTGATCGATCCGTCCGATTATCCAAAGCGCAGCGCGGAAGAATTGAAAAGCCTGCTGACCGACATCCAATACAAAGTTGCCGTCGAACAGGACACCGAACACCCTTATTCCAATGAATATTGGGATACGTATGAAAAAGGCATCTACGTCGACGTCTCCACCGGCGAGCCTCTTTTCGCCAGCGAAGACAAATACGACTCCCAATGCGGATGGCCGAGCTTCGTCAAACCAATTGTACCGGAAGTCGTAACTTACGAAGAGGATACCGCCTATAACATGGTTCGTACTGAGGTGCGAAGCCGTTCCGGCGATATTCACCTCGGTCACGTATTTGACGACGGTCCAGAGGATCGGGGCGGCAAGCGCTACTGTATCAACAGCGCTTCGATTAAGTTCGTGCCGCTGGCCGATATGAATACTCAGGGATACGGGTATTTGATCAGCGTAGCGAAATAAGTGTAGGAAAACACAGTAAAAAGCCGTACCTCTGCAGCATAGCGGGGTACGGCCTGTTTATTGGCACTTGGCTAATGTGTTAATTATGCTTCTTTCTTGATTCGCTTCTCCAGCTTCTTTAGAAGCTTCTTTGGCGTCTCCGCCTGTACGATTTCGCCTTTGACGATAGCGAACGGGTCGCTCCGACAAAGCCGGCACTCCTTCAGACACGATTCTTTTTTGACTTTGATATCGTCATATTCGCCTTTCAGCGCTTTGTAAACCGGCTTCGAAAAGCGGTCCAAATTTTTTTCGCAAAATTTGATTTTCATGAGTTTCCACCTTTCCATTGAGTTGTGCGCCGTTACCTTTTATAATGAAACGGAAAAAGTTTAATCGAAATCTAACAGAAAAAGGTGTCTTTCATTAATGAGTATACTAAATGTAGAACGACTCAGCCACGGCTTCGGCGACCGTGCTATTTTTAAAGATGTTTCTTTCCGCCTGCTCAAGGGCGAGCATATCGGTCTGATTGGCGCCAACGGCGAAGGCAAATCGACGTTTATGAATATCGTGACAGGCAAGCTGCAGCCGGATGAAGGCAAAGTGGAATGGTCCAAGAGAGTCCGCGTCGGCTATCTCGATCAGCATGCGGTGCTGGAGAAAGGCATGACGATTCGCGACGTACTCAAAAGCGCGTTCCAATACCTGCTGGATATGGAGCAGGAAATGAACGACATGTACGGACGCATGGGCGACGTTACTCCGGAAGAGCTTGAAGAACTGCTGGAGCAGGTCGGCACAATTCAAGATACACTGACTGCGCAGGACTTTTACCTGATTGACGCCAAGATCGACGAAACGGCGCGCGGACTGGGTCTTACCGATGTCGGCCTGGATAAAGACGTTAATGATCTGTCCGGCGGACAGCGCACCAAAGTTCTGCTGACCAAACTGCTGCTCGAAAAGCCAGATATCCTGCTTCTCGACGAGCCGACCAACTATTTGGACGAAGTGCATATTAACTGGCTGACCCGCTATCTGCAGGAATATGAAAATGCGTTTATCTTGATTTCGCACGATATTCCGTTCCTGAACAGCGTTGTTAATATCATTTATCATATGGAAAACCAGGAGCTCAACCGCTATGTCGGCGACTACCACTACTTCCAGGAAGTCTATGCGATGAAAAAGCAGCAGTTGGAATCTGCGTTCAAGCGCCAGCAGCAGGAGATCTCGCAGCTCAAAGACTTTGTTGCCCGCAACAAAGCAAGCGTAGCAACCCGCAACATGGCGATGTCCCGTCAGAAGAAGCTCGACAAGATGGACGTGATCGAGTTGGCGCAGGAGCGGCCAAAGCCGCAGTTCAACTTTAAAGTCGGCCGTACGGCCGGCAAATTGATCTTCGAAACGAAAGATCTGGTGATCGGTTATAATGAACCATTGTCCCGTCCGCTTGATCTGAAGATGGAACGCGGTCAGAAGATCGCCCTCGTCGGCGCCAACGGTATCGGTAAGACGACGCTGCTGCGCAGCATTCTCGGCGAAATCCCGGCTCTGTCCGGCACCGTCGAACGCGGTGAGCATCAGCAGATCGGCTACTTCGAACAGGAGATGAAAGGCGATGGTTCGAACACCTGTATCGAAGAGATCTGGAATGAGTTCCCTTCGCTCAGCCAGTTCGAAGTGCGTGCGGCATTGGCCAAGTGCGGCCTGACGACCAAGCATATCGAAAGCAAAGTTACCGTTCTCAGCGGCGGCGAGAAAGCCAAAGTCCGTCTGTGCAAGCTGATTAACCGCGAAACGAACATTCTTGTACTCGACGAGCCGACGAACCACTTGGACGTCGATGCCAAAGATGAGCTGAAACGTGCCCTGCAGGCATACAAAGGCACCATTCTTATGATCTCCCACGAACCGGATTTCTACCGCGATATCGTTACGGAGACATGGAACTGCGAATCTTGGACGACCAAAGTATTCTAATTTCGAACGGAATGAAGAAGCTGTGTACAAACCCTGTGTACAGACGTAGACAGACGAAGGCTCCCAAGCGGGAGCCTTTTTGTATACTTTCATCTTATTCGGCAGCATATTCAAATTCTCGAGAATCAAAACTTCCAGCAGTATGCAGTACAATAAAGTCGCCATCCTCTTCCCCAGCGATCAAGAAATGCGACCAGGGAATGATAAGGGTTAGATTGATGCCGTCCGCACTGGTCCTTCCCTCACCCGATTCTGTTGGTCAGCTCGCCCAGGCCTTCAATTGCAATAGTCACTTCGTCGCCGCGCTTCAGCCAGACACGTTCCTCTTCCGGCCTACCGAGAATGACTCCTTCCGGCGTTCCGGTCAAAATAACGTCTCCCGGACGAAGCGTCATATGCCGGGACAAGAATGCGATCAGCTGTCTGCAGGAAAAGATCATGTCTGATGTGTTCGAATGCTGGACAATTTCGCCGTTCACCCGTGTCCCGATTGACAGAGCATTCGGATCGGCAACTTCATCCGCAGTCGCGATAAACGGGCCCAATGGAGCAAATCCTTCACCCGTTTTACCGAGCAGCCATTGACCCGACTGCATCTGCAGATCGCGAGCGGAGACATCGTTTGCACAGCAGTAGCCGAACACATAGTCCAATGCCTCTTCCTCTTCTATATTCGACACCGTACGTCCGATCACGATCGCTAGCTCAGCTTCATAGTCGAGCTGCTCCGTCTCGGTCGGATACGGAATCTCTTTGCCGTGAGCGATTACCGAATCGGAAAATTTACTAAAAATGACCGGCTTGTCCGGAAGCGCCATTCCCGTCTCTTCCGCATGGCGCTTATAATTCAACCCGACACAGATCAGTTTGCCCGGGTTCCATACAGCAGGCAAAAATCGAATTTCTTCATCGGCAATCGCAAACTTCGACCGTTCGGACGCACTGCGCTCCCAGGCGGAACGAATTTGTTCGATCTTTTCCGGGGATCGGATCAGTTCGTCCGTCGTAGCCGGTGGAAATGTCCAGCCGTCCAGCCAAGGACCAAGAGCCGCAAGTGGAATCAGACCGTTGTCCGATACAATTCCAATTTCAGCTGTACCTTTTCGTTCGATATTCGCAAATTTCATGCTCTGCTACCTCCTTCGGCACTCGAATACTCGGTACATGATGCAGTACCCCTCACCTATTATCATAAGCTTAATGCGGGAAAAGAAAACCTTACTTACCCAAGTTATCCTGTGAGGAATATCCGCAAAAAATAAGCACCCGCTCTGCTGAGGCAGATGCGGGTGCTTCCCGTATAATAGTGCGACTTCTATTCGGTTCTCGTTTCATACGAGCTTTCCCGATAAGCGCTGTCCCGGAAATGTTCGGACCGCTTCGCCTGCTTGGGCGATTCAGTCTCTTGCGGTGAGGAATGCCAGGCTTCAATCTTCTTCTTGCGTTTAAATTTCAGCCAGCGTTCGAGCCGACCCGCCGACTGGCGCTCGGCCAACGTCTTCTTGATTCCCTTCATCAGCAGCTTGGAGCGATCCTCATCGCTGCGTTCCAACTCGTGGAGGTCCTTCAGAAATTCATCATTCATCGTATGCATCTCCATTAACAAGGTCTCCTCTCATTATATCGAACATACGTTCCTTTGTCGAGTTTTACTCTGTCCTTTCGTTCTATACTTTTTTGCCTTCTTCGTCTTCCCTCGGAAGAGTTCCACCTTCCTCACGGATTTTCACCCGGATTCTCGGAATCAGATCATGAAAGGAACCGATCTCGCTGATATCCGAAATATCTCCGATATCCAATGTATAGTCTTCGGCTTCCGTCTCTTGGTCAAGCAGAAGACGATATTCCGACTGATATTCGTATTCTTTCGGTTTGCGGAAATATCCCCATCGACCTGTAAAATTTTCGACTTCATGGTACTCCACCATTCCTTCACGCAGTCCAAATCCGCCCCGGCGGCAGGCTGCGTCGATCCGATCCCGGAATTCTTTGGGGTTCGTAACTACGACTGCATAATCTCCGAATTTTTCATTCCAAGGATGAATCAGATGTTCCTGTTCTCCCTCCACATGCCGTTGAACCAATTCATTCGTAATACCGTACAAACTGAGCGAGTACTGCCGGTCCGCTTCATTTTCCTGCAGTACAATCGGCCCCTCTATATCTTCCAGCTGTTTGCCGCCCACATAGACTTTGTAATTGCCCGGATTATAGATGACTGAGGCCGCTTCGAATTGATCGTTGCGCCCCGACTCGTCGGGCTCTGGATTTTTGAAGGCGCTCAGACACTGGAAATGAAGCTGTCCGCGCTGAAATTTTTCCATAAACCGCTTTTCGCCGAACTTGAGCAGTACATATATTTTAAGTGGTTCTTCCATGGCTCTCTCTCCCTTTTCTGTATTTAGAAATCGTGATAGTTATCAGGGATGTACTTATATATAACCAAATATAGAGATCTTTCTGCTTAACTCGCTTAAGGATACAAATCATCGCTTAAGTCTGCTTTATCAATGGACTCTGCCAGTTGGAGTATGGAATGCCAGAACATTCAGGCTTGTGGAAAGGGTGGCGAAGAAGACATCCTTATCATTGCAAAGATGTCTCTGCGAAATCTATGAACCCGGAGCTTCACAAATGTTAATAAGAATTTTTGCACAAAAAAACTTTGTTTCTGAAGAAACAAAGTTTATCCTTCTACAGCTATTCAAGTTTTTTTCATTTTCATCCCAAATCTCATAAGCAAGCGCCGGGCTTCTTTTCGAATTTCCGAATCGGAATCCGCAGCCGCCCGCTCAAACAATTCGTATGCCTGGCTTCCATACTCTTCGAGACGCCGCAGCACCGCCAAGCGAAGCTTGTTTCCCGACGACAGGTCGCTCAACAGCCTTTCGTATTGAGGCAAGAACTCAGGCAGAGGCAATCCTTCCAAAGCTCCGACTGCGGTACGACGTACCATCTCGTCTTCATCTTCCAAAGCTCTGCCAAATGCGGAGGCGTAGGCTTCATGACCGGGTAGCTGGCCTGCATGAAAAATCGCTTCACGTCTCATTTTTGGATCGGTATGAGAGAAAAATGGAACAAGCGTCGGCAGCGGATTCACCGTTCCCTGCTCCAATATGCGCGTTATTTGACAAAGCACCCGGTGGTCTTCTTCCTGAGGCAGCAGACGCTCCAGCAAAAACGTGTGTTTTCCGCCGCCAACTTCACCATGAATATCAATTTGTCGAGCCGCATTCAACCGCTCCTCCGCCAGTCCACTTTTGAGCGCTCGTTTCAAAAAAATGTCGGCGGCGGCATAATCCTTTTGAGTCAAAACTTCCAGTGCCGCCATTCGTACAGCCGCCGAAGCATCCGTGCACTGCTCTAATAGGAAATCGAGCGTGTCTCCTTTGAGCTTGGGAAGCTTATGCATGCCTTGAATGGCACTCACCTTGACTTTCTCCTCGAGATTGGACAAATAGAGGTCATTGAGCATTACATCATCTTCGGCACGATCCATGGCAAACCAACCTGTGTCGTACCTTCCAATAACCTCGTCCAACCAGCGTTCATACCACTCCAGAAAGTTAGCTTCATATGTAAAGAACGGAATCTGGAAGCTTCGATCTATATATACAATTCTGCCGCGGTAATCGCCTGTCATCACCAGCATCATCTCAAACGTCCAGCCCATCTCCCCAATTCGCAGCAAACCGCCGTAGAGCTCCGCTTCTATGCTTTCTTTTTGGGCTGCGCCCAGGGTAGAATTGTCCAGGAAAGCAGTCATCTCTCCCCACTGCTGCTGTGTCATTTCGGGAAATAAACGACAGTCATGATTTAAAAACTCTGTCGGTTGGTCGAAATCAAGTTCCGCAATGCCGTAATAAGGACCCGCACCTCCGTTGCCAATCTGCTGAATAAATTCCGAAAAGGGTTCGGGCAGCGAAACTCCGTACTTTTTTTCAAATACTGCGATCTCTTGAGAACCGAGCGGCTCGTTCATCCTATATTGATGTCGGCTTGCCCCAAACTCTTTCAAGGCCTCGTCGCGCCGGGCAGCCATTTTCAGTTTCCAGACAATACGCTCAAGCTGCCGCTCCAACTGCGCCTGTTTCTCCACTTGTTTCCCTCCCTAAAGTAAGCCGAACTTATCTGAAAACTACCCGCACAGAACCGTTTCCAAACCGAACGTTTATTGAGCAGATTCTAGGCCTAACATTCTATTTAATGCCGGATAAACTTTCCAAACTCTTCCACTATGCTTGATTGTAACTCTTTGGCGTGTTTTGTGCAAAATTCCAAATGTCCTATTTTCCTCTCATTATAAAAACATAAAAATAGTAAACTTCATAACTTTTCCTTCAAAATATCGTTTATGAAATATCGTTTATTAGATGATATTATTCACTACAAAATGCGTGTTACACGGGAGGAATAAGGATGAATAAAAAGAAAACGACTGCTCGGCTCATTCGATTTGCATTAATACTGATCGTGTTGGCTGGATGCGCACCGGAAGTCGATTCGAAAACAAATCCAAAAACCATCATGACAAACACAAAAACGGCGACCTTGTCCGAGAATAATGAAATGTCTGATCATGCACTACAGAACGAGCGCCAAAGACTCCAAGACGTTTACGGGCTGGATGCACCCGAGGAGTCCTCTTCCGTCATGCTCGGCGACTTTGCATTCAACTTGTGCGGCGTGCAGGGCGTCTTTGGCAGCTCGAACGTCGGCTTCACGGATCCCGATTCTGCCAGGCTGTCACTGAACCGATTCGCTGCTCTGCTGAGCCATCCGCTTCCGTTCGCCGCCGAGTGCCTAGTACGCAATTAAGAACACCAAATTTATTCAAATCGAATCGGTGCGACATTCTGGCTGCTGCAATGACTTTCATACTTATTGCGGTCTGCAGCTCTCAGGGAGCCGTGTACACCATCATTGGAATTTGTCTAAGCAGCCTGACTTTGCTTGTCGACATGCTGCTACTTTTTATCGGTCTTGCAATTTCTCTATGATTCGTTCTTGGGCGCTTCCTTCTTAATGAAGGAAGCGCATTTGCTATAGAAGAACTGCAAATTGCAGCCCTAATCTATAAAATTCGTCATACATCGACTAGCGGATTTTGGCGAAAATTGTTAGGATAAATAAAATACAAATCCCACTCTTATTCGAAAAAGGGGTACTACAGATGGACCTGGGTTCCAACATCCGTACAATACGTAAACGCAAAGGCATCACGATTGCTACAATCTGCGCGGCCACCGGCCTATCGCAAGGATTCATGAGTCAAGTGGAGAACAATAAGACGTCTCCATCCATTTCCACATTGGAGCAGATTGCTCGGGCGTTGGATGTGTCACTGGCTTACCTCCTGCTGCAAAAAGAGGAACGGATGCAAATTGTTCGTAAACATGAACGGCGTCAGACGTCGGGTGGCACGGAACAGCTCAGCATTTCGCATATCGGTCATACGCCCCATATGCGAATGACCCTTGTTGAGCTGGCTCCCGGCGCTTCTTCAGGCGATACTCCTCATGCTCACGAAGGTGAAGAGGTCCATCTGGTTGTCCGCGGCTCGGTAACCGCTCAGCAGGGGGAAGATATTTATCGGCTGCACGAAGGCGATACGTTTAGTTGGAATGCCTGTGTTCCGCACCGGGTCTGTAATGATGGCGACGAACCGGCTGTTATTCTGATTGCCGTCTATACGGACAGCCGACGCGAATCAGAACTGATTTGATTGTCTTATCGGGTTCAACTCGTTTACCAAGCTTCATTCATTTCAACAAAAGTCCATGCAAAACGCCGTTCCCACCAGCAGGATGCTGATGCGGAACGGCGTTTTTGACTCTAATCGTTTTTGAGTCTATCTCAAGTTTTTGGGACGTCTTAATTAAAAAAATACGGTTCAAACGCTCAAACACTGCCCTATAAGTAGTGTTCCTGCAGGGAATTCTTAAAATCGGTTTATAGGAGCCCGGTTTACAGGCGCTCTATTTACAGGCCCAACGAGATATATTTGACCTCAAGATATTCTTCGATCCCATAATGCCCGCCCTCGCGTCCAAGTCCGCTTTCCTTGAAGCCGCCGAACGGTGCCTGTGCAGTCGAAGGCAGCGGATCGTTCAATCCGATGATCCCGAACTCAAGCCGTTCGGCAATTGTGATTGCTTCACCGATCTGTTCGGTAAACACGTAGGCAGCCAGTCCATACGGACTGCGGTTGGCGCGTTCGATTACTTCATTGATCGTACGGAAGGTCGTAATCGGAGCCAGCGGGCCGAACGTTTCTTCGTTCATGCACAGCATATCGTCGGCAGCATCTGCAATCAGCGTCGGCTGTACGAAGTGACCGGCTCCGCCTTCCATAGCTCGTCCACCGCCGACCAATACCCGAGCCCCTTTGGATGTGGCATCTTCAATCTGTGCCAGCACTTTGTCGACTGCCGCTGCGTTGATCAGCGGGCCGATGTCCGTGCCGTCATCCAGGCCGTTTCCTACTTTCAACTCTGCTGCTTTGGCCGCCGCCAGTTCTGTAAAGCGTTCCGCTGCCTTTTCATGAACATATATGCGATTCGTACAGACGCACGTCTGTCCGCCGTTGCGAAACTTGGATACAATCATCCCCTGCGCCGCTTTTTCCAAGTCGGCATGCTCCGTTACGATAAACGGTGCATGTCCACCAAGTTCAAGCGAAAGTTTTTTCATCGTATCGGCTGCGCCTTTCATCAGTTCTTTCCCAACGCGGGTAGAGCCGGTAAAAGACAGCTTACGCACGCGCGGATCGCGCTGCCAGACACCACCGATCTCACTTGGTACGCCTGTAACCATATTGATAACGCCTTTCGGAATCCCCGCTTCCTCTGCCAATTCTGCCAATCGAAGTGCCGTAAACGGCGTTTCTTCCGACGGCTTGACGACGATAGTGCACCCTGCTGCAAGCGCAGGTGCGGCTTTGCGTGTAATCATCGAAGCAGGGAAATTCCAAGGTGTAATCATCGCGGCAACACCAATCGGCTGCTTCGTTACCCAAATTCGTTTGTTCGGAGAAGAAGCGGGAATTGTCTCGCCGTATACCCGCTTACCTTCCTCGGCGTACCATTGGATGAAGCTGTTCGCATAGTCAATCTCGCCTGCCGCTTCCTTCAGCGGCTTGCCCTGCTCCAGCGTCATAATACGTGCGAGCTCATCGCGGTGCTTAATGATCAGCGCGTGCCAATTGAGCAGAAGGCGTCCGCGTTCGGCGGCCGGCAGCGTCGACCAGGACGGGAATGCCGAGTAAGCTGCGTCCACTGCAGCTTGAGCGTCGGCTTCGCTCGCTTGGGCCGTTCGGCCGATTACCTTGCCGTTCGCTGGATTTTTAACTTCTATATAGTCGGACGTCTCTTTCCATGAGCCGCCGATCAGCAGTTTTCCGTGCATCTCCATGCGTCACACTTCCTTTGTTTCGGTATTGGGAACAGAACGGGTTCGACTGTTGTGAGCCAAACCTCTATCATTTTAGTATACAATAACAGGTTGGCCCTTCGCATGCGCACCAATGCCAGCCCGAATCAATTGGACTTACAAACCTCCCAAGGAAGGCGGATTCCGAAAGATTACAACTCATTGTCTGCTCCTGCAGCGTATCCCATTTCACGAAGTATTGAAAAGAACAGCACTAATAATGGATAATGAATACAGCAGACTCGGAATCTGTGTCCATTATTTCAAAAGAAACAATGTGCCTATCCCAGAAATCTGGGGAAAGCGAGGAGGAAAGATATGGATCAGACAATCATCCGCTTATCAGGCAGGCTGCATCGATTGGCGGACAAGCTTCCGTCTCCGCGTGCCTACCGCAGTGCCTGCTTGTCCATACTGTCCGAAGTGATGCCGTTTGACGGCGCCTGCTTTACCGGTGTGGACGGAAATACCGGGCTCAGCACCGGATCGGTAACCGACGATGCCGTCGAAGCGATTCATCCGCGCCTCTTCGAGTACGAATATCGCGGCGAAGACTTTAATCGCTATGATCAGCTTGCAGCTGCGGAAGTTCCGGCTGCCGCTCTGCACTTGGCTTCGAACAGGCAGCCGGAACGCAGTGCGCGCTTCCGGGATATTTTGTCGCCGGCCGGCTTCGGCGACGAGCTGCGCGCCGTACTGACGGCGCGCGGTCGGCGCTGCGGCCATCTGACGCTGCTGCGCCGGAGCAAACGTCCTCCGTTCACGGAGGACGACGTGCGCCTGGTCGCGGCGCTGCTGCCGCAGATGGCCGCTTATCTGCGGCAGGCCTCGTTCTCCGCAGATGAGGCGGAGAACGAGGCCGGGCAGCCGCTTCCGCTGCCCCACGAGGCCGGCGTCTTCGTGCTGTCGGAGCGCCTGCAGCTGCTGGCCGCCAATGCTGCGGCCGAAGGCTGGCTCGCCGCGCTGCGCGGCGCCGAGCGTATTGGACCGGACATCATGCCCCGTCCGGTCCGCGCGGTCTGCGCCCGCGCCCTGTCGCCGTCTCCGCAGGACGGCTCCTCCGCCGAATATGCCGCGCGGGTCTGCGTCCCCGCGCCCGGCGGCTATTACATTGGCATCCGCGCCAGCCGGATGAAGAGCACCGACGGCGAGATTCAGCTCGCCGTCACGGTCGAGCGTGCACGACCTGCGGACATTCTGCCAGTGCTCGCCGAGAATTTCGGCTTGACCGAACGGGAGCGTGAAGTGGTGGACAGGATTGTCCAAGGCTTATCCGGCAAGGAAGCCGCGCTCTCGCTGCACATGTCGGAGTATACGCTGCAGGATCATTTGAAGTCGGCCTTTCGCAAGACCGGTACGAAAAGCCGCCGGGAGTTGGTCTGGCAGCTGTACTCGCGGTTCAGTTGAGTGAATAGACGCTGCATAAGCTACTAGAAACATAAGCCGCAGTAGGAGTACCTGAATAGCGAGCTCCCCTCAGCAACCAGCCGTAGAAATATTGATTCGAAAAGCAAAATTTTAAAAGTAAGATTTCAAAAATAAAAACCCTCGATCTCCGATATAAGGAGTCGAGGGTTTGATTTATTTTAAAGTTTACTATAAGAAAGTAGTCCGAGACGCCGACTTACTTACTTACTTACTTACTTACTCGCTTTCTTCCTTGCTTAATCTCTACCTGCCTTTGCTCATCGCAAATACATCGCCGCAAGTTCGGCGGCTTGGCGATTTTTCATCTCGATCTCCGCTCTTCTCGGCATCGGAGCCCACAAAGAAGTATCGTCAAGCCAAGTCTCAGGCAGCGGCTCGGGACTTTGCGGATTCCAGCGCTCCAACCATTCCTGCGGCAGCCGAAGATTCGGGCTGCTGTCGAGTTCCTTCAGCAGCGGATGCTCGCTCATCTCCATCCACAGCAGCGACCAGGCTCTCGGCACAACGCGCCATATATCATAACCGCCTCCGCCAAGCGCTACCCATCTGCCGCCGCAGTAAGCGTGCGCAGCCTTATGCAGCATTTTGGGCATCTCACGGTAAATTTTCATGGAGCAGTGGATATGAGCCAATGGATCCAATGCATGAGCATCGCAGCCGTGCTGGCTGATGATGATATCGGGCTGCGCTTTGCGCAGGACATCATCCAGCACGCTGCCGAAACATTCCAGCCACGAATCGTCTTCCGTATACGGTTCCATCGGCAAATTGACCGTACATCCGAACCCTTCGCCTTCTCCACGCTGTTCCACCAGACCTGTGCCTGGAAACAAATATTTCCCTGTCTCGTGAATTGAATACGTATAGACACCCGGATCGCTGTAGAATGACATTTCCACACCGTCTCCATGATGCACATCCGTATCAACGTACAGCACTTTTGCCCCGTATTCTTTTCGGATAAAAGAAATGGCAATCGACGCATCATTGTACACGCAGAAGCCTGAACCGCGCTGCGGCATGGCATGATGCAGTCCACCAGCCAGATTGACCGCATGGCGGGCATCGCCATCCATCACCATCTTCGCCGCCGCGACCGACGCGGCCGCAATAATTTCCGCGCTGCGATGCATACCGGGAAAAAACGGCGTGTCTTCCGAATTCAAACCGTATTTCTGCGCTTCGTCCACAATTCCGTTGTCGGGAACCGGTTCGCTGAGCGCTTTGACCCGCTCTACGTACTCCGGTATGTGCACAGCGTGCAGCAGCGCTTCATCCAAGCGATCGGCCGGCACAATTTCTCCGTCCGTCGGAAAAGCGCCTGCCGTCCGCAGCAAATCCCGGGTTAAGGTAATTCGGCGCTGATCAAATGGATGATCCTGACCGAACACGTAATTCAAACTGTTTGGATGAAACAAATAAACGGCATCCCGCATGCTGCGTTTCCCTCCTTCCGACTCTCCAACCTCTTCCGCTTTCAGTACATTTCAAACGTTTGTCACCCGATTTTTTAGTACATAAAGCGCTGTCTGAACCGGAGCCGATCGAACGCTTCGACGGATTCTTGAGGCACCTTTTTTCCGACACGTACCATGAGGCAGTTGGCCGGATGGCTGCAGATTTCCGGATCATCCGTCGCAAACCAGACCATGTCGACGTTTTTCATCAGATCCTCCATCATTTTACGATAATCCCAGACGCTCAATCCTGTGCTTTCGAGATCCCAATGCCAGTAATATTCCGTTGTAAAGACGATAACATTATCCAGTTGACCGCCACGAAAAGCGATTTCCAGCAGTTTTTTGCTCAATCCCAATCCTCTGTAATCGTTTGCAACTTCAATGGCGCCAAGTTCGATCAGATCGTCCATTTTCCCTTCCGACCAGCGCTCGTACTCATCTGCATAATGAAACGTGACGTAACCGACGATTGTTTTATCTTCAACAGCCGCTATAATGCGTCCTTCCGGCAGTTCCGCGATCTCAACCAGCGCTTCATGCTGCTCTTTCGGGCGGCGGAACGCGTCGAGCTGCGGATGCAGACTCATTTTTTGCAGGCGTTCCGAAGGGATCGGCCCCTGAATGACCAACTTATTTCCTCCTTCGCCAAATGTCTCTTCATAATTGATCTTAATATGTTCCATACGGCCTCCTTTCGCTCTGAACGGTATCCCTTCCAAGCAGGCCACCGCCGAAAAAAGTTGAGCTTATGGCAGACGATGCTGTGTTCTTGTATTTATCATAGCCGCTTTGTCTGCCGAACACCATCGTCAACCTGCTGATGAACTGCAGCTGAACGATAAAATAAACGTTTGAACCGAAGGAACGGTCCTCCAGACTGCACTTTTCCCTATTGAAAAATCGACAATCTCTACGATTATGTTATACTACAGAAAATTCGACGTTTTGCTTCCCGGCCAGCCGATCATAACGTCCCTCTGCAGAAAGACCGTGACAGCCTAACGCCGAAGCTTTAAGATTTACCGTTTATTTGTAAGCGCTGCATCTGTAAGAATGGTAAGGTCTATTACTTGATCCTGCACCTCATTCTCTTACGCGACTGGAGGCTCTTATGGAAAAAGACACGGTAGAAATCATTGGCGTCGAAACGCAGCACTCGAATCTGGGCGATTACGAAGAGGCCCGGCGCGAGTTCAATTGGATGGACGAGGAAAAGCGATTCAGCTGGCATGCAACCGGCCGTGTCAATCTCGCTTTCGAAGCGATCGATCGACATGCGCAGTCTGGCCTCGGCGATAAGATCGCCCTGCATTACAGTGATCCGGAGCGCAGCGAGTCGTACACATTCGAACAGCTGCGGCAGGAATCGAACCGGGCGGCCAATATGCTGCGGAGTCTGGGTATCGGAAAAGGCGACCGCGTGTTTATCTTCATGCCGCGCACGCCGGAATTGTACTTTACCCTGCTTGGCGTAATCAAGATCGGTGCGATTGCCGGACCTCTGTTCGAAGCGTTTATGGAGACAGCCGTACGCGACCGTCTGAAGGACAGCGGAGCCGTCGCGATCGTGACCACACCGAAATTGGCCGAACGTATTCCCGCGCACGAGCTGCCGGAGCTGAAGCATGTGATTCTGGTAGATACGTCCACAAGCGGCGAGACAGCGGAAGGCGAAAGTATGCTGCCAGAAGATTCTCCTTTTGCCGATTTCAATAAATTGATGAGTGAGGCATCCACAGAGACCGAGATACAATGGGTCGACCGCGAAGACGGGCTGATCCTGCATTATACGTCAGGCTCAACAGGTAAGCCCAAAGGCGTATATCATGTACACGGCGCCATGATTCAGCATGCGTATACAGGCCGGGTCGTGCTGGATCTGCGGGATGATGATGTCTACTGGTGCACCGCCGATCCCGGCTGGGTAACGGGAACCTCATACGGCATTTTCGCTCCATGGTTGAACGGCGTCACGAATGTCATCCGCGGCGGCCGCTTCAGTCCACAGGACTGGTACGAGACGCTTCAGCGCTATAAAGTCACTGTCTGGTACAGCGCGCCAACAGCATTCCGCATGCTGATGGGCGCAGGCGACGAATCCGTCAAAGCATACGACCTGTCTTCGCTTCGGCATGTACTAAGCGTCGGAGAGCCTCTGAACCCCGAGGTGATCCGCTGGGGTCACCGCGTCTATGGCCAGCGCATTCACGATACTTGGTGGATGACGGAAACAGGCGCTCAGCTCATCTGCAACTACCCGTCCATGGAACTGCGCCCGGGTTCGATGGGTAAACCGATTCCCGGCATCGAAGCTGCGATTATTGACGATCAAGGGAATGTTCTGCCGCCGCTGCGTATGGGCAATCTGGCCATACGTACGCCATGGCCGTCGATCATGCGCAAGATCTGGAACAATCCTGCAAAATTCGAAGAGTACACGCGTATTGAAGGCTGGTACATTTCGGGTGACTCCGCCTATATGGATGAGGACGGCTACTTCTGGTTCCAAGGCCGCATCGATGATGTGATCAATACATCCGGCGAGCGGGTAGGTCCGTTCGAAGTCGAGAGCAAACTTGTCGAGCACCCGGCCATCGCCGAAGCGGGCGTGATCGGCAAGCCGGACCCGGTGCGCG
This sequence comes from Saccharibacillus kuerlensis DSM 22868, assembly GCF_000378145.1. Classification (GTDB taxonomy): domain Bacteria; phylum Bacillota; class Bacilli; order Paenibacillales; family Paenibacillaceae; genus Saccharibacillus; species Saccharibacillus kuerlensis. The sequence goes on along the minus strand of NZ_KB899281.1, from coordinate 144,558 downwards.
GCGAAGTCATCAAAGCGTTCATTTCGCTGCGCGAAGGCTATGAAGCAAGCGATGAACTGAAAGCCGAGATTACGAAGTTCGTCAAGGACGGTCTTTCTGCCCATGCCGCCCCTCGCGAGATCGAATTCAAAGACAAGCTGCCGAAAACGCGAAGCGGCAAAATTATGCGCCGCGTATTGAAAGCTTGGGAGCTGAAGCTGCCGGCCGGCGATTTGTCGACGATCGAGGATTAAGAACTTGAGAACTTAAGAAGTCTGGATTGTCCAAAAGCCCGTTATTCGCAGAGGCGGATAATGGGCTTTTCAACGTATTCAATATTATATTTCCATAACACATTTTAATCCTTAAGCCTAGTACCTTTCTCGAGCAGTTCAGCCGCCTCCATTCAGCTTTATTCTATCCTTTTGAAATTCATAAATGTAAATCAGAGTTACTATAAATGTAAAATTATATTATTTCAAACTTTTTATGTTTCTAAGAAAAACCCCCTGTTTATTAAAAAGTGAAAATACATATTCTCAGGAGGAATGCTCAATTGAATAGTCGAATGAGAAAGACGCTGTTAAGCTTAACGACGGTTTCTTTGGCTGTACCGTTTCTGCTTGCCCCTCTTCCTTCTCCTGTTTCTGATGCCGTTCTTCATGCCGCTTCTGCCGAAACTCCTGCTCCAATGGATGATCCGGCTCGCGCGCAGCTGCTGCGAGAGATCGAGATGTTCAAGCACGCTGCCACTCACATGTCTCAATATTCCATGCAGGGCAGTCTGATTTCGCTATACTCGGAAACGTATGCCGACCGGATCGCCGCCGAAACGACGAAGATCGCAAAGAGCGAGAGCTCTACACCGGCGCAGTTGGCTCGAGCACTCAAGTACGTGCGGTTCAACCTCGACGATTATATCGAAAAAGGCAAGCCGTATACGTGGTACATGCTGCATAAAATGTTGAGCTATTTGCAGCTGCATTTCCCGACAGGCGACGGACCGGGCGAATATTCTCAAGCAACAGTGGATGCCTTTATTGCGAAGGCTGTAAGGTATCTGGAACGGGTCGACGCCGGAGAAGACAGTGTCGTCGTATTCAGAGAGTATATCGCAGCCATGACGGACTTCTATGCCAGCACCAATCCGTAAAGCAAGCCCAGTTTTGAAGCAGTATGTTTTGCCATCTACTCTTCAATGATAACGGGAGGTAATCCATTGAATCTATTCAACCGCAAAAAGGTCGGCCGGCTTCTGCTTCCTGCTCTTGCCACACTTCTCTGCTTCGGTTCTCTGCCTGCACTGGCCCAAGAAGACGGTGTCTCCTCTTCCGCATCCATATCCTCCGATGCCCAAACACCTTCGGGGATCGGACTGCAGGATGCCGAGCGTCTGGAAATTCTTCGAAACGCCAGAGCCCTGTATCAATTTAATGAGCATTACAAAAGCTCCTTCGAGACTCAAGGCCTTTACTCCACATACAAACAAACGAGTTTTGAGACCTTCGCAATCGCTTTCAACCCAAATTCAACACGCAGCGATCTTACAGCTGCTTCGCAGCGCTTGGACGCTTTCCCACCGTACGAGTTGTTTTGGGATGTAGGTGGTTCCGGCCTTGACGCAGTTCTGTTCGAAGCGGAAATGCAGCTTCACTTATATACCGAGTTCGGAAGCGAATCCGGCCAGTGGAGCGAAGCGGTCGGCGAACAGTGGATGAACGAGATCGCTCTGATTCGTGATGAGTTCTATCAGCTCATGTATAACTGGGATGAAGGTCAAGAAGCTTGGCGTTTATACTGGGAATACTTGAACGCTATGGCTGATTTCGAAGACAAACGCAACGGTCGGACAGACATTTGGGAACAAACTTTCCAGACTCGCGCCGACGTACTGAATCGTGTGGCTGCCGGCCAGCTGTCCAGAGAACAAACGGCTGAATTCGATTCAGCCGTACAGAAGTTGGAAACGCTGCTCGCCGCTTTGGGATCGCCTGAAGAAATCCAAGCAGCATTTTCGCAGGTTCAGTCGGCTTACGAAGCACTGCCATCCTCCGGTAATCCAGGCACAAGTCTAGCGGCCGACATCGAAGCTGCACACAAACTGCTCGATCTGCCAAAAGGTATCCGATCCGGTCAATATCCGGCTTCGGCATTCGGAACTTTGCGCCGGGCAATTAACGAGGCCCAGCTTTCTCTTACGAGAGGTGGCACGGAAGCGCAGCTTAAACAGGCGCAGGACAAACTGGCCTCTTCCGTCGCAGATTTTCTCAGTAGAAAGAAACCTTGATTTCCTGACTGCACCTGAACACATGAAAAATCTCAGCACCAAAAGACTCGAAGGCGTCAAAGCGCACTTCGAGTCTTTTTTGTTCACTAACTAAACTTTATACAAAGAAGATGACTCCAAACACAACCATTCCCAGAACCGCCAGCACCAGCATAATGAGAGACACAACGTACTGCTTCGATCCTTTTAAAAATTTCCATTCGATCCAAGCCTGCAGTCCTATTTGAGCTGCAAAATAAACGATGAAAAAGCAGAACGTGCCGGCAAACGTCAACCGTTCCGAAACGAAATACAAAAAGTACAGCGTAGGCAGTGCAATGGCTACCAGTATAAGCCTGCCTATAATTTCGATCTTACGTCCTGCCGGGTCAGTGACTCTCTGCAAACCGTGCCCAAGCAGGCACCGAGAAAGCAGGTAATAGACGGAAAAGTACAGCACAAGAAATGCCGCCAATCCTATAAGCACGTTTTCGGCCTCCTTGTTTTGACTTCATCCGCAATCTTTTTTCGCAAAGTCAATCATGTAACGGCTTATACGTTAAAAAGCGGATAAGGTTACAAAGGACTGAAAAGAAGCTTCATCGTCAACTATGTTCTTATTGAGCCATTATCTCCTCCATTTCTTTAATGCTGCTCTTCATATCAATGCTACCCTTTACTTGGATGCTGCTCTTCGTTTCGATGACCGGCCTCCGCCGCAAATATTTGCATCGCCTTGCTCATAAACGCTGCCAACCCTTCACCGTACTGGTCGATATTTTTCGTGAAGCGTTCATCCTGCACATACATCTGTCCAAGTCCGGCAAAAGCTTCATACGAGTATGATCCGAAATTGTCCAGAAATGTGTACCAGTGCCCGATTGCCTTCTGCGCTAGCGGCGAAGAAGGATCTTCATGACGCACTTCCGCAAGCTCCATCATTCGATCCTCCCATTCCCGCTGCAGCTCGGCCTTCATCTGCTGCGTTCCGGTGCGGTCTGCCAGTCTGCGCTTCGATTCATCGATCGCTGCATCTCCCCAGCGCTCACGTGCCTCCTGCTCATACGGATCGTTCGTAAAGTCGATTCCTTCAAATCGCTGTTGATTCGTCATTTGTATCTCTCCTTTGGCATGTTGTATCGTGCGGTCAATATTGTCGATCATGCGCCGCGTATGCTCCAGTTTCTCCTCCAGCATCCGGCGCTGAAGCTCCAAAGCTTCTAACCGGTCGAAGGCAGGGTTATCCAGCATTTGTCTGATTTCCTTCAGCGAAAAGCCCAGTTCCCGAAAAAACAAAATCTGCTGCAGTCGTTCCAGATCGTGGTCGGCGTAAAGCCGGTAACCAGCATTCGAGACGGCTTCCGGCCGCAGCAGTCCGAGCTCGTCGTAATGATGCAGTGTACGGACGCTGACTCCCGCAAGCTGCGCTACTTCTTTGACTTTCAAAGCCAATCAGCTCACCTCCTTCATATACACAGCTTAGAGGATCACGTTACGTGAGGGTCAACACTCTTTTACGAAAAAAGAAAAACTTTCCGAATGCGCTTATTCGACGCATGTTGGAAAGTTTAGCGATATGAGCCATTCTAAAACCCTAAGACCAAATGCCGATTCTGCTTTCGCCCATTGCCAGCTCGGCAACAATCGGATAATGATCCGACGGGTATTTGCCCGTAAAGTCACGTCGGTCAATAAGGGTTTGCAGCACGACCAAGGGAGGCACCACGAAAATATAATCGATCGGTTCTCCTTCGCCCCCGCCTTTGAAATCGTGAAACGTACGGCCGGGTTCTCCGGCAAGCGCCGTATAGGCGTCTTGCAGATCCGGACGATCCCCAGCTTCCGTTATTTCGCCGCGCAGATAGCGCAGCGGCGTATCGGATGGACCGCCATTCATGTCTCCCATCAAAATGCCGACGCTGCCCGGATAGTCGCTATCGTGCCGGAGCATGACGGACGCAATCAATTTGGTGCCTTCCATTCTTGCCGTTTCTCCAATATGATCAAGATGCGTATTATACACACGGATCTGCGTTCCGGAAGCGGCATGTATAAACCGTCCCCATGTGCAGATGCGCGGGTAATCGCTGTCCCAGCCGATCGACCCCGACACTTCCGGCGTTTCAGACAACCAGAACTGCCCCTGCTCGATGATTTCGAAATCTTCTTTCCGATAAAAAATTGCGCAGTATTCGTCCTCTGTCCCTCCGCAGCGCCCTTCGCCAATCCAGCCGTAATCCGTCAAATATCCCTGAAGATCTTCCAGCATAAGCAGATATCCTTCCTGGATACCGACAAAAGACGGTGCATGTTCCAGGATCGTCTCCCCCGCCAGCGGCGCGCGGTTGACCCATTCGTTTCCCGCATCGTTGGCGGTATAGGTGCGCAGATTGAAGCTCATCACTTTAAGTTTAAGCGTCGGGCGAGCGCCACGTTCGGCTTTCGTAGCTCGATTCATTTTTCATCCTCCTCTAACCTTACATTTTTGCTTTGTTTCAAACTTCCCCCGTGTTTTGCTTTTCAGAGGTCAAAACGTTACTTTTAATAACAGGATAACCCTCTAGGATAAAAAAAGCCCGTCTGCAGACCTCTGTCTGCAAGCGAGCTTCCTTGTTGTATGGATAATGACCGGATGCACCAAAACTTAATCTGCGCGGCTTACAACTTTTGTTCCGTCACGCTCAGTTTCTGCTGCTTTGATCTTAGCAAAAAATTCCGCACTGTCGACCATCGGTGAACAATCGGTATGGTCTCCCGTCAGATTAATTTCGAAAATAAAATCTTTGCCTTCGACATATGGCTTGACTCGGTTCCACTCAATCAGCCCTTCTCCTAATGGAAGCGAATCATGTCTTTGTCCCATACTGTCTACCAAATGGTAATAGGTCGCATATGGAGCCGTCCGCTGCAGCACTTCTTCTAACTTGTCATTGCTGCCCTGAAACCCAATAAAGGTATGGCTGACGTCTACATTCAGCGGCAGACTCAATGGAATAATCAGATCGTCGATCAGATACGGATTACTGTAGCAGAACAGCCCCTCAGTCGAATCCTCCCAGAGCAGCAGACCGCTGTCATATCCGGGAATCGAGCGAATAGCCTCCCGCAGTTCAATTGTTCGTTCTCTATTGACCGGCAGATCGCCAAGACCGACATAATGAGCGTGAATCACACATTTTGCATCCTCTTCCTGACAGATCTGCAGCAGTTCTTCAGTAGATTTTCGGTAAAAGTCCCTCATCTCCGGATCTTCGCTCAAAATATCCAGGTATGCTCCTCGGTATTTCGACGGATGATGCATATAGGCACTAATACCTCTACGCCGCAGCTCACGAATTCGTTCCCGAATTCGATTGGTATACTCCATATCTTTCTCAGTCAAATAAAGCTCAAGTATTTCCGGATCGTAACGCAGCCGGTTCTCAAAACTTTTATCGTCGATCCCGCCCTTCAGACGTATGCCTTTCCGCATGGTTTTGCCTCCTATACTCCAATTTTCTCTATACGATTCTTTGTCCGGTATATTTTCCGCATGTGTTCAAATGAATGTCCATTCGGAAATGACCGTTTCTTTCTCCATCTTAACGAAAACTGGCGTACGGCACAAAGCCGATTTTTGGAACAAACAAAAAATCACAATATATCCAACGTACTACGAATCGCTTTAGATACAAAAAAGCCCCTGCCCGTTTTGGAACCAAAGTTCCTTGAACGAACAAGAGCTATAAATATTTTTTGAATGATAAGAAGAAGGTCAAGTACTCTTCCTATTTTACGAGTGAGCCAGTTCCTCTGCCGTTGTATCCGGTCTCGGAGTACCGAATTTCGGTGTACCGTCTTCGTTCCACTCGACTACCTGTACACGAGCATGACGGTTTGGATCATACAGCGGATCACCGACGATTTCTTTGTAACTTCTTGCGTGATAGACGAGCAGATCCTGTGTGCCGTCTTCCGAAACCGTGAAGCTGTTGTGCCCCGGACCGTATTGTCCATTCTCTTCGGAAGTAACAAATACCGGTACTGGCGTTTTCACCCACGATTTCGGATCAAGCAGATCGCTGTCTTCGTCTGCAGTAAGCAGTCCCATGCAGTAATTGAAGTCTGTTGCGCTGCCGGAGAACGTCATGAAGATTCGGCCATTTTTCTTAAGAACTGCCGCGCCTTCGTTCACGAGGAAACCGATCTTCTCCCAATCGTATTCCGGCGTAGAAATGCAGACCTGCTCGCCACGCAGTGTCCATGCATTTTCCATTTCGGAAATATAGAGATTGGAGTTGCCGTCAATTTCAGGATCTTTTTGTGCCCAGACATAATAGCGTGTGCCCCGGTGTTCAAATGAAGTCGCATCCAGCGCAAACGACTCCCATTTCGTTTTGATCTGCCCTTTTTCGATCCATTCGCCTTCCAGCGGGTTAACGGAATCGTTTTCGAGGACAAACATCCGGTGATCAAACAAACCTTCTTTGGTCTCGGAGGTGTGTGCTGCGGCAAAATAAATGTACCATTTACCGTCGATATAATGAATTTCCGGCGCCCAAATGTTTGCACTCATTTTTCCACTTTCATGTTTGTGCCAGATGTCTTTCGTTTCCGCAGTACGCAATCCTTCAATGGTGGATGCACGTCTAAGTTCGATTCGATCATATTCCGGTACCGATCCGGTGAAGTAATAGAATCCGTCGCTGTGTTTGTAGATGCAAGGATCGGCTCTCTGTTCAATCAGTGGGTTAGGAAGGTTCAAATTAGTCATGGTTTGGGCTCCTATCGACTTGACGACCGACTGATTAATCAGCGGTATGGCAGTACCGAACCGATCAATCAGCCGCAAACCTCAAGTTTTATGTTTTGAGTTTAAATTAAAAATTGTGATGAAGTTTAAACTTACGGACAACAGAAGATGCTTCTGTTACCCTTTGATTCCCGAGTTCAGGTTGATCGACTGAACGAAATATTTTTGTGCAAACAGGAACAGGGTGAGCGTTGGGATAATCGCCAGAATAGCCGAACCCATCAGTTGTCCGATCATACGGTAGTTTCCGTAGATATCCTGCAGCAGGAGCAGACCCGCCGTAACCGGCATCTTATCAACGTCCGTATAGACGATAACCGGCCAGAGGAAGTCGTTCCACGATCCTGTGAAAGAGAACAATGCACAGACAATCAGGACCGGCTTAATCAACGGCAGCATGATCGAGAAATAGATACGGAAATGGCTCGCTCCGTCAACTTTTGCCGATTCATCCAAGTCTTTCGGAATGGCAAGCATGAACTGACGTACCAGGAAGATGTTACCCATACCTGCGAGGCCAGGAATAATCATAGCCCAAGACGTATTCACCCATCCGAGTGCATCAATGATTTTGTAAGAAGGAATTAGGTTGACGACCGCCGGGAAGAATGAAATGCCCAGCAGTGCGAAGAACAATGCGTTGCGTCCGCGGAAATTCATGCGCGCATAACCGTAACCCGTCAGGGAAATCACGACTACAACGAGCAACGTATGCGATGTCGCAATAATAATGGAGTTCATCAGCCAGCGCATAATCGGAGCTGTCGACGTATTTTGCAGAATTGCGGTATAGTTGTCCGTGATCCATGTGACCGGCAGCAGTCGGAATCCGGTGCTCACAACCTCAGTCTGTGAGCGGAACGAAGTTGTAATGCCGAATACTACCGGGACGATCCAAATGAGACAGAGCAGTCCAAGGAATACATAGGCGATGATCTGCGAGATGCTAATTTTCGAACGCTTACGGCCGGTGGCCATTGCGGTTTTGTCCAAATCCATTACCTGGTTTGACATCGTGCACTCCTCCTTAATCAGTTAGAATTACGGTTCATGACATAATACTGCAGTGCCGAGATCACCAAGATCACGAGTCCAAGCAGTACCGCCATTGCAGAAGCCATCCCCGCGATAGATTCACCGCTGCCGAAGGCAAGCTGACGAATATACATCATGAGAACCGAAGTGCTCTGCTGAGGACCGCCGTCAGTCATCATCAGCGGCTGGCCGAAAACGTTGAATGCGCCGGCCGTCGTCATGACGAACGTATAGATTAACGGGAAGTTGATCGAAGGCAGCGTGATACTAAAGAATCTACGAATCGGACCTGCGCCATCCAGCTCGGCCGATTCATAAAGCTCTTCAGCCACCCCGCTGATCGAAGCGCGATAAATAATCATGTTGCCGCCAATACCGCCCCAGATCGTTAGCACAATGATTGTAATCCAGGCGTAAGGCTGGTGAGTCGTCCAAGCAAGTGCAGAACCGAATACATTGCTGGTAACGCCGAGCTGTTTGTTGAAAATGAGCGTGAAAATCAGCGCCGCAGCAGAGATCGAAATTAGGCCCGGAAGATAAAGCACGGATTGGATAAACGTTTTACCTTTAAGTTTTTTGTGCGACAGTGCAACCGCAATCATCAATGGAAGAACGATAAGTGGCGGTACGGTAAAGAGTACAAAGAGCAATGTGTTTTTAAGTCCGTTGAAGAACTGCATATGGAACGTCGAATCGCTATCGAACAAAATGGTCTTGTAGTTGGCAAATCCTACCCAGTTAGGTGAGCCGGCCAAATTCCATTGTGTGAATGAAGCATAAATACCGTAAATAGTCGGAATAAGTATAAAGACCAGGAACAAGATCAAGTGCGGTCCCACGAATAAGGCAGGAGCCAGATTCAACTTCTTTTTCATAGGCTATTAATTCTCCTCTCAAGGCTGTCCCGCATGGGGTTCCAGACTGTTCATACCAATGAATCGGCGAACCGGCCCGGAAAAAGCAATATGCCCGCTTCGGGCATATCGCCTGTTCCCTTAACTGTAAATTGCTTAGTCAGCCAATTATTCGCCGGCAGCAGCTCCGCCGCTTGCTTGTCCAATCTTATCTGCAACTTCCTGCTGCATAGCTTGCAGACCTTCATCGATATCAATGTTTCCACGAATCAAATCGATCGCGTATTTGTCGACTGCTTCAGCAACGTAGGAATAGTACTCATAATCGTAGATGTAGAGAGACTCTGTTTCCTTCTCAGTCGAAGTGAAGAAGGACTGCATGTACTGCTGATATTCTGGGCTTTCTACAACGTCCTTACTTGCAGGAATCTGACCTGCTTTGGCCCACTCAACCGAGTTACTGCGAAGGAACTCGAGGAATGCGGCAATGCCTTGTTCCTTTTCATCTGTACGCTGTTCGTTATTGAACATTGCCAACATGTGGGACGAAGCACGGTTTGTAAATTTATCAGGACTTGCCGAGTAAACGTTGGTTACGCCGAAGTCCAAGTTTTCAACAGTGGCGTGTGCCGTGGAGCTCCATGTACCGTCTGTCGAGAAGAGAACGTTACCACCTTGGAACATCAGGTAACCGTCTTCACCGAACGGAGTCATCAAGCCTGCGTCGTTGAGTTTTTTCACATCTAGAATTGCTTGTTTCATTACGTCGGTATTAAGATCCGGCTGGCCGTCTTTTTGAATGTCGCCGCCAAGGTTCTGGATTTGACCCAAAATAACCCATCCGATCAGTGCGTCGTTTACAACGTAATGACCTTCATCAAGTTTACCTTCCAGACTCAACATTTCATCGATGGTTACGTTATCATCTTCGAGGAAACTGTCTGCACCGTACTTGGAAACCAGTTCTTTATTGTAATACATAACGTTACTATGGATATCGAGCGGAATTGCATACTGTGTTCCGTCAATATTACCGGCTCCCCAGGCTTGTGGAAGGAAGTTGTCTTCTTTCAGTTCTGGTTGCGCTTGCATGACTGCGTCCATTGATTCAAGTCGATTTTGCTTCACATAACCTGGTACGCGATCGGCGTGAATGATTGTCAGATCCGGTATACCTTTGCCGGAACTCAATACCGTCGATACTTTCGTGTACATATCAGCTGTTACAACGTGTTTAACTTTAACTGCTGGGTCAGTATCATTGTATTGTTTGACGAGGTTGTCCATGTATGCGCCATCTTCACCTGTCAGTGGTGTCCAAAATGTAATGGTATTTGGATCGTTAGCGTTGCTGCTTCCGCACCCCGCTAATACCGTTGCCGCCAGTGCTACACTTGTTGCCAATGCCCCCAATTTTCTTTTCAATCTTTTCTCCTCCTGTCATTGTAAGCCCTTAACTTGAGTTTAGTATATCGTTAAGCTGAAAACGGTGTCAATAACTTTTTTATAAACTCAAAACTTAATTTAAGCATTAGATTAACCTTTTTGTTTACTTAATAATGATATGTAATCGCTTTTTTGCTTTGAAAATACTATATTCGTTAATTTATATACAGGTTAATAACCTTTATGGTATTATTAATTTCACTAAAGCCCTTGCGGCGGATTTAATGAAACCAAGCGAAAGAAGTGGGATAAGATGCAGTTGGAAATCGATCAGTCCTCCCTTGTCGTCTATGAAGCCTTAGCCAGTGAAGTTCGAATCAAGATCATACAATTACTGTCCAAAAACAAGATGAATATCAAAGAGCTTGCCGAAGAATTGAAGATAAGCAGCCCAATCGTGATCAAGCACATCAAAAAGCTGGAAGATGCTGGAATCATTAAAACAGAAAAAGTTCCGGGCAAATCAGGTCTTCAGAAACTCTCAATTTTGAAGGTCGATCATATCGAAATCAATTTCCCGAAAAAGATCTTCCATTCTTTCGATTCTTATGAAACTTCAGTACCGGTCGGTCACTATACCGATTTTGATCTCAAGCCGACATGCGGCCTGGCCTCGGACAAAGATTTCATCGGTCCCGTGGACGAACCGAAGTATTTTATGGACCCAAAGCGGATGGATGCAGAAATCTTGTGGTTTACCCAAGGATTTGTACAATATAATGTAGCAAACTTCCTTACGCCCGAGGAGAAACTGCAGCAGTTTGAGATCAGCATGGAGCTCTCTTCCGAATTTCCGTTCTCTAACGACGTCTGGCCTTCGGATATTACCTTTACATTGAACGGCATCGAACTTGGCACTTGGACAAGTCCCGGCGACTTCGCCGACACACGCGGCAAACTCACACCTGATTGGTGGCCGAATAATCTCAATCAGTACGGCCTGCTTAAGACAATCCGGATCACGGGCCATGGCACATATGTCGATGGCGATCCGATGTCTGATGTTTCCATTGCCGATCTCGACACAGCCTGCGATCGTTGGACACTGCGCATTGAAGTAAAAGAAGATGCGAAGAACGTAGGCGGCGCAACTATTTTCGGAAAAAAATTCGGAAATCATCAGCAGGATATTTTGTTCAAAATGTATTATCTGTAATCTTCCCTATCGTCCTCCGCCCGATGTTCCAAAGCCCCGCTCGCATGAATCGATGCGAATGCGGGGCTTTTTTTGTGGAAAATTTATTATTTATGCAACGACTTCCGCTTTACACGCATCCTATCCGTAAAGGGGGTCATCATCTGGAGCTCATCGAGAGGATCAAAGCCAAAGAAGAAAATGCTCTTCGGGAGCTGATGGAGCAATACGGCGATCTCCTTCTGCGTACGGCATGTCTGCTGGTTCGAGACCGGCAGACTGCCGAAGAAGTCGTACAGGATGCTTTCGTTCAAGCCTACAATAAAATCGATCAGCTTGACGATCCCTCCAAACTGCGTCCCTGGCTGATTCGTATCGCAGTTAATGGGTGCCGGATGCGGCAGCGGACTTGGAGCTGGAGGCATATATTTCCCGGAGGAGGAGCCGGGGAACTTCCGCTGGATGCAGATTCTTTCTCGACTGGAGCAGATGAAGATTTTATCACCCAGTGGAAAAAAGAACATTTGGCAGCAGCCGTAAGAAGCCTTGATTATCGCTACCGTGAAAGTATCGTCTTATACTATTTTGACGAATTGAATGTACGGGAGATCGCTGAGCTTCTGGAAACGAACGAAAATACGATCAAATCCAGGCTGTCCCGCGGTCGGACATTATTGAAGAAAACAATCGAGGAGGAGGAGCGACTATGAACGGTTTGGACAATGAAAAAGATCGTGCGGCGCTGAAAAGTCGACTGGAGGAAGAATTGGCGGATACCACTTTCACTTCGCATACCAAAGTCCTACAGCGTACACATCCCTCATCCCGGCGTGCCGGTCTTCATGCGCTCTGGAATCGGGAATTGGAATTTACGGTAAAGCCGGGAAGTCTAATCATCGGGACTGCCGCCCTCCTTCTCCTACTCGCCTCTCCTTATGCCGTTCATACTCTGCACAATACGCCCTTTCCTTCAGACAAACGCGAATTGATCGAAGCCGGAGGAAATGTGTATTGGGAAGACATTTACCGAAAAGAGGTGAAGCGTCTTGAAAATTAGAATTAAAGTTAAGCATCTAGTCCTTTATGTACTGCTGCCCCTGATTGTATTGGCTGCAGCCGCGATCTGGACGCCGACCGCAATCGAACGCTATCAAGCTTCGAGAACCCCGGAGGCTCTTCGCCTTAAAACACTTGAAGAGATCGAGCAGGCAAGCAGTAAGCGCAAGCTTGAGCTGATTGTGCAAGAAGCGATTCGGCCTTCCCGTTACGATCTTTATCGATTCGACTATCAACCCGGAGGAAATAGACTTATGGTCGCAAGCGAAGACACGGAAGAAACGGGGTTTCTCACTCCCGAAGATCGGCTCCCTCTGCTGGAACGATATATTCGTGAAGGAGAAGATGAAGCGCTGCTGATTCGAGCTGCCAGGCAGTTGGCTTATGAATATGGCGCTCTGGGCCGAAGCGAAGATGGAGAAAAGGCACTGAAGCAAACTTTTGATCGGATGCAGCCAGGCTCACAAGGACGGCTGGAACTGCTGCTTGACCGGGCAGAGTATGCTTTAAATCAAAACGACGCTGACAAGGCCGAAGGGCTCTTTGAACAGCTCCGCAAACAGACCGGCAGCCGGGGAGCAGATCTGAACACACGTACCGACCGGATTTCCAGTCAAATTCTTTTTGCTCAAGGTCGGCCTGAACAAGCTGCAACAAGAGCAGGCAGCAATCTTCACTCCGGCACTCCGATTCCCCGGTTCGTATCTCCCTCTCCCTCTCCCTCTTCCGCCGATTCCAACCATTCAAAGCCTGAAAGCGAACTGATGCTTTATCGGAACTTGTTGGAACGGGCACTTAGCCGAGGAACAACATCGCCTGCTTCTTTTTCCGGCACGCTGACTTACGGTGACGGTACACCCGTTGTACGTGCGGGTCTTTTTCTTCGGAGTGAAAAAGATCCTGGGCCGGTTCGTGAAGGTGAACCTTATCGAACCGTAACAGATCAGAACGGTCGATTCGATATTCGGAATGTTGTTCCAGGTTCCTACGTACTTGAACTGGGATTGGATTTTGATCAATTGGACGGCTGGAGCTGGCCGGTACAGGCGAAAGATTGGATGGTCGAGATCGGAGACGGACAGCATGTCGAGTATCCAATCGTCATCCAACCGCTGATCGAACTTCAATCGCCGGTTAACGATCAAGAAATTACAGGCGATACGATCGATTTCAGCTGGTCGCCTATAGAAGGTGCTGCCTACTATGACGTGATCGGCAGTATCCCTGATCAAGACGGCAACGCTTATGTCGGGACTGCAATCCGCAATCGCATTCCCGAAAATCGCTTGTCTCTTACACTCAATGAGCTGTATGGAACATCGGGCGGCCTGACGATGCCCGATGACGGAAGCTGGGAAGATACAGATCCCAACCGCCTGCTTGCCTATATGAATCCGGACGCCCGTTTCTCATGGAACGTCAGTGCTTACGATGCGGAAGGACGAATCATCAGTCAAAGCGGCGGATACCGGTTGAGCGAAGACAACGTCGGGAATATGCCCTTTTTCCACGTCCGGCAGCGCTCGCTGACCGAAGCCGATCGGCTGCTGCTGGATGGCAAGTTGGAACAGGCGCTGCAGCTTTACCGGCGTAATATTGACATAGATCCTCAGGATACAGAATCCTTGTACATGGCAATTCGTCTATTGAATGCCAAGTTCGAAATTGGAGGAGACATTGAGGCGCAGTCTGAAGAAGCAGAGCTGCGGAAGCGGCTGCCTAACAGCGATTCTCCCTAATTGTAAAAAAAGCTTATCGGCAGCGTCGCCCTACTCTCGGCAGGACAGCACTAAAAAAAGCCGCCGTACATTTATGTACGAGCGGCTTTTCGCTTTTTTACTCTGGAGACTTTTATTTCTGTACACGGCGATCAAGCAGTTCCCATGCTGCCTTAATGATTATTCCAAAATGATCTCGGGACCAAGCGGCTTTTTCCGCCCATATTCCTCATACACACGTACACGAAAGACGATATCCAACAGATCTTCGGGAAGAGGTGGGCTAATTACGAAAGTTTGGGACATTTGCCCGTTCGTTCCCGATCCGTTGCGCATCCGACAGTCATATTCCTGATCGCCTGTCACCTCGAGCACACATTCCCAATGCGTTCGTTCGCTGTGGCGAAGGTTCTCCTCCTCTTCCCAATCGGCATTCAGCATAATAACACTAGCATTATCGTACTGGCGGACCGTTACGATGGAATAGAAAATGTTATTCTGCTCGGCCGATCGAAGTACCGGGACCTGGCGGCGGAACCCGGTTGGCACGACTAACGGTTTGTAAACCGCTTCGTTGGCAAGAGTTCCGAATATTGATTGTAGGTAATCTTCGTAAAATCCGTACTTTCCCGACCATTCGGCAATCAACGCTTTTTGGGGCTGTCCCGGCTCTCCTTGCGAGATGTCCTTACGCTGCTTCAGCAGTTCACAAATTTGTTTGTCGATCGGCTTTAACTTTTCGTTGTAAGGCCCGTCTTCACGTTCATTCGATTCTGCTTCCATCATGTTCTACACTTCCTTTCGCTTCCGGCCGCTAAACGATCCGTTTATTGTGTATCATGTCGATCATTCAATAAACGCTGCAGGAGTGTGATTCCTTCTCTTTTAATTTCTTGATCGAGAACTTATACTTCTATTAAAGAAAAAAGGCCGGACTCGGTGTCCGCCCTTTTTCTCTGCGTTCAATAAGACTACCGACCACCTTTTCACGCCGCATCGGCTTCCCGCAGCTGCTTACGCAATAACGGATAGAACACGATTCCGCTCGCCAGCAGGAGCACACCGAACAGGAACGTTTTCAAATCCCCCATTCCAGCGTAAACGACCCATACCGAGTAAACTGTTGCCAATACGGCGATGACACCGTCCATTCGGCGTTCACGCATCGCCGTATAGCCTTCTCCGGTCAGCGTCAATCTTAACTGATAGACCGAAGCGATCAAGTACGGGACAAGATACGCCAGCGTCGCCACGACAATAATGAAGTCGAATGCCTGCGAAATCGATCCGGAGATCGTCGAGAAGATCAGCAGTTGGCCGAGTGCGTTCGAGATCCACAGAGACAGCTTCGGCATGCCCTTATCATTCTCCCGGCGGAACGGTTGAAGAAACACGCGCTGCTTGGCCGCTTCGAACGGTACTTCCGCGCTGAGCAGCACCCATCCGATCGTAGAACCGATCAGACTGATCAGGCCAAGTGCCGCCAGCAGGTATCCACCGTAGGGACCGAGCACCGCCGTCATGGCGTCGACAAGCGGATTTTGCGACTGCATCAGCTGTTCTTTTGGCAGCAACCCCATGGTCAAGATGCTGATACCCACGTACAATACAATCGCAATCAGCAGACCAGCAATTGTAGCCCGGCTGACATCCCGTTTACGTCCGGCTCGTGCTGCGAATACTGTCGCCGACTCCACACCTATAAACGCCCACAGTGTAACTACTGCTGCGCCGTTTACCTGCGACAGCAGCGACATGGAGCGGCCGGATTCATCCAGATGCGCTGCAGCAAATTCTCCCATTGTTGACGATTGAAAAGCGAACAGCGCAATCCCGATAAACAAGGCGAAGCCGATCACTTTGGTTACTGTTGCGATCAAATTCAGCCGTCCTGCTCCCTCAATCCCGCGCAGCGCCAAAAAATGCGTCCCCCACAGCAGCAGTGAACAAACAACAAAGTTCAAAGCATGCCCGATCGTCAGCTCGAAACTTCCCAGGCTGAACAGCACACTTACGCTGTTCATTACAGGGAAGAACGTAGACAAATAGCTGGCGAACGTCGTAATAACCGCTACAAAACCCGCAATATTGCCGATCCAATACCCCCAGCTTGACATAAAGCCCGACAGCAGCGACAACGCCGGACTGTTTGGGAACAATTCTTTTGCATAAATTTGCGGTCCACCGTTCAAGTGCGGCTTGCGCAGCGCCAAGTTGCCGAAGACGAGCGCCAGCATCAGTACCCCAAAGCCGGTTATTCCCCATGCCAGCACCGTGCCTGCTGGACTTGCCGCTTCCGCAAGCGAGCGCGGCAGCATAAAGATGCCTGAACCGACCATATTACCAACGACCAGAGCCGTCAGCATCCAGAACCCTAATGTTTTTCCCTTACCCAACTTCATTGCCCCTTTTCCCTACATACTCTATCTCTCTACCAAGGAGTCGTAAAAAAGCACCCCAGCCTTCTATTATACTCTTTCCTCTGGTAAAGCGAAAGAGCATACGGATTATTCCAATGACAAATAAATGAACACCGGCGGAAAATGCTTATCGGAATTGTGCAAACCCACCTCGCTCCTGTAGAATGGTAGAGACAACTTATTCGGAGGCATTCATGAATCGATACAAAAGTGAAAAAGACGCTTTCTTCTTTGTTCTGAACTGGTCAATTATTATTATTCTCCTGATTCTTGTCTGGATGGGGCTCTCTTCCGGCGGCTCTCTGCTGTTCATTCCCATCTGGCTGCTCATTCTGATGTTCGTTGTCTCAACCTGGTATATGACCAATTACGAGATTGACAAAGCCCATCTGCATGTGCGCTCAGGCCCGCTGAATTGGAATATTCCAATCGACCGCATTGAGAAGGTTCGCCGTAAACGCAGCTTCAATTCGGGACCGGCTCATGCACGCGAACGTCTGGAGATCATTTATTCAGGCGGCAGCATTCTGATTTCTCCCCTGCAGGAAGAACAATTCTTGAAGGAATTGAAAGCCATCAATCGCAAGATTGAAATCGACGTTCCCAATGTCAAAAAAGAAGCGCCAACCCCATCCAATTAACAAAAAAACCTTCTCCTTGACGGAGAAGGTTTTTTGTCAATGATTCAGCTTTGATTCAACTTTCGGATTGTTTGGTCAGCTAACCATTCCACTTTAGTCTTCAAACTCCTGCAGCTTCACCCAGCGCTTTTCCGCCGCAGAACGTTCTACTGCTTCAAGTACTGCCTGACATTTTACACCGTCGACAAAATTCGGTACCGGCTGCCGATCCTCAGCGATCGCCTTCATTAATTCGTGCATCTCATGCGTAACCGTATGCTCGTACCCAATCGTATGTCCGGCCGGCCACCAAGCGTACATGTAATCATGCGCAGCATCAGTGGCCAATACCCGGCGAAAGCCTTGTACGTCCTCCGGATCATCCGAAAAGTAAACTTCAAGCTCGTTCATCCGTTCGAAATCGAAGCGTACGCTGCCTCGGCTGCCGTTGATCTCAAAGGAATTGGTGCTGCGATGACCGTTTGCGAACCGCGTGGCTTCGAAAGTGCCGAGCGCACCGTTATCGAAGCGGGCCATAAACATCGCCGCATCATCGACCGTTACATCCCCGTGCGGGCCCTCCTTGCTCCCTTTCGCGGTAAGTCCTGTCATCTCGGTCGGCATGGGTCTCTGCTTAATAAACGTCTCCGTCATGCCTACCACTTCCTCGAACTCGCCGACCAGATAGCGGGCCATATCGATCGTATGTGCACCCAGGTCACCGAGCGAGCCGGAGCCCGCCACTTCCTTGCGTAAGCGCCAGACGAGCGGAAAGTCCGGGTCCATAATCCAGTCCTGTAAGAACAATCCGCGGAAATGATAAATCCTGCCCAGTCTTCCTTCCTCAATCAACTTTTTTGCTAAACGTACGGCCGGCGCGAAGCGGTAATTGAAGCCGACCATATGCTTAACTCCCGCTCTCTCGGCCGCCTCCAGCATCTTCCGCGAATCGGCAAGGTTCAGCGCCAAAGGTTTTTCGCAGAAAATATGTTTGCCGGCCGCCGCTGCAGCCAACGCAATTTCCTTATGTGCGTCGCTCGGTGCATTAATATCGACCAGATCGATATCGTCTCTTGCGATAAGACTGCGCCAATCAGTCTCTACGCTTTCCCATCCGAACTGCTCGCCCGCCTTCGTTACTGCCTGCTCATCCCGACCGCAGATGACTTTCATCCGCGGTTTCGGCACATCCGGCAGAAACATTGGCAGCGCCCGATATGCATTGCTGTGCGCCTTACCCATAAACTTGTAGCCGATCATGCCTACATTTACGAAATCACTCAAGAAAATTCTCCGCCTTTCCGGCCATCCCTTGTTTTTGATATCGCTTTCATAAATATTCTAGCTTAAATAACTGTTTGCTGCAAAAAAAAGCCTTGTTCCGCCTACTGGTGTATGTTGTAAACATACAGCGGAACAAAGCTCTTCAGTTGTAAAACGTATACGCATGCCGCGCAGCCGCGCAAACTTTTGCGTTTTTCGATTCTTTTCTACGGCTGCACTTCAATACTTGCCCCGCCTAGAATCTTCACTCCCTCTCCCTGATAAGCATGAAGATCACGCATCAGCTGGAAAAGCGCTTTGTCTTTATGCTTGGCTTCCAGCATCACGTCAATATGCGGGGACGTCTTGGCCGCTTCCCGCAGAAAGTCGAGCAGTGGTCTCGCTTCTACACCATCGGCATGGCTGCGACGATCGGTCTCGCTTTTCGGGCTTGACGCATGAATCTTCGGCGGCAGCATCTCTCCTTCTGCCAGATCTGTTCGGGCCAGCGGCGATTCCCAGGTACGCGCCACTTCAGGCCACCAATCGGACGCTGGTTCGCCCGCGCTGTTCACCCAGTGATGGTGAATATCGAGCACCATCGGCAGGCCGGTACGCTGCGCTACAGCGAGCGTTTCTCCGGTCGTAAAAGTCTTGTCGTCATTTTCCAGCGTAATTCGGGTCTGAATATCGGAATCCAATTGTTCAAAATGTTCGACGAAACGATCGGCAGCGACAGGCTTATCTCCGTAAGCGCCGCCGATGTGGATATTATTTTTTGCACGGGCATCCAGCCCCATCGCTTCAAGCATCCGCACGTGATACCGCAAGTCGCGGATTGATCCGATCAGCACCTCCGGCCTTGGCGTGCTCAGTACAGTAAAGTGATCGGGGTGAAAAGACACCCGCAGATTATGCTTGCGCACATAAGCTCCAATCTCAGCAAAAGGTTCCGCTAATGCAGCAAAAGGATCCCAATCAAGCAAATCGGCATGAGTAGCCAGCGGGATTAACTTGGAGGAAAAGCGATACACTTCGATTCCTTCCGCCACATTATGACGCAGCAGACGCAGCGTATTGTGCAGATTAACGGTGGCGATGCGTTCCAGCTCTCTAAGTCCTGCCTCACGGTCGGGCAGTTTGGCAAAGCGGGCCATCGTCATTGTTTTGGAAGGCGAGGAATCTTTAATTTCAAGCGACATGGCGACATATCCGAAACGAACGATCATAAGCAGCTTCCTTTCCAGTAATTCGATTCAAAACCATAATAACAACATACCGCAAAGCGCCCTTCCATAATCACCCATCCGTTCGCTCTTTTTATTTCCGTTTCCTCTTCTCGTCTTCTTCCTTGCTTTTATTGTATTACATCTTCATTTTTTGCATACCAAAAAACCCTGCCGGGAATTCAACTGTTCCACAGCAAGGTTTATGGGTTCTGCTCAGTTGTCGTGCGTGTTCAACCGACATCTGCTTACCTTATTTTTCCTGATTTATACTGACTCACTTCATTTTACTGGCTTTGCTTGCTTTGTCTTCTTGGTGGCTTGACCTACTTCGTTTTACTTTTCGAGGGCAAGTTCCAGCTGTACGTTAATGTTGTTCTCTGTACTCAGTACGACCGAATGCGGATTTTCCAATCCAAAGTCTTCGAAGGTGACCGTCGTTGTACCGGACAGGAGAAGCTTGCCATCCTGGTAAGATGTTTTTGCGTCAAACTTTACAGGCTTTTCGATTCCCCGAACCGTCAGAGTACCCTCCATCACAAAGTCGTACAATTCGCCTTCCGTCCATTCTTCCGGCACTCCCTCAAACGATTGTGCAGTAAACGTCGCCTGTGGATATTGGCCCATCTGGAAATAATCGTCGCTCTTGATATGTTCGTCGCGCTGTGCGTTGCCCGAATCGATCGCATCAATTTCGATAGCTCCGCTGCCGCTCATCTGTGTCGCATCGTTAACGTTTACTTCCCATGTTCCGCTGACCTGATCGTTAACAAAGTTGACTGGTTCCTGCGAAGTCGTTACGGAAAAGTATACTTTGGAATCTTCTGTAATTTCCCAAGCTCCGTTCAGTTCGTCCGCTGCGATCACCGTTTCGGCACCAGCGGCTTCCGCTGTCGATCCCAATGCAGGACTTGTGCTCGCTGCCTGAGTTGGAAGTACACTTTCAATTTCCACCTTGTTGCCCAGATAATTGTTCATCCATGTATAAGCTCCTGCCCCGCCGATAATAACAACTGCTGACGCTGCAATAATCCAATTCCTCGCTTTTTTGTTCATGATCTTCTCCTCCTGCATATCTATTTTTTAGTATCATAATTGTTCAATGTGTCGGGCATATGTCAAAGGGGGCTTTTAAAAATATATTGTCTGAAATGGTATAAAATCTTCAAAAAAGCTTGTTCTCATCTTTTTTGTTTGTAGAATAGAAGCCACAGCAATAAAACAAAGCTGCGCAATTACGCAAGAGGACCATCAGATATGAAGGGAAGATGCGAGTGACAACCATTCTGATTATTGAGGATGAAGAAGCAATTGCAAGGGTGCTCGCAGCCTATTTGAAAAAAGCCGGATTCAAGGTGGAACGGGTATCCGACGGAAACCTTGCGATGCAAAAATTTGAAGAAACGCGGCCTGTACTTGTTCTGCTCGATATTATGCTGCCCGGCATGGACGGTTGGGAGATTCTCCAAAAGATTCGCAATCACAGCTCATGCCCGGTTATTATGCTGACTGCGCTGGGTGATGTCGACTACCGGCTGAACGGCTTGAATAGTGGAGCAGACGATTATATGACCAAACCGTTCGTACCCGAAGAAGTCGTTGCACGGGTCAACGCGGTGCTGCGCAGACGACCTGTCTACAGCGGTTCGGATACCAGTAAAAGTTTTGGTACATTGGTTATTGATAACAGCGCCCAGCGGGTGTCACTCAATGGAGCAGAAGTGCCGCTCACGCCGCGCGATTTGTCGCTGCTGCTTTTCTTGTCGGAGTATCCAAACCAGATGTTCACACGGGAACAGCTGATCGAAAATGTATGGGGCATCGATTATGAGGGCAGCGACCGCGCGGTCGACCTTTCAATCAAGAGATTGCGTCAAGCACTGTCGCATTGGCCGCCGGAGAACGGCGAGATTCGTACTCTACGAGGAACGGGGTATCAATTTTGGATCGCCGAAAAAACCAGAATCTGACGACGCCGAGATGGCTAGAGAAAGGAAGCGCAGGCGAGCGCAGAGCGACTTCCATTCTGACCTATTGGACGCTGCGCTATTTTCTGATTTTATTTGCGGCTCTCGCAATCATTGTGGGAGTGGCTCTGTACGGTATTCGAGAAACGGCGATGGAGAACCGCTCACGCACCGCGGCCATGCTCGGTCAGGAGGTCGCGGACAGGGTCGAAGCCCCTTCCGGCTCTCTGACCATTCCGGAAAATCTGAACAGAATTCTGGATCAACGCATGGAATTGTTTAACATGAATCTTGATGTCTGCCTTCTTGTTACCGATCTGCAGGGCAACGCGCTGTTTACCCGACCTCAAATGACCGAGAGACAGATTCAGGAGAAATTAAATCCAAGTCTGCGTTCAGGCGAACCGGAATATCAGCTGATCAAGACGCCTATCATGCAGAATGGTCAGGAGATCGGCGGAGTTTATATCAGCCAATTTCGCAAAACTCCGGCTTACAGCTCCCGGGAGTTGATTCTATTTGCCGCCGTATTCGGAGCACTCGCTCTATCCGGCTGGTTTACGATCTATCTGCTCTCGCGTAAGCTGTCCCGGCCTATTCGGCGCGTAGCCGAAAGCGCCCGTCAGATTCGCAGTGGACATTATGATGTCAATCTGGAAATTGAAACCGGCGAACGCGAGCTTGGCGAACTGGTTGATTCTTTCCGCGGCATGGCCGGAAGACTAAATCAGCTCGAAGAATGGCGAGAGCTATCATTGGCAGGGGTTACACATGAATTGAAAACTCCTGTTACTTCAATCAAAGGGTTGGTTATGGCCGTTCGCGACAATGTGGTAAACGGCGAAGAAGCCAAAGAATTTCTCGATATTGCGCTGCAGGAATCGGACAGGATGGAACGAATGATTGCGGATCTGCTCGATTACAACGCCTTTTCCTCCGGCAATGTCTCTGTACGACGCGATCGAATTGATCTCAAGCTGCTTGTATCGGAAATCGTTTATCAATGGAAGCTCCCTCATGAATGCGATTCGATAAATATTGTCTATGATTTTCCGGAAGGATTGATTTATACAACCGGCGATGCTATGCGCATTCAACAGATCGTCGTCAACCTGCTCAACAATGGACAGCAGGCCGCACATCCTGATCGCCCACTTTGTCTGCAGATTACGATTCGCGAGTCTGTCGGTCGTATCGAAGTTCAAATTGCCGACAATGGCGCAGGAATTCCCGAACAAGATCGCGATTACATTTTTGATCGATTCTTTCGCAGTGAGGAGAAAAAACGTCGTGCGCGAGGGCTCGGGCTTGGTCTTACCTACAGTCGACTGTTGGCGCGCGCCCAAGGCGGAGAACTGCTTCTGCGAAGCAGCAGTCCTTCGGGTACAACTTTCTCGCTGGAACTTCCTCAGTAGTTCCTCCCCTGCAGAACCTAAAACAAAGCCGCTGCGTGTTTTTGCCACGCACCGCGGCTTTTTGCTGTCTATTTGAACTTTTATTTTTTGTTTTAAGATACTGCGGCTTGATTCTTCCTGTTATCGAATATTCGCTTGGCATCCACATGCACTTATTCACCCCTTAGTTATATAGGTCTTGCGAACCTTGAATTGAGGTAGTATTATAGAACCACAGATTGAAGCTTGACCACTAATAAGAGGTGATTCATATGAGTCTTTTGGTCGACTATTGTCCGAAATGTGGGACTATTTTTCAAAAAAACCTTCGTAACTTGTGTGTCCCATGCAGTACCAAGATGGATAGTGACCTTAACCTATGTCTGGATCGCCTATGGATGCGCCCAAACATCACGTCTAAAGAACTATCCGAAGTAACCGGCGTATCATTAAACGAACTGTACACCTTCATTAAATCCGGACGTCTGTCCTCTTCTTACCGCAATCTTACTTATCCCTGTGAATCCTGCGGCAGCGAAACCCGCAGCGGTCGGCTTTGCTTTTCCTGTCATCATGTGTTTCACGAAGCGGGAAAAGGTCAGCCCAGCTCGAAAACACCCGAGCGTCAAGTTGTCGTCAAGACGTCGACCAAAGTCCTTTATACTTCGAGACGGCAGCGTTAACCGTTTGCCGATTAAAACTCGCAGCATCAAAAAAGAGCCCACATGGGCTCTTTTTGCTGTTTACTGATGAAAACTTCGCTCAGCCTTTTATGCCGAGAATACCTAAACTCCCATGGGGGGTGAACAACCTGGAGACTCGTTCAGATACTTCCGGATCGGGTACCAGAGGCGGCGCTTGATGCGGCTTGGTGCGTGCGTCGATAATTACATTGTCGCAGCCCCAATGCTTATGTTCATAGAAAGCGTTTACGCCGTGTATATCATGCGACGGATTGCTTCGGGTGAAAGCCGCCCACAAAAAGTTATCAAATGAAGCGCCCATAAAGTCGGTATCGTCACACAAGACGACAAGTGGGCAGTTTTCAGGCGCTCCGCGCTGCGCAATCACTGCCGCCAAATCGCGGATTTCTGCCTCCGCTGATTCATAGTTCTTAAAAGCAGGTCCCTGCAGCAAAACTACGCCCGGCATTGACATAACCGGCTTGCTGAAGCCGCCCGGCAGATTTGCCAGCACACTCGGAACGTCGGTCGTCAGCTTCCGTATCGGCTTGCCGACAGCGGCAAAGATAACCTTGCTGCCGCTGTTAAGTCCCGTTCCGGAATAATCAAGCGTATCGATCGTCGTATTGGTCTGAAAATGCAGATCCCTACGCAGATCAATCCGCTCCAAAATATGGGTAAACAGCTCTTCGATCTGATGCGCATCGACCGGTCCATCGTCCTCGGCCGTGATGAATAGATACTTGGCCAAGCTGAGCTGTCCCGTACCCAGAATCCGGTTGGCAATCGTCAGAATCTCGGCCGGACGTTTGACTGCCTGGTACGGTGTATAGCGCTCGCTGCCTACAGCCAGCAGGAGTGGATGCACACCTGCCGCATCGACAGCGTGTACTTCCTTTACACCTGGAATTTCCTGCTTGATTGCACCTCCGGTCAGCTCATGAATCAATGCACCGAATGCCGTATCTTCCTGCGGAGGACGACCGACAACAGTAAACGGAAAGACTGCATTTTTTTTCGCATAAACTTTGTGTACTCGCATTACAGGAAATTCATGCACCAAACTATAATAACCTAGATGGTCGCCGAACGGGCCTTCCGGCTTGGTTTCGTTAGGATAAATTTCGCCTGTTATTACAAAGTCTGCATCGTGGCTTACGCAGAACCCATCGACGTAGCTGTAGCGGAAATGCCGTCCTGCCAACAATCCCGCAAACGTAAGCTCGCTCAATCCTTCGGGAAGCGGCATAACGGCCGACAGCGTATGAGCCGGAGGCCCGCCGATAAAGCAGCTGACTTTAAGCGGCTGTCCAAGTTTGGCCGCTTTCGACTGATGTACGCCGATTCCGCGATGGATCTGATAATGCATCCCGATTTCGCGGTCAGGCTCGTATTCGTTGCCGCTAAGTTGAACGCGGTACATCCCCAGGTTCGCATTCATAATACCCGGTCTATCGGGATCTTCACTGTAGACCTGCGGCAGTGTCACGAATGCGCCGCCGTCGTTTGGCCAACTTTTGATCATCGGCAGATCCGAAATACGAATTTCTTCGAAGTCGGACGGCAGGCCTGATTGTTTGAGCGGCAGCGCTTTGCGTGCGGACAATCCCGTACCTGCATAGCGCAAAGGCTGCTTCAACGCCTTCATCGGCTCGTTGCGCAGACCGATAACCTCCTGCGTCGATGTCCAGGTATCTCTGAACATGTACTTACTCCGCTCGATTGTACCGAACAGATTCGATACAGCGCCATACTTCGATCCTTTTACCTTTTCAAAATATAAAGCGGGTCCACCCGCCTCAAATACTTTTAGATGAATCGCGGCCATCTCCAGCTCCGGGTCAACCTCTTCCTTGATGCGGATCAGATGTCCGGCATTTTCCAGATCGGCGATACACTCCTGCATGCTGCGGTATCTCATTAGTATAAGCTCCTATTCCGGTTGTCTTTATCTTTTCATTTTACCTTACACAGCCGCACGACGCCAACTTGTTCCATGCTCTGTTTTTTTTGACTCATGTAGAATTATGTTAGCTCTCTTAAATCTTTGAAAACTGTACCGATATAAGAAAGGTAGAGAGAAAAATTTGAGAGGCAGGAAATTAAACATGACTCAACCCTACAGTATTCAAACCAATCAGGCGGCAAAAAAAGTAGAGATGAAGGTCGGCGGTACTTTCACTCCGCAGGATTATCAAAACTTCGTACGCGATTACGGCAAAATGGCATCTTCGATCGACGCGCCAGCTTTCACACTGGAAGTGGACTGCCGAGAAATGGATCTGCTTGCAAGCGAAGAAGTCGATAAACTGAAAGGTTCATTTGCCAGCTATAAAGAAACAGGCTTCCAAAAAGTGATCTTTGTTATCAATACAAAACAGACAATTATCAAAATGCAGTTGGGACGCGTTGCACGTGATGCAGGCTTAAGCAATCATGAAATCGTAACCAAGTAATTCCGCCCTATCCGGCGGTCTCGTGTTCAACTACATTCTGGCACAGCTCTGTCCAATCCGGCAGAGCTGTGTCCTTGTTTTGAGATATCTCTTATTTCACAAATTTCACAAATCAAAAGGAGAAAACCGTATGAGCCGTATTCGCATTGCTTCTGTAGACATCTATCATCCCGCAAACGCTGTCGGCAACGAATTTTATTTGGATCATTTCGACCGAAAAAATAACGACATTCGTAGATTTCTGGAACATATGGGACGGAAGTCTCGTTATGTCATCAATAATGAAGAAGAGAATGGGCTGACAATGGCCATCGAAGCAGCAAAAAATGTTCTGTCCAAATCAGGACTTCAAGGGTCAGACATCGATATGATCGTCTTTTCAACCCAAGTCCCTGAAACGACTTTCCCGGTCAATGCCCTGTATGTTCATGCTGCGATCGGTGCCCGCTCCCACACGATGGTACTGGATTCCAATGCCAACTGTGCCGGTATGGTGGTTGCCGTCGATCATGCCAGTCGATATATGCTGACAAGTCCCCATATTCGCCGTGCACTGATTGTTGGTTCTGATTACAATACGCTGGTGAGCGACCCGGAAAGTGCAGTCACCTATGCCAATTATGGCGATGCGGCGGCAGCAGTCATTTTGGAGCGTACCGAGGAAGAGTGTGGATTCATCGACTCCATTTACTATACGGACCCTGTGAACCGCGATTTTATTCGCTACCCAGCCGAAGGATTGACCAAAACGATTAAGCATGGTTCTGAGGCCAAAGGCATTCTCTGGCTGCCGTTTGAAGCCCATGCTGCAATGCCGCCGACATTCGAGATGTTTGAAACACTGCTTGGACGTCACGGCTTGACACCGCAGGATATCTCTACATACTGCCTATCGCAGTTCTCACTCGAAAACGTGCTGAAGATCCAACGTCAATTCGGGTTGAATGACGAGCAGATGATCTATGTCGGCGATCGATTCGGCTACACCGGTACGAGCAGTCCATTTATCGCACTGTATGAAGCCGTTGAGACGGGACGCGTCAAGCGAGGAGATCATATTCTATTCTGGTCGATCGGCTCGGGATTCCAATTGGTTGCCATGTTGTTTCAATATTAGAACATTAATTTTAGAAAATAAATAAATTGAAAAGACCGAGCTTCGCATGATGGAGATGCGAAGCCCGGTCTTTTTATATATAACGATTATTCAAACATTTAGGATACAGAAAACAGGATCAACGGCCGCCCATGAACGAAGAGATATCTACGTTCAGGCCCTGCGCAAGGCGCATCCCGTATTCGCGGTCAGCACGTACAAAGTTGCAGATTGCACGCAGCTTGATGTCTTCGCTGACGCCGCTCAGGTCGTTTACGATATTTGCAATCAGGTTATCACGCTGTTCAGCTGTATACGAACGGTACTGTGCTCCCGCTTGTGCGAAATCGTCCGTTTTCTCGATCTTCTGACGCGTTACACGGCCTTCGAGCGGTGCTTCGGAATCGCGGTAAGCTGGATCTTCTACTGGGCTTTCTTCATAACCGTTTGGTTCGTAATTTACTTTCGGCAGATCGGTGCGCATATTCATGGCTCCATCCTGCTGATGATTGCGAACCGGAGCATAAGGGCAGTTAATCGGAAGCTGCGTATAATTCGCACCCAGGCGGTAGCGCTGCGTATCCGGGTACGAGAATAGACGTCCCTGCAGCAGCTTGTCTTCCGAAGGCTCGATTCCCGGTACCAATGCGCTTGGAGAGAACGCGGACTGCTCGACTTCAGCAAAGAAGTTCTGCGGATTGCGATTCAATGTCATGGTTCCCACGGTATGGAACGGGAACTGCTCCTCCGGCCATACTTTGGTCGGATCAAGCGGATCGAATTCATAATCGTCAATGTTTTCCGGGTGAATGAACTGTACTTTCAATGTCCATTCCGGGAAATTGCCTTCTTCAATCCGATCGAACAAGTCGCGTGTCGCATGGCCGAAGTCTTCGCCTTGAACCTGGCGTGCTTCGTCCGTTGTCAGCGTACGTACTCCCTGCTTGGACTCCCATTTATATTTAACGTACACCACTTTGCCTTCTGCATTTACCCATTTGAAAGCATGTACGCTGAAGCCGTCCAGTTCCCGATAATTCGCCGGTGTGCCGTGATCGGAGAACAGCCAAGTCATCATATGCGTCGATTCCGGCGTGCGCGTCATGAAATCCCAATAACGGCTCGGCTCCTGCCGATTCGACTGTGGATCAGGTTTGAGCGAGTGTACCATATCCGGGAATTTGATTGCATCACGGATGAAGAACACCGGAAGGTGATTGCCTACGATATCGTAGTTGCCTTCTTGTGTATAAAATTTCACTGCAAAGCCGCGAGGATCGCGAGCTGTCTCCGGTGATCCAGTACCATGAATTACAGTCGAGAAGCGAACGAATACCGGTGTTTCAAGTCCAGCTTCCTGGAGAAACGCCGCACGGGTATATTTCGACATACTGTGCTCTGTCTTAAATACGCCGTGCGCTCCAGCTCCCCGTGCATGTACAACACGTTCCGGAATACGTTCACGGTCGAAATGGGCAATCTTCTCAAGCAAATGGTAATCTTCCAGCAGCGCAGGGCCGCGTCGTCCAGCCGTTCTGGAATTCTGATTATCGCCTACCGGAGCTCCCTGGTTAGTCGTCAGTCTAGAATCAGTCATAAATGATCTTCCTTTCCTGATTGAAGGTTCGTTTTTTAGAATTGGTTTTAGACCTTTTCTAAATCCATGTCTAAATACTACCATCAACCAGGCAAGTAATCATGATTGCTGTATAAGTATTTGATGAAGATCGGATGAAGACGAGCTGCGAAAATGATAAGTATGCCGCCTTCTACTTTTAATCCGCCAGTCGATATCCCACTCCCCGAACGGTTGCGACGTACAAGGGCTGCCCAGCACTATCGCCCAACTTTTTGCGCAAACTTTTGACATGCACATCCACTACGTTGCTGCCTCCAAAATACTGGGTGCCCCAAATCTTGTTCAACATATCTTCGCGTGTACGTACAGCACCTTGTCCTTTAATCAGTTGAAGCAGCAGTTCGTACTCCGTCTTAGTCAAGTCAATTCGTTCTCCGCTACGATATACCGTCATTCTGCGGCGATCGATACGGAGATCTTTGAAGATCAGCTGATCGCGAACAGCATCCTCATCGGCTGGCGCTGCAGAATCGAAGCCGCGCGAAGCTCCGGTGCGCAGAATGCGGCGAACATGATGCAGCCCCTCCTGTGGACGGGCAGGCCAAACCAGCAGTTCTTCGTGGCCGCCGAACGCGCTTCCGGTATCCAGCATCCGCTCGTCAATCAGGAAGAGTGTCGGTATCGCCGCGTGAACAGGATGCATATTTTCTCGGAAGGCTCCGACCGGATCTTCAGCTTGTGAACCGCTCACGTCGAAGATCAGCAGATCCGCTTGAAGTGCCCCTGCTTCGGAGTGCTCCCAGCGATGAAAAACCAACACATCAAAACAGGCTTCCATCAGTGTGCGCATCAGTTCGTGCATCCGTCCGGGAAACGGACTAACAATAATGATACGTCTTGTCATCTCACAGACTTCAGGCATCGGAGTCTGCATCTCCATAATCATCATTTTTTCCGCTTGCTTCTGCATTCCGCGCACACTCCTTCCAATACGACATGAGCCTCGTGCACCTCATATCCCGTTTCTTCAGCTACCTGGGTCATCCATTCTTCCGGCACAGGTGCCATAACTTCATCGACTCGTCCGCATATTTCGCATACGATGTGCTGATGGTCGTCTATTCGTGCATCGTAGCGGCTGGCCGTCTCTCCAAGTTTAAGTTCGCGAATCATTTCTTTGTCGGTCAAATAACGAAGCGAGTTATATACGGTACCGTAAGCGAAGCTGTGTCCTCGTTCCACCAGCCGATTCATCACGTCCGCTGCTGTTGGATGATCTACCGATTCACAGACTACGTCGTACACGGCTTGACGTTGAGTCGTTAGATTAATTGTTTTCATATTATCATTCCTCATTTTAAGTTTGATTTTCATTCTCATAGATTTCAATTTAGAATAAGTATAAATCTATTTCCTTCAAGAATCAAGTCGTTAGCTAAATTGGAGTGCGCAAAAAAGCGGCCGTCCTTAAAGGACGACCGCCGCTCAGCGGGCTTAACGAACGTAATGCTGTACGTTCTGCCGCTATTCACTTGAATAACTGAGAAACCTCTTACCGTTCGCCAGGCCTAACTGCTCTCCCAGCACTCTTTCCAAAAACCGCACGATTCCGCTCGACGTAATCGATTCTCATGGATGAATCGTTCGTTCATTGCTTGCTTGTATGATATGCTTCTTACGACCGCCAGATCGTATAAGCTCTATGGCGAAACCGTCTCGTTAAAATTGATGAGCTGTCACTCTACGGTGAAAGGCTTCGTTCTCTGAAATCTAAAACAACGAAAGCCCTACCTCTCTTCCATCCTTGCGGCTCCGATGACCGCGCCAGTGCGATTCGGATCTTCAAAGCGTATGCTGCATATGCATAATTGATATTCAAGTGTCCACATATCGTTTATTATAGACTAATTTCCTGATAAAGTCAATCAAAAAAACCTATCATTTAGCTAGCATCATTGGCCGATAAAGATAATAGGCTTATGTCCAAAAGGACCCCCGAGTGGGCAGCCAAAAAGGAGGAAATCAATATGGATATCGCAGGACTTTCTACAGCAATGAGTCAGGTCGCCCTCGTTCAGCAGGCTTCGCTTCAAGTGATGAACGTCTCGATGGATCAGGCCAAGCAGCAGGGAGATCAGATGGCCAAAATGCTTGAGACAAGTGTAACTCCTCATCTTGGCAGTTCGATCGACATTCGCGCGTAATGCGCAGTCAGCAGGGCTTGAAGACCCGGATACAGCATTAAGCTGTATCCGGGTCTTTTTGTATAACTTGGAAAATCACTATGCTATAATCGTTATACTTGATAACTACCATTCGTCATAGGAGGCCCATTTGCTGAACGAACAACAAATTCAAGAAATCGAGACTCTGCAGCGCATCTGTGAACAGGCCGACCATATTTCGCTTAAGCTGAATGGCGATATGCTCAAAATGGATACGCGGCAGGAAGGCATGGATTATTTTCACTACGAAAACGAAAATTTGGTCGGTTTTCTCGGGCTTTACGGCTTCGGTGGACAGTTTGAAGTCTGCGGCATGGTACATCCCGACTGCCGAAGACAGGGTATTTTCACCAAGCTTTGGAACGAAGCATTATCCTCTGGCAGATTGGATTCCACCCCTACTATTCTGCTGAATGCGCCGAAAGCTTCCTTAACTGCGCCCGAATGGCTGAAGAAAGTCCGATGCCGCTACGCTTTTTCGGAACATGAGATGGCTTGGCACGCCGATGTGGCGGTCAAAAAAGCTGCTGCCGATCACTCACACGCCCTTCCATTGGTCTCCCACCGGGCGTATAAACCGTTGGATAGGAATGCTGTGCTGCATTTGTGCGCAGACGGTTTCGATATGAGCGCAGAAGACATGGATGACATGTTAAATGAAGAAAGCCGCAGCGTTAATCGCAGCCGCAGCATGATCCTGCTTGACGATCAAACGGTCGGAACATTTGTCATGGATTATGATATTCCGGATCAGGCTTGGATATTCGGGCTTGTCATCGATGCTTCCTTTCGAGGTCGAGGTATCGGTCGGAACATTCTGAACAAAATTATCTCCCGGGAGAACGATAGGGGACGCCGTCCGTATATCAGTGTGGAGACACAGAATGAAAATGCTCTGTATCTATATGAAAGCTGCGGCTTCCGTTCTTACGCTGTACAGGATTACTATGAGCTGAACAAGTGAAAAGATACCGGTGTGCCATCTGCAATTGACGCATCACAATCAAAAGCCCTGTCCGGCCGCGAAAGTGCAGCTTGGACAAGGCTTTTTTGCAGTTGTACTTCATAATCGTCCCTTCAGACAGCACGGAAGCAGTTCGGTGAAAATCAGCAGACCCGAAATCCGGTTTCCCCTTCAGGCTCTTGCCGGCAGCTCCTGTATGTACAAGGTTCTTGTTTGTAATCCGTCTCCATGCTGCCATAAGCCAAGCGCAGATAATCGAGCGATTTTTCATACGGTATACCCTTTAGATCAAGCTCTATACGCTCTCCGCTCAGTACCTTATAAATTTCTATCGTTTCCGGATCGGATCCGAATGCCTCTCTGCAAAACACTCGTGCGGCATGCCGATATCCGTCCAGGACTTCTGGGTCATAATCGACAACAAACTTTTGAAGATGCAGTCCTGTAAGGTTTTCGTTCTGCCAGACTGCTTGAAACACCATCGACAGGTCGATACCCAGATCGGTAACCTCTGTCTCGAACTGTTCATAGAGCATAACGGGACGCTGCCCTTCATAACCGTTGGATGCAAAAAAGGAAGCCAAATGATCCGTTACCCGATCTTTCAATTCCCAGTAACTTTTCTCCGAATCAAAATAAGAAATTTTGCGCGGCCAGCGATAATCAACCAATTCTGCAGTATCAGCTTGACTTCGAAATTCCGGCTGTATCGAATAAAACCGGTTGACTGCATGTCCGACCGCGTACTGCACACGCTGTGTCCAATGGTAATCTTCTCTTGTTCCGCGATTGGACCTGATTTCTCTCTGCGGATATCGTCCCGAAGCCAGCCAGCTTTCAAGCCGATAGTCCTTCAGCAGCCGAAGTTCACCGCTGTTTTGCGAAGGAGATTCTCTGACATCCCTCATACACTAACCGCACTCCCAGCAAAATGTTTGCCAAACGAGCGGCACGCTTCACGTTCGTCGCCCGAAGGATTCAATTCCAGCTTCAAAGGTTCCAACACCATCTCCGCCCCGCGTTCCACCAGCTTTTCCTGCAGCAGGTCGACCGCTTTGGCAAACTGCTCGTATACGGTATCGCCGCTGCCGAACACGGCCGCTTTTTTCCCCGACAGATCCAGCTCATCCATTTCGTCATAAAAATCCAGAAATTCATCCGGAAGTTCGCCGTCTCCCCAGGTATAAGCACCCAAAATAATACCGTCATAATCCATAAGAATATCCGCATTGCAATCCTCGGCCATCTTTACGGTTAACTCGCCGCCTGCCTCTTCAATACCACTTGTAATCAGTTCCGACATTTCTTCTGTATTTCCGGTCATACTGGCATATATTAAGATGAGTTTGCTCATGATTGATCCTCCAAAATTTATTGTATGTGAACCAGCATTTCTGTGTAACGGCTCTTTAATATGCAACATCATAAATGATAATGATTATCAATGTCAAATACTTTTGAAATTCTGGCTTTTTACCCCCTCCTCAGGTACAATAATACTCTGGGAATGATGCGTTTCTCGGCGAGCAACAACGACAAGATAAGGGTGGTTTAAACAATATGTATATGGCTGATCTTTGGAAAGATTATGAATTGATTGATACCGGTGCAGGCGACAAGCTGGAACGTTGGGGCGATGTCGTGCTGCGGCGTCCGGACCCGCAAATTATTTGGCCAATCGCGGATGAGAGCGGACCATGGCGGGAAACCGCAGGTCATTATCATCGCAGTTCGTCGGGCGGCGGAAGCTGGACTTGGAAAAAACAGCTGCCGGATCGCTGGACGATCTCTTATGACGATAAGCTTAAATTTTATATCAAACCAACCAGCTTCAAGCATACAGGACTCTTCCCGGAACAAGCCGCCAACTGGAGCTGGATGATGGACAAAATCCAGAATGCCGGACGTCCGATTCAAGTACTCAATCTGTTTGCCTATACGGGCGGCGCAACGGTTGCTGCGGCTTACGCCGGTGCCAGCGTCGTACATGTCGATGCGGCAAAAGGTATGGTTCAATGGGCAAAGGAAAATATTCAGCTCTCGGGGTTGAGTGACCGTCCCGTGCGCTTCATCACGGACGACGTGTTCAAGTTCGTACAGCGCGAACAGCGCCGCGGCAACAAGTACGATGCAATCATCATGGACCCTCCTTCTTACGGACGCGGACCTAACGGCGAAACATGGAAGCTGGAATCCAGTCTTTATCCGTTCCTCGAATCATGCATGCAGATTCTGTCGGATAATCCGCTGTTCATGCTGATCAACTCTTATACGACCGGCATTTCTCCGACTGTGCTGTCCAATATGCTCGAAATGACGATGAAACCGCGTTACGGCGGTCAAATCAGCGCAGGCGAAATCGGTCTTCCGATCAGCCGTTCCGGATTGACGCTGCCATGCGGCATCCTCGGACGCTGGGAGTCGAACTGATGAACGGACTGTCCGGCATTCCGGTGCTGCTGGAAGATAATCATCTTCTCGGTGTCGTTAAGCCCGTCAATATACCGGTACAGGAAGACGCAAGCGGCGACGCAGACATGCTCACGCTGCTCAAGAACGATTTGAAGATCCGACATGATAAACCCGGCAATGTCTTTCTTGGTCTTGTTCATCGTCTGGATCGTCCTGTCGGTGGAGCCATGATTTTTGCCAAGACATCCAAAGCGGCGTCACGCCTATCCGACTCGGTGCGCACGCATTCGATTCGCAAAACGTATGCAGCCGTAACAAACGGCGTGCCTCGAGAGCGCGAAGGCAGGCTGGTGCATTACCTTTTAAAAAACGAGCGCAGCAACACCGTTACCTCTGTACCTAAAGGTACCCCAGGCGCCAAAGAAGCCATTTTGGACTATACGGTGCTTGCGGACGACGGTAAAAGGGCTCTTGTCCGCGTTGAGCTGCATACCGGTCGTTCGCATCAGATTCGTGTGCAGATGAGTACGATCGGCTGTCCTCTGTTCGGCGATCAGAAATACGGCGCGTCATTGACGAAGCCCGGCGAGCAGATCGCGCTGTGGTCGGTACGTCTGCGTTTCCCGCATCCGGTAAGCAAGGAATCAACGCTGTTGATTTCACTGCCGCCAGATACGGCTCCTTGGAGCCAGTGGCCGGACAATGTCTACAAGCTGCTCCAAAATGAACTGGAACATGGCGAATAGACAGCAGTCCGATAGATGGCAGATAACAGATGAACAGCTCTATACAATAAGATAAAACGACAAAACGAAATGATCAAACGATATGAAACGATCAAAATAAAAAGGCCTTTCGAAGCTGTAAGTCCAGCTTTCGAAAGGCCTTTTTTCTATTCAGTCTGCTTTCTATTCAGTCTGCTTTCTATTCAGTCTGCAATCGGTCATTACATTTAACTTCTCACTGACTTCTTTATAATCCGAATTTTCAAACTGTGGATTCCCGCTCGAACGAAGGAAGCAGATCAACGATTGTATCCGGTTTGTCGACCGCAACAAGTGCTTTGCCGATATGCTTACGCTCGGTCAATGACGCCTTACTCGCCGGAAACTCAATCTTGTTTCCATTGGAGAGTACTGCGGTTGCAGGCAGGCTTTCCCGTGTATTGTAAGCACCGACCAAACGGCTGCCGTTCGGTTTCACCCGCTTGCCTTCCTTGAATTCAAATGTCGCAATTCCCTTGCCTCCGCGGCTTTGGGATGGATATTCAAGCAGCATTGAGCGTTTCGCATATCCAAGATCGCTGACAACCAGCACCTCTCCGTCGTCGCCGGTGACAAACAATGCTGCCGTCACTTCATCGCCTTCTTTGAGCTGAATTCCGCGTACCCCCGCGGATACTCGGCCCATCGCGGACACTTCCTGTTCACCAAAACGGATACTCATACCTTCTGCCGTTACCAACAGCAGGTCTTTATCTCCATCGCTGAGGGTAACCTGCAGCACTTCATCTCCGTCACCGAGCTTGCAGGCGGCAACTCCTCCGCTTCGCTTGGTTGCATACTCGCGCAGTGCAGTTCGTTTGACCTGTCCTTTACGGGTAACGAATACGAGCGACTGCTCTGATTCTTCCAATTCTTTAACCGGAATGATGGAGACAATCCGCTCTTCCCGATCAAGCGGAATCACGTTAACGATCGCAGTGCCATTATCCTTCCATTTGAACTCCGGAATCTGATGTACTGGCAGCAGATAGAACTGTCCACGCTGAGTAAACACAAGCAGCCGATCAAGCGTACTTACATCAAGCAGTTGACGAATATAATCGTCTTCCCGCGCACCGGAAGCATTACGGTCGCTGCCTGAACGGGTGAACGAAGGCATACCTGTACGTTTGATATATCCTTCTTGCGACAGAGAGACGATTACGTCTTCCTGCGGAATCATAACTTCCAGATTAAGCTTAATTTCTTCAACCTCGCTTTGCAGCTCGGAACGACGGTCGATTCCGTATTTATCGCGTATTTCCGTTAATTCTTTACGGATTACATTGTTCAACTTGCGAGCGCTGGACAATATGCCTTCCAGTACTGCGATCCGTTTCTCAAGCTCCGCATGTTCCTTCTCAAGCTGGTTAATCTCGAGGTTGGTCAAGCGGTACAGTTGGAGTGTCAGGATCGAATCAGCTTGACGCTCGGTGAATCCGAACATCCACTGCAAATTGTTCTGCGCGTCTTGTCGGTTCTTCGAAGCGCGAATGGCTGCAACCACTTCGTCCAAAATATTCAGCGCTTTGACGAGACCTTCCAATACGTGAGAGCGATCTTTGGCTTTTTCCAACTCATGCGAAGTCCGCTTGGTGATGACTTCGCGTTGGTGAGCGATATAAGCTTCCAGAATAGCTTTGACTCCAAGCTGCTGCGGCGCTTTGTTAACAATTGCTACCATATTGAAGTTATAGCTGACCTGAAGATCGGTTTTCTTCAACAGATACGCCAATATTCCGTTTGCATCCGCATCTTTTTTCAATTCAACAACGATACGCATGCCTTCGCGTCCGCTTTCGTCACGAACTTCGGCGATTCCTTCGACCTTTTTTTCCAGCCGAATGTTTTCCATCGCTGTTACAAGCCTTGATTTGACGACTTGATAAGGAATTTGAGTAACTACGATCTGCTGCTTGCCTCCGCGCAAACTTTCAATTTCTGTCCGTGAACGCACTTGAATCTTGCCGCGTCCGGTCGAGTAAGCTTCACGAATGCCGGCTTCGCCCATTACAATGCCGCCTGTCGGGAAGTCCGGTCCTTTAATATGCTGCATAATGCCGTCCAGATCAATCTCAGGGTCTTCCATGACTGCAATACAGGCATCGATCACTTCCCGCAGATTATGCGTTGGAATTTCCGTTGCAAAACCTGCCGAAATCCCGCTGACACCGTTTACCAGCAGGTTCGGATAGCGGGCCGGCAGTACGACCGGTTCTTTGGCCGTATTGTCAAAATTGTCTTTGAACTGGACAGTTCGCTTGTCGATATCACGCAGAATTTCCATCGCTATCGTCGATAAACGCGCTTCCGTATAACGCATTGCTGCCGCTGGATCGTCATCAATCGAACCCCAGTTTCCGTGTCCGTCAACGAGGGTGTGCGCCATTTTCCAAGGCTGTGCCATTCGCACCATACCTTCATAGATCGAAGAGTCACCGTGCGGGTGGTAGTTACCCATAACATCTCCGACCGTTTTGGCCGATTTGCGATAGCCTTTTTCCGGAGTGTTGCCCGATTCGTACATGGCGTACAAAATCCGGCGTTGAACCGGCTTAAGCCCGTCTCGAACATCGGGAATAGCCCGGTCCTGGATGATATATTTGGAATACCGGCCGAAGCGGTCGCCGACCACTTCTTCGAGAAAAGCCGGTTTGAATTGTTCTTCCGGTATGCTCATTGGTTCAAAATCCCCTTCTGTCGCTTATTCTTCGACTTCGGT
Source organism: Saccharibacillus kuerlensis DSM 22868 (assembly GCF_000378145.1). Classification (GTDB taxonomy): domain Bacteria; phylum Bacillota; class Bacilli; order Paenibacillales; family Paenibacillaceae; genus Saccharibacillus; species Saccharibacillus kuerlensis. The sequence continues at coordinate 106,486 of NZ_KB899281.1, read as the reverse complement.
AAAGTCCACATTTTCTACGATCCAACGCTTGCGCGGATCGACCTTGTCCCCCATCAATGTGGATACACGACGCTCCGCCTTCGCCGCATCTTCAACCTGCACCCTTAACAGTGTTCGGGTTGTCGGATCCATCGTCGTCTCCCAAAGCTGATCCGGGTTCATCTCGCCAAGACCTTTGTAACGCTGCAGTTCGAAGCTTTTACCGCCCTTGGTCAGCTTCTCCAACTCTTCGTCACTCCATGCATAAACGACCTCGTTCTTGCGGGACCCTTTACGTGTGATCTTAAAGAGCGGCGGCTGGGCAATGTAAACTCTTCCCTGATCGATCATCGGTTTCATGTACCGGTAGAAGAAGGTCAAAAGCAGCACCTGAATATGCGCGCCGTCGGTATCTGCGTCGGTCATAATCACGATCTTAGAAAAGTTGCTGTCTTCAATCGCAAATTCCGGACCGATACCGGCGCCGATCGCCGAGACGATTGCACGATACTCCTCATTCTTCAGAATCTCAGCCAGCTTGGCCTTCTCCGGATTCAATGGCTTGCCCTTCAGCGGAAGGATTGCCTGAATTTTGGAATCGCGTCCTTGTTTGGCTGAACCGCCTGCAGAGTCGCCTTCGACAATAAACAGCTCGGTTTTAGTAAAGTCTTTGGACTGTGCCGGCGTCAATTTACCGCCCAGATTCGAACTTTCGCTGCGCTTCTTGCCTGTACGCATCTCGTCGCGCGCTTTGCGTGCCGCTTCGCGTGCTTTTGACGCTTGAACGGCTTTGCGAATCAGTACCTGCGCAACCTGGGGATTCTCTTCCAAAAACCGTGCTGTTTTCTCCGATACAACAGAATCGACCGCACCGCGTGCCGAAGCACTGCCCAGCTGATCTTTGGTCTGGCCGACGAATTCAACATCGCCCATCTTGACGCTGATTACGGCCATCATGCCTTCGCGCAGGTCTCCGCCTTCAAGGTTCTTGTCTTTCTCTTTCAATACGCCCGTCTTGCGTGCATACTCGTTCAATACTCTTGTATAAGCCGTTTTAAAGCCGGTTTCGTGCGTACCGCCGCCGCGTGTCGGGATCGAGTTCACGAATGAAGCAATCGTCTCCGTGTAACCGGCGTTGTACTGGAAAGCGACCTCTACTTCAATCTCATCTTTCTCAGCATAGAAGCGAATAACTTCATGAAGAACTTCCTTGCCTTCGTTCAAAAATTCAACAAACTGCTTGGCTCCGCCTTCGTAATAGAATTCGTCGGAAGTGTCGGTGCGCAGATCGGTCAGTACGATTCGAAGTCCCGAGTTCAGAAACGCGATCTCCTGCAGCCGCTCGGCCAGTGTATTGTAATTCAATGAGATACCGGCCTTGAACACGCGAATATCCGGCTTGAACGTAACCTTCGTGCCGGTCTGTCGCGTATTGCCCAGCACTTCGAGACCTGTTACCGGTTGTCCGACATGCTCGGTACCCTTCTTGTCGACCCGATATTCGAAGCGCTGACGATGAATTTTGCCATCGCGATAAATTTCGACTTCCAGCCATTCCGACAGCGCATTGGTTACGGATGCCCCAACACCGTGCAGACCCCCGGATTTCTTGTATCCGCCGCCGCCAAATTTGCCGCCCGCGTGCAGAACCGTATAGACGACCTGCGGTGTCGGCACGCCGCTCTTGTGCATACCGGTCGGAATTCCGCGTCCGTTGTCTCGCACAGTCGCAGATCCATCTTTGTTTAAAGTTACTTCGATCCGATCGCAATGTTTCGCCAAGTGTTCGTCGACGGCATTATCGATAATCTCCCACACGAGATGGTGCAGGCCGGAGGAGCTGGTGCTCCCGATGTACATGCCCGGCCGTTTGCGGACGGCGACGAGGCCTTCGAGAACCTGAATGTCATCCGCATCATATCCTTGAACGACCTGAGGAGCCGTTGTCTGTTCCGTCGTATCGATCTGTTCGGCCATGATTTCTCCCTCTTTCTCTCTTGCTCGCTTTTTGCCTCCGGACCATTATTGTACCGAAATGCAAACAAGTGTTTTCATTTTCCTCTTTTTATTCTAAGTCAAAACGTCCCTTTTCGTAAAGACGGCAAACGAAATAATCACAGATACCGCTGCCCAAGCAGCCAATACCGCCAATGAAAAGCCCAGTGTCATGCCTTCTATCGGTGCCGGATTGCCGGCCAAATATTCGGTGAGTCCGAGATTGACCATAAACAAATATTTGGCGCTTGTCCAGGCCGAAGCCATATTTGTCAGGATCGAACCTGATATTAAGGCAGACATCATAACGACAATACTAGCCGCCGTGCTTCGGACGAGTACAGACACCATGAAAGCCAGCAGAGCCACCACAGTGCTCACAAACCAGACAAGTCCTGACTGCATCAACAAGTACTCCCATTGAGGCGTTGCATGGACATAACTGAGATCAACATCAGAACCGTTCAGAACGAATCCGGTGAAAATTGGGATAGTCCAACCCGAATAACCAAAAAATACGCCGGAGATCAGATAGCAGATCAGGTAAGCACTGGCGACGATCAGAGATACGAACATGAGCAGTGCAACCAGTTTGCTCAGCAGCACCTTCCATCTTCGGACAGGCCGGGTCAGCAGCATTTTTATCGTACCGCTCGCCCGCTCCGAGGATACAAGGTCCGAAGCGATTGTCATTGTCATCAGCGGAATAAATAGCGTTGCAGAATTGTTAATAAATTCACGCGTAAAAGTTACCCCGCCCGGTTCATTCGGATTCACATCGTTATCCAAATAGTACTGCATCTGCTGGATAAAGATCTGTCGATAAATTTTCCATTCCTGCGGTACCCTATCGCTGCTTAATGAATTTTGATTATCAATGATAGCCTGCTGCACTTCGAGACGCCAATCGCTCCCGTAGCTTTCCTGACGTTCAAGTGACTGCCGCATCTGCGCATAACTGAAAACCGGCACCATGACGGCGAGAATCAGCAAAATGATATAAAAGCGTTTTTTCTTTACAATTTTGACAACTTCATTCTGTACCATGGCCCAAAATCGCTTCACTCGATGCCTGCCCCCTCCGTCATTTTCAGGAAAAGCCGTTCCAGTGTCGGAGCTACACGGTCTACACCTCTCAAAGTGATTCCTTCACGAACCATATGCTCCAGCACTTCGGCTACCCGGTGCTCCGGGGTTTCCGTTACAATACTTCTTTCATTTAACAAAGCAGCCGCAGCATCTTCCAAAACGGATGAATCCACGGGATCCATGACAACGATATCCGTATATTTGCTCAGTAGGATCCGGGCTTTCTCCTTAGGATCAGCATCCCAGATAACCAACGCCTGGCCGGTACCCATAAGCTCGTCGACAGAGCCTACTGCAAGTTCTCGGCCGCTGCCGATAATAGCCACCCGATCGCAGAGAAGCTGAATTTCGCTCAATAAATGGCTGGATACGAACACCGCAAGTCCACTAGCGGCAAGCTCACGGATAAATGCGCGCATTTCTTTGATTCCCTTGGGATCAAGACCATTCGTAGGTTCGTCCAGAATCAGCAGTTTCGGCCGGGCCAGCAGCGCTTGCGCGATGCCTAGACGCTGACGCATACCAAGCGAGTAAGTACGTACTTTCTCATGAATTCTTCCACTCAAATGAACAAGTTCAGTCACTTCCCAAATGCGCTGTTCGTCCACTCCTTCCTGCATACGCGCAAAATGCATCAAGTTTTCCCATCCGGTCAGAAACGGGTACATTTCCGGATTCTCAACGATAGATCCTACATATTTCAAAGCTTCTTCCGGCTGCTTCTGCACGTTGAAACCGCAAATTTCCACACTGCCAGAGCTCGGCTTAATCAACCCTACCAGCATACGAATCGTTGTCGTTTTCCCTGCCCCGTTAGGTCCTAAAAAACCGAAAATTTCACCTTCACGCACGTCAAAACTTATGCTGTCAATAATTGTCCTGCGGCCGATTCGCTTGTTCAGATCCTGTACGTGCAGCACAGAGCCGCCGCTAGGCTGTTGCATTCCTATTTCCCCTTTCCGAATATCTTTTTTCTCTCTTTTGGCATTACTATTGTTTCGTTCCGCCCTATGCTGCTGTCACGTATTTCAATATATATGCTTCTATATTATTTCTATTGTGTGAGTTCATTGTTCATTTCTGTTTCATGGTTCGTTTTTTTTCATGGTTCGTTCCTGTTTCATTGACCTTTTCTTTACTGCAGCTTTTATAAGTATAGACCTTATACGCTTTATCGGCTCGCTAATTTACTCCAGCCCCTGTACGATCCGTTCAGCAATGCGTTCATATCCAATCGAATTTGGATGAAAATGATCGAATGACAAATAAGCCCCTGGATTGCGCTGAAATAAATCAAATGTAGGTGTCAGCGTCATATTTTCAGTTTCTGCAATCATTTCAGCCGCTCTTGCATTCCAATCCGTTATTCCTTGGTTGCCAGCCTCACGCAGTTCTTCGATATCTCCAAACGGGTTATATAATCCGATATAGACGATTCGTGCGGAAGGATTAATCGAACGCAGCATATTCAGGATCTCGCCTAGACGTTCAACTGCGCCCGGCAGAGCTTCATCAAAGGCTGCGGCTGAATCAGGAACTCCAGAACCCATCTGCAGCGCCTCTCCTCCCTGAAACAGGTCGTTGGCGCCGATCGACAGCAAGATAATATTCGCTTCCTTAAGTACATACTGTACGCCCGGCTCTTCAAGCTCATTCAGCAGCTGGCGGGTTGTCATGCCATTGATGCCCAAATTGTTCAGAAAACGTACTTCTTTATCATCTTTTTGATCGAGCAGCGCAGCTGTTCTCCGAGCGAATCCCTGTCCGGTTGTATCGCCCGTACCTTTTGCGAGAGAGTCGCCTACTGCAACAATCCGATAATTGCCATCTTCGAGCGAAGGTTCGCGGTTTGTTAACGGTGCGTTCGCCGAAGCTTCTGTATCTACAACATTAGGCCGCGGAAATATTAGCTCCTGTGCTCCATGGCCAAAGCCTACAGCCAACAGCAGTGTTGCTGCTCCCGACAGTAAAGCGGTCATTCTCCATATCCACTTCCAAGAATTCATGCTCATCCTCCTCAACCGGCGGACCGCCCTTTTCGCGCTTATCTTTTCTAATTTACCATAAGTGTTTGTGAAGCGATTTGCAAACGGTCCAATAAGAAATTCAAAGTTTTTTTCAGAAAATACTTGCCAACCTCTAAGTAACTATGATAAGATATTCCTTGTCGCCGGTAAGCACTGAATAAAAGTAACCGTGCGGCCGTTAGAAGAAATATGGGACATTAGCTCAATTGGCAGAGCATTCGACTCTTAATCGACAGGTTGTAGGTTCGATTCCTACATGTCCCATTCTTTTATATATGATGAAGAAACCCAACCTCCCGGGAGGTTGGGTTTCTTTTGTTAGCTTATTATTCAAACCTATTAGGATCATGCCTTCAACGTGTATTCCGGCTTTCAACTGCTTAGCCGATAAACATCTGCACCCAATATCCGTTGTAATAGCTAACCCCGATCGATTTAAAATTCGGATTCAAAATATTCTTTCGATGCCCTGGGCTGCTCATCCAGCTTTTCATTACACTTTCCGGTGAACGTTGTCCCATTGCAAGGTTCTCGCCAGCTGTACGATAAGAAATCTTTTGCAGCTTAAGCAAATTGAACGGCGATCCGTAAGTTGGAGAAGTGTGATTGAAGTAATTCTTTCTAGACATGTCTTTCGCTTTTAAGCTCGAAGCCCGCGAAGTTTTCGTGTTGATCGAAAGCGACTTCAGTCCAGCCTTGCGGCGTTCCAAGTTCACAAGATAGATAACTTTATTCGTAAACTGGGTTTTGTCGGTAGTTGTTTTCGCGTAAGCGGCTTGATAACTGATCTGGGCATTAGCCGATTCCGCCGGACCCGCTATATAAACGCCTCCGACCGCCAATGAAGCAGCCAAGGCAAAAGTTGCGACACGCTTAGTCAAACTTTTCGTTTTCTTAAATACCTGCATTTTATTCTCAAAAATTGTTTTCAATTCCGAAGTTCCTCCTCTTTCCTAACAAATGGATTAATTTTACATCGCCTAACACTCCTACCCACTCTACCACGTTTCCAGCTTTGAAACAAGAAAAGCCCCCTTTTTTGAAAAAAAATTATAAATTTATCCGTATTTATTGCAATCAAAAGGTTCTAAAATGGGTATATGCTCAAAACAACAAAAGGTCCCGCTCATAAGAAGCGGAACCAAAAATACTTTTATTTATAAGTCATTGAATCTGTAAGTCGTCCAATTCCAAAAGGCGGACCGCTTACTATCTAGAGGGATTTGATGAACTTGCAGCCGAATTTCTCAAAACCTGCACGCTGGTAAAAGTTGTGTGCGCCGAGACGGTCTTCCCGGTTGATTCCTGTTAGGAAGAGGAATTTGCTGCCGGACTCCAGAGCCCAATCTTCCGCCTGTCTCACGAGTTGTCGGCCGATCCCGCAGCCGCGGCAAGCTTCGTCAACGATCAGACCGGCGATTTGGACCATCTGTGCCTCCGAACCCCGTGCCGGGATCAGGCGCAGTGAAATCATACCGATTGCTCTGCCGTCCTGTTCCGCCAAATAAGTGCAATAATTCGGATTGTTTTCGCGGGCCTCCAACTGCTCCCGCATAACGCTTGGTGTCGTAGGATACGACAATTTACGCATCAGCTCTGTCAGGACTGCGGCATCGCCGCAGGTAGCCGTGCGAAGATCGGCCGTTTTTTCCAATACATTAGTTGTCATCCGAATACTCCTCTTTTAGCAGACCGACCGCCTCACGGGCGCGGTTCCGCGCAGTCTCCACATCTTCCGCTGCGCTAAGCGCAACGGCCATTCTGCGACCCGGTTTTGAATCGGGCTTGCCAAATATACGAACCTGGGTGCGCGGAACGCTCAAAGCTTCCGACAGACCTCCAACCGCGAAGCCTTCACTGTACCGGCTCGCTTTTAACGTCGCTGATGCACCTGCTGTCAGCAGTTCAATTCCGGTAATCGGCAGACCCAAAATCGCCCGAATGTGCAGAGCGAACTCTGACAAATCCTGCGTGGCCATCGTTACCATTCCGGTGTCGTGCGGACGAGGCGATACTTCGCTGAATACGACGCCGTCGTCTGTCAAGAACAATTCTACTCCGAACAGACCATACCCGCCCAGCTCGTCCGTAATCGTCTTGGCAATCCGCTTCGCTTCTTCAAGCTTGGCTGCATCCATCGGATGCGGCTGCCACGATTCTACGTAGTCACCATCTTTTTGAATATGGCCGATCGGCGGACAGAATAATGTCCCCGATACGCTTCTGACTGTCAGTAGCGTAATTTCACTTTCAAACGGCACAAAAGCTTCTACAATTACACGTGTACTGTTTTTCGCGCGCGCACCTTCCAATGCAAACTGCCAGCAGTGCTCCGCATCCTCCGGTTTCTTCAGCACGCTCTGTCCCTTGCCTGAAGAACTCATCAGAGGTTTGATTACGCAGGGCGCACCCAGTTCCGCAACGGCTGCCTTAAGTTCATCCAGCGTATCCGCAAAACGGTATTCCGCCGTCGGCAGTCCAAGCGTTTCTGCGGCCAGCCGGCGAATCCCTTCACGGTCCATTGTGAGTCTTGCGGCTGCAGCCGTCGGAATGACCTTGAATCCTTCGCTTTCCAGTCTTTGCAGCATGGGTGTTGCGATGGCTTCTATCTCCGGCACGATCAGATCCGGCTTTTCCATTAGAACAAGTTCCTTCAACGCTTCGGCGTCCAACATATCGATCACATAGCTCCGATGAGCAACCTGCATGGCTGGAGCGTTATTGTAACGATCCACTGCAATACATTCCACTCCGAGCCGCTGCGCTTCGATAACGACTTCTTTGCCCAGTTCACCGCTGCCGAGAAGCATAACTTTCTTCGCGCTCGCGGATAATGGAGCCCCCCACATCGTTGACCAACTCCTACGCCTTTTTGGTTTGTCTCTTTCTATTTTGTGTGCTCGCCAGCCGAATTGCAAGCCCGATTATATAAATTTTTATGAATAATTGACGAAAACCCGCGAAAAAAGTCGCAGGTTTTCCGGTAAATATGACTTACGGTCTTCTCCATACTTTTAGAGCACTCAAATTTTATAAATATCGGAATTGAGCTTCTACAAGACCGTTGTAAATCCCGCCATGTCGGATAAGCTCTTTATGTGTTCCCTGTTCCTTGATTTCGCCGTGATCAAGCACGATAATCTTGTCGGCGTGTCGAATAGTCGAGAGGCGATGCGCTACAATGAAAGATGTTCTTCCCTGAAGCAGGACTTTAAGCGCTTCTTGAATTCTGAGCTCGGTCTCCGTATCGATGCTTGCCGTCGCTTCATCCAGAATCAAGATTCGAGGGTCGGCAAGCAGTGCCCGGGCAAAGGAGAGCAGCTGACGCTGGCCCATCGAAAGCGCACTGCCGCGTTCTTCGACCTCCGTATCGTAACCGGCAGGCAGCGACATGATGAAGTCGTGTGCCTTGACCGCTTCAGCTACTTTTTCAATTTCCTCGTCGGTTGCATCAAGACGCCCAAAGCGGATATTGTCCCGGATCGTACCCGAGAAAATGAACGTATCCTGCAGTACGATGCTAATCTGTGCACGCAAACTTTCTACCTTGACGTCGCGCACATCGATACCGTCAATTTTCACCGTCCCCTGAGTGACGTCATAGAAGCGGCTCAGCAGATTAATAATCGTCGATTTACCGGAACCTGTATGGCCGACCAGAGCGATCGACTGCCCTGCTTTCGCCTCAATGTCGATGCCTTTAAGCGCTTGGCGTCCCGGTTCGTACTCGAAGACAACCTTTTCCAGATTGACGTCGCCCTTGATCTTCGGCAGCGGCTTGGCATCCGGTTTATCGTCGATACTTGGCTTCTCATCGAGGAACTCGAAGATCCGCTCCGAGGAAGCCATTGCGACAAGCAGTTGGTTATACATCTGTCCCAAGCGGTTAATCGGATCCCAGAAGTTGCCGACGTAGTTCGCGAATGTAACGAGCAGGCCGATTGTAACTTCTCCCTCTTGAATCAGATACGCACCATACCAGAACAGAATCATTGAACCGACGCCGCCCGTAATTTCGATCAGCGGTCCGAAAGACTGATTCATCGTCGAAGCGCGGTCCCAAGATTTGCGGCTTTCCGTATTCATTCCGTCAAAAAATTTCATGTTTTCTTGTTCCTGCGTGTAAGCTTGGGTCACTCGGATTCCCTGAATCGCTTCGTTCAAGTGCGAATTGATGCGGGAATTTTTCATTCGTACATCCTGCCACGCTATTCGGATCTTCTGCCGCAGCTTGGTCGAAATAAAGAACATAATCGGCACCGTAATCATGACCGCCAGACCGAGCTTCCAGTTGATCAGCAGCAGAATGACCATGATACCAGCCAACTGAACGCAGTCGATCAATACATTGACCGCACCGTTTGTAAACAGATCCTGCAGCGAATTGACATCGTTCGTTACCCGCACCAATACGGAACCTGCAGGTCTTTTATCGAAAAAGTTAAACGACAGCTTCTGGATATGCGCAAACAGCGAAGAGCGTATATCGTAAATGACCCGCTGTCCGATAATATTCGTATACTTGATCCGGAATACGTTGGCTGCCCACTGCACCACGTACAGCCCCAATACGGACGCCGTTACAATATAGAGAAGCGGGAGATTGCTCTGTCTGATCGCCTGATCGATTGCCAATACGCCGGTCAGATAAGGAACTGCCAGTTTGGTAACTGTGCCGAGAATTGTCATCAGAATGATGAGCGGCAGAAACTGTTTGGCGTAAGGCTTCATATAACCGAACAGCCGGGCAAATTGTTTCCAGTTAAATGCTTTATCGATGTCATCGTCGTCTTTGTAGACAAACCGTTCATTTTCGGGATTTTGCTGCGGCTGCTTGTTAAGCTCCGTTTTCAACTTTTCGGTATGGGTACTCACAGGACCGCTCCCCCTTCGCTGCCTTCATTCTCCATTCGGGCGATATGATCGGCATATTGAATACGATACACGTCGTGATAAGGGCCCGGTTTTCGAATCAGCTCATTATGCGTGCCTCGTTGAACGATTCGTCCTTCGTCGAGCACCAGAATTTCATCGGCGTGACGCAGCGAAGAGATCCGATGCGCGATAATAAACGTGGTACGTCCTTTCATGACTTCTTGGAATCCGGCTTGAATCTCCTGCTCGGTCTCCATGTCAACCGCGCTGGTCGCATCATCCAGGATCAGTATTTTCGGATTTTTGAGCAGCGCCCGTGCAATCGCGATCCGCTGCTTCTGTCCACCCGAGAGTCCCATACCGCGCTCCCCTACAATGGTATCGTAGCCCTGTTTCATTTCCATGATGAAATCATGCGCTTTAGCGAGCTTGGCGGCGCGGATGATATCGTCCATCGAGACGTTGTTCATGCCATAAGCGATGTTTCCCTTAACCGTTGAAGAAAACAGGAACGTCTCCTGGAATACAGCTGCAATCTGACTGCGCAGATCCATGACCCGAATATCCCGAATATCCATTCCATCGAACTTGATCGATCCTTCCGTCACGTCATAAGCGCGCATGAGCAGCTGAATGATCGTTGATTTCCCTGTACCTGTTCCGCCCAGAAGACCGATGACTTTACCCGGAGGCGCATCCAGATTGATTTCATGTACAGCTCGCAGTTGGTTGCCGTAAGCAAAGCTGACATTTTCAAACGTCACATGCCCGCGTATCCGTTCGTCGTCGAGCTTTATGGCTCCTTCCTTGTCGCGGACGTCGATCGGTTGATTCAAAATTTGTAGAACTCGTTCGCCGGACGCTTCGGACTGTGTGTAGTTATTGATATGGAAGCCGGCACCCCACATCGGTCCAATGATATACCAAATCAGACTGAAAAAGGCGACCAATTCCCCGATTGTCAGACTGCCCCGAATGACCATCGTGCCGCCGACGCCAATCAACAGCACCGCACAGGCGGAAGCCAGCAGTTCCATGACCGGGAAGTAACGGCTCCAGAGCCCCGAGGCATGCAGCTGATTATCTCTGTAGCGGTCGTTGCGCAGCGAGAACTTGTTTACTTCGTGCGGTTCACGGGCAAAAGCTTTAACCGTGCGAACGCCAGTGACATTTTCCTGCACCGCCGTCGTCAAGGAGCTGAGTGCCAGGCGCATTTCCTGAAATGCCGGATGAATACGCGATTCGAACCGCAGCGCTACATAGAGCAGCACCGGAATAGTGACCAGGGTAAACAGTGTCAGCTGCCAATTGATCGACAGCATCATCGCTGCACCAAAGCCTACCATCAGAAACAGGTTAAGAATCTGAGCGAAGCCGAACCCGATAAACAGACGAATAGCCTCCAGATCGCCTGTAAGGCGGGCCATCAGATCGCCTGTTTTGGCCGTATCGTAGTAGCGGAATGATAGAAACTGCAGCTTCTCGTAACAAGCGTTGCGTAAACGGTAAGCCAGGTGGTTACCAAGACGAGCGCCGAAGAAGCCGTGCAGGAACTGCATGCACGCTTTGAGCGTTACAACGCCGACCACGGCAAGGGCCAATTTCGGTACGGCTTCAAAATCGCGGGGCAAAATCACATCGTCGATCAGCACTTGGAGCAGTTTGGGGTATACCAACCCCAGAGCAGTGGCGATTGCCAGAAAAAGAATCGAAGCGAACATATACGCTTTCTTCTCCCAGTAATAGTCCTGCAGTCGCCTGAGAACGTTCATGTCTTTCCTCCTCGTTTGTCGGGGTTACGAGCTATTGTCGTTACCCCATTCCGTATAAAGATACATATACCTAAGCATAATGCAGTTTATCACCCTGTCTTTATCCCGGCAAAGCGAGGAAAAAAGCGTATTCTGCCAATGGAGCTCCTCTGGATTCGGCTCGCGTTGTCAGCGCATTCATTTATAGCAAATAGTCTCTGATTCTCGTTAATTCGGCGTCTTTGACAAGATTCGTAGATTTTGATCGAAAAATTCCGAAAACGCTTTAACTTTTTTTGAAGCAGCTAGATTCTTTTTCAAAAAAAGCCCTGTCTAAGCTCCTATAAATCCAATATATATGCAGTAAGAGATCCTTCTCAAACTATCCCGCATTCTTTTCTTCATTATAGGAATACAGAAAGAATATAGAGGATTTTGATGTATATTTATTCGGCAAAGCAAAAGCGCCCTAACAAAACGGGCGCTTAGACTGTCCAAAAGTTTGGATTGAAAATCTTACCCTTCGGACCAACGTTGCTTCGGCCGCATATCGAAATTGGGCAGGGAAATCCGGTTCTACCCTCTGCCTTCATAGCGAAAATATCCGAAATCAGCGTAACTGCCATGCAGCCGCTGCATATCGTGAACGCCAATTCCTACGAAACATCCAGTAAAACCTCCCGACAAAAATCCAATATGACAAAGATCACCGAGCGCAGCCCATTCGTCGGCTTCGCCAACTCGATACAAAAACTGGGCCTCGTTCCCGTTAACTTCGACGGCCAGACCAATCTCCTCGTGACCGTCAACGGCTATTGGCTGAGTTAGCTGCTCAAATGTCTCATCTTCCGCTCGCATAACCGACAGAACTCGGCCTTGATGTTCGTCACAGCTGACCGCAGCATAAAGATAACGTGATTCACTCAGATAAAGCATCAATCCCGCCATATGCAGAAACGATTCCGGTTGATAATCGAGCGATGTTTCCGCACGGAATGCAAAATCCGTCTGTCGAACAGCCAGCAAATGGTGATGAAACAGACTCTGTGGCGATTCGCCCGCTGTCAGACGCAGATAGCCAGGACGAGCATCCAACGAGCACCAACTTTCATTCGGCAGCACACGAGGGCTGTTCCAACCTTTATGCAGCTTCGCTCCGTCAAACTCATCTTGGAACCGCCCTCCGGCAAATCCCCGTATCTTCGCCTCGGACGATTGCAGGGAAGTACCTGTTTTTCCAGCCGCTCCATTCATGTCAGAACGTTCCGCATATTCCGCCGGAACATGAAATTCCAGCTGCGGCGTATGACCGCCTCCGCACAGCCTCAACCAACCATCCGAGTCCCATTCGACTCGCTGCAGTGCCGTTTCGCGGCCGAGAATGGCATCATTCTCTTCAACCGGACGCGTACATAAATGTGCAATGATCCAGTCGCCGCCCGGAGTCTTTACCAGACTTGCATGACCCGCACATTGCAAAGGCCAATCGGGACGGTCGCTCGAAGTCATCATCGGATTGCGCGGGTCCACCTCGTAAGGACCAAGAAGCTCCCTCGACCTCGCGACAGTTACCGCATGTCCCGTACCGGTTCCTCCTTCGGCCGTGATCAGATAATACCAACCTTCATGACGATACAGATGCGGGGCTTCCGTCTTGCGCAGCTCCGTTCCTTCAAAAATCCGGACCGGACGCCCAATAAGCTGGCGAAGTTCAGGATCATACTCCTGCGCCGTAATTCCAACCGATTTATTGCCTTCCGGAATCCGGTGGTCCCATAAGACGTTCAGCAGCCACTTTCGCCCATCCTCGTCGTGAAACAGCGAAGGATCGAATCCCACCCCGTTCAGATATACGGGTTCGGACCAAGGTCCGTCCATTTTGGGAGCGGTAATCAGATAATTCTGAACATCTTTGAATGGCCGGCGGGTACTTTTTACATCCGTATAGACCAAGTGGAAAAGACCGTCCGCATAACTGAGCTGCGGCGCCCAGATACTGCAATTGTGCGGACTGCCAGCCAGTTCGACTTGATCTGTCAACACGTCGGTCAGGTGATCCCATTCCGTCAAGTTCTTGGATTCGTAAATACGAATGCCGGGCAGCCATTGAAAAGAAGATACGGCAATATAATAAGTGTCTCCCGCACGAATCATGCTCGGGTCGGGATTGAATCCTCTCAATACCGGATTTTCGATTGCTACGGATGCAGAGGACTTTGACTTTGCTATTGTCGTTTCGCTTTTGTTCATATCCGTACACTCCTTTCACCTTCGGCCGACTTATTCCAGAAGTGATTGCCGGCAAATAGACTTTCCTTGCTCCAATCCGTGTTCGGATACGGGCGACAGATCGTCCAAGGAGCACGCACAGCCGATATTTGGTGTCCTTCTCCGTAGTATTCCCGGTAATCGGCTGTCCGCTCATTCGCCGGATTGTCCCAGTTGTGCCAGCCGGCCGGATGAATGTGGCTGCCCATGCGGCAGTCGGCAAATACGGTCTTCGCATAACCGCGCCACGGCCGCCCCAGATACACCGAAGCCGGAGGTACACCGGGAGCCGCAGTGAGCACGCAGCTGCGAAATACATAGCCGAAAGGCTGTTCTTCGGGTGTCGAAGCCGCCGTCACATATCCGGTCTGCTGCTCACCTGTACGGACCATGCTATGCAGTTCACAGTGTTCAAAATAGGCAGAAGCGCCGCCGAATATGTAGTCGACCGTCCCTTCGATTCGGCAGTTGAGATACAATTGACGATACTGCTCATGGTGCTCTCGAACTTCGACTCCGCCAAATGCGGCACGTTGTTTGGGCGACGGAGGCAGCGGGCCGGTAAACAGCGTATCTTGATGTCCGCTGAACGTGCAGGAACGAAACACGGCACGATCGCAATATGCTGTTAGCGCTACCGCTTGACCCACAGATTCCCCCTGCCCGGCCGTATTCATCACCGTAAGGTTTTCAACCAGCAGATCGCTCCCTCCGAGAAACAGCGTAGGTGTAGCAAAAGTGCCGATTTCTTCGCCGTCCCCGCCTTTTTCTCGGGCATAGCGATTCATTACGATCTCTACCCGGCCAATGCCGATAATCGACAGCTTCGACCGATAGATGACGATCTGTTCCCGATAAGTGCCGGATAAAATATAGATCGTCTCCGGCAGCTGCGGGGAACGCCGTTCGACTTCTTCTACGGCTTCACGGATTGTCGCATAGTCACAGTACGGCTCCCTGCCTACCCATACGGCCATGAATCATCCCTCCATCCGCAGATGTTTCGCCAGAAAATGTTTCCATGTCTCCCTCATCTCCGCCGTCTCAGCATGCCCTCCGCTTGTAACTACAGAGCACCAACGGTCTGGATATCCTTGCTCGGCATAAACGGCGCGCAGCCCTTCATCCAGACGCCGAACACCTTCCGGTGGACAAAGTTTATCATGTCGTCCGGTCAGGCTGATGCGTGCACGCGGGGCGATTCGTTTCTGAATATCCAGTGTATCCGTATGCTTGAGCAGACCCGGAACGTAGGAATAGAATCCGTGATGATCCAGCCCGCGCCGTTCGATAAGCGCCCGGGCCTCCACCTGTCCGCAAATATCCGCAGTTACACCGATCCGCTCGTCGAGCGCAGCCGACCACCAGGCCATCAGTCCGCCCATTGACATGCCTAACGCAGCAGCCTGTGAAGCTTCCGTATCTTCCCTTCCGCACAAATAATCCAGAAATTTCAGATTGTCGTGCAGCATCATGCCCCACATAACCTGCCCGTTCCAGAGCATTTCCTTGAACGTCTCACTCTCGGTCCTGCCGCTGCGCTCTCCAAAACACCACATGTCAATACAACCTACTGCATATCCCATGCCTGTCAGCGTCCGGGCAAAAGACTCCTGCTGCAAATATGGACTGCTGTGGATCAGCTCGCGTTTACCCTGATCGTAATTGCCTCCGTGAGAGTGATTGAACAGCACGATCGGATAGGGAGCCTCAGCCTCGGCAGGGAGCGCCACATAGGCAGGCACCGACTCGATTCCATTCAGTTCAAGTATCAGCGTCTCCAACCGGTAACCGTCGTACACCTCGCTTCGTACCAATCTGGCTTCCACAGGTTTGTCTTCGGGGAGGTCGCCAAGATAAGCCCACAGCGGACTGACGCGCATATCCACTCCTCCTTCCCGCAAAATTCTCTTCTGCCCTGATGCCTTGTTGTCTTACTGTCTTGCTACCTTACTGGATTGTAATAGGCTTCCAGTTGACAACATCCGCTTGACCCATCTATTGGCCTACTCCGGATTCGCTCATCGTTCGCTCCACCAATTCTTCAGGCTGCGCCGTATCGACGGATCGGCAGTTTTCGAACTCGACCCCATGCCCGTTTTCGATATAAAAAGCAGGACCTTCATGCCTTCCGATCCGCACCCGGTAAAATTGGATATCCCGCACATTTCCCAAATAGAAGCCTCTGGCACGCATCGGTTCAAGCTCGGACATCATGGCCGGCAGGCCGGGAACAGCATCTTCAGCCATCGAGATCTCAATATCGCTGAATGTAATTTCCGACACAGGCATTTCGGCCAGCCCATATAGAAATCCGGCCGCAGCATGCACCCGTCGAGCGGTAATATGGGCAAAATGAATACGCCGAAATTCCGGTGTGTCCTCCGTAATCGGATACGGGCTCTTGTCCCAGACATAACGATCTTTGCCGCGCGGCCCACAGAAATAATAAAGATTGAGGATAAACGGGCAGACGACATCTTCCATGACAATATGACTGATCCGGACATCTTCGACGATTCCTCCGCGACCTCGCCTGGACTTGAAGCGGATTCCCCGGTCAGTCTGCTTGAACACGCAGTTCTGGATCACGACATTCCGAATGTCTCCGCTCATTTCGCTCCCGAGCACAACAGCACCGTGACCGTGAAGCATCGTACAATTGGCGATCGAAATATTTTCGCAGGGAATGCGTTCCTGCGTATCTTCCGTACCGGACTTGATCGCGATACAATCGTCGCCGACGTCGATATGACAGTTGATAATTCGTACACCGGAGCAGGATTCCGGATTGATTCCATCCGTATTCGGCGAATCGGCTGGATTGAGAATCGATAGGTTATCGATGGTTACATCAAGGCAGAGAAGTGGATTGACCGTCCAGCTCGGCGAATTGATCAAATTCAGGTCCCGCAGCGTAACCCGCCTGCAGCGATCGAGACCGATCAGCTTGGGGCGCGGATACGCCAAATCTTCGGGCGCCCCCCGATGCCTATCCCACCAAGGTTGTCCGCAGCCGTCGAGCGTCCCGCCTCCGGTTACCGATACGTTCTCCAGATCCGCCCCATAAATGCAAGAAGCGTACACCTGCCGGGTCACACCTTCCCAACGGGAATCGACAATCGGATAATCATCCGGATCGGTACTGAATTTCAGCAGGGCCCCCGGGCTCAGCCGAAGCTCGATATGGCTGCGCAAACGAAGCGATCCGGTCCGGTAGACGCCCGCAGGTACCAACACTGTGCCGCCTCCGGCAAGAGCAGCGGCATCGATTGCTGCCTGAATGCCGACGGTTGACGGCTGCTCCGTATTCGGCAGTGCGCCGTAATCCTTAACGTTATAGAGAGCCAAGACCTCTCACTCCTTCCTCCAGCCGACTGTCCGCCCCCTGTTCTTCGCTGCCGACTCCGGCATTAGGAAGAGCCAGCTCGTACTCTACGCACGCCTGCAGGAAAGCGCCAAGCCCTTTCTGATCGTTTGTCACGATCGGCTCGCTGATATAGTAAGCGAACGTGCCGTCCCGCTGATCAGCTCCGCCGAGACCTGCTACTTGGCAGTTTTTGTTCAGATTAATCCAGCCTTCTTTCGTCTCCAGTACAAATTCTTCGATAATGCCGCGGAAGGTGCGATCCAGCGGTTCCCGCCATCTTTCGTCCAGCGCACCGAGACGGATGCCCTTGGCCATTGCATAAGCGATCATACTGGAAGCTGAAGCTTCTAAATAGTTGCCTTTGCGCTCTCCGCAGTCGACAACCTGATACCATACGCCCGACGTTTCATCTTGGTATGGAAGCAGTGCAGTGAGCGTATCGTTTAGCATTCGCCGCAGTTCCGGTGCGTCGGCCTGATTATTCGGCAGCAGCTCCAATGTATCGACAAGCGCCATAACGAACCAGCCGAGCGAACGTCCCCAGAAATGTGGAGACAACCCTGTCTGCGGATCACACCAAGGCTGAACTTTTTGCTCATCCCAGGCATGATAGAGAAGCCCTGTTTTCTCGTCCCGGGTGTGACGCTCACACAGCAGAAACTGCCGAGTGACGTCATCCAGTCCTTGACCGCCTCCATATTCCAACTGATATTGAAGATAAAAAGGCGCACCCATGTATAGACCATCTAACCAGATTTGATACGGATAAATTTGTTTGTGCCAGAACGCACCTTCCGACGTACGCGGATGATGCTCCAGCTGTTCACGCAGCAGATCGGCCGCCAAACGATACTTCTCTTCTCCCGTCTCGCGATGCAGGGCAAACATCAGCTTGCCGTTATTGATATGGTCAATATTATATTCTTCCTGTGAGTAACCGAGAATAGTGCCGTCTTCTCCGATGAAGTGATCCATTTGTTCGCGGATATACCGGAAATACCGCTCGTCCCCGGTGTGCCGCCACAAATTTTCAAAACCTCTCAGCACGACGCCGTAGTCATACGACCATTTACCGTTATGTCCGTTGCAGAGATGCAGCTTTGGACTTCGCTGCATGATTGATTCCGCCGTGCGAATGCTCCAGCTGTTCAACTTTTCCATAGAGTTGTTCATGTCGGCCTCCTTATTGCCGAACCGGCAGCGCCGGTCCGGCCTCAACTTGTATGCGGCTTTTTCCTGTACGATACAGTTCCGTTCCTCTTACTTCTCGTTATTGCGATTGAATTTCCTTGTAAGCAGCTTCATATTCCGATATGATCGCCGCTCCTCCGGAATTTTTCCAATTCTCAACTGCCGTATCGAAACCGCTCCGATCGATCTCGCCCAAAATGTACTTGTAAGTCGCGTCGGTAATCATCTTCTGAAGTTCCGATCCCTGTGTATTGTAAGTTTCCGATTCCAGCGAGTAAGCCGGATTCAACACAGCATAGTCGGCGTTTTCCGCAATAAGTTTATCGGATTCTTGTTTGAGCGGATCGGAATCATGAATGTCATATCCGCTTTCTTTCGGACGGCTGGCGGCAAACGGCTGCACTTCCTGCTGCCATAAATCGCTGTCCAGAATCGTTGCAGCTCCCTGATCGTCCAACTTATAGTGAGTGCCTTCAATGCCGTATGTCATCAGCGCATAAGTCTCTTCGTCCATCAGATCGTTCACAAATTTCAGCACACGTTTCAATTCGGCCTCGTCCTTCACCTCGGATCTTGGGAAAGCCAGCAGGCCGCCGATCCCGTTATTGGCTGCCCATATCGCCCGATCGGCTTCATTACCGGTTGACGTGATGTTATTAACCAGTACCAGTTCCATATCGTCCTGAATGCCCTTCGCCATATTGAGCAGGTTTTTACTGTCGAATATTGCTCCGACGTAGATGCCTGCACGGCCCTGCGCAAATTTCTGCTGCTGATCCGTTTTGGCTGTTACCGCAAAGTCCTGATTGATATATCCGTTGTCGTATAAATTTTTCATGTAATCCATCGTTTGAATATAAGGCTCGGTCATAAATTCAGGTGTCATTTTGCCGTCTTCGCTTACTTCCCATACATTTGGAGTACCGAAGTAAGAGCTCAGCGTTTTGAATGCTCCATAAATCAGATCGCTGCGGTCTACAAAGCCCGTCGTATCATTTTTCCCGTTCCCATCCGGATCGTCTTCGGTAAATGCACGTGCAACTTCCATTAGTTCTTCCGTCGTTTTAGGTGTTTCCAGACCCAGCTTATCCAGCCAATCTTTGCGGATGGTTACCCCGTTGCGCGCCAGATCTTTCTGGAAAGGTACCCCGTACAGCTTTCCGTCAATGGAAGCCGAGCGGCGCGTATCTTCGGAGATCTTCGCCAAATTCGGATAATCGTCCAGGTAAGGATCCACTTCCCAGAATAATCCCGACTTGAGCGAGTTGCGCACCGAAGAATTGTCGAGCATGGTCAGCGTAACGACATCGGCCAGCGAGTCGGATGCAAGAGCCGTATTGATTCGCTCTTCTTTTGAAGCATCCGGAATCCAGGAAAACTGAATGTCGGCATTGGTCTTTTCTTCGATCTTGTTCAGCACGGTGTCGGTCGGCGGAGAAGCGGTATGCAAAATATTAAGCCAGCTGATCGTCGCTTTCGAGTTCTCGTCGTAAGGTTGTCCGGAAGCGGCTTGGCTGCCTCCGCCTCCACAGGCGCTTAGCAGTAAAAAGGACGAACAGAGCAGTGCGGCAGTTGCTTTCCGGGCTTTTTTCGCATCGTTCATGTGATTACCCCTTTTCTTTGAAATGAAGTTAATACACGCCGTCTTCCCCAAGTTTTTTAGCGAGTCGGTTGGAGAGTATAACCAGAACCAGTCCGACTACACCTTTAAACAAACCGACTGTCGTACTGTAGCTGAGCTGTCCGTTTTTAAGCCCCGCCGTGTAGATGTACGTATCGAAAATCTCCGCCACTTCGCGGTTCAGGGAATTCAATAACAAGTACATGTGCTCAAAGCCGAGATCCAATGTACTGCCGATCTGGAGGATAAGCAGCGTAATAATGACTGGACGAATCGCTGGAAGCGTCACATGCCAAGTCTTGCGCAGCCGGCTCGCTCCGTCCATATCTGCCGCTTCATACAACTGCGTATCGACGACTGTAATCGCAGCCAGGTAGATGATGGTCGACCAGCCAAGCTCTTTCCAGATAATTTGTCCGATGTAGACGGTTCGTACCCATTCCGGCGATGTCAGGAAGCTGATCTTGGGCAGTCCCATTGACGCCAGCAGTTCATTCAATACTCCGCCGTCAACTGTAAGGAATACGTAGCTGATCGAGACGATGATAACCCATGACATGAAGTGCGGGATATAGACGATCGTCTGGATCGAGTTTTTGAAAAAGCGGTGCCGAACTTCGTTCAGCATAAGTGCAAGAATGATTGGCAGCGGGAAAAAGACGACGATATTCAGTGCAAACAGGACGAGCGTATTGCGCAGCAGCATAAAGAAGGTAGGTTCCGTAAACAGCCGAACAAAATGCTTAAAGCCTACCCATGGACTACCCAGGATGCCTTGATAGGGCTGGTAATCCTGAAACGCGATCACAAGCCCTCCCATCGGAAAATACTTGAAAACAACGAAATAGAGGAAACCGGGCAGGATCATCAGATAGAGCAGTATGTGCTTGCGTATTCCGAATGGACGCTTGCGTACCGCTTGACGATCCAGCTTCAGCAGGGACGCATCCGACACGTTCACCGGCTTTGCCATCGTTTACCAACCTCACTCTCACTTTGAATTCCGATTGCATCCTCAGCGTAAACTCCAGCGGACATTCCGTATATAATCATCAAATGATAACGCTTACAAAACCGCGCCACTACGCCATTCCTTTCCTCCTGAACTCAACTGATGATTACTATAGTGGATGATGATTATTCGGCACACAAGGATTGAAAGGTGAACGATCTCATCCGCGGATTATATACGGAACGACCGGACGCTGTTATCGTTGAAGTAGGCATTCAAGTCCCCTAGGAGGTGCATCACATGAAGCATTTATCCTCAACCCGCAAGCAGACACTGGGCAGTCGGCTGTTCGATATCATCAACTATACGCTGCTGACTCTCATCGCCCTGATCTGCCTGCTCCCGTTCGTCAATGTTATCGCCAGTTCATTTGCGTCGACCCAAGAAGTCGTATCCAAGCCCTTCATTTTGTTTCCCACTACGTTTTCCCTGGATGCTTATCGTTACATTTTATCTACTCCAACTATTTTCAAAGGGCTAGGCGTCTCGATCGGTGTCACGCTGGTCGGTACACTGGTCAGTATGGCGCTGACTGCGCTGATGGCTTACGGACTGTCGCGCAAATATTTGAGAGGACGCAATTTCATTAACTTTGTCGTGGTATTCTCCATGCTCTTCAGCGGCGGCATGATTCCGACATTCCTCGTTGTTAAAGGTGTCGGCCTTATTGACTCTTACTGGGCACTGATTCTGCCTGTTGCGATCAATGCGTTCAACCTGATTATTATGCGTAACTTTTTCCAGGCGCTTCCCCCTGAGCTGGAGGAATCCGCCAAGATCGACGGCAGTAACGATTTCGGTGTCTTTTTCAAAATTATGCTGCCGCTCGCACTGCCTTCTATCGCGACGATCTCATTGTTCTACGGTGTTTCTTACTGGAACACATACATGACTGCTATTCTATATCTCAATGATTCGGTAAAATGGCCGATCCAGGTTCTGCTGCGTCAGATTGTGATCGTGTCCAGCGGTATGCAGGCCGAAGGAACATCGGTCGACGTTATTCCTCCCGCCCAGACGATCAAAATGGCCGTTATCGTCGTGGCTACCGTACCGATGCTGATCGCTTATCCGTTTGTACAGAAGCACTTTACCAAAGGCGCTCTGCTCGGTGCAGTCAAAGGTTGATTTTCATCCATTCAAGCTTCTCCGTGCACGATTCGTATAAAATTCGTATAACTCAAGCGGGCCCCGTACTTCTGTGCAATCACAGGAGCACGGGGCCTTCTTGCTCGAAGTATCTTTTGAACATGTTGAGTGCCGTGAATGAGGTTATACATTTTGCCTAAGTTTGCGGTACACCCCTGGTGTCACCTGTTCTTTTTTGCGGAAAGAGCGGATAAAGTTTTGCGGATTTTGATACTGTAACCGCTCGGCGATCTCTTTGACGGTCTGGTCCGTCTCGGTCAGCCACTTTTTTGCCATGTCCAGCCGGTACCCCATCAAGTAATCGCTGAATGTAACGCCGAATTCCTTTTTGAAAATGCTGCTCAAATAATTCGGATTATAATGCAGCCGCTCTCCGATCATTTCAAGCGACAGCTCCTGGTCGTATTCTTCACGCACAATATCCGCGATAGTCTGCGACAAGCAGCGGAACTGCTCGTTCGTCTTTTTCTTCATGCTCTGCACCATCGGGAAAATAACTTGTTCGACCAGAATCCGTTCTACTTCTTCGGGATTGCGGATACTAAGCAGGCGGTGGTATAGAGCATGATTATCCGCTGTTAACAGCACCTCGATACCAAGCAGCTGTTCCAATTGAATGAGATTGTTAACCAGCCGAATCAGCATCACTTCGAGGTTCATCGAACTGCGGCTTTTTTTCATAAACTCTGCCAGCAGAGGATAAAGTGCCGTCGACACCCGTTCTTCATCCCCCAAACGAATGGCATCGAACAGTTTGGACTCCAGCTCGACCGGATAATGCAGCAGAACTGGTCCCGATACGACTCCGGTAATGTCTTCATAGAAAATAATCGATTCCTTGCCAAGATTCAAACGCTGATGCAGCGCCTGCTTGCTCATTTCGCATGACTCTTTGCTTTTCAGCAGCTTCCCTTGGGCCCGGCTGATGCCCACGCTTACGGAAAGCTTAAGATATTCTTTGACGGTACGAATAACTTCTTTGGCATACTCCAGCATCTTGCGGCGGATTTCCTGCTCATCCATATTATCGAACATGAGGATGGTTGCCTGCGTGTCATCATTTAAGATAACCGGAAGCATCCGCTGCCCTGCAGGGATAATCTCTTCGGCGATCTTGTTCACAGCCAGCAGCAGAACATCACGGTCAGGGGTATCCCGTTTGCCGACGTTGTCGAGCTGGACGAGCATCGTCACATATTGGCGTGACTCGCTGCCTTCGTAGCCGAGCCGCTGCAGCTGACGATCCAGCTCCGCTGCGGAGATCCGGTTACGGAACAGATTCAATACAAATTGAGTCTCCAACTGAGGCTGCTCCGCTTCCATTAGACTTTCCAGACTCTGCTTCTCGCTCAGAAGACGGTTGATCGACGTCAAGATCCAATCGATTTCGTTATGTCCCGGCAGTGTCGCATGAGCCGGAAGGCTGCGGGTAATCTGGCTGATCGGCTTGGTAAAACGAGAAGCGGTCCAGTAAGCGACCACGGCGATAAGCAGAATTAATGCCAATTCCATGGCGATCAAACCAAAACGGGTCGCCTGCAGCGCACCGGCAATCTCCCGTTGGTCGAGTACGGTAAAATACGTCCAGTTATTGTAAGCCGAACGCGAATAAATTAATTGACCTTCTCCATTTGCTTCCCCGTCAATGATTCCGCCCAACTCGCCGTCTGCGGTCGTTTGAACCAGATTGATCCGCTGCTCTCCGTTCAGAACCTCATCCGAAGACTGTACTTCCGTATCGTACATGAGATCGCCCTGCTTATTCAGAATAAAGACGCGGGCTCCTTCCTCCGTACGCAGTGTACGATTCAGCGTTGCCAACGAAATATCGGATAAAGCGATGGCTTCCTTCCTGTTCGAAAAAGCCGGCAGCGTGTTCACAAAGCGGATTCCCGTCTCTGTTTTGATCCAGAACAAGCCCTTTTCTCTATTGTCGATATACTGATTATAAAGCTCTTCCTTCTCTTGAGTACTGATGCGCGATAATGTGCCATTCGAAATTTTCCAATCCTGATTCAAGCTGATCAACGTATATTCCGCACCTTCAAGCCCCATGGTCGCTATGTAATTCAATTGAGAGTTGACCTCGCGGTAAGCGATAAAGTCTCTTTCAGTAATCGGATTGTTTACAACTTCGTCAAAAGAACTTGTCGTACTGTACGTATTGAAAGCGTATTCAATAGTTCTTATTTTTTGCTCTAGGTTATTTTTGATCTGAGTAATGGAATTCTGCTTCTCCTCGGCTACGCTGTCGAGTACGGATCGAACCGTTTGAATGTACGTGTAGATGCCGAAGCTGACCGCTAGGCCTACACCCAACAGGAGAATCGGAATAAACGTTTTGTAGAACATTCTTCCTTTTTTCATAGAATTCCTCCAGCGTCTATAATATTCTTCCATATTATAACGCTTTCAAACCGAATATCGTAACCCTAAATTTTATTTTTAAATAATAAGGCTGTGAGAGATTAGACAATCTATTTACTTTCATCAATCGTCTGTCTGGGTCGGTATGAAACGCAAAGCAGCAGAGTTCACCCGATAATGGAGACGATTTGAACCGGGTCCGTCGTAAAGCAAATAACCTAGACGCATGCCAGTTAGTCGACTAACGAGTGCAGTCCGTACTTCTCCACCGCCCAAATCCGCTTCTCGTCGCACCAAATGGGTATCGGACGTCTTCGAGAAGGCGGGCCAACCGTCTCCCGCATCGTATTTGTCTTTCGAATCGAACAGCGGATCGCCGCTCAATCTATCGACATAAATGCCGGAACGGTATTCATTCCAATAGGCATTGTCGTACGCCCGCTCCATGCCGCCGCGAATCATGACGTCATACTCTGTTTCCGTCAGTTCTTTTCTCAGCCGCTCACGGTCTTTGTCGGTATTCCAATGATTGCGAATAAATGTTTCCCGCCCGGAATGCTGCCGATACAACCGGTAATGACCGAATCTGCGTTTGTAATAGTCTTGATGCTCTTCTTCCGCGGGGTAAAAGGGTCCTGCTTCCGTAATTTCTGTTACGATTTTCCCTTTGAATCTTCCGCTCTTCTGCAGCGCCTTTTTGGATGCTTCCGCTTCGCGCCGCTGATATTCGCTATGTACGAAAATGGCCGTTCGATAAGAAGCGCCCCGGTCCTGAAACTGTCCTTCCGCATCCGTCGGATCAATCTGCTGCCAGAACAATTCAAGCAGTCTCGAATAAGGAAACAAATTGGGATCAAACGTAATCTGCACAGCTTCCGCATGCCCGGTCGTTTCACTTCCTACTTCTTCGTAAGTAGGATTTTCGGTATGACCTCCGGTGTAGCCGGACACAATCGAAACGATACCGGGCAGCTCGTCGAACGGCGCTACCATGCACCAGAAACATCCGCCCGCAAATGTTGCTTGGTCAAACGACTGTTTCGTCACTCCTTCACGGACAGACGAACTCTGCTCTGCAGAAAATTGAGCCGATTTGTTTTTACCGAACCAGCGACCGCCAATCCTCATTCTGTGACCTCCTAGCCCAGTATGATGCACTTCGCATCTTCTCCATGTCCAATCCTATCCGATTTGACAATAGGAATCCGTTTTTTCTGTGTTAGCTCCAGTACATAATCACGCACAATTCCAAACTCGTTGCGATTCTCCAATTCGGTAAAAGTGCCCAGCAGCAGTCCCGAACAGCGTTCAAGCGCTCCGGTCTGGGACAGCTGCGACAGCAGCGATACGATACGGTTGGCACCGCCGCCCAGCGACTCCAACAGTAGGACCTTGTCTGAAAAATCGGGCCAGTAAGGCGTTCCTGCCAGCTTAAGCAGGCAGCGCAGATTTCCGCCGATCACATCGCCGTTCAAATCTTCTCCCTGTAGAAATTCGAAATCAAAATCATAAAGATCCGACTCCCCTTTGAAAAAAGTCCGATAGAATTGTTCCCGCTGACGTTCTCCGTATGCGCCAATCAGATTCATCATTCGGTAATGGTAGGTGCGAATGCCGCTCCGTGTCTGGACTGCATTCAGCACTGTTGTCAGATCACTCAGTCCAAATAAGGGCTTTCCACTGCTTCTAATTTTCTTATAGTCGATTAGAGGAAGTATCTGATTGGCAGAATCGCCGCCGGATATATCGAAAATTGCAGCGATACCCGGATCGGCGAACAACCGGTTCAGCTCGTCCGCTCTTTCCGCCGGGCTTCCGCTAAATGGACTTCTGCTGTCTTTACGCATCAGCGTACGTGATTCCACAATCCGAAGCCCAAAATCTTGCAAATGTTTAATCAGGGTATCGATTCGAGGACGACTTTCCGGCAGAAGGCCGTCGGAGCAGGCAATCAGAGCTGCGGTATCGCCGGCCTTGAATTGAAATGCAGACATTGAGACTCCTCCTTTTTGTATGTATTGTACATGATTTTAATGCTGCTTTTTTATGATCCTCATTTTTCGGTATTTTAATTTTGTTTTTGTTATTGTGAATTTTTCATTACATTATTTTTTTCTTTTAATAGTTCTTATAAAAAAGTAAAAAGCCTTCATTTGTCATAGACAAATTGAAGGCTTTCGCTGCTGTAAGTTATTTCTCTCAGGAGGCGGTTATGCTGTTCTTATAATGGATCTGTTCTGGAGACAATGGGCGGCTGTAATAGAACCCCTGCACATTATAGCACTGCAGTTCCTCCAATAAAGCGACCTGCTCAAGAGTCTCCACACCTTCGGCAATGATTGTGAGCTCCAGCTGCTTGGCCATGGAAATAATCATTTCGGCAATCGCTTTACTGTCCTTATCAGTCGTGATTTTGCGAATGAATGACCGGTCGATCTTTAAGCAGGTGATCGGCAGACTGTGCAGGTAGCTAAGTGAACTGTATCCGGTGCCAAAGTCGTCCATTGAGACCGAAATACCTGCAGCTTTGAGCTTGTCGAGAATTTCGATGACGTGCTCTTCATTATGCATCATCGCACTTTCCGTAATTTCCAGTTCCAGAAGAGTTGGATCAAAGTTCGTTTCGCTCAAAGTTTGAAGAATCGTCTCATAGATATCGGGTTTCATCAGATGGACCTGAGAAATATTGACAGCGATCGGAAGAGGCGGGTGCCCTTCACTTTGCCAGCTTTTTGCCTGCAAACAAGCGGTACGCAGTACCCACTGCTCGATCGGCACGATCATTCCGTTCTTTTCGGCCAATGGGATAAAGCGAAGCGGTGGAATTTCGCCAAGGACAGGATGATGCCAACGAACGAGTGCTTCGTAACCGATTGTCTCCCCGCTGCGGATATCGAATTTTGGCTGGTATAAGAGACGCAGCTGGTTTTGTTCAACCGCATCCTCCAGTTCTTGCTCTAATCGAATTTCTTCCTGACTGTTTCGGTCGCTGTCCGCATCGTAAAAGCGATACTGGGCGCTGCCGTTCTGCTTGGCTACATACATCGCAGCATCTGCATGTTTGGTGAGCAGTTCGCCTACCAACCCATCCTCCGGATAGCGCGCAATGCCAACCGAAGCGGATAGCTTTGCCGTATGTTTGCCGATATCGAATGGCTCATTGAAGCGTTCAACAATAAGACCTGCCCACTTTTTAATATCGTCGCTCTCATGTACGCTAGGCAAAATGACCGTAAATTCATCGCCGCCCATTCGTGCGAGGAAAGCGTCCGCAGGGATGCTCTCCTTAATTAAACGGCCTGCATACTTGATGACAAGATCGCCGAAAGCATGTCCGAAGAAGTCATTGAGCCTTTTGAATCGATCAAGATCGACAAACAGCAGGGTAAAGGGAATCGGTTTGCTTGATCCATAATTGGTGTATCGTTCCAAAGTTACTTCAAACGAACGACGATTGGCCAGCCCCGTTAGCTCGTCGTGATAGGCAAGATGCCGAATGGTTTCCTGATCGCGCTTGCGTTTTGTAATATTTTTAGCAATGCTGTATGCACCAACAATATGATGACCGACCCAGATTGGCAGCGATGTGAGGGCATATGATTCCGTATAACCGTCCGGACCTTGAAGGTCAACTTCCGTCGTTCCTGTTTTTCCGCTCAATACAAGTTTCATATGTTCATTTACAATACGCTGCTGTTCAGCCGAAAATATTTCGCTGAAGCGAACACCCATTACTTTTTTGCCCAGCTTTTTCATCACGCCTTCAGCTCGTGTATTCATTCCTGTCACAATGCCTTCACTGTCAAATTCCAATACGCTGTCCGGATTATGTTCGTACAAGGAAATATAATGCTGCTCGCGTTCGATCATTTTTTTTCTTTGCAGTTTCTCACGGACGTGTACGAAGTTATCGGGAATGGCAACCAACAAACAAATGATAAACAGTGTGTAAATATAAGGATGTAAAAACGCTCGATTGGCTCCAATTTCGCCGCTTTGTGTATAAAGATCCAGCGGCAACACGGAAAGTATGCACAAGAGAGGAATGCTATATAGCCCGAGACCGCACAGTATAATTCCCCAGACCGTCCAGCGAGAATGCAAACCATGCTCGCGGTTGCGATTGGACAGGGTTAACAGCCGAATCACTGCGAAACCCGTACAGAAAGTAAGAGCTGTGGTCATGGCTACAAGATCGGGGTTCCAGACAGCCAAGTCGCGAAATAAGAAGATCACATTTGCGTAATCAAACAGCAGAATAGTAGACGACACAATAATTCCAGTTACAAAAAAACGTGAAGGGCTATTGGCAGACACTACAGCGTAACGAATCGCAAGCCATGTTGCTGTGAAGCAGCCAATGACAGTAAAGATCAAATGAATCGCATAGTAATCGCTGTTGATTTCCAAATTCAAGGAAAGTGGCGCGACAATATGATCAATGCTAAAAGCTGCGGTTCCAAGCAGTACGACAAGTCCCTGCCGCCGCCTGACCCGTCCCGTCCGAAGCTCCGAATGCCGCCATGATGTACCGTAGGCAATCATTATACAAGCCGTAATCGAGCCTATTAATGAAATTGTTAAAAAAAACCAGTTTAGCGCTACGATTTCTAATATATCCTTCATGATTTTCTCTCCCGCCCGTGTATATTAGGGAACTACCCATAGCAAGTCAGCTCTTGTCCTAGAAGTAAGTCTTTTATCACATTAGTTACCCGGCAAACTGAGTCTTCAAACTCATATTAACACAAAAAAGGCATACAAGCAGAAATTTCTTCCTGCTTTGTATGCCTTTTTACCTATTTGTTTATTTCGAGGCCAAAATATGTTCTAACTGGTTTTCGATCTGCTGCCATAATTCCGTATCAGGTGCACCAGACAATGACATTCTTATTCCTTCGGCTGCATCGCCAGCCCGCTGCATCAACTCTTCAGCTTCTTTCATCAGCTTTGCAGTTAATTGATCCCCGTAGAAAGCTTCAAATTCCGGTAATCTTGAGTCCGTAATGTGCTGCAGTGCCTCACGGAATCTCGTTAGAGCCGCTTCACGAACAGCTTCTCTTCCCCGTTGTTCAAAAAAGACTTTGGGGCTTTTGAACATTGGCCACAGTGATGTCCAATCCAGCGCGGTCCCAAGCTGTACTTCGGCAACTTTTAAAGTTTCCCAATCTCCACTGCCACCTTGACCAATTAGGTCGAAAGGCGCACCCAGTTCGGTCAGACGTCCTCTAACATCGTCCAGAGCAGCCCTTAGCATTCGCTGCCCGGCTTTTTCAATCCGCAGCCCGGTTGCCAGCAGTTCATTCTCTACCTCACGCGCTATCATACGCGACAGTTCCCGTCCACAAGCAAGGAAGGAAGCTTTCAAGTCCGTACTTCCTCCGTGCAAAAGCGCTGGATTGAAACTTTCTGCAAACCAAGCGTTGAAACGGAACTCAATCCGCTGCCGAACATGAAACAGCAGTTCCCGAATCTCTCTCACCAATTCCGCCTGCTTGTCGGCAGCCCCTGCCGAGCGAATCATCTCTTCTGCTTTAACAAGTGAGTGTTCGAGCCCTTCAAGGCGGCTCAGCCGCTCTTGTTCGCCTTGATTCGCTTCCCTAGTCCATTCATTCAACCGTTCGCGTGCCGATTCAATTTCCCGATCAGCTGCCGCTGCCGCCAGTCCTGCCAATTCCTCGGCGGCAAAATGCATCAGCTCACGCTCAAAATCCGCAAAGCGATCCAACGAAGCTTCCGTCGACTCTTGGTGAGTATCAAACTCGCCTGATTGTTTGCGCTGCAGCGCCTGTAGGCTCGATACCGGGTAAATTCTCGGCTGAAGAATCCCTTCACCGCGCAGTCTTTCTTCCAAATGAGAAGTAACGCCTCGGCACTCTTCTTCCGAATCGGCAAGATCCGCAGCATTGACAATAAAAAATGTCTTATCCACCGCATCGCTGCCTTTTACCCGTCCCAACTGCGATAGAAATTGTCGATCGGCACGTGAGAAGGCATGATTGTAGTAAGTTACGAACACCAGAGCATCGGCATTTTTCATATAGTCGAATGTGACGCCCGTATGCCGGGCATGTACCGAGTCCGCTCCCGGCGTATCGACCAGCACAATGCCTTGACGGGTCCACTCCGAATCAATGTACAAGTCAATTCGCTTTACGAAGCAGGCTTGGCTCTCGTCGGCTGCATAGAGACGAAACTCTTCTGGCTCCGCCAGCGTTTCCGTACCCAGCAGAGATTCTGCCTGGTCAAATCCTCGATCCGCCGCACGCAGGAAGCTGTAATGAGCGCGACCGGACGGATGAATACGGTCCGGCGTCAGCGCCCGGACCTCCGACCTCCAGCGTCCCAATGCCGGATCTTTCAGTCCAAGCAGTTCGCAGGCGTCAGACAGGTCATCCAACAGCTCTTCTCTCGTCTTCATGACGACCAGGGCTCTGCCATGATCTTCGGCACGTTCTGGTGCCATAATCCGGTTGATCGCCGCTGTTGTCGGATGAGGCGATACGGGCAGATACGATTCGCCGAGCAGTGCATTGGCAAAAGAAGACTTGCCCGCGCTGAATGCGCCGAACAGCGCCAGCGTAAATCTTCCGCTGCGCAGCGAAGTCTCGCGCTCGCGCATAAACCGCAGTGCCGAACCGAATGTCGGCAGCGGCTCAATCAATGCAGCGGCTTCATGCAGGCGGTCAGCGGCCGCATTCAGAATGCCTAGGCGGCCGGAAACTGCCTGCGGATTAGAATCGGAAACACCCAAGGCGTCCTCCGGCGGTATAGACCGAAGGGAATCAGCTGACCTCATAATATCTCCTGATGAGACCGATTCCTCCAAGCTGACAACGGACGGCTGCCTCGCCGCATATTGTTCGCCCTTCCGCCTATTAGCTTCCTGCATCATCCCGATGGCCACTGTCTCCCTGCCAGTGAGTTCCGACAGAGTGTCAATCTCCGGCAGCCTTATTGCCGGAAGAACGTCGGCTTCTCCGATCATCTGCATTAGTTCCGCTTCACGCAGATCCAGCGCTTCCCGGACTTTACGGCGGCGCTTCGCCTTTTCCGCAAGCTCAGAGGCTCCTGCCAACTGCTCTTCCAAGGCAGCTGTCTGCTCCGCATCCTGCGGTTTCCGGCTTTCCAGCAGCTGTTCGGCAAATTCCAGAGATGCTCTGCGAAAGCGTCCAAGCGTATCCGATCGCAGATCCGCTGAAAAATTCATCACATACTCCGGCGATATCCGTGCACCTTCCTTGAGATGTCCGGATATCCAACTGCTGTCCACACGCGGCAGAGCCTGCTCAAGTCTGGCCTCGTGCTCGGCGTTCCAAATGCCCAACTCTCGGCCGAATGCCCGTAATCGTTCGCGAACATGTACGTCTAGACCAGCTTCCACACGCTCAGCAAAATCTGCGGTTACTGCCGCAAGTCGCTGTTCTCTTTCCTGCTCAGTCCGCTTTTTCGAAGCGAACAATCCTCCAGCACGGAAGCCTGGAGCCTGTGATTCCAAGTACACCTGGATAAGATCCCGCAGCGAAGCCGGCATGATCGGTGCATTATCGAGTGTACGTCCGAGATCGGTCATAAGCGCATCGCGCGCTTCCGATCCGCGACCCGACAGTTCATCCAAACGAGACTGAAGCGCTTGCAAGCTTGCTTCCGCTTCGCTCTCCAATTCTTCTTCCTGCTCGTTCATCAGTGCCGCTTCCGCAGGACGAACTTCCCTTTCCCGGCTCAAATGTCGTTTCGTCAGGTCCTGCGCAGCCAGCTGTATTCCGCGTTCCAACAGTTCGTCTCTCTCTGCGAGCAGCTGCCCGATCAGGGATACAAGATGCTTCCACTGACTCAACGGATGCTCGGGATGCTTCACAGACAGATATAAAATACCCGCCGCACCGATTCGCCAGTCGGTAAATGTCTGCTCGACCGTCTCTTTATAGTGTGTAAATGACAGCTCTGCTTCGCGGTGCTTGTCCACCTGATTAATAATTAAGACCAGCGGCTTGCCGAGGTCGGACAAACTTTTGGCAAAAGCCAAATTAGTTTCTGACTGTACATGATTGTAGTCCATCATATAAAATACAACGTCCGCCAAATGCAGAGCCGCATCGGTCGCGGAAGCATGCGCCGCATCGGTAGAATCGACACCCGGTGTATCCAGATAGGCTCCTCCGCCCTTCAACAGCGGAATATCTCCCCAAATTTCGACCGTCGCATAAGATTCTCCGTCCTTGCAATAGCGGGCCAGCGCTTCTTCCATTTCTTCGGTCGCCAGTACAAGCTTGTTCTCCTTCTTGCTCGGAAGGACTTCGGACACCGACTCTTCGGAAGAACCGTCGGCAGGATGCAGCGTAATTTCGGCTCGTCGATCTCCATCCCGAATAATTGCAGCATTTGCCGTTGTCGGCAAAGGCCCGGACGGCAGCAGCGGCTCTCCGCACAGTGCATTAATCAGACTTGATTTCCCTGCCGAGAAGTGTCCAAGAAAAGCAAGCGTTAACTCACGTTGTTCCCATTTTCGTTCCAACTGGCCAATCTTAACCGCCGTTTCGGGATCTTCATATGAAATTAGAGCGGCACGCAGCCGCTCTAATTTCTTGTGCAGATCCCCGGATTGCATCTTCGTATCTGCCATATGCTCCTCCAGGTTCAGTACCGTTAACATTTTGCCAAGCAAAAATTAAGCGGACGGGATGAAGATTTCGAAAATTTTTCCGTGCTGCAAAATCGTGATGTTACGCTTTTTGTCGCGCATAACTACAACTTCCGGTTTCACTCTCATCTGCTCGATATATTCTTCCGGGATATCGGTTACGAGGCCAACAGTTACGCCTTCCACTTCTGTATCTTCGTTTTCCGGAAGATCGCGGGTAATTACCTCTTCGAAAATATCCGAAAATTTCTCAAATTCATTGGTGTAAACGGTCACGCATCTCATGTTTTCCATACTGTTCATCCTCTTTTTCCTATAGTTTTCTTTCCATTTGCCAAATAGCATGCTTTAGCCCGACTTTCGAGTTCTCCGTACCGTGGAAGTTTTCATCCGTTTCTTGCCCTCTTTGCATACGTCGAGCAGCGGACAGACCTGACAATTCGGCGATTGGGCCTTGCAGTGATACCGGCCGAAGAAGATCAAACGATGATGCGTCATGGTCCATTCTTCTTTGGGAACTTTCTTCATCAGCTTCTTCTCGACCTCCAGAACGGAATCACCTTCCGCTGCCAGACCGAGCCTTTTAGACACGCGCTCTACATGGGTATCTACCGCAATAGCCGGTACGTCGAATGCATTGGAAACAACAACGTTAGCCGTCTTGCGTCCCACACCGGGAAGCTTAACTAATTCGTCGTGCGCGCTCGGAATCTCCCCTCCATACTGCTCAAGCAGCAGATGACAGAGACTTTGAATATGCTTGGCCTTATTCCGGTACAATCCGATCCGGCGAATATCCTGTTCCAGTTCTTCGCGCGAAACCGCAACATAATCGGCAGGAGTATGATACTTCCGGAACAGATCTTCTGTCACTTTGTTAACCGTGGCATCCGTACACTGGGCCGAAAGAAGCACTGCAATCGTCAATTCAAATGCATTGCTGTGGTTCAGCTCGCAGCGCGCATCTGGATACATGCCGGTAATCGTGTCCAGAATGTGTCTGATCTTCGCGTTTGCCATAGCTCAATCCTTTTCCCATGTCGTTGTTGCCGAGCACGAAGCAGTAAAAGTTCCATTTGCAAAGACAAACCGGCCGGGATGAACGATTCCGTTCGCACCGGGCCGGCCTGTCGTACCCGGCAGCGCCGGGGCGGAAATCTATAGCTTCACGAGCTCGTACACGACGTTGTTATTCAGATACAATACGATTTTATCATCTCCGGCGAGCGATTGCACGCTGATATTCGTCGCACCTTGGTGAACCCAAGCATCGGGCGCCAATTTGAAGGTGTTAGCTTCGGACGAGCCCGGAGTAATTTTGACGTAAATCGTCTGTGATACAGCATCATACTTCCAGAAGCTTTTGGTCAATGTCTGAAAAACAGTAAAGGAAGTGCTGCCGTCCGGCTGCACGACAGCCTGTACATGCTGGCCGACTGCAAGCGTTGCCGTTCCCGAAACAATAGAACCGTTTTGATTGACGGTCAGCGGCGACACCGCTCCGGAATAAGTCCGGACTGCGCCTGTAGAAGTCAATACCGTTACTGAACGCGAAGCGGCATCGACACTCTGGATTGAGCCAATGACGCTATCGGATACCCGTACTTTAGAGACGTCGGAGCCTGTGAATGTTACGTCGACAAGACTGCCCAGTGTAAGTCCCGCATACCCGATCTGTGTTCCCTGAGCATCGAAAATCTGTTTATTGTCGACATACAAGTTGGAAGTGACTCCACCTTGTTCTACGCTCAGACGACTGCTTCCAGGAGTGGTTCCCGTTACACGGAACTGCTTGGTCGTCTGCACGGATACGGATTGCAGAGCTATCCGGTCGGCATACAGTGAAGCTGAAACGCGATCCCCCACTTTAATATTCGATAGGGTCGCATTGTTAACGCCATACATTTGGACAACTGTTCCCATTGTACCGTAAGGCAGTTTAACACTCGTTCCATCATTCAGCTTCAATGTAAGAGTCAGCGACGCCGCATTTACTTCTTCAACAACACCTTCATATTTATAGATAACTTCCAGCGACAGCAGGCGGCTGCCTACAGCCGTGAGGGTCAATCCGCGTCCCTTTATCAGCAGCGCTTCAATTTCTTTGAGACTAGGCGAAGTCGCATTGTAAGTCAGTTTGGCATTTGCATCCAGCGTAAAAGCATAAGGTTTACCGGACGAATCAATAACGGCCAGCACGCCGGTCGCCGAATCGTATGAGCTGACTGTCGCAAAGCTCAATTGAGTCGCTTCACGGCTCTGAACGACGATTTGTGTTACTTCTCCGTTTCCGTTTAGCGTCAGTACTACGCGATCGCCCTGCGACTTATCCGCAATCAGATCCTGGAACGAAGCATTCTTCCCATCGATCACGACTGAAGCTCCCTGAGCGATCAGTTTGACTTCCAGTGCTCCGGAATCCGTTTTGTAGGTCAGCGTAGAACCGTCATTTGACTTTTGATACAGCGAGGCCGTTATCGTGCGTTCGACATTTTCGGTTACCTCGATAGTGCGAACGACATTATTTTCAATCGAATAGCTTACTTTGCTTCCCGGTTTAAGATCTGCCATGCTCAAAATTTCATTTTGATAACGAACAATCGATGTAGAATCGAGCTTATACTGCTCTGACACTCCCGAAGATGCGGTAAACGTCACAGTACGTGCGGCAGAATCGACAGCCGTAATTGTTCCCGTGTCGGTCTTGCTGACATTTCCCGATGTTAGTTGGACGGTCAGTATGTTGTTCTGCCCGGAGTAGGTTTCCCGCATCAGCGTAACTCGGCTTCCGCCGCTAATATTTTTCGGATCGAGCTTATTTCCATTCTGGTCGAGGAAGGCGGTGGATGCGTCGTATTCGTACTGCTCATAACCATTTTCAGTAGCCAGCCATAATGTTGTCGTGCCGGTTAGTCGGGCAAATTCGCCGGGAATCGTCTCTACTTGTACCTTCGGATCGACAATTTCGACGTAAGCGGCCCGTTGTCCGGAGCCTGCTGCCATAACGCGTGTATAGAGTTGAACCGATGAAGGCTGCACTTTGACATCAGAATTGGAGGTGAAATAAGCGGTACCTGCGTCAAGTGTATAGGTTGTGCTGCGTCCGTTTGCATATAAGGTCATCGTATTTGCCGTAAGGCCTGTTACGATTCCTGTCGTCATTCCTGCATATGTAGGTGTAATATAAGTTTCCGAACGGCTGAAGAATGCAGCCATTTGTGCACGTGTTACCGAACCGGCCGGGTTGAATTTGTTATTATCCAAACCTTGAGCGATACCAAGACGGACTGCTGTCTGGACGTAACCGACACTTCCCTTGGCGATCTCGCTGTTATCCGAGAAAGAGGTTGCAGCAGTCGAAGTCAATGCTTCGGACTCTTTGCCAATGGCCCGTACAATAATTTTGGTTACCCATTCGCGGCTCGCCGGCTGGGTTCCCCAAGCTTTGCCGTCGAGATCGGCTTCTTCTGCGGACTTGATCAGTCCTTTGTCGAGTGCAAGATCCACATAAGGCTTAAAGTAATTGTTAACCGTCAATTTTTCCGGCAGAACGGCTGTCTCGATCGTACCCAGTTCATTCTCCGCTCCGATAAAACGGATGGCCATCGTAATTGCTTCCTGACGAGTAATATTATCTCCCGGCTTGAATTGTCCGTTTTGTCCAAGCACGATGCCCTGAGCAGCCAATTTATAAATATGCTTCTCCGCCCAATAACCCGATTTGACATCACTGAAGCCCCAAAGCGGACTGGCGGCTGCGGCTGTAGGAACCGGCTGCGAGGCGGCAGAAGTTTCGGCTGCAGTCGCAAACGATCCTCCGCTTGCTCCGATCATTACGGCGAGTACCGCTGGAACTACCTTGTTTGCTTTCGCAAATTTCCCACCTGATTGGTGGCTACTGTATTTAAATTGCTTCATCTTTTATGTCCCCTTCCATTCTGTACAAGCGATTAAGCGCTAAACATAACAATTCGCCGCCGGCACTTTTCAATCCTGCCGGCAGCGAATGTATGAAAGAATCGTAACCTTTTAGTTCAAACAGCCTATTTGCTTTACTGGCCCAGATATTCGAATAGACCTTTGGCCAACGCTTCGGCTACACGCTGCTGGAACGCTTCTGTTTTCAATTGAGCGGCTTCGGCTGCATTGCTTACAAAGCCCACCTCAACCAAAGCAGCCGGCATTGTAGTTTCACGAATAACATGGAAGTTGCCATATTGTACTTTGCGATCCTTGAATCCGGTAGCTGTAAGCAAATATTTTTGCAGTACAGTTGCAAGCGACTTGCTGTTTGCCCGCTGGTAGAACGTTTCAGTGCCGCTTGCAGAC
The DNA here is from genome assembly GCF_000378145.1 of Saccharibacillus kuerlensis DSM 22868. Taxonomy (GTDB): domain Bacteria; phylum Bacillota; class Bacilli; order Paenibacillales; family Paenibacillaceae; genus Saccharibacillus; species Saccharibacillus kuerlensis. The sequence goes on along the minus strand of NZ_KB899281.1, from coordinate 68,822 downwards.
GCAGGGCCGCTGTTATTATGAATGGAGACGAATACATCGGCTTTGACGTTCTCCGCTACCTTAACGCGCTCTTTCAAGGACAAGAACGTGTCATCGCTGCGGGTCATAACCACATCTACCTTAGAATTTTTTTTCAAAATAGCTTCAAGTTTCAGTGCAAGGCCTAAGTTGACATCTTTTTCGCGGACACCGGTTGGACCAACCGCTCCCGGATCATGCTGACCGTGTCCGGCATCAATTACGATTACTTTTTTGCCATTGCTGCCTACGTTGGTATTCGGCGCTGTTACTTTGTCGAGAGAGACAAACACGGATGTGCCTTCAGAAGACAGCTTGTACGTGTTAGCACTCTTGAGATCGATAACCACTTGGACCGTATTCGGAGCCGTTTTCGGAATGAAGTAACGAATCTGCGAAACGTTTGCCCCGTTTGGCACGGCAACGGTACCTACTTGTCCGACACCCAAGTTACCGCCGATTGTCGCTCCAAATCCGGTATTCGACAGCTCGAGCAAAATGCGATTCGGACCTGTCAGAACCGAATCTTTGACGGCTACTTTTTTACTCGTCGTGACCATCAGACGATTGTCGCTGAAGCTGATTGCTTGGACTTCGGCCAAATTGTTGACCGGAGCTGTCGTACTGCCGCTCGGTGCTGAAGGAGCCGCACCGACCTGACTACCGGCTGGATTGCCCGCAGTGAAGAGATACACCGATTTGCCTGCATTGTCCCACTTAACCTGCAAGCCCATCTGCGAGCTGATAAAGCGCAGCGGAACGTAAGTCGTATTGTTTTTCATCATTGCCGGCTGAGTCAAGGAAACGATAGCTCCGTTTACCGCCGCCGCTCTCTGGTTAATAGTGAGTACAACAGTGTCTGCACCGCTTCCGACCGTAACCTGCTGAGCTGCCCGATTCCAAGCGACCTTGAATCCCATTTCTTCGGATACCACCCGAATCGGAACCATTGTCGTCTGGTTAACGGTTACTACGTCTGCCTTCTCCAGTACCTGATTATCCAGATAAACCTTAGTTCCGGACGAAGCCGCTTGTCCCGTGTGCGGGAGCAAGAACAACAGCATCAGGACCGCCATCATTGTCGTCAAAACATGCTTTTTCATGATCCACCTCTAACTTCGTGTTTTTCGTCGGACTTCGGTACAACCTACGCTTGCTCCCAAACGCTTCCCGAAATTTCCGAACCATTGACATCCCAACAGCTGCTCACGTTAGCTTAGACGCGTACTTTTTTCAAAAGTTGCGACATTTATTGCAATTTTGTTACCAATTTTCTTTCAACCGGGACTACCGACAGGGTTATTTTACGCAGAACGCGTTTTTTTGTGTTTCTCTTATATTATCTATCGGCAGACCAGGCAGGCAAAACTTAGAGTTAATCAAAAAAACCTGCTGTTTTTTTTAGTTGTCGTAAATGAGTAACAATTGTATCACCATATAAGCTGTATTCCAATATAAGTTGTTACAATTCAAAAACGCCGCTGACCCTAGAGGGCCAAGCGGCGTTATTTCGTTTACTGTCAACCTGCCGACGTTATTTCTTAAACGTAAGCCCGTTCGGCACGCTTCGCTTCATAAGCTTCGATCTCATCTTCATGCTGAAGCGTAAGACCGATATCGTCGAGTCCTTGCAGTAGGAACTGGCGGCGATGTTCGTCCAGATCGAAGTCGATCTTCAATCCATAATCGTCGGTAAGGGTCTTGGCTTCAAGATTGACGTTAAGCCGGTAACCTTCATGCTCCGCAGTGCGGGAGAACAGTTCCTGAACCTGTTCTTCGGACAGTTGAATCGGCAGAATACCATTCTTAAAACAGTTGTTATAGAAAATGTCGGCAAACGACGGAGCGATTACGCAGCGGAATCCATAATCCATGATTGCCCACGGCGCATGCTCACGAGACGAGCCGCATCCAAAGTTAGCCCGGGAGATTAATACTTCGGCACCTTGGTAACGCGGTTTATTCATTTCGAACGAAGGATTCTCGGCACCTGCCTCATCAAATCGCCATTCGAAGAAAAGATACTGACCGAAGCCGGTCCGCTCGATGCGCTTCAAAAACTGCTTGGGGATAATAGCGTCTGTATCGACATTGACCCGATCTACTGGAGCGACGAGTCCATTTAATTGTTTGAATGCGTCCATAATAAGTCCCTTCTTTCCGCAGATTGATCAGATAACGACTTCCGTTTTGAATTTCCAGTCACGCACATCGGTAAAGCGTCCTTCGATCGCAGCTGCTGCGGCCATGGCTGGCGAAACCAGATGTGTCCGGCCTCCGCGGCCCTGACGTCCTTCGAAGTTGCGGTTGGATGTCGAGGCGCAGCGCTGTCCCGGCTGGAGTACGTCCGGATTCATTGCCAGACACATACTGCATCCTGCTTCACGCCATTCAAACCCCGCTTCGCGGAAAATGACATCCAACCCTTCCTGCTCTGCCTGCAGCTTGACTCGGCCGGAACCGGGAACGACAATTGCCGTTACTCTATCCGCTACCTTGTAGCCTTTGGCGATTTCAGCTGCAGCGCGCAGATCTTCGATACGCCCGTTTGTGCAGGAGCCGATAAAGACATAGTCGATCGGAATATCGGACATCCGAGTTCCAGGTACCAGATCCATATATTCCAGCGCTTTCTCCGCCGCACGGCGCTCGTTCTCTGTCGCGAAATCCGCCGGATTCGGCACGACCGAATCGATGTCCGCACCCATGCCAGGGCTTGTGCCCCAAGTTACCTGTGGAATCAGAGAATCAACGTCGAACTCGACCACCCGGTCATACTGCGCACCTTCATCCGTAACAAGCTTTTTCCAATCGGCAACCGCCGCTTCGAAAGCTTCGCCCTGCGGCGCATACTGACGTCCCCGAATATGCTCGAATGTCGTTTCATCAGGCGCAATCAGACCTGCTCTCGCTCCGCCTTCGATCGACATGTTGCAGACAGTCATCCGCTCCTCCATCGTCAAGCTGCGAATCGCTTCCCCTGTATATTCCAATACGTATCCTGTCGCAAAATCAGTACCGTACTTGGCAATAACGCCCAGGATCATATCTTTCGCGGTTACTCCCGGCTTGCGAGTTCCGACAAAACGTACTTCCATCGTTTTAGATTTGCCCTGCTGCAGACATTGGGTCGCCAATACGTGTTCCACTTCACTTGTACCAATACCGAACGAGAGAGCGCCGAACGCTCCGTGCGTAGAAGTATGGCTGTCGCCACAGACGATCGTTTTGCCCGGATGGGTCAAGCCCAGCTCCGGTCCCATAACGTGTACGACACCTTGATCAAGCGTATCCAGATCGAACAGTTTGACGCCGAAATCTTTGCAGTTCTGCGTGAGCGTATCGATCTGCTGCTTCGAAATAGGGTCTTTGATATTGAATCGGTCGGTCGTCGGTACGTTATGGTCCATCGTAGCGAATGTCCGATCGGGACGGCGAACCTTGCGATTGCTGAGGCGCAGTCCTTCAAATGCTTGCGGCGATGTTACTTCGTGCACCAGATGCAAATCGATATAAATAATGGACGGCTTGCCTTCTTCCTGATGAATTACGTGGTTGTCCCAAATTTTCTCATACATAGTCTTTTTGCTCATCTTGTTCACCCCGCTGCTGGATTCGAACCGACTGTGCTGCCTCTTGTGCGCCGGTTTTGTTATTGGGTTAAATATAACATGCTGATGTCTCATTGTTCCAAGATATGATAACTATAATTCTGATAGGTTTTGCCTATAGACGATGGGGATACAAAACTTATACAATAAAAGTTACAAGCGATAATGATGACCAAGCGAAGGAGCGTTATACCCATGGAATTGAGACAGCTTCAGTATGCGCTGATGATTGCAGCCGAGCGTAATTTCTCACGGGCTGCGGAAAAACTTCATATTGCTCAACCTTCGCTCAGCCAGCAGCTTTCAAAATTGGAAAAAGAGCTTGGCGTGCTGCTCTTTCAACGCAATACGAGCAGCGTGGAACTGACTCATGCAGGCAGCGAATTCATGAAACGCGCTCAACGAATAGTGGACGAGATGAGCCTTTTGCGCGTCGAGATGGAAGATATTTCACAGCTGCGTAAAGGACGTATCACGGTAGGCAGTATGCCGACGACCGGTTCTCATCTGCTACCTCACGTCCTGCCCGAGTTTCGTTCGGGCTATTCCGGCATCGATGTGACACTGGTGGAGGATACGTCGCAAAATCTGGAACGGCTGACGGCCGCCGGAAAAACGGACATCAGTCTGCTTTCTCTTCCGCTGACCGAGCCGGCCCTTGATTACGAACGGATTGCTGACGAGCCGATCGATCTTGCCGTACCGCCCAATCATCCACTCGCTCTCCGCTTCTCGGCATCGCCATTGGCCAGCGTCGACATGAAAGAACTGCAGCATGAACCTTTTATCATTCTCAAGAAGGGGCAGGGTTTCCGTAAAATGGTGCTCGATTTGTGCCATGAAGCCGGGTACGAGCCGCAGGTCGTATTCGAGAGCAGCAATATGGAAACGCTCCAGTCACTGGTCGCAGCCGGTATGGGCATAACGCTTGTTCCTCGCTTCGTTGCTCGTTCCAAGCGAAGCGAACTGCTTCCGCTTTACCTACCGCTGGCTGATCCGGTGCCCTATCGCACTCTCGTAATCGCCTATCGAAAAGGACGTTCGTTGTCCAAAGCGGCAGAGGCGTTTATCGTTACTCTACAGGACACCATGAAAAACTTGAACCGTTCCTGATCAATGTCCCGTCCTATTATCCATACACTCCTGCTTCATCCTGCGTAAATTCGCCCTTTTACAAACTTTCTTCTCCGTGCTATTCTAGGAAAAACTATACGTTACACCGCAATGACGGGACCAGTAAGAAAGGGGCCACCTTCCAGAGAGTGAATTCCTTTGCGGTTTGTGTTGGCACTTCGTTGTCTGTACGCAACCCTTTGGCTGTAAGAATTCACAGTTCGGTCTTTCTGAAACCTACCTCCGAGCGATCCGGACGACAATTCCGGACGGCGCCCTCCGTTAGCAGGGTTCAAGTGGGGCGGCTTCGGCCGTCAATCAAGGTGGTACCGCGGAAGCGCATGTCAAGCTTTCGTCCTTCGCATAGCCCGGGCTGTGCATGGACGAAAGCTTTTTTATTTTGTACGGCAGAAAGAAGGAGAATTCCATGTCAAAACGTATTGTAGTCAAAATAGGCAGCAGTTCGCTGACGAGCAGCCAAGGCGGTCTTAATCGAGAAGCAGTCGCTTACTTCGCGGGGGAGTTGGCTTCCTTGTACAAACTTGGCTATCAGCCGCTGCTGGTTACTTCCGGCGCCGTAGCTGCTGGATTTCGGGCAATCGGCTACTCTGAACGCCCCAAAAAATTGTATGAAAAACAAGCCTCCGCAGCTGTCGGACAGGCACTGCTTATGCAGGCTTATCAAGAGGCGCTGGCCGATTACGGTCACGTTGCCGCCCAAATCTTGTTGACCCGTACAGATTTCCACAGCCGCCAGCGAATCGGCAATGCAGTCATGACGGTCGAGGAACTACTGGCGCGCGGTATTCTTCCGATATTCAACGAGAACGATACGGTATCCGTCGACGAACTGAAATTTGGTGATAACGACACCTTGTCTGCCCTCGTCGCCAACCTGGTCAAAGCGGAGCGGCTGATTATTCTGACTGATATGGACGGTCTCTACAGCGCCGATCCGCGGAATGATCCGAATGCTTTCAAATACGAGACGATCGACGAAATTAGCGATGAGATCTACCGGATGGCCGGCGGCAGCGGAAGCAGTGTCGGTACCGGCGGCATGCGATCCAAGCTCGATGCCGCCCGGATCGCTACCCGCGGAGGAGTCCCGGTCTTTATCGGCCGTGCAAGCGAAGCCGGCGATCTGACCGCCGCCGCTTCGGGCGGAGGACGCGGAACGCTGTTCACGACACGGGTGGCTTCCATGCCGGTCAAGAAGCAGTGGCTTGGCTATCTATCGCGCCCTCTCGGTGCTCTGATTGTCGATGCCGGTGCAAAACGTGCACTTGCCGAAGAAGGTCGCAGTCTGCTCCCCGTCGGCATTACGGCTGTGGAAGGGCAATTTCACGAAGGAGACGTCGTCGAAGTGCGCGGTCCTGAAGGAGATATCGTCGGACGAGGCGTCGTCAATTATGATATGGAAGACCTTCAGCGTGTCTGCGGGATACCGGGACCCCGAGTGCTGGAGGTACTGAAAGATCTACACCGACTGGAAGCGATCCATCGGGATGAATGGATTTCATTGGGGTAACTGGATTTCATCAGGGTGACTTTCGAGATCAATCTCTTAAATATGGATAAGGAGGAAATAATAATGAGTGAAAAAAATCTTACCGATCAAGCAGACACAGCCCAAGCATCCAGCACTGTCGACTCTTACAGCGAGGTAAAATTCAAAGCCTCGCTCGCCGGCACTGCTGCCCGCCGGATGGCTTCTCTATCCACAGATGAGAAAAACGCCGCCCTACTGGCGATGGCTGACGCTTTGATCGTTGAAGCCGATTCACTGATCGAAGCGAACCGGGAAGATTTGGAGCGGGGACGCGCAGGCGGCACAAGCGAATCGCTTCTCGACCGGTTGATGTTGAACGCGGAGCGGATTACTTCCATATCCGATGCACTCAAATTGGTTGCGGATCTGCCTGATCCAACAGGGAGAGTACTCGAGACTATTGAACGTCCGAACGGACTTCATATCGAGAAAGTCAGCGTACCGCTCGGCGTAATCGGTATTATTTACGAAGCACGGCCGAATGTGACCGTTGACGCGGCTGCACTATGCCTCAAAACAGGCAATGCTGTCGTGCTTCGGGGCGGTTCCGCTGCCTTGTCCACCAATAAGCGCATTGCCGAGGTCCTTCGCGCCGCGCTGGCTCAGACAAGTCTTCCGCCGGACGCCCTTCAAGTAATCGAAGATGCTTCGCGCAGCTCGGTCGACGAAATGCTGAAGCTGAACGGTCTGCTTGATGTAATTATTCCGCGAGGCGGCCGCTCCCTAATCAATAATGTCGTGCAAAATGCGACTGTACCGGTGATCGAAACGGGCGCCGGCGTCTGTCATACGTATCTCGATGCGTCTGCGGATCCTTCAATGGCCGAAGCTATTGCATTGAACGCCAAAATCCAGCGTCCTTCCGTCTGCAATTCGATGGAAACGTTAATCCTGCACGAAGATTTTGCAAATCGTGAATTGTCTTCTCTGGCAGGACAGCTGCTGGAACGCAATGTCGAGCTGCGGGGCGACGAACGGACTCGTGAGCTTGTGCCGGAAGCCAACCCGGCTTCCGAAGAAGATTACGGAACAGAATACAATGATTATATTCTGAACATCAAGATTGTAGGTGGGCTAGATGAAGCGATAGCTCATATCGACAAGTTCGGGACCAAACACTCCGAATGTATCGTAACCGAGGACGAGAAGAACGCTGTACGCTTCCTGAACGAAGTTGACGCTGCAGCGGTCTATCATAACGCTTCTACCCGCTTCACTGACGGTTTTGAATTCGGATTCGGCGCAGAAATCGGTATCAGCACACAGAAGCTGCATGCACGCGGACCTATGGGGCTGCCTGCGCTGACCTCCTCCAAATACCGGATTTACGGAACTGGTCAAATTCGCCAGTAAACCGGACATTATCGATTCACCCAGCTGTTCAACTTGGAAAGGATGAGATGAATATGACCCAATCCCGCATGCTGATCGAAGACCCTATCTGCTTTTTCGGCGCCGGTTCGATGGCTGAGGCTGTCGCCCGCGGCCTGATTGCCCGCGCAGTCATTGCACCTGCACAACTTACATTCTTAAACCGGAGCGACACCGCTCGCCTTGAGCATCTTAAGCAGCGTTACGGCACTCCCGGAACGAACGATCCAACCTCTAAAGAGGAGGTGCTGCGCAATTCTCCGGTTGTTATCCTCGGAATGAAACCGAAAGATGCCGCCGAAGCCCTTCAACAGCTGGGTAAGCTGATCGGTCCCCGTACCTTGATCGTATCCATGATTGCCGGACTCTCGATCGGTACGATGCATACGCTGCTCGGGCGTCCCGAGCAGCCGATTGTTCGCACAATGCCCAACACGTCCAGTTCGATCGGTCTTGGGGTTACCGGACTCAGTTATTCAGCCGGGCTCTCCGAAGAACACCGCCGTACGGCACGTCTTCTGTTCGAAGCGGTCGGAATGATTGTCGAAACTGAAGAAGAAAAAATCGATTCGCTGACCGGAATTTCAGGCAGCGGTCCGGCATATGTCTATTACATGATGGAAGCACTAATGGAAGCTGCGGTACTTGGAGGATTGACTTCCGAACAAGCCCGTGAGATGACGATACAGACCGTGCTCGGCGCAGCACAAATGGTTCGTCAGACAGGTGAAGAACCGGCCGAACTTCGCCGTAAAGTCACTTCGCCTAACGGAGCTACCCAAGCTGCTCTCCTTAAACTCGACGAGAGCGATTTCTTCGGTGCCGTTATTCGCGCCGCTCAGAGCTGTACGGCACGCTCGGCGGAAATGGGCCGCGAGCTGGAACAGCAGCTGCCCAAATCCGATCAAGGCTAGTTCCATCAGCTGATTCCGCAAAAAGCAAAGCCCGTCCTATGAAGAGTCTTTCGACTCTTCATAGGACGGGCTTTTTAGCATTTGGTTCAATCTAGTAGGATTCTGCGTACTCCAAATCAGGTGTTAAACACTTTCTTTTTTCCCGGAACGCAGCATCTTGAGTCCACCGCCGATCAACAGAAGCGCTACGATCGCATTGCGGACATACGGCTCGGTTTCGTAAAATAACCAGGACCAGTAAGAGGACATATGCAGGTCGATAAGCGGCATCACGATCGTTTTCAACACATAATACACACCCAATACGACTAATAGGATGCCGATCCAAACGCGGTTGGTCGAAAAGTTTTGCAGCAGTGGAGTATCGACCAGCGGTTCGTGTCCATAACGTCCGTTTTGTTGAAGCGCATCAAAAAACGCATAAAACCAAATTAACGGAACCAGAAACAGGAACAACGACAATCCCAATACATCAAGAATATAAATGCTGCCGAAGAACAGAATCATCATCTGTGCCCCGCGTTTCATCAATCCCAGATACATATGTGATGCGCCAGGTACAATTGCCAGCAGTAGCCCCAGTGTACGACTTTTGCTGCTCCCTTCCCGGCCCATATCCCACTTTTCGATCAGGGAGTAATCGCGAATTTTCTCTCCCTGACTTTTGCGTCCCGCCAGCTGAACCGCATCAAACATACCGTAGATCCAAATAATCGGCAGAACACCGAGGAACAGCAGGAACGATTCCTGTCCGGTAAAGCCGGTCATGAAGACAAGCGCCGTAGCGAGTCCGAAGAACGCCGCCAAAAACGATACGCCTCGTTGAAGCAGTCCCATATAGAGATGCCCTAGTCCCGGCACAAAGCTGAGGATGACCGTGTAAAAGCGCTCCGAGTCAGAAAAATACTCTGGATCACGTATCATTCTTCCTTCCCCGATTGGCGGGTAAGGCGGATAATCCGGTTCTCCACCTCTATCGAATTTCATTCCCGGTTCCATTCCTTGATCTTCTCTCATTACATTCCGCTCATACTCCCGATAGCGCCGATAAGCCTCTTCACGAGCATAATGCCTTTCTTCATCCCGTTTGCTTGGGCTGCTCAGCAGAACAACTACCATATCCATCATGCTGATGAACCAGAGAAAAATGGCTCCAAGCGTTCCTATAATGACGAAGGAGTCTTCATCGGTTACAATCGTCAGGAACACCCCTCCAACGAACAATCCGGCGATTAACAGAAAATAGATGAAGCTTCTTTTTTTGTTCCCCCAATACAGATGACCGAGCCCGGGCACCATATTGAGCAGCAGCGCTGCCACCCTACTCCGTTGTTGATTCATGTTTGTTTGCTCCTTTCGCCTTAAAGCCGCTCAACCAACTTGAAGCCCCGTCTGCCAGCTTTTGACTGTAAGACACTTTGCTCGCTTCGTCCGCAGCTTGCAGCGCTTGTTCACCAAACCGGTCGAATGCACCTGTAAAGGTCAGCAGCAGGGCAGCAGCAGCAGCCACCGTATACAATACAATCGGCTCTGTCCATCTGCGGCCGAAGCGTCTGCTCTTAACATCGGCTTCTTTCGGAATTGCAGCTATAACACGTTCGCTGAATGCTTCTTCGTTGTTTAGACCCGGAAGCTCGGAGCCGACATTTTCAAGCGCCATCATATAATACTCAAACGCCTGCTCGTCTCCGCCCTGAAGCAGATCTTCCAGTCTGTCCCGAAGCGGTTCGGACAGTGTGCCGCGAACGTAGGCCGTCCATTCCTTAGGCCCGTAATGTACGATTTCATTCATCGCAATTCCTCCTCCCGCCAGTGCTGCCGAATCCACATTCGCGCCCGGTACAATTTTGACTCGACGGTTTTGACCGTTACATGCATTTCCGCCGATATTTCTTCATAATTTTTGCCCTGAAAATAAAATGCCTCAATTACATCTCGATGTCCCTGCGGCATATCCGCTAAACGCTGCCTAATCTCATCCGACCGTTCTTCGCGCAGAATACGGGTCAGTGGTGCTTCGTCTCCTGACGCAATCTGCAGAAGAGCCGGTTCCGAATCATACAGATCTTCGTGTCTTCGATTCTGCTTGCGCTTGAAGTCGATCGCTTTGTTCATGGCAATCCGCGAGATCCACGTCTTGAAACCTTGGGAACGGTAATCAGGGAGCGATTTATGAATTTGGACAAACACTTCCTGCGCGGCATCTTCGGCATCCTTCTCGCTGCGCAGTACCGAGAAGGCTATACGAAATACGTGCTGCCTGTATGTGTCAACGAGCTCGCGAAACGCGTCGTCCTCTCCGCGCAGAATACGTCGAATCAATTCCTGTTCATCAATCTTGCTCCCCCCCTTTCCCGCTTATATAGACGCACCTATCGGGAACAACCCTGCATGTTTTTACAAAATAGTTTGCGATTTTTCCATCCGGGTCTGAAGTCAAGCTGTCATCTCTAATCATACTGCGTCTTCGAATAAAATACAGCAGCGCAAATGATGATGTACAGCGATGGGTTACAGACAAAAAAGCCTTGCGGCAGAAGGCCGCAAGGCTTTGCGATAAACGTCGGGACGCACGATTGTCTGTATCGACGAAAAAGCTTGGACAAACGTATTTTGACGTTTGTAGAGTGAGTTTCCTCATTGTCGCTGTTAGCTCAAATGTGGAAATTCACCTTTTTCTGTCGGTGAGTTTCCTCTCTCTCGCTGTTAGCTCGAGTGCGGAAATTCACCTTTTTTATCGGTGAGTTTCCTCTCTCTCGCTGTTAGCTCGAGTGCGGAAATTCACCTTTTAATCGGTGATTTTTTTATTCTCGCTGTTGGCTCGAATACAAAAAATCACCTTTGCCCTCTAAATTTCTGAGAATAGGCACGGACGTCTTCCGGGGTACGTACCCGGTTGCGGCTCCATTCAAGAAGGATCCGGTCGATATAGCGGAAATGCAGTTTACCTGCAAATACCGCTTCTTTCAGTGCCAACAAAATCAGCTCTTCCGGATACCGGTCCTGATCAATCCAAACGGAGATCGTCTCGCACTCCATCGGCGACAAAGGGCGGGCAAATTCTTGTTCGAACACTCCGAACAGGTTATCAGCTGTTTCTGTGTCGTCTTCAGGAACTGCTGCCGGACGTTCCATCCGGCGCTGGCTGCGGCGCTCTTCGGCCAAGCAGCCTGCCAAGCGCTCATACAGCCCGGCCAGGTTGTAGCGTTCAAAGCGGATACCGGATGGCGTGTCCTCGTCCTCATGGATAGCCAGAAACCCGTCTTTGATCAAACGCTGAAGCCTAGCGGCGAGTTCGCTCGGCTCCATCCCGGTTCGCTCCTGCAGTTCTTCAAGGGTCGGGAAGTCGTTCAACTCCGCTTGGCGGAAGGCGATGAGCTGAATAAGCAGCATCGCTTCCTCCAAACTGAGATCCATCTTGCGGTAAAAACGCAGCAGGGCGTGAGGAATATGAACCTGAGGCGATTCCATCGCATAGGAGACTCCCATGGACCAAGTCTTCCAGGCTTCGTCATTCACCCGTTTGTTCCTCCTTCCGCCTGCATAATCGGCTCTGCGCAGCATGCGTAAAGCGCCTTACGGATAGAGACGGTACAGCATACGCGGGAACGGAATCGTCTCGCGGACGTGATCGAGGCCGCAGATCCAAGCAACTGTACGTTCCAGCCCCAGACCGAAGCCCGAGTGAGGCACAGAACCGTATTTGCGCAGATCCATGTACCATTTATAGGCGTCGGACGTTAGGTTATGCTGTTCGAAACGCTCTTCCATCAGCTTCGGATCGTCGATCCGCTGCGAACCTCCGATAATCTCTCCGTAGCCTTCCGGCGCGATCATATCGGCACACAGCACGACTTCCGGGCGGTTAGGATCAGGTTTCATGTAGAAGGCTTTAATTTCCGCCGGGTAATGCGTAATGAATACCGGCTTGTCGTAATGGTTGGCGATCGCCGTTTCGTGAGGAGCACCGAAATCTTCGCCCCATGGCACGTCAAATCCGTTGTTGTTCAAGAACTCGATGGCTTCATCGTACGTGATACGCGGGAACGAACCTGTAATCTGCTCCAGCTTGCTCACGTCGCGCTCCAACGTCTCCAGCTCGGCACGGCAGTTGTCCAACACGGACTGCACCACGTAGCTGACGAACTGTTCTTGAATTTCCAGACTTTCTTCCAATTCTACGAAAGCCATTTCCGGTTCGATCATCCAGAACTCGATCAGGTGACGGCGAGTTTTGGATTTTTCGGCACGGAATGTCGGACCGAACGAATATACTTTGCCAAGCGCCATCGCTGCGGCTTCCATATACAACTGACCGCTTTGCGTCAGGTAAGCATCCTCATCAAAGTATTTGATGTGGAACAATTCCGTTGTGCCTTCGGCAGAAGACGGCGTCAGAATCGGAGGGTCCATCAGCGTGAAGCCTCTTGTATCGAAAAATTCCCGAACGGCGCGAACGATCTGCGCACGAACGACCATAACCGCACGCTGTTTCGTAGAACGGAGCCAGAGGTGACGGTGATCCATCAGGAAGTCTACTCCGTGCTCTTTTGGCGTAATCGGATAATCTTCAGTGATATGCAGCACTTCAATTCCCGTAACTGTCATTTCATAGCCGGATTTGCTGCGCGGTTCTTCACGAATAACGCCTGTCACATACAGCGAACTTTCTTGCGTCAGGCTTTTGGCATCATTCCAGATTTCTTCCGAGACTTCGCTTTTGACAACGACGCCTTGAATATATCCGGTACCGTCGCGAAGCTGTAGAAATTGAATTTTTCCGCTCGAACGCTTGTTATTCACCCAGCAGCCGATTCTTACCGTCTCGCCGACGTGGCTGCTTACGCTGCGGATGTCTGTTTTGGTAGACATGCAAGTCATTCCTCTCTCTGTATGTTAAGCTTTTGCTTCTTCGACAATCCGGTACGTGTCGCGCGCAATGACGAGCTCTTCGTTCGTCGGCACAACCAGTACTTCCACTTTGGAATTCGGCGTCGAAATGCGGCGTGGATCGCCGGAGCGAACCTTGTTCAATTCGTCGTCGATCTCGATACCCAGGTACGACAAATTGTTGCAGACTTCTTTGCGAACGATAGCGGAATTTTCGCCCACGCCGGCCGTGAAGACCAGTACGTCGACACCGTTCATTGCTGCTGCATAAGAACCAATATACTTGCGCAGACGGTATTCGTACATTTCGAACGCCAGCTTGGCATTCGGCTCGCCCTTCTCCCAGCCGTCTGTAATATCGCGCATATCGCTGCTTACGCCCGAGATTGCCAGCAGACCGCTGTGCTTATTCAGCATGGAGTTCACTTCGCTTACGCTCAGCTCTTCCTTGTTCATGACATAAGGTACGATAGCCGGATCCAGATCGCCGGAACGTGTACCCATCATGAGACCTTCGAGTGGAGTCATGCCCATTGATGTATCGACAGAGATACCGCCCTGAACGGCCGTAAGGCTGCCGCCGTTGCCGATATGCGCCGTGATGACCTTAAGGTCTTCCAACGGCTTACCGAGGAATTCTGCTGCTGCCAGACTGACATAATAGTGCGAAGTGCCGTGGAAACCGTAGCGGCGCACTTTGTATTTGTTGTAGAGAACGCGCGGAATAGCGTAGAGGTACGACTTCTCCGGCATCGTCTGGTGGAACGCCGTATCGAAGACAACGACCTGCGGCACTCCCGGCATATTGATTTCCGACGCTTCGATACCCATAACGGCCGCCGGATTATGCAGCGGAGCCAGGTCAATCAGAGCGCGGACTTTCTTTTTCGTGTCTTTGTCGACAAGTGCAGATTCATTAAAGAACTCTCCACCGTGCACGACGCGGTGCCCGATCGCATTGATCTCGTCAACGCTTCCGAGTACGCCGTGCGTTTTGTCGGTCAGCTTTTCGATAACTTTCCGAATCGCCGTATTATGTTCCAGAATTTCGCTGACTTCTACGACTTCTTCTTTGCCGGTCGGTTTGTGCGTCAGAATGGACGAGTCCATTCCGATCCGTTCAACCAATCCTTTGGCCAGAACCGATTCGTCGGTCATGTCATACAGCTGATATTTAAGCGAGGAGCTCCCCGAGTTGATTACGAGTACTTTCACAGTCTGTCACCATCCTTGTCGTACTTGAAAAATCCTTCGCCGGTTTTTGTACCGAGCTGTTCCGCACGCACCATTTTTTTCAAAATGAATGCCGGACGATACTTGATATCCCCGAATTCGCGGAACATGCCTTCGAGTGCCGCCAAAACGGAGTCCAAACCGAAACGGTCGCACATTTCGAGCGGTCCGCGATTGAACTGGTATCCGATACGCATTGCGTCATCGATGTCTTCGGCCGAAGCTACGCCTTCTTCAAGCACGTGCAGCGCTTCGTTGATCAGCGTACAGATCAGACGAGTGCTGACAAAACCAGGAGATTCGTAAACCATGATGCCTTTTTTGTCGAGCGTCTCTTCTACGAAATTCTTCGCCGCATCAAATACGGTATCCGAAGTTTTCAAACCGCGAATCAGTTCGACCAGGTTGATCGAAGCAACCGGGTAGATGAAGTGCATGCCGATTACGCGCTCCGGATGCATCGTGGAGCTGCCGATTTCGGTCAAGCTGAGCGCAGACGTGTTGCTCGCCAGTGTAACGTGGCTCGGGCAAACCTGATCAAGCTGTGCGAATACCGCTTTTTTCGCTTCCAGATCTTCCGAGATCGTCTCGATGACCAGATCGCAGGAACCAAGGTCCGCAAAGTGGGTCACTTTCGTAATTCTGGACAGCGTAAGCTTTTTCTCTGCCGGGGTAATCCCCCATTTTTCCAGCTTCTTGTCCAGACTTGTTTCGATCATGCTGTACGAATAATCCAATTTCTCATTATTCTTTTCAACGAGCAGAACGTCAAGGCCTCGGGAAGCCAGCATTTCTGCGATCCCCTGTCCCATGACTCCGCCGCCGACGACGCCTATTTTTTTAAAATTCATCTCTAGTTTTCATCCTTTCTGGTCTCTCATGCAAGATTGTCCACTCCTACAGCCGACATGAGCGTCTTGCATTCCCAACATCTAATCATATCTTAGCATATCCAAAATGTAAAAAAGAAATTGAGCGTTAAAAAATTTAGTCTGCCGAGTATGGACATGCATTTTCATTTTACTCCTGCAAACTATGTTTGAGGCATTTAAGTTTCAGACATTTTGTGAGCGCTGCGGATCAATTGTTCTAACACGTCTCTGCCAGGGCATGGACGCCGCTCTTCTTCGCTCCAAAGCAATCCTACCGGAATCCGTGAATGTTCCAACGTATAGGGGATGCAGCGCATCTCTTGGGGCACAGGCATTGTACTTACCACCGCTCCTATTCCTCCCATTGCACGGGTCAAAGCCGGAATAGAGGAGAGACGGCTGACCGTACAGGTGAAGGGTTTAGTGGGATAGGTGGAAAATTCCTGTTTTAAGCGAAGATGATACAGACAATCTTCTCCGCCTGCAATCAGTGGATATCGATAAAAGTCTTCAACCCTGAGCCGATCCTGTCCTCCCAGAGGATGCGAACGGTCAACGATGAAAGCAATCTCTTCTTCGTACAACGACTCGAAATAAGCGCTGCCCATGTCTCTGGGCCGACCGCAGAGCGCCAAATCAATTTCTCCGGTATGAATGGCCCGGGCCAGTCTTTCACTGGAATCAATTAATATTCGACATTCGATCCCTGGCTTTGATTTGCGAAAATTCTCCATCAGCTGCGCGAGTCCATTTTCTGCCGCAGGCTCGATTACCCCGAACGTCAGCACTCCTTTCTCTTCATCGCCGAGAGACAATGCCTGATTATGTACATGAATCCAGTGACGAATCAGTCCTTCAACTTCGCCCGCATATAACTTTCCTGCTTCTGTCAATTCCGCTTCCCAGCCGCGATTGAACAGTTTAAAGCCTAACTCTTTTTCCAGACGTTGAATCTGTGCGGTGACGGTCGACTGCGCATAATGCAATTTTTCCGCAGCCTTGGCAAACGTCCCCTGCTCGATAACCGCCTGAAACGCAAGCAGTTCTTTGAGACCCATTCCAGTCATCTCCATTCGCATTTCCGAATCTTTACACACACATTTTCAATTATATAGATCTGCTGCTCTGTCCTACAATAAAGGCAGTCCAACAAAAAGGAGAGCTGAATATGCCTTTCATTCGTACCAGTTACAGGCAGGATCGCCATAACTCTGTACAGCTTCAAGCTTATGCCGAAACTCTTTTGGAATCTCTGGTTGAACACTTTCAAATTCCGCTTGACGACTTCTTTCATGTTTTTCATGCAGTCGAACCTGCCGGTTTTCAATTCAGCCCAAGCTATCTCGACATAAAGCGCAGCGAAGAGCTGCTGTTTATCGAAATCACGCTCGGGTCCGGACGCAGCCGCAAGCAAAAAAGGAATTTCTACCAGGACGCTGCCGAACGCATTGCCGAGCGCTGCCATATACGTCCGGAAGATATATTCATTATATTGGTCGAGACTGAACTTGAAGATTGGTCTTTCGGTCTTGGAAAAGCACAGATGATTGACACACCTCCCTCTTGGCTGAGCGATCCGGAGACCATATTGGAGCTGAAAGCCCATACTGAGGAGCAAAACACTCGGAATTGCCGTACAGGCCGTCTTCCTGATGAAAAATTGTCCGAAAGCATGCTTGAAAACTCCGCAGGACAAGCCTATGCAGACATCTCCCCAGCTTTTGCAGATTATACGCAGCGTTTACTGTTTGATGAAGTCTGGGCAGATCCGTCTCTCACTCCGCGCGAACGCAGTCTTGTTACCCTATCGGCACTCGTAACAGCAGGACAATCCGAGCAGCTCCCCTACCATCTGCATCTCGCTGAAAAACACGGATGGTCACGGGATGAATTGTCGGCTGTATGCACACATCTTGCCTTCTATGCTGGCTGGCCCCGTACGGCTTCGGCACTGAAGATATTGGAGCATGAACTGCCGAAAGTTTAACCTTGCAGGGATTCACTTCACATTTATTTCTCATTCACTTCAAAAAGACCTCCAAATCCCTCGCCAGCGGCGAAGTCTTAGGAGGTCTTTCACTGTTATGGAGAAAGTTACTTTCAGGCGGGCAGCTGAGTTAATTCATGAAACTGCGCACGGAACTGGTCGCCCGACAGTACTTCTTCATGCATCAAAATATCGAGTGATCCTTCAAACACTGTACGATAACGGTCAAGCTCGCGGCGAGTCTGTTCGGTCAGCGCACGCAAAATCTTGTCGTTATGCTTCATCAGTTCTTCCTGCGTCAGCATCTTCAGGCTGACAATGCCGAGATCGGTCAGACCTGACACGATCATGTTCTCAACCAGATTCAATGCCTGCTCGAAGTCTCCGCGAGAGCCTGTGCTGCGTCCGCCGTAATACAACTCTTCGGCGGCAGAACCGGCCAGCGCGATCATGATCTGTTCCTCGAGGAACTGCTTTGTGTACAGATACTGTTCCTTCTGCGGATTATGGCGCACATAGCCGAGAGCCTGTCCGCGAGGACTAAGCGCAACTTGGCTGACGCTGCCCGGACGCAGAACTTCGGCCATAATCGCATGCCCTAATTCGTGAATGGCAACCCGACGCTTTTCTTCGACGGTCGATTCGCGGTCTGTCTTCTCCCCGAGCATAACTTTATCAATGGCACGGGAGAGATGCTGCTGATCGATAACGGCTTTCTCTTCACGCATGGCATAGATTGCAGCTTCGTTCATTACGCTTTCCAGCTGTGCACCAGAGAAGTTGTATGCTTCTTCCGCAATACGATCCAGATCGACATCCGGCGATACCGGACGGCTTTTGGCGTGCAGGTCGAGAATATGCTTGCGGCCTTTTTTGTCCGGCAGATCAACTTGGATATGACGGTCGAAGCGGCCCGGACGCAGCAGTGCACTGTCCAGCATTTCTTTGCGGTTGGTAGCGGCAATGATCAGAATACGCGGCTCTTCATTCGTATAAATGCCGTCCATTTCGGTCAGCAGCTGGTTCAGCGTCTGATCGTATTCACGCTGCTGTCCACCTTCGCGTTTACCGCCGATTACATCGATCTCGTCGATAAAGATAATTGCGTTCTGCTTCTTTTCTTGGGCTGCACGGGTACGCGCATCTTTGAACAAGTCGCGAATTCGTCCTGCGCCAACGCCCACGTACATTTCGACAAAGTCACTGCCCGAAGCGGCAACAAATACGGAATCGGTATAATGGGCAGCGGCTTTTGCCATCAGCGTCTTGCCGGTTCCCGGAGGACCCGTCAGCAGGATGCCTTTGAGTGGACGAATGCCCAGCTTCTTAATTTCTTCGTGTTTGATCAGGAAGTCGAGTGCCTCGCGCAGCTCTTGTTTGGAATTATCTTGGCCGCCGATCTGCTCGAATGTGAATTTATCCGGTTTCTGCTTTTTACGGTTGCGGTTTTGAGAAGCTCCAACAGCCAGACCGCCTTTCATCTGCAGTACGGCGAAAACGCCTACGCCGATCAAAGCCAGTACAGCCAGCGGCATAATGTTAACTCCGACAAGCGGCAGGAAGACGACAAATGCCGCCGCAAAACCGATCAATATTTCTTTTGTCCATCTAGGCATTCGGTTGTCCTCCCGTTCCTTGCGCCGCTGTCAGCGGCAGAATAATGTATTTGTTCGCTTTTTTATCCGTTGCGGAGCTGAGCGCTACATAAATATAGTGATTGTCCATATCGCTTGAAATGGTATACTCGTCATTCTCGCTCTGAATCTTGGACAGCGTGTCGGGAATCATCGTATAACGTTTGCTGGCCATGGCTTCGGCGACGGAAAATGAAGCTTCTTTCCACAATGCGTCAATGTCAGGTGTCGAATGGTCGGCAATGTCAAGAACGATCGAACGCTTTTTGAACATCTGTCCTTGTTCCTTACGAAGTTCCGCAATCATTCCACGCAAATCCACATTCGATTGCAGATCGAGTTTCAAAAGTGCTTGGTTCTGGGTAATGTTCACTTGAGCGCTGTTCACGCCTGGATATTGACTGAGTATCTGCTCTACAGGACGCTCAAGGGCCGTCTGACGGTATAGGAACCAACCGCCCAACAATAAAACCAAAGACAGCGCAGCAGTGATAACAACGGGAAGCATGCGAATTTTCAATGGGCATTTCTCCTCTTCTTGCTGTGTGTGTAAACGTATAGACAAGAGTATGACATCCATCTAGCCTTGTGCGCATTCGACATTTTCGGAAAATGTCCGTTGGCGCTTTTCAAGGTATCTTCGTATAAACCAATCGAATTCCTTCTTTGTTCAAATTTAACTCTTTGTTGAACATAAGTATATCACACCGTTTTCCCATTTTCTAATTTGCATAAACTTGCCTTTGTGACTGCTTTGTAGAACCTTTACCGGGAAAAGTCTCCCTGCACAATTCAGGCACTTCCTAGAAGCATTCAGAGGCGTATAAGGCTTTCATTTTTCAATTCAAGAAAAGTACCTATAAAAAAGACCTCTCTGCAAAACAGAGAGGTCTTTTCGTTTATCGGAACAGCTATTTCCTACCACTTCGCCATTTCGAATGCTTCACCGATCGCGCTTCCGTCCTTTAGATTGTAGAACTGGTAGTAATGCTTGTCATTCTGCTCGTAAAAAATTTGCCAAACGTATTGATTATTGTGAATGCCCGGCAGCATGCGAACCAGCTTCGCATCCGGATATTCGGCTTCGAAGCGGCTTCGCATATCCTCGCGAGTCACTGTACCGTTAACCGCCAAGGTACGAAGTGCATTCTCACCCTCCGCAGGCGTACCTTCGGACGTATACTTCAGCCAGACATACTCTTCTTCTCCGCTATCCGTTGTACCTTGAATAACCCAAAAGATCGAATTTTCACCCCAGACCCACTTGTCGGCACGCTTTACTTCCGTCAGCTGTGCCTGGGAACGTGCCGAAGCGATAGCCGCATTGCGTTCCTTCGTTCGTTCCTGCAGGGAGAGCGTATAGTACAAATAGGCTCCCGTCAGCAGAATCAGAACGATAAGTATGACTAGTATAATCATTTTCGTACGCTTACTCACGTTGACTTCCTCCCGATATCCGGTTTATCGGGCCAGCAGCCCTTCGAATGCCGCTTGGGCTTCAAACCGGATTTTTTCTTCGTCCAGCGTCAGACATTCGCGGTTCTTGACGACCTGTTGGCCGTCTACCCAGACGTGGCGAACATCCTGTCCGGCCGCCGAGTAAACGATATGCGACACATAGTCTGTACGCGGCAGGAAATGCGCCTGATCGATATCGAGCGCAACGAAGTCCGCCTTCATACCGGCAGCAAGCGTACCAAGGTTCTCGAGATACAGCGACTGCGCCCCGTACAGCGTACCCATACGCAGCGCTTCGAGTGCCGGAACGGCTGTCGGGTCACCCGAGACACCTTTGTGAATAAGAGCAGCCAGACGCATTTCTTCGAACATATCGAGATTATTGTTGCTTGCCGGTCCGTCGGTGCCCAGCGATACGACAACTCCGGCTTTCAGCAGCTGCGGTACTCTCGCTACTCCGCTTGCAAGCTTCAGGTTGCTGCCCGGGTTATGCGAAACCGCTACCTTGTTCGCCGCCAGAATTTCAATCTCTTGGTCTGTCAGATGAACGGCATGCGCTACCATGGACGGACGGGAGAAGAAGCCCAATTTTTCAAGATGTGCAACCGGACGCAGTCCATAATCGCGTACATTCTGCTCTACTTCCGCTGCTGTCTCCGACATATGCGTATGCAGCGGCAGGTCCAAATCGTGAGCGGCCTCTACAAAGCGCGCAATATAAGCAGGCGGGCATGTATACGGAGCATGCGGCGACATCATAACCGTAATGCGCCCGTCTGCCGCCCCGTGCCAGTTTTTCGCAAATGTAATCGCTTCGGCCAACTTGTGCTTCTGTTCTTCTTCGGAACACAGGCCAATTACACCACGTGTAAGCGAAGCCCGAATTCCGGACTCCTTAACCGCCTGGCTCACACGGTCCATATGATCGTACATATCGAGAAACGTGGTTGTGCCGCCCTTAAGCATCTCAACGATTGAGAGCGAGCTGCCCCAGTACACATCGTCCGACGTGAATTTGGCTTCCATCGGCCACATCTTGGTCTGCAGCCATTCCTGAAGCACCATATCGTCGCCGTAACCGCGAAGCAGCGACATCGCCGTATGCCCGTGACTGTTGACGAGTCCGGGCATGAACAGCAGTCCCTTTCCGTCGATCGACGGCAGATCCCGAGCGTCTTCCGGCTCTTCAGTACCGATGTAGACAATAGTGCCGCCATCGATGACCATGCAGCCCTGAACGACACCTCCTTGTTCGGCTGTGGCAAATACGCCGTTTCTAACGATCCACTTTTTCGGGTTGTTTGTCGTTGTCATGGACTTCGGTCTCCTTTCCGCTGTCGAGATAATAAGCCAAGCTAAGCAGATCCGTCGTGAAATCGGCCGCATGAATACGCACTTCCGGAGGTGCTTTGAGCACCGTTGGCGCAAAATTCAAAATGGCTTCAACACCCGCTTCAATCAGCTGATCCGCAACGCGCTGCGCTTCCGTGTCCGGTACCGTAATGATGCCGACACGAATATTTTTCTCGACTACGGTCTCTTTCAATTCCTCGATCGGCTGCACGGTCAGCATGTTGATTTTAGTGCCGATTTTCGGTACATACGAGTCAAAAACGGCAACAATCTTCATGCTTTCTTTCAGATACATATTATAGTTGGACAGCGCATGCCCCAGATTTCCGGCACCGATGAGAGCTACGTTAATCTGACGGTCCAACTTAAGAATATGGCGAATTTTTTCAATCAGATAAGACACGTCGTAACCGATACCTTTTCGTCCAAAATCACCGAAGTACGCCAGATCTTTCCGGATTTGAGCCGGGTTAAGATCCAGCTTTTGTCCCAGTTCTTGCGAAGATACGGTCATTACCTCACGCTTATGCAGTTCGGTTAAGTGACGCAGATAAACGGGAAGTCTGCGAACGACGGCTTCCGAAATTTTTTCCGCTTTCATTCAATGTCCCTCCCAGGGAAAGAGTTAATCCGTCTGCACTTCCGGCTCCAGCCATTCGGCGACTCTCGGGACAATTTGTCCGAGCGACATATGCTCCATTTTGGGACCCGGAAGCGAGTATAAAAAGTATTTGCCATAGTACGATTCGATGACCCGCGTATCGTAAACGATCACAATGCCGCGGTCGCGGCGCGTTCGCACCAGTCGGCCGAATCCCTGCTTGAAGCGGATGACGGCCTGCGGAACGGATAATTTCATAAACGGGTTTAGGTTCTGCCGTTTAAGCAGTTCACTCTTAGCTTCCAGCAGCGGATGGCTCGGCGGCTGGAAAGGCAGTCGGACGATAGCCAGACAGGTCAGCGCATCTCCCGGAATATCTACCCCTTCCCAGAAGCTGCTCGTTCCAAGCAGTACCGACTGCGGATTGTCCTGAAAACGCCGCGTAAGCCGGCTTCTGCTTCCGCTGTCGACACCTTGACCGATCAGCGATATGCCCGACGCCGAAAGCATCTCTTTCAGCGGCTCATATACCTGACGCAGCATCCGATAAGAAGTGAACAGCACGAGCATTCTGCCGCGAGTCGCTTCCGCCGTCTGTGCCAGCGAATCGGTAAGCGCCGCCAGGAAGCTGGCATCCGCCGTCTGTCCCCGAACGCTCGGAAAGTCTCTTGGGACAATAAGAAGCGCCTGCTCCCGATAATTGAACGGCGATGGCAGCACTTCCGTTAACAGACGTTTGTTTGAATCAGCTTCCTTCAACCCCAACTGATCGATCATATAGTCGAACTTTTTATCCACCGCCAATGTAGCCGATGTCAGAATAATGCTTTTCTTTTTGTCAAAAAAGTGCTGCTGAAGTTGGGCACTGACATCGATCGGCACTGCATACAGCTGCAGCGACTTGCTCTTAAATTGCGAACTGCCTTCAAGCCAATACACCGTACTGCCGTCATCAAGCCTCATAAAGAAGCGAAGCGATTCCCGCGCTTCGGACAAGTCTTTAAACAGACCGGCAATATCCGTTGCCAGTCCTTCAGCCGTATAGTCTCCGCTGTCCTCCTTAACGGAGGCTGCCATACGCTCGCCTGTACGAATGACTTCACCGAGCCCTACATAGATCTGATCTTCCAGCGTCGACAAGGTATCCCAGCCTTTGGGATATTCCCCTGCTGTCAGGCGCAGCGTATGCTGGCCGGCTTCGGGGGCGGACGGATCGACCCGTTCGGGCAGCAGCGTATAGAGCAGTTCCGTCAACTTGTCCCAGCTTTCCTTCGCATCGATCAGCTCGGGAATGATGTTGTCGATCGCCTTGTTCCAGTCGTTTTTCTTCTCATGGCCGATCCGTCCGAGCAGCTGGCGTAATGCAGGAAGCTGTCCGTTTTTCCCGTCTTTATACAGGCGGTTTATCGCATGGATAAAAGAGAAATATTTTAGATGCAGCCCCAAATGCTTACCGGCCACATCCTCGAGATGATGCGCTTCATCAATGACGAGACGCTCGTATGCGGGCAGCAGCTGATCGTCGGCTTTGACGTCGGAGAACAGCTTCGAATGGTTCGTCACGACGACATCGGCCATCGACGCTTCGTGCTTCGCCCGATAGTAGTAGCAGCTGCGGAACCACGGACAGGCGCGTCCTAGACAAGAATCCGTCTCGCTGGCAACGGTATCCCAGAAATCTTGACCGCGGCCGATCCCGAGATTCAGCTCTTCGTCGTCGCCGTTTTCCGTACGGGTCAGCCAAACAACGAGCTGCGCCGCTGTCATCGCATCATCCGCCGGATGTACGAACTCGCGCCGGTCGATTTTTTGCTCAAGCTTGCGCATACACAAATAATGTCGGCGGCCTTTGAATACCGAAGCCCGGAATTCGAACGGTACGACGCGAGTCAAGAGCGGAACATCACGTTCGCGCAGCTGTTCCTGAAGATTGATTGTATGGGTGCTGACCATCACCTTGCGGTCTTTTTTTACGCTCTCGTAAATGGCCGGAATCAGGTAGCCGAGCGATTTGCCCGTTCCCGTTCCCGCCTCGATCAGCAGATGTTTGTCGTTTTCGAACGCTTCTTGCACTTTGCCAAACATTATATTTTGCGATTCCCGTTCTTCGTAGCCCGGCAGCTCGGCGCGCAAGTTGTCCTGTACCTGATTAAGAAATTCTTCGAACGAAACATCTTCGAGCGGATTTCCATCACGAATGTCGCGAGCCGGAGGCACTTCGCCCCACTCGCCGGCTTTCAGAGCAAACTGGCGATAGAACTTGAATTCTCCGCTTTCCTCAAGCGGTTCAAGTTCTTTTTCTTCGACCAACGTCTGGAAAAACCAGCCGAGGTCGCTATCGCCTTCGAGCAGTTCGGCCACGCGCTGCAGGGTAATAAGCGGCAGCGATCTTGCCTCTTCCAGACACTGCAAAAAAACGTGCGCCGTCGCCAACGCATCACTGTCTGCCTGATGCGGCCGCTCATGCGGAACACCGAACTGGGAAGCCACTGCGCCAAGCTGGTAGCTCGTAATCGAAGGGTACAAAATGCGAAGCAAATCGATCGTGTCCAGAATACGGCCGGTAAACGGCAGGTATCCGGTCTGGTCGAGCGCACGCTGTAAAAAACCAAAATCGAAAGCTACATTGTGTCCGACCAGCACAGCGTCGTCCAAAAGCGGAATCATTCCGATAATCGCCTCGTCCAGTCCCGGTGCTTCGCCGAGCTGTTCTTCGCGTATCCCTGTCAATTCGGTAATGAAAGGAGTAAGCGGAACGCCGGGATTGACCAGGGACTGGTACGTGTCCACAATCTGTAGATCGTGGTCGATGACGCTCAGCCCAATCTGGATGATAGCATCCGATGCCTGAGTGCCCGTCGTTTCAAAATCCAGCACGGCAAATTTCATGGAGTCGATAAATCCTTTCAATCGTATTTCCTTACCAGCATAACAGAGAAGAAGCGGTTTGGGAAACTCTTCACCACTCCGCCAAGCCCAAAAAAAGCGAGGCTTTCGCACCGCTTTACGCGGCGGAAGGCACCTCGCTGCCTGCTTGATCGTATCCTTTAGCGGATTGTAGCGTGAACTTCTTTTACGGCCGTCTCGATAGCGTGGTTGCCTTCATCTACGAAGACGACTGTAGGCTTGTGCGTAAGCGCCTCTTCATTGGACATGGAGGCGTAGGAGATAATGATGACCGTATCGCCCGGCTGTACGCGCCGCGCCGCCGCGCCGTTCAGGCAGATTACTCCGCTGCCCCGCTGTCCGGGAATGACATACGTTTCCAGACGTTCGCCGTTGTTATTGTCGACAACCTGCACTTTCTCGTTTTCGAGCAGATCGGCCGCTTCCATCAGATCTTCGTCAATTGTAATGCTGCCTACGTAATTCAAATTCGCTTCCGTAACGGTTGCGCGGTGGATCTTGGATTTCATCATCGTTCTATACATGCAGAGGAGCCTCCTTGAGCTTCATAATGGCATTGTCGATCAGACGGGTCGAACCGAATTTGACAGCCAGCGCCAAAATGGCGGAGCCTCCGGATGCCCGAAGTTCGGATAAACCATGTTCGGGATGAATCGGAGCCAAATCCGGGAATGAGAGCATCTCCACATAATCGATCTCGGCAATGGGAGAAGTTTGAATCGCTTGGGTTACGTCATCCACGATTTGCTGCGGTGTAACGTCTTCCGTTTGGATTCGGATGGAAGCTTCGCGCAGCGAACGTGACAGCACGAGTGCTTCGCGGCGCTGCTCCTCGCTCAAATATGCATTTCGCGAGCTGAGCGCCAGACCGTCTTCTTCCCGTACAATCGGACATGGAACAATATCGACATCCATGTTCAGATCTTTTACCATTTTCTGAAGTACGGCTACCTGCTGGGCATCTTTGGCCCCAAAGAACGCTTTGTCGGGCTTGATGATATTGAACAACTTTGATACGACCGTTGCCACACCGTCAAAGTGACCCGGACGGGAAGCGCCGCAGAGACGTTCGGTCACGCCTGTGACCGTCACAGTCGTCCTGCGTTCCTCGGGATACATTTCCTCCACGGAGGGCAGAAACACAACATCGACACCTTCACGTTCAGCCAACTGCAAGTCGGCTTCTTCGCTGCGCGGATAACGATCCAGATCTTCGTTAGGGCCGAATTGAATCGGGTTGACGAAAATACTTAATACCGAAATGCCGCTTTCCTGACGCGAACGGCGAAGCAGACTGGCATGACCTTCATGCAGGTATCCCATTGTCGGTACAAAACCGACGATTCGGCCTGCGGCCGAGCCTTCCTGCTGCTGACGCAGCTCGTTAATAAAAGCTCGGGCTTCGGAAATTGTTCTGGCGATTTTCATCTCTGCGCCCCCACCTCTTCTTTAGCAGAAGGCTGTCCTTCATTCTTCGGCGTTTCTTGTTCGGCGCTGCCGCCGTATAGAGAATCGAGTGACTCGCTTACTCCTTCGTCGGCTTTGAAGACATGGTTTTCTGCAGGAAAAGCTCCGCTTTTCACTTCATTGACGTAATCTTCAATGCCTTCCCGAATTTGCGAGCCGACATCGGCAAATGTCTTGACGAATCTTTTTTCCATATAAGGAGAGGCATATTTTACCACGTCGTGGAACACCAGCACCTGACCGTCGCACTGTCGTCCGGCACCGATCCCGATTGTCGGGATCGAAAGCTCACGCGTAATGGCTGCCGCGGTCTCTTCCGCCACCAGTTCCAGTACTACGGCGAATGCTCCCGCCTGTTCCAGCGCTTTCGCTTCGTTCATCAGGCGCTTGGCATCGGCTTCATCCTTGCCCTGTACCCGATATCCGCCGATTGTATTAACCGACTGCGGTGTCAGTCCAATATGGCCAAGAACCGGAACTCCGGACTGCACAATCGCTTTGACGGCCGGTACAATCTCTATGCCGCCTTCCATTTTCACGGCATGCGCATGGCCTTCCTGCATCAGGCGGCGCACACCTTTGAGTGTCTCATCAATGCTTCCGTGGTAAGTCATGAACGGCATATCGGCCACGATGAACGTATGCTGTGCTCCCCGCGCCGTCGCTCTTGAATGATACACCATATCATCCAAAGTTACGGGAATTGTAGAGTCGTATCCAAGCACGACATTGCCCAGCGAATCCCCTACCAGAATCAGATCGACACCGGCTTCCTCCGCCAGCTTGGCAGATGGATAGTCATACGCCGTAATCATCGTCAGGCGATCCTTTTGCTGCTTCATCTTAGCGATTTTCACTACGTTAAGCGGTCTTTTTGTGGTCATATTATCAGGCTCCTTTGTGGTTAAGCCCATTCCGCAAATCGCTCAAAGCGAATTTGGGAACAGCCTTTTAGTCAAGGTGTTTGCAGACATTTACAATTTCGTCCAACACAAACAACCTTTTAGCTTTCACCAAAAGGGCCGAAAAGTGAAGAAGAAACGGGTGCGACGATTCGCTTCTCCCATCTGTCTCGGTCCTCGTACGGCTCAGAGCAGAACTGCAGGGCATTTCCATTTTCTTTTAAGCATAAATGATACCTAGAGTACGTTTGACGTGCGGCAGTGCAGTTCGGCTGACAGCCGATACCGCCTCCACTACGCCAGTATAACAAATGTATCGAAGGAAATCATCCTGGATAAATCTCGATATCGCCAGAGTACACCGGTATAAGAGCTCCGTCCTCGGTTTTCATTAAAAGTTCGCCCTGTTCTCCAAGTCCATGTGCCGTCCCCCTGCGCTCGCCCCGCACATCGCGAACGACAATCTCACGACCCAAAGTCACACTCAGCGACTCCCAGAGCAGACGGATCGGCTCAAATCCTTCCTGCGCATACAGCATATACAGCTGCTCAAATTCATTCATGACAGCAGCGATCAGTGCCGAACGGTCGACTTCAGTGCCGCTTTCCCGCAGAAGAGACGTTACTTTATCCTGCAGCTCCTCCGGATAATCGCCCTCTTCCAAGTTGGCGTCGATTCCGATTCCCATGATGCAGTGACGGACCCGCCCGTCTTCAACGACCGCTTCCAGCAGAATACCGCACAGCTTGCGTCCGTTCGCCAGCAGATCGTTTGGCCATTTGATGCCGGCTTCTACGCCGCTAACCCCTCGAATTGCACGGCAGACAGCGACCGCAGCCAGCAGTGTCAGCTGCGGTACAGCTGTAAGCGGTCCTTCGGGCCGCAGCACAGTGCTCATCCAGACGCCGCGTCCCGGCGGAGAATGCCAGACTCGGCCCTGTCGTCCGCGTCCCGACGTCTGCTCCTCCGCAACAACGAGTGTCCCTTCGGCAGCTCCATTGCGTGCCTTCTTCTCCGCTTCGGTCTGCGTCGAATCAATCTTCGGCAGTACAGTCAAGTCCCGCCCAAATCGGGAAGTGGTCAGTCCGGCAAGAATACGCCGGACATCGAGTGCGGAACCCGAAGCCTCCAAGCGATAGCCGAGCTTCGGTGAGGCATCAAATACGTAACCGGCGTCTTTCAGCCTGCGAATCTGCTTCCATACTGCTGTACGACTGACACCTATTCGGCGGCTGATTTCCTCGCCCGACAAATATTCTCCGTCTGCAGCTTCGAACATATCCAGCAGCCGATCGAGACTGCCGGACGATCTTCCGGTACCGGAAGCGAAAAGATCGGATTCTACTGCAGCCGAGCCGAGTTCTGCTGAAGTCGACTTGCTAGCTGTCCCGCCGGCCGTATCTTCCTGCAATCCTGAAACTTCCTTGCAGCTGCCGCTTTTGCGTCCATTGTCATGGGTCATTCCGATTTCTCCTCCTTCTGTGCACCGGGCACTTCTTCTATCCGAACCAGGTTTTCCAGCAGTGCCTCGCGCTCGTTGGCAATGCTTCCCATAGCGGTCGCCTCCAACAGCCGGCGGATCAAATCGCCCAGCCAAGGACCTGGCTTCCGGTCAAGCCGTTCTACAATATCTTTGCCGCCCAGTGCCAGTTCCCGCGGCGATTCCGCCGGGATCGCTGCCATCCAGTCGGCCGTAAGTTGAAAGCACGCGGTAGATTTCCCGTCCGCTTTATCCATCATGGAATGGTATACCCGCCAGTTTTCGGCCGCAGTCCGCCCGAAGTCGAGTACGCAGCGTACAAAAGCGAGCCGAAGGTTTTTCTCCTCCGCTGCGACTTCAGTCGAAAATCCCGCCGCGTTCATCCGCGCGTCTATGCGCAGCAGCGCCGCGGCGGATTTCGCGAATCCGCCTGAAAACGTCCAGCTCTTCAGCAGATTCTCTGCTTCATCGCCGGACACGCCGATTCCTTGAAGCAGCGCTGCCCAGCGCAGCTCCGCCGGCTTCGGCGGCAGCACGTCCAATTGTTCCGGACGCGCCGATTCCAGCGCCTGCGGCGTCAGGCGGATCTTCGCCTCCGCCAGCAGCCCGCTGCGCGCCAGCAGCAGAAGCCCTTCTGCAGGCTTCGGACCGCCGAGCATCTTCTCCAGCTCGGCCCTGATTCGCTCTGCGGCAATGTGCCGCATATTGCCGCGCAGCTCCAGCAGCGCTTCCCAAGTCTTCGGTTCCAGCTCGTAACCGAAGACGGAAGCGAAGCGCACACCG
The DNA here is from genome assembly GCF_000378145.1 of Saccharibacillus kuerlensis DSM 22868. Lineage (GTDB taxonomy): Bacteria > Bacillota > Bacilli > Paenibacillales > Paenibacillaceae > Saccharibacillus > Saccharibacillus kuerlensis. The sequence continues at coordinate 38,675 of NZ_KB899281.1, read as the reverse complement.
CGCAGCATGCGCAGCGCGTCTTCGCGGAACCGCTCGCGGGCTTCGCCTACGCAGCGGATCAGTCCGCGCTCCAAATCTCCGCGTCCGTCATAAGGATCGACATATTTGCCGTCCAATCCACGCGCGATTGCATTCATCGTAAAATCGCGCCGCCGAAGATCTTCCTGCAGCGAACGCACAAACGTAACTTCCTCCGGACGGCGGAAGTCTTTATAATCCGATTCCGTTCGGAAAGTCGTCACTTCAAAAGGAATTTTCTCCATGACAACCGTTACCGTACCGTGTTCGATCCCGGTCGGTATTGTCCGCGGAAACAGCGCATCCACTTCTTCCGGATGCGCCGATGTTGCGATATCCATATCGTTAACCGGACGGCCGATCAGCTCGTCCCGAACGCAGCCGCCCACCCAGCAGGCGGTATGTCCCGCCTCTTCCAGCGTCCGCAGAATATCTGCGCTCAGCCGCACCTGCTCCGGGTCGGCATGCTTCCACTGCGTCAAATGTTCCAACTCCATTTCCTTCTTTTCCAATGCGCGTGCACTGCCCTACCCTTGCGGAGCTTATCCTTGAACGACTGCTCCAGGCAGCTTGCGGCCCAGCACACGGTAATAAATATTTTCATACTCGCGCATGATCTTTTGATCGCAAAACATCGTATATGCCCGTTCCAGACAAGCCTCCCGCATAGCGGATTTTTTGACCGGATCGCTCAGAAGCGCAATCGCATAACCAGCCATTCCTTCCGTATCGCCAATTGGAGCGAGGCAGCCTGTTACGCCATGTTCCACCAGTTCTGGAATACCGCCCGCTTCCGAACCGACTGTCGGCACGCCGCAGGCCATTGCTTCCAGCGCGACCAGGCCAAAGCTTTCTTTTTCTGAAGGCAGCAGTAAAATATCAGCCAAAGATATAACCTGAGCAATTTCGTCCTGCTTGCCCAAGAAATGTACCCGGTCCTCAAGACCGAGTTCCCGAATCCGACTTTGCACCTTCGGCATGTCCGGTCCTTCACCGACCAGCAGCAGTTTTGACGGCAGCTCCCGGTTAACCCGGTCAAAAATATCAATAACATCCGGCACTCGTTTAACCGGCCGGAAATTGGAAATATGCATCAGAATTTTTTCTTCAGGTGCCGCAAACTCGGTTCTTAGTTCGGATACTTCACGCGGATAATAGACCCTTTTGTCGATAAAGTTGTACGTCAGATCAATATCCCGCGTAATGTCCAGCGCTTCGCGCGTCTGTCTGATCAGATCTGCTGATACGGCCGTCACCGCGTCGCTTCGATTGATTGCCAGGGCAATCAGATCTTTGAGTATGACATCTTGTCCCAGCACCGTAATATCAGTTCCGTGCAGCGTTGTAACAATCTTCAGCTGCTCACCGACAATCTGTTTCGCCAAATAAGCGCAGACCGCATGCGGTACCGCGTAATGAACATGCAGAATATCGAGTTTTTCCCGCTTGACCACTTCGGCCATCTTGGACGCCAGCGACAAGTCGTACGGCGGATAACGGAAAACATAATAATCGCTAATCTGAACTTCGTGATAATGAATATTTTTATGAAAGGCCCCCAGTCGGAAAGGAATGCTGTGCGTGATAAAGTGGACCTCGTGTCCCTTCTCCGCCAGCAGCTTGCCCAGTTCCGTCGCTACCACTCCCGATCCGCCGAGCGAGGGGTAACAGGTAATGCCGATTTTGAGTGTTTCGTTCATTGAGGCCGGAACTCCTTTCTCGCTGCTTGCCATGTCGAAATAAGTTTGAATCTGATTTTAGAAAAGATTAACTGTGTACGGAAGACGGGAAGCAAAACCTTCCGCGTAACTGATGCCGCGTCTCTGCCCGAGCAGCGAATCCCGCGCCTTCACTCGCTCCACATATTGTGCGGTCAGTGGAGTAGCGACAGTGTCCGATCCCTGCGAAGGAGCTGTGAACTGTGAGGCATAGCAGCGAAGCGCCGCTTCTTTTTCCTCGTAGACATCCGTGACGTCCACCATTAAATCGGCCGGCCCCGGATCGTTGATAAAGTAAAAATACAGCTGACTTACTGTGACAGGAGCAGATTCGGGCATATAACGGCGCAGCTTGGCATTAAAAACCGCTTCTTCGACCAAACGGCTGCATGCAATATGGTCCGGATGCCGATCTTCCCAATACGGAGCGAACACAATTCGAGGCGACCATCTGCGAATTTCGGACGTAATAAGCCGAATATGCTCTTCCGTACGAATCAATCCCCGATCCGGCAGGCCCAGATTCCCGCGCATGGAGAGGCCGAGTACGGCGGAGGCCGACTCGGCTTCTTGTTTACGCAGCTCTACTGTGCCGTTGGAAGACATCTCCGCAAAAGTCAGATCGCAGATGCCGACCCGATAGCCTGCGCGCGTATGCTTGACGATCGTGCCTGCCATCCCGATCTCTACGTCATCGGCATGGGCGCCGAACACCAGGATGTCGAGCGCTTCACTCATCAGTTTCAAGTCCCGGCTTGTATTTATGTACCAGCTCGCGCCATGCGAAATCTCCCCGCATAAGCGCTTTGACGAGGATTTCCGCTGTTGCAACATTCGTCGCCACCGGAATTCCCTGTACGTCGCAGATTCGAAGCAGCGCTGTAATATCCGGTTCGTGCGGCTGCGCCATCAGCGGATCGCGGAGAAAGATAATCAGATCCAGCTCATTTTCCGCCACCAATGCTCCGATCTGCTGATCGCCGCCGAGAGGGCCCGACATGAAACGGTGAATTTTCAAATTCGTCGCTTCCATAATCCGCTGTCCTGTCGTTCCCGTAGAATACAGCTGGCATCCCGTAAACGCTTGTTCATAAGCCGTAACAAAATTGACCATTTCATCTTTTTTGCGGTCATGCGCGATAAATGCGATCTGCATCAAAACCCCTCTTTCCGACTCCATGATTTATAAAATAAATTTACATCAAATGTTCGAATCCGTATACCATGCCTTCATACTCCATTACTTTTTTGATTCCGATATTCACACCCGGCATGTAACCGGCCCGTTCATAAGAATCATGGCGGATCTTGAGGCTCTGTCCGTAGCCGCCGAATACAACTTCCTGCTGCGCAAACACGCCAGGCAAACGCACACTGTGAATACGGAAGCCTTCGTATTCGCCGCCTCGTGCGCCAGGAAGAATTTCTTCTTCGTTGGGATTTCCCTGCTTCAACTTTTCTCGTCCCTTGGCAATCAGCTCTGCTGTCTTAATCGATGTGCCCGATGGCGCGTCCAGCTTCTGGTCGCCGTGATACTCGATGATTTCGACATGCGGCAGATATTCCGCAGCCTTTGCCGCAAACTGCATCATTAGAATCGCACCGACCGAAAAATTCGGAGCGATCAATCCACCAATTTTCGCTTCGCGGCAAAGCCCATCCAGTTCTTCAATCTGCTGCGGTGTAAAACCTGTCGCTCCCACGACTGGACGCACCTTGTGCTTAATTGCCGTCACTGTGTTACTGTAGACGACCGACGGAACGGTAAAATCTACGAGTACATGAGGCTTGGCATTCGCCAGCGCGGAGTCCAGATTGTCGGAAGCCGTAATGCCGCAGGGTTTAAGACCGACTAGTTCTCCGGCATCCGTTCCGGCGCCAGAACGATCAATCGCCGCCACCAGCTCCAAAGCATCATCTGCAAGCACCATCTTGACGACCTCGCGCCCCATACGTCCGCCTGCTCCGGCGACAGCTACCCTGATTTTTTCACTCATTCCTGCTCCTCCTTCTGCTGATCGTCGGCATCTATTCGAGTCCAACGATCTTTATCCCGCGTATTGAATTTATGCATCACTTTATCATGAGCCTCGGTCAGATCAATATTCAGCGAATTGGCAAAACACAGCGTTATAAACAAGATATCGCCAAGCTCCAATTCGATCGAATTTTCTTCTTCCCCGCTCTTTTTTGGCTTTTCGCCAAAGCTATGGTTCACTTCCCGTGCCAGCTCGCCGACCTCTTCGGTCATCCGGGCGAGCATGGACAATGGACTAAAGTATCCCTCTTTGAACTGCGAGATGTAGCGGTCGACTTCGCGCTGCATCTCCGCCAGACTTTTTTCCATGCCGGCGTCAGCCTCCTCCGTGATCTAAGCTCAGTTGCATTCTTCCCTATGTTATCGCAAAGGGTTTTTGAACACAAATTGTTTTACTGTGAAAAGCAGTCTGCACAGAAGACAGCGTCCTTACATTCACAGAAACTGTGAAAAGCAGTCTACATAGAAGACAGCGTCCCTCATCTCACTCTTTTCATAGGCTCCACCGAACGGCTGCCTCTGCCTGCACCGCGAATGGACAACCATCCGGCCAGCACGCTTGCAGCCGTCAGCGCAAATGTAAAGTTCCGCACCTGATCCAGCCGCTCCAGATGCTGCGCCGATAAATAAGGAAAGATGCCGTATGTATAATCGACGGTGTCATTGGCAAAAGTCCAAACTGCGGCCGGTATAAGCCAGAGTGTTCCGAGGCTGAAAAATCTCACATAGAGAAGAGCTTCCAGCGCCATAATACCGTGTGAAAAGATCAGCATCCAGCTCAAGGGATGAATAGACTGTCCAAGCGCAGCGTCCCAGAAAATAATAGTGATTGCCCAGACTCCGTATTTCACAGACGTCACTACGGCCAGCGCTTCAATCAGGCGGACAATTGCACGCATAAAGCGCGAGGACGGAGGAAATAAAAGCCCAAGTACCGCAAGTGTGAAAAACAGGCTTCCTGTTGGACTGTCCGGTACGAAAACGATTTGCCATACCGGATGAGTGTTCCAAACGTCAACCAGCTGATTCCCGTACCAGTAATAACCGTAAATCGTCCCGATCAGATTGCTGACAAACAGCAGCCAGAGAATTCGGCGGTCGGTCAAAAGGGCACGGCCCCATAACCACGAAAATAACATGTCGTTCCTCCCGTACAAAAATTGAAACGGCCCTGTAGAATGATGCAAGGCCGCATTCCCCATAAAAAGCCTGGCCGCATTTGCGACCAGGCTTTTTATGAACCCGCTTCTATTTTAACTTTCACGTCTTCTAGTTGGCAAGCATCAAGATGGAGTCAACGTCGTATTGCGTTCTAGTGTTTTTAGCTCACTTGTCAGTGCCAGAAAAGCCAATTCATCTCCTCTGGCAAGTGCCGCATCAATGTCCTGCTGCAGCGTTTCGCAGCGCCGTAGACGCAGCGCTTCATCCCATACCATCTCGGCGGCCAGACCCAACATCACTTCGTAAGCAGCTTTCATCTTGTCCAAAGGACGCACCTCCCGAGTTTATCGTATCATCACCGACTATTGCTTATGCTTCGACGACTGTAGACATGTTCAGGATTCCCCCGCGAACCCTTAAGTGAAAAATTGGGAGCGTGATCATTTTTCTCGTTTCCTAAGAAGCAAGAGAAAAGAAAGCAACTCCTTTCCCTGTTTATAACCATAATCGCTGAATGTGCACCATGATTCGAAAAAAAATGCCAATTTTATTTAGCAAGAATTTTCCGTCAGCATTAAAACAAAAAAAGCCTTTCTCCGAAGAAATCGGAAAAGGCTTGAACTCCAACTATTTAATTCCTGTTTTCGCTTGACGAAGCTTCGGCAAGCAGATGCTTCGTGCAGTTGAAAATCAACGGTTCCCACAAGTCCTCTCTCTTTTCCAATACGGTAAGAGACAGGTTTCCGATTCGTTCCGTCAATCGATCCTTATATAAAGACGTATACAATTGGGCGAGCAGACCACCGTGAGTAACGACCAAAACATTACGATCCGGATATTTAATCTCCAAATCAGCCATAAAGGCAAGCATGCGCTCTTCAAGCGCTTCAAGTTTCTCCTGCCCCAAATCTCTCATATTCCAATCGGCTCCAAAACGTTCTTCCCGTTCAGCCAGCGTCAACCCTTCTACTTGACCAAATCCCCGCTCCGTCAATCGGGCATCCGCTTCAAGCAGCGGCAGGTTTAGTTTGTCGGCGATAATCTTCGCCGTCTCTTCTGCCCTTAGTAGATTGCTGGAAATCACGAAATCCCACTGCTGCGATTCTTCCGCAAGTCGTTCGGCCAACCTACCTGCTTGTTTCCGTCCTTCATCGTTAAGCGGAATATCGCTTCGACCCTGTATCCGGCCTGCCGCATTCCAGTCGGTAAGTCCGTGTCTGATCAATCCGATTAGCATCAACGTCTCCCAACCTCTCTATAAGCTTTGCATACAATTCGTGTCCATTATTTGCGCATCGTTGCAAGCCGAGTCAACGACAGCAGCGCAAGCCCCATCCCGGTCAGTGATAAGAACATCCAGTACTGCGGATGCGTAGGCCCAATTTGGGCAACCAAAGGATCAACAATGCCGCGGCCTGAAGTCTGCTGATCATCCGCCTCGGTATCCGCTGAGTCAGACGCACCCGCTTTTACCATCAGCGGCTGCAAAATCACACCGGCAGGAACATTTTGAGCTGCGCTCTTCTGCTGGTCTGGAATTCCCCAACCCGCGAGATACACGAAACTGACGAGAAAGACGGCGAGCAGCGCAGCGATCCAGACGGCCGCACGGCTGCGAAACCGATGCTGCGAAGCATAAGTCTTGGTTTCGCCCGGAAGCAGCCAAGGAGACTCTTCATAAATCCGGTCCATCACGCTGCGATTCATTCGCTCGGCGTTCATTTCCGGTATGTCTAAGGCCGCCTCCTGCAGCAGATCGTCCAAATCTGAAAATCCATCAGAGTCGAACGATTCGTCCAGTCGATCCTCCGGACGAAACGATCCGTCTTTCGCATCGATGGGGCGCTGTGTATGAGAATTCCAGCGCATCCCTATCCGGTGTCCGCCATCTTCTCTACCCTTCATTCGGTCTCATCCCCTTGTAGATCTCCTCTTCGTAGACCAGTCCGTAATAGTAGGGTTCCAACTGATTTTTGATACTGAGTCGTGCCCGGAACAGCAGAGACTTGACTGAACTGATACTCTGACCCAGAATGCGTGCAATTTCCTGATAGTCCATCTGATCGTATTCGCGAAGGATTAGCGCAGCGCGCTGCTTCTCCGGCAGGTTATCGATTGCCGTCCGTACCATGCCAACCTGTTCGCTGCGCAGCAGCGCCTGTTCCGGTGCCGCTTCAACCGACGAATCGGTAATCAATTCGCCATCTTCAAGCGGTACATTCGTTGTACGGTGGCGACGCAGTTCGCTAAGTGCCGTATTTCTGGCAATTGTATACAGCCATGTCGAGAAGGAAGCTTCCACTTCCCGGAATGACTGAAGACTCTTGAATGCTTTATAAAAAGTTTCCGAACTGACGTCTTCGGCAAGATGGCCGAGGCCCGCGCCCTTCAACATATAATACGTAAATGCCAGGATTTTGCGCTGATAACGTCGCATTAGAACCGAGTAAAGTTCGACATTCCCCGCTTTAATTTCCCGAATCAACTGGGAATCTTCCATCGAAAACGTGCCCCTCCCTCGCTCGCCGCAAAAAAACTCTACAGCCCATTTTATCACAATGCCCGTACTTTGCAAAAAAGCCGGGTAATCGACCATTAGACGTGCGTGTTCAGAAAAAAGTTGCAGAGTGCGGCCAACTTTCTCTTTTTTCTATACTTTCACCCTGTTTTCCAACCATTTTGTCTGGTTGCCGTGTAGTTTTCGCATCGTAAAAAGCTCTGCAAAAGCGGTCTGCAGAGCTTTTTGCCTTACAACCTGTCTTACTCCTATTTAGGGTTGCGTCTTAAATTGCGTCTGTTCAACCGGTCGGCCATACATTCCGATCTTCCGGATCAAGTACGGCTTCTACATCACCATCGTTCAACACGGCTACATACCCTTTGGGAAGCAGCAGCATTTTCAGCACGCCGGGATGTGTATTGAACAGCTGAAATACGTAGTACAAGCGCAGATCCTCTTGTTCGACCTGCCCTTCGACCGGGCCCAAGTACCATCCCGAACGACCGTCTTCCCGATGATCAGTTCGCTCTAGGTAGACGCGATCCGCTGCTAACGCTTGTTCCGAGGAAACCAGTGTGTCCTGGAACAAAACCGTTTCTCCTGTGGCACCTGTCATCTTCAATACCTGATTTTGCGCCAGCTGCACGGAGAGCGTGGCAGACAGATCGTCGGTTGTGCGCGCGAACGGATTCGTTGTATAATCCGGCGCCAGAATTTCAACATTGTCCCGATCCAGTTCGTGCACAAACAAAATGCTCCAGCCGACTTGAATTTTCATACCGTCTTCCAGAAGGCCCGCCTTTTCTTCCGTATCCCGAAACAGATTCAACAAGAACTCTCCCTGCTTCTCCAAAGATTCATCGCACTTGACCGTAAATGTGCGTGATCCGATCATTTTTGTTTTCGTGATCTGCACCATCTTTTCCCTCCCGATCAGAATTCGTTCTTTTTACGGATACGCTCTTGTTCATTCAAATATTCCTTGTAAGTCCAGAACGCTTCCTCTCGTCCTCCGCCCTCAAGCAGCATCGTAACGGCGTAGGACAGCATATCGATCCACTGTGCCATCTGTTTGAGCTGCTCATCGGAAATAAGCTCGCTGCTTCGCAGCATACCGTCAGGTTCGACTGCCCACGCCCGTCCATATTGACAGATCCCCCATAAACATGACAGGATGGTCCGATCAAGCTTATCCTGTTCCAGCTCCTCCGCCAATACATCCAAGATTTCCATCACTTCACGGAAGTTTTCCTCAATCAATTCTCCCTGAAAAGGACGCAGCATCCCCAGAAAACCATTTTGAGCTTCCGCATCCTCTGTATCTTCCTGCAAAAAGGCGTGTTTCTTCAATCGCTCGACCGCCTGTTCTCTGTTCACTGTCCGTCCTCCGATCTATAAAATGCGCGGACTTAACCGCGCGAATGGTCCTGCTAAACTTCCCATTCTTCGACAGCTGCTTCGCAGATCGGTGTCAATCAGCGTCCCAATTCCGGCATCGAAGCTTCCAGCCTAGAACGCAGCTGCTCGGCCAGCTTCCTAAATTTCCGTCTTTGCTCATCTTCCGCGTAATCTTCCTCACGTAGATCCAGCCAATAGTCGCCGTCGGCTAAATCGTACATATCAAGGAGAGTAATTTCAGCACAAGACGGATTTTCCATAACGGCAAACATCAATTCCGGACCGTCTTCCCAATTGTATTTGTTCACGAAAGCATGCAGGAGTACGGGAGAATCGATTCGGCGGATCGTTTGAAGCAGTACATTCCGGTTCTCCTCATGAAGCAGACTGTCCAAGGTTGTCTGCTCTTCCGATGTAAGCGTAAGCCTTACCGCTCCTCTTGTATCGGCCAGCAGATCAGCCAGAGCACGATCGCCGCGCGAAGCGGCTTCATTCCACGCCGTTGCACGGATTCCGCGCGGCGAATCGATCTGCGCCCCATATTTCAACAGCAGCTTAACCGCACCTTCTTGGTGGAATTTGATTGCTTTCAGCAGTGCCGTCTCGCCCAATTTGTCTGTAACTTCGATCTCTGCACCTTTTTCGAGCAAAATTTCTACGGCTTCGGTCGGCAGCTTATATGTCATAAACAGCATCAATGGCGTGCGTCCCCGTTCGTCTCTCTCGTTTACATCCAATTCGCCGGCCGCCGTGCGGACGGCATGCACGTTTTTAGTTCTTGCTATTTCTGCCCAATTCGTCATAACCTGGCTCCTTTACAGCTTCGTTCTCACTAAGTGCTTATCCTACAGTATCCTATGTGAATGCGTTCAGTTCAAGTCAAAATGATTACTGCTGCTTCTAGACATGTTCCTTACGTCTCTTTGAGTAAAGCATCGGAGTAAAACAAATGAGCAAAACAAAAGCGGCAGCTTCGGCATCAAGCCGGCACTGCCGCAGTCTATGCGCAAAAGTAATACGTCAAGTCCATTCGGACATCAACATATACGCTTCCAGCCGTTCGACCAGCCGTTGACGATCACCGATCCGCTGCTCATCGACAAAATAACCTTCAAGTACGCTGTCGCCTTGTTCCTCATACTTAAGCAAATAACGCTGCAGGAAAAAAACTCCCGCTGGATCGCTCTGCGGTTCCCAACGCACATATACCTCATAACCGAGTTTCCGCTGAACGGCGCTGAACAAGATAGAACCGGAAAACCAATCAATCGTCTGAAGAGAAGGCTCCAATTCGTACAGCGTATTCACATCAACTTTCCATCCGGCCGGTATACGCAGCGACTGCAGTTTTGGCTTTATTTCGGCCATGTCTTACTCCTCCTTGCGTGCTCCGCCGCATTCACATCAGCAGGCTGCCCGGCACTTCGGGCAGCCTGCATCTCTGTGTCATAGCTAAGAATCGCTTGATCAGTAAACTTATATCTTGCTTTTACCCGGAAGAATAACTTTTGCCACGATGAATAAGCAAAATTCGCGAAAAAAAACACAAAATTCGCAAGTCTGCTGCATAATTCCGAAGATAAATGAACACAAAAAAAGACCGCTCACTGTGAGCGGCCTGCGTACTACTCTGAGTACACTAGTGGTATAGGAGTGGAGAGAAACCATACTGTACTTTTATTATATGTATACGCTTCCAAAATGTCAACGCTTTCTTTTCCTTTTTTGTTCAAAAAACAATAACCTTATAAAAAGGCCGTAGAAATTGCTCTACAGCCTTTTTTATTCATCTTATTTTATTTATTTTGTCGTCCTATTGTCACACATATACATCAAACTCCAACGACTCCAAAGATTCCTTCGCCCGTTCCATATGCACTTCGTCCCGGAAAGACAGCCGCATCAGGCCCGGTACATCCTCCCGGCTCTCGATGATCTGCAGGTTGCTCAGGTTGATGCCTCGTGAACCGAGTTCAGTCGTAATACGGCCGATAATGCCTGGATGGTCGGGAACATCGAGGTACAAGTCGTACGTTTTGGCAATTGCACCTTTACGCCGTTCAGGCAGTTCGTTGCGGAAATCGCCGGCGCTGCGGAAGCGTTCCGAGATTCCCTCTCCATCTTCACGCTCAAGTTGATCAATAAATCCTTCTACCTGTTCGTTCCAATCGCGTAGAAGCTTTAACAGATTGAAGCGGTTGTTCAGTAAAATGTCACGCCAGACGACGGGATCACTGGACGCAATTCGGGTAATATCACGAAAACCGCCTGCGGCCAGCGTACGATATAGCGGATTATTGTCATGATAACCGCTTATCTGATTGACAAGCGCTACAGCGATAATATGCGGCAGATGGCTGATTGCACCTACAATTTCGTCGTGCTGAGTCGGTTCCAAGCAGATCACTTTGGCTCGTGTCAACTCAAGCAGCCGGGTAAGCGCTTCGGTTGATTTAGGATCGGTGTCAGGTTCAGGTGTCAGCACATAATAAGCATTTTCGAACAGCAGCGAAGTCGCCGCCTGCACACCCGAGCGTTCTGAACCGGCCATTGGGTGACCGCCGATGAAGCAGGCTTCGCCCCAGTCCAACTCTCTCGCTCTTCCGGCAATCGAAGCTTTGGTGCTGCCCACATCGGTAACGATGCAGCCTTTTTTCAGCGGCAGGGCGTTGATTTGTTCCAAGTATGTCTCCAGCAATCCGACAGGAGTGGAGAGAAAAATAAAGTCGGCGTCTTGCACCGCTTCTTCCAACGACAGGGTCGCGGAGTCGACGACTCCGCGTTCCACGCACAGATCGGCGAGATCCTGCCGATGGGAAAATCCGACGAGCTCGATATCCGGCTTCCCGCGGAAGCACAGTGCCAGCGAGCCGCCGATCAGCCCTACGCCGATCACGGCAATTTTCATAAAGGTCAGCCTCGCTTTGTTGGGGTATTCATTCGAAAAGCATACCGATTAAACGGTCGCTCCCTGTTCGTTCAGCGCTTCTTCGAAAGTCCGGATGAAAATCTCATTCTCTCTTGGAGAACCGACGGTTACACGCAAATACGTCGGATAGCGCTTGAAACCCGCCCGGGCAATAACCCCTTTGCGCAGCATACGCTGGAACACTTCTCCAGCCGCCTGCTTCGTGTCAACCATAATAAAGTTGCCGTTCGCGGGGAAATAGGACAGTCCCATCCGGTCAAATTCACCTTGAAGGAATTGAATTCCTTCAGCGTTCTTCGCACTGCACGATTGAACAAACTCCTGATCCGCCAGCGCCGCTCTTGCAGCAGCTTGAGCAATACGGTTTGTATTGAAAGGTTCACGCACTTGATTGATCGAACGAATGACAGCCGCATTCCCCACTCCATAACCGATGCGAAGGGCCGCAAGTCCATAGACTTTGGAGAAAGTACGCAGCACAACCACGTTGTCGTAATCAGCTAACAGCTTCGTACCATCCGGATATTCGCTGTCCGTTACATATTCGAAATAAGCCTCGTCGAGCACGACCATCACAGAAGACGGAACGCGATCCAAGAAACTCCTTAATTCGTCTTTGCCTACAATGGTACCGGTCGGATTATTCGGATTGCAGATCCAAACGATCTTCGTACGCTCCGTTACAGAAGCCAGCATAGCCTCAAGATCATGCTTGCCGTCCTGCAGCGGCACTTCAATGCTCGTCGCCTGCTCGATATCCGCGTTGCTCTTATATACGGAGAACGTGGCATCGGCCATGATATTCTCGTCACCTTTCGACAGAAACGCACGCGCGATCAGAGCGATCACTTCATCCGAACCACAGCCGAAAATAATTTGATCGGGGTTTACGGACAGATGCTCGGCAACCGCAGCCGTCAGCTCGACTGCTCCGCCGTCCGGATACAGATTGAATTGTGTCAACTCTTGTTCGATTGCAGCTTTGACACGAGGAGAAAATCCGTACGGATTTTCGTTGGAAGCCAACTTCACGACTTCACTAAGGCCGTATTCTTTTTGAACTTCTTCAATAGGCTTACCCGGCTGATAAACCGGAAGACCGACAATATGAGCTTTAGGCTGCATGAGTTTTCCCTACTTTCCTGATTTGGCGTGTTGCAGTGCGAAAGTACAAATCTGCAAACGCTCAAAAGTTAGGGCTGATCCCGAAACAAGACCTTTATGTTAAAGAGAGCTAGGTCAAAGTCGGCAGCTCTGCCGACTTTGAGCTTCGTTTCTTGTTCCGGGATAAGCACTTATACTTTTAATTCTGCCACAAATTCGCGAATTTGCAAGAGTGCATCTTCACGACGATCGGCATTCATCAGGTCGGAAATCAGAGATTCGATAGTCCGGACGATGGCGCTGCCTACGACGACGCCGTCGCACAGCTCGGAAAAGCGCTCTACCTGCTCGCGACTGGAGATGCCGAAGCCCACAGCAACCGGCAGATCGGTACGGGAACGAACGTCGCGGATAAAGGCATCAACGCCTTCATGAAACGAAGCACGTTCGCCTGTAACACCAAGCGACGATACGCAGTAAACAAAACCGCGTCCGTGATCCAAAATGCGACCAATTCGCTCGATCGATGTTGGAGCAATAAGAGGAATCAATGCGATATTGACACGATCGGCCCGTTCACGCATTTCTTCGGCTTCTTCATGCGGCAAATCCGGTATGATGAGGCCGCTGATTTCGTTTTTTGAAGCTTCCGCAAAAAAATCGTCCAGTCCCATCTGCAGTACCGGGTTATAGTAGGTGAACAGCACAAACGGCATTTTCACGCCGCGTGCCCTAGCCTTGCTTGCAACGTCGAGACAGGTCCGCACGGTAATCAGCTGCTGGAGTGCACGTGAGGAGGCCCGCTGAATGACAGGACCATCCGCCAGAGGATCGGAGTAAGGCACCCCCAGTTCCAGTACATCTGCTCCTGCCTGTTCCAAATGCTCAATAATCTCCAATGTCGTCTCAATGTCCGGATCGCCTACGGTCAGGAAGGGGATCAATGCTGTACCATCGCTTTTTCTGATCCGTTGGAATGTCTCTTCGATCAGATTGGGAAGATTGGAATTTCCACTGACAGAAGAAGTATGGACTGCATCGGCCGACAATCCTTCCGCGGCGTTATGGTTCATTGCGACTCGGTTCATCAAATTCGGCTGCTTCATTGTCCGTCTCCTCCTTCTTTTTTTTCGTAAGCCATGATCGACTCGACATCTTTGTCTCCCCGTCCAGACAGACAAACGATCAGCAGTTTGTCGCTGCCAAGCTCCGGTGCGATCTTCCCGGCCTGAGCCAGGGCATGCGCCGACTCCAAGGCCGGAATAATGCCTTCGGTTCTGCAGAGCAGCTTAAGCGCATCCAGCGCTTCTTCGTCGGTAATCGGAACGTACTGGGCACGTTTGATATCCTTGAGATACGAGTGCTCCGGACCTACTCCCGGATAATCCAATCCCGCGGAAATCGAGTGTGCCGGCTGTACCTGACCGTATTCGTCCTGCAGCAGGTAACTCATGGAGCCTTGGAACACCCCTTTTGTACCCAGTGTCATTGTCGCCGCATGCAGTGGCGTATCAATGCCTTTTCCTGCCGCTTCGACGCCGACAAACTTGACATCTTCATCATGTACGAACGGATAGAACATCCCGATGGCATTGCTGCCGCCGCCGACTGCCGCTACGATCGTATCCGGAAGCCGTCCTTCGGTCTCCAAAATCTGGCGACGCGTCTCATCGCCAATTACCCGTTGGAAATTCCGCACCATTAGCGGATACGGATGCGGTCCTACGGCCGATCCCAAGATATAAAAAGTATCGTGTACGTGACTGACCCAGTAGCGCAGCGCCTCATTGCCGGCATCCTTGAGCGTTTTCGTTCCCGACAATACAGGAACCACTTCCGCTCCAAGCAGCTTCATTCGGAAGACGTTTAACTGCTGACGCTGCATATCTTCCTCGCCCATAAACACCTTACATTCCAGGCCGAGCAGTGCTGCTACTGTAGCGGTCGCTACGCCATGCTGGCCAGCGCCCGTTTCCGCGATCACTTTCTTTTTGCCCATGCGAACAGCGAGCAGTCCTTGACCCAGCGCGTTGTTGATCTTGTGCGCACCCGTATGGTTCAAGTCTTCGCGCTTTAAGTAAATTTTTGCGCCGCCAAAATGTTCCGTCAGACGCTTCGCATAGTACAGCGGCGTTTCGCGGCCGGAATACTGCTGCAGCAGGTTGTTCAATTCGGCGTTGAATTCTTCGTCTGCCGAATATTTGAGGTAAGATTGTTCCAATTCAATCAATGCGTTCATCAGCGTTTCGGGAACGAAACGTCCCCCGAAATCACCGTAGCGTCCTTTTGCATCCGGTACCTGACCAATCATGATAAAACCGCCCTTTCTACGAATAGAGTCATTTTTTCCATATCTTTATGTCCGTCGCTCTCAACGCCGCTTGAGACGTCGATTCCGTCCGGTCCGTAATTTCGTACCAATTCGCCTGCGTTGTCCGGCGTCAGACCACCGGCTACAAACAACTTCAATCCGTGCGCATGCGCCGCTTCCCGATACAGCGGAACGATCTCCCAATTAAACGTTTTACCGGAACCTCCGCCGTACAGTGGATCGTACGTATCAATCAGCATGGCATCGACTGCCCCTTCGTAGGCGGAACACAGACGTTCGGCACGATCCGCATGCGATTCGCCGCTGTCTTCGCTGCCAATCGATACTGCTTTGAATACCTGGATGCCAAAACGTTCACGCACTTTACGGCACATATCTGGATTTTCCTGACCGTGCAGCTGCACAACATCCAGCGCAGCAATTGACAGTACATATTCCAGCTCATCCATGGACGGATTCACGAACACGCCCACAACATAAGGTCTGGCCATCTGACGGGTATCCAGTTCCCCAATCAGTTCGGCGGCCTGCTTAGGCTCTACCTGTCTCCTGCTGGGTGCGAATACCAAACCGATATAATCCGCCTGCAGTTCCTCCGCCTTAAGCATAGCTTCTGCTGTACGAATACCGCAAAGCTTTATTTCCGGGCGCTTCGGCGTGCTATCTGTCCGTTCCGACTCTGTCCGGCTGCGATCCATTACCGCAGCCCTTTCTCAATCGAATTTCCGAATCCCGAAAGGAGAACATCAGGCAGCGGACCCATAACTTCCGTTACCGCCTCGCCGATCACGGGTCTGCGCATGAATGTTTCTCCGATCAGCACTCCATGCGCGCCATTTGCACTGACATAAGCGACATCTTCCGCGTTACGAATAGCACTCTCGCTGATAAGCAGCGCCCGCTCCGGTACGAGTGCGGCAAGTTCGGCAGTCACTTTCAAACTGGTCTCAAACGTATGCAGGTTCCGATTGTTTACTCCGATCAAGCCCCGATCAGTCACTGCCAGTACCGTTTCTAATTCTTCCGCATTATGCACTTCGATCAGTGTGTCGAGTCCAAGCGCTTCCGCAAATGTTTTGAGCTCACGCAGCCGCTTTTCGGGCAAAATAGCTGCAATAAGCAGCACCGCATCGGCACCGATCAGCCTCGCCTCGTAAATTTGTGTTTCGTCGATCACAAAATCTTTACGAAGCAGCGGTAAACTTACAGCTTGACGAATCGCGGTCAAATATTCGGAACTGCCTTGAAAATAATCGCGGTCGGTGAGTACCGACAGACAGTCGGCCCCCGCCGCTTCGTAAGCCTCTGCCAATTGTACGGGATGAAAGTCTTCCCTTATCAATCCCTTGGACGGAGAGGCTTTCTTGACTTCGGCGATCAGCGCCATATTTGAACGTTTCGGTCGGCGCAGCGCTTCTTCAAAGCCTCTAGTCGGCGGCATTGCCGCAATATGACGTTCCGCTTCCGCAATGTTCAGCGTTTCCTTCAACTGCTGAACTTCTCTTCGTTTCGTCTCTACAATTCGATCAAGATACATATCCGCATTCCTCCGTTATCCGTACAAGTTGTTCGAGTTTGTTCAAGGCCAGACCCGAATCTACGATATCTGCCGCCATCCGTACACCCGCTGCCAAATCTTCGGCTGCTCCGGCGGTATAAATGCATGCACCCGCATTTGCCAGTACGATGTCACGCCGGGCACCGCGCTCTCCCGACAGCACTCCGCGTACGATCCGTGCGTTATCGGCAGCGTCACCGCCAAGAATATCTTCAAGCGGATAACGAGACAAACCAAGTTCTTCCGGTACAATGTCATACGTGCGAACAACGCCATTCTTCAGTTCCGACACTCGTGTCGGACCCGATACACTGATCTCGTCCAGGCCGTCGAGTCCTGCAACGACCATCGCGCGCTTTGCGCCCAGATTGCCAAGTACCGAGGCGATCTGTTCCGTACGGTCTGCATCATACAGACCGAGCAGCTGCCGGTCGGCACCGGCCGGGTTCGTCAGCGGTCCCAGCAGGTTAAACACGGTGCGTACGCCCAGCTCGCGGCGAGGAGCCGCCGCATGCTTCATCGACGGATGATAGGTCTGCGCGAACAGAAAGCAGAGGCCGATCCGATCCAAGCATTCCGCTGCCTGGCTGCCGTTCAGTCCAATGTTGACGCCCAGCGCTTCCAGTACATCGGCGCTGCCAGCGCGTCCGCTTGCCGAACGATTGCCGTGCTTGGCAACGCGCACAGAAGCGGAAGCCGCAATCAGCGCGGATGCAGTAGATATATTGAACTTATGGATGCCCGAACCGCCCGTTCCGCATGTATCGAGCAGCCCTTCCTTTATCGTACCGACCGTATTGGAAAAACCGCGCATCGCTTCGGCAAAACCGGTAATTTCCGCTACCGTTTCTCCTTTCATTCGCAGTGCCAGCAGAAATCCGCCAATCTGTGCAGATGTTGCCTCACCCGACATGATACACTCCATTGCAGCCTTCGCTTGTTCGCGGGACAATGAAATTCCTTCCGAGGTCAGCGTCAACGCTTCCTTAATATCAATTATAGGCTGTGTCTGTTCCTTTATATACCCGTTCTGTGATGTCTGCATAAGATTCTCTCCTTCGAGGTCGAATAGGTTCGAGCGCCTCGAGGCCGCCCCCGGAAGTGTTCATTCTGCTGCTGTGCTGCCATTTCGTTTTACCGCGAAATACAGATAAAAGGAAATCAGCCTGCGGGTATGAAAAAAGACCCCCGCTTTGCAGCAGAGGTCTTCGGATCAAGCCGACAATTCCCGAATTGATAGGGAAGCCGACCGATATTCCGGAGGGTCGCATTCGTTGATGTATAGATTAAAAAATCCGCGGAATTTTGTCCCCGAACCTCTTCCTATACGCTAACTCTGCTCAGCCTGACTCTGCTCTGTCTTGCGGTCTGTACCGCATCGGCCCCTTCGGGCCACACGATTCTTCGCCGCTGCCCGAGAACACTCCTGCTCCCGGCGCAGCTGCGCGAATCCTTAACTTTGTTCATTACTATACCCGATTAGCGGATGGATGGCAAGCGCACTCACCATTCGCTTTTTCAAAAAGCCGATTATAGCTGCTTCTGTCTGGCCAAGTCCGGACGCAGAACCGTCGCTCCGCGCTGATAGACATGCTGAATTTCGCGCTGGCCCTTTTCCGTATTTACCTGGATCATCAATCGGATACACCGGGGCAGGCTTCCTTCTACCGGAATCTCCATCGCACACATGAGAGGAACGAAGTCCCAGCCGGGCTGGCGCCGAACGGCTACCGCCGGGAAAGCGGCATCCAAATCATGCGTAACCGTAATCCAAATATTGCTGACCGTTTCCGGATCGATTTCGTTGCGTTGGATCATTTCGGCGACAAGTTCTTCTGTCGCCGCATAGATGTCCTCGCTGCTGTTTTGTTCCACCGTTGTCGCTCCGCGAATCCCGCGATTATAAATTACGATTGTTCTTCCCTCCCTTTCAGACGTTCAATGATCGTTCTAACCGTATCCGCATCCACATCGTTGGCAATCTCGACGCTTCCGATACCAAGTGGAACGATAAAGACCATTTTGCCTTCTCTGAACTTCTTGTCGCGCTGCATGGCTGTCATCAGCGCTTCGCTGTCGATATCCTCCGGCAGCGTTACCGGAAGTTCCAACGCTTTCAGCATGGATACCGTTTCCGCATACAGGCCTGCCACTCCCCGTTCCTCACCCAGTAGAGCTGCTGCGGCCATACCGACAGAAATCGCTTCGCCATGCAGAAACTGTCCGTAGCCCGCTACCGCTTCAATCGCATGCCCGAGCGTATGACCCAGATTCAAAATCGCCCGCAGGTCGTTCTCCCGCTCGTCGCGCGAAACGATCTGTGCCTTGATTCCGCAGCCTTTTTCCAAACCGTGAGCAAGCGCAGCCGCATCGAGTGCCAGCAGATGCTCCGCATTGTCCCGGCACCAGTAGGCGAATTCTTTATCCCAGATCAGTCCATGCTTCACCATCTCCGACAATCCGGCGCGAACTTCGCGGGGAGGAAGGCTTTTGAGCGTATCCACATCATAGAGGACAAGCTCCGGCTGATGAAACACGCCGATCATATTTTTTGCAAGCGGATGATTGACGGCTACCTTGCCGCCCACGCTGCTGTCATGCGCAAGAATTGTCGTCGGCACTTGAACAAAACGAATGCCGCGCATATACGTTCCGGCCACAAAACCTGCCAGATCTCCGACTACGCCGCCTCCAAGTGCCAAGATCGTCGAGGAACGATCTAACCCGGCTTCGATCGCCTGAGTAATCAAATCGTTATACACGTCCAAAGATTTGGATTGCTCACCGGCCGGTACGACTGCACTGACAGTGCGGTAACCATCGTTCTTAAGCGACGTTTCCAGCTGCTGAAGATACAGCGGCGCAGTATTTTCGTCGCTGACAATCATCAGAGGGCTTTTATCCGGCACGCTGGCTTTCCGAAGATATGCAGCCGCATTAGCCAGCAGATTTTCGCCGATCACGATCGGATACGACCGCTCTCCCAGCTCTACCGTCAGCGTCTTCAAGGTCGCCGCCATATTAGTAGTTCTCCAGTTGACGCTTGTAATTGTCGTAGTTGGCTCTGATCTCCTCCATGGAGTCTCCGCCAAACTTCTCCAGGAAAGCTTTGGCTACTTCCCAGGCAACTACACTTTCCATCACGACGCTTGCTGCCGGCACGGCACAGGCATCAGAACGTTCGACTTGGGCATTGAATGCTTCCTTTGTATCAATATCTACACTGCGCAGCGGCTTGTACAGCGTCGGAATCGGCTTCATCACACCGCGGACAACGACCGGCATACCATTCGTGATGCCTCCTTCAAAACCGCCGAGGCGGTTCGAAGCGCGTGTGTAGCCAGTCTCTTCACTGTACAGGATTTCATCATGTACCTGAGACCCCCGCAGAATGCCCGCCTCAAATCCGATACCGATCTCGACGCCCTTGAAAGCGTTGATCGACATGACTGCCTGTGCAATTCGTGCGTCGAGCTTCCGATCATACTGCACATAACTGCCCAGCCCTACCGGCAGACCTTCCACAATACATTCCACGATACCGCCGACCGAATCGCCGTCTTTTTTGATCTGATCGATGTAAGCTTCCATCTTCTTCTCGGTTTCTTCGTCCACCACACGCACCGAAGAAGCTTCCGTACGGCTGATCAGCTCATCAAGCGGCAGATTATTGGCCGGAGCGGCAATCTCGCCGATTCGCAGCACCTGTCCGCCGATACGAATACCGAATGCTTCAAGCAGTTGACGTGCCAGTGCGCCGACGGCGACACGAACGGCCGTTTCGCGAGCGCTGGAACGTTCCAACACGTTGCGCAAATCTTTGAGATCGTATTTCAAGCCTCCGTTGAGGTCCGCATGACCGGGACGCGGGCGGTGTACACGGCGCTTCTCTTCATCCGTCCCTTCGATAGGCTCGATGTTCATAATCTTCGTCCAGTGTTTCCAGTCATTATTGGCGACAACGAGTGCGATAGGCGCTCCTGTTGTCTGACCGTGACGAACGCCGCCAACAATATCGGCGCGATCCTGCTCGATTTGCATGCGCCGGCCGCGGCCGTATCCCTTTTGTCTGCGCAGCAGCTGGAAATTCAAAGCCTCGAAATCGATCCGCAGATTGCTCGGCATCCCCTCAACGATCGCGGTCAGCTGCGGACCGTGGGTTTCCCCTGCGGTCAAATAACGTAAACTCATGACACGTTCCCCCTTTAAACTTTTAAACTGTAAACGACTAAAATCTCTAAATGTCTTTGCCCATTATATCATTTGCCTGTTACTTCTCCAAGCCACTTTACACTTTGCGTCAGACTATACCAAAAAACCGCCGTTCTCGCAATTAGCGAGCATCGGCGGCTTTACATGTTTTGGAAAAAATCAGATTACAGTTTTTTGTAAAAGAAAGTGTCGCACGGCTCAAGTCCGTATTGTCCCGGCGAGAAGATTTGCTCTGTGCTGCCTACAAACAGAACGCCGCCTTTGCGCAGACTGGCCGCAAACTTGTGGTACAGTGTCGACTTTGCCTCTTCCGTAAAGTAAATCATGACATTGCGGCAAACGATCAGATCGTAGCCGTCGTCAAATTTGTCCGTCAGCAGATTCAGCTTCTGGAAGTTCACCGCACGTTTCAGCTTGTCATCAACTTTGTACATCATGCCTTCAGCTTTGAAATACTTCTCTGCCACTTTCGACGGCACATCTTTCAGCGAACGTTCCAGATATTGACCCTGCTTGGCTTTCGCCAATGCGCCTTCGTCAAGATCCGCCGCATTGAGTTTGGAGTCTCCCAGAATACCATGGCCGTCAAGGATCATGGCAATCGTGTAGGGTTCTTCTCCTGTCGAGCAAGCTGCACTCCATACTTTCAGACCTTTTTTCCCGCCTGCACGCAGTTCGGGAATAATCGTATCTCGCAGTACTTCCCAACGATTCGGGTTGCGCCAAAATTCAGACACGTTGATCGTCATCCGGTCGAGAAACTCATAGAACAGCGCTTTGTCTTTCTTCATGGCTTCGAAAAACTGAGCAAACGTATGATAGCCGTGCTTACTGCGCAGCGTAGTCAAACGACGCTTCATCTGCGCTTCCTTGTATTGGGACAGGTCGATTCCCGTACTCGCATTTACATTTTTGATAAACCCGCTGTAGTCCGGGTCGCTTCCCGAGGCTGATACTTCTTCGCGCCCCGCGCCGCTTCTAATCAGATCCATCGCGCCACCGCCTTGTCATAATCAAGCTGTTCCGCTTCAGTGAAGAAATTAGCGATTTCCCGTTCGGCGCTTGCCGGGCTATCCGATCCGTGAATAAGGTTGAACGGCGTATGTGCCGCAAAATCTCCACGAATCGTTCCCGGCTGCGCTTCCGTAACTTTAGTCTTCCCCATGGCGATTCGGGACAGCGCAATGACATCGTCGCCTTCCCATACCATTGCAAATACCGGACCAGATGTGATGAATTCCACCAGGTTTCCAAAAAACGGCTTGCCTTCGTGTTCGGCATAATGACGCTTGGCCTGTTCTTCGGATATCTGCATGAATTTCCCCGCCACCATCTTAAAACCTTTGTCTTCGAATCGGCTAACGATTCGTCCGACCAGTCCACGCTGCACTCCATCGGGCTTAACCATCAAAAAAGTACGTTCCATCGGTAATCTCCCACTTTCGGCATATGATTTATTATCGGCTGAAGCGCTTGCTTTTTATAGAGTTAAACGTCTAGCTTCCAAAATCCTGCCTGCATTTCTGAAAACAGGTTCAATTGTTGTTCGAAATCGAACAAAATTGAACCTGTAAAAGAATATGCTGGCTGTTCGATTGTAGATGTTCCGTTCAATATGTGCGTTTTGATACAAAATGCGCAATGTCGCGCAGGTGCCTGCATGCACGAATATCAGGCAGTCTGTCCAGCGCTTCCAGCGCTTTTTGCGTGTAGCGATCCGCCAATTCCTCGGCTTTTGCTATGCCTTGACTGCCGGTAATCATGCTTACAGCCGTACTGACATCCGTTCGACCGTTCGCTTCATGAATGCGTGTGATCTCCTGCAGCAGTGGAGTACGCAGTGATTCTTCCTGCAGTGCGTACAGCACCGGAATGGTAATATTGCCCTGACGGATGTCACTGCCCGGCGGCTTGCCGATTTGCTTTTCCGTTCCACATAGATCTAACAGGTCATCGCGGATCTGGAACGCCATACCCACATTATACCCGTAGTTGTACAACTCCCGCGCCGCTGCAGCCGAAGCGCCGGCTGCAAGTGCGCCAAGCTGGCAGCTTATTGCGATAAGCAGAGCCGTTTTTCGGCGAATACGCAGTAAATATCGACGAATACTCTGTCCCGAGTTGAAAAAGTCGCGAATTTGCTCCATTTCTCCGATCGACATTTCGACCATAGCTTTCGACAGAATGCGATGAATCCGTGGATCTTCCAGCCCTGCTGCAATTTCCAGCGCCTTTGCATAGATATAATCTCCCGTATACATGGCAATCCGATTATCCCATTTGGCTTTGACCGTCAGCTGCCCCCGCCGTGTTTGTGCATTGTCGATCACATCATCGTGAACGAGTGAGGCCATGTGTATTAGCTCCAGAGGCACAGCGACGCGCTTCAGTTGGTCCAGCTCATATGTACCGAATTTGCCGCCCAACAGTACAAAAGCGGGACGAAGCCGCTTTCCTCCAGCCTTGAGCAGATGCATGGCCGCTTCACCAAGCGCCTCGCTCTCAACCTCGATACTGGCATACAGCGAACGTTCAACAGCATCCATATCCTTCTTTAATGTTCCGAAGATCTCCATTCGTTTCATTCGTTCACCCGTATCTGCATAGTATCGGTCCAAATTTCAATATCTACCGTCTCCGGCAGAAGTCCCATCTCCCGAGCGTAACGGAAGTAAAGGCTAAGGCCGTCCAACCGTTCCCGAGTCAAGTCGTAATTCAGATTTGCAAAATACTCGTTCCAATACTCCAATTCCCCGCCCAATCTGGACTGCGCTTCTTTCGCTACCGGAGTCAGGTCTTTCATACTTTGAAGTTTGCTCGCGACCAAAGCTTCGGTCAGTTCGCTGATCCGCTCTGGATAACGAGAAGCCGCTTCTTTTGAAACGGTCCATACCGCAAACGTCATACTTTTACCGGTCCAGGCTTTCCACTCCACTCCCAAATCGGTCACTACATATCCGCTGTTTGCCCAATCCGCACGAATCGCATGATCGCCGATCAAAAGTGCCGCATCCGCATGCTCCAGCATCTTTTCCAAATCCGGCTCGCAGGTTACATATTCCGGTTTGGCTCCGTATGCTTTTTCCGCAATTATTTTCAATAAGTTGACGGATGTTGCGGATGTGTTGGTCAGCGCGATCCTGCCGTGCACCGCTTCATCAAAGGGCCTCTTGGAAAAACAAAGAATCGATTTGACGGGACCGTCCGCGCTCACCGACAAACCCGGCAGCAGCAGAAACTTATGAGCTGCCATACCGTAGGCGAAAGAGGAAACCGGACTCATGTCCAATTCTCCTTCAAGGAGAAGGCGATTTAATACGGCCGGCAGCTCGGTTCTTGTCGTCGCCGGAAAACTTAATGAAGAGGGATCGAAGTAATGGTAAACCGGCCAGACGTTGGTATAGAGGATACGCCCCAGCTGCAGCACACTGTTATCTATCACGTTTCCTCCCCCCATCTTTTAAACAACTTATGCCCAATCCCAACCGTGTCCAACACTTTGCCTACCAGAAAGTCTACAGCTTCCTCAAGTGTACGGGGACGATGATAAAAAGCCGGCATAGCCGGAACCATCTTGACCCCCAGCCGTGACAGCTTCAACATATTCTCCAAATGAATGGCATGAAGCGGCGTTTCTCTAGGCACCAAGACGAGCGGACGACCTTCTTTTAACATGACATCGGCCGCTCGCGTCATCAAATTGTCCGACGAGCCGTGAGCGATTGCCGACAGCGTCCCCATTGAACAAGGGGCGACGATCATTCCCTCAGCCCGAAAAGAGCCGCTGGCGATCGACGCCCCAATATCCGCCACCGGATGATAGATTAGGCGTCCGGCACGGTCGCTAAAGCGTCGTTCCAGCTCTGCTTCCCGGCTGGAAGCGTCAAAATCCATCTCTTCCTTGAGCACGCGCCAGCCGGCGTTCGAAACGACGAGGTGTACGGTGAATCCTTCTGCCAACAGCTCTTCCGCCAGGCGGACCCCGTAAACGCTGCCGCTAGCTCCCGTAATCCCCAACACCCAGTGTCTTCCCGTTCCCGCCAGTTCGTTTACCAATACTTCACCACCAAATCAATCAGAGTGAACACGAAAACAATACCGCTGAGCCAGCTGTTCATCGTAAAGAATGCAGTCTGCACACGGCTGAGATCGCTTGCCTTGACGATACGATGCTGATAAAACAGAATGGAGCAGGCAATCACTACTCCTGCCGCGTACCACCATCCAAGCGGCGTCATGAAGGCCAATGCAATCAATCCGGCTGCAGTTACCGCGTGGAAACCTTGAGCAATCTTCAACGCTTTCTCAAGACCAAATCGGCTTGGAATGGAATAAATGCCTTCACGGCGATCAAAGTCGATATCATCGCAGGCATAAATAACGTCAAAGCCTGCTGTCCAAAACGCAACCGCAATATAAAATACGAGTGACGACCAACTGAAGCTGTCCGTTACGGCAGCCCAGCCGCCAAGCGGAGCGAGCGCGATTGTCGCGCCAAGTACAAGGTGGCATAACCAGGTAAAGCGCTTCGTGTACGAATACGCGATAATCAGGAAAGCGGCGATTGGGAACAGCTGCAGAGCAAAACGGGACAGTTCCAGCGTAGCCCACAGGAACAAACCGAAGAAAACGACGACAAACACCGCCACTTCGCCCGTTTTCAGCATACCGGCCGGAATAGCGCGTTTTGCCGTACGCGGATTTTTGGCGTCGATGTAACGGTCGATGAGACGGTTCATGCCCATGGCGGCGCTGCGTGCCCCAATCATGGCCAGCAAAATCCAACCGATCTGTGCCCAAGAAGGCAGATGTCCGTTAATGACCACGGAGCCTAGCAGCGTCCCCATAAAAGCAAAGGGAAGCGCAAATAAAGTGTGTTCGATCTTGATCATTTCTAAAAAGACGCCGATTTTCCTGAACATTCTATTTCTCCTTAATTCCGATATGCAGGGCGGCAATGCCGCCGGTAAGCGCGTAGTCCTGAACATCTCTCAGCCCTACGTCGCGGAAAATATCTGCCAGCTCTTTGCGGCCCGGGAACAGCTTAAGCGAATCCGGAAGCCACTTGTACTGCTCATAACTTTTGGCGAACAGCTTGCCGAGTTTCGGAAGCATTTGTTCAAAATAAAAATAATAGAGCCCCTTGAAAGGCTGGCTCGTCGGTTTGGACAGTTCCAGGCAAACAACCATGCCGCCCGGCTTAACTACCCGCTGCATTTCTTTAAGTACCTGCACCGGGTCCGGTACATTGCGCAGGCCAAAGCCGATCGTTGCGTAATCGAACGAGTTGTCGGCAAAAGGCAGTTCCATTGCGTTTCCTTGAAACAATTCAATCTGACTACCGTGCAAATTCCGGGCAATCTTCTGCCGACCGACATCCAACATCGCCGGACTAAAGTCTAATCCCTTCACTGGTCCGCTTCCGCTCGCCTCGGCCAAACTGATGGTCCAATCACAGGTCCCGCAGCACAAGTCGACAGCGCTATCTCCTTGGGATACCGCCATTTTTCGCATCGCAAATTTACGCCAAGCCTTATGCCGGTTAAAACTCAAAATGTCGTTCATCCGGTCGTACTTCGGCGCAATCTGCTGAAAAACGTCGCGAACAAACTCCTCTTTCGGTTTCGACGAATCTGTCATGATTCCATCACCTCGCCTTTCGTTTTGGCAGCAGCCAAAAAGCGCGCGGACAGCGGCAGGAGCGAAGCCCGGTCGATTCTGTCTGAAAGAGAGCCAATACGGTCTTCGAAGCGCTTAGCGAAGTCATGCAGGAGTGCAGCTAGCTCAGCGCACAGCTGCTCTCTCTCCGCCGCTTCCCGAAGCCGCCCATTTCGGAATGCCAGACCTTCATACGCCTCGCCATCTACAGCAGCAGCCAATTCGTCGGATGCCGCTTCACACAGACCGACCAACATTAACAGCTCCTGCCACTGGGATAGCAAGGGTTCTTCCAATAGGCAGTCAAATCCAGCGAACAGACGCACGTTGATCCGAGCTTTTTCGTCCAGGTACTCGCGCAGCTCCAACTTCGAATCCGATTGCATCCGCAGATACAGTTCCATCTTGCTGCGGTTCATATCGGCAATCGCACGGCTCAGCTCTGCGACCATTGCAATCTCTCCTGCCCCGGCTAGAAGCTGATAAAAAAGACTGCTGTAATAGTCGCCCGCCAGCACCTTGAGCTGACGAGTACGCATTGCCTGCTCCTCTTCGCTGTCGTCCCCCGGCGCAACTCGGTCGTGAATATCAAGCCCCGTCTGCAGCAGCCCGGTAACGATTCCGTACACCTCGCTTTGAGCGGCGTAATCGGAAGCTTCAAGAAAAGCGTGCAGCAGACGCAGACGCGCATCCGGCAGCGCAGGAATAGCCGTATGCTTCCGGATCATATCATATCCAGTATATTTTTTGGTTTTCTCCGGTACGCAGTAGGGTTTCATCAATAGGCCTCCGACTTTTTCCAACGTTCAACGCTATTTTTGTCACAATCTTTTCTATTATAGCATACGCTTTTTCAAACAACTAACGCAATTGCTCAGGACTCGGTCTCGATATTGCCGTGCTTTGTAAACACCGTTGCTTTGCCTCGAACTTTGATCGCAGACGTATGATCGGTAAACTGCGCGATCAATACCTCTCCTTTATCCAGCTTTTCCGTATGGTGAAAGCGGGTATCCTGTCCGCGTGTCAGCCCGATCACATGGACGCCGTTTTCATGAGCTTTAATGACAATGTAATCGGCTTTTTCTGAATGCTCCATTATAATTCCTCCTTTATTTATTGTTGCATGCTTGAGTTATCGTCATACAGTCTATTTATGATGGCAAATGGCTGGTTATATTGTCAACCATATCGCAACAAAGCGATGTGGTTGACAAGAATTGTAAATGCTATATCGTAATAAAGCTCGAAATAAGAATGATAAGGTTAATGAGGATAATCCACCCTATTCCTCTAAAAAAAGAAAAAGGCCGTGAATGTATATTCACGGCTCCTTCCTCATCATCGAACGAAAACGTTCGAGATGTTCAAAATCTTCAATCCCCAAGGATTATGTAGATTTTATTTAATTCCGTCTTTCAAGGCTTTGCCTGGTTTGAAAGCAGGAATCTTGCTTGCTGGGATTTCGATCTCTTCACCGGTTTGCGGGTTACGTCCTTTACGGGCGGAACGTTCGCGAATCTCAAAGTTTCCGAATCCAACGAGCTGTACTTTCTCGCCGTTTTGCAGAGCAGCAGCAATAGCTTCGAAAACAGCGTCAACTGCTTTGGTTGCTTCTTTCTTGCCAAGCTCCGATGCTTCTGCAACGTGGCTGATCAGGTCAGATTTGTTCATGCGTTTCACCTCCTGTTACAATCATACCCGGCACTCGTCCGAGAGTGCCCGCCGAAAAGGCGTATTTGGTCTTTCCGATATGCCTGAATACAAACTGCTGTAAGGACAAAGGCCGGAAGTCTCAAACTGCCCAGAACTTGCGTTCTGGAGGCAACAAACATATAGTAATACACCAGGCTTATAATTTCAAGCGTTTCATAGGCTGTACTAGAGAATTAAAGCGGGACTTTCACCCGCTTATCCCCAAAAATCTTCATCTGCCTGCTTCTGCCGTTCAAGCTGCAAACGAACGGCACGCTTCAGCGGATCTTCCGGTGTCGTTACCGTTACTTCGCCGCATACTTTAGCTTGGCAGGCAAGTCGGACACCTTGTTCCAGGCTTCCGCCCAACTTTCTGCGCTCACCTTCGGCAGGCGGGAGTACACCCGATTCGACAGAATTCAGCGTTACCTTGCACATCAGACAACCCATTTTCCCTTCACAGCGTACCGGAATATGTACGCCAGCCGAACGAGCAGCAGTCAGCAAAGTCGTTCCCGAACGTACTCGGACACTTTTTCCTTCAGGCAAAAACGAGACGGTAAATCGGTCATCCGGCATATCGAGTCCTCCCTTCGCAAAAACGGATTGATCGAATTGCCTGAGATTCACAGTACAGCCCCTGACTTGTTACCGTATGCCAACGGATATCATAAATCAGGTATGCCACTGCTCCCATGTTTCCTGCGAAATCATCTCCATCTCGGTCTTCGGACCGCGTCCCATCAGCGCTTCGACTGCCGTACGCGGATCAAGACCTTCGAACAGCACATGATACAGCTGCTCTGCAATCGGCATTTGGACTTTGTATTTCTGCAAAATCATATGTGCCGCTTCTATAGTCCGAATACCTTCGACAACCATGCCCATGGAATCAAGTACTTCCTGGAGTGGCTTTCCCTGACCAAGCAGATAACCCGCTCTCCAGTTCCGGCTGTGCCGGCTTGTCGCTGTCACTACCAGATCGCCAACTCCGGCCAGACCGGAAAATGTAAGCGGATTGGCCCCCATTACCGTACCAACCCGGGTAATCTCTGCCAGTCCACGGGTCAACAGCGCGGCTTTGGCATTATCTCCATATTCCAATCCGTCCGACATTCCTGCGCCCAGCGCGATAATGTTTTTGAACGCTCCTGCTAATTCCGCTCCAAGCACATCCCGGTTCGTATAAACACGGAAATAAGCGTTCATCAACAGATTTTGCGCAAGCTCGGCCTCTTTTTCTTTTGAAGAAGCCACTACGATCGTTGTGGGACGCCGACGCGCCACTTCCTCCGCATGGCTTGGTCCGCAGATAACGCCAATCTTCGATTCGTCGCACTCCAGTTCTTCGGCAATGATTGTCGACATACGCTTGAGCGTATCGATTTCCAATCCTTTTGTCGCATGAATACAGAGCATGTCTTCACGCCAGAACGGCTTGAGCATTCTTGCGACTTCCCTCATTACCTTGGAAGGCGCAACGATAATGACCGCTTCGGCATCTTTTACCGCTTCTTCCATACTGGTTGTAGCACGAATTCCGTCCGGCAGCTTAACCCCCGGCAGGAAGCGTGAATTTTCACGTGTCTTATTGATTTCATTGACTTGTTCCTCGCTCCGCGCCCAGAGCCGGACATCGTGACCATTGTCGGCCAGCACCATTGCCAGAGCCGTTCCCCAGCTGCCGCCTACCAATACGCACACTTTTTTAGCCAAGGCTGCGCTCCTTCCCGCCGGACTTCGAGCCCAGCTTGTTCTCCGTTCCGTTCTTCAGCTTGATCAGATTGCTTCGGTGCCGCCAAACGGCAAGCGCCCAGATCAACAGGCTGACGGTCAGTACCGATGCTCCAAAATCGTGCCAATTCGCAGCTTTATAAATGATCAGGAACACTGGCGTCAGGGTTACAAACAGGAGCGAACCGAGTGAAACATAACGGGTGAAAACAATGGATAGAATCCCGATAACACCAGCCCACAAAGCCGGGAAGAAGCAGAGCGTTGCGAGCATTCCGATTGTTGTCGCAATGCCCTTTCCGCCCTTAAAGTGAAAATACAGCGGCCAATTATGTCCAGCTACCGCTGCCAAGCCAGCCAAGGCAGGTGTCCACTCATAATCCGGCGCAAGCCATCGACCCAGCCAGACCGCAAGAATGCCTTTGCAAATATCCAGCGCAAGCACCAAAATTGCCGGCCCTTTGCCCAGTACCCGAAGCGTATTGGTTGCACCAGCGTTGCCGCTTCCATGATTCCGGATATCGATACCTTTGAACAATTTGGCGAATAATACGCTGAAGCTGATCGAACCGAGCAAATAAGCGGCTGCGATCGCAATCCCCGATAATATCATTGTTCGCTCTCCTTCGCGCAATTGAACTTTTGCGTTCTCTTACAGCATGTTTTTAAATAAACGTATCCTCCAAATAAATGAAGATTTCCACTTTCTTTATGCTGCCGAAGAGCGGGTGCACGCGCTTAAGGAGCATAAAAGGCATGGACGACGAATTTTAAAGACATGCTTTGGGGCGTGCTTCAACGCACGCTTTATTATTCTTTATCTTCAGACTTCCGTCTTGTGAAGATACGAATTGGCGTTCCTTCAAAATCGAAAGCGGCACGGATTTTATTCTCCAAATAACGCTCGTAAGAGAAATGCATCAGTTCCGGTGCGTTCACGAATACCACGATGGTTGGAGGCTTCACAGCGACCTGAGTCGCATAGTTGATCCGCATACGACGCCCTTTGTCTGTAGGTGGAGGGTTAATGGCTACCGCATCGGAGATCACGTCGTTTAGCAAGCCTGTCGGGATACGACGGGAATGCTGTTCGGCCGCTTGATTGACGACAGGCAGCAGCTTATGCACCCGCTGTCCGGTTAATGCCGACAGAAATACAACCGGCGCATAGGTCATAAACAGGAAGTGATCGCGAATGCTTTTTTCAAAATGCTGCATCGTTTTATCGTCTTTCTCGACAACATCCCATTTGTTCACGACGAATATCGAGGCTTTGCCCGCTTCCAGCGCATAGCCTGCAATGTGCTTATCCTGCTCGATGATACCTTCTTCGCCATTGATTACGACAGCTACCACATCTGCACGTTCAATAGCTCTCATTGCACGCATAACGCTATATTTCTCCAGGTTCTCGTAAACCTTACCGCGCTTACGCATACCGGCCGTATCGATCAGAACATACCGTTGACCGTCTCGTTCGAACTCGGTATCGATTGCATCTCTCGTTGTTCCCGCTACATCGCTGACGATCACTCGCTGTTCGCCAAGCAGAGCATTAACGAGAGAGGATTTGCCTACATTTGGACGGCCAATTAGTGCGACGCGGATGACGTCTTCGTCGTACTGCTCGTCTTCCGTATCCGGAAGCTTTTCTACAATTACGTCCAGCAGATCGCCTACGCCGCTTCCGTGCGCACCCGATACAGCAATTGGATCGCCCAGACCCAAATTATAAAATTCGTAGGTATCATCCATACGATTCATATTGTCGACCTTGTTGACCGCCAAGATGATAGGCTTTTTGGAACGGTACAGCATCTCCGCCACTTCGGAATCGGATTGAGTCAGTCCCGATTTCGCATCGCACATCAAGACGATTACGTCTGCTTCTTCGATCGCAAGCTCCGCTTGAGCTTTGATCGACTTAAGAATTTGCTCATCGTTCAGTTCGATACCTCCGGTATCAATAATACTGAAAGATCTGCCGTTCCATTCCCCTACCCCATAAATTCGGTCACGGGTTACGCCCGGTTTGTCCTCAACAATGGACAGACGATCGCCGATAATACGATTAAAGATAGTAGATTTACCGACGTTCGGTCTACCTACGATCGCTACTACAGCTCTTGCCATTTGATTATTCCTCCTTGTCAGCCGCAGCTGAAACTTCCCGTTACACGACAAGAAACGGCTGAACCTTTCCATACGGATCGGCCCCCGTTTCCAGTCGGCATACCAAGATGCGCATTCAGCCGATTTTCCAGCCGATTATTCTTATATTGCACAAACGGCGAACCCGCAGCGGGTCCGCCGTTTGCTCGTAGCTATGCTTGTAACGCCTTATTCTTCAGACTGGCCCAGCTTGTCCTTGAGCGCGCTCAGGTCTGCAAAACGCTCGCCCAGCGAAACGTTCATGCTCTGGTTGCTCAGCGAAACGTTAGGGTTGTCGATTTTCTCGACGCGTGGTCCCTTATCGCGGCCTTTGAAAGATCTTTCCGGTCTGTCGGATCTTTCGGACTTCTCGGAGCGAGCTTCACCTGCAGGAGCTTCTTCAGTTTCTTTGATGCTCAGGCTGATGCGCTTTTCGGAAGGATTTACGTCCAATACTTTCACTTGAACCGTTTGTCCTTCTTCCAGCACTTCTTGAGGTGTGCCGATGTGCTTATGGGAGATCTGGGAAATGTGAACCAGACCTTCTACGCCAGGAGCGATCTCAACGAATGCACCGAAAGGTACAAGACGCTTAACTTCGCCGCTGATGATTTCACCTTGGCTGAACTTCTCCGAAGCCGTTTCCCATGGTCCTGGAGTTGCAGCTTTGATACTCAAGCTGATTTTTCCTTTTTCTGGATCCACTTTCAGAACTTTCACTTTAACCGTGTCGCCTTCAGATACCGCGTCGGAAGGTTTGCCGACATGATGCCAAGCCATTTCGGAAACGTGAACCAGACCGTCAACGCCGCCTACATCGACAAATGCGCCGAATTGAGTCAAACGCTGTACTTTGCCTTCGATGACTTGTCCTTCTTGAAGTTCAGCCATAACTTTGTGCTTATTGGCTTCGAATTCTTCTTCCAGAACATCTTTGGCGGACAGGATTACTTTGTTGTTTTCGCGGTCCAGTTCTTTGACGCGAACGCGGATCGTACGACCTTTGTAATCGCTGAAATCTTCGACGAAGTGACGCTCTACCATCGAAGCCGGGATGAAGGCACGTACGCCCACGTCCGTCACAATACCGCCTTTAACAACGTCTGTGATTGTAACTTCGAAGATTTCTTTGCTCGCCAATTTCTCTTCGAGTTGATCCCAAGCTTTAGCGCCGTCGATTGCGCGTTTGGACAGAACCATTTGCTCTTTGTTGTCGTTAAGGCTGACAACTTTTGCAACGACTTCCTGACCAACTTCAGCGCCTTCTTCCAGCTCGCGAGTCGCGATTACGCCGTCGTATTTATAACCGATGCTGACGTACGCTTGGTCATCGTCCAATTTCACAATCGTTCCTGTAACCGTATCGCCCTTAGTCACGCTAACGACTTGATCCAGCTGATCCTGCGTAGCCGTTTCCTCGTTTACTTCCTGGTTTACTGCTTCTTCATTTTGATTTCTTGTCTCTTCCGACATGTTCAATACCCTCCTCGATTCAAAACCCTCATATTTAAACCCGCTGTGCGCAGGGTTCAAAACAATGCTTCTTTGGCCGCCTTTATTTGCCCAGTCGGGCAATCTCACGGTCGGCCAGGCGCACGATCTCGTCCGCAACCTCATTGATGGTCATGTTCGTCGTATCGAGCACCGATGCATCATCCGCACACATAAGCGGCGACACCTCGCGACTGCGGTCCAACTCGTCCCGTTCCGCAATTTCGCGTTCAAGCTGTTGAAGCGTAATGACTTCGCCGGATTCCGGCAGTTCACGGAATCTGCGCCGTGCGCGTTCTTCAACGGTTGCAGTCATAAAAATCTTGACTTCCGCATCTGGAAGCACGGTGGTTCCGATATCGCGTCCGTCCATGACGACGCCTTTGCGTAAAGCCATTTGCCGCTGTGCGGCAGATAACTCCGCACGCAGCCCCTCGATTTGCGCATATCGGGAAACCGTTCGGTTAACCGCAAGCGAACGAATCTCGTCCGTTACATCGTATCCCGAAAGCGTTACCCGCTGACCGTCTTCTCCCGGCACCAGCTCAATGTCGATAGCTTTCATGCGTTCAAGAACCCCAGTCACATCTTCCGCTTCGATGCCCTGATTTAGCATATCCCATGTTACCGCCCGGTACATCGCACCGGTATCGACATAAACATAGGAAAGCTTACTGGCCACCATGCGTGCGACCGTACTTTTCCCTGCTCCTGCAGGGCCGTCGATCGCAATGTTGATTCTGAACTCCCGTTCCCCGTTAGAGCTGGACAAGGGGGCATTCCTCCTCAAGGCCGCCTACTACAGACAGGCTTCTCAATCAATAAAAAAGCAGGCTGTGCCTGCGACAATAAAATTATAGCATAAGGATCCTCAATTTGCAAAACGTCCATACATGAAAGGACAAAGCCTTCGCCGCTCATCTCACTTGTATTAGAAAAACGGCAGAAGGCGTAGTCTCAACGGTTTCGAAAATCCAACTGCCGTTCGAAACAATAGCGAATCACTTTTTGTCGGTCGCCATCGGCTATTTGAGTAAAGGATAAGCTGATCGTGTTCCGGTTGGTCCCCGGTTCCTTAACACGCATAACCTCACCGCTGAATGGGATATGATCAACATCGCCGCTCTTGTACGCAAGCAAAATCCATCCATTCAACTGCTGATTCATCTGAATGGAGTGATCATCAGGAGCAATAAAGGAAAGGCCTCCTCCGCTCAAATCGAAAGTTACCGCAGTAAAATGAAGTTCGGGTGACAGCACTGCAATTTCTACCTGTGCAGGAACGCGTAAATAATGTCTCCGTTGAACTTTAGAAATATCCTCCGGCATTGGCTTGCTGATTCGCATTAGAGGGATTGCATCGTCGTGGTATCCCAGTACGTGTGACGTGAAATAATACTTTACCCCGTCTTCCGTCATATAATTGACCGAAAGCTCCTCGCCCAAGCGAAGCCGGCTTATCCGGGTTCCCAGCATCGGAATTTCTACCAATAGAGATTGTTCTTCCATCTCCGAAATTCGGGAACGGTGTTCGTTTTCGGGTTGGGATTCCATAGATACGGGCTGCATAAACAGCATATCGTTGGTTTTCGGATACATTTTGATCGCCCGCCTTCATTCTTCGTATGCTTGTCTTACCGGCTTAATGCAGCTTAAGCAGGCTGCCAGGCCGTCAGTTATCATTAGTATAACATGGCACAATTCTCTTGTGGGCCTAACCTCCCAAAAACACAAAGAAAGCCCGATCGCAAGCTTATAAAGGCTTGAAACGGACTTCAGGCAAAAATAATAATGCTATTGAATCGGTTCTTTTAAATCAGGCTTCCTTTTTTTCAGGCAGCCCGGTAGGTTGAACAGCTTGATTTGCAGCAGGGCGCCGAGTCGGTTCTTCCTTTTTTAGGAAACGGAAGGGGGAGCGATTATTCGCTTTCCCAACCTTATCCATGCCGCCATACCACATAAGCAGCATGAACGGAACGATATACCATATCCAATAATGACCGGATACATTAAGGATAATATCGTACAACCCGTGCCAAAGCAGCGGCATGATCAACGACATAGCCAAAAACTTTTTCCGCTCTGCCGCTTTTGCAAATTTGGCTCTTCCCAGATAGTACCCCATTACAACACCGAACATCGCATGACCAGAAACAGGCAGCAGTCCGCGAAGGAGCAGTGCGCCGAAGGAGGCCTTTAAGGAAAAGGCATACATAATATTCTCCAAGGTAGCAAATCCGAGAGAAACAGCCACTGCGTATAGAATGCCATCGTAAGGCTCATCGAATTCGGTATGATTGTAAATGAAGTGGAACAGAACGAACCATTTGAACGTTTCTTCCACGCCTGCAGAAATACCAAAAGCGAACAGGTAAGGGTTATCGCCAAATGCCCGCAGCAGTCCCTGCTGTACGATTGCAATCGGAAGCACGACCAAAAAGCCGAGCAAAAACATTCGCAGAACCATGTGCAGCGGTTCCGCATCATATTTGTCCTTAAGATAGAAATAGAACAGCAGCGCAGCACCCGGCGTAACCGCCGCAACCAAAATTGTTAGAACGAGCAAAGCGTTCCCCTTTCCCGCCCGCTTACGGCGAAGTTTCTGGCACTTCTGCAGTGCACAAACGGAAACGGCCGCCCCGAGCAATCGGGACGGCGCCATTTCTCACAGACCTATTCAGGCCCGACGGTCAAAGTGCTCGCAAATCTGGGCAATCGCCCGCTCCGCCATAACTGGCTTACCGTACTCTTGAAGTACGGACGTAGTGACCGAAGATGAGCTGCCGAATTCGGCAAGCACCGCAATTAGAGATTCATGCAAAGAATCTTCGAAATCCTCCGCAGAAAAATGCAGGAACCAAGCGTTCTTATAATGGTACAGCGAACCGCCCTCGGGTACCCGTTCGCGCAGCAAATGAGCCGCTTCGATAAGGGGTTCGATATCGTGGAAGGAGTAAACGATCGTATCGCTTGCCTCCATAGTCACTTCCATTTCATAAACTTCATCCGGCATTTCCTCGTCTCCTGTATCCGAATGGAGCGGATCGTATTTGCCCTTCGTTACGACGACCACCATCCCCTGAGCGGGAAGCGCAAACACTTCTACGGCAAGAGGGCCAGTCGCATCGAATCCAAGTTCGGTATAGGCTTGATCCATCATTTCGGTAAACAGATCATGGACTCTAGGAATTTCCTGCCACATGTCTTCCCTTTGAATGCCGCGTTCGTTCAGATCGTCGGACGAAAGGAAGATACGGATTTTATCCTGGCTCAATCGTTCAATTTTCACGACAGGACCCTCCTTTTGGAGTCGTTTTTTTGGGAAAGGGCCTCCCAATGTGGTGCGTTTTATATTATATAACCACATATTTATGTTATCACTTCTTTTCTTTAAATGCACGCCCAGATGTCGTAACCTTTCGATACATCACTCTCTTTTCAAAAAAATTTCCTTACCATGCTTTTTTGAACTTTTACGATGGAACAATTCCAACCTCTCACATGATTCAACAATTTAGCGAGAAGGTTACAAACCAGTTGTGCGCTGTAAATGCACTTTAGAGTATGCTAAGCTTTTAAAGGCTGCTTAAGAGCTACATAGTGCCACAAGAGAAGACACAAATGCACAGTAGAAAGCGAGATGAATGACAGATGTGGAAAAAGACGGCCATGTTTTGGTTGGCGGCCGGCCTCGTACTCGGCGCCTGTGGAAACACTGCCGATGAAGCGCAGACAACCGCTGCCGGACAAACTCCTGCGGAAACGCAGCCGGCGGATGCGGGGCAAACGTCAGTCGAAGCGCAGCAGAGTACAGACGGAATGCAGCAGTCTCAGTCGAATGGAGACGCCGTACAGACGGAATCCGAGCCGGCTGAAGCCGCTCAGAGTGACGAAACAGATGCCGCGGACAATACCGCGCAGGCAGATGATTCCGATGCGGACGACAGCGCGGCTGCCGACGAAGAAGTTCCGATCGAATATCATATGAACGCCAATTATGATATCGTTCCGAACGAGGGCAGTGACGCTCCAAAAAAAGTTGTGCTGCTGACATTTGACGACGGTCCAAAAGAAGCCGAAATGATTAACAGCATGATGGATACGCTCGACAAGCACGATGCCAAAGCGATCTTTTTTGTCAACGGATATCGGGTTAAAGCCAATCCCGACCTGCTCAAGCTTATCCATGACCGAGGCGGCATTGTAGGTAACCACAGCTATGATCA
Organism: Saccharibacillus kuerlensis DSM 22868; assembly: GCF_000378145.1. Lineage (GTDB taxonomy): Bacteria > Bacillota > Bacilli > Paenibacillales > Paenibacillaceae > Saccharibacillus > Saccharibacillus kuerlensis. The sequence continues at coordinate 752 of NZ_KB899281.1, read as the reverse complement.
TATTATTCTCAAAAAAGAAAGCGACGCTGAGATCAAGAAGCAGCTGGAAGACACGCAAAATATTGTGGAGCAAACGATCGGCCAAGCACCACAATTTTTCCGTCCGCCAAACGGTGCAGGCAACGATTACACACGTAAAGTCGCCGCGGATAACAATATGCTGCACATGAACTGGTCAGTCGGCTCGCTCGACTGGGTAAACCAGAACGATTCGCAGGGCGTTATCGACAATGTCTTCGATCAACTCCATTCGGGCAGCAACATTTTGATGCACGAGCTTCCTTGGACGGTTGAGGCGCTCGACGATCTGCTGACTCAGCTGGAGGAAAAAGGCTATGAGTTTGTTGACCCGCGCAGCATCGATACGACCAAGCAGCCTTAAGTTTCAAAACAAACTTTCTATTTCCGTCGAAGTCGTACAATCCAAAGTCGTAAAATATGGATACAAACTTGAAAAGCCGTCCCAGTTGTGGTCCTAGCCCCGTCAAGTAGACACTAAAAAACACAGTTTCTCAAGCGACGACCTTTTCCCGAAACTCTTTCGGGGAAAGGTCGTTTAGTTTGCTTTGGAAACGTTCCTCATTGTAATACGTCAAGTAGTCCGCAATTTGGTGCCTTGCTTCTTCAAGTGTGTTAGGATTCTCCAGATACAGTTTCTCAGTCTTTAGATGCGAAAAAAACGACTCGACACACGCATTGTCAAAGCAGTTGCCCCGTCTGGAATGGCTGCCTGTGAGTCCTTTTGCTTGCAG
>NZ_KB899280.1 GCF_000378145.1 Saccharibacillus kuerlensis DSM 22868 | reverse complement strand
CTAGGGCCTGTACGCAAACTTCAAGAATATGATCAAATCTGTTAAATTAAAGATATGAGACGACGATACGATTTAACCGATGAGGAATGGAATGCCATCGAATCTTTCTTGCCACCGACTCGAAAAACTCAGGGAGGACGTCCACCTAAAGACCGAAGACACCGACTGAATGCCGTTCTTTGGGTCGCTCGTACCGGAGCAGCTTGGCGAGATTTACCGGATTATTATGGGCCTTGGTCTTCGGCTTATAGTTTCTTTTGGCGATTGCAGAAATCGGGAACGTGGGACAAAATCTTGGAACATGTCGCGATTGAACCGGACTTCGAACAAATGATGCTCGATACGACGATTGTGCGCGTTCACCAGCATGGAACAGGCGCAAAAGGGGGCAGCACAAGCAAGCGATCGGAAGATCAAGAGGCGGATTGACAACCAAAATCCATGCAGTCGTCGATGCGCTGGGCAATCCGCTCAAGTTCGAACTGACGCCTGGACAAGCTCATGACTCGGTCAAAGGATACGAAATGCTATCTCAGTTCGACCTGTCAAACCGTGAGGTTTTAGCCGATCGAGCTTACGATACCGATGCGATTCGAACTCTTTTAAGGGAACAAAATGCAGTCGCTGTAATTCCCAGCAAGAAGAATCGCCGAGTGCAGCACGTCTATGACCGTACGGTATATAAAGAACGTCATCTGGTCGAATGCTTTTTCAACAAAATGAAAAACTACCGACGCCTGGCCACTCGTTACGACAAGACAGCGAGCATGTTCAAGGCTTTTTTGGCTTTGATTTCGATTCGAATCTGGCTTAAATAGGTTTGCGTACACGCCCTAGTACAACGCCCGGTTTTTTTAATCATTATATCGTGTTTCCTATCTCTTATTTGATTCAGCATCTGTCGGTATGGTTCGGCGGCAGTTACGGAATCGGAATTATTTTGATTACGGTGCTCGTCCGGATCGTATTGTTTCCGCTGATGATGCGGCAGGCACGATCGCAGCAGCAGATGAAAATCAAGATGAACAGCATGCAGCCGGAACTGGATGCGTTGAAGAAAAAATATGAGAATCAGAAAAATCCGGAGCAGCAGAAGGAGATGCAGCAGGAGATGCTGGCGATTTACCAAAAGCACAGCTTCAATCCGCTGAATATCGGCTGTCTGCCGATTCTGATTCAACTTCCGATTCTGTCGGGCCTCTATACAGCGATTCGGCTGACGCCAGAACTGTCTTCCCATTCCTTCTGGTGGTTCAAGTTGGGTCAACCGGATTGGATGATGGCAATTCTGGTCGCTTCGCTGTACTTGGTACAGGCAAAGGTATCGCAGTACAGCATGACGCTGGAACAGCGTAAGCAAATGGCGGTCATGAGTTATATTTCTCCGCTGATGATGCTGTTCTTCTCGTTTAATGCACCGGCTGCAATGCCGCTCTACTGGATGGTAAGTGCCTTGTTCCTTCTCATTCAGACCCTGTTGTTCCGCAAAATGTATCCGCCGATTCTTCCGAATGCGTTAGCAGAAGAAGATGCATTCTCCAAGTCGGATAAGCTGGATGAGACGAAGAAGGACAAGACTGCATCCGCCAAATTAGGGAAAGCGATTAACAAAACGGCAAAGATCTAATGAGAATGTGTAAAAGAAAAAAGATGCTGGACTGCTGAAATAGATAAAAGCGCTCCCTCTCATTCCGTAGAAATGAGAAGGGGCGCTTTTTGTATAAAATATTTGGGATCGAAGGCTTAACGCGCTGCAGAACTGCTTAGAGCTGTCGTCCGCATAAAGTTTTCGATAATTTGATGACCGATCCGGCCGCCAGCAGTTAGCAGCGATTCCGGATGGAATTGTACGGCATAGACGGGAAGCTCACGGTGGCGGATGCCCATTACGACGCCGTCTTCCGAACGGGCCGTAACTTCCAGACAGTCCGGCATTGTTTCGGCATATAGAGAGTGATAGCGGCCGACTTTGAAGGATCCGTCGATACCGTCGAACAATGGGCAGCCTGCGGAAGAGGTGACCAAGGCAGGCTTGCCATGCTGCGGTATATTAAGGACTCCCAAGTTTCCGCCGTAGTACTCGACGATGCCCTGCAGACCGAGACATACACCGAACATAGGCATTTCGTGATCCAGTGCCAAGTCAAGCACTTCGCGCATCCGGAAGTCATCGGGACGTCCGGGTCCGGGTGACAAGACAATTCCGTCAAAAGATTCGCCGCTGCGCAGTACACGCAGCGCAGCCGAAGTACGAAGTACACGCACTTCCGCTCCGGTTTCTTTGAAGTATCCGGCCAAGGTGTGTACAAAGGAATCTTCATGGTCGACAAAGAGAAGACGTTTGCCGGTGCCCGGCTTGCTCTGCGTCTGCACTGCCGCGGTCCCGGCGCGGGTTCCGCGAACGGCTTTGAGCAAGGCTGCTCCTTTGGTGAGCGTTTCTTCTTCCTCTTCGGCAGGGATCGAATCGTAGAGCAGAGTGGCCCCAACCCGAATTTCGGCTACACCGCCGCGGATACGAATCGTACGCAGTGTTAATCCGGTATTCAGCCCGCCGTCGAAGCTGTAAAAGCCGACAGCGCCTCCGTACCAGTCACGCGGAGAATCTTCATGGTCTTCAATCCAACGGATAGCCGCTTTCTTCGGTGCACCGGTCACTGTTACCGCCCACATATGAGTCATAAATGCGTCAAGGGCATCATATCCTTCACGCAGTGTGCCTTCGACATGGTCGACTGTATGAAAGAGATGTGAATAGGTCTCAATCTGGCGGTGACCGATCACGTTGATTGACCCTGGCTCGCAAACACGGGACTTGTCGTTGCGGTCCACATCGGTACACATATTCAATTCTGCCTCATCCTTGTGGGAATTCAGCAGCTTGCGGATCTGCTCCGCATCTTCAATCGGAGATGCGCCGCGTTTGATCGTACCCGAGATCGGGCAAGTTTCCATGCGTTTGCCCTCGACACGCACGTACATTTCCGGCGACGAGCCGACCAAATGCTCGGTACCGAGGTTCACGATAAAGCCGTAAGGGCTTGGATTAATCTCGCTCAAGCGAAGAAATACGGCGGAAGGTGCTTCCGGGCACGGCTCGTAAAGCGTTTGAGTTGGCACAACTTCGAACAAATTGCCGACTTTGAACTGTTCGATTGCGGTATCGACCAACTGCGCGTAGTGTCCCGGTACATAATCCGGCAGTTCAGGAGCAGAGTGTTGAGGCTGTGCTGCATTGGCTGTAGGCGGAGTAGAACGATCCAATCCCGCTGTAGAGCCGCCGTTATAAGCGAAATCATAGCTCAGCTTGTAAGCCTGACCAAGCTGACGGTCGACCATAACGATCTCATCCGGCAGATACAGGACAACGTCCGGCCGTTCCAAGGTACGTTCATGCTTAAGCGGCATAGGTTCGAATTGGAACACGAGATCATAACCGAATGCTCCATACAGACCCAGCTGTGAATCTTCCGGTGCTTCCAGCAGCTCCTTGATACTGCGCATCAAAGTAAAGATTGACGGACGGCGGGTGCGGTCTTCTTCGGACAGCAGGTCGTCTTCATCTTCATTTCGCAGTACAGATCCGGTAATCAAACGGCCTTCGCGCTCCATGGTAAACACGGGATTGTCGGACAGATGATGAAACAGGAAATCGAGCAGCAAATCGCCGCGTTCGTTAATTGCCTGAATCTCAAAACTGCCGCGTGAAGAACGAAGTTCGATCGGCGGATTAAGAAAACCGACGTCCCATCTCGAATAACGACCAGGGAATTCATAGCCGCTCGTAAATAAAGCACCTCTATAACGATCGATACCTTCAAGAATGGGTGATACCGCCTCTGACGAGTCAAGAGGGGTTAGGATACGGGTGATTTCAAGATTGCCCCGCGTAGCATAAATAGACTGCTGTGGGGAAAGGGTGGCTTGGAATTTCACTTTTTCTCCTCCTTCAATTGTAAAAGGTTTGGAGAGAAAAGAGAAAGAAAGTGATGGATATGCGATTAAAAAGGGGACTCGGCTCCGCTCAACTTGTCTCTGCTCTAGTCTCTGCTCAGGCTCAGCTTCAGGGGTAATGCTTCTCGGTAAAACATGCGGACTCTTCCGCAGGCGCCCGGCTCTCCGGACTTACGGAAATGATACCGGGTCGGCAGAAGGTTGTCAATGGTCGGATTGATTATCGGCTTTACACTCGGCAGGCAGCTAATTACGAGTGCAATACAGTTGCAATACAGTTGCAATACAGCAATGAGGCTGTAATGGATATACCCCTATAACGATAGGCAGAAAAGTGGGATATACAAAAAAGGAAGCTCGTCTTCGAGCTTCCTTTCATGCTTGCAAAGTTCCGTCTGCATCGATTTTCGCTCAACCGTGCTTCAAATGCTGAAGGGTCTGAGCGAATATCTCTTCCACATGCCGGTCGTCCAATGAATAGAAGACAGTTTTTCCGACTTTGCGCCGCTTTACGATGCGGGTATTGCGCAAATAACGGAGCTGATGCGATACCGCCGACTGCGTCATGTCCAGTACGATACATAAGTCGTGTACGCACAATTCCCTTTGCAGCAGCGCATAAATCAATCTCACTCGAGTAGGGTCGCCCAAAGTTTTGAACAGCTCGGCCATATCGATCACGGTAGAATCATCCACAAAGTTATCTTTAATTCGGACAAGCGTCTCTCGGGGGGCCGCGCTATCTGCGTCATGGCCGCATTCGTCCGTTAGATCTTCACGCAGTGTTTCCTGTGTCACGCGTTATCACCTTCCCGTATGCGTCGTAGATTCATTATATCAAATATCATAGGGATTACGAATAACCATTTTCCGATGATTTCTTTGACATTTGAAAGGAAGAAGACTATACTCAAATCAACAAATGAATACATGCTCATATGTATTCGTGAAGGTTTTGAATAACTTTTAATGAATTTCCCGAAGAGTTAAAAGAGACTGTTAGGAGGGATCATTATGGGAACCGCCGCAGAAAGCTCGAAAAGAGAATGGATACTTGAGGGATTGGATTGCGCGAACTGCGCACTTAAGATCGAAAACAGCATACAGAAGATGCCCGGTGTATCGGCCTGTTCACTGAATTTTGTCAACAAGACGCTTACATTTGAAACCGATCCAGGATATGAAGAAGAAGTGTCTTCGAAGACTGTCCGGACAATCAAGAAGTTGGAGCCGCATATCGAAATCCTGGTCAAAGGTTCTCGACAGACTGTAGATGCCTCAGGAAGAATTGACGAAGGTTCTGCGGCACGCAGGCTTGGACACGGAGGAGGGCGGAGCAAATCCAACCAACAGCAAACGACCTACGGACATTCACATGCAGATCATGAACATAGCGATTCGAATCATGAAGGCCATTCCCATTCTCATGAGCACGGGGGAAGCTGGAATATATTGATCGCAAGGCTGAGCATCGGTGCAATTTTGCTGACAGCCGCACTGCTGGCTCCGTTAAGCACAGGATGGGAGCTGACCCTGTTCCTGCTGGCCTATTTGACAGTCGGCGGAGACGTCGTGCTGCAGGCAGCCAAGAACATTTTTCGCGGTCAGGTCTTCGACGAATACTTTCTGATGTCGGTAGCGACAATTGGTGCTTTTGCAATCGGACAATATCCGGAAGGCGTTGCCGTCATGCTGTTTTATCAGATCGGTGAGCTGTTCCAGAGTCTGGCTGTCAACCGTTCACGCCGTTCGATCACTTCGCTGCTCAATATCCGACCGGATTATGCGAATCTGAAGACGAATGGAGAGACGCGGAAGGTAAGTCCGGAGTCAATCGCGGTCGGCGATCATATTTTGGTGCGGCCGGGTGAAAAAATACCGCTTGATGGTCGTATTATAGAAGGTTCTTCGTTGGTTGATACATCGGCGCTGACAGGTGAATCGGTTCCCCGCAGTGCAAAATCCGGAGATGAAGTTCTCGGCGGATTCATCAACAAAAACGGAGTGCTGACTGTTGAAGTCACGCGTCCGTTCGGTGAATCGTCGGTAGCCAAAATTCTCGAACTGGTAGAAAATGCGGCGGGACGCAAAGCTCCAACAGAGACTTTCATCAACAAGTTTGCTCGCGGCTATACACCGGTTGTCGTGATTACAGCGCTGCTGCTGGCCGTTGTACCGCCATTGATTGTTCCCGGTGCAACGTTCTCGGACTGGATTTATCGCGCTTTGATTTTCCTCGTTATTTCTTGCCCGTGTGCGCTTGTCGTTTCAATTCCGCTAGGTTTCTTCGGCGGGATCGGAGCAGCCTCCAGACAAGGCATATTGGTCAAAGGCGGCAACTATCTCGAAGCGCTCAACAGCGTCGGGATTGTCGTGTTCGATAAGACCGGCACCTTGACGAAAGGGAGTTTTGATGTAACGGAAGTACGTCCTGCCGACAATGTTGAACGCAGTGAATTGCTGGAGATGGTCGCCTATGCCGAGCTGCACTCCAATCATCCGATCGCGGATTCGATCCGCAAAGCTTACGGCAAAGAACTCGACGAGTCGAAAGTGAGCGATTATGAAGAGATATCAGGCTACGGTATCCGGGTTCAGTGGAGTGGAAAAACCGTGCTGGCCGGCAATGCAAAGCTGATGAGGAAGGAAGGGATTTCGTTCGGCGAAGAAGACTCTTTCGGTACCGTTGTTCATGCAGCAGTTGACGGGCACTATGCCGGACAAATTTTGATCGCCGATGAGATCAAGGCAGATTCTGCGGATGCCATTCGAGGTCTGAAAAAACTTGGCGTACGACGCACGATAATGCTGACCGGCGATACAAGCCGAGTAGGCGATAAAGTCGGCCGCAGCCTCGGAATCGATGAAGTTCATGCCGAGCTTCTGCCCGAACAGAAAGTGGAAGAGATCGAGAAACTGATCGGATCCAAATCGCCAAAAGAAAAAATTCTGTTCGTCGGCGACGGAATCAATGATACGCCCGTGCTTGCAAGAGCCGATGTCGGCGTCGCGATGGGCGGACTTGGATCTGACGCTGCTATTGAAGCGGCGGATGTCGTGATCATGACAGATGAACCTTCGAAACTTGTGACCGCAATCGGAATTGCCAAGAGAACACGCCGGATCGTTTGGCAGAACATTTTCTTCGCGCTCGGTGTAAAAGCGATCTTCCTGATTCTTGGCGTATTCGGTATTGCGACAATGTGGGAAGCCGTATTCTCCGACGTTGGCGTTACGATTATAGCGGTACTCAATGCCATGCGAGTGCTGCGCGGACAGTATGCGGATGCGGGTACAATCGGCAGCCAGAGCAAGGCTCAGGCCCAGAACTCCGCTGTGTAACGGCAACAGTAAGACCAGCATACAGTTTGTCAAATCTATGCTTAGCACTTCACACAGAGTAATCTTTCTTGATCTATACGATCTTCCACACAATCTTCCATGCCCCGTACAAAAAGAACACCGGATTCCTTCACAAAGGAATCTGGTGTTCTTTGCTTGTCCTGCAGTTATTCTCCCGCTTGCAGTTATAAGAAATCAGACGATCAGCCTTTTTAGAGCATGCCCAAAAAACGACTGGCAATTCCGAAGTAGATAAACAAGGAAAGAATATCATTTAGTGTAGTAATGAGCGGCCCGGAAGCGACGGCAGGGTCAACCTTGAAGCGGCTGAGCAGCAGCGGAATGCAGGTTCCCGTTAAGGTTCCGATGATTAGGGTAGCCAGCAGGGATACGCCGATAATTCCGCCGAGGACCAGGTTCCCCTGCCAGAAGTAAGCGATCACGGTGATGAGTAGACCGCAGGATATTCCGATCACAATGCCGACGATCAGTTCCCGCCGAATCAGCTTCCACACGGTCTTCGCGTTCAGCTTACGCCCATTCAGACCCCGAACTACGACTGCCAGCGACTGAGTGCCGGTGTTGCCCGTCATCCCTGCAATCATCGGCATAAAGAAGGCGAGGGCAACAATTTGATTCAGCGTATTTTCAAAAAAATTGACGATGCTTCCCGAGATCAGACCGATAAATAGCAGCAAAATCAGCCAAGGCAATCTGCGGCGAACGGCGACGATCGCCTTCGTATCAAAGTCGATATCTTTGCTGCCGCCGCCCATTTTGGCGATGTCTTCATCGGCTTCGGAAACGACGATATCCAAAATGTCGTCGACGGTAATAATCCCGCAAAGCCGCGATTCTTCATCGACGACAGGCAGCGCAAGAAATTCATAGCGCTGGATCAGCTGTGCCGCTTCCTCCTGGTCCATGGTGACCGAAGCGGAGACGATGCGCTTTTTCATCAGATCCCCAATTAATTGATGATCCTCCGCGAAGAACAGATCGTGGTAGGAGACAACGCCTGCAAGGCGCCGCTCCTGATCCACGACATAGAGATAACTGATCGTATCGGACATTGCAGCTGAGCGGCGGATATGTTCGGTAGCTTCTTGCACCGTATCCTCCGCCGAAATGGAAATAAAGCGATCCGACATCAAACGGCCGGCGCTTTCGGGTGGATAGCCAAGCAGCTTGCGAAGGGTACTCGAGCTGCTCAAATGCATGTAAGAAAGCAGTTCTTCGCGCTTTGCAGGCGGCAAATCCTGCAGGAAACGCGTTAGATCCGCATCATCCATCTGCTCCATGACGTCGACGGAACGGTCGGGCCCCAGCGCCTGGAAAATATCAGCCTGCTCTTGACCGCTCATCATCTCGATCATGTCCGCAAGCTGCTCCGTTTGCAGGCGGATCAGGAAGTGACCCGAATCTTCCGGATCAAGTTCCCGATAAATCTGCGTTAGATCGTAGGGATGCAAATCGCGGGCGAAAGCGTGAAATTCGGTGAAATCTTGATGTTCAAGCAATCTGTGAGTCTCTTCGGTAAGCTGCGCGACATAACGCTCTTCCGAAGTTTGCTGCTGTTTGGGTGGCATATGAACCATGAACCTCCTCGAACCGAAAAATTCTCAATTGCTTACTATCTAAAATAACCTTGAGGAGCCGGGGTCAAACCCTTTGGTTTCAGAGGGAGTCTTGGATTCCAGAGAAAAAAAGGAACAGCTTTTGAGAGTCCCTCTTGCCATCAAGACAGTTAGGTGCTACACTTGAGTAAGCGTATACAGAACGGGTTGTTACTGTTAAATCAGGCAAAACCGTGACCTTTCGCAAGGTCGGGTTTTGTCTTTTTTCGTAGCAAAGAGGGTGATGTTTTGGAAATCAAAAAAATTTTAAACAACAATGCAGTTGTAGCGTCCAAAGGCAATGAAGAAGTCATTGTAATCGGTCGAGGCGTTGCTTATAACAAGCGCGTAGGGGACCATGTCAGCGAGGAAACGATCGAAAAGGTCTTTACGCTGGAAAACGAAGAGATGAATCGCAAGTATAAGGCGCTTATAGCGGATATGCCGATCGAGTATTTGGAGCTGTCCGAGCGAATTGTAAATTATGCGACAATTAAGCTTGGCAAGAAACTGAGTGAAAGCCTTTACATTCATCTGACTGACCATATCCACTTCGCAGTGGAACGAACGCGCAGCGGAATGATCATCAAGAACGGACTGCTCTGGGAGACCAAGCAGCTGTACAAGGAAGAGTACGAAATCGGGCTTGAAGCATTGAACATGATTTTGGAACAGTTCGGCGTGATTCTGCCCGAGGACGAAGCTGGATTTCTGGCCCTACACATCGTTAATGCCGGGATGAACGAGGAAATGCCTGTTGTCAAAAAAATGACGAAGATCATGCAGGACATTCTGACGATCATCAAGTATCACTTTAGGATCGAGTTCGACGAGAGCTCGCTCGGATACTACCGTTTTATCACACATCTGAAATTTTTCGCGCAGCGGCTCGTCAAAGGGACGCATTATAATCGTGATCAATTCGAGGATATGCTGACGGTTATTCGGGAAAAGTATGCGAATGCGTACGAGTGTGCAGTTAAAATCCGCAAATTCGTTGAGAATCAACACAGCTACCAGCTGTCGGACGAAGAACTGATGTATTTAACGATCCATATCCAGCGGGTCGTGTACAAAAAAGAATCAACCACCATTTAGGGTGTTACCGCGAGGGCAAGCCTAAATCAAACCAAGAGGTTTGATTTAGGCTTTTTTGTATCCATTTTGCCGGAATACCCACTGCAGAAGCGGAAATCATAAGCATTCGAGGAGGAATTATTCATGAAATACAGTGAACTGTCCCGTGATATTTTGAAAGAAGTTGGCGGCAAAGACAATGTCATCAGTCTGATCCACTGTGCCACGAGACTTCGCTTCACATTGAAGGATGAAGCGAAAGCAGACAAAGATGCTCTAAATAATATGCCCGGCGTGCTGACTGCCCAATCGGCAGGAAATGAGTTCCAGGTCGTCATCGGTTCTCACGTCTCGGAAGTGTATGAGACGCTTCTGACCGAAGGCGGCGTACAGGGAGGAGGCGGGAACGCTGACGCGAAGCAGGCGAAGGAGAAGCTGTCGAGCCGCATTTTCGGCGTCATTTCAGGCAGTTTCGCGCCGCTGCTTGGCGCCCTCGCCGGATCAGGTATGCTGAAAGCCCTGCTTATCATTTTGTCGATGACAGGATTGCTGGATGACCATGCTTCGACGTATCTGATCCTGCAGGCTGCGGCCAACGCCGTCTTCTACTTCCTGCCGATCTTCCTTGGCATCACTCTGGCGACGAAGCTTGGCGCGAACGCCTATGTCGGCGGGATTATCGGCGCTGCACTGCTGGAGCCGAATCTGACAGGGCTTGCGGCATTCGAAGCGCCGGTCACATTCCTCGGCATTCCGGTTATCATTGCAAACTATTCGTCGACAGTATTCCCGGTATTTATCGCCGTATGCTTCTATGCGCTGCTGAACAAGTTTCTGAAAAAAGTGATCCACCAAAGCGTACAGCTGTTCCTCGTACCGATGCTGTGTCTGCTCATCATCGTACCGCTCACCGTATTGGTTTTTGGTCCGTTCGGTGTCTACGCGGGGAACGGAATTGCAGAATTGATTACGTTCCTGGCTGATAAGAGCGGCTGGCTGGCCGGTCTCGTACTCGGAGGATCGTGGATGTTCCTGACGCTCCTCGGTATTCACAACGGAATTATTCCGATCATTATTCAGAACCTATCGCAGGGAGGCGATGCACTGAGTGCCATGTTCGGACCGGCCGTATTCGCGGAAACGGGACTTGCTGTCGGTATCCTACTGCGTGCTCGCGATAAAACAACTCGTTCGCTTGCCAGCTCCACGGCTATTCCGGGTCTGCTGGCAGGGGTAACGGAGCCGATCATCTATGGCTTCATCCTTCGTTACAAACGTACAATTCCTTACGTCGTGATCGCGGGCGCACTTGGCGGAGCAATCAATGGGGCAATGGGCAGCAAATCGATGGCATTCGCCTTCCCGAGCATCTTTGCCATTCCGACATTCAGTCCAATGCTCGGTTATGCGATCGGATCAGGCATCGCGTTCCTGCTGGCTGCCGGACTTGTTTACTTCCTCGGGTATGAAGACAAGCGGAGAACGGATGCCGACAACGCGAGAGAGGAAAATGCTGCGCCTATTCCAACTCCGGCAGCTTCACCGTTGACGAAGAGAGAAATGGTATTCAGCCCGCTGTCCGGCACAATCCAGCCGCTCAGCAGCGTGAGCGACGGCGCATTTGCGTCGGGCGCTATGGGGCAGGGCATTGCTATCGTTCCGAACAAAGGGGAAGTTGTGTCTCCGGTCGACGGAATTGTAACCAATGTGTTCCCTTCCAAGCATGCAATTGGTATCACGTCAGACGGCGGAGCGGAGATTTTGATCCACGTCGGTATCAATACCGTCAAGCTCAAAGGCGAATACTTCACGGCCTTGATTGAGCAGGGAGCCCGCGTATCGGCAGGAGATATTCTGCTTCGCTTCGATCTCGGCAGAATTCAAGAAGCCGGATTCGAAGTGATCACGCCAGTCATCGTTACAAATGGGGACCGTTATCTCGAAATCTTGGAAACACAGGATAAGAAGGCAGTAAGCGGCGAGAAGCTGCTGACCCTTTTACAATAAAAAAATGACCTCAGGGTGTCCTGCACACTCTGAGGTCAATCAAGGAGATGAGGATATGACAAACAATCAATTTCCCGAAGGATTTCTGTGGGGAGGAGCGGTAGCCGCCAACCAGGTGGAAGGCGCATACCTTGAAGATGGAAAAGGACTGAGCACATCCGATGTGCTGCCGCCGGCTCCGGCCCGTTTCAAACTCCTGTTCCATGGCAAAGGAGAAATTCCGCAAATTGAGGAAGGCACGTACTACCCTTCGCACGAAGGCATCGATTTTTATCATCGCTACAAAGAAGACATTGCGCTGTTAGCAGAAATGGGATTCAAAGTATTCCGGACTTCGATCGCCTGGTCTCGCATTTTCCCAAGTGGTGACGACGAACACCCGAACGAAGCGGGACTGAAATTTTACGACGATGTGATCGACGAACTGCTTAAATACGGCATCCAGCCGCTAATCACGATGTCGCACTTCGATATGCCGCTCGCGCTGCTGGAGAACTATGGCGGCTGGCGTAACCGCAAGCTGATCGCTTTATACGAACGGTATGCCCGCACGCTGTTCAAGCGCTATGGAGATCGGGTCAAATACTGGATTACATTCAACGAAATCAACATGCTTGCGCATATTCCGTTTATCAGCGGAGGAATTGTTATTGCGGAAGGCGAGAATAAGGCGCAGGCTGTGTATCAGTCCGCCCATCATCAGTTTGTTGCCAGTGCGCTGGCCGTCAAGGCGGCGCGCGAGCTGATGCCCGAGGCGATGGTAGGCTGTATGGTAGCGGGGGAAGCGATTTACCCGTTCACTTCCAAACCGGAAGATTCGATCGAGGCGATGGAGCATGCACGCATCACCCAGCTGTTCACGGACGTTATGGTGAAAGGCGAGTATCCGTATTACACCGAGAACTTTTTCCGTAAAAAGAATGTGGAACTTGTGACAGAAGCGGAAGATGCAGTGCTGCTGCGCGATCATACCGTCGACTTCATCTCGTTCAGCTACTACACCAGTACGGCAGTCAGCAGCGATCCCGACCATCCCGACAAAGCGTCCGGCAATCTGTTTGGCGGCGTCGTCAATCCGTATCTGCAGTCGAGCGACTGGGGATGGCAGATCGATCCGCTCGGCCTGCGCTGCGCGCTTCATCAGATGTACGAACGTTACGGGAAGCCGCTCTTTATCGTGGAAAACGGACTCGGCGCATCGGACACGCTGGAGCCGGGCGATATCGTCAATGACGATTACCGGATCGATTATCTGAACCGTCATCTGATTGAAGCCCGCAGGGCGATCGAGGAAGGCGTAGAGCTGATCGGTTATACAAGCTGGGGCTGCATTGATCTCATCAGCGCGTCCACTGGCGAAATGAAGAAGCGTTATGGCTACATTTACGTCGATCGCGATAATGAAGGCGGCGGCACGCTGCGCCGAATTCGTAAGAAGAGCTTCCATTGGTACAAAGAAGTGATTGCGACAAACGGCGCTTCACTAAGCGATAACTAGAATAATTCATGTCCAAAATATTTCATAGTTAGAATACCTCATAATTAGAAGATCTCATTATAATTAGAAGATTTCATTATCGGACCCTCTTCCGGTAAAAGGACAAAACTGACCGATCAAAAAAAGCTGCGCGGCGTCTTCCGGACGCCGGCGCAGCTTTTTTGATCGTAGAATCCAGATACGTTTCACAGAGCGCTGCAGGCACTCTGTGCCGTATACCTGTGAATCAGACCGACTGTCGAACTTCTGTCGAAACCGCCGCTTCTCTTGCCGACAAACGGTTATGCGCGGCAAGCAGAAACGGTAGACCGCATGCGGTCAGCAGAGCCAGTGGAGCAAATACGGCAAGCCCACTCTGCAGCGCAAAGCGGTCGAGCAGAAGACCGCCAACAATGGGCGCGGCGACATTGCCGATGTTGTTAAAGCCGATTGTCCCAAAATAGGTCCCTTTCCATTGGAGGGGGGCGATTCGGTCAATCAGCATATCCATCATGGTGAACAGCAGCACCTCGCCGACCGTGAAGACAAATACGGCAGTGAGCATCAGCACAAGACTGTGTCCCATTCCGAACATCAGCAGCGAGAGGGCGACAAGCCCGTTGCCAAGAATAAGCGGTACGACCGGTTTGAAACGGCTGACCGTGCGCACAATTGGAAACTGAACGATCAGCACAACCGCAGCATTCATCGCCAGCATGTAAGAGAACAGTTCTCTGCCTTTCTCTATACTTGGCGTCAGCGCCAAATACTGAGCCAGTGTTGAGCTGAAATGTCCGTAGCCGAGCACGCAGAAAGTCGTTCCGATCAGTACGGGCATAAAGATCCGGTCGCGGCTCGTTACGGCGAGCGCTTCGCGAATCCTCGGGGGAGCGGCTTCACTCGGAAGCGGCAGAACGCTGCGGTATACGGCAAACTGTATGATCAGCACCAATCCGTACAGGATATAGACGACACCGGCAATGACAAACGGGAAGGTCGATTCCGCCGATCCGAGCCGCAGGCCCAGAATGGGACCGAAAACGACACCGATATTGATGGCGGCATAGCGCAAATTAAAAGCCAGCAGTTTGTGCTCCGGCGGTGTTGTATCGGACAGAAGAGCCCGGGAAGCCGGCTCGAACACGGAGCGGCAGATCCCGTTTAATACATTGACAACAAAGAACATCCAGATCTCGCTTGCGGCGGCAAATCCGAAAAACACGGCGGCCCAGCAAAATACGGAGACAAGCATGACCTTTTTTCGTCCGATCCGGTCGGAGATATAACCGCCGTAGAAGCTGATTGATACGCCCGCAAGGGCGCTGGCCGCAACGATCAGACCGGTCTGGGTTGAAGAGACCCCAAGGCTTCCGGTCAGGTAGATCGCGAGAAACGGAATGCTCATCGAAGTGACGAGGCGACCGAACATCGTACCTACAATGATCGTCCAAGCCAGAGGATGAATAGACTGAAGTGCTTTGGGAATCATTGGCCTTACTTCCCTTCTTAATGAACTTCTGTCATTGTACCGCTGTAAAAGGGGAAGAAAAAGGGCAAGAATCCGGTTGCTTTTTTCACCTTTTATATGCTGGAATAGAGTCAGAGCTCATCAGGAGACAATCAGCGTGAGAAGAAGCGGAAAACCGATGGAGCAAAAAGAAAAGAATCGGACAAGGAGAATGGGATAAGGAGGAATCGCATATGGATAACGGTACGATGCAGTATTTGCGAATTTACGATCAACTGCGATATGAGCATTCCAAAGGAAAGGAAGTAACGGTAACGGTCGCAAAGCTCGCCGAGATGCTGTACTGTACGCCGAGAAATGTAAAGTTTGTCCTGCGAAAACTTGAAATGCTCGGCTGGATCGAATGGAAGCCGGGACGAGGGCGTGGTAACGGTTCGAAGCTGCGTTTTCTTCGTCCTCCCGAAGAAGTGTTGGAGCTGCGCATGCAGAACCTCCTGGAGAAAGGAAGAATGAGCGAAGCGCTGGATCTGATTGCCGAAACAGGGATGGATGACCTGGTGAAAACCCGATTGTGGTCGCAGTTCAATGTTTATCTGGGCCTGCACAGTGAACCCGAAGACAACCAGGACTGCGATGTGCTGCGCATGATCCGCTACCGCAAAATGGAGAGGTTGGATACTTCTTCGGTATATACGGCTTTCGAAGTCTACATACTGGGTCAAATTTTCGATACGCTGGTCACTTATGAATCGTCTTCGGGCAAATTTTTGCCAAAGCTTGCGCACCGCTGGGAAAGCAATACGGAACAGGACCGCTGGACCTTTTATCTTCGTAAGGGGGTTCGTTTTCACAACGGAAGACTGCTGACCTCCTCCGATATACGCGACACGCTGCTGCGCCTGCGTCGCAAAAATTCGCCTGCGCTTCGTCTGCTGACCGATATCGAAGAAGTGGAAACGCCGGGCGATTACACCGTCGTATTTCGCTTGTCGCAGCCTAATCCGTTTTTCCTGCATCTGGCAGGCAGTCTGTACATGGCGGTCGTACCGCCGGAGTCGGACGGACAGGACATTCCGATTGGAAGCGGACCTTTTCAGATCTCTGAACTGAGCGAGCATAAGCTGTCTTTGCGAGCATTTGAGGGGTACTACGGCTATCGGCCGCTGCTTGATCGGGTAGACGTATGGTTTATGCCGAATATGGAAACGGGGGAACGCACTTATCATCTTTCGGAAGCGGATCAGGTCGAAGGCAGTCGGGAGGTGGACACAGACGCGCTCTGCTGTCGTTATTTGATTATCAATTTCCGAAAAGAAGGCCCGCATACCCATCCGGATTTTCGCAAAGCACTGCGCCTCGTATACGATCGTAAGCTGTTGGTCGAAGAGTTGGGCGGAGATCGTCTGGCTCCTGCAGCAAGTTTTCTTCCTCAATTCAGTGCAAAATCTGCAATCGAATCGGGAACGCTTGCCGAAGCCGCGACGTTTCTTCGATCCAGCGGTTACGGGGGACAAGCGATCCGACTCGTTTTTACAGACAAAAAAGAAGAGTGGATCGAAGCCAATTGGCTGCGCCGCCGAGCGGAGAAAATCGGAATGGATCTGGAGTTGTGTCCGCAAAAGCCTTCGGAAGGATATATTCAAGCGGAAGAAGGCGAACTTGCAATCTCTTCCGAAGTGCTGGAGGACGATTGGGAGCTGGACCTGCTTAATTTCTTTCTCAACGATGCCAACTGCTTAAACCGGATGCTCGGAGATGAACAGCGGGAACGGATTCAAGAACTGTTCGAAGGTTTCATGATGAAAGAAGAGCAAGAGCGATTGAAAACATTCGGTCTTGCTCAGAGGCTGCTGGACAAAGAAAACTGGCTGCTGTTTGGTGCGCATACAAGTCACCGCGCTTACTTTAACCGCAGCTTGTATGGGCTTCGCATAGGTTCTTTCGGATTTCCGAATCTCTCCAGACTTTGGGTCAAAGGTGAGGACTGCGGCTGCAGCACGGACGGCAAGCATTGAATCACGAAGACCTCGGATCTATACTTACGATAAGCGATAATTGACACTTGCAGTTCTGCCGCGGCGGCAGACAAGGAGGCGAAGGGAAATGAAACGACAGGAACTCCGGATCGAAAAAGAAATCGTGAAAACGGTCCGTATGGACTATCAGCTCTATATCCCTCCGTCCCATGAAGATGAAGAGACAGTGAAGGAAAAACCCCCTCTCATTTTGTATCTGCACGGAGCGGGTGGCAGCGGATCGGAACCGGACTTGGTGCGCAGGGAAGGGCTGCCCGATCACGTCGAACATGTGTCGGAATTTCCCTTTATCGTCGTAGCGCCTCAATGTCCAATCGGCGTCTTTTGGAATACGAAGGAAGACGAAGTGATCGCGATTTTGGACGAAGTGACAGAGCGTTGGAATGTTGATCCCGAGCGGGTATACTTGACCGGCTACAGCATGGGCGCTTACGGAGTCTGGCATCTTGCCGTTCATTACCCGAAGCGGTTTGCCGCGATTGCTCCCGTATCCGGCGGAGGCGATCCGTCTTATGCCCGTGATCTGCAAGAGATGCCTGCATGGATTTTTCACGGAACGGACGACGAGGTCATCCATGCCTCGGAGTCGGAGAAGATTGCGGAAGCAATGCGCAAAGTCGGAGCGGAAGTGGAATTGACCCTATACCCGGGAAGCGGACACGACTGCTGGAAAAAAGTTTATGCGAGCGAAGCGTTATACCGCTGGTTTCTGGAGCATAAAATTTCGAGCAGATCAGAAAAAATTGAACGTCACAGAACAGAGGAGGGTCAAGAGATGGGAAGCTACCCGACAAAGCAGATCGGCGCCGAAGCGTCAACCGATTCGTATGCTTACTCGCCGGAAGTTTCGGGGTCTGACGAGAATACGATCTCTGAAGCTTCTGATGCCGGTAATGCTTATGGGCTGTTGGATCAAGATGGAAGTCTGATTACCGACGGTACCGTAAGGCTTCGCATCCAACCGGTCACGGATACGGATGCCGGAGACCTGCTGGCGCTGGAGTTGAAAAATAGAGATTTCTTTCGTCAGTTTGCGGAAACGCGCGAAGAAAGCTTTTATACGCAGGAAGGTCAGGAGCGCAGAGTTCGAGGGGCGATCGACGGAGCGGCTGTGGATGAGCGTTATCTGTTTACGGTGCGGCTTCGGGAAACCGGCGAGTTGATCGGTACTGTCGATTTGACCGGTGTCAACCGAGGCAGCCTGCAGAGCGCTTGGCTCGGTTATTTTTTGGATAAGGATCACAACGGCCGAGGCTATATGACGGAATCCGTCCAGTTCATTGTACGCCATGCCTTTGAAGTATTGGTTCTTCATCGACTTGAAGCGGGCGTTATGCCCCACAATGAAGCTTCGCTCCGTGTACTGGAGAAAGCCGGTTTCCAGCGTGAAGGATTGGCACGGCAAAATGTCAAGATCGATGGCCGCTGGCAGGATCATGTTTCTCTGGGCATTGTGAATCCCAAAGATATGGAGTCTGATCAGCATACAGATCACGTGTAAAATAAGCACAGAGACAGAAATAAGGGGGATGCAGCATGATGATCACCGACAGCGCCAAAGCATTTATCGAACAAGAAATGAAAAAGACAGGAATTTCGTCGCTGCGTGTACTTTCCAGTGGGCAGAGCTGCAGCTGCTGCGGACCGGGCTTTCTCGTCAAACTCGGAGCTGCAGAGTTGAACGACCGCAGATGCACAGTAAACGGCCTTGAAGTCGTTTATGAGCCGCATGCTGTAAGTTTCGTAGAATCGGTTACATTGGACCTGCTTGTCGACGAGCGGGGAACGGGCCTGGTTATGCAGAGCGAGGATCGCTGTACGCTGTAGAAACTGTAAGACTGCAGCAGAAGGAGTATTAGCTATTAGCAGACTGCATATCAAGAGTAGAGAAGAGAATAGAGCGGATTAAATTCGATGTGCAGTTGGTCTGCGCGCGAAAGGGGAAGGACAGCGTCTATGTCGGTTACGGAAATACTGGATGTATTCAACGATAAACATGAACATACCGGAACGGCCTCTCGCAGCGAAGTACATCGGCAGGGATTGTGGCACCAAGTCTTTCACTGCTGGGTCGTAAGCGGTTCCCGGGAAGAGGGTTGGAAGCTGCTGTTTCAGCTGCGGCATCCGGACAAGGAGACGTTTCCCGATAAGCTGGATACGTCGAGCGCCGGTCATCTGCTCGCCGGGGAAGGACCCCGGGAAGGGATGCGGGAACTCGAAGAGGAACTTGGGCTGGCTGTCCGATACGAGGATCTGGTTTACTGCGGACTGCATCAGGAAGAATATCGAATTTCCGAGAATTATATGGACCGCGAATTCACGCATGTGTATCTGTATCGATGCGAGCAGCCATTGGAAATTTATCGTGTACAGCATATCGAGGTATCCGGATTATTCCGAATTGACGCGGAACAATTTCGCGAACTGGTGAGCGGAGATCGTGACAGAATCGAAGCTGAAGGCGTAACTTACGACAAGCATCTTCAAGCTGTGCAGGAACGCCGTGTACTCACGATGAACGATTTTACGGATAATACGGCTGAGTATTATGCGCTGCTGTTCGACAAGTTGGCAGAGCTGTAAGGAGAAAGGAAGTTTGTCGCAATGAGCAATCCGTTTGCCCGGCGTCTTCAGGAAGTTTATCCAGAGATGCTGATTACTGACGTGCAGACCGAAAGGTCTGCACAGCATTACATCGTCTTTACGGTGAACTATTCGCTCGTTTTCCGTTTTGCACGGGACAAGGCTGGCGCTAAAGCGCTGCAGGTTGAAGCTCGGGAGCTGCTGCCGGCGATCTCGCAAGCGGTACATATACGAATTCCGGTCGTAATGATGGAATCGCTTGAACATCTTGAACCTGGATTTGCTTTCATAGGTTATAAGCGAATCGAGGGAGAACCGTTATGGCCCAATACGCTTGAAGCGTTGGCCGGTACGGAAGCAGAAGAGCGTGCTGCAGCAGCAATTGCCGGATTTTTACGCGAACTCCATACAGTAAGGCTTCCTCAAGATGCGCCGGAAAGTGAAGATGGAGATGATAGGGATGCAGATAACTGCGAAGAGCCTTATGGGACTGGAAATAGAAATGACGCTGCGCACCTTCCTGCAAAAAGGCTGAGGAAAAGGGTGCATCAAGAGCTGTTTCCGCTTATGAATGAAAACAAGCAAAAGTTCGCAGAAAAGGATCTTGCGGCGTTGGTTGAGCTTACGGAAGCAGAGCCAACGGATCGCACACTAATTCACGGAGCGTTCGGCCCGGCACATATTATATGGGATGATGAGAATGAAGAAATTGCCGGTGTCATCGGGTTCGGTTCGACTCGGGCAGGCGATCCGGCGATCGACCTGGCTGGTGTTCTGATCGGATACGGTCCGGGCTTTTTTGCCAAAGTTCTGACCCTCTACGGAATAAACGATGAATTGGAGCAGCGCAGCCGTCTCTATGCGTGTTTGATGCCGCTGCGCGAAGCACTGCATGGTTTGGATGAAGGAGACGACGAAATACTGGCCTATGGCCTTGAGATGTATGCGGAGGAAAGAACCGGACAGTGAAAGAAAGACTGCAAAATCCCGATAAGGCATGAAGAAAACTTACTTGGTCTCAGCGAAACTTTTTGTCCCCCATTCCCATAAACTTAACGCTTCCTTCAACCCGCCTTAACATTCACCGAACATTTTACCCGCAAAATAGGAGTATGGGAAAAATGAATCCGCATTCCGTAGGAAATATTCGATGCGGATGCAGTAAAATGTTAAGGAGTTGAGAAGATGAGCGAGTCGGCGGCGCATGAATGGGAAGGGTTTGACGGCATGACAAAAAGCGCCGGTGAAGAAGATCGCATGCTGTGCGAGCGTTATGCACCTTATTTAATGTTCGATCTGCGCGAACCTTTCCTGCCTAATTTGGTCGGATTTACACGTCTGGAGGCGGCCGGAGAATCCCCTTCGTTTTCGAGATCTTTTGAAGATGCCGACCCGCGTACCGACTTTATTCTGGAGTATGCGATCTGGTGGGACTACGAGATCGGTCATATCCACCAATTGGAGCAGATCTGGATTTATGTAGGACCGAATGGAGAAGTGCTTGACTGTGAAGTCACCTTCCATGGAAGAATATTAAAGGGATTACTTAAGAATCGGAGCAACCTTAGCGACGGCACTCATGTGCGCTTGTTTGCACAGCCCGGCAAGCATGCGCTGTCGCCGATGCCCGAGCTGTTTGAGCTTCTGCCCGATCTTTATCTCGCAGCCGGTCCCAGAGCCGGTCTGGACGGCCTCTACGCGGGAGGAGAGGTCGCCTGCCTCCTGCCCGCTGGAGAGGAAGTGGACGAGATTCACTGTCGGGTGCGGCGGTATCTGCGTTCATTTGCCTTCAAGCCGGCGCTGGAGTACATTGAGTGCCGCCTGCTGCCTGAGCAGTTCATGCCATGGCGGGAACTTCGTGAAGCGATTCCGCTGCGCCTTGCCGACCGCCTGCTGGAACTGGAGTTGATCTTTGCCCGGGACGGATTCCGAAAAGCGGGAGAGACGCCGTCGGAGCGGAGAGCACGGCGCAGCCGCGAAGCAGATGCCGAAACCGAGCGTGAAGAAGCACATTGATAAAGAAGCACACGGATGAAGAAGCACATTGATTGATAGAAACAAACCAACGGTCCTTCAATTGGAAGGGCCGTTTTATTTGATTGCGCGGATTATTTTTTAGAAAAACCAATTCTGGAAAACTAAACCTATGCCCGCAGCGTTGATAGAAGACAGGCATGATTTCTGAATTGGGAGGGGTTATATTGTCCGCTAGAAAAACGTGGTTGATGCTCAAAATCATTTTTGCCGCAGGAGTATTCGTACTTGCAGGATACAGCTTGATTACGAAAGATTTTTCGAAGTCGAGTCTCATGATGTTATGTCTGGGGTTCATGATGATTGCAACAGGATTTGAAGGCCGTGGGAAACAGCACAAAGCTTTCTTTCCCATATTCTTGCTTATTGGATCTTTCATATTATTTGTAAGTTTGTACACTTGGATCGTCTAGATGAGAGGAGTACACAACAAATGAAAAAGTGCCGTTCAGAAAAGATTTTCGGCGTGTTGATTTTATTTGCCCTTATACTTGCGATAAGCGGATGCGGGCAAGCAAGTGTACCTCCAAAAGCAGCAGCCGAGACATTGAGCGGTGAGCGAATGGAGATGGTGCAGGGCAGTTATCACTGGAAAGGAAATGAGGTTGAAAGAGATACGCCTCCCGAGCTGATTCGCATGGAGGACGTTCTGGCCTTTCCGCCTACGGGCGGGATTCGGCTTGAATTTGAGGGAGAGGAGCCATTTGAAGTATCGGCGGAGCTCTGGGATATGGAAAATCCGCAGGGGGCTGCCATACCCGTTGGAAACGGAACAGCCATTACACTGCCGAAAACGCCGGGATATTATGCTTTGAATGTGAGGGCGGTATGGCAGAATAAAGATTATGCCACTTATGCACTCTCGATCGAGATTGAAGAGCCATAAAAGACATTTTCACCACAGTATTGAATAACAATAAAATTAAATTTCATCATATGAAAAATTCACAATAATAAAACAAAAATACAGAAAAAGAGCCAAAATAACAAAACCAAACTCAAAAAACAATACAAATGTTCAGCAAAAACAAACAAATAAACGTTGACAGATTGCAATGATTACGAATATTATAGATACATGTAGTCTCTGATGTAAATGCAGCAGCAAATTCAGATCGGTTTCAATAACCGGATAAGAAAGCTGCTTTTCTTTTGCTTTAATCAGAGATATAAAATGTCTATAATAGACTTTAAGGAGCGTGAATATGATTTCGACTGCTTCAGTTCCATTCCCCAATCGTACTGACGTTATTATTATCGGAGGCGGTCCAGCCGGAATGAGCGCGGCACTCGTCTTGGGAAGAGCACGGCGCAGTGTACTGCTTATTGACGAGGCTCTGCCGCGTAACCGGGTTACGCGCGAATCACACGGTTTTCTTACACGCGACGGCATTGAGCCATTCGAACTTCGCAGAATTGCGCGCGAACAGATTGCGGCTTATCCATCGGTTCAATTTGTTCAAGGTGCCGTTTTAAAAGCCGAAGGAAGTGACGGAGATTTTCAGATTACGACTGCTGAAGGAGAAATCTATCTGTGCCGTAAGCTGCTGTTCGCAGTCGGGATGAAGGACCTACCGATGAACATCGAAGGGTTGGAAAGCGTTTATGGAAAAAGCGCTTATGTCTGTCCCTATTGCGATGGATGGGAAATGCAGGATCGTGCGATCGCCATTATTGCGGAAGGAAAGCATGCGCTGCATTTGGTCCGTACGGTTGCCGGTTGGACAGATGATCTTGCCCTATTCAGCAGCGGTGATACTCTTTCCGACGAGGAAAAGGAAGAACTTCGGATTAGAAATATCCCCTTATATGAGAGTCCCGTTCGACAAATTTTCTCTGAAGAAGGCGAGACAAAAGCTATACGGCTCGAGGATGGAACGGAAATTGCCAGAAGCGCGATCTTTTTTGCTCCACATCTTGCACCTGGTTCCGATGTTCCGGCTGTGCTCGGCTGTGAAGCGATGGAATCGGGGGCGATGATTGTCGACGAAATGGGCCATTCCAGCGTCGCAGGAGTTTTCGGAGCGGGCGACGGCGCTTCGCAAAAGTATCAACTTTCCCTCGCTGTGGCTGCCGGCTCGATGGCCGGCGTTGGCATCAATGTAGAACTGTTGGAATCCGATTGGCAGCAGAAAATTCATATTTGATTGAACACCGCTCCTCCGAGGTAAATAACCGAGTAGACTACAAGGCGGAGGAGGAAGGCCGTTGAACGGATCGGGCAGCGAAATGATTTTCTGGATACTCGGGGCGGCATTTATTATGTTCGGTGTTTACTCCGGCATCCGGCAGCGTAAGCTTGCACAGAGCGAACATACCGTACAAGGAGAAATCATCCGATACGAAGAAATGCCGGATGCAGGGATCGAAAGAGGGAGTACCGGTATCAAGTACCATCCGGTCGTACGTTTCCAGACCCATTCCGGTACGGTCGAACATATGGCAAGAACCGGAAACACGATGCGTCCGCCTGAGGTCGGTACAAAAGTCGAAGTTCATTACGACCCCAATGATCCTGCGGCTTTTGAAATGCTGGGCGGAGATGAAGCGGTGCGCAGACAGAATGTTCCGATCGTACTGGGCGTTGTTTTTTTGGCGATCGGCTTTGCTTTGCTCTTCTGAAGGTGCCCCTTAGGGTGCCTTTTTTTGTGTTTATGTTACTCAGCCATTCAGTTTACATAACATTAACTGTGTAAATAAAAAAGGCGTACCAGCCAAAATATCTTTACCAATCATTAAGCAATTGTGTATCGGGTAAGAATGAAGGGAGGAGAAGATGAAAGGCGCTCTAAAGACGAACAGGAGGGAAAACGTATGAAAAACGCAGATCCGATCGTACAGCCTTTTCGCATCGACATACCCGAAGCTGATCTCGACGACTTGAAAGATCGCCTCGCGCGCACCCGCTGGCCGGAGGAGGCTCCGGGAGACAGCTGGAACTATGGCGTTCCGCTGTCCTACATGAAAGAACTGGCCGAATACTGGCGGACGGAATACGACTGGCGTATACATGAATCCAAACTGAACGAGTATCCTCAGTTTAAAACGGAGATTGGGGGAGAAAGCGTACACTTCCTGCATGTCCAATCGCCCGAGCCTGATGCGCTGCCGCTGCTGCTTATCCATGGCTGGCCGGGATCGATCGTCGAATTTCTGGATATGATTGGACCGCTGACGCGTCCCCGCGATTATGGACGTGAAGCTTCGGATGCATTCCACCTCGTTATTCCTTCTCTTCCGGGATACGGTTTCTCGGGACCGACCTCACAGTCCGGCATGGATTACAAGCGAATCGCCGGCATGTTCGTTACCCTGATGAAAAGGCTGGGCTATAATCGTTACGGAACGCAGGGCGGAGATTGGGGTTCCTTTATCTCACTGGAGATTGGTCATAAAGATCCGGAATCCGTTGTTGGTGTCCATGTGAACATGCTGGTGACTCCTCCACCGGAAGACCCTAAGAAACTCGCCAAGCTGAAGCCCAAAGACCGCGAGACACTGGAGAAAATCAAGCACTATGCCAAGGAGCAGTCCGGTTACTCCGTTCAGCAGGGAACACGGCCGCAGACGCTCTCTTACGCGCTGACAGACTCTCCTTCCGGACAGCTATCCTGGATTATCGAGAAGTTTTACGAATGGACGGACATAGAAGGGCTTCCGGAAGAAAAAATTTCCCGGGACCGTTTGCTGACCAACATCACGATCTACTGGCTGACGGCCACCGCGGGATCGTCGGCCCGTTTATATTACGAAACGATGCATATGGACGGTTCTCCGCTTCCTGACGAGACATTTGCGGACCCAGGGCCTCCGCTTGGCGTCGCCGTTTTTCCAAAAGACGTCTCTTATCCGATCCGTGCTTTGGCGGAAGACCGTTACAATGTCCAACATTGGACAGAATTCGAACAAGGGGGACACTTTGCAGCCATGGAACAGCCGGAACTGCTGACGAGGGACATTCTCGAATTTTTCCGAAAAATACGTGGGTAGATAGAAGCAAGATGGTCCGCAAAAATATCAAGAAACCGGGCTTGACGTGAAACGCGTTCCAGACTGTACGGTGGAAATGCAGGATCGAAAGTGTGTATGATCCGATCTTTTAACCAGGAGGTTTCACAACCATGAACGCATCTTCCAAGTTGGTTTTCATTGATATTGACGGTACGCTTGTTGCCGATGACGGACGTGTTCCGGAATCTGCTATTCGCGCCTGCCAGCAGGCACGTGCAAACGGACATTTGCTCTACTTGTGTACTGGACGCTCCAAACCGGAAATCTACGACGTCATCTGGGAAATCGGATTTGACGGTCTGATCGGTGCAGGCGGCGGGTATGTGGAATGCGGAACGAATACACTGTATCACAAGCAGGTTGCTCCGGAAGATGTGCGGCATATGGTCGACTTTTTCGAAGAAAACGGGATCGACTTCTATCTGGAATCGAATGACGGTTTGTATGCAAGCCGTCATCTGCGGGAACATTTGATTCGGCTCATTTACGGGGATGTGAATAGTGATCCTGATGTACGTGAGCGGATGGAAGCGTCTCCTCACCCATTCCTTGATGCCTTGACTTACGGGGAACAGGATCTGTACAAGAGCGACGTCAACAAAGTCTGCTTCCTGGAGGGTTCTCTGCCATTTGAACGAATTAAGGCTGAGTTTACCGGCAAATTCGAAGTGCTTCAATGCACCGTTCCGATGTTCGGACAAAACAGCGGAGAACTCGCCGTGCCCGGCGTTCACAAAGCGGTCGCGATCGCCGATGTGCTGGTCCACTTGGGACGCTCGGTGACCGACACAGTAGCGATCGGCGACGGACTCAACGATCTGGAGATGCTGCAGTACTGTGCAGTAGGAATTGCAATGGGCAATGCACGGGAAGAATTGAAGGCAGTTGCGGATCATGTGACCGGTACGCTCGAAGAAGACGGACTGTACCACAGTTTCGTGAAAGTCGGCCTGATCGAAGAGGAAAATCTTGAGTCTGCGAAAAAAGTCTCTGCATCTGGATATGCGGAAGGCGCAACCTTCGTCTAACAAGAAAAAGAACAAGAATGGTAAAAGGAAAATGGCATGCCGCCTATGATGTCGGATTGCTGTAAGCTTGCCGCGGGTAATGAGTGGAGGACTTTGCAATTCAAGTTTTTCATTCGAGAGGAGCGATCCCAATGACTGCATCAAACATTACAGCTGCCGATTCCGGCACATTTACAATTGGCGGAGACATGACGGTTAATCGGCTGGGCTACGGCACTATGCAGCTGACCGGACCCGGAGTTTGGGGAGACCCAAAAGATCCGGAAGAAGCGGTTCGGGTGCTGAAGCGCTCGGCGGAACTTGGTGTCAACTTTATCGATACGGCAGATTCATACGGCCCGGCGGTAGCCGAGCCCCTGATCCGCAAGGCGCTGCATCCGTATTCGGACGATATGGTTATCGCAACCAAAGCAGGACTAACCCGTTCGGGTCCCAACGATTGGCGTCCGGTAGGACGTCCGGAGTATTTGCGTCAGCAGGCTGAGATGAGTTTGCGTTTCCTTGGCGTAGAACGGATTGATCTGTTCCAACTGCACCGGATCGATCCTAAAGTACCGTTGGCCGAACAGCTGGGCGAACTTGAGCTGCTGCGCAAAGAAGGCAAAATCCGACATATCGGACTAAGTGAAGTAAGCGTGGAGGAACTGCGCGAAGCACGCGAAATTACGGAGATCGTATCGGTTCAGAATCTGTACAATCTCTCTAACCGCAAAGCGGAAGATGTCTTGGAGGAAGCGGAAGCAGGCGGAATCGCCTTTATTCCATGGTTCCCGCTTGCAACCGGCGAGCTGGCTCGCGAAGGCGGACCGCTCGACGATATCGCCAAACGTCTGAATGCGAAGCCTGCGCAGATCGCACTTGCTTGGCTGCTGCGCCGTTCACCGGTTATGCTGCCGATTCCGGGTACTTCAAGTGTGTCCCACTTGGAAGACAATATTGCCGCGGCAGGACTGCAGCTGAGTGACGAGGATTACGACACACTCAGCAACCTGGCTTAAGCCCATGTCTGCAGATCAGTCTGATAACCGCAATCCGTTATTTCGAGGATTGAAGGCGCTCGAAGGAACGTTTGCCGCATTTGATACATCCAAGATTCCTCAGAGACCGGGGGAACTGTTTCTGGAGTGGATGGCGCTGGCACTTCAAGAAAACGTTACAGAGCCTCATGCGGTGACCCTGTCTACGGTCGACAGTGAAGGACGTCCGGATGCAAGAGTGCTGGTTCTCAAAGACGTCCACGGTGAAACGTTCTATTTTGCCTCTGGGATGGAAAGCCGTAAAGGGCAGCAGCTGCAGCACAATTCCCACGCGGCACTGACCTTCTACTGGCCTTCCCTCGGCAGACAGATTCGGCTTCGGGGAACCGTATCCGATACAGGAGCGGAAGAAGGGGCGGAAGACCTTCGGCGGCGTCCTGACGAAGCCCGTGCGATTGCCATGACCGGCCGGCAGAGCGCGCCGCTCGATAACGAACGACAGCTGGAGCAGGCGCTTGCTGAATATCGGGAACAGCTGGTTCGGGATCCCGAAGCCGTGTCGCCGTATTGGCGGCTGTATGCGATGCAGATCTTCGAAGCCGAATTCTGGCAGGCACATTCCGGGCGCAAGCATACACGGTTGCAGTACCGATTGGATGAAGACGGACAATGGGAATCAGGTCTGCTCTGGCCTTAGAAGCCTTTTCAACAAAGAAGAGAAATCGTCACGAATCCGGAAAACAAGAAACAATGAGCGTTAAAATGCACGTTCAAAAGAAAACAGCCCGCAGACCTCAAAATGGTCTGCGGGCTGTTTTTATGATTCAGCTGTTAGTCATCCGGTTTTTTAAATCGAAAAGTCCATTGTTGTTAAATAGAAAGTCCCATGCCCGGCCGGAGAACGAAGAGTTCCGAAAAGCATGCACCGTTCTCAATCGCCTTTAGGCCGGCAGAAGCAGACGGTTCCGGTGCATGTACAAGCATAACTTTGTCGGCTGGAGACTCTCTCAACATAAGGCGGACGTCATCAGCTCCCTGATGCACTTTATAGCACAGATTCAGTACCCGGCACCGGGTATTCGGCTGTCTGTCTTTCACTAGACGATGGGCGAAAGTCCCCTTGTATACATGACCGGTCAGCAGGATCAGATTATCAGGTTCTCCGGCTAGTTGATCCAAATACCAGCGTGAAGCCGGCGACTCCAGCATCCCGTCGTTGGAAAGGATCAGACAGGGACCTGTCTGATCCAGTGCCTGCCGCCGCTGTTCTTTGGTCTCTGTGATCAGAACGCGATCTGAATGAAGATCAAGCGTGCGGGCGATTCGTTCCGCGGCACCCGGCTGAAGCCAGGTCGGATCTTTGAGCAGATTCTCCAGACCTGTCCAGATGCTGCGTTCCACGATAACCGGATAGTCGGGAAATCGTTCGCAGACCCAGACCAGCAGATCCTGACTTCGTCCGAATGCCGGCAGCGGCATAAGCACTCGGCCGCCGTTATCCAGGGAAGCCGAAGCTGCCTGGTATAGGGATTCGATCTTCACACTTTGCGGTTCAGTATCCGGTCCATAAGCATTATCCAAGATAGCGAGATCGTCCGGCCGCACCATTTCGCCAGATATTCCGGGAAGATCGGCGGCCAACAGCTCGGACTCCCGACTATAATCGCCGGAGAAGAAGATTCGCTTTCCTTCAAGCTCCACTTTTAGCCAGACAGATCCGGCTAGATGTCCGCTGCGGCCCCATTGAACACGTATCGGATCTTCCGGAAGCTCAAACCATTCCAGCGGCTGTGCATAATCTTCGAGATATCGAAATGTCATCTTCTCAATATCCGCTTCCTCATAAGGCAGATGTCCGCCGCGGGACTCAACAAACTTCCGCCAGCTGCGGAAACCGGCTTCAAGCTGGTAAGCAGTCGCCCGGGTCGTCCAGATCACCCCGACATAGCCGTGTTTGTAGAGCAGAGGCAGCGCCATGGCATGATCCTCGTGCGCATGAGACAGAAATACGGTCGTCAACTTCGGAATTTCTCTCATATTCAGCAGCGGATACTGCCCGTTTTCGTCTTTTTTGATGCCGCAATCCAGCAGGATGCGGCGGGTGGCTCCGGCGATCCGATAGCAGGAACGACCGTGCTCACCAGAGCCACCCCATACCTGCACATTCATCATCATCTATTCCACTTTCTTCTCGAGCCAAGGCTCTCCATAGTAATTAAGATCAGGGTTGTAAATCCGACGGATACGACGGCCATAGCCATACCCAATGAAACTTCGCCTTGTTCGAACTGGGCGAAAATGAAGGTCGCCGACGTCTGCACCGAAGGCGGAAGGATCAGCAGGGAAGCGACCAATTCCCGTGCCGAGATCGTAAAGGTCATCATCCATCCGGCCAGCATACCGGGGAGAATCAACGGAAGAGTAATCCGCCGCAGCAGATAAGCGGGGCGTCCGCCGAATACCTGGCCCGCCTGCATGAGAGAGCCGTCGATTTGCCCGGCTGCACTTTTCACATACTGTACCGTATAAGGCAGAAAGAGAACGACATAAGTCAGCACAACCATTCCGTAGGTGTTATACAGCGGAATCGGCATCCAAGGCGAATTCCACAGCAGGATTAGACCCACAACCATGACGATGCCTGGCACCGTATTGGGCATAAGACTGATCAGATCGACCATACGCTGAGATGCGGTCTGCGACCGGCGAATCAGCAGCGCGCACCAGGTGCCGAGCACGACCGCAATGGTAGAAGCGGCAAGCGACAACCAGATACTGCTCATCAGCGCTTTCATACCGGGATTGCCCCAGCGCAGCAGTTCCCGATAAGCATCCAGCGTCAGGTTATTCCAAGAAAGCCCCACTCCGCGCAGCTTCATCGTCGAAGCCGCGATAATCGAGAAATACGGAATGCCGATCGAGAAGAGAAGAAGCAGGAATACAAACAGGATGCTTACCCAGAGTATAGGCCCGCCGCTGCGCAGAGAAGAACGTCTCGAACCTTTGCCGCCTACAAGACTGTAAGTGAATCGTCGGCTCAGTACGGACTGGACATACCACATGAGCAGACAAGCGGTCAGAAGCAGGGAAGAGAGCGATGTGGCTGTGCCGAAGCTGATCGGCCAACTGGAGATATACCGGTGAATCTCCGAAGTCATGACGTCATAGCCGATTTTTCTGCCGAAAGTTGCCGGTGTACCGAATTCCGCAATCGTTTTGACAAAGACCAGCATGGCGCCCATTCCGAAGGAAGAGAGCAGCAGCGGAACGATAATGCGGCGAAACCGGTAGAAAGGAGTCGCCCCCATAACCGCCCCCGCTTCTTCCAGACTGCCTCCGATCCGTTCCAGTGCACCGCGCAGCAGCAAATACAGAAACGGAAACAGATGCAGACTCATAATCGTGACCATACCCATGAAGCTGAAGAAAGCTGGAGTCAAGTTGGATAGACCGGGAATCAGCTGCGACAGATAGCCGTTTTTCTGCATAAACAGAATCCAGCCCATGGAGCCGATATAAGGCGGTGTCATAAACGGAATCAGCAGAACGATATCAAGCCAGCGTTTGCGGCCAATCGCCGTATTGGCCATAATCCATGCCAGTGGCAGAGCAAGCAGTGTGGTGCCCAGAATGACGCAGAGACCAAGCCATACCGTATTTAGCATCACTCTGGCTGAATCGGAGTCCGCAATCGTACGGAAGGGAGCTGCCCATTGCAGCTCCCCGTCCCGGTATACGCTTTGGATAAAGATTTCGGCAAGCGGGACTACGATCAGTCCACCCAGCACAAGCAGGGCCAGAAGGACCGACAGTCCGCGAATTGGTTTAAGGGAGAAAGAGTTGAACATACGCTTATTTGAACAGCTTCAGGAAACGTTCCGTAACTTCAGCGCCGTTTTCGCTCATCCAGTTCCAGTCCGCTTTCAATTGAGGGATCTCGTCCAGGTTGGCGCGGTTGTCGGCTTTGATGTCTGTACGTCCCGGCATCAGGTAAGCATTGGTAACCATTTTCTGCGCTTCGTCGGACAGCAGATAGTCGATGAACGCTTTGGCGTTTTCTTTGTGCTGAGTCGATTTCAAAATAGCGGCCGGTCTTGGGCTGATGATCGTGCCTTCGCTTGGATACACAATATCGATCGGTTCTCCTTTGGCTTTGGCGCTGTAAGTCATATAGTCGACAGCCGAAGCGACGATGCCTTTTGCTCCGGTAATAACCGGATCAAGCGCTTCTTTGTTGGCGCCTGCCAGAACAGCTCCGTTATCTTTATAGCTTTGGAACAGATCCCATCCACTGTCGCCATTCGCGTTCAGGTATCCGGTCATAAAGTCGAGTGCGGAGCCCGACAGCGAAGGGTCCGGAATATTGACCTGATCTTTGTATTCCGGCTTGCTCAGATCGGCCCAAGAAGTCGGCGGTGTGCTGATCAGACTTGTATTGTAGGCGATACCGAGGGCAGAAGCGCTGGAACTGAAGTAATTGCCTTCCGCATCCGACCAGTCGGCATTCAGCTTATCGGCATTTTTCGCTTCCGGATAAGCCAGGGTCAAGCCGTCATCTTTCAGCCCTTGTGCGGCAGGGAGAGAAGCCAGAATAACGACATCCGCTGCCGGATTGGATTTCTCGGCTTCCAACCGTGCGAGGATTTTACCGGTCGTTCCCTGGAACATGTCGACCTGAACACCGGACTCTGCTTGGTAACCTTCGATCAGCTTGTTGGCCAGTCCTTCCGGTCCGGCTGTATAAACGACAAGCTTGTTGTCCGCCGGCTGAGATTGTTCCGTTTTTGTGCTGTCGGAAGCGGAAGAAGGATCGGCCGCTGCCGTATTCGAATTACCGGCGTTTCCGCAGCCAGTTAAAGCCATGCCAAAAGCAAGAGCCAGTGCGAGCGGTGCGTCTTTAGCGAATTTAGAAGGTTTAACGAATTTCGGATTCCACATTGTAATTTTCCCCCATTAATTTAAAGTTGGCCTTGCAGTTTCATGGAACGGATTTGGCTTTCCGGTAAGTACACAATCATCCGGTTACCCGGAGGAATGCGGTTGGCAGAATAGGCGGTCCAGCGTTCCTGCTGGCCGTTTGCCTGCAGATGTACTTCGTAGCGGTCTCCCATATAGCTGGACTGCAGCACTTCGACTTCAAAAGCTTGGCATTTCGAGCCGTTCATCGGCTCCCAACGCAGATGTTCCGGACGGAACATGATGGCTTCTTCGGATCTCTCCGAATCTCCTGAAGGTCTCAACCAGTTGGATCGTCCGATAAAACGGGCGACGAACGGATCGGCGGGCCGACTGTAGATTTCTTCCGGTGTTCCCGTCTGGAGCACACGTCCAGTCTGCATCACGACAATCTCGTCGGACATGGACATGGCTTCGGTCTGATCGTGTGTGACATAAAGAGCGGTCAGACCCAGATCCCGGACGAGCGAAAGCATCTCGACCCGCATCTCTTCTCGCAGTGAAGCATCCAGGGCGCTGAGCGGTTCGTCGAACAGCACAAGACGGGGCTGTACCGCAACGGCGCGGGCAAAAGCCACTCGCTGCTGCTGGCCTCCGGACAGCTGATGCGGATGACGCTCGGCCATCGGCGCAAGCTGGACTTTATCCAGCGCCTTCATGACCGTTTCCCGCAGATCGCGGGTCTGGCGCGCCGTGCGCAGACCGAACGCGACATTTTCGAACACCGTCATATGCGGCCACAGCGCAAAATCCTGGAAGACCATACCGAAGCCCCGCTTATGTGCCGGAGTATCTCGTTTGCGGCCTGCGTCATAGAGCGTATCGCTGCCGATAGAGATCGTGCCTTTGTCCGGCGTTTCAAGCCCTGCGATCATACGCAGCAGCGTCGTTTTGCCGCAGCCCGAAGGACCAAGCAGTGTCGTAAAAGTTCCCGAGCGAACGGTAAGATCGGTAGGATGAAGAGCCGTTGTTTGGCCGAACGTTTTCGTTAATCCTTGAATGTGTAAGTCCATTTGGATATCCTTCCTTGCTTCAGTTAACTGGTCAGCGGTCTCTCGCTCACAAACTCAGTCTAACGCTCTTGTTCAAAGCCCATGTCAGTACAATGTCAAAACAAAATTAATTTTTCCAATGAATACTGTTAACATTCATAGATTTTACTGATAGTGGAGTGTACATATAGAGGAAAAATAGAGGGAAAATAAAAGCGAACAGGAAGGAAGATCAAGTGATGATGAATTTGAATCTAACCAAACTGAAGATTGTGGAACTGTTAGAGAAGCATAACAAGATTACGACCGTAGCCGAAATTCTGAATTTAAAACAGCCTACCGTTACTTTTCATATGAAAAATATGGAGAAAGACTTCGGCGTTAAGCTGTTTGAGACGAAGATGGGCAAAATCGTTCTAACGGACGCCGGTTACGCGCTTCAGCATTATGCGGTCAAAATAGGCGCATTGGCGTCAGAAGCCGAACGGGCGGTTAGCGAATTTGATACGCTGCGCAGAGGAACGCTGAGGATCGGTGCCAGCTATGTGCCGGCTACCTATCTGCTTCCCGGCGTACTGCACCGCTTCTCCAGTCTCTATCCGGGCGTCCATATTGCGTTGTCCGTTAAGACAGCTCCTGCGGTAAGAGAGATGCTGGAGCGGCATGAGATTGATCTGGGGATCGCTTCGACAGATTCTTTCGAGTCGCCGGAACTGCTATCAGAACCGATGGGGCGGGATGAACTTGTACTTATTTTTGCTCCCTCGCACAAGCTGGCCGCAATCGGCGAGCCGACCCCCGAACAGATCGCTTCCTGCTATTTTGTGATGCACGGAATAGAATCGAGCACACGTAGGTTGACGGAAAATTGGCTGGCTGCCCATTCCCGCCGGCTGCCATCGTATCTGGAGTTTGATTCGCTGGAAGCGATCAAGCAAACGGTCATGCTCGGTGAACACGTTTCTTTTGTTTCGCATCTGGCTGTTCAAGACGAGATTAAACGGGGACTGCTGCAGATGCGCTCTATTCCGGGCGGACGGCTGAATCGGCACATCTATATGGTAACGAACAAACAGCGCTACCGTTCGGCTATGTTGGGGCGCTTTACCGATCACTTGACGGAATGGATGCGGACAAGCGTTGAATAAATCTTGGAAACTATAGAGGGAGTCTTGGAAGATTTTACAACTTTCCCTCTTCATGTTGATGCTGCCTTGACCCCTTTCCTCTAGAGTAAAACGGGTACGCCACTACTTTGGAGAAATGGAGTGAGATGTGTTGAACATGAAGATCCGCAGCCGTTTTGCCCGCTCGATAACCGCCGCTGCTTTAACTGTTGTCGTTGCCGTAACAGGACTTGGAGGAGCCTCCCAAGCCCAAGCCGCTTCCAATGCCGTCCCTTCGTATGAAGTGAAATTTCTGCTTGATGCCGAAAAGGTGCTGACATCGAATCAATCGCTGCAGCCTGAGCTGCGCTCGGAATTCTCGGTAACCGAAGAGCCTACATACCGGTTGGTGGAATACTTTGATACTGATTCCCAAGAGCTTGGCCAGGAAGGGTGGAACGTCAGATTCCGTAAAAAAGCGGATAAAACCGATTACGAGCTGACATACAAAAAAAGGTTTCCAATTGAAAACGGGAATATCGAAGCTGCACTTGATGCTGCCAATGCAGCCGGATTTTCTTCCGATGATGACAACTATGAAGCGGAAGTGGACTGGGGCTACAGCAAGCAGACGTTGAGTTTCTCCAATACAAAGAAAGAATCGGCGCCTATCGGATTGGTTCTGCCAAGCGAGCAGAAAGCGCTCGACATGCTGCTTGACCGGATTCCGGGCAAAATGAACAAGACGCTCTACAGAGGATGGGGCGAAGACATGCTGTCTCAATCGAGGGCCCGTGGACCGGTATCCGTTACCAAATACAAAGGAGAGTTTGAAGGTCTGGAAGTAGACATTGAAGTTTGGATGGTTCAGAACGAAGCGGGAACGGGCGAAGAGCCAATTATCGAAATCTCATTCAAAACGGATGAATACACCGATGCGGCTATTAAGCGAAGTCTTCTAGCCGATCTGCTCGACGCAAAAGGCTGGCTGATCCATGCGGATTCGTTTAAAACCAATATGGTGTTAGACCGATACTAAGGTAAGTTTAGTAAAGGTAAGTTCGGACTTGAAAATAAGGCTTATACTTGAAAATGAAGAGATTTCGAAGTCGGCTTACGCCGGCTTCTTTTTCATATGTGACAAATTAAAAATAAAACGCCAAATAAATTGTTTAAAATTAAAAAATCTTCATTTCTTGTCCGTGAAAACCGTTATAATAGAAAGAAGAACACTGCTCCTTCACCAAAATTTAGTAAAATTTAAGGTAGGCGGAAGAAGCTGCAGGTTAATAAAAAGTACACGAACTTATCTTTCGAGGAGGTATGGACTATGATTCGGCATGTGATCTTCGATTTCGACGGTACGATTGTCAATTCCCGCCCGCTTATTGTCGAGCTCTACAACAATTTGGCGGCTAAGCACGGATATCAAGCGATCGGCGACGGTGAATCGGAGCCTTTTGCCGGACGGTCCATACGTCAGCGCGCAAAAGAACTGGGCATTCCGCTGTACCGGCTTCCCATGCTCGGCTTTCAGCTGTTCTCGGAATACCGTCGTCAGATCAAAACGCTGGAAATCAAAGACGGTGTAGGCGAACTGATTCGCGAATTGAATGCACAGGGCTATCAGCTGAGCATTATTTCGTCCAATTTGGAAAGCAATATCCGTTTGTTCCTGCGGCATAACGAGATTCATCAATTCATCCAGGTGCGTTCGTGCTTCAGTCTGTTCGGCAAGCACCGGGCGATCCATTCATTCCTTCGCGATAATAAATTGAATCCTACGGAAGCGCTTTATATCGGCGATGAACTGCGTGATATTGAAGCGGGTCAGCGTTCCGGGATCAAGATGATTGCGGCAGGATGGGGCTATGATTCGTTTGAATTGATGAAGAGATTTTCCCCCGACTTTATGGCTTTGTACCCTGGCGAAGTGTCGGCGGCGATTCAGGGTTTCAACACAGAGGCTATTTAGAAAAAGAGAGTATGTAAGCGCTATCTTTATAGGGGTGACTGGGTTGTTTCGGGTGCGAATCCGAGATGGCCCTTTTTGTATGGAGTTTGCGAGGTGCTGAACCGGATATTGACATGGAGGAAAGAAATAGGGTAATAAAAAGAAGCCAATTGACATTGAAAGCAGATGATCAGCAGGAGAGCGTTCTGAACGTTGATAGAAGGTGGACGGCGATTATTAACGGAAGATGCAAAGTGCTTCTGTTCCAATTATCTTCTTGCAGTTGATCAGTCGGATTATTTCCAGACATTGATATTCTTGAAGGAGGTCATATCTTGTTCGCACTACATAAGATCCGCTGGAAACATATATTAGATATCGACGAACTGATCATACCCGAGGGCGCCACAACCTGCATCGCGGGGGACAGTGGAAGCGGTAAAAGCACGCTGCTGCGCATGCTAAGCGGCATGATCAGTCCGGACAGCGGAGAAATTCGTTACCGAGGAACGCCTATGGCGCGGCTTGACCCGGTGCTTCATCGACGAGAGGTCGTTACGGCTCCTCAAGCACCGGCAATCTTTGAAGGCGATGTACGCGAAAATCTGCAGCTCGGCCTTCGATATACGGAGCGTCCCGATGCGGAAGAGTCTGCGTTGAAGCGTGCTCTCGAAGCTGCTGAGCTGAAAGTTTCGCTGGATCAGGATGCCGGCTCGCTGTCCGGAGGAGAACAGCAGCGGCTCGCTATTGCCCGGATTCTGTTATTAGATCCGTCCGTGCTGCTGCTGGATGAACCGACTTCCTCGTTGGATGAAGGAACGGCGGAGCGCATCATGCGAAATATAATTAACGAAGCGGAGAAAAAGGGCAGAACGATTATTATGATCAGCCATTCTCCCGATATGATCCGCCGATTTGGCGACCATTTGATCACAATCGACCATGGCCGGATTGTCGGAAACGGGAAGGTGCCTCAATGAACGGAACAATCGATATCGTCTGGTGGCAGTTGGGAGCGGCTTATATTTTCGTCCTGATTCTTATGCTGATTGTACGGATCAAAGGCATTCGCCGGGAACGGGAAATTGCCATTGCTTCGATCCGCATGACGGTGCAGCTTATTGCTGTGGGCTACATACTAGAGTACGTCTTTGGTCATGCCAATCCGTATACGACACTGCTGATCATTGCCGTTATGCTTGCTTTTGCTGTACATACGATTATTAAACGTTCGAAAAATCCGCTTTCCCGCAAAATGAAGCAGTTGATCGCCTTGTCTATGTTAAGCGG
The DNA here is from genome assembly GCF_000378145.1 of Saccharibacillus kuerlensis DSM 22868. Lineage (GTDB taxonomy): Bacteria > Bacillota > Bacilli > Paenibacillales > Paenibacillaceae > Saccharibacillus > Saccharibacillus kuerlensis. The sequence continues at coordinate 251,364 of NZ_KB899280.1, read as the reverse complement.
CTTTATTGTCAGTCTGTGCGTGTTTTTATTTGTCATATTGGGTCTTCGCCCATGGTACGAGCCTCGTTATGTAATCCCCATTGCAGGTATGATTATTGGCAATTCAATGACCGGTATTGCGCTTGGAGTGAATACGTTAACGGGAGGCATGCGGGCTCGAAAATCGCTGATTGAAGCGGCTTTGATGTTCGGTGCATCGCCCAAAATGGCCTGCCGCAGCGTCGTTAACGATGCATTCGATGCCGCCATGCTGCCCACTCTCAATTCGATGATCGGCATGGGAATCGTATTTCTGCCGGGGATGATGACGGGTCAGATCCTTGGAGGTGCTTCTCCGCTGATGGCGATCGAATATCAGATTGCCATTATGCTGAGCATGGTCGGCAGTGTATCATTGTCGGTCATTTTATTCGTTCAGCTGGGTTATAAACAGTTTTTCAATAAGCGGGCACAATTAATCGAATAAAGCAGCAGCAGAAATACTTCTGTCTGGCGATATTGTGTTGTTCATGTATATATTTCTGAAAAGTCAAATCATTCTCCATGATTTTTGTATACATAATAATAATTATATATACCAAATGGATGAATAGTGCAGCTAAACAACTTGATTCAGCAGGAAGACGGTTAGTGGAGATGAGGGAAAATAGTCTCGAACATGCGAAAGCCCATCTTATCGCCGAGGCCTTTTTTCAAAAAAGACCGCATTCTGTTCTCCCAATCATCGGTAAAAGTTTTATGAATGAAGTTTGGACTGCCGAATCGGAAGGAGAAAAGATCATTGTTCGCCTAAATGATAAAGACCCATACGCAGAAAAAGTGTTTCTTAAAGAGAATAGTGCATGGAACAAGCTTTTTGACAGACAACGATCCTCTGATCCATCTTGGTGTGATTACACTTGAACAATCCAGGCAAATCCGCAGTATGTTTGAGTGTTGTCCTTCTATTCATCGATATTGCCCTGTTATTCGTGGATTATGCTGGAAAGAGGAAGTGGAAGGAGCGAATATCGCAAAAAGATCGAGAGGAAAATAGGTTACAAGAGATTTAGTTTACATAATAATAGTTATGTATAAAAAACGGTAGCTGGATGGGTTCTTCACTGATTGGTGGAAAAGAAAGCTGTAAAGACTGTTAAATCAAGAAAATATTTAATGTTCCATTTATACAAGCTATCGTTTCCCTTCACAAAAGGCAGATAAAGTATTAGGCGGAAGGAATTTATGCTCAATAGACGGTATTGACCCCATTGGTATCGATACCAACTGTTGCAAAAGGAGGTTTAGGGACAGTTTTGTCCGATCAAAATGAGTGAAATTGTGTTGAATGAAACCATCGGAAGAAAGAAAAAACGAACAGGAAAATCCTTTTTAAATGGCTGGGTCTGGTTCATCTTCCTACTGCCGACTTTGCTCGGAATCGCCTTGTTTACGGTGTATCCGATGATCGAATCTTTTCGTCTGAGCTTTACCCGAGGAGCCGAAGAAAGGTATGTAGGATTTGAGAATTACCAGCATGTTCTTGGATCGGATTCGTTTCATCAAGCCATATTCAACACCTTTTACATCGCATTTTTTCAGTTATTGATTGTCATTCCTCTAGGATTCATCATCGCCAGCCTCATTCATTCCCTTCGTAAAGGTCAGAACTTTTTCAAAATCCTTTTTTACATTCCCAACATCACATCCATGGTCGCTGCTGCTACAGTATTTCTGGTCGTTCTTCACCCTCAAGGATTACTGAATTATGTATTGAGTGCATTCGGTTTTCCCGAGACGATCTGGCTTGCGAATCCGGTTTCTGCCCGGTGGAGCGTCATCCTGCTGGCGAGCTGGCATGCGCTTGGCTTTGGCATTATCATCAATCTGGCCAATCTGCAGGCGATCTCGCCGGACTATTATGAAGCCGCTTCGATCGATGGCGCTTCCCGATTCAAACAGTGGCTGTATATCACCATTCCGAATATGCTTGGCAGTCTCACCATCTTGATCATCCTGGGATGGATCGACGGGCTGCAGCGGTTTACGGAAGCTTTTATGCTGGGAGGTCATACAGGCAGTCCGGCACGTTCCTTATATACGCTGGTCGGGTTTATTTATGAACGCGGCTTTGGCGGATTGGAGTACGGGGTCGCTTCGGCAGCTTCCTATTTGCTTCTGATTCTGATTCTTGTGTTCACCTTTATCAATATCAAATTCTTCAGAATGAAGATATAGACGGGAGGCACTTACAGATGAAGACCATGGTCGCAAATGCGCGTAGAAAATGGGCAGATGGCCTAGTCGCAGTTTCCCTGCTGCTGCTTGGGACCATTCTGATCTATCCTTTTCTGTGGATGGTAAGCGTCGGCTTTGAACGAACCGCCAATGTGAATGCTCCTTTTCCGCCAAGACTTATTCCATACGACTTCAGCCTATTTAACTTCGAGCTTGTATTCGAAAACGGTCATCTTTTAAGAGCGTATTGGAATTCCGGAGTAAATGCGTTCTTCAGCGTCATTCTCAGTGTATCCTCGGCCCTGTTGGGCGGTTATGCTTTTTCGCGGGGACGTTTTAAAGGAAAGAAGTTACTATTTATTCTCATACTCGCTACAATGATGATTCCTTTCGAAACCTCCCTGATCCCTATGTTTATCATGTTCAACAACTTCGGCCTGATCGATACCCGGTATCCGATTATTTTGCCGAGCATCATCAATGCGATGGGTATTTTGCTCTGTAAGCAGTTCTTCGATCAATTACCGGAAGGATTGCGGGAATCCGCCAAGATCGACGGAGCGGGAGAATTCAAGATTTTCTTTCACATTTTCATGCCTTTGGCAGGGCCGATTACGGCGACCCTTGCGATTCTCTCTTTTCAAGGGAGCTGGAACTCCTTCGTCTGGCCGCTTGTGGTCATTAACAGCCAGGATTTGAAGACCGTTCCGCTCTTTTTGTCTCAGTTTTCCCAGGAAAGCGGCACTCCTCTGATGGGGGTAACCATGGCAACTGCTGCGGTTAGCATTATCCCGGTCATGGTCGTTTTCCTGATTATGCAAAAATATATCATCCAAAGTATCGCGCTAAGCGGACTGAAAGGAGAGTGAAAAAGGGCAAAAGAGGGCGGAAAGAGAGTACATAAGACATGCAGCTTGATCGCAGTTGGAACGCAATTTGTTTGAATAAGATATTTATTTGAAAAGATACTCGATTGACCGTTTGGCAGCCGAGCCGGAAGCCGATTCACCTGACAGCATGAGAGACAATCGTGCAGGAGTGGGAATAAACCATACACATAAATGGAGGCTCTAATGATGAAAAAGAAAAACAGTACACTGGCATTAACCTTTCTTTTACTGTTCAGCACACTGCTGAGCGCATGCGGCGGCGGAAATCTATCATCGAGTGCGGCAACTGCGACTCAACCCTCCGCAAAAACGGGAGACTCCACCGCAGCAGCTTCTCCGGCAGAGACGGCGGGACTGACCGGAACGCTGAATGTCCAAATGATCGGCGGTTTTACGGAAGAAGATAAGACCGACCCGAAAACAGGCCTGAAAACAACCGGAGTCCGCGTTTTAAAAGAAGAATTCGAGAAGCTTTACCCGGGTGCGGAAGTGAACTTCGTCCTGATGGGCTGGGACAGTTACAACGAGAAAACCCAAACGATGCTGCAATCCAATGCCGCGGACGTCTACCAACTTCCCGGAATTGCGACTTTCGCGGAACAAGGGCTTCTGGAACCTCTTCAGTCTTATATTGACCGCGACAAATTTGATCTGGATCAATACTTCGGCGGGCAGGTGGAAGGCTGGAAGGCGATGGGACCAGAAGATACTGATCTGCAAATCTACGGCCTGCCTTTTATCGGGGACACCCGCGTCATCGTGTACGACAAGAAGATTTTTGACGATTGGGGCGTTCCTTATCTGTCCAAGGAGCCGACAATCGAAGAAATTTTGGAAAAAGCCGAAAAGATGACAGGGAAAAACCCGAAAACCGGTGAACAAAACTACGGCTTGACCTTTAACAAATCGGATGCCGCAGATACCGTAATGAACATCAACGAGTCCAAAGGCGGCAAGTGGGGAACGGGCTTCCTATGGAAAGACATGGAGCTGGAATTCAACACGCCGACGATGGTCGAAGCGCTGGATCTGTTGAAAAAAGCGAAAGAATATGCGCCTGAAGGTGTTTTGGCCGGGCAGGGAGCAGAAAACTTCTTGACCGAGAAAAATAATGTTGCGATCAATCTGCGTGCGGCTCCCGGATTTATTACGGACATTAAGGCGAACGGTACTGAGGATCGTTATGACGCCGCGCTTCTGTTCGTCAATCCTGAAGAAAAAATGGGTGGCATGTTCGCCGGCAGTCCATTCTCGATCGGGAAGTCGAGTACGCAAAAAGAACTGGCTTGGGAATGGCTGAAGTTCAGCTCGAGCGACTTCTTCCAGCAGTTTATGTGGGATAACTACAGAAACGAAAGCACACCGGTCGTGAAAGCTTCTACAGAATGGGCCAGCGTGAAAGAAATCCCGCAAATGAGTGTTGTGCTGGATGCCATGGGCCGCCTGTGGGCACCACGTTATCCGTACCGTTCCGGACAACCTCGTTATATCCTGTCCGAGAATGTGGAGAAAGCACTGCTGGAGTCTACATCTTCGCAGGAAGCGCTGGACAAAGCACAGAAGGATGCGGCGGAATGGATTGTGAGTCAGAAGTAAAGCGGTAGGCCATTCATTATCAGGAGATAGGTTGAAACAAAGGATTACAGGCGGAGGGCTGCGGCTCTTCGCTTTTTTGTGTGTAACGAACGAACCAGAGATTGCGTTTATAGGAACAGAGGGAACATTTGGGAAGAAGAATAATCATTGTTTACATAACTAACATTATGACGCTTAGGAGAGGTTTTATGCCAATCATACTTCATTCCAGCGGTTTGTATTCGTTAGAGGCGCAAAAGCGTTTTATGCAAATCGTTGAAGAGTCAGGTTTAGAGCGAAAAGCGGTCATTATCACTACTGCCGATCCGGAACATGCAGCCGGGAATGGTCATACGGTACAAACCCGTGACATGTTTGAAGGTTTGAACTTTGTTGTCGACTTCCTTGATCTCGCAACCGAACCGGCAGGGCAATTGGCACATTATTCGATTATTTATTTGAATGGCGGAAATCCGTTTATTCTGCTTGCCGAATTGAAGAATTCGGGAGCCGATCGTATTTTGCAGGACTTACATCAAAAGGGACATCTGATTATCGGTCACAGTGCAGGAGCCGCCGTGTTGGGGACTACAATTGAACATTTCCTTCTATTGAATACAGAAAGCAATTCTTCAAATCTGACTGACTTCAGCGGACTCGAACTTGTGCAGGCGATCGTGCTGCCGAACAGCAATCGTTATGAAGAACGGGAGTCTGTGATCGAATTGTTGGAATTTTCAATTGAAAGACCGGAGCCGCTGCTCAAGATCGAAGATAATCATTTTTACGTTTATGAAAGACCGACTCCTGAGCAGCGTTTGGATCCTGAGTTTATTCTGCGTAAGCTTGAAGATGCAGGACTTGCCAAGTATCGACCAGATATCGCCAAGCTGCTGTTTCCTTCATTGAAAATGAAGCTGCATGCTGTGTCAGATACAGAAATAGTGATCGGATCAAGCCGAGTCGGCGGCGGAGCTGACCTGCCGGGAGACGCGGATTGGCCGGAATGGGATGAGTGTCCCTATACATTTATTGCACAAATCAACTTATCGGAGCTTCCTGAGGGTCATGGGTTACTACTCCCTGAAGATGGGTTGCTGTCCTTTTTCTATGCTTCTGCGGCTATGTACGAAGACTACGCTTTCCATGGCGATCCGACTACCTGCCGAGTCATCTATACACCTCCTTCTTCATTTAAGTGGTTGAGCACCCTCTCTATACCTGAGTCGCTGTTACAGGCAGATCCGCAAGTCGTATTGTCTCCGGCAAAGATTATTTTTAATCCGGACCTGTGTGTACCCGAATCTGAATCGGCTTATCTGGAAGCTTTAGGACTCGGGTGGGGCGGAGATCATATCGAATACGAACGTTACTGGAATATCTTTAAGGGAAACTTGGACGATCCCCAAACCTATCATGTCCCTCTTCATCGCTTGTTAGGTCATCCTGATCAGATCCAAGGCGACATGCAGATTCAATGCGCGAAAATGTTTCGATGGAGTTCGTTTGATACGAGTATCAGTGCGGAGGAAGAGGAGCGTTTTGCACGTGACGCGCTTGAATGGAGACTGTTGCTTCAGATCGATTGTGACGAAGCAGCGAATATCGAGTGGGTTGGCGCGGGACGGATTTACTTTTGGATAAGGGAAGAAGATCTAGTACAACAGGTATTTGATCGAGTCATTTGCATTGTACAGAACACGTAGAGATATGAAAAAGCACGATATAAAAACAGCGTATAATATAAATTATACGCTGTTTCGTTTTAAATCGATCAAGATTTCTTTTTACGCCCACTTATTCATCATAATGAACATCTAAATTATTCATTTTTAACATTATACTGGATTTTAGTTTACATAATATTATTATGGTAATTCTAGCGCTTCACTATCTTTTAACAGAATGAAGAAAGCGAAAAATTTGTTGAAGAAGGACGGCAGGTTCATCTTCCTGCACAAGATGACCCGCTTCCGGTATGGTCTGCAGAATCGCTCCTGGAATTTGGCTCTGAAGAGCAGCTCCTTTTTCAATTGGAATCCACTCGTCCTTCTCTCCCCATATTAATAACACAGGAAGGTCGATCTCTCCGTACCTCAATTCAATCTCTTTGGTATACATCTGGTCGGCTTGAGCGATCTGTCTGTAAAAAAGCACGCTGGCCTCGTTCGCCTGTCCAGGGTTTTAGGATTCCAAGCAGAGTCTCGTCGCTCATGGCATGAAATTGCGCGCCTCTGACATAGGCGGATACAATGGCTTTGTGAATGGAGGAAGGGACACCCGCAAAAGCTTCCTCGTATTCACGGACATGAGCGAAAAACGGCGATCCCCAAGGGCTTGTCGCTACAGGATCAATCAGAATCATACATTTCGCATCGCGGCCATTCAATAGATGGGTTCGCAGAATAGTTGTCCCTCCAAAATCGTGTCCGATCAGGATGGGGCGCCGAAGTTGCCAATGATCGAGAAGCTCGTCCAAAATGTTGTTTTGAATGCCGAGAGAAACATTCTGCCCTTCGATTTGCTCCGATTGACCGTATCCAAGCAGGTCGTAATAGTAGACTTTATAACAGCAAGACAACTCTCTGATCACATGCCGCCAATTATAAGAAGACCAAGGGGTACCGTGTACAAACACGACAGCCTCGCCTTCGCCTTCAACCCCGTAATTTATCGTTCCGCAGCTTGATTGAAACCGTTCGTGTGAATTCCATTCCCGCATAGAGTACCTCCTTGAGTTTGGATAAGGCAATTTTACAGAGAAGTTTCTTATTAGTAAAATGAATATTATGTATGATTGATATAAATAAAAAGAATGACGGAGGGGATTCAATGTCTGTTCATGCCTACACGGTGCTGCAAACGGTTATAGAGACTGGAAGTTTTACAAGGGCAGCCCATAAACTCTCGCTCTCACAGCCGGCGGTGAGCCATTCAATCCGTTCATTGGAAAAAGAATTAGGCGTACAGCTGCTCAATCGGGGCGGAAAACTGGAGCTAACGGAAATCGGAGAAGAGCTTCTCCCGCATATTCATACCATTGTTGCCCGACAGGAGCATATCCAGCAGCTTGTAGATGAGCGTCATGAATTGAAGCGGGGTTCTATCCGCTTGGGTTCATTTCCGAGTGTCACTTCTACGGTGCTGCCGCCTTTGCTGCGATCGTTTCGTCAGCAGTATCCGGGGATTTCTGTTTCGATCCATGACGGAGGCTACGGCGAAATCGAGCAAGGTTTGATTGCAGGAGCTTTCGATCTTGTTTTTCTGCCTTACAACAACCGGAAATTCGATTCGCGTTTATTTTTCGAAGACGCTTACGTCGCGGTTGCTCCTTTGGATTTCCCGACTCGCGAGGAAGGGAAACTGTTTATTGAGGAGTTGGATGCCCGACCCTTCATTTTGCCTTTAGACGGCTGTGAACAGGTATTTTTGCCTCTTTTCAACGAGTATGGAATCTCTCCCAACATCGAATACGAGCTTAAACACTCTTTATCCGTCATCGGAATGGTTGCGCAAGGCCTTGGTATCTCGATCGTGCCCGAAGGAACGGCGTCCATGGTATCCAATCGGGTAAAAGTGCTGCCGCTTACCCCTCGAATCTCCCGAAGCCTCTACGCAGGCATAAGCAGGGGGAACGAATCTTCTCCGGCTGTAAAAGAGTTTTTGCGTTTTATAAGCGTTCGTTGAAGATGCTATTCTCCACTTCCCGTACACATGATCTACACATCGCCTCGCTATACTGAGAACATTCCAACCAAACAGGAGGCCTTCTACTATGAAAACATCCAAATTGATTTTGAGTCTTGCCATCGCAGCAGCAGCTACCGGTTCTTCCTTGGCGGCGCCTAAGCAGGCCGACGCGACGTCTTCTGCGAATCGGACAATAATCTCCGCTTCGCAGGCAAACAACCCTTATGAAGTAGCAGGGATCGACAATCCGGCAGAGTTCCATGACTTCTTCTTGAAACTGCAGCGGGCTGTGAAAAAGAATGACAAAAAAGCGGTAGCGTCGATGATGCATTATCCGCTCAATGTCAATACGGGCGGCAAAACATATAAATTCTGGACACCGGAACGTTTTATTGCCAAATATGATGCAATCATGACAACGAAAGTTCGCAAAACGCTAGGTTACGCGATTGAGGACGATCTGTTCGTCAGCTGGAAAGGCGTTTCGGTCGGTGACGGCGCGCTGTGGATCAGCCAATTCAACGGTGAAATAGCCGTTTATGGGGTGAATAAGTAAAACGTTTTTGACAGCCGCACCGTTCTCCGGTTAGCATAAACGGTGCAGCGAATCCGGAGATACGGAGTGTATATAATGAAGAAAACGATTCTGCTGGTCGAAGACGACGTGCTGATGCGCGAGTTTATGACTGATTATTTCAAAAAAGACGGCTGGCATGTGCTCGAAGCCAACAACGGCCGCGAAGCGCTGGAACTGTTCGATCTGCATGAGGTTGAGTTGATTGTGCTGGACATTATGATGCCGGAGATCGACGGATGGTCGGTCTGCCGGCGCGTGCGCAAAAAGTCCGGCGTGCCGATCATCATCATTACTGCTCGAACGGACGACGACGATCAAATTATGGGCTTCGAACTGGGGGCGGACGAGTATGTCACCAAGCCGTTCAGTCCCAAGGTACTGGTCGCCCGTGCAGCTGCACTGCTCAAACGGGCGGAGGGAAATATGGGACGCGAAGACGATCTGCTGATTTTTGGTCAAATTTCGATCGACAAACGTTCGCATACGGTGCGGATCGGAGAAGATAGTATTGCTCTCGCGCCAAAAGAGTACGACCTGCTTATCCTGCTGACTCGACATTACGCAGGTGTGCTGGACCGCGACGAGATTCTGAATGCCGTATGGGGAATCGACTACTTCGGCGATCCGCGAGCAGTAGATACACATATCAAAAAGCTTCGGGCTAAGCTGGGTGAAGAAGGGCGGCATATTCGAACTGTGATCGGCACGGGGTATAAATTTGAGGTAGAGTCATGAAGAGAGGGATTGCATTTAAGCTATTTCTGATCACCTCGGCGGTCATGCTGGGCATGCTCTTCCTGCTTCTGCTTGCTCAAAGTTTATTTTTCCAGTCTTTTTATCAAGACGAGAAGATTCGGGAGATCGAACGGGATTTGAAACAAACAGCAGATCAATATGCGGAAGCGGCCGGCTCCCCGGCGGCTTCTGCGCGTCTGTTGGGCGAATTCACGAATAAGAACCGCGCGGCATTTGCTGTTCTGAACAAAGACTTCGCCCGGCGCAGTCTCGACCCGTATTTCATTACGCTGCGAACGCCCGGAGGAAAAGAAGTGACGCTGCTGCCGTCTTCCGCGGGTACGATGGCAGACGAGATGCCGGACGGTCTGCAGAGCGGCGATGCACTGACTGTTGACGGCATCTATATGGATCAGAACGATACGATCATGCAGCCGACCACATTACAGCCGGATACGCCGTCGCCCGAGCAGGGACTGAGCCGGGTAGACGGAACGGTCGCCGATCTGCTGCTGCCGTCGAATCAGACACTCGATCCTTTTTATACGAATGCCTTGATCGACGAAGCGCTTGTAGATCTGCGGCAGCGACAGGAACAGTATGCGCCGCAGCTGAATTCCGGTAAGACCGTAAGAAGCGAGTGGACAGATAAATGGAGCGGACTGACCTATGCGGTAATTGCTGTGCCGATCGGCAATGACAGAGAAGGAGGAGGGGGTTATGCCCTGGCGCTGGCATCGCTGCAACCGGTTGGAGAAGCGGTCGACATGCTGCGCCGCTATGTGATTTACCTGGCTCCTGCAGCTGCAATCGTTTTGCTGATCCTATCGCTGCTGTATTCGCGCCTGCTGTCTCGTCCGCTTGTCCGTTTAAGTCGGACATCCGCCCGTATGGCATCGATGGACTTTGCGCCCGACGAGGGCCGGACAATTCGCTCGAGCGACGAACTGGGTGAGCTGTCGCAAAATCTTGATACGCTGGGACATAATCTTGATGCCGCGCTGCGTAATTTATCGCAGGCCAACGAAGAGCTGAACCGCGAAGTGGAAGCGAAAAATCGCTCCGAAGAGCTTCGCAAAGAGCTAATTGCCAACATCTCGCACGAACTGAAGACACCGCTCGGCATTGTTAAAGGATTCGCGGAAGGACTGCAGGACGATGTGGCTGCCGACAAGCGAGAGCGTTATTTGCAGCTGATCGTCGGCGAGACGGATCGGATGAATGCACTCATTTTGGATATGCTGCAGCTGTCTCGGTTCGAAGCGAAAGCGATCAAGCTGAAGCCGGAAAAAATGCAGCTGTCGCAGCAGATTCGCACGCTTCTCGATGCGCTGTCGGCGCAGATCGAGGGCAAAGGACTGCGGGCGACGCTTGTCGAAGAAAAACAGACACCGTACGTCATTGCGGACCCGCGCCGGATCGAACAGGTACTGCTTAATCTGCTGAGCAACGCCGTACGTCATGCGCGGGAAGGCGGGGAAATTCGTATCGAAATAAAGAGCGGAGCGAACGGTACCGTCAGCGTGCGAATCGAAAACGACGGCGAGCCCATTCCCGAACGGGAATTGGAGCTGATTTGGGAGCAGTTCTACCGGGCGGAACGCTCTCGCGACCGTAAATCCGGTGGAACAGGTCTGGGTCTGGCTATTGTGCGTCATATTTTGGAGCTGCATGGCAGCCCTTATGGAGCGGAAAATACAGAGAGAGGCGTCGCTTTTCACTTCACTCTTGAAGAGGCTGCGTCAGAAGAAGAGGAGAGAAATAAAGATGAATAAGAAACAAGGCTTCGCCGTTTCTATGCTGCTGATCGCCGCATTAGTGCTTGCCGCCTGCGGCGGACAGCAGATAGAAGAGACACAAGCGGAAAATGGAGCAGCGGCTTCTCAGGAACAGGCGCCGCTTGGAGGGGTCGATGACGATAAAACGCAAGCCGAAAGTGCAGAACCTGCAGAAAATGAACCGACCGCTGCAGAGAATTCGGAAATTTTGGTTGTGATCGATCAGACCGAGAAACCGATTGAAGGCAGCAGCTTCGATTTTAGCGTACGCAAGCTGCCGGAAGGCTATTCACTGCAGGAGATGCAGTGGAACTCCGACAAGAATCAAATCTCCACTGCGCTTTTGGAGGCGGTTCAGAATGGACAAACCGGCGAAGAAGGGTTTTATATCAGCGGCGATGGCCAATTTTCCGGTTTTATCTATCCCGATTCGATGCAGGGAGAGCAGGGAGAGATCGTGCTTGTGTTCGGCAATGAAGCAGGAGAGGAGTTGACCTGGAAAAAAGAAATTACTTTGTAAGAAACGTTTTTCAGCGACAGCTTCGTTACTCCGAAATTTTAGTTTACCATAATTATATTATGTAAACAAAAATACATGGACTATCTCATTGGCGTCCGCTTGCTTTTTTCTAGCGCTTCTTTTAAACTAATGACAAACAACTGCCCATACAAAAAAGCCAGGAATGGAAAGAGTAGCTGAAATAAAATGTCGTTAAAGAATCGATCATGTCGTGCCCATGTCAGTCCGGCGATCGAAAAAAGCGAGCCGGCGATTGGTGAGAGGTCCGGTACGACAGCGTTCAGTGAATGGGTCCATTCGCTTCGGTCCGAACGCCGCATGAGCGGTCAGTAGGCGCCGACGGTATCCCTCCGTTATCTCGGGGAGCCCCGTTAGTCGTTTTGACGGGTCCAAGAGGCGGCCGCACGGCCGAATTTGGGTGGTACCGCGGAGCAGAGCACTTCGTCCCTTATACGGGGATGATGTGCTCTTTTTGCGTTTGGCGGCAGGTTTTTGTTGATTTTCAAACAAAAAGGAGAGATGGTAATGAGCGGTACAACCGAAAATACAGGCAAGAAACGCATTCTGTCCGGAATTAAACCGAGTGGGGATTTGAACATCGGAGGATATCTCGGCGCGCTGAGTCAGTTCGTCAAATATCAGCACGAGTATGAAAGCTTCTTCTTCGTTCCAGATCTTCACGCGATTACAGTTGCCCAAGACCCGAAAGAACTGAACCAGCGTTCGAGAGAAATTGCAGCATTTTACGTAGCGGCAGGTATCGATCCTGATAAGTCCGCCATTTTCCTACAGTCTCAAGTCTCGGCGCACGCTGAGCTGGGATGGATCATGGAGACGCAGGCGCATTTCGGCGAATTAAACCGAATGACGCAGTTCAAAGAGAAGTCGGACGGTAAAGAAGGAGTAAGCTCCGCACTGTTCACCTATCCTGCACTGATGGCATCGGACATTTTGCTGTATCAGGCGACGCATGTACCGGTGGGCGAAGACCAGACGCAGCATTTGGAACTGACTCGCGATCTGGCCAACCGTTTTAACACCCGCTTCGGGAAGACATTCACTGTGCCGGAAGCGATCGTTCAGGATATCGGCGCTCGCGTAATGGGTCTTGACGATCCGCACAAGAAGATGAGCAAAAGCAATCCAAACAAAGCCAGCTACATCTTGATGCTTGACGAGCCGTCCGTCATCCGCAAAAAGTTCTCCCGTGCGGTTACAGACTCCGATGGACAGGTGCGCTACGACTGGGAAGAAAAACCTGCCGTCAGCAATCTGATTGAGATCTATTCCGTATTCGCCGGTGAGACGACTGCAGCGGTTGAGAAGCGGTTTGAAGGGCAGGGATACGGCGCGTTTAAGAAAGAATTAGCGGAAGTGGTTATCGCTAAGCTGGAGCCGATTCAGCAGCGCTTCCACGAAGTCGTAAATTCGCCTGAACTGGATGAAATTCTAAAGCGCGGTGCGCAGAAAGCGTCCGAAGAAGCGGGCAGAACGCTGCGCGCAGCTCAAAAAGCGATGGGATTTGTAACGTTTAACTAGAACATATAGAGAAGTCATTAAAAAACGAAAAGCTCCGGTCATTTTCCGTTGTTACATACGCTTTGTGATGAACAAGCGCATGTAACTTAACGGACAGATGCCGGAGCCTTTTTTTGTTATTTCTTATTTCCCTGCAATTTTTCGAGCGGGATTTCAACCTCCAGCAGCTTACCTGCCTCGTGGTTCGAAATCTCCCAACTTACAAATGTAATAGGCTTTCTTAAATCGAAAGCTGAGAATTCACGGATAAAGCTGTACGTTTTTTCGTTTTCGATCTCCATGGTTTTCTCCGGTATAATATGCACGCCTCTTACAAAAAACACCGGATCATACTCTTTGTTTTCTATTGAAAGATTTTCTATAAAAAGATCTCGAGCTTGCGCATAAGGGTCGCTGCCTTCGCACGATAATGAACACGAATAAGTCCGTTAATGTGCTCGATCTCGGTAATCAGCAGCCTGCCGACTTCTCCCTTAATATGCCGTTCATTGCGATTTGGTTCCTTTATTGCTGAATGTTTTTTGAAAAAGGAAAAAAGCCGCTCCCAGAGGAGCAGCTCTTTTCAATACTATTTAAATGAATCTATACCCTTTACATCCGCTTCGTTAAGCCTTCAGCCATGCATTGGCCAGCAGCATTGCGCCTTTTTTGGCATTCGTCTCTGCCAGTGTGTTCAGCATGACAAAGTCATGAATAATGCCTTGGAATCGGGCTGCCGTTACCGGCACACCGGCTTCGCGCAGTTTATTCGCATATGCTTCGCCTTCGTCGCGCAGCACATCAGCTTCGCCGGTAATAACCAGCGCTTCAGGCAGTCCCTGCAGCTGCTCCGTCGTAGCGCGAAGCGGGGAAGCGGTAATCTGGTCACGTTCCTGAGGATCGGTCGTGTACTGATCCCAGAACCATTTCATGCCTTCCTTCATTAGGAAGTAGCCTTCGGCGAATTGGTTGTACGACTCCGTTTCGAACGAAGCGTCCGTAACCGGGTAGAACATCAGCTGCTTGGTGATCTTTGGACCGCTGCGTTCTTTGGCCATCAGCGTGATTGCAGCCGTCATATTGCCTCCGACGCTGTCTCCGCCGACAAACAGCTTCGACGTATCAAAATGCTCTGTCTCGCCCTGTGCCGAAATCCATTCCAGTACGGCGTAGATTTCTTCGATTGCAACCGGATATTTGTTCTCCGGAGACAGGCTGTAGTTCGGGAAGACGACTGCGACTTCAGCACCGACTGCAAGCTCACGAATCAAACGGTCATGTGTATGCGCATTTCCAAAAACCCAGCCTGCGCCATGAATATAGAGAAGGACGGGAAGCGGACCTGTCGAGCCTTTTGGACGCAGAATGTGAATCGAAACTTCGCCTTTTGGGCCCCCCGGAATACTCTTATCCTCAATATCAACTTCCGGTTTGTACACGTCGCCGGATTGCACTTCGTCGACTGTTTCACGCCCTTTTTCCGGTCCCAGATCGGAAAGGAACGGAGGCTTGGCGTTATCATCGGCAAATTGCTGCGCAGCGGGTTCAAGTACAGGTTTGTTGGCATTTGTCATTGGAATACGGACTCCTTTTGGATGTTCTCGACATCCTGCAGATTTGGAAAACTTTGTAGCGCCGCTCTGGCGAATTTCAAGTTTTGCTAGCTGCTTGGGCCTACTCCAATTATTTAAAACCAAATTAAATTTTGCGAAACATAAATAAGAAGAATTAACACAAAATATAATAAGAGAAATGCTTTTTTACTTCTTCGAAATGCCGAATCCAATCAGCTTGTCTTCCGTACGAACAACGACCGAAGATTTCGAGACCGAGATTCCATTAATTTTCGCCCCATCAGCAGACAGCTTCCCTAATGTACGTCCAGTCTTGGCATCGAAAGCCAGCACTTCGCCATTTTCAAGTCCTGCATATACCCGCTGATCAACGACAACAGGACCATAAGTCACTTTGGAGGCGAGATCCCCGAACGAGATGGATGCGCCATTTGCAGCTTTGATCGCCGTCATAACCGTCCCGCTTTGGAAGAAGAGAAGACCTCCGGTCGGTCCGGCGAGCCAGCTTCCTGCATCCTCGTCATTTTTAGCGGAATTTTTGGAGGAATCGCCGTTCAGACGGAAAGAGGACAGTGTCGTTCCCTTATCTCCTTCATCCACCGAATACAGGGTACCGCCCTGCAGGAAGGTGCGGCTGTTCTCCAAACCGGATACAGCGCTGTCCAGCGGTCCATAACGGCCGGCAGGCGACAGTTCCCCGCTTTCCAGATCCACATAAGCAAGCTCGACCAGATAGGCGTTAGCCTCTTCGGCGCTGTCGTCTTCCGGTGCTGTTTCGACCTTCGGCGCATCGTCCTCCGGTTCAGTTTCACCCTTCGCTGCGTCGTCTTCTGTCTCTGTCTCTGTCTTCGGCGCGTCCTCTTCCGAAGTCACATCGGTATCGCCAGATTCCACCGAATTGGCTTCAGCTGCCGGAGTCTCATCAAAAGAAGGGGCAGAACCGGACTTATCACGTATCAGCAGTTTCCCGTCTTTTCCGGTCAATACATCGTATGAACCTTCCAGTTTCCACAGAAGATCACCATTCTCCGCATCTATACCGAAGATTACGTCCGATTCGTCGGCAGATTGCCCGGTGGCGACAAGGACGTCGTCATAACGCACAATAGTCTTCATGAGGTCCAAAGCGGCATCGGCAGAAGTCCATTTACGTTTGCCGTTAGCCGGATTGAACGCTTTGATTCCTGCCGAGGAGTCGGAAACATACAGTGTTCCTTTGATCAACACGGCCGACGCTTCTTCCGGATTTTCTACAGCTGTTTTAACAGTCCAAGACGCTTTTCCTTTCTTAGTGTCGATCCGGAGCAGACGGCCGTCTTCAGCAATCAGAAACACCGCATTTTTCAATTCGGCCGCAGGGAAGGCACTTCCTTTATAGGTCCATTTGAGTTTGCCTGTCGAAGCATCCAGAGCGCGCAGAGAATTATCGGATTCGTGAAAGACGAGACCCACAGCAGTCGTTAGCGCCGAAGTATTCCCAGAAAATGAAACGTCCGAGATTTCCCAGTTGGCTTTCCATACCGGTGCCGAAGATGAAGCGGTTCGAGCCTGCTTCGACGCTTGCGTTTTCGAACTGTTCTTCGTTTTCGAATTGTTCTTTGCTTGCCCTTCGCCGGAAGATTCACTTGAAGCCTTAGCTGCACTTTCCTTGGCAGGCCGATCGTTCTTGCCTTCGTTTTTGGCAAAAGCGGATGGCGTACCTGCTGCGGTTACCGCAATCAACAATGCCGCTGCTGCAGCTGTGAGTCTCGTTTTTTTCATAATCCAGTTCCCCCAGTAGGCTGATTATTTGCTCATTGGAGCAAGCGAGCCAGTAGTTTTATCTCTATATTATCGACTTATGGGGGGAAGAAGTGAAGAGCGGCGTCCCGGCACGTTTCATTTTAAATAGAAGAATTCTTTCAAAAGTCAATCTTCAGCATATACATGCCGCAATAAACACCTTCGCACGGAAGAGATCTTGCACTTCATGCCCCGTATGGTTCACAATATATAAATAGAAACTTTGAATTCAAGAACGGAGCGACTCAAGAGATGGCTACTATCCGAATTCCGTACGACGAAGCCTGTGAGAAATATACGGATTACTTGGAAGCTTTTTTGATCTGGATGCAGGACGCGGGGTATACCGACTATACACAAAAAAATTATCTGAGCGATGTGCGGCATTTTCTGATTGCACTGAATGAACGGGATCTGGAGACGGTGAAAAAGATTCATGTTATGTCATTCCTCTCGGGCGCAAGGCGCGATGGGGCAGGAGATGCGACGCGCAACCGGAAGCATGCGGCGGTACAGTGTTTTTTCAAAGCGCTGATTGAACTGGAACTGCTAGAGCACAATCCGGCGTTTGGAATCAAGAAAGCGAAGACTGAGACCAACCGTGCTCCCGTTTATATGGACGAAAAGCAGATCGGCGAGTTTCTTGAAGCGGTCGATGGCAAGTACCGTGAGCGCAATCTGGCCATTTTTCTGCTGATGGCCTACATGGGACTCCGTGTCGGTGAAGTGCATGCGCTCAATGTCTCCCATTACAATGCCGAACGGCGGACACTTCAAGTATTTGGCAAAGGGCGGAAATGGCGGACGCTGCCGGTGCCGGAAGCGGTGGCGGGAGTGCTGGAGGAAGCGATTGCCCAGCGTTTATCTCCGTGGACGGACCGTGAGGAAGCGCTTTTTGTCTCGCAAAAAGGACGCCGAATGTCGATTCGTGCGATCCAGCAGTTGGCTTCCGATACGTTCGACCGATTCCAGCAGGATTTGGAGCCGCATCAGCGTATTCCGTTTTCCAGCCATAAATTGAGACACTCTTTTGCCACAATGCTGCTGCGCCGCGGCGCGGATCTGCGCACGGTACAGGAGATGCTGGGTCATTCCTCAATCCAGACGACAACCGTATATACCCACGTTACAAGCCGGGAAAAAGAAGAAGCGATGAATCGGCTTGATGTTAAACTCCCCCCAGCGGCGGGTAAAGACTCCTAACACTTATTATATGAAGGAGGCTGTTAACGATGGGATTCAATCTTGGAGGAGTAGGCGATATGTTGGGCAAACTGCAGGGAGGCGGCAGCGGAGGAAGCGGCGGATTGTCCGACCTGCTGAACAAGCTGCCGATGGGCGAGCTTCTGCAAAAGCTTCCGCTTGAGCAGCTGCTCAACTCGGAGTTCTTGCAGCAGCATACACCGTTCAAATCGGCAGCCGAAATGCTTCAGAAGTTCGGGATCGGCGGCAGCGACCCAAACGAGCTGCAGAATGTACCGCCTCAAGAACTGGACGAGAAAGTGAATGCCAATACCAAATTCGGTTCCATGCAGGAAATGCTGCAAAAAGGGATGGAGTTCATGCAGCAGCGCCAAGGCAAGTAAAGGCGATATAAACTAGGCCCTGGACAAACATGGGACAAACGCTCGTACTTGTTTGGGCAGGCTGTACAGCATCAAAGTTAAATGAGAATAGGATCGCGGCCGTGCCTGCAAAGGTAGGCCGCGTTTTTGCATGTTCATCATAGTCGAGCATAGTGGAGATTTCTCTTTGCCGGATTGTCCAATTTCGACACTCGTGCTATCGTAGGCAGACAGGCAGTTTGCTGCCAGGTTTAAGCCGGATATGTACGGCAGTCATTACCGCCTTCCGATCAGTGTAGGGGAATCGGAGGCAGAAGGGGTTTAACAATAACATGCGTTTTGATATCGAATACTTATCCTTTTTCGTCATCCAGGTCGAAGGCCGCGAAGGCCAAGGGGCGAGAGGATACAAGCACTACCAGACGATGGACGATTATGATTATGAAGACAGTCCGGTTAAAAAGTTTCTCGACAGCGAATTTTCGCGGATTGCCAAGCGGAAGGTAGAGAAAAATCCGCTGACCGAGCAGGCCCCGACCAAGATCGGAAGTTTTATCGTGGAACCGGGCTACGAGCTGGACAGCAACCCCAACTTTAATATGTTCAACCGGATGCGGACAGCGGACGGCAAAGAGGATTTTAAAAATGCCTGTGACGATCTGGTGCGCAATTATTTGGATACCGGCTCTGTACGCGGAGGCGCACTGGTACTAACCCGAGCCAAAATGACGAGTCATTCCGATGACCCATTTATTTTCGTTATGAAATGTGACTTTGAGAATAAAATTGCGCGTATTTCCGATGAACAGAACTTGATCGACGAAGTCGAAATGGCGATCAGCACCAAAAGCATCAAGTCGATTATGTATCCGCATATGCCGGAAGCCGGTATGACGGAAGAATGGGAATTGAAAATTCATCAGCCTTCTCATGCCCGCTATTTCGAGGACTTCTTGAAGTTTGTCGTTTACGAGCAGTCCATGCCCGAGATCGTAAATGAGCGTGTGATGGAATTTGTACAAACTTATGTCGAAGAAAAATGGCCAGACGAAAACAGCGAAGAACGTCAGCGCGAAGAGCACGATTTGGAATTGTGGACGGCGAGCGACAAGCGGGATATTCAAGAAAAGTGGGAGCCTGAGCAGGTGATGGAAGCAGCCGAACGGATTACCGAATTCCAACCGGAAATCGAAGTGCGTTTCAAGCTTGGCAATACTCAGGTCAAAGGCCTGCTCGCCGATTTCGGCTATGGCGTGCACATTACCCGTCTGAACGGACGCTATGCGGTGATCTTGGAAGGCGAATCGTTCGTGTTCGACAAGGGACATTCCCCGATTGAACTGCTGCAGCCCGAAGATTTTCAGACGGTAGCCAAACGTCTGATTGAACGCCGCGATGAGGAAAGTGATGACGGGCTGCCTTATTAAGGTGCGTTTATCGATAGGCACAAGGGGTGAGAATGGTGACGAAACGCGGCAGTCGCGATAAACTCACGGGAATCCGCAGTGAATTGTCCGGCGGTGCACGCTTTCTATCTGATGCGGAGAGCGCGCATTATGCCTGCACAGCGCAGGAGCATATCGCGCATATCCGACCGGACATCGATCCGGCTGAACTGCTGCCGATCCGGGCAGTGGAACTTGATAATGACGAAAAGCTTCTGGAATACGGCCGTCATTACGGTGATATCCCGATGTACCGGGGACCGCACCTTTTTGTACGGATGAATTCTTCCGGAGAACTGCTCGATCTTCAAACGGACTGGGCGCCATGTCGATTTGAATTGGGCGTGGGCAGCAGCCCGCCGGAGGCCATTCGCCCGCCGACGGATTCTTCCTGTTTACGTGGTACCTATGCCTTGGATGTGTCGGCAGAGCTTCCGTTTTATTTCTTTCCGCCGCGCGTCTACGACAAGTTAGGACATCCTATTCACCGGGAGCAGAAGCTCGGACCTTGGGAGTGGATCGACTTACGTGGTGCAGCGCCTGCAAAACGAGGCGCTTCCGATCCGATTCGTCCGCTGCGGGGACATCTTCCGGCGGCCGATACCCGAAAGCCGGAACCTCTTAACCGCGATGAACTGCGCAAAGCCCGGTCCGCGGTGCTCGATTATCTGGTCCGGAACAATCGTCCGAGCACTTACCGCTGGGCATTTCTGGCAGGCAGGGAACGTTCGTCGTTCAGTGCATCGAGCGGGGGATTTGTACATGTCAGAGTCTATCGAACGGTACACGGTCTGCCCGTACTTGGCGCTTGTCTCGATCTGTATGTCGAACGTCAAAGCGGCCGGTTGGCAGCTGTTTCCGATGAACTGCATTTTCGCCGAATGAACCCCAATCATTTTGCACAGGCTCTACTGCCTCCAAAGCTGTCTCAAACGGAAGCCTGGGAAAAGCTGCATAGCAAGATCAAAGTACTTCCTTTCCATCTGTTAAACGACAGCGACTCGGAGGGGATTGGACAGGTTTCGCTCGTCTGGATTGAAGAAAGCGGATTTGTCTGCGACTCTTCTTCGGGTAGTTTGGTACAGGCGGAGATTGTGAGGCTGTAAAATGACAGTCAAAATGGTGTGGATTCAAGATCGTGCAGGTCGAAGCGGCTGATAAGCAGGATTTCAAAAACCCCCGAACTCTTTGTGAGAGTTCGGGGGTTTTTCCGTATGAGGTATAGATTCGCGAATCTATTTGTAAGAGGTCTACTACTTTACTGAGGTCTACAAATTTACTTTTGAGATTTCCGATTTGAGTTTGTTGGCCGAAGCGTTCAGCAGCTCCAGCTCTTTGTCGTTCATTGGAATTTCGAGATGCTCGCGTACGCCGGTGCTGTCGACGACACACGGCAGACCGAGGTAGACGTCGGAGATGCCGTGGTAGTTGTCCAACAGTGTGGACACGTTCAGTACGGAGCTTTCGTTCTGAAGAATCGCAGTTACGATTCGATCCAGCGCCAATGCGATGGCGTAATATGTCGAGCCCTTGGCGTTGATAATCGCATAAGCCGCATTCTTCGTGTTGTCGAAGATCTCTTCCTGATCGCTTTCCGGCAGATCCAGAGCCGCTCCGGCTACATTTGCCATACTCCATACCGGCAGTTCGGAATCGCCGTGTTCGCCAATAATATGGGCATGAATACTGCGCGGATCCAAATTTTTATGCTTGCCGATCAGATAGCGGAAGCGGGCGCTGTCGAGCAGGGTACCGGATCCGATAACCCGATGAGCCGGCCAACCGCTTTTTTTGTACGAAACATAAGAGAGGATATCGACCGGATTGGTTGCGACCAAAATAATACCGTTGTCGTTATATTTTACAATGTTGCCGATAATCTGGTCGAAAATACCTGCGTTCCGATTGAGCAGATCGATACGTGTTTCCCCCGGGCGCTGTGCAGCTCCGGCTGCAATAATGATAACCGCCGCATCTTTGCAATCCTCATAATCGCCGGCCCATACTTTGACTCCGCCTACGAACGGAAGTCCGTGGTTCATATCCAGTGCCTGTCCAAGTGCGAGTTCTTTGTTGACATCGATCAATACGAGTTCGGTCATACGCTGCCTAAGCAGCAGAGTATAAGCAGTTGTTGCTCCTACGTCACCCGTGCCAATGACAACGACACGGCGGGAACGCGTAGAAGAAGTAGTCATATCCAATTCACTCCATTTCTTGGTCTTGTGGGATAGGGCGGAAAATAGATCCTCTTAACTTTTAACCAGTCTACACATAAGAAAGCAGACTGTCACAAAAAAGCCCTTGAAACCTTTACGCGGATAATGTCGGGTTTTGTTATAATAAAAAAATGTGTGAATAAAGTGCAGTGCTAATCTTGATATAGAAATGGGGTTGAATGATTATGCGTGGATTTGCGATCCTGCTGGGATTTAGCTTGGCCGGCGTGCTGATTCACGACGCGTTCCATCTTCCACTGCCGGGCAACGTTATAGGCCTTCTGCTGTTTTTGTTTGCGTTGTTCAGCAAGATTGTGAAGTTGGAGTGGGTGGAGCAATCCGCGAATCTGCTTACAAGTCATCTGCTGCTCTTTTTTATCCCGTATGTAATCGGAGCGGCTGCCCTGATTCCGCATCTTGGTAACAATGCTACGGCGATCGCAGTCAGTGTGATTGGCAGTACGCTTGCCGTATTGTGGGTAACAGGGACGGTAGCGAAAATGACGGCTCCTAAGGAAGGAGGAGAGCAGACGGATGAACGCCTTTCTGCCTGACCCTTTGTTCGGGCTTACTCTAACGGTCGGAGCGTATGCGATCGCCAGAGGTATTCATACCCGTGTTCGTTGGCTGCATCCGATTCTGAGCAGCAGTGCTATTATCCTTATTGTACTGGCCCTGCTTCAGTTCCCTGTTGCAGATTTCCAAGGAGAAGTTAGTCTGCTGACCACGCTGCTTGCACCGGCTACAGTCGCGCTCGGAGTACCCATTTACAAACATCGCGGGCTGATTCGAAAGCGTATGCTTTCAATCTTCACTTCGGTGCTGGCGGGGGCGGTGACCGGTATTTTCAGTGCTGGAGCGCTTGTCTATCTCATGCGAGGTTCTCACGAGGTGCTTCTTAGCATTTTGCCCAGTCGGTCAGTTCGCCAATCGGAATCGAAATCTCGCGTTCACTGGGCGGAACTCCGGAACTGTCGGTCATGTTCAGCGTAGTAACCGGCGTATTTGGAGGCGTACTTGGTCCGATCTTGCTCCACAAGACCGGACTTAAGGATCCTGTCTCATTCGGATTAGCAATGGGCAGTGCCGCTCACGGCTTCGGTACAGCGCGCAGTCTGCAGGAGTCGCAGATCGCGGGCAGTTTTAGCGCACTGGCTATGGGATTATCCGGTATCGTCACTTCGATGCTGTTTATCCCTATTTATTTTTGGCTGGGACAGAGCTGAGAGGCGCTTGAGACGATACAGGCCATTTATGCTATAATAACGAAGAAATTTGCGCTCCAAGGCGGCATCAACAAATTCAGAATGGCATCCGCTTATCGGATAACCTTTCTATATGAATACACGCCTTAAGCAAAATGATATCGGAACAAAGGGGGCTGCTGCAGTGCGGATCGGGCGGAGAGTGCTGCTGCCCCTGCTTGCCATGCTGATCGTGCTGGCCGGATGCAATGGCGATTCTTCCGTGGAGGAGCAAGTTTCCGAATCGGTAGTGCCAAGCAGTACGGAAACAGACGACGGAGGCCAGACCATTACGCTCGTCGAGCCCGAGCAGGGCAGCACTACAAATGAACATGAAGAATATGTGGTACAAACACGGTTGACTCAGATCCATTTGTTTGACAATTTGACAGGAATGGCTTGGGGATTAACCCGCAGCGCGCTGCGAATGTATCTGACAGAGAACAATGGCAAGAACTGGACACCGCTGTCTCCTTCGGAACAGGTCGCTTTTTCGACAGTCCCAGAGTATTCAAAAGATATTTTCTTTACCGATCCTTCTCACGGCTGGGTCGTCCGCAGTTCCGGAAGCTCGGAAGAAACGCTGGTTCTGCGAACGACTGATGGAGGAAGCAATTGGGCGCTTGCCACACTGGGGCGGACAGAAGAGGTGCCTGCATCCATTTATTTTGTCGATAATCAGAGAGGGTGGCTGATGACGACAAGAACATCGGAATCCGCGGGACGCGAGGACAAGACGCTGTACCGAACCGCCGACGGCGGAGAGAGCTGGACTACGATCATGCGTACTTCGAACGCTGCGCAGCCGAACGGCTCGTCAAATCCGCTGCCGGAGATCGGCTACCTGTCAGGGATGAAGTTCGATTCTTCCAGCAGCGGGTATGTGACCATGTTGGAGCTTGGACGTCCCGCACTGTACCGAACTACGGATGGCGGACGCAATTGGAGCAAGTCTTCTTCTTTCTTTGCGGGCGACAATCCGATTGGAATGTGTGACTCTTACGTAAGCGGAAAACCTCAGACTCACAAGAACGGATCGGGCTCCTGGGTATCGGTCGGCTGCAAGCAGCGTGATACCGTGAAGTATAGCGGTTACTTCACGAATAACGGCGGAGCTGGATGGAAATACGTTCCGTTTGCACTGCCTTCCCAGGAAGCGCTCAACCTGCAGATCGCCCCTACATTTCTTGATCGGATGAACGGATGGATGCCTAGAAGTTCACGCTTCTACCGCACATCAGACGGCGGGAAGACTTGGGATCCGCTGCCGGAAAGCAAAAAACTTCGGGAGAACATGGAGAAGTATCCGGAAATTTTCCAAGTAGAATTCATTTCGGAGCAAGTAGGGTGGATTCTAATCGGTAAAACGGAGCTTAGGCGTTCACTGCTGCTTCAAACACTCGACGGCGGTGTAACCTGGCATGTCATCTAAGGTTAGGTTCTTTTCAGATCAAGCGCTCTTGAAAAAGAGCGCTTTTTTGATTTCTTTTTAATTAATATAAAAAATGTCACATACACAGTTAGGAGAATCTGTTATTTTTTAAATATAAAAAAGAATTAGCATTTACCCCCATAGAGGAGTGATCCATATGACAACTGCAGCTGATCAAATGACTCGCAACTATCTGAACCTCTGCTATAACTGCCAGGATGCTTACTTATGTGAAACAGAAGAACAATGTCTGGCCTGCTGGAGTGAACAGGGCTTGTTGGATGAAGCAGCTCCAGCAGAAGCGGAAACAAGCAAACTGCTGAACCTTTACTATGCCTGACTGGTCGATAGCTGTTTCAAACCTTAGCATTGAGCATATCAGATAAAGTGAATTAATTCACAATAGATGATTCGATAAATGACTATTAGTTAACGTCTTTCGCCCTTATTTCCGCGAAGGACTTTTTGCTTTGTAAGGAATAGAGGATCAATACCGCGTTTTCTTCGGCAGGGCCTTTGGTTAATACAATGATGAAAAGGGAAGGGAGCCAAAAAACATGGACTATGAATCGTTGAGCGTGATTGTCACTGGTGCTGCCCAAGGAATCGGACGTTCCGTAGCCAAAAGCTATGCCGAACAAGGAGCACGTGTAGTGATTGCAGATAAGCAGGAAACAGAAGGTGCTGCGACCGCAGCCGAAATCCGCAATTCCGGAGGTGAAGCAATCTTCGTTCCGTGTGACGTTTCGAAGGAAGCCGACATTACACAATTGATGCGTGAGACTATCGAAGAATTCGGACAAATCGACATTCTGATCAATAACGCCGGATTCGGTATTTGGAAATCCCCTTATGAGCTGAGCGTCAAGGAATGGGACGACGTGCTGAATACGAATGTTCGCGGCACTTTTCTTGCAACAAGAGAGGCTGCTCTTCATATGCGCAAACACGGCAAAGGTTCGATTGTCAATCTCTGCTCCACGCGCGCCCACATGTCTGAACCGAACTTCGAAGCTTACGCGGCATCCAAGGGAGCTATTCTTGCACTAACGCATTCGCTCGCTATTTCACTCGGCGGAGACGGAATCCGCGTGAACTGCATTAGTCCTGGCTGGATTGAGACAAGTAAGTATGATCAGCTGCGGGAAGAAGATCATAAGCAGCATCCAAGTAGAAGAGTGGGAACCCCTGAAGACGTAGCTCGAGCCTGCCTGTATATGACTCATCCCGACAACACTTTCCTAACAGGTTCAGAACTGGTACTCGATGGCGGAATGACACGAAAAATGATTTATGCGGAATAGCGGAATACAGTACAACAGGAAATCAACGGTCGATGTATCAAACATCGACTTTTTTCTGTGCTTAAATCTAATTTATTTATTTTTTGTCATGTATCATATAAAAATAAGGTTTGGAACATGTTGTTACGGGTAATAAAAAGGATATAAAGCACTGAATCCGACAAATTCGCTATTCTACCTTCTCCAAGTTGCATATACGGACGGCCGGACGTGAACTCGGTATGATGCATTCGCGGACATCCGCGCAAATTACGAGGAGGGATTAATATGGAATACTTATATTCCCCAGTAACTTATCGGATCAGCAGCGGCTTGAACGGACTGACAGGCAGAAGTGGTGCAGGATTTCGGAATCAGATTGCAAGATCGGGATCGCCTATGATTGATGCATCCATTCCTCAAACCAATTACGAGCAGCCGAACGTGATTTCCACCTTACAAAACAATTTGGGACGCACCGGTATTTTCTATATTGTTCCTGGGATGAATATAGCCTTGGGAGTAAATTCAATTTCGATCGAAGGATGTCTGGAAGCTGCGGGAAGAGACCATGTTGTTCTTGGATGCGGTTTTGGACAGCATACGGTTATTCCGCTGAATTGTATCGATTACGTGGTGTTTAACGACACAACAGGATATTATTATTCGGGCAATGAAGCGTTCTTCGCAGGACAGTAATCGTTATTCTGGCATTTGAATCAATTGGCAGCCTCTGCGTTGGCCCATTGCCCCTTTTTAACAAAGGAGACTCTAAGCAATCATGAATACTTGGAAGTGAAAGACCCTTCAGCCGCTGGATGGTAGAAGGGTCTTTTGGTTTTCTATTATTTTAAGTTTATGAATTTGCGCAACCAACCGACCAATCTGCGCGTTTATACAAAGGGGTAGAAACGGACCAAGCCAGAGAGTAGAGCTAAATTCGTATAGTAAGCAGCAGATCTTTAGCCTTATCTTTATCCACTATACATATTTCACTATTTTTTTCTCTTATAGGCCAAAAGACCCTAAGAGGGATTGGGCTGATTATCGCTAAAACGAAGAAAAATGCTGTAATAGCGCTTGAAATCGCCATATTTTACGTATTTATCTATTAAAAATTCAGGAAATTCAAAAATGGACTGGTATATGGAGGGAATGAAATGATACTATAGTAGGAAATGAGTTGTTGAGAAATGGACATATGTGCAGGGAGGAAATACGATGACCAAGCTCCAAGCCCTACTTCGGGCTAACCCCAACGAAGAGCCTTCGGAAATCGCACACAAATTGTTGACCCGGCTGCAGGGCTTTGTTCCCGATCCAGAAGGGCGTGCGCTGATCGAAGCTTCTTTCGATTGGGTGAGCGATTTCGAGCTTGAAGAAGAGCTTCAGAGGCGCGTGGACGAACAGATCAACGAGGCTTGGTCGGTATTCGTTCTGCTAACCGTCGAGGGACGCGCCTGGTTTTACGATGCGATACTGAATGCCCTGGAAAAAGAATCTTTTTCTTATGGAGAATCAGCACGGAAAACCGCCAAATTGACAGAGCTGTTCGCAATGCGTAAGGCATCGCTGGAGAGCTCTTATGCCCTTCGTGAAGAACTTCGGGTCAGCCATTCGAGAATATTGAATTTGCTGACGGAATGGATTGCGAAGGGGACGGAGATGCAGCGGCAAAATCCGGCTTTTGCCGGACTTTCGCATGCTGCCGCTTCACTATTCGGTATTTATTTCAATCATCCTCATTACATGGATGACGATGACCTTCGGTCCGAAGCGGCACTGCTGCTGCCCCAACTGATTCGAACTTTTTATCCGGCATGCAACCATATTCATATCTATATGCTTGGCTACCATAACAATTATGACGCCGAGATTGCCAGAATGATCGATTTCTATATCAGACTGGATCAACCGGTGGAAGAGAAGGGCAAAGCGTACTATAGTTTGGCTTCCTCTTTTATGGGAGAAAATTCGCCTGTATTGGAACGCGGTATAGAGCCGGTGCTCGATGAACTTGCGCCGCGAATAGAGACTTGGTCCGATGAGCAGTTCGATGAATTTATTGATACGTTCGTTTTCTGTCCTCTGCTGCGTCAGCCTTTATTTCAAATTGCCCGTTCCAAAGACCGGCAGCTGGTGTTAGAGTTAATTATTGCGCAGAACAGGAAGACAGAACAGTCGACCAAAGTATCGGATCATCTGAACAAGGCTCTGGTTATCGTTGCGCAGATCGAAGCCGACAGTATGCCGCAGGGAGAAGGCGGCGTGAAGTTCGCGGACTTCAACTTCAAGCTGGCTGTTATCGAGGAACTTATGTACAAGCAGAATGTGCTGAAGCCCCGATTTGACGTAGTCGCCTTTGCGCAGGAATATGCACTTCGCGAGATCTCAATTGCCGAAGAAGGGGATCGTCCGATTCCCGAAGTGCGAGAGTATTTTGAACGGCTCGTACTGACCGAGCAGGATCTGGCTCATGTAACCAAGCTTGTTATCGGCAGCGGTCAGCAGGCGCAGCTTCAGATTGTCCCATTCTGGAACGGAGAGGGCAGCTGCTTCGATGTGCATACGCTGGAAGATCTGCGTCATCTGCCGAACCTACGGGTCCTTCAGATCGTTAAGCTGCTCAAAGCTGACCTTTCGCCTGCGCTTGAAAGGGACATTATTTTGGTTCAAGATTAAGGCTATGGTCGTCAAGTGGGATCAAAGCCGCGGAAAGGACGTATCTGATGAACAAAGAAAACGAAGCGGGAGCCGAACCCGGCATCGTAGAAACTGCAGCAGCGGAAGTATCCCATCCCTTCAATGAGGAAGCTTGGAATCGGGAAACTTACGACGCTTGGATACAGCGGTTCGGAAATCCGGCGGAAGCGGCGGCGAGAATTGGTAAACAGCCGCTTAAGTCACTGTCTGTGCTGGGTGAAGCAATTGGCAGCCCGGAAGGCAAACGAATCATGAATTTGATGGGCTCAAACGGCAGCAAAGCGGTCGCGCTTGCGCTGCTTGGTGCGTCCGTCACTGTAGTGGATTTCTCTCCGGGAAACCGCAGATATGCGCTGGAGTTGGCGGAAGCCGCAGGTGTACCGCTCGACTATATTGTTTCCGACGTGCTGAAACTTGAGACGGAATCGTTGGCCGGACAATTTGATGTCGTGTTCGCCGAGATGGGCATTTTGCATTATTTTGTCGATCTTGCGCCATTTATGCAGTTGGCCCGAACGCTGCTTGCACCGAACGGCCGATTCGTACTGCGAGATTTTCATCCGGTGTCGACCAAGTTGATCTCTTCCCGGGGGACAACAGCCAAAATTCGCAAACACAAAGTCGACGGCGACTACTTCGATACTTCGCTGGAGGAACAGGAAGCTTCCTTCGCCAAATATGCGGAAGGCGAGCCGCCGAAGGTGCTGCTGCGTAAATGGAATATCGGAGAGATTGTGACGGCAGCTGCACAATCAGGGCTGACGATTTGCAGTTTGACAGAGGAACCAAACCTGTCCGGCGACAGCTTCGATCGGGGAATTCCCAAAACTTTCACCTTGATTTCACAAAAAAATTAGGAGAAAAGGCGTAAAACCCTGCAGGAAGCCGTGCGGAATCGTCAGCTGGACGAACTGATCCAAAAACCTCCCCTAAACCGCCTAAGAGGCGATTTTAGGGCTTTTTTGGTGTCTCTTTCCTATTTTGCTGCGCATAAGTAAGAATTATAATAAGAATTGTAGCTTAAACAGAAACGGAGTGAATGAAATTGGGAAGTTGCTAGCTCCAGTTATAAGACTGGTTAAGAAAGAAGGCTGTATGTCGGTTGTCCAACATTATCTATCGAAACGAAGGAGGTGGACCCGTTTTCCGGTAGTGCATCGCTTGACTTAAGCGTCACGGAAGACGGGATTTATATTGACTAGTGACCCCTTGCCCGGTTTGTTGAGTATTTTTTTGGTTGTGCTGCTTGTCGGTTTAAACGGATTTTTTGTAGCGGCAGAGTTTGCGATGGTGCGGATTCGGGAGAGCCGGATCGCAACAATGGCGGACGCGGGAAGTAAACGTGCCGGATTTGCCAGAAGCATGGTGAACAATTTGGATGCCTATCTTTCCGCGTGTCAGCTTGGTATTACGCTGGCTTCACTTGGACTCGGTTGGATCGGGGAACCGGCAGTTGCGTCGTTCCTGCGTCCTCTGTTCCACAGTATGGGCTGGACCAACGAGGTTGCGATTCACGGTACAGCCGTAGCGATCGCGTTCCTACTGATCACAGTGCTGCATATCGTCATCGGGGAACTTGCTCCGAAATCGATGGCTATTCGCAAACCGGAATCAGTTGTTATGGTAGCGGCCGCACCTATGGTCTTCTTCTACAAAATGATGTATCCGTTTATCTGGGCATTGAATGGAATGGCGAACGGGCTGCTCCGTATGCTGAAGATTGAACCGGCGTCCGAGCTTGATGCGGCGCATACCGAAGAAGAAATCCGAATACTGGTGAAGGAAAGCAATAAGAACGGGCTTATTGATAACACAGAGATGGCGCTGGTCGACAATATTTTCGAATTTGCCGACACGACGGCGCGAGAAGTAATGATTCCGCGGACAGAAATGATCTGTTTGTACACGAACCTGTCACGTGAAGAGAATCTGGAAGTTGCCTATGAAGGCATGCGGACGCGTTATCCGGTCTGCGAACAGGACAAGGACCATATTATCGGATTTATTCATATCAAAGATCTGATGCGCTCGCCGGACGCCGATTATGACAGTCTGATCCGTCCAATTATCGCGGTACCGGAATCGATTCGCATCAGTGAGCTGATGAAGTTGATGCAGCGAAGTCGGACGCAGATTGCCATGCTTGTCGACGAATACGGCGGTACTGCGGGCTTAGTGACACTGGAAGATATTATGGAAGAGATTGTCGGAGAGATCCAGGACGAGTTCGACGAAGAAGAACGACCGGAATTGGAACAAGCCGGAGAGTTCAGTTATTCGATCGATGGTATGATGCTGATCGAAGACGTCAACGATCAATTCGGTTTCCAATTAGATTCCGACGATTACGATACGATCGGCGGATGGCTGTACACCCGAATCGATAATCTTCCTCCTCAAAAAGGACAGTCGGCGGATTACGAGGGCTGCACATTTATTGTCGATGAGACGGAGCAGAAGCGAATCTCACGCGTTCGTATTCTGAAGCCTCTTCCCGAAGGGGAGCAGCTGCAGGACATGTATCCGGCAGCTGCCGATTCTAAAGCCCAGACGCAGATGGAACAATTCGAATCGGAACCCAGTATCGCCATTTCCGGTGAACGTACCAAAGAGGGCGCATAAGCCGGAGAATTTCAGCAGCGCAGCTTGAACCGAATAAATAACGGGCAGTAGGCGGAGTATTCTTCTCCTTCAGTCCATTGAACGAAGAGGCCGCCGGATAGATTCCGGCGGCCTCTTCGTGTCGAGAAAGTCCGCCTCAAAGAAAAGCGAAGGAGCGGAGGGAGGAATTCAGAGAAGGAACGATAGTGTTCGCCTTTGAAATCGAGAAAATCCCATAAAATTTGATCTCTTTTCTCGATTTCAACACGCGACCGGAACGAATTTCTCCCGTAGCTTTGGAGCTTTTCGAACGAATAGGACTTTCTCGACAGCCTGAGACCGCCGGATAGATTCCGGCGGTCTTTTATTCGTCCTACAGAGGAACCGATCGATCCCATCTGCGTATTGAACAGAACAAACAAGGCGGATTTTCGAAGACAGCCTGCTCATTGACTTCGAATCCAAATATCGATACGCTTGAAATCATGGAGGGGAAAATATGGAATTTACCGAAACGAACGAATCAAGGAAGGAAGACCGATTCAGACGGCTGCATCCTGACTGGATCGCAGCATCTCGTCTCGGGAGCGCCTATTTCTACGCAATTCCACTGCTAATATCGGCTGCGCTGACCGTATTTGCCGCCATGCGAGATTGGAATTGGCTTCCGTTGTGGGCGGGATCCCTTGTTACGATCGGTTTTGCATTGTTGTTCGTATTTGCTGTATTTCGCATTCCGGTTATCCTGTATAATCGCTTTGGCTTTGCTGTCTTTGAAGAGGAAGTGGAGATTCGCAAAGGATTGTTCTTCATTACGGAAACCTTGATCCCAATGACCAAGGTTCAGCATGTAGAACTGGAAAGCGGACCTATTCTGCGAAAATACAAGCTGGCCGAACTAAAGATCGTAACAGCTGCGACCACTCACAGAATTGCTGGACTTAAAACAGAAGAAGCGGAAAGTCTTAAGCAAACAATCGGAGAACTGGCACGGAGGACGGAAGAATGAACGGACCTAAGAGAATGTCACCGCTGTATATCGTTTTTTCGATGCTCAAGATGGTACGAACCTTCATTCCGCTTATTATTCTATTCGGCGTACAGATCATTGCCAAAGGAGAATTTCCTCCCACAATTTATTGGATACTGGGAGGAGCTTTGTTTCTGATTCTGCTGTCGGGCGCAGCGGAAATTGTGGGTTGGCGGCGCTTCACTTATGAAGAAGAAAGTGACAGAATTACGATTCGCCGCGGACTGATCCAGCGTAAGGAAAAGATCATCTATTATTCTCGTATCCATTCTGTCAGTCAAGAACAGCCGCTGATTCAGCGCCTGCTTGGCGTCGTACAGATCAAGATCGAGACGCCGGGCGGCTCAGGTGAAGGAGACGCTGTCCTTCCTGTACTGGCAAGCCGCGAAGCAGAGCGCCTGCAGCGTCTGTTGAACGAGCGTTCGGCGCGGGGACCAGAAGTAGGAGAGACGGGCGCTGCACAGCAGCTGTCCACAGTGCCTTCGGAATATTCTGCCGGAGAAAAGCTGCAATCTGGCGAGTCGGTTGGCCCCGCTGAACCGCATGCTTCAGCGAAGCAGGCACTTCCTGCGGAGGGCGGAACCGCAGCGCAAGCTTCAGCTGCAGCCGAGCGGCCGCCAATAAGGGAGCCAGAGCTTCTCTATCGGCTCGGACCTGGTCGTCTGCTGCTGGCAGCATTGACCGAATTGAATTTCGGTCTTGCCGCGGCTTTTGTTGCAGGGATCTTCTCTTTTGCAGACGATCTGCTTCCCGATGCGTGGATGAATCGTCTCGTAACGAACGCTCAGGTTTATTTAACGGGCATCAAAGCGCTTCTGCTGATTGGGGCAGTCGCCCTGCTGGCCGCATGGCTGTTGTCGCTTGTGCTGTTTATCATCAAATTTGCCGGCTTCTCACTGTATCGTGAAGGGGAGAGGCTTTCGATCCGTTATGGACTGCTCGAACGGAAGCAGTTCCTGTTCAATCCGGCACGTGTACAGGCAGTTACGATTCGGGAAGGCTGGCTTCGGCAGGCGCTGGGTTACGCGCATGTTGAAGTTAACGTTGTTTCGTCGTCGTCGGAAAAAGAAACACCGGCGCTGCATCCTTTTATTCCGCGTTCCGAGATTCCCAACCTGTTGGAACACACAATACCTCAGTTCGTTTTTACCGGTGTGGAATTCCGACCTCCTCGACGCGCGCTGTTTGCATATGTTAGAGTCAGCCTGATTCTGACGATCATCTTGGCAGCGGTACTGATCTATTTCTTTCCGCAGACGGGTTTGTGGTCATTGCTTCTTATTCCGATTACTGTTGGACTGGATTACTGGAGTTTTCGAACGAGCGGAGCGGCCTTGGAGAACGATCGGCTTACGATTGTTAACCGCGGAATCGCCAAGCAAACGCACTGCACATTAAAGCGGCATATTGTGGCTCTACAAGCAGGGGGAAGCCGATGGCAGCGAGAGGGCGAAATGCTGAATCTCAGAGCTCACTTGATGGGTGGATCCGGTGGTTCTTTGATTCGCATATCTCGACTGCAAAAAAGCGATGTTGAACGAATTTATGAGTGGTATCGCCGTGAAAGAAAAGATGAAGATACTGCAAAATTAAAATAAGTTCATAAAAAATGGAGAAAACAGGAACCTTTTTGGTTCCTGTTTCGTTATATAGCTGTGCGATTCATATACATAATCAAAGGGGAATGAGCATGAGTGAAAATAATTTGTTTTTTAAATGGTTCGCAATTCCCGCAGCGACAATTATTATAGCTTCCATATTCTCGCCCGGAAAGAGTACTCTGGCTTCCGAAGCGAACGGAGTCACTCAACTTCCGTCTCTGCAGATTACCGACCCGCCTTTTGTTGGAATACCGATGGCTTCAGGAGCGTTGACTTCGCCTCCGCCTATACCGCCTGCCCAGTATTATGCTCGGGACCTGGCCAATAACAAATACTTAAAAGACATTTCCAGCAATATCGCAGCTCTGGGCAATTCTTCGATTTACATTACCGCTTATTCGTCTGGCTCTCCTGAAGCTGGTCAGATGGGCGTGACCGTAACTATACAGCGCTGGACAGGCAGCAGCTGGGTTGATCTGAGCTCCAGGACGACGAACGGCTCTGTCTCGACCACAAGCAGTGTGAGCTTTAGCAAGGCCATTACGAAAGGCTATTATTACCGGGTGAAAACGGAACATTGGGCAAGCGGAGCAGAAAATCGGGAAAGCAGAACATTATTCAGCGATACGACACTGGCCAATTAAGTCTTTGTCTACTTGGAAACATTCGAGTATAAGGCAGATCTTATTTCGATTCCCGTGGTTTGCCGTCCACAATATGCCCGGCAACTTCCGCCATTTCACTTTGCGTAAGCGGCCCGGAAATCGAAATATCCAGATCTCCGCGGAAAACTTTAAAGTAGTCGTCGTCACCTTCCATATCGATAAAGTAACCGGTGAGTCCGTTATCAAGCTTCATTTTTGTTACGGGACCGCCAAATGCATGGGTTCCCGGACCATAAGGAATATGAATAACGATAATATGCAGAATACGGCCTTCGTCCGAACGATAATCCAGAGTGAAACCATTGGGAGCCGAGTCGTCATCCGGTAGGCTCAAATAGACGTCTTTCAACTTGAACCGGGGCGGAATTCTAGGAAATTCTGGCATTGGAAATTCCAGTCGTTCTTTCGCTTCTTCCATCGTGGACAAGACGTTATCGTATCGAATGACGACAGGCTCTTCCAGATCTTCGGGGAATTCGGTGACAGTAGATGTCGGCTTCTCGAATCTTTCCGGAGGCGGGGGAGTTAATGCACCGTCCGTTTCCAATGGTTTATCCTCACCTGTGGTGAGCAGA
Organism: Saccharibacillus kuerlensis DSM 22868; assembly: GCF_000378145.1. Classification (GTDB taxonomy): domain Bacteria; phylum Bacillota; class Bacilli; order Paenibacillales; family Paenibacillaceae; genus Saccharibacillus; species Saccharibacillus kuerlensis. The sequence continues at coordinate 216,145 of NZ_KB899280.1, read as the reverse complement.
TTGTCGCCGCTGCTCCAGGTATACAATTTTTGATAAAACGGGTTCAATGCGCCGGTTCTGATCGGTTCCGAAAATGCAACCGAACCGAAAAGGATCAATCCTGCTGCCGCGCCGGTTAGACGAATGGTCCGCTTGCGTCGTCTTCTTACGGAACATTGCTGACGATGTTTTTGTACACGATGCCAAGCGGCACGGCGTGATTGTGGATCGACCGGGGAGGCGGAGTTTACCGCCCGCTCGAATGCTTCGTCAAAAAGCTCGTCAAATTTTTCGTCTTTCATCGCTGCCCTCCCATTCCTTGCGCAGCACTTGGCGCATATTTTCCCTCGCTCTAAACAGTCTCTGCCTGATAATGTCTTCGCTCGTGCCCAGCGAATCGGCGATTTCCTTATACGACATACCATATTTCCAGCGGTAAATAATAATGGCCCGATATTCGGGCTTCATGCCTTCAAGATGCCGCAGGATCGCTTCTTCCATCATTCGTACCTCGACTGTCTTCTCCGTAGAAGATCCGATATCCTGTTTGGCCTCTATATGATTAAGAACGCTGTCCGCTTCCACATGGTTACGGTGTCTTTTATTTTTTCTCAAATCATTTATGGCGCTGTTGCGTGTGACCACTTTCAGCCAGGCGAAAAACTTTGATTCGCTCTCAAATTCCGGTCTTCTGCCGATCAGTTTGAGAAAAGCTTCTTGAATCACGTCTTCGGCAGCTGAGTGATCACGTACAATGTAGAAAATGGCTCCATACGCCAAGTCGTAATATTCATTATAAATCAGCTCCTGCATGTCTTCATCCAACTCATCGAAGTCATGGGTGAGGAGCATCTGTAGATGCTGAGCCATATGCGCTCCTTCCTCGGTTCTGTTCATGTCCGCGCGTTCCGCTTCGGTTTTATTCTCCGTGTCTTCCTAAAAGAAGAAATTAATTGTCATTCTCCATATTCTACACGAAATAAGGAAGAAGGTGGGCTTTTTTTATTAGATATCTCCTTATAAATGGTTAGCAGGTTACCAAATTGTAAATTTTTTCATGCATTAGGGCGTGTATGCAAATTACGAATCGACTTCATATCGAAAAGTCAATGAGTTTGCATACACGCCCTAAACAAAAAGATCCCTACCGTATAAGAAATACGGTAGGGATCTTTTTGTTTTTCTTTAAGATTCGTCGCTGCTTCTTTTGCCGGACTGAACTCCGTCCTGCTCGGCAGCACGTGCCAGTTCAGCTTCGTCGTCTGCCGCTTCATCGATCTCGGCAACAGGGTCACCTTCACCGGCCTCGACGTATTTGCGTTCTTCACGCGTCATTTCAACGCTGCGATTGCCGCCAGTCATGTCGTTGCCCGTAAATTTTTCATAGCCTTCGACCGTTCCTTCATTAAGATCGTTCTCACTGGAGAGTTCGTTGTAGCTTTCCACATCCCGTTTTGTTGACATAGCCGGCGAATCGGCATTTCCGTAGCTTTCTACAGCCTGCCAAGCGCTCGCATCGTCGAATTTCCCGGCATACTCTTGACGATTCTCGCCGGCTCCTGATGGAGGGGTGGTCATCACATCTTCTTCCACCGGACGATAGTCCAATAGAGGGTCGTTTTCCGGTGTCGTGTCAACGTTATGAGCTGTATAGGGAACAGCTTCCAGACGCTCGAACGGGATTTCTTTGCCGGTTTCGATATCGACCCCGTAAGTACCGTCTTCAATCCGCTTCAGCGCCGAATTCACTTCGTCCAGCCGATCGGAAAGATCCGAGTCGATCGCCATGTCCCGGGCACGCTCAAACTCTTCAGTTCCGAGGTCGGCGGGATGATTGTCGACAGCCGTCAATTCGCCGGTGGAAACGCGAATTGAAGTCTCGAAACCTTCTGTCGTATCTTCCGAATTGTCGAAATGTTGTTCTAATTCACTTTTTCGTTCCAGCAGCAGATTTTTCAGTGTATCTATTTGGGAATCGCTTAAGTGTTTCATGACAAATGCCTCCATTCGGATTTTCAGGTTGATGCGGGCTTATCCGGATCGGCCGGCCGCCGCGCTTCTTTCCTTCTTATACCCGAACAGCAGGCGAACCAATCGGAGGGAGGGAAACAGAGGCTCCGGTAAACAAGTAACCATAAAATTGTTAGCATGAATAGCAAACGGGGTTAATGAAGAAAGGAAAGCCGAGCGAAAGACCTGCAACCATTCCACCTATAAAGGAGCGATTCTCGATATGAAAGCACTCACTTATCAGGGCAAGCGCAAGGTTAAGGTCAAGGAAGTAGAAACAGCTAAGTTGGAAAAGCGCGACGATATTCTGATTCGCGTGACTTCCACTTCAATTTGCGGTTCCGATCTGCATTTGTTTAATGGAGAAATACCGGGAATGACCGACGATTATATCATTGGCCACGAACCTATGGGCATTGTCGAAGAAATCGGTCCCGATGTTACTCATGTCAAAAAAGGCGACCGGGTCATTATTCCGTTTAACGTCTCGTGCGGCCAATGTTTCTTCTGTCAAAATCAAATGGAAAGCCAATGTGACAACGCCAACGATAACCCTCTCAAGGACTCAGGTGCCATGCTGGGCTATTCCCACACGTACGGTGGATTTGCAGGCGGACAAGCGGAGCTGCTTCGTGTGCCTTACGGTAACTTTGGACCGCTCGTTATTCCCAATGACGCTGAAGTAACGGATGAGCAGGTGCTGATGCTGTCCGATGTTATTCCGACGGCTTACTGGAGCGTAGACAATGCGGGTGTGAAAAAAGGCGATACGGTTATCGTGCTCGGCTGCGGACCGATTGGCCTTATGGTGCAGAAATTCGCCTGGCAGAAGGGTGCTTCGCGTGTTATTGCCGTGGACCATGTCGAATACCGTCTGGAACATGCACAACGTACCAACAAAGTAGAGACGTTCAACTTTATGGAAAATGACGATCTCGATAATCACCTGCTGGAAATTACGGGAGGCGGAGCGGATGTCGTCATTGACTGCGTAGGTCTTGATTCGGAGAAAACGATGATGGAGAAAGTGCAAACAAAGCTTAAACTCCAAGGCGGCGGACTTGGCGCTATGCATATGGCTTCCAACGTTGTACGCAAATTCGGTACGATCCAGGTAACAGGCGTATATGGACTGCGTTATAACAACTTCCCGTTCGGTCATCTGTTTGAACGCAATATTACGATCAAAACAGGACAGGCGCCGATTATTCACTATATGCCGGAATTGTTCAATCAGATCAAGACCGGCCAACTGGACGCGACAGATCTTATCACGCATACGCTGCCGCTGGATGAAGCCGAGCATGCGTACGATATTTTCGACAGCAAGAAGGAAGACTGCATTAAGGTTATCTTGAAGCCTTAATTCACAGCTTAAAGCTAAGGCAGTAAATTCTCAAAAGCTAAGACTGCTGCAAAAGAATGCTGGAAGGACTACTGTAAATGAAGAAAGGACCTCGCCTTCGAGAGAAGGGAGGTCCTTTTTTATGTTTGATCATTTGTGAATCATGCGTAAAACGATGCGTAACGCAATCCAGCGCCGTTATTTAGAACGCCCAGCTGCCATTACGGAACACCGGCTCGGCCGTACCGTCCGCCGTAATACCGTCAATGTTCATCTCGGCGGAACCGATCATAAAGTCGACATGCGCGATACTTTGATTGATTCCGGCTGCGGCCAACTCTTCGCGGGACATTGTCTTGCCGCCTTCAATGTTGAACGCGTAGGCGCTGCCAATCGCCAAATGGTTCGAGGCGTTCTCGTCGAACAACGTATTGTAATAAAGAATACCCGAATCGGAAATCGGCGATTTATGCGGTACAAGCGCCACCTCGCCAATATAGTGGGAACCTTCGTCCATCTCGACCAGACGTTTAAGCGTTTCCTCGCCCTGCTGCGCCTTCACGTCCACAATACGTCCGTTTTCAAACGTCAGTGTGAAGTTATCGATGATGTTGCCGCCGTAACTCAGAGGCTTGGTGCTCGCTACGGTGCCGCTTACGCCTGTTTTCAGTGCAGCTGTAAACACTTCTTCCGTTGGCATGTTGGCAACAAATGCCGATCCGCGCTCGCTTTCGCTGTCCGCTGCTACCCACAGATGACTCTTAGGCAGCTCGATGGTTAGATCGGTACCCGGTGCCGTGTAATGAAGAGCTGTGTATTTTTTATCGTTCAAATAAGTCGCCTTGGCTGTCAGCGTTTCGATATGCTGCTGCCAAGCGGCAACCGGATCCGGTTGATCGACGCGAACCGCTTTGAAGATTGCATCCCACATTGCTGGAATTTGCTCGTTTTCCGGCAGGTTAGGGAATACTTTGGCTGCCCAAGCAGGCGAAGGAACGGCTACAATCGACCAAGCCAGCTTATCGGATTGTACGTATTGACGGTACTTGCTGAGCGCTTCGCCCGAAACCTTCTGCAGCGTGGAAATGCGGGAAGGATCAACGCCGTTCAGCAGGTCCGGATTGCTCGATACGATCGCCAGCATCGCGCCGCCGTTCTCCGCAAGTTCTTCACGCTCAGCGGCCATCCATTTCGGCGCGATCTCGAACGAGTCGTCCGGTGCAAGGTCATAACGCATACGGGTAATCGCTTCGTCTGCCAAGTTAACCTTGACCAATTTAGCTCCTGCAGCATAAGCATGCTTAACAACGAGCCGTACGTATTCGAGAGAATCCGTATTGGCATCGATCATCAGAGTTTGTCCAGGCTGTACGTTTACACCGACTTTGACTGCGAGTTCGGCATATTTGTTAAGGTTTGTTTGAAAATCCGACATGATAAGCCTCCGTTTCGATACTTGCTTTATTAAAATAAACGCTATGTTTGTTATTGTACAAGATCATGTAAAGAAAGAAAATCTAACATTGGTTAATTAGAAGGCGGGAATAGGGGGAAAACAGGCGGAAACGGCTGATTTCGATTAATAAATGCTCTTTCGGTTAAATAAGCGTTAAATCGATAATGTGAAGGTTACAAATTCCGGATGCATAAAGAGGAGGCAGACGTTATGAACGCGGTATGGAAAGGGGTCGTCGGCTTTGGTTTGGTCAGCGTTCCGGTCAAAATGTACAGTGCCTCGCACGCACACGAAGTTCCGCTGAGACTGCTGCACCGCGATACGCTTCAACCTGTCCGCTATATTCGGACTTGTGAAGGTTGTCCGGATGAACTGAGCTGGGATGAGATTGTACGGGGTTACGAGTATGAGAAGGATCAATACGTGACTTTTGAAAAGGAAGAATTAGAAAGCCTTACTGCCGATCTGACGCGCGATTTTCGTATTAGGGAATTTGTTCGTATGGAAGAGATCGATCCCATTTATTTGCGGAAAACGTATTACCTGTCGCCGGAAGAAGGAGGGGAAAGAGCCTATACCCTGCTTGCACGTGCACTTGAAGAAACGGACAAAGCCGGATTGGCTGTCGTAACCATTCGCACCAAAACCCGGCCGGCATTGATCAGATCGCTGAACGGACGGCTCTCACTGACAACGATGAATTTTGAAGAAGAAATAGTGTCACCAGCGGATATTCCGGGCTTGGAGAATATTCCGGAAGCGAGCCGGGCGGAAGTCGAAACCGCCAAGCTGCTGATCGGACAGCTGACGGCTGACTTTAATCCGGGACAGTTTGAAGATCAATCTTACAACCGACTGATTGACGCTATTCAAAGCAAGATTGACGGGGGAAAACCGGAAGTTCCGGCGGCGGAACCGCAGCTTCGACAACCTGAAGATCTAATGGAAGCGCTGCGAGGCAGTCTGGATCTGTTCAAGCCGTCTATGCAGATCGACCGGGGGAATGAAGGTTCAGTCTCCGACAAACGAAAACCGCCGAGCGGCAAAGGAAGCGCCAATAAAAGCGGACGTACAGGCGCCGATTGACTGCTGCCAATCACAATTAATGAAACCATACCGTGTAAAAAACCATCTGAAAATAACAAAAAAATCCCCGCGGCGCTCTGCAGGCCTTTGGGGATTTTTAGCAGAATGACGAACAAAATCTGTCGCAATCCGTTTACGGGTTATACAGCTCTTTGATGATTTGGCGATTTTTTTCCTTGAAGAGTTCGTTATGAGAGGAGACCATGCCGTATCCCGGCGCATCAGGCTTAAGGAACTGCTTGGCTTTGTTCACTGCGTTGGCCGCGTCCTGAAATGCTCCGGCGATCAAATGGAGCTTGCCTTCATGGTGCAGAATATCTCCCGCTGCAAAAATGCCCGGAATCGACGTTTCGCTGGCCGAAGAGCCGAGAATCTGATATTCGTTCATTTCGATCTGGATCTCGCTCTTCTTAAGCAGCTCTGTATCGCGTTCGTACCCATGGCTGATAATGACATCGTCCACGGCCAGCTCGAATTCTTCCTTGCTGTCGTTTTTCTCCATCAGCACCGTTTCGATCTGTGAGTGATCGTCGCCGGCCACAAGAGTTTTGATCGAAGCGTTCAGCAGCAGTTCTACGCCGGCCGCGCACATTTTTGTCACGTCTGCTTCATGGCCTTTCAGCTCTTCTTTGCGGTAGGTCAGATATACTTTTTTCGCGAAAGGTACAAGTTCGTTGGCCCAATCGACAGCGGAATGTCCGCCGCCGGAGATCAGCACCGTCTTGTCCTTGAAACGGGAGATAGACTTGACGGTATAATGGAGGTTCGTTACTTCAAAGCGTTCCGCGCCTTCAATTTCCAGCTTGATCGGCTTGAGAATGCCTCCGCCTACCGCAAGAATGATCGTCTTTGAGAGATGGGGTTGTCCCGACAGGGTATGTAAAATGAAGTGGTCGTCGTCTTCCGAGCGGCAGATAGAAGTGACTTTCTCATTCAGCACAACGTCGGGTTTGAACGTCTGCCCCTGAGCCACCATCTGCTCAATCAGCTTGGCGCCCGGAACCGGAGTCAAGCCGCCTATGTCCCAGATCATTTTCTCCGGGTACACATGAACTTTCCCTCCCAGCATAGGCTGAAACTCGATAATTTTCGTTTTCATTTCGCGCAAACCGCTATAGAAGGCGGAAAACAATCCTGCAGGTCCACCGCCGATAATCGTAACATCCCATATTTCTTGATCGACCATCCTTCAGGCCCTCCCTTTATTTTCAAACTCTAATAGATAATGATTCTCAATATCAGTATATCAATAAGAGGAATGGAAACACAACAATATTCGAGAAAAGCGGTGTCCAAATCCAAAGTGCTGCTGTTGGTATCATCCGCGTGCTGTTGTTGGTATCGTTCATGTACGGCTCGCGGCTTCCAGGCGTAGACTAGGCAGTGCAGATCGTGTATGGTAAATTCGGATAAGTTCGTTTCTGCCGTTTCGAAATTCACATGCCGGAACGGCGGAGTGAAGGCAAAGGAGACGAATGATGAACAAATCAACAGAAACTCGCGCAAACGTAACGTTAATCGGCAGTCGCCGGGCAGGGTTCGGCACTTTCATGCTGCTGCTCATACTCACGCCGCTGCTCCTGTCGGCCTGCGGAGCCAAACCGACCGATTCTGCAGCAAGCCAGGCGGCAGGCGGGCAGGCGGGCAGTGGAGGCGCCGCAGAGAAATCTGTAACGCTGACTGTCTCGGCGGCGGCCAGCCTGACCGATGCTCTGACAGACATTCAAAACCGGTACGAAGCCGCTCAACCGAATATCAAACTTGAATTCAATTTTGGCGCTTCAGGAGCGCTTCAGCAGCAGATTGAGCAGGGTGCCCCGGCAGATCTCTTTCTATCCGCGTCAAACCACAATATGCAGGCACTGCTGAACGCTGGACTAATCGAAGCGGAACAAGAAAAAGACTGGTTGGCCAATACATTGGTCGTCGTCGTTCCCGTCGGTGGGAGCTTTTCCGCCGCAAAGATCGAAGATTTGGTTGGGGAGACCGCGCGGCATGTGGCGATCGGCATTCCGGATAGTGTGCCTGCCGGCAGATATGCACAGGAAGCGCTGACGCAAGCTAATTTATGGGATTCCCTTCAGCATAAGCTGGTACAGGGCAAGGATGTAAGACAAGTACTGCAGTATGTGGAAACCGGCAACGCGGATGCAGGATTTGTCTATAAGACCGACGCGCTCACTTCCGACAACGTCCAAATCGCTTTTGATGTCGATCCGGACAGTTACTCGCCCATTCATTATCCGATTGGAATCGTCAAGGCGACCAAGAACCAAGAAGCCGCACATAACTTCTATGATTATCTGCAAACGCCGGAAGCGTTGGATATTCTGACGGAATACGGCTTCTCCGCAGCGAAATGATGCTGTCGACGAATCTCGATTGGAGCGATTATTGGTCGCCTATACGCTTATCGCTTCAGGTCGCGCTGCTGGCGAGCGTCATTGCCATTATTCTCGGAACCGCCGCTGCCTGGTGTATGTCGAGACGTGATCGTTTTCGAGGCAAAACTCTGCTGGAGACAGTCTTCATGCTGCCGCTTGTGCTTCCGCCTACCGTCGTCGGCTTTCTGCTGCTGATGATGCTCGGAAGGAGAAGCTGGCTGGGACAGATGATCGAATCCGTCTTTCACTCGCCGATCATCTTTTCATGGTGGGCGGCGGTCATTGCAGCCGTTGTGGTCGCGTTTCCGCTCGTGTACCGTACAGCGGTCGTCGGTTTCGAAGCGGTAGAGCGCGATTTGGAAGACGCCGGACGTTCGATCGGCGCCAACGAATGGCAGGTGTTCCGGCATATTACCCTGCCGCTGATCATGCCTTCGCTCAAGACTGCCTATGTTCTTGGCTTTGCCCGAAGCCTTGGCGAATTCGGAGCTACGCTGATGATCGCGGGGAACATACCCGGCCGGACGCAGACCGTTCCGACGGCAATCTATGTTGCCGTGGATTCCGGTCATCTGTCGTCGGCCTGGGCTTGGACGATCGCCATTGTAGCGATTTCGTTTCTGCTGCTCCTGCTGACGGGACGGCGGGTCAGCCGGTTTTGATTCTCGTCTTTGTGCTTATGCTGCTTCCCGTGTATGATATCAGCATAGATTAATTCATAACTGCACCGATGATCAGCCCGTCAATAACTGAAAATAAGGGTGGAGAAAGACGCCGCTTTAACGAATAAACAGCCGTCCGGGCAGCCCGGGCGGCTTGATATGCAGGGGGCCTAAAGAATGAATACATCGTACAGCGACCGCTACTCCCGACAAGAATTATTCGCTCCTATTGGAAAAAACGGACAAGGCGGAATCGAACGTGCTTCTGCAGTCATAATCGGCTGCGGCGCGCTCGGTTCCGCAATAGCCGAGACGCTGACACGCGCAGGGATCGGTGAGCTGCATCTGGTCGACCGCGATTATGTCGAGTGGTCCAATCTTCAGCGTCAGCAGCTGTTTACGGAGAACGACGCGCGGCAGATGACTCCCAAAGTGGAGGCGGCAAAGCAGAGACTTCTGGAGATTCGGTCAGATCTCAAGCTGCACACCTATTTCGACGATCTCGACATTGTACTGATTCGCCGCTTGGCAGCAGGGTGCTCGCTTATTATGGATGCCACTGACAACTTCGAGACCCGATTACTGATCGGAGACGCGGCACTGGAAGCAGGTATTCCCTGGATCTATGGCGCCTGTGTAGGAAGCTCAGGCACCGTGTTTCCTTTCGTTCCCGGCCACTCGGCCTGCTTCCGCTGTCTGCTGCCGACACTGCCATCCGCTAACGATACGTGCGACAACGCCGGCATTATTGCGCCAGCCGTGCAGGTAACTGCCGCCATCCAATGCGCGGAAGCGATGAAGTGGCTCAGCGGCAGTACAGAATCGCTGCGGACTAAAGTTCATCATTTCGATCTGTGGACCGGAACCCAAATGGACATCGGCATTTCCCGAATTCGCCGTGACGATTGTCCGTCCTGCGGCTCAAACCCTGTATTCCCCGCATTGGTTCGGAGTGCTCGGCCCGCTTATGCCGCCCTATGCGGACGCGACACTGTGCAGGTGCTGCCGGACCCGGCACGGAGGCTTACGCTGGATGATGCGGAACGAATCGGTCTTCGGTTAGGACAGGATATCCGTCGCACACCGCATTTTGTACAGTTCCATGCATTAGGAGCGCGCTTTATTCTGTTCAGCAACGGTAGACTGTTGATCCATGGAACAGCCAGCGTTGAAGAAGGCCGGAAGCTGCACCGAAAAGTTTTCGGGTAGAATAGAAGGCATGTACAATAGAAAAAATGAAATATATAAGTCTAAATGAAAAGGGGGCGAAAGGATGAAGGACTTTACTCACGCGGCACATGGGGCAGGAGAAAGTGCAGTTGGTCGTTCGGAAGCAGGCGAAACAGAAGGATTAGGCATTCGTCTGGCTGTATTGACGGTTAGTGACACGCGTACAAAGGAAACCGATAAAAGCGGACAGCGAATTATTCAACTTGCTGAAGAATTCGGCATGGAAATTGCAAAATACATACTGTGCACAGACGATGCGGAAGCGATTCATTCAATCGTCGCAGGCTGGCTGCTCGATCCCGAAATCGACGCGGTCATCACGACCGGCGGAACGGGGATCTCGCTTCGAGATGTAACGCTCGAAGCCGTCCGGCCTCTGTTTCACAAGGAGCTTGACGGCTTCGGCGAGTTATTTCGGTATTTGAGCTTTGCCGAAGACATCGGCACCAAGGCGGTGCTCAGCCGGGCAACAGCCGGCACAGCCGGAGAGAAGGCTGTATTTGTCCTGCCCGGCTCGACCGGTGCCGTGACGCTGGCGATGCGCCGGATCATTTTGCCGGAAATTGCGCATATTCTGCACGAGCTGACAAAGCATCACCTGGAGTAAAAGGAACGGGTATTAAGCTTCATTCCTGGAATAATCACCGGATTTGCCGCCGGTTTTTTCCAGCAGCATCGTTGGGCCGATCACCATATCTTTGCCTGCGGCTTTGCACATGTCGTAGATCGTAAGCGCCGCGGCACTGGCTGCGGTCAAAGCTTCCATCTCGACCCCCGTGGACCCTTTGGTCCGCACGGTTGCATAGAGAAACACTTCATAGGAATCTGCCGCTTCGTCGACAGCCCATTCGAACTCGATATCGACGCCGCTGAGCATCAACGGATGGCACATCGGAATGATCTGCGACGTGTTCTTGGCAGCCATAATCCCTGCGACTTGGGCAACGGCAAGCACATCGCCTTTCTTATTGCCTCCTTCACGGATTTGGCGGTAGATCAGTTCGTTCACGCGTACGGAAGTCGTCGCGCGGGCGGTTCGTACCGTTTCATTTTTCTCCGAAATGTCGACCATACGCGCGCGGCCCTGTTCGTTAAAGTGAGTCAATTCGGACAATGCAATCCATCCTTTCATTTGTTGAAGATGAACCCAGTATAGCATGAGAAAAGGAGCCTTCCATCATGGTCGAATTCAGAAATCCGATTTCCGTAAGCGAGGCGATTGCTCTCGTACAGGCGGAAGCGTGCCGGCTCGGCAGCGAAATCGTATCGCTGGACGAGGCGTACGGCCGCATTCTCGCACATCCGCTGACTGCGGCTCACGACGTACCGTCTTTCGACCGTTCTCCTTACGACGGCTACGCCATCCGGGCCAAAGATTCTGCCGGTGCTTCGGGCGACAACCGAGTCTCCTTCCAAGTCGTCGATCATATCGGTGCCGGAGCCGTATCGGGCAGGAAGCTCGGACGCGGTGAAGCGATCCGGATCATGACGGGCGCACAGCTGCCGGAAGGAGCGGATGCCGTCGTAATGTTGGAACAAACGCAGGAAGCGGCAGCTCCGGCAGGTGTACCTGTTGATGTGCCTGCTGATGGCGAATCTCCCTTTTCCTTGATGGGAGATTCGCAGCAGGAGGGTTCGTCGCAAGGGGGGCTGACGCAAATAGGAAGCACCCCCGCCGTTCCGGCATCTTTTACGATCCGTAAAGCGTTCGTCTCCGGAGAAAATATCTCGTTTCGGGGAGAGGATATGCGAGAGGGAGAAGAAATTCTGCCGGCAGGCAGTCTGATTCTGCCCGGAACGATCGCGCTCCTGGCGACATTCGGTCATCAGCAGGTTGAAGTATCCAAGCTTCCGCTGGTCGGCATCCTCGCGACCGGTACAGAACTGCTGGAGCCCGGCGCACCACTCGAAGCAGGCAAGATCCGCAACAGCAATGGTCCCATGATTGCCGCGCAGCTGCGCCGAATGGGTGTCCCGCATCGCGTGTATGCGGCGGCGGCGGACCGTCTCGACGATATGCTGGACACGGTAAAGCAGGCGCTTGCGGAATGCGACTGCCTGATCACGACCGGCGGTGTGTCGGTCGGAGATTTTGACCTGCTGCCGCAGGTGTATGAACAACTCGGCGCGAATGTATTATTCAATAAAGTCGCCATGCGTCCCGGAAGCGTAACGACGGTCGCCGTACTGGACGGTCGCTATCTGTTCGGTCTGTCCGGCAACCCTTCGGCCTGCTACACGGGATTTGAATTGTTCGCTCGCCCGGCGCTGCTGCGCATGATGGGCGCACAGCGTATCTATCCGCTGCGAACACGTGCAATTCTCGGTGAAGATTTCGGCAAAGCCAATCCGTTCACCCGCTTTATTCGCGCCGTTTACGACGGACAGACCGTTCGGCCGGCCGGATTCAATAAATCCAATGCCGTTTCGTCGATCGGACGCAGCAACGCACTGCTCGTGCTCCCCGGCGGAACACGCGGTTTCAAGACCGGGGATTCCGTAAACGTGCTGCTGCCCGGCATGGAAGAAGGTTCCGCAGTATGGGACCTCTAAACGGAAGTGAAGAGACAGGATCAAGCGAACGGTCGAATATCGTCGGCAGCCCGTTGAAGAACAAGCCCAGACTGCTTCAGATCGTGGGATTCAAGAACAGCGGGAAAACGACGCTGACCGAAATGCTGCTGCGAAGAGCGATTGAACTCGGCTGGATCACTTCAGCGATCAAACGCCACGGCCATGGCGGCGTTCCCGATCTGCCGCCTGCGGGTACAGATTCTTCCCGCCTGTTCGAGACAGGGGCAGCAAGTTCGATCGTCAGCGGTGGAGGCGTTATGCTGCTGCAGGGAAGACAGCAGCCGGAAGAATCGGAAGGTCTTGATCCGTTGATCCGGCTGACCAAAGCTTATGCTTCTCCCGATCTGATTCTGATTGAAGGATTCAAAGAAGAACCGTACCCCAAAATTGTGCTTCTCCGTTCCCTAGAAGACTGGAGAGAACTGCATCGACTAAACCATATCGGTCTGGTTGTTGTGGCCGACCATACATTGGCCAAGCTGCTGATGGGAGAATCCGCATATGGTCGCTCCGTGCACGGCCATCCCGGACATAATCATCCTGTTGACGGCGCGGCTTCCAACGTAGACTTGCCTCCTGTTGATGCCGCAATTTCCATACTGTCACGGGAACAGACCGAAGATATAACCGCTTGGTTTACAACCTGGCTGGAAGGAGGAAATGATGAAAGCTTATGAGATCGTAACGGAACCGATTGAACCGCAGCGTTACGCCGATTATGTCCTGCGTCCGGAAGCAGGCGCGGTGACACTCTTTACCGGTCACGTACGTGAATGGACACGGGGAATTCGAACGCTGTATCTGGCCTATGAAGCGTATATCCCAATGGCCGAGAAAATGTTGACGAAGATTGGGGCAAAGATAGAAGAAAAGTGGCCCGGAACGAAGACGGCTATCGCACACCGAATCGGAGAGCTGCAGATTGGCGAGATTGCGGTTGTGATTGCCGTATCGTCTCCGCACCGCAGAGATGCTTACGAAGCGAACGAGTACGCGATCGAACGAATCAAGGAATCGGTGCCCATTTGGAAAAAAGAAATTTGGGAAGACGGAACCGAATGGATCGGCGACCAACGGAAAAAGCCGGACGTTTCAAATGAAAACAAAGGCCTGGATTCCGAATAAATTGCAGGAGGGATGTCATGATTACGATTTTTTATTTTGCAGGCCTTCGTGAAGCGACCGGAACAGATCGGGAAGAAGCCGATCTGGCCGGCAAAACGATCCAAGAGCTGTCGGCCTGGGTGAACAGCAAATATCCACATCTGTCGCTGGATGCGGTTCGCGTAGCCATTAACGAAGAATACGCACTCTCTGAAGATGTGCTGCAGGATGGCGATACTGCTGCGCTGATTCCGCCGGTAAGCGGAGGGTGAATAAGCAGGAAAGACAAGGACAGCAGACAGAGTCTGACTCTGCTGTTCATTCAGGACAGCGGACAGTAGGCATTCTGCTGGCGGGCGGCCTGTCAAGGCGCTACGGTTCACCCAAAGCTTTTGCAGAATACGAAGGTCGTCCATTCCATGTTCATGCTTACGAAGCGCTGGCAGGAACCTGCGATACGGTCATCGTCTCGTCCAGTCAGGAACTGGCCGGCCGTTTTCCACAAACATACGATGTCTGTACCGATCTTCCGGATATTATGGGCCAAGGTCCTCTCGCGGGGATCTGCACCGTTATGCAGCAGGTTCCTGCTGATAGATATGTAGTCCTTCCGTGCGACATGCCGCGTATCGGTCCTAACCAGAGTCGTCGTCTAGCTCAGATTGCACAAATGCATGAGGAAGCCGATGTTACAGCAGTCCGTACCGCAGATGCGCATCTTCCGCTGCTCAGCGTCTGGCATAGCAATCTATCCGAACGGCTGGAAGAACGTGTGCGCAGCGGGAATCTGGCGGTTATGAAGCTGCTGGCGGAAGTGAATACCGTCTGGGTGAACGCCTCTATGCTTCACGACGATCCCCGTATTTTTCATAATTTCAACACGCCGGACGCGGATTGAAGCGAAGGCGACAGGAGAGGAGCGAATGCCATGAATCCCAACAACTCTACGCCGATTGACCGGCTTCGCCGGCCGATCCGCGATCTGCGCATCTCGGTTACCGACCGCTGCAATTTTCGCTGTACCTACTGTATGCCCAAAGAAATCTTCGGAGACGATTACGCTTTTATGCCGAAAAGTGAACTTCTGACGTTTGAAGAAATTGAGCGTCTGACCCGACTTTTCGCTAATATCGGAGTGAAAAAAATCAGACTGACGGGCGGTGAACCGCTGCTGCGCCGGGGGGTGCCGGATCTCGTATCTCGGATTCTAAAAGTGGACGGCATAGAAGACGTAGGACTGACAACCAACGGACTGCTGCTCGGTGCCCATGCGCAGCCTCTGCATGATGCGGGTCTGCAGCGCTTGAATGTCAGTCTGGATGCGCTGGATCCCGAGCTGTTCGGTCGGCTGAACGGCCGCGGGATCGATTCGGCTCCTATTTTGCAGCAGATCGATCATGCCCGGGATATAGGTTTCGATGTCAAAGTGAATATGGTGGTGCAGAAGGGGGTCAACGACGGCGAAATTCTGCCTATGGCTGCCTACTTCAAAGAGCGTGGCATCACTTTGCGGTTTATCGAGTTTATGGATGTCGGCAATGACAACGGCTGGAGCTTCAAGCGGGTCGTAACCAAAAAAGAAATCTACGACAAGCTTCAGGCCGCTCATGAACTGGAACCGGTCGAACCGGATTATTTCGGCGAAGTCGCTTCGCGTTATCACTACAAGGGAACCGATAGCGAGGTCGGCTTTATTACATCGGTGTCCGAATCGTTCTGCTCCTCCTGTACAAGAGCGCGCCTGTCCTCCAACGGCATCTTCTACACCTGCCTGTTTGCCTCGACGGGATTCGATCTGAGAGCGATGCTGCGCGGCGGAGCGAATGACGAAGAAATCTTGTCCGCGATTGTGGATGTGTGGGAACGCCGGGCTGACCGTTATTCCGATGAACGCACGGAACAGACCGCGAAAAATCGCAAAAAAATCAACATGTCGTATATCGGCGGTTGATTGATTGTATAGAAAATTCCCACTAGCCTTAGCCCAGTTCAATATCATATGAAAGGCCGCGCAGAGCTATCAATAGCTCTGCGCGGCCTTTTTCATTATTGCTTTAATGCTGTTCATTACTGCTTTGATTCTCTTCCTCTATTTGGATATAACTCGTCCAAGCTGTTCATTTATTTGACCATAAGCTTTATTTGCAGTCATATTGAGTAAAGTAGAAACTTTCTACCAGGAGGGATAATTATGAACATCATCAAAAGCGGCGCATGCAAAAACTCTTCCAAAAATGCTTTTGTCGAAGACTTTACGATCCGTATACTGGCTGCCTCGGGACAGGAAGATCAAGAAGGGATGACGCTGCACTGGTATGGAGAAGTTTTCGAAAAGGAACCGGATGAAATTCGAATTTTACATGCAATCAGTCACGGGAAAATAGGGGCAGCCAATGGAGAAGTTCAGATTGGAAAAATCATCTATAACGCTGCTGTGATCATTGAGTTTGAGAATACCAAAGCCACTCGGGTATCAGCTATAAAGCTGTATGTAACGCACTAGGGCTGATTTGAACGATTCCTTTTGAGAAATCTGGTATTACAAGGAGATGAATGAAATGCCAATCACAAAAGAAGAAGTGATCAAAAGAAGGGAAAGAGATGAAACAAGACAAAGGAGGTCCTTATGCGTCTAAAAGACCTGAAGGAAACAATGCTGCTCCCCGACCGTGAAATTCTGATTAACCGTATGGTCAACCTCAACGGTACCGATGTCCTGCTGATTTCGATCACATCGGAGCAGCAGACCCATAGGCTATGGACACTGAGCAAATTGCCGGAATCGTATTTTGAAAAGAAACCGCAATACGAATCCGAAGAGTCCTATTCCAATCGCGAAAGGGTGGAAGTGACTAGGATTTTCAATGATCAAGAAGATTCCATCTTCAAGATGATCATTCAAGACCAGCTTATGACTTTCAATGGTGGGGAGTCGAGGTATTGTATGGAACAGAACCACGAAACGTATATGAAGCTGCAGCATTTTATCGAAAGGGGACTGGAGCTTGGAAGCTTTGCAGAAGTGGAATTGAAGTATTTATTTTTGACTTTTTATGAGCAGGACCCTTCCGAACCTTTCCCCCATCTCGATTTGGATAAAGAGCTGGATATTACTTTGAGGTTCCGCAGCACTTTTGTTAAGGCCCCTACACATGCTGGACCGATCCTGCTGGAATTGGGAGATTCGCAAAAATCAATTAAGTATTCGTTCTACGATTCCGTTCATGACAAAAATCGTTTCTTCTATATCCACGCATTGAAACGCTATGATATTCAGGAAGAAATCCAAAAAGCATTAGAAAAGCCTACGCCGCAGGGAGTTACCGAAGAAGAATGGCAGCACTACAAAGATCACTATATTAAGGCCGATGAAGAAATTTGTTCTAAAGAAGAGGATCTGGCTTTTGTTGAATACGAAGCAGAAGACAATATCCGATTGAATTTTTATGCGAAAAGTTATTTGGACGCAAAGCCTCGGCCATTATCCGGTAACTTCGCTATGTCTATGTCTCTAAGAACCGATCGCCGTGGTCCCAACGGATTATGGATTCAAAAAGACGTAGTCGATTGGATAGACAAAACGTTTAACGGGGATCTGATTGTCGAACTGCTGTCTTATTACGTGGAACTACCGGAAAAAAGTATCAAACTTTAATGTAGAATTTTACGTTCAATTCATAGAGCAAAGGAATAGATGAAGAATCGTTTATTCCTTTATATTTTTAAAAAAAGGAGGCACTTATGCGGCTAAAAGATTTGAAAGAGACGATGCTGCTCCCCGACCGTGAAATCCTGATCAACCGCTCGGTCAAGATCAATGATACCGACGTCCTGCTGATTTCAATTACATCGGAGCAGCAGACCCATAGACTGTGGACGCTGCGCAAATTGCCAGAAGGCTCGGATGAAGAAATGATTGTTCACAGATCTGAAGAGCCCCTGTCGAATCGCGATCATTTACAAGAAAGTATGATTTCCGATGGTCAACAAGATTATATTTCCAAAATGATCATTCAAGGCCAGACTATGACTTTCGATTCTTCAGAGTCGAGATATTTTAGGGAACAGGACCATGAAATGTATATGAGGCTGCAGCATTTCGTCGAAAAGGGATTAGAACTCGGGAGCTTTGCGGAAGTTGAATTGGAACGTTTGTTTCTAACTTGTTACGAGCAGGAGAATTCCAAACCTTTCCCTAAGCTGGACTTGGACAAAGAACTGGATATCATGTTGAAGTTCAACAGTACTTTTCGCAGGATCCCTATACATACCGAGCCGATCGTGCTGCAATTCGGAGATTCGCAAAAAGAAATCAAGCATTCGTTTTACGATCCTCTTCATGACAAAAATCGTTTCTTCTATATCAACGCATTGACACGCTACGATATTTGGGAAGAAGCCGAGAAGATCCCGGAAAATCCCGATCTGCAGCATTTTACGGATGAAGAGAGGAGGCAGTTCAAAGAACAGTATATCGAAAACCTTGAATCGGTGTGTGCCAAAGGAAAAGAACTGGCGCTGATCGAATACGAAGCGGAAGGCAATGTTCAGCTGAATTTTTATACCAAAGAATATTTGGATGCCCAACCGGTTTATTCGTCCAATAGTTCGCATTCAGTCATGTTTTTTAAGTCAGACCGTGAAGTGGGACATAACGGACTCACGAGTCGAATATGCGAGATCGGTTCGGTGGACAATACGTTTAGCGGAAGTCTCGTTGTCGAACTGATGCATTACTACGCAGAGTTTCCGGAAAAAACAATCAAACTTTAATTCGGAATCTTGTATAACGATCTCCGTTTTCTCGTTGCTTTGCATATGACTGCTCTTCGGGTCACGATTGAAGAGTGGCTGGAGCAGGAAGAACCTTCTACGCTCGCAGATCGATTAGAAGATCGCCTTACTTTTTGATCCACAGATGCCTATAACAGAAAAAATAATAAACCGTATCGCTTGCGATAACGGTTTTTTTCGCGCTTTTGATTTGTCGTACAGAGAAATCTCTGGAAATTGGAGTGAGTTCCTTCCAACAGTTTGGGTAAGTAAATCTTGAGTCAGCAAGGAAAGGAGATGCATATATGCTCACCAAGAGAAAAAGAATGAGCGTTCTTCTGCTCGTCGCAGCACTGATTGTCCTGACGATATCAGGCTGCGGAAGAAGCGAACGGACCGCAGGAGGAACGGGGCTGCTGAACAATGACCAGTTCGTGTTCACAGCGTCCGGCGAGTTTCGCCCGTTCAGCTATTTGAACAACGATTTGACCATGTCAGGCTTCGATATCGAGGTAGGCAAAGCGATTGCCAAAGAACTCGGCGTCAAGCCGGTACCGAAGCGGATGAAGATGGTCGGACTGGTGGAAGGGGTCAAAAATGGACGTGCGGATGCTGCAGTCGCCAGCCTAACGATTAATGATCTTCGGTCAAAGCATGTCCTGTTCTCTACGCCGTATTATTATTCGGGACCTCAGATCTTCACCCGTCCCGACAGCCCGATCCAGACGACGGACGATCTTCAAGGCAAGGAGATAGCCGTTGCGAAAGGAACAAGCTACCTGGACATTGCCAAGCGCTATACGGGCAACGTGAAGACGTATGACAGCGACATTACTGCTCTGCAAGCATTGGCCGATGGTCGGCACGATGCCGTTATTACAGACTTCATCACAGGAAGAACGTCCATCCAAGAAGGGATTGAAGTCGCAGAACGTCAGCTGATCGAACGAAGCGAACAGGCTGTTGTAGTGCCTATGGACAACCCGGTACTGCTGGAACGGATCAACGAAGCGCTCGAGAACCTGCGTGAAGATGGCACGTTGAAACGAATCAGCGAAGAGTACTTCGGAGAAGACATTACAACCAAGCCTGAGGCTGCTGAAACAGAGTAGTATTTCATACCTGACAGAAGGGACGTGCCTGAATGAACGGAATTGCCGAGTTTTTTCAAACGTTTGCAAGCAGCAGCGGGCTGCTGACCCGTGCTATGCTGCTGACGCTCGAACTGACCGTCGTATCGATCCTGCTCGGGATCGTGATCGGTCTGTTCTTCGCACTGCTCAAATTATCTCGGATCAAAGGCTTGTCCTGGATCTCCGATGCTTACATTTACTTAATTCGCGGAACGCCGCTGATCGTACAAATTTTTATCCTGTATTTCGGTCTCAGCGGTCTGTTCCTCATCCCTGACTTCTGGGCGGCTTCGTTGGCACTCGCCTTCCACAACGGTGCCTACATTGCGGAAATCTTCCGCGGCTCCATCCAGTCGATCGACAAAGGACAGATGGAAGGCGCAACGTCGCTCGGTATGAAGCGTTCGTTGGCTATGCGGCGCATCATTCTCCCGCAGGCATTCCGCAGAGCTCTTCCGCCGCTTGGCAACCAGTTCATCATCGGACTGAAGGATTCTTCGCTCGCTGCTTTCATTTCGATGAATGAGCTGTTCAATGTGGCCACTACGCTCGGTTCCAACAATTTCGATGAAATGACGTATCTGCTCATCGTAGCGATCTACTATCTCATCCTGGTCGGTGTGCTTACACTCATTGTACGCGCCGTAGAACGCCGGATGGCGATCAGCGAGCGTTAATCATCAATCGTTATGCCATTTGATCAATCGAAAGCGGGGGATAAACCGATGAAAGAAATGATTCGCCTGGAAGGACTGGTCAAATCGTTCGGCGATCTGAAAGTGCTTAAAGGCATTGACCTGGTTGTGCAGGAAAGCGAAGTCGTCTGCCTGGTCGGCGCCAGCGGGTCCGGCAAAAGTACGCTGCTGCGCTGCCTGAATTTTTTGGAAGAAAACAACGGCGGCAAGATTTATATTGAAGGCAAGGCTGTAGACCCCAAGAACGACGATCTCAACAAGATCCGGGAGAAAGTCGGGATGGTCTTCCAGCATTTCAATCTGTTCCCGCATATGACCGTGCTGGAGAACGTCATCGAAGCTCCGGTTCAGGTCAAAAAAGTGCCGAAGGAACAGGCAATCCGCGAAGCGAAAGAACTGCTGCTCAAAGTGGGACTGGAAGAAAAAGAGGACGTCTATCCTGGCAAACTGTCAGGCGGCCAGAAACAGCGGGTCGCCATTGCCCGGGCGCTGGCAATGAAGCCGGATATTATGCTGTTCGACGAAGCGACTTCCGCACTCGATCCCGAATTGGTTGAGGAAGTACTGAGAACGATGCGCGGACTGGCGGAAGAGGGCATGACGATGGTTGTCGTTACACATGAAATGAACTTTGCCCGGGAAGTCGCCGATACGGTCGTTTTCCTGCATGACGGTAATATTATCGAAAAAGCGCCTGCCGAGCAGTTCTTTACGAATCCGCAGCAGCCTCAGACGCAGAGCTTCCTGCAAACAGCGGTGGTGAGATGAAGCGGGAATTGAGATAAAGCAGAAAATTCTTAACTTCATTCTTAAACGTTATTATTTAACTTCATTATCGAACTTATTGTTCAACTTCATTTTCAACTTCAGCATGCAGACGGTTCCTTTCTTTGGAAAGGAGCCGTCTTTTTATTGAACCAGACAATTCGTCAACCCACTTAAAATTACATGGTTTACAATAGAGAACAGGCAAGCTATAATGCTCATACATCGTGCAGCTGCGGAACGCAGCAGTCGAGTAGTACACATACATATTGGAGGTTTAAGTCGTTGAAAACGAAAGAAATGGTTTACGCTGCCCTTTTTGCCGCATTGATTGCAGTCCTGGGTATGATTCCGCCGATTCCGCTCGGATTTATTCCGGTTCCCATTACGGCGCAGACACTGGGTGTAATGCTGGCCGGAGGCTTTCTGGGCAAAAAGACAGGTGCGATCAGCTTGATTCTGTTTATCGTATTGGTTGCACTTGGTTTGCCAGTCTTGGCAGGCGGCAATGGCGGTCTGGCACCGCTGATTGGACCGACAGCCGGATATATCTGGAGCTGGCCGATTGCGGCATTCCTGATCGGCTGGGCGGCGGAAAAGGGTTGGCTCTCACTTAAGGTA
Source organism: Saccharibacillus kuerlensis DSM 22868 (assembly GCF_000378145.1). Classification (GTDB taxonomy): domain Bacteria; phylum Bacillota; class Bacilli; order Paenibacillales; family Paenibacillaceae; genus Saccharibacillus; species Saccharibacillus kuerlensis. The sequence goes on along the minus strand of NZ_KB899280.1, from coordinate 194,328 downwards.
TGGAAGCTGTTCCTGATCAATATTGTGTTCGGCGTGCTGCTCGTAAGTCTGATCGGCGCTCCGGTTATGGCTCTGATTACACAGACGCCGGTATGGGCCGGACTTATCGGTTCGGCAGCCTTTCTGCCGGGCGATGTGATCAAAGCGATTATCGCAGCGGTCATTATCGTGCAGATCAAAGCTATCAGTCCGATTGAAGAAAAGGTACACGGCGCTTAAACGGATATACTTAACGAATACATTTAAACGAATGCGTTTAAACCGATAAACTTGAACAGACACCTTTAAATGGATAAGCTTGATGAAATGAATCCTGAGCAGATCTATACAGAAGCTTTGCGGCATATTCATAACCCTATACAGAAAAGATGAGGAAGTATGCTGAAATTTGAACACGTTTATTTTCATTACCGTAGAGAACGGCCCGTTCTGAAAGACATCAGCTTCTCGGTGCAATCAGGCGAATTTCTGTCGATTGTAGGAGGTAACGGCAGCGGCAAGTCAACGCTTGCCCGGCTGATGAACGGTCTGCTGCTGCCGCGTTTGGGAAAGGTACGTCTGGAAGAGAGGGATACCTCGAACCCGGATGACATCGCGCCGATTCGCAGGCAGGTCGGACTGGTGTTCCAGAATCCGGACGATCAGTTCATTACGACTTCCGTAACGGATGAAATCATCTTCGGTCTCGAAAATATCCGTGTGCCGAGAGAGCAAATCGGTGACCGGATCGGAGAAGCTTTGCAGGCTGTCAGCATGACGGAATATGCACATGCCGCGCCGCATGAGCTGTCGGGCGGACAGAAGCAGCGTGCGGCGATTGCAGCCATTCTGGCGATGCGTCCCCGGCTGATGATCTTCGACGAAGCGACTTCCATGCTGGATCCTCAGGGAAGAGCGCAGATTATGAATTTAATGACCGAACTGCACAGAAAGGGCATGACTATCGTGCATATTACGCATCATATGGATGAAGTGTTGGCGGCGGGACGTGTTCTGCTGCTTGACCGGGGCCAACTTATATTCGATGGCGCACCGAACGAGATGTTCTCAACCGTTTCTCTGGAAGCATACACGCTGGAAAAACCTTTTGCCGTACGTCTGCACGAAAGACTGCAGCTGTCCGGCACAGTCACCGGAGATTGGAAGGAGGCTGTACGGACCCAATGGCCTTCCAATTAAAAGGGGCTTCGGTTACGATCGGGGACCGCCAAGTGCTGACAGAAATCGACTGCATGCTCGAATCCGGACGCTGGATCTCGCTGATCGGCCGCACCGGGGCAGGCAAATCGACGCTGGCCAAGCTGCTCAAAGGACTTGTTCCCGATTTTAAAGGCGAATATTGGATTAACGGACAACCCGCTTCAAGAAACCGCAGAGGACAAATGCAGGTTCTGCCACAGGTCGGGTTTGTTTTCCAATATCCCGAACACCAGATCTTCGAGACGACGGTATACAGAGAACTGTCCTTCTCACTGCGAATGCGAGGCGCGGGAACGGAAGAAATCGACAAGGCGATCAGCCGGGTGCTTCCTCTGGTCGGCCTTGCCGAGGAGATGCTGCCGCTGTCTCCACTGCAGCTGAGCGGCGGTCAGAAGCGCCGAATTGCTATCGCCTCCGTGCTGATCAGTGATCCGCAGCTGCTGATTCTTGACGAGCCGACGGCCGCGCTTGATCCGCTGAGCCGCCGTCTGCTGCTGGACATGCTTAAGAACTGGCAGGCTGAAGGCAAGGGATTACGCTCCATTTTGTCCATTTCGCATGCGATGGAGGATATCGCGCAGTATTCCGATGAAGTGCTTGTCATGAACGGAGGGCGGCTGGTGGGACATTTGAGCGCCAACGAGCTCTTTTTACACCGCAGCGATCTGCTGGAAGGGAGCGGTCTGCCGCTGCCCGATTATATCGAACTGCTGAAATTGATGGAACAATTGTCCGGCCGGCCGATTCAGATTGACAGCTGCCGCGAAGAGGATGTTTTGGCAGCTGTGGAAACGGTATGGCAGGACAGGAGGAATTCTTATGCCGAATAGTCTGCTGATCGGACGTTTTGTGGAGAGAGATTCTGTTCTTCACCGTCTTGATCCGCGTACCAAACTGCTGGGCATGCTGATCATGATGGCGGTATTTCTGACAGTCAAGAGCTGGGACGGTTATACGGCAGCAACGGCTTTTGTTCTGCTGACGGCAGCATTGTCCCGGATTCCAATAGGTTTGTTCCTTCGTGGACTGCTGCCGGTACTGCCGATTCTGAGCTTTGCGCTGCTGTATCACATCATGTTCGGCCGTGGAGAGACTGTATTATGGTCGTATTCCTGGCTTCATATACATGCTGAAGGAGTGGTTGAAGGCATTCGAATCGTATGGCGGATTCTGCTGCTTATTCTGCTCGCTTCCGTACTGACGGGAACAACCCGGCCGCTGTCTCTGGCTCAAGGTTTAGAGACGCTGCTGAAGCCGCTCTCCAAACTGGGTGTGCCGATCGAGCAGTTTTCCCTGATGATCGTTATCGCGATCCGTTTTATTCCGACAATTCTTGACGAGCTGAATCGAATTCTGCTGGCTCAAAAAGCAAGAGGACATGATCTATCCACCATGCCTCCGGCCAAGCGTTTGTTTGCTTTTGTTCCAATTCTCGTTCCGCTTCTGGTCACGACCGTACAGCGCGCCGAACAGCTGACCCTGGCAATTGACGCTAGGGGCTACGGAGATGGACGGGGGAGAACGACATATCGTCCGCTGGCCTTCGGCCGAATAGACTATTTGGCGTTAGGCACTGTGGCTCTGCTGGCCGCTGCGCTGTACGGGTTTGCTTAGGATATCCTTTAGAAAAACACAGCAAAAACCCCGGTTCTTTTGGAGAACCGGGGTTTTTGCTGTTAAATCGTTTATCAAGTTCTTCCACCATCCAGTTCTTCAACCAAACTTATGAAGCAAGCCTCAGCACAATAATCCCTACAAAAGCAAGGGCAATTCCCAGCGTCTCCTGCCGGCTCATAAGGTCTTTTAGATAGAAGCGTGCATAAAGAATGACGATCACGACGTTCAGTGCCGCGATTGCAGAGACGATACCGGTAATGCCGTCTTCATAAGCATTGAGCATCAGTATCATGCCGAAAATATTAGTCAGACCAACCGTCATGCCCCAGAGCAGTGTACGCTTGGCATTCCAGGTAGCAGGAGCCGACGCTGAAGCTGCGACCTCTGTCATCTTTTCCGCATCGTTTGTAGTGTCGACGGGTACAGTCTCTGTGAAATCAGGCTTCTCCGCCGATTGTGTCTCCCGCTTACGAGTCTTGAACCGTTCCATGGTATACATCAGCAGGAACAGAAGTGTCCCTGTCGCAAACATCATGGTGAGAACAGGGAACAGGGAACCTCCGGAAAGCACGGATTGTTTGGAACTGAGATCTGTAAACCCGTACATCAGCATAGCGAGTAATCCCCACTGCCAGCCGAGCAGCTGACCGCTTTTCAGATCGCTGCGGTAGCGGACAATAATCAGTGCCAATACGACGATACTGAAGCCGAACAGCTGAAGAGGACCCAACGTTTCTCTCCAGAGAAGATAAGCCGCCAGCATGACAATAATTGGCGTTAACCCTGAGAAAAAGGCGACAACTGATGCGCGGCCGACTTCAAATCCTTTGTACAAAGCGGCATTGGCGGCAAATGAAAAGAAGCCCATCAGAACGCCGAAGATCACTCCATCGTTCCAAGGCTGACCAGCCTGAACATTAAACAGAACCGAGACGATCGCGCCGGACAGATAGACGCCGACGAACAGCAGATTCCGATCTACCGGGCGCTGAGAGGTCCATTGGTACAAAATGCCGCGTATGCCGAAACATACGGCGGCGCAGGCTGCAAATATAAACCACACGTACTTGTTGACCTCCCTTAATCGCAAACTTCTTGAACCCCCAGGGAAGCATTGCGGTCTATTTCTTGTTTCTTCCGGATGCTTTATCCATCGTGCGCATCATTCGCTTCGACAGACGGCAATCCCTGCAAGCTTCACTTATTCAATTACTCTTCAGTCTAATCTATCGATCAGCGCCGCAGCATCGCCCAGCTCGGCAGGGGAAAGAGGTTTTAGCGGCCGAGGAAGACCTTCACCGCTTATCCAGCCTCGGCGAAGAGCGATAGTCGCGGTAGGACGCAGACTTCCAAAGCGATCAAACAATGTCCAAATCGGTTCCAACTCTTCCGATAACCGGGAGGCTTCTTGACTGCGGCCTTCCTGCGCACTGCGGACGATATGCATTGCAGTACGCGGAAACAGCCCGCCCAGAACGGAGTACCAACCGTCGCATCCCGCATTCAGGCCCAATGCGGCAAAGCGATCTCCGCTGATCCCAATAGTCACATCTTCAGGGATTAAGGCACGCAGCTTCTGCACACGATCTTGAGCTTCCGCAGCATTACCGGGCAGCCCCGGGATCTTGATTGAACTTACATTGGGCAGGGAGGATATCCGGCCGTGCAGTTCATCCGTAAACGTAAACTTGGTCGTACTCGGATTATCGTATACGCAGAGCGGTATCGACAGTTCACCGGACACCTGTTTATACAGATCGAAAACCTCATCCTCCGTCAGCGGCTGATACGATACCGGAGCAAGCAGTACACCCGAAGCGCCTGCGGTCTGGGCATCTTCGGCAGCCTGCAGCACATCGCGTGTGCGCAAAGCGCCGATCCCCGCGATGATTGGAATATTTCCAGCATGCTCAAAAGCCAGTTGAATAACACGGCGGCGTTCTGCTCGGTTCAGATACATATAACTGCCGGTTGAGCCGAGCACGCCGATCGAATCCACTTCAGCTTCTGCAAGATTATGTACGAGACGGACAAATGCGTGTTCATCAATCCCTTCGTTTTGGAACGGAGTAAGAGGAAAAGCGGATAATCCAGTAAGCATAGGCATGTGCTCCTTTATTTTTATGTTATTCCGTTCATTATAAATCATTATTGCAAGAAACAAAGATTAAAAAACAATTATTCCGACAAAAGCTGCCGAGTTAGCGAAAGAATAGGTCGAACTCGTCGGTTTGGCACACAGCCGTTCAGGGTAAGTCGGATGAGAACGCAGGGGAATACATATATCTAAATATTGAATAACTGATAGAAGCGGCTGCAGCCATAAATGGAGGGGTAAGCGATGAAAACTCGTAAATTAGGTCATACTGGACTTGATATTTCGGTGTTGAGTTTCGGTGCTTCGTCCTTGGGATCGGTATTTCGTGAAACAGATGACCGGGAAAGTATCCGAACCGTACACCGTGCGATCGATTGCGGTATTAATTATATCGACGTTTCGCCTTACTACGGAATGACCAAGGCCGAAAATGTACTGGGGCAGGCAATCCGCGAAATCCCGAGAGACAAGTTTCTACTGTCTACCAAAGCCGGGCGATACGGCGAAAACGAGTTCGACTTTACGGCAAAACGTATTTTCAGCAGCGTTGAAGAAAGTCTGGAGCGCCTGCATACGGATTACCTCGATATTCTTTTTTTGCACGATATCGAGTTTGTCCCGTCACCGATCATTTTGGAGGAAGCGATCCCGGCCATCCATGCTCTGAAAAAGCAGGGCAAAATTCGCTTTACCGGAATCAGCGGTCTGCCGCTCCAATTGTTCGAGACGTTGATTCCGCAAATCGAAGTCGATACGATCTTATCCTACTGCCACTATTCGCTGAACGATAGCTCGCTGCTGGACATTCTGCCGCTGATGCAGGAGAAAGGGATCGGAGTCGTCAATGCTGCGCCGCTGTCAATGGGACTGCTCAGCACCCGGCAGGCGGCAGACTGGCATCCCGCCGATAAACAGCTGCAAGATATCTGCAGACAGGCGGCGGAGCACTGCGCAGCAAAGGGAAGCGATATTGCCAAACTGGCTATTCAGTATTCGACAGGAAATGAAAAGATCCCGACTACACTGGTCAGTACGGCGGCACCGGACGAGATCGAAAAAAATGCTTCTTGGGTCGGTGAAGAGCCGGATCAGGAGCTGCTGGAGGAAGTATTGGAGATTCTGAAGCCGATTCATAATCGTTCGTGGATCAGCGGGTGTCCAGAATACAATAAATGATGATACGACTAAGTTCTTTTTTTAGTATATGCTATTGCGCATATAATTATATGCTTATATAATAAGCGCGGGTAGTTGAATGGGAGGAGGAACAGGAGAAATGGATACTGCCGAGGAAAATTTGGATCAGGTGGCTCTAACACTGAAGCTGCTGGGGGATAAAACACGCCTGACGATGGTAAAGCTGCTGGAAGACCAGGAGTGCTGCGTCTGCGAATTGGTCGAAATTTTCAAAACCAGTCAGCCGTCGATCAGCCAGCACTTGAGAAAGCTCAAAGATGCAGGGCTTGTCAAAGAAAATCGAAAAGGACAATGGATCTTCTATTCGGTCAATCGTGACCATCCGCAGCGCGACTTGATTCATGGCCTGATTTCACTGCTCCCCTCACAAAAGTATCAGATCGAAGAGTTGGAAAAAAAGGGCTTGCGTATTTCTTGCGGGTAATGGAGGGGAATCGATTTGTTTTTAGTTATTGCAGCAGTTCTTATCTTTCTGCTCACCTTGATTTTTGTCATTTGGCAGCCGAAAGGACTATCGATTGGATGGTCGGCCTGCGGCGGAGCGCTGCTGGCGCTGCTGCTGGGCGTCGTTAATTTCCAGGATGTCTGGGACGTTACGCAGATTGTCTGGAACGCAACACTGGCCTTTATCGCGATTATCCTGATCTCTCTGATTTTGGACCGCATCGGGTTTTTCGAATGGGCTGCACTGCATATGGCAAGGGCCGCGGGTGGCAACGGTCTTCGTATGTTTATCTACATCAGCGTGCTGGGTGCGCTTGTCGCCGCTTTCTTTGCGAACGATGGAGCGGCATTGATCTTAACCCCAATCGTATTGGCTATGGTGCGGGCGCTTAATCTGGATGAGAAAAAGATATTTCCGTTTATTATCGCCAGCGGATTTATCGCCGATACGACGTCGCTGCCGCTGGTCGTCAGCAATCTGGTCAATATCGTGTCTGCGGACTACTTCGGAATCGGCTTTATCGAGTATGCGCAGCATATGATCGTACCGAATCTGTTTGCGCTTGTCGCAAGTATCGGAGTACTGTATCTCTTTTTCCGCAAAAGCATTCCCAAAACATTCGATGCCATGCAGCTCAAAAGTCCGAGTCAAGCGATTCGCGATCACAGAATGTTCAAGTGGTCTTGGCTCGTTCTGGCCCTGCTGCTGATCGGATACTTCGTTTGCGAGTTCTTCGAGATTCCGGTTTCTGTTGTGGCGGGTGTCATCGCAATCTTCTTCCTGCTTCTGGCGCTGCGGAGTCCGGTCGTCCCTATTCCTGAAGTTGTGAAAGGCGCTCCGTGGGCCATCGTCTTTTTCTCGATCGGTATGTATGTGGTCGTGTATGGTCTGCGCAACGCGGGACTGACCGATACGCTTGCGGTAGCGATTCAGTATATGGCGGATCAGGGCATGTTCGTCGCTACAATCGGAATGGGCTTCCTGGCGGCGATCCTTTCATCCATTATGAACAATATGCCGACGGTGCTGATTGATGCGCTGGCGATCAACGCTACCACAACGTCCGAGAGCATTCGGGAAGCGCTGATCTATGCCAATGTCATCGGCTCCGATCTGGGACCTAAAATTACGCCGATCGGTTCCCTGGCTACGCTGCTGTGGCTGCATGTACTGAGCACCAAAGGGATCAAGATCCCGTGGGGCGTATATTTCAAGACCGGTATCATCTTGACGATTCCGACATTGTTCATTACGCTGCTGGGACTGTATTTATGGCTGCAGGTTGTTTAAGTAAGTTTTATTTGATTCATGTTCACTGTCATTAATCTTATCAAATCCGGCTGTGACCGGACAAAGGAGAGACTTAATTATGGCTAAAAAAACACTTTATTTTCTCTGTACCGGCAATTCCTGCAGAAGCCAGATGGCGGAAGCTTGGGGCAAAAAGTATTTGGGCGATGAATGGAATGTACTCAGCGCAGGAATCGAAGCTCACGGACTGAATCCGAACGCGGTTAAAGCCATGAACGAAGTCGGCATCGATATTACAGATCAGACTTCCGACATCATTGATCCGGAAATTTTGAACAATGCGGACTTTATCGTGACGTTGTGCGGAGACGCTGCCGACAAATGCCCGGTTACGCCGCCTCATATTCGCAGAGAGCATTGGGGATTCGACGATCCGGCTAAAGCGCAGGGAACAGATGAAGAGAAATGGGTCGTTTTCCAGACGGTACGCGATCAGATCAGCGAGCGGATTCGCACTTTTGCCGAAACCGGTAAATAAGATAGCCTAAAAGCGTTAGAGGTCAAGCGGCCGAATCATGAAGCGAGTAGGAGTGGTTGAGATGACAAAGACTTATCAAGCCTTGGTCGATGGGCAAATCTATCTGGGCGGCGCTGACGACGTGGAGCAGATGATTAACGAAGCAAACTGTGAAGTCATTGTCGATCTGCGTGAAGAAGCGACAGGGATTGCTTATCAAAGTCCGGATCGTCAGGTTCAATGGATTCAAATCGCTCTGGACGATCATGCCCGGACAACTCAAGAAGAAGTGTTCAAGCAGGCAATCGATCAGGTAGTCGATAGCTATAAACAGGGCAAGAAGGTCGGGTTCCACTGCGGCGGTGGCAAAGGACGTACAGGAGCCGTTGCGATCGGAACACTGCTTGCGCTCGGTAAAGCCGACACTTTGGAAGAAAGCGAGCGTCTGGCCAAAGAAATTCGTCCGGTAATCTCGATCAAAGATGCGCAGCGTGAAGCGCTTAAGCATATTTTCCCGAATGCTTAATTGTAGATGAATGTTTCGGCGAGACCATACGTTAACCTAAAAAGACAATCCCTTTTAGCTGAAGGGTTGTCTTTTTTTGCTGCATGTATCCTAGATAAGTCATCGCGGCCGAAAGCGTTTAACAGGTAATGTTGAAAATTAATGTAGTTATTATTCTGGACTATACTTTTCAATCTTGTACTTAATCATCGATAGATATGTGTTCAATTGGCTAACCTGGCTCATAACGCGCTCCTGCTGCTGATTTAGAAGAGCAATACGCTGAGGAACCGTTTCATCGCCTTGAAGGGTTAGGTGAGAAAAAGTTTTCATTTCTTCAATGGTCATACCGGTGTTCCGTAGGCAACAGGTGAATTCAAGCCACTCCATGTCATCCTTGTCGAATACTCTCATGCCCAAATCGTTCCGTTTAATAGGAGGAAGAATTCCCTCCTTTTCATAATATCTTAAAGTATGAATAGACAGTCCTGTTTCTTCTGCCACCTTGCCAATTGAATACTGAATAGAAACCTCTCCTTTAAGCAAGAACTTGTTTGCGAATATACGCTCTAAATTCCTCGTCATTTAATTGTTTACGTAGTTCCAAAAGTTCTTCAGCATCTTGACCGACGGGATACCTAAACTGATCACTTTCGTCCGTTACCGCTTTATAAATAGTTTGAGCGACTATTTCTGATGTGGCCTGCAAATGAGCATTTTTTTGAGAAAATTCCTGAAATCCCTTATCGAAAGATTCAGAGAATTCGTTATAGTCTGACAAAGACGCATCTTGCAATTTGTCCGTGGAGTTATACCATGAAGTTTTCACAATTCCCGGTTCAATTAATTTGATCTGAATATTCTGGGAAGCCAGTTCATAAGACAATGATTCGGAGAAGCCCTCCACAGCAAACTTCGTTGCATGATATAAAGAGGTCAAAGGGAATGTGATTCTTCCTCCCTGAGAAGAGATATTTACGATAAGGCCTTGTTGATTGGATCTAAAATGGGGTAATAGGGCTTGCGTTACACGCATTAAACCAAAAACATTTACATCAAATTGGTTATGAATTTGTTTTTCGGTAGCTGCTTCAAAAATCCCGACTGCTCCATATCCTGCATTATTTATTAGCACGTCAATTTGCCCGAAACGCTCGATGGATTGACTTATTGCGTATTCAATAGTTTTGGGCTGTTGAACGTCCATAGCTGTTACAAAAACATGTTCGTAATTTGTAAGTTCTGTTTCTTTTTCCGGAGATCGCATCGTTGCTACGACGTTCCAACCTTGTTCAGCGAAATTTTTAGCCGCTGCTTTTCCTAAGCCTGTTGATGCACCGGTAATAAAAATTGTTTTCATGTGTAATTCCTCCTAATAGTATTATATTCATGATTCTATCGTCTAGAGTTTGCTCTATGTCAACACAGGTTTTTGGGGTTGTTTAATCAGTGTGTCAAGACCATATGAGTATAAGTTGGAATATAGGATATGACCTAAACCGAGAGTGAAGGGGAGGCGTTTTATTTCAGCAGCCTTATACATGGATTTCACTATATCAACCAGCTAGTTCACGTACGATCCGAGCTAGTAAAGAGCGGGAGAGCAATGATTTTTCTTTTATTGAAGATAAGGTTCGGTACTAGTTGTATGTTCAGGATTCGATTTTACCGACTAGGTTCCAATCGGTACTTATAGTGGATAACTAAAGTTGGATATGGATCGATTATGTGTAGAATGACATAAGATTATACCAGACTGAAAATTACTAAAGGAATATATTAAGTTCAAAATTTGCTCCGTTAGTAGAAACAAAATTAGTAAAGACAAAATGCATGACGATTCTGCGCATTCAGAAACTTTCCAGCAGATCTGCTTGGACCATCAAGATTCGTGAGTTACTGATACTTGATAGAGACATCAAATACTTATAAAAAAATAAAAACCTATTATTAAAAATCCGAAATTGGAGCCAGGCGTAATTTAAGTAAAAGATGCAGCTGAAGCTAGAATCAATAACGAATTAGAGTCAAGATCTATTTTACGCTATTCATATTCACAAAATCCGTATTTTGTACATATGTATATAAGCTAAATATAAACATATGTGACCTGATCATTTTATATACCCCGGATTTAGCTCCATTCTACATGGATAAATATGCACAAGAAAAGTTGACATGCTGCGCACAGATCAACTCTACTCAACAGATCACGCTCCTTACACCCGAATCTGTCACGGTTCCATTGGTTTCGCCTAAGACCGTCTCTTGATGCTTTTCTTTCCCAAACTACACAAAAGGCCACCCTTTAATCGAGTGACCTTCTGTGCCTATTAATGAAGATAAACAGACTTTTCCGGATAAAACAAATTACAAGTTACTCGTTTTTCTCTTTCGCGATCTCATTCTGTTTCGCTCTCAACTTCTCAGGAGTTACATCATCGCCCAGCGGGTCGACAATTGTCGAGTTCAGCAGGAGATCGTTGACCGAACCGCGGAAAGTTCGCAGATACTCTTTACGAAGACGCGCTTGCTCTTCTTTCTCCGCCTCTGTCAAACCATGCTCTTTTTCTTTCTTTGACAATTCATTAATTCGTTCTAAACTTGGAATAACCATATTTAATCCTCCTCTATAATCAACATTTTAGAAACATTGCACGATAGTCCTTAGTCGGATTGTGAAGCGCGCTGTCTATTTCTTTTATAAAATATTGTAACGAATATGTACTTTGATGTACACATAGAGACATTCAAGCATCTCATTCTATCAGTTGAAGCAGATCCTGCACCGAATTTTGCGAGAGCGTGTACAGAATTCCTGTGTCATTGACGTCCGCAAGCATACCCTGTCTATCATCCGCATCAAGCCAGTAATGAAAAGCAAACGAATCCTTCTGATCCAATACAATAACGAAATCATAATCGGGAATGGCTGTATCCGCTATTCCCAGCATCTGGTTTGCTGTAGACAGCGACTGCAGCACAACAGAAAATTCTTCGGCATTGGACAGCTTTTTCAGTAATGTACCGCCAATGGAGCCATGACTCTCGGACTTAAAAATATTAATCTCGGTTATTTCCCACTTTTGCATTTCTTCAACAATCTGTTCAACATTCGTCTTTTGCTCAGCGCCTCCTGAAGGTAGTCCTTCCGGTTTCCGATCCGAGCAGCCGGAAAAAATAAGCACGCACCCCATAATCGCAACTGCTCGCAATAGTATTTTCATTGTGCAACCTCCCTTCATCAGGATAAAATGCTTAAGGTTAATCTAGCATTGTTCAAGCCCATTCCCATTTGTTAAACTGAATTTGTTGAAATGAATTTCGAATTGAATCGCCATCTGGCTTTGTATTCACTATTATATCCCCTGTCCCATTGTGAAAAAGCCAAGAGGAGTCGTGAAAAAATGCTGCATAAGCCTTTCGGAGGAAACCCAAGTAAACAGCAACGTCATGCATATGAAAAGCTGGAAAACTACCAAAATGGAAAGTTTGTGAATCTTGCAGCAATAGACAGCAGCATGAGATTCTCAGATATATTATCTATGATCAAGAAATCAATCTTTTCCGGCAATGAGGAACGTAGGCCCGCTCAAGCACCGCCGCTGGCTGACATCGACTGGGATCGGATCGCCAGTGAACGAGATAGCCTAACCTGGTTTGGACATTCTGCCTTTTTATTAAGTATGGATAACAAAAAGATCTTGATCGATCCGATGCTGGGTAACCGAGCCTCTCCCGTATCTTTTGCAGGAGGTACACGTTACAACAAAAATATGCTGGATATCATTCAAGATTTGCCGCCGCTTGATGCCGTTTTTCTCACCCATGATCATTACGATCACTTGGACTTTGCCTCGATCTCCCGTTTGAAAAACAAAGTCGGCCATTTCTTGGTCCCTCTTGGAGTGAGCGCTCACCTGATCCGCTGGGGCATTGAACGCGAAAAGATTACAGAGCTGAACTGGTGGGACGAGATAGATTTTAAAGGTCTAACCGTCGCTTTAACGCCTTCCCATCATTTTTCCGGAAGAGGCGCATTTAATGGGAACTCTACTCTCTGGGGTGGCTGGGTAATTCTCGGGAAAAGCACCCGTTTCTATATTAGTGGAGATGGCGGATACGGTGATCATTTTAAACAAATCGGAGAAAAATACGGGCCTTTTGATATTTCCCTATTAGAAGGCGGTCAATATGATGATCTCTGGAAATGGGCCCATATGACACCCGAAGAATCGGTTCAGGCTCATCTCGATGTAAAAGGTAAAACGATGCTGCTCACTCACTGGGGTGCCTTTACCTTAGCTTTTCACAGTTGGAAAGATCCAATAGAACGGGCAGTGTTAGCAGCTGAACAGCTAGGTGTACATCTTACCGCGCCTAAGATTGGAGAAACGCTCCTGTTGAATGACATCCAGCCGCAGTCCCCTGTTGCTTGGTGGAATCGGTAATAGTATGGGAATTATAAAAGCTGCTCAGCTCATGCTGGGCAGCTTTTATTGTATGCGGCTCACTTATATCCTTTTGTGCCTACCTTAAGTTCATTAGATGAACGTTTTTTTCCGTGGAAACTCATCTACATCCGTTGTTACGCTAACCGTCCCTAGCCATTTTTTATCAGGTTATTCATCTATTGAAACATGATTATGTCCAATATATTCATGATGCATTTCCCTTTATAAGCATATGTGCCCTCAACCTACCTCCAACCCATAAGCTTCACATGCTTCTTCCAACCCGCCTGCGAAAAACGTCTCCGACGTCGTAAAAGCCCACTCTCCGTCAATCTTCCGAAACTGGCCCAATACGAGCGTATCGCACACCGCACTCGGCATATATTCGAACGTATGGTACAGATCCAATTCATTGTCGATCTTCAGTTCCACCCTTTGCTTGTACCTATCCAGCGAGCCCACTATTACGATTCGCGTACAGTGTGCTGGCAGCTTCACCAGATCGAGAATGAGGAGCTTTTCCCAGACATTGTCGTTGATTAGTCGTACACAGCCGCTTGGATGTTCCGGTTGGTTATAAAAAATAAAGTCCTCTTCACCCGCGCAGACGTCATGCTCATTTACAAGAAAAGCCGACAAGTCGATGTCCACTTCATCCTCCGAATCGAGCTTAGTCAATTTCAATTTCAATTCGTTTTCCGGAGAAACACCGACGCGCGAGCGCAATTTTTCTTCTGTCTTGTCGAGCTGAGTCTTATCCCATACTTCGACACCGAGTTGTTCCGCCATCTGAAGTGCCGCGCGGCTGAAATAACTGGTCGCCACCACCATATAACTTTGGCAGTCGTACATTTGGGCGCCCGCATACACCTCCTGGATCGCCCTAACCGGCACGACGTTGCTGAAACATTTGAGCTGCACCGCTCTACGTATGCCGCCTTTAATCACGATTAGATCCACTCCGTAATCTGGCGCATAGGGATCACTCGTTGGTACTTCAACTTCGTAACCGAGTTTTGTAAAGAGATCCTGCATATGATACTCGAACGTTCGACCGTCCAGCGCAATCTCTTCCAGTACAGCCGGGGTAAATGAATAAGTTGCTGTCAGATCTGGAATACCATAATTGGCTCCGATCTGCTCCATTCCCGCGTTATAACCGTTGCCGATTGCATTGAAGCGCCATTCTTCCTTATAGGCATACAACATGCCGAGCTCCAAAGCCGTATTACCGACACATTCGTCCATATCGACTTCATAACGCAGCATCTCCCGGTTATCATAGGTCATCACACGGATATACAACTCATCGGGCGCTCCGCCGGGCATAACGAGGGTGAACAAAATTTTGTCGAGTTCTGCTTCCCTGATCGCCGACAGATTGACCGTGTACTGCTCCATATCCTCTGTCGGCAGCTCTCGTCCGTCTACGTGTGTCATGCCGATTGTCGATTTGTTTCCGAAAAAGGCGATGCTTTCTGAGTCCGGCAACCTGCCTTCTTTCAACAGCATAGCTGCCGACAGGCATTCGCCTTCCCCTGTTTTCCAGCCGATTCCGATCCTCAAGTTGCTCTGCTCGATTGGCGTTTTGGACCCTTTGACCACTTCCTGTGAGTCTGAACGGTCTTCGATACGCATTGCCCGTACGCGGCCGCTCATCGGCAGGTCCGTTTTGTTGATGTATTGGGTGAACTTATTGAATATTTTACGGTAAAGGACCGACGTCGCTAGGCTCGAAATTTTCGGTGCATGAGTCAGCGTAACGTTCTTGGGCACCTTCTCCGTACAGCGCAGCGGATAACCTTTGATCGAAATAAAATTCCAAAAAAGATGGGGCGCATTCATCGAAGCGATCGGAAGTAAGTAAGGCGTTACTTCCTCGTCCGTGAACCAGATAATATGAGTTAATTCACTCGTCGTGAACAGCTTGGAAAAGAGATCAATTTTCTCTCCACGTCCGGGGTCCTTTCCGTAAATCTCGTCTTTCATGTACGTATGGGTATTGTCAGGGACGAACGGCGACAATCGGTAAAATGAACCATTGACCTGAGCTACTACTTTGACCGGACCCCCGAGCGTCAGCGGAGATAGCTTGTTAAACACTGTCTGCATATTGGCACGCTTCATATATTTCTGCAGCCCTTCCGTCGTATTGACGATCAGGATTACATTCATCTTGTCTACTTCTACACCCTGGCGGGTTAAGTACGACTGATACGAACTGCGGTAGCTACTGGTCCCCATACTGTATCCTCCTTTAGGCCAAACTGAACATATACTCTCTAAATAGTACTCCCTTTTGGCGAGGAAGTGAATGTTCAAATAGAGAAAAAGCGTATAATCGGAATATATTCCCAATCTATGAACGCTTTTTGCCTTGCTGGTTACGAATTAGTGAAAAGCTAGCTTATCGAGCATTCTAATTTTTAAAATGAAAAAGAACCGACTTCCGCGCATTTTTCACAATGCGCGCCGAAGCCGGTTCTTTTGTTCAATGATGATTCATACGGATTAGGAATGTCCTTATGACGGTGTAATCATTGTGTTTCAGGATCGGTATCATGACCGTTGTTGTCGGACAGTACCGGCGTCTCTGAAGCTCCGTTTGCATCTGGAGTCGTCCCACTGATCCAATTCGCCCATTTTATCAAAGCCGCAGCCTGCTCAGGCGTAAATACTTGACCCGAACGGGCGCTTACTTCATCGCTGTATGCCGCCAGCAGTCGGCGGGCCTTGTCGCCCTTATGCGAAAGTGCCGCCTGCTCCGCCTTTTCCAAATCTTTTACGAGTTTTCTCGCCACCTTGTCAGAATCCCGATCTTGGGATTCAGATGCGAAAGTCTGCGTCAAGGTGGACAAGCTGCTGAATGTCGCCGTAACCGTGAAATTCAAGGAAGCTGTCTGCTCTCTTCCCGCCAAGTCGTATACCACTGCCGTCACTTGATTCACACCCGGTTCCAGCGTATAAGCCGGAGCGTTCTGCAGGACGCCGTTCGGCTCAGCTGCACCCGAAGCACTGTCGGAAGCCGTATAGCGAATATCGACATGCTGATCGATTGTGTACGATTCTTGTCCTTGGATCTCAATAGTCGGAGGCGCAAGATCGATCGACACTTCAAGGGTCTGCTCCGCTTCTTTGTTGCCGGCAGCATCGACGCTCCAATACGCGATCTGATATCGCCCTTCTTCACTGAACGTAACCTGATTCCCTTCGGTATCTTCGCCTTCGTTGATTTGATAGTAAGTGGCCGCCACTTCCGATTTGTCGTCTACTGCGGCAAAGTTTACTTCAACGTTCGATGTATACCAGCCGTTGTGCAGATCACCAGTCGGAGTAGCCGTCGTTTGCGGAGCTGTCTCATCCGGACCATTATTACCTCCATCCAATGTTACGAAGGCGGACAGCGGGATATTTAGTTCTTGAACCAGTTCTGCCACAAGCTTGGATACTTGAACGGCGCCGTTCATCTGCAAGTGTGTGTTGTCTTCCTTGGTGCCGACCCACATGAAGATGGATTTAGTCCCTTCAGGGCCGAGCTCCCGGAAGTATTCCCAGCTTGCCTGATTCAGATCGACCAAGAGCGTATCGGTTTCTGCAGCGACGTCTTTCATCGCCTGCACATATTCCGGGAAGCTCTTATTCAATACGTCTCCGGTATAGTCGCGTCGATTCACCGGCGTTACCAGAACCGGAGTTGCCCCGCGCTGCCGCGCACCGTCGATATACGTCTTCAGGTACACTTTGAACTGCTCCGGTGTCAGATAGCGTTCCGGACGGGAAGGCGTAGAGTCGTTATGCGACCACTGCATAAACAAATAGTCGCCTTCATGTACATCAAGCAGCAGGTCGTTTAAATATCCGCCGACAAGGAACGTCTTGCTGCTGAGACCTCCGACTGCCCGGTTGTCGATACTGATCTCATCAAGATCGAAATATTGGCCCAGCGTTTCTCCCCAGCCCGCTTGCGGCCGGTAGCTTTCTGCATAGTTGGCTACCGTCGAATCGCTCGCCAGATAAATCGTTGGTTGATCTGCCGTACCGTTGTCAGGCAGACGTTCGATTGTCAAAGCATTGATCTTCGGCGAATTGCCGGAGAAGTCGAAGTTGAATACACCGTCGATCAAGGCAATATCATACGTCACTTCCTTGAACTCACCCTTGGCGATCGTCGACAGCGGCAGCTTGGTCACCTGCTCGGTGATCACACTGGTGTTCGTCGATTCCTCGGCGTCGCCAACAGTCATGGTCACCCGATAGTTGGCCGGCTCCATCTCTACCAAGAAAGAAGTCGCATTCACCCGGACAAAATCTTCCGTCCGCGTCTCACCAGTCTCCCGGTTTTCGTCTTCGGTCAGCGCCGTATCGACAAATCCGTAGCCGTTGCCTTCGATATAAGCATGATCGCCTGTCACTGCGGTATACCCTTCGGCTGCCTGTTCGGAACCGAAGTCAAAGCTGTAGCTGCTAACCGGTTCGGCGGCTTCGCTCGTTAACGAAGATTTAGCGACCTTCAACATGTTCAGTGCGTGTTCCACTTGAGCCGCAGTCGCCGGCGTGCCGATAATGTCTTCGGCAGCGGTCATGGCACGGCTCAGTACATCACGCGAAGCTTCCGTATAGGAAGACAGATCAAGGTCTTGAAGCTCTTCATACAGCGATACCAAGGCACTCTGGTCGCCGGCTTCCGACGGAAGATCGGTGCCTTCGATCCGTACATTATTGATAGCCGTCGTCCAGTTCAATGTACCCGCGCCGCCTTTTCTTGTACCGAGGAAGCGGATCGATCTTACATTGTCGGTATAAGCGCCCGGACTTAACTTCAAGCCTTCAATAGTCTGCGTAACCGACGGATCACTCAGATTTTTCAACGTCAGATCCAGCGTCTTATTCGCAAAATTGATGGTAGCATCGACGTTGATCCACTGGTTTTTAGGAATCGTTGTGGCGATGCCGCCTTCAGGGAGTGCGGTAGAACCTGTGCCATAATCTGGCGTGTACGGACCGACGAAGTAATGAATAGGGTCGGCGCTGTTTTTGGCAGCCAACGTAAACAGCGCATTTTCATTGGCATCTTGAACGGTCAGATGACCTTCCGACGGAAAGGCTGCTACGTTACCGGAATGCCAATCGAAGTTCACATTCACTTTGTCGCCATTCACAGCATCAAACAGACGGAATGTCTTCGCGCGATGACCGGCACCGCTGCCGCTTAAAGACAGTACCTTATTTCCATTCTGTTCGACGACAGTTCCTGCCATCGTTCCACCGATTCCCGTCGCATTGATCAGGGCATACTGATCATCGGCCGGAGCGCCTTCAAAGTCCTCTTCATAGAGCTGAATTTCCGGTTCTGGCTCCGGTTCCTCTATATCCGGATCGATGACCAGCGGCGAGATGCTGAAATTCATGCCTTTGACCGCGTTTGCGACCAGACCTGCAATTTTCTGCGCTCCGTAGCTGCTGAAATGAGTATTGTCGCTGACACCGTTCGGATATTTCGGATATTCACCCGGGTTAGCGTACAGGAACAATTTCTCTACGGCCGCATTTCCGATCAAGTCATAATAAGCTACGCTTAATTGACTGAGATCGATCAGCGGTACGTCAAGCTCTGCCGCGACTTCTTTGGCTGCCTGCACGTATTCCGGAAAGCTTACGTTAAACTGCTGAGTCGTCGTATTGAAGTCCCGGCGTCCGACCGGCGTAAGCAGTACCGGCGTTGCGCCGCGCTGCTTGGCCCCGTTTACGTAACGTGCCAAATAGGTCTTGTAATCCGCCGGGGAAGCGTATCGATCTGGGATTCCTGCGCTGGCATCGTTGTGCCCAAAAGAAATGAAGAAGAAATCGCCAGGCTTGATCCGCTGCAAAATGGTATCCAAACGGCCGTCTACCATAAACGATTTGCTGCTGCGTCCCCCGATCGCATTGTTCACGACCACAGCCCCATTCGAGAAGTAACGCCCGAACTGCTGCCCCCAGCCCTGCTGCGGCGCTTGCGACTCACTGTAGGACTGCATGGTCGAATCTCCCGCCATGTAGATCGTTGCGGCAGATCCGGCTTCTTTTTCCGGATATTTCCCGATGATCACCTCTTGAATATCGATCGCTGTGCCGGTGAAGAGGAAATCAAGCTGTCCGTCTACCAACGCTACATTATACGTATATTCCAGCGGGGCTCCTGCGGTTACCGAGCCGACTGCAAGCTTCTGGACAAATTCCGACTTGACGCCGACATTGGAGTCGCGATTATCGCTGCCCAGCCGAAGCGTAACTTGGTAATTGGCATTCGGCAGATCTACCGCGAATGTTGTGCCTGAAGCGGCAGATACCCCATTACTTCCGACATTTACACTGCTGTTATCAGTGAATCCATAGCCTGTCTGCTCGGTGTAGAGCGTATCCTGCACACCTGTACTTCCCGCCGACGTGTCCGTTCCGAAGTCGAAGTGATAGATCGGTTCCGTCTGCTCCGTTTCACCGGTCAACGAGAGATCTGCTTTCGGGAATTCAGAGGCTTCTGCGCCAATATAAAATCCCGTATGCGGAGGCTGATTATACGAAACGTTTTGCCACGCGATGCCCAATCGGTAAACCGGATCCTGCATCAGTGTCGGAATCCGATACTGCGTTGGAATGGTTGTCGTGTACAGACGATACTCTGAACTGTCTTCGTTCCGCACCAGAATCTCTTCGCGCCAATCGCCTAGGATGTCTGCCTGAAGCGCCGGAGTTCCTTTCGTATGGTTATTGGTCAGAGCGCCGGTCGCCCGGAAGATTTCATTCAGCTTTTTATTCTCATAATCCCATTTATAGACGATCGGAGTGCCTTTCGATGTACTCGCGTCCCACGCATGGTCGAACAGTTCACGCTGCAGGTCGCCGTCCCACCAGATCGCGAAGTTTGCGCTTTTTGGCGATTGTTCTGCCGTGTAGACGACTTTTCCATCCGCCGAATAAGTATTTGTAGCTGGTATGCTTTGCCCATCCGTGATCGTTGTGGCCCACGATTCATAGCCCGGGTAGTTGGGATCGATGTCTCCCGACATGCCGCGTCCGGTATCTCGGCCCGTGTGTTCTCCCCAGAGGATCTCACCTGTGTTTGCGTCACGCATCTCCAGCCCGTATGCAGCCGTACTGTGTTCGTGCACGCTTACCACCTGATAACCTTCCCGGTTGGGGTCAAGCTTGCCCGCGTGAATAGCATCCCCGTGTCCGAGACCGGTGCTGTAGAGCAGCGTGCCATCATCGTCGATCGCAAGTGCGCCGAACATGATCTCGTCCCTGCCGTCTCCATCAACATCCAGCACGCTTAAGTTATGATTGCCCTGCGACTCATACTCCTTGCCGGCTTCATTTGTATCGAATACCCATCGCTTCACGAGCTGCCCGCCGATATAGTCATAAGCAGCGATGGCTGTGCGCGTATAGTAGCCTCGGCTCATAATGACGCTTGGCTTGGAGCCGTCCAAATAAGCGATACCGCCGAGGAAACGATCTACCCGATTGCCGTAGCTGTCGCCCCAACTGCTGACGGTACCTCTTGGCGGATCGTAATTCACTGTCGATACAGCTCCTCCGGTCTCGCCGTCGAACAGTGTAAGATATTCCGGCCCCGACAGAATGTACCCGCCCTCATTACGGTAATCTTTCCCTGCTTCACCAATGACCTTCCCTTGACCATCCATTGTACCGTCCGCAGTTTTCACCACGACTTCAGCTTTGCCGTTTCCGTCCAGATCGTACACCATCAATTGGGTATAATGAGCACCGGCACGGATATTGACGCCCAAATCGATCCGCCACAGCTTCGTGCCGTCCAGCTTGATGGCGTCGATATAGACGTTGCCGGTATAACCTGCCTGGGAGTTGTCTCTGGAATTGCTCGGGCTCCACAGGAAGACGAGTTCGTATTCGCCGTCGCCGTCTAAATCCGCAGCAGAGGCATCGCCCGCATAGTACGTATACGTCCCGCCGTCTTTAGTCCGGCCGTCGGCCGGCTTATCCAGCGGAATCGGCAGATCATTGTTATGCCAGACCGATACGACTTCCGACTGCATTTGTTCTTTACCCGCTATGACAGTCGAAATCTGATACTGTGAACTGTCAAAACCTGTTTTGTCCACATAGTTCGTGCTGTCGCTGATCGGCGATGCGTTTACTTTGATTCCGTTTTTATATATATTGAAAGCGATATCATTCGGATCCGTATTTAAATACCTCCAGCTTAAAAAAACGCCGCCTTCCGCAAGTACAGCGACCAGTCCGCGATCCAAGTACTCAGCTTGGCGGGCCGGCAGTCTATCTGTGGTTTCCGCATGTGTCGGCGCGGGGGGAATGACTAATGAAATGATCATAAGGAAGGCTAAAAACGAGGCGAATAAAGACTTTTGAACAGAAACCGTTTTGCGGTTCATCGAATAAATCCCTCCTGTTTGTAAAAGCCTATTTGGATTTCGGGCAATCAATTCTGTGATTCGGTCAAGTATCCCCCTTTCTTGGTAGCGTTTACAATTATTTTACAAGCGAAGAAAAAGGCATACAATCTAAAAAATGTGACTTATCCTATAACAAAATTGACTTTTTTCGGGAGGTAAAACGATGTATCATACGGTTTCTTTTGCTTTTCGCAACGAAGATGCCTCGATCATGACAATCGATTCTGTAGGATGGCAGAACGTGTCTCACGCCAAATACCGCTGTTCAAGCGACGCCAGACCGGACTATGGGCATGTTGTTTTTCAATATACGCTCAGCGGACAAGGATATCTGGATATAGACGGACAGACCTTTCCGCTGCCGAAGGGACATGCCCTGATTGTGAAGGTATCCGAAGAACACTGTTATTACTATAAAGAAGACAGTACGGAACCGTGGGAATTTGTGTGGATCAATATTCGGGGAGAAGAAGCCAATCGAATTTGGAACTTGATTATCGAGAAGGAAGGTCATGTGATCAAACGAAGTCCAGACTCGCCCCTGATCCAACAATTATGGAACATTATCCGTTTGATCAATCAAGAGAAAGTAACGGATCGATACCAGCTGTCTGTTCAGGTGTATCAGTGGCTGCTTATTCTGGTACGGAGCAGTCGGGATAGGGAAAAAGACATCGGCGCTTTATCCGTCACCACGATCGAGAAATGCAAACAATTCATCCGGGAGAATTACGATTCGCCGATCACGTTGGATTTGTTGGCCGAACACTGTGAGATCAACAAACATTATCTGTGCCGCCTCTTTCAACGATCCGAACAGACTTCTCCGCTCGCTTATTTGAAAGACAGAAGGATCGAAGCCG
This sequence comes from Saccharibacillus kuerlensis DSM 22868, assembly GCF_000378145.1. Lineage (GTDB taxonomy): Bacteria > Bacillota > Bacilli > Paenibacillales > Paenibacillaceae > Saccharibacillus > Saccharibacillus kuerlensis. The sequence goes on along the minus strand of NZ_KB899280.1, from coordinate 171,746 downwards.
CGCTGACCATGCTGCGAACGACCGAACTGCCCGTTTTTCAGATTGGCCGAAAATGCGGCTTCGAGAGTCCCAGCTACTTCGGTAAAGTGTTCCGGCAGTACATGTCCATGTCGCCTACGGAATATCGCTTAAATAAGCTGGAATTTCCTTATGACGCTATTTATTACGAATAAGATTATTTGAAATCATTCAAAACAAATACAACCCCAAAAAGAATAAAGAGCCTACCTAAAAAGAAAAAGAACCTAAAAGTCGCAAGATTCTGCGTCTCTTAGGCTCTTCGGTTACAGCTTGAATTTGACTACGCGGTCCATCAGATCTTGGATCTGGGAACTCAAATGCGTAGCGGAAGCGGAAATTTCCTGCATCGTTGCCTGCTGCTCTTCAGAAGCCGCCGCCACATGCACGGTCTCCTCAGTCGACTTGCGGGCAACATCCGATACGAGTGCTACCGTATCGGCCACCTGTTCGGCACCTACGGCCATCTGCTCGACAGCAGTCGATACATTGTGTGCCTGTGCGCCTACCTCGCGCATTTCCTGCATGATCGTCTCGAACAGCGCGCCGCTCTGGGCAACGCTGCCGACACCTTTCTCGACTTCGCTTGCTGTTGTATCCATCAGCTGAACAGCATGGCGTGTTTCCAAAGCGATCTCTTCGATACCGGCCTGGACCTGCTCCGTCGCTTTGCGCGTCTGCTCAGCCAGATTGCGGATCTCCGTCGCGACTACGGCAAAGCCTTTGCCCTGCTCGCCTGCACGGGCCGCTTCGATTGAGGCGTTAAGCGCCAAAATGTTCGTCTGACTGGAAATGCTTGCGATCAGGCCGATAAAGCCTTCGATCTCGCGCGAACGCTCACCGAGACGCTTCATGGCATCGCCGGACTGCTGCATCGATCCGTAGACCGCATTCATCTGGCCTGCGGTACTTTGTACCAGCTGATCGCCCTGCTCAGTCTGCTTGATTACGTTCTCGGCCGATTTTGACATGGCGCTCGAGGATGCTGCGATTTGGCGAACGCCCGTCGTCATCTCTTCCATCATGTTCGCGGCTTTTACCGCTTCGTCGCTCTGACCGTTCATGCTTGTCGCCACATGTTCGATTGACTCCGAGATCAGCTGGGCAGCCAGCGACGTCTGTTCGGCGCTCTCCTTCAGGTCCTCGGAAGTCAGCTTGACGGTCTGTCCGATCTCGGCGGTCTGCTTCAGCATGCCCCGAAGCGTGGCGGAAGCTTCATTGAGATCGGCGGCCATCAATCCGAACTCATCTTTTGAGGTGACTGGTACGGTCTGCGTAAAGTCTCCGTTTGCCAGAGCTTTAATCGCCGTTACCATCCGGTTAATCGGTCTGGTAATAATTAGACTGGTCAGGAACCAGATGGCCGCCCCCAACAGGATCAGCGAAGCGATACTGACAATGATCGACATGTTGCGGCTGTCCGTGTAACTTTTCATAATCGTTGCTTTCGGTATAATGGTCTGCGCATACCAGGAGCTGTCTTCCGTAATTTGCAGTGGAACGAATACGCGCACCTCACCATTGACTTCTTGAATGAACTTGCCCTGCTGCACATCTGCGAAGATCTCCGGATATTCTTTCGCAAAAGCGGCCGGCTGGCCGACAAGTTCCGGCTGCTTCGGATTGGCGATGTAAGTCCCGCTTCCGGTCAGCAGCGTCACATATCCTCCGAGAGGCTGATACGCTTCAGCTCCTTTTTGCAGCTCATTAAGCACAAACGAAGCACCGACAACTCCAAGGAATTCTCCCTGATCGTTCAGAACCGGAATCGCAATCGTCGAGATCAGGAAAGGCACCTCGGGATCCTGTGAAACGTCATACGGATCGGTAACGACCGTTTGACGGGTTGCCTTAGCCTGCGAATAAGCGGCGTCCTGCTCGAACCCTATAAAAGGAATGGTCTCCATCTTGCCGTCCTCGTATCGGACGGAGAGAAGCGCGAAGCGTCCACCGGCAGCTCCATAGATCGGATCTACGGCATAGGCGGCGTCTTCGTCATAAGCATCCGGTTCCCACGCGGTAAAAGCGACAGACAACGAAGGATTATTGTTCATCATATTGGTCAGAGACCGGAGTATACGATCTCGTTCTACGTCTCCCGCAACCAGATCGCTTGCCGAATCGGAGGCGAGGTTGCCGAATGACGTCACGACGGTCTGCAAAAGCTTCGTATTCTCTTTGACATAAATATTTCCCGCCTGCTCGGTTTTCAGGGTGCCCGCTATTTCACTCTGTCGTTTCAGACTGTGTAAATTCCAGGCAATCAAGATCGAAAAAGCGACGATCATGATTAATGAGGCCAGTATGATGAATTTGGTGTTCACTTTCATGCTGTTGAACTTATTCAATATGTGGTCCCCCTGCCGAATCATAGGATGAATGTACTTACAGGTTGTATATCGGTCAGGTAGCGGGAATAGTAAAGGATTGGAACGAAATAGGAATGAATTTGATGAGCTGATCGGAAGCCATCTTCGATCGGCCTACACGTTTTGTATAAAAAAACAAAAAAACACCTTTAGCCGAAGCTAAAGGTGTTTTCGTAAACGGAATTACAGTTTTACAACGTTTTCCGCTTGTGGTCCACGGTTGCCTTGAACAACGTTGAACTCTACGCGTTGACCTTCGTCCAAAGTTTTGAAACCTTCGTCTTGGATCGCGGAGAAGTGAACGAATACGTCGTTGCCGCCTTCGATTTCGATGAAGCCAAATCCTTTATCCGCGTTGAACCATTTAACTGTACCTGTTTGCATGTGAGGTACCTCCAAATATTAAATTTATATGACTTTGTTTATTCAGAAAAAACCCGATAAAGTAAAAAATCACATATTTCACAAGATTATTGTTCTGTAAACGATAACCCTCTGAAATAGGTGAGTTTCAGCTGCGTTTCATTCGTTATTTCTTAGTATGACCGATCTTTCGCTTAAAAGCAATAGGTATACGGGTTTTTTATTAAATTAAAAAAGAAGCCACATGTTTTTCACGTTTACGATTGGATAAGTTGCGGCTTCATAACAAGTTTGTTTACCCGACTTCCTGCTACAGACACCTTCATTAAGGTCAATACCGTATACAAAGGAGAGCCGCCAGATATATTGGAAGTACGGGTGCCCGGTGGTGAGACGTCCAATACCTTCTATACGGTCGACGGCATGGCTGACCTTCGATTCGCGATCGGAGAAGAAGTGCTGGTATTCTTGGGTTCCGATAAAGGAGACATCCCGGATCATGCTAACTTCGACTATTACGTCGCTGGATTAACACAAGGAAAAGTTAGTCTGGATACACAGTCCGAATGGATTGTCGAAAATGATTCCGGAACTTCTACTTTCGAGTTAAAACTCTTCAAAGCGAAATAGATGATATTTTAAAAAATAACGAACTTCACGAATAAAAATCTTTATCAAAAAAACGGTTCTCCGAGTAATCGGAGAACCGTTTTTTGATAGAAAGCTTTAATTCAAATCCAGAGACAAACGCAGCCCTATCCGCCGATTCCTCAGTTCAATGTCTGAAGCGCAGCCGGAGAGAAGGCTACTAGTTCGTCCAGCCGGCCTTCTTGAATCTTGCTCGCCCAAGCCGGATCGGCTAGCAGAGCGCGTCCGATCGCAACGAAGTCGAACTCGCCCTGTTCCAACCGATGAAGCAGATCGTCAATTCCGCTTACTTCGGCGCCTTTGCCTTCTTTGAACAGGCTCATGAACTCGCCGTCGAGGCCGACCGATCCGACGGTGATCGTCGGTTTGCCGGTCAGCTTCTTTGTCCAGCCAGCCAGGTTCAAGTCGGAGCCTTCGAACTCCGGCTGCCAGAAGCGGCGTGTGGAGCAGTGGAACACATCGACGCCCGCGTCGCTGAGCGGCTGCAGGAAGCGTTCCAGTTCTTCCGGCGTTTCCGCCAGTTTGGCCGAATAGTCGCTGCCTTTCCACTGCGAGAAGCGGAACACGATCGGGAAGTCCGGGCCAACCGCTTCCCGGCAGGCTTCAATCACTTCGACCGCAAAGCGCGTGCGCTGCACCATGTCGCCGCCATAGCGATCGGTCCGAGGATTCGTTTTGTTCCAGAAAAATTGGTCGATCAGATATTCGTGTGCACCGTGCAGCTCAATACCGTCGAAGCCGATCTCTTTGGCAGACGCCGCCGACTTCGCAAACTGCTGCACAATCTCTTGAACTTCCTGCTCGGTATAATCGCCGACCTGACCACGAGCGCCCATATGCCAGATCTGCGGAATAATTTTCCCGCCGGCTGCATGTACGTCGGAAACGACTTTCTCCCATCCTTTCAGCGCGGCTTCACCGTAAATATGCGGAACGTTTTGCTGGTTGGACGCGTCCGGATGATCGATGATAGTGCCTTCCGTGACGATCAAACCGACGTTGTTTTCCGCCCGGCGGCGGTAATAGGCGGCTACGTCGGAGCCCGGTACGCCTTCAGGCGAAAATTGGCGGGTCATCGGGGCCATGACAATACGATTGTTCAGCGTTAAGTTATGCAGAGTAAAAGGTTGGAACAAAGCTTGAACGGAATTTGATTGGGTCATTGGGATTGACCTCCTATAGGTTTTTTAAAACAAATGAAATACCTGATAATTGCTGGATAAGTTATTTTTGAATGAGAAGTCAAGAAAAAGACGAAGAACGACAGAGTCTGCGAGATACGACAGACTCTCTAAAAATGTACTTATCCGATTGCTCTACACGATATGTATAGGGCTTGACGATCGAGCGGTGGAACAACGTTGAGTTGAAGCCAACACAATCTACCAGAACGGTCGGGCGAAAAAGTCGGAATCTCCGTCCTATCCGCCCAGGTCCTGCTTCATTGTTTATATCACCGTTTCTATACCCGAATCAACAAGATTGCCGTATCCAGGACGTTCTCAATTTTTTCGCGGGAAACACCGGACTTCTCCAGCATCTTCGCTCCGCTGATCGCATTGTTCAGATGCGCGGCCAACTCTCGGCTGCTCAGCCGTGTCGTGAAAATTCCCTGCTCCTGACCACTTCGAATTACTCGATCGATCAGGTCTTCGACCCGGCTGAACATCAGCGACATCTCGCTTGCAACCTCCTCGTCGCCTCCGAATTCAAGCGTTGAATTGATCATCAGACACCCTCGACGCACCGTTTCTTCATTGGGAAATAGCGCTGCGTCGCAAATCGCCTGCAGCTTCCGCAAAGGCGACTCCTCCCGGTTTAGCCGTTCTTCTAGCAATTCAATATTTTGTTCCCGGTACAGCGCCAACGATTTCAGGAATAATTCCCGCTTGTTTTTAAATACACCGTAAAGACTCTGCTTTTTCACCTGCGTAACGCGGGTCAATTCTTCATACGACGTGGCCTGAAACCCTTTTGTCCAAAAAACATCCATACATTGATGAAGTGCCTTGTCGGCATCGAATTCTCTTGGTCTGCTCATGGGGGGATCATATCACCTTTTTGACCAAGCAGTCAACTATATCCATTAATCCATACTAGTCAGAACACAGCAGTAAGTCAGCAAGTTTCACTACTTTTTCGCGGATATTTCAGATTGACCTTTCTAGGCTTATTCACGTTTTAACATTCACAGTTCTGTCGCTTCATCTGCACATCCGCAGCTGCATTCATTCCAAATGCTTCGCTAAAAAGTCAGAGACTGCCCGATAATTATCCTGCGACTCTTCTCTGCTCATATCGAATTGATATTCATGACCAAGAGAGGCCGAATAAAAACGGGTCTCAACCGGAACGTTCACTTCTTTCAATTGACGACTCAGTTCTTCCCCATGAGTCTGGAACGAACCGGTATTTCCGTCCGTCAGGTAAGTCGGCGGATACTTCGCATTCACATTTCCCGTTACATTAGCCTGCTGCACTTCTTTTGAATCTTTCCAGTCCTTTTTCCCGAAATAAGCCCAAGCTGATTTGTCGAAAAGATAATTTGAAACGCTAGAGTCCGTCTCATCGAACTTTTCAACATCCAACAGTGCGGAGAAAAAGACGACAGCTTTAATATAATCGGGATTTACTACAGCCGGTATTCCGACTTCCTCTGCATACCGCTTATCGACCTGCATATTCACAAACTGTCCGACAAGCTGCCCCCCAGCTGAATCGCCGCCGAAGACAATTCGAGTCAGGTCGGCTCCGTAGTCCGAAGCATTCTCCTCCACATAACGGTAGGCTTTTCCAATTTGGTTCAAAGGCGATGGGTACTTGGATTCGGGAGCGAGATCATAATTCAGGTTTACGACAACATATCCTTGGCTGGCTAACATGATCATGTAGTTGGATATCCCGTTTTTGTCTCCGCCCACAAAAGCACCGCCATGCACCCAAAAAAGCGTCGGGTTTTTGGGGCTCCCCGTTCCCTTTGGTTTATAAATATCCATTTTTCCAAAAGAGGATCCGGAATCGTACACTTCGTCTTTTAAGGAAATGACCTGCGCGCTCATACGTGAAAAGTCAGCTGTCTTTGGATACGTATCCTGTACACTTTCTCCAATCCCGCCAAACGCCAATCGAGTCAGATACGCGGCAGGATTAGGCGAAAAAGCACCAATGCCAAAGAAAAGAAGCGGAATTGCAATCAGGAGCGACAATACGGCAAGGGCTATCCTTTTCGCAATTTTCATTGGCTTCTCTTTCTGTGTCCTCTAGCCGTAAAGGTATGGTCTCCGGTAAGCTGTTCTTCTAACATCTCTTGGCCTCCTTCGTATATCCGGTCATTTCACGGCGTAAACTCTTTTCCTTTTACCCGATGCAGTACGAAAAAGTAAGTCTTGTCGCTGGGCAGACTTTTGACATCCATGATCGCCATGAGCGTATTGTCATCTACCTTACGGAACACATCAATTATATCCTTACGATCGTAGACCATTGCCGCCCCAGACTTTCCCCGGTATTCGATCTGGCGCAATCTGGCTGCACTTTTGCGTGTTCTTAAAATAGGACGCATCAGCGTCATGGCCGGACCGATCGGACTTCGCGGAATTTTGTCGAAGGGGAGCTTAAGCGGAATCCACAGCGGATTCACCGCGTACAGCTCGCCATTCTTTTTCTGGAATACAAGAGGGTGGACATGCTCCGGGCTCTCGAACATTTTGCCGTACCAGCCCGATGACGTCAGCAGTCCTTCCAGCGGATGGCCGGTGACGATCTCTTCGCCTTTCCACAAATCCCACATCTCGTGCACAACTGCCGCTTCCAACGTATCAAACAGTGCAAAAGCTTCATCTTGAGACGCGCCGCTGCTTAGCATCTGGTTCAATCTGTCTTTGGCTTTACTACTGTTTACAGCTTCATTCAAGATGCACCTCTCCTTTGCTGACCTGACTTGAGGAGCCTGCAGCTTTGTAACTGTTGGATTTACTTGTGTACTTGCTTGTATCTACTTGTATTCCACGGTTCGCCGTGTCCGCATGATTTGTGATCGTATGTGGTTTGATCGTATCATGAGGCGATTGGCCGTTCAACAGACCAACTGACAGACGAGGCAGGCATGATGCAGCATCGGTATCGAATGAGACTGTAAGTTTAGAATTTTTCATATGAGCGGTCCTTATGTCGATGCATGTGTTCAGCGCAGGGACCGCTTTTATTTGGTAGAGACCGTAACGTCCTTCATGTTCATCTCGTTTATAAAATAGAATAGCCCCTATACAAGTCATGGCATGTCTATGCTTAAGGGAGGTGGAAAGATTCATGCCTAAAAAGGAAAAAAGAAAAAGAAACATTACCGGTATCGTAGTGGCTTCTCTCTACTGCATCGCCTTCTACGCCATCATCATTGAATCGGCCGCTCCAAATCCGCCGAACAATCCATTTTGGGTGTATGCTCTTATTCCGATTGGAGCGATTATCATCACTTTTCTTTTCGATTATGTAATCAAATACGACTTTTTTGATGAGGAAAAGCGCCGGTGATATTGATGAATTTTTTTCGTATTGATTACAAAAAGACTCTTTTCCTTATAAGGAAAAGAGTCTTTTTATGTGCATTTCTATTTTCAAAGGGCAGTTAACTTTCTATACCGTTGTTTCTTCAGAGCCGTCAAACACACCGTTCGCCCAGTCCGCAAATTCCTTTTTCCAAAACGCATATCGCCCTGGGCTCGCCAGCTTTTCAAACAAATTGTCACCCTCGCAGTCTCCAAAACCGTGATTGGCGCCTTCCAGCCTCAGCAGCTTATTCGGCACTCCATGTTCGTCCAGCTTCTGTCTGTATTCCAAAATGCCTTCCGGCTTAAGCAGCATATCATTGTCGCCATAGCAGAGAAAATGCGGCGGATCGTCAGCCTTAACGTATTGAGCTACGGAATAATGCTCCAACAGCTCGGCACGCTTCTCCTCATTCTCCGCATCTTCCCTGTGAAACAGCGAAATGGCGATCAACGGGAAATTGGTGCAGTTCAGCAGCGGATAGATCAGCCCGGCGAGTGCAAGACGATCATCTGTCCGGTCGATATCGTCTTCTTCGTACCCTTCATACAAGACAGGAGCATTGCGCAGCATCGTCATGACCGCAGCTATCATATGACCGCCGGCCGAGAAACCGATCGCTCCGATCTTATCGGGATGAATACCGTATTTATGCGCATGGAATCGGACATACCGAATAGCACGCTGCAGATCCAGAAATGGAACCGGTGCCTTATACGGATTCAGCCGATATTCCAGCACGAAAGCGGAAATTCCTTCTTCGTTCAATGAACGCGCAATGCCCTCACCTTCCAATTGATCCGACTTGAGCATATAACCGCCTCCCGGAACGACAAGGATGCAGCGGTCGCTGCCAGGTACCAGATAAGGAATCAGCCTCGGCACATCGCTGTAGGTTTCGCCATTGCTTCCGTGTTTAATTTCATGTGCGTATGTTAATTCATGAACCCGGTGACGCCGCTTTTGACTGTACTTGCTTTCTTTCAGTACAGGAAGCAGCTTCAGCACCGCCAGTACTTCGGAAGGATTTTTGTTTTTCAGTTCCAATTCATCAAATTTGCTTGCTCCGGTATTGTAGGGGATGCTGCTGCTCCAGATATCGATTTTGCCGCTCATAGGTTTGTCCTCGCTTTCTGTTTGCCGGATTGCCCGTGTATTTTCCTTACCCGTAAGACAGAAAGTGACTCAAATGACCAAGCCCGTAACGTCCTTTAGTCTGCTAATGGGTTAGTATGGTATCTTGTTAGACTGCTGTCATGGTAGTCCAAGTTCTTGAGAAGATTCGAAGTCTCATGATTAAATGGATACATATTGCGGACCGTGAGCCGGCAGGAAAGAAGGTTATCCGGGTGAAAAGAACAGGAATGGATTTGTTGATGATTGCGCTCGGCGCCTTTGCGTTTGCGTTGGGCATTAATGCGTTTGTTATTCCCCATGATCTGGGCGAGGGCGGCGTAGTGGGCGTTACGATTATTTTGTATTATGTACTGCAATGGTCGCCGGGTTGGACGAGCCTGATTCTCAATATGGCACTGCTTGCGATCGGGTACAAACTTCTTGATAAAAAAGCGACTTCTTATACGGTTGCAGCTGTTGCTCTGCACTCGCTGTTTCTTCATGTGACGGAAGGCTGGTATTCCGCTTCCAGTGATCTGATGCTCAATGTTATTTTTGGCGGAGCGTTGATCGGAGCAGGTATCGGCTTGATCATTAGGGTTGGCGGTACGACCGCAGGAACGGTTATTGTCGCCAAACTGATGAACAAGTTCTGGGGATGGAAGATCAGTTATGCGCTCCTGCTGTGCGATGCGCTTGTTGCCGCGTCTTCCTATTTTATCATTGGGCTTGAACGGTTGATGTACACCTTGATTATGCTCGTTGTCGCAACGAAAGCGATCGATCTTGTCAATCTCCGGCCGAACACTCCGCAGTCTATTCCGAGAGTAACGAGTAAGCAGGATAAGATGGCGGGGTAGAAGACGTTTATCTGAATCGAATTTGAATCGGATCATAAAAAGACCCTCTAATGGCGAAAGCCGATAGAGGGTCTTCGTTATTGGAGGGGTATTCGTCCTGCCGATGTATCGACATGGGGTTAGCTCCCCTGCTTCTCGTATTCCTGACGAAGCTCTATTTCTTCCCGGGACTCTCCATAACTGCGGAGCACGGCATCCAGCAGTCCCGGAAACCGTTCGTTCAGATCTTCGCTGCGCAGTGACAGAAGCCGCTGCGTACCGTATATACGGGTATGTGTAATTCCGGCCTCGCGCAGTGTCCGGACATGCTGCGACAAAGTTGACTTGGCAATCGGCACTTCAAAACTTTTGCATGCCTGTTCGCCGCCTCTGTGAATCTGTGCCACAATCTGCAGACGAACCGGATCGCTCAGTGCGTACAATACCGATGACAATAAGATGTCCTTGCGTTCCGGATGATGAAGAAGTTTCATCCGTATCCCCCCCGACATTCGATTTCTATTTGATTTCTATGCTGCATTTCAAGCCTTGATTACTGCATCTTTTATTTCAAATTATGTTTATAGTCGACCGGACCTTTTGCTGGGACTTTTGTGTAAATGAAAGTTCTAATTGTATGTTACCGTATTCTCCTGCTATAATTCAATTGTTCGTTAATTACCGAACTATAGAAAAAGGAGAATTTGTATGAAATCATCAGCTTCATCACATTCGGCAGATATGCCGCAGACGTCATCAGAGCCCGCTCTGAGACGTGAAGGATTAACTATTCTTGTATTCAGTATAGCCGTCGTTCTTGTAGTAATGAATACGGCCATGTTCAATATGGCGCTTCCGGACGTCACACTGGACTTCGGCATTTCCGCCGCTACATCCGCTTGGATCGTAACGGGATACTCCATTATGTTCGCAATCTCTTCCATTACGTTCAGCCGCCTGTCCGATTTCGTTCCGCTTAAGCGGCTGCTGATCATTGGACTGCTTGCACTGGGCGGTGCCGGCGTGATCGGATTTTTCAGTCAAAGCTTCCTCGTTCTGCTGATCTGCCGAATTCTTCAGGCAGCTGGAGCGGGCGGCGTCGTATCGTTGGCTATGGTCCTCTTTACCCGATACATACCTTTAGAACGCCGGGGCTCCGCGATGGCGACGATTATGTCTGCCGTATCGCTCGGTCTTGGACTTGGACCTGTTGTCGGCGGCATGATCGTTGAGAACTTGAACTGGCATTGGCTGTTTGCTATTACTGCGGCTGTGCTGCTGCTTCTTCCGCTGTTTGCCTGGCTGCTGCCAAAAGAAATGCCGAAACGCGGCTCGTTTGATGCGCTGGGTGGGGTACTCCTTGCGATCGGTATTACGAGCCTGCTGCTGTTCCTGACGAATCAGCTCTGGGTTCTGCTTGTGGTTGGCGTGCTTTCTCTGGTCTTGTTCGTTCTGCGTATCCGGGTGACGCCCGATCCATTCGTGATGCCTTCGCTCTTTACGAATCGTCGTTATCTACTGCTCGCTATGGCCGGCATGACCGCTTATATCTGTAACTTCTCGACGCTGTTTCTTCTGCCGCAAATTCTGACCCGCCATTACAGTTTCGGCGCCGGGTTTGCCGGATTGGTTATTTTCCCGGGTTCGCTGCTGGCGATTATCGCATCCCGCAAAATCGGCAAAGTGATCGACCGTCACGGCAATCAGGGCATTTTGCGTTTTGGTCCTCCGCTGCTGCTGGTATCGACTCTGCTGTTTGCACTGATGATTGCTCACTCATGGGTAGCAGCTATGCTAATCTATATGATTCTCAGTATGTCGTTCACGGCGCTGTCCAGCAGTCTGTCGAACGAAATGTCCCGTATTCTGCCGGAATCATTCGTCGGTTCAGGCATGGGCTTATTCCAGCTGCTGCAGTTCTTCAGTGGTGCATTTAGTGTTGCTCTGTCTTCGACAGCACTGGAATGGCAGCATACGCTGCCGCTGGCGACGGCGTACTCGAACATTTACTGGGGGCTTTCGATATCAGCAATGGTTGCGATTCTGAGTGCGTTCTGGTATCGCCGTCACAGCCGCCTTCAAGTGGGATAGAAATATACTGATATTCGGATTTTAAAAAAAGTAATCCTGACTCTGCTGGATGTGGAGTCAGGATTTTTTTTTACTTTCTTTTTTTGTTTATTGCATGATAAATGGTATGAATTAAAAATAGATTTTTTTGATGTAAGGTCTATCCCCGGATTCCTCGATCACCCAGCCGACCAGGCTCTCGTAAACATCAATATTGAGCCAATCCATAAAGCTGTGCGGATTATAGGTGTATACCCAATCGGAAAAGGTTATGCGCCCTTCCGTCATATGCTCATCAAAACGGCGAAACGGATGAACGCCTTCTTGGCTGTAGATCCAAGTGTAAAACTGCTCCTGTAAACGTTCGATCTGAAGCGCTGCATCTTCCCGAAGAGCAAAATCATAATGATCGTGGTTTCCACTTATCCGCACAACAAGAATCGTTAGATCTTGAGGACAAAGAGGCAGATCTTCAGATATCCATGTAGAGGACTTATAGGAGGGATAATAAATATCTAGATCTTTTTCAACATTTTCTGAAAGCAGATCAAGGCCAGATCGCAGCTCAATTGACAAGTCATTGTTTCGAGCAAGCCAATCGAGCATAAGTTCTCGATCCCAGTATTTCATATATCGAAAATGAAGCTGAAGCATTTCTTCCGACGATTGAAGGATCGGCATGGGGAACATAAGACGTTTACTCTCGTCGGGAGGGACATACGTCCATTGATTGCGTCGTCCTGTCGTACCAAGCTGCATACAGGACAGAATGAGCATTAACTGTCCTCGTCGAAATTGTTGTCCTGCCCACTGTTTAAACTCATCATAGGGTTCTTTTCTATAATCGGTATGCAGCTTGATCGACCGCTCCTGCAGCTGATCCAATACCGTATCAAGCGCTAATAGTTCTCTGTACAGGGGCATGGGCTCCTCCTTTTCCACTTCATATTTGTTCAAATTCAACTATTCCAGTTCTGGTATTCAAATTCACTTAGATTATTCACGCTTCAGCACCTCATCGAGAAAATCCAATATCTTGTCTACATTTTCCGGACATTCGAATTCTGACCCGCCATGTCCCGCTCCTTCTAGAATCTCCAACCTCACTTTACTTTCTCCAATTGCAATCCTAAGCTGTTCGGCCAGCATCATCGATTGTTTGAACGGGATCAGTGGATCGTGCGTCCCATGTTGGATGTAAAATGGCGGCGCATCGCTCGTAATATGGGATTCCGGGTTGGCTGCAGCCGCAAGCTGCGTCGCTTCGGAAATTGGACGGCCAAGCAGCAGCGATTCGGGAGAGTCCGGATCCAGATGAATAAGTTGAGGCTGCATTTCGCTTTCGCGGAATAACTGGTCCATAATCAAGAAATTGGTCGGTCCGAACCAATCTATGACGGCTTGTACATCAGGCATATAATCTTCTGCTCCTGTCGAAATATCCTCCAATACCCGATTCCGAGCCGATGTCCCAGCGAGTGCGGACAAATGTCCGCCTGCAGATCCTCCCCATAGAGCGATTCTCTTTCTGTCGAGTCGGTATTTGTCCGCGTTTGCTTTGATCCAGCGAATAGCGGTTTTTACATCATGAATCTGAGCCGGGAAGATTGCTTCCCCGCTCAATCTATAATTGATCGAGATGACTGCATACCCGCGCTTCAGACCCTCGAGCATAGGGCGCACCTGAAGATCGGCTTTGTCTCCTTCTTTGAATGCACCTCCATGGATCGACACAATGACTGGGTAAGGTGCTTCAGTGTTATCTTGATCGGGAAGGTAAATATCCAGCTTCTGCGCTTCGGATTCAAAATGGTACGGGATGTCCGCATAATCGGGCCCCTTGTTTTTAGACAATGCGTTTTGTTCGCTCATCATGGTTCTCTCCTTTGTTGTTTTTTCAAAGATGACTGCAAGAACTGTCAGAGTGAGACTCTTGCTTGACGTTCGAAAAGTTGTTTTCTTTATTGAACGCCAATCGAAGAATCAAACTAGAACGTTTTACAATGAAACCATGTGATGTTAATCAACCGCATTTGATCGAGTTTAATCGACAAAAAGCAATTGTTGTACGGATACTAGAACTCGAAGTGCCGATTGGTTGTCTGATTATTGTGTAGGTGCTCGTTGATAACTTTTGGGGTTTGATCAAAGAATTTTTGGATTAAGGCTGTATAATAAAGCTTTTCAGCAGTTTTTCTTTTAATTTTTTCTGATTTTGATTTTTTGTTTTATTATTATGAATTTTTCATTACATTAATTTTTTTGATTTTGGCCTACTGCAATTGAAAATTTGTCTTTTATTTTTATCTTTGTTCTCTGGCCTTCACCTCTGATTCCTTATGTACCTCACTTCATTAAACTCTACCTATTTACTTTTAGCATACTTTTATTAGCTCATTGGCTTACTAGCTTTCATTTAATGGATTTTGGAATGATATCTTCTCTTTCTCGTCTCTATTTTTTTGTTTCTGTTTTTCTGCTTTTTTTTGTTTTCTATTATGAATTTTTCATATAATGAATTTATTTAATCCTTCCCTTCGCCGGGTTTTGTACTTTTTCCACGTCCATTTCGTATTCGATGTAACCGAACGGTGCACAAGCCTGTCTAATGTTCATCTTATAAAAAGAAAGGAACGATGCGTTTTGGAACATGAAGAGCTGGCCCTGCGGGCAAGAGACGGAGAGTGCAGTGAAGACCCATCTGGATGCGGTTTACGCTTCTCTGCCGGATTCGCCTGGGCAAGCAGTTCACCAAGAGCAAACCAAAGGAATATCAAAAGAACGTCGACACCTCCCTCTTCTGCGCCGCACCGCTATCGCCGCCGCTTCCGCTGTCGTTTTTTCCACCAGCCTGTTTGCTTCGGGATTCGTCCCGCCTGCGATGGCCGATACCATCCGCGAAATCCCGGTGATCGGCAGTCTGTTCAGCAAAATCGAGGGCGATGCGGGACTGCGTACGGCAGGCGAACGCCATCAAGGTACTCTTGTTAATTCGGCAGTGCAGTCGGGTATCGTGATAAAGCCTTATATTCGGGAGAACGGTTTGTCTGAAGATCAAAAACAGTATTTGGACGATCTGGAGATCAAAATCGATCTGAACGCCAGCAAGTAAATGTAAAAAGGCATGGCGAATGATTTCGCCGTGCCTTTTTGGTATGCTGCTTCCTTTGCTTAGGCTCCTACCTCTATTCGAATTGCTCGAAAGGTTCTACAATCCGTACTTCCGAATCAAATAAGTAGGTGTACAGCTCCAAGCATGGCAGTAACTGTTGATCAGATGGCTTCCGTATGGGGAAAATGACAAATCCTCGGGATTATACAGCTCCCAGAACGTATCTGCCCCATGCCCTAACATGCCGCCCCAGTACCGTTTCATTTCCAGAACTGCCCGCTCTGTATTTCCCGCCAAAATCAGTGCTTCAATTAGATGATGCATCATGTACGGCGTATTTGGCAGAATACCTGGCTTTTCATCCAGCATCCGGTTTAGCAGCTCGCTGCTCCGCTCTGGTTCAAGCACTCCGGCAAGCACCATCCATACTTGTGACGCCCACGAGACTTGCCGCTGCTCCCCGCTGACGAAATATTGCTGCTTCTCATCCCATAACTGCTCAATCGCCGCTTCTTCCAATTGGTGAATGCGTTCTGCCAGCTCCTGGCTCTGCCCCGTTTCAAGTTCAGATGCCAATCGTTCCGCCTGCTTCAACGCATAAATCAGAATGCCTTGGCTCGGTGCCTGCTTGTTCAATTCGGAATGCCAATCAATGAAAGACCACCACGAATTAAGATCCTGCACGACTCCTCGTTCGTCCACCGACTCCAGCGCAAGTTCAACTTGGCGGTAAGCCGTCGGCCACAGCTCTTTCAGCGTATTCCGGTCTCCGGTCGCTTCATAGTAATCGTGCAGCGTTGACAGGAAAAAGAGCGAGTAATCGAACAAATACGTATCATCAGGAATTACTTTTGGCTTGATGAACAGGTTGGCGCTTACCATTCCCTTGTCATTCGGATAGGCTGCGAACAAATATAGACATCGCTTGACCAAATCGTTGCTGCCGAAGCTGTAATAGTTAGTCAGTGCCTGCAGACGTAGATCGCCCAGCCAAAGCCGACGATCCCGTTTGGGTCCGTCTTCGAATACTTCCTGCATACAGTCTTCCAGTGTCTTCATCGCTACCCGGTCAAGTGCCACGAGTTCGGGATCGGAGTGCTGCAGCGGCTTGGCCGCCGAAGTATCGGCAGACGTCACGGTTCGCACTATCGCTTTGGTGAAGCTGACCTTGTATTTGACCGACGTGTCGAGTACTTCCAGTTTTACATAACGGAAGCTGTAGCGGCGTTCCATCTCCACTGATGCTGGAAGGATGTCGACATGCAGATGCTCCTCTTGAAGCCAGGACCGGCTGATCCATCCTTCGTATTCCGAGAACGGAACAGCGGTTTCTACCGGCATCTCCGCAAAAATCACTTTCATATACAGAGGAGCATCGGGCGGACTGCCTACAGGCGACACGTCGAATCGAATTGTACCGACCCGGTGATCGCCGAAATCCAGAATAACGCTGTCTCCTTTACCGAGTACGATTCCGCTTAATTCTTCCGCAGAACCGGCGTCTTTCATGCTCCATCCATGAATAGCAGACGGATCTTCGACCGCTTCCACGATTCGATACGGCTCAATATCCTGGTAAAACAGTTCCGGCATCAACGTCTCTGCTTTACGGGCAAACGATTCGTTCACTTGGATCACTTGTTCTTCACTACGCTGAATATTCAAGCTTCCTACCCCTTTTCGTCCATACGCTTAGCACGCATGTGTGGATATTATTCCTCATCAGCCTTTCACAGCACCCACTGTCATCCCGCCCATAAAGTATTTCTGCAGGAACGAGAACGCCACCAGCAGCGGAAGCGCACAGAGCACGCAGGCCGCGAACAGCACGTTCCATTGGGTCGGGTTCTGCTGATCCCCCATAAAGCCGAGCATGGCGAGCGGTAGAGGTGACTGGGAAGCACGCGAGATGAACGTCATGTTGAAGAAATAATCGTTCCAGATCCAGACGCCCTGCGTAATAATAACCGATACGGTTACCGGCAGAATGAGCGGGAATACGACGCTCCAGAACCGGCGCATCAGACTTGCCCCGTCGATATGCGCCGCCTCCTCCACTTCGATCGGTACGCCGCTGCGGATAAAACCGGTATACAGGAATGTCGAGAACGGCAGACTGCAGGTAATGAACATCAGAATCGGCGTGTACTGCGTATTCGGAATATTCAGACCGTTAATCATCTGCACGATCGGAATCAACACCATCTGACCGGGGATAACCAGCCCTGCCAGGAAGAATAAATACAGAAACGAACTCCAGCGGCTTTGGATTCTCGCGATCGGATAGGAAGCCATTGCAGCAATAATAACGACGACAACGACAGAGACTCCAGTTAGAACAATGCTGTTCCATAATGCCGAACCAAAGTGCATCCGTTCGAAAGCGGATTGATAGCTGGCGAGCGAGATTTCACTGAACAGATTCAGCGGATTGCCGTTGTTGGCCGGTGAACGAAGCGAGGCCGACAATACGATCACAAGCGGAATCAGATTCAGGATCATGACGCCGGCAACCAACAGCTGCATCAGCGCTTTGCGCAGCAGCTTAAGACCGCCTGTCCGGGTTTCCGCTCGTCCTGCAGGAGTTGGAGCTGCCGATTTGGAAAAAGCCGCCTGTTTGCTCATGCCGATACCTCCTTTTTGTTCATGGTCAGTACAGCGATAATTGTGATAACAATGATGATGAAGAACGAGATGACACCGAGGGCAGATGCCTTGCCAAACAACTGCTCCGTAAAGGCCATTTTATAAATCGAATATACGAGTGTATTGGTCGAATCGCCCGGTCCTCCGTTAGTCATGATGAACGGGAAGTCGAAAGCCTTCAAACCGTTGATAATGCTGAGCGTAATATTGATCGTAACCGAAGTCGCGAGCAGAGGAAGCGTAACGTTACGGAACAACTTCCATTTGCCGGCACCGTCGATTCTTCCCGCTTCCAGCAGATCGTTCGGTATAGTCTGAAGACCGGCAAGGAAAATGATCATCGTAATGCCGATGTTTTTCCAAATTTCGACGAAAATGATAGAGTACAGAGCGCTCGAGTAGCTGCCCAAGAAGTTTAAATTGTCGATCGGAATGCCTACCATACGCAGCAGCGATGCGATCATGCCGCTGTCCGGCATATAGACGTAACTCCAGATAAAGCCGACTACGATTGCACTGAACAGTGTTGGGATATAAGAGATCGAACGGTAAAATCCTTTACCGCGAATATTCTGATTAAGCAGCAGCGCAAGCCCGAGTCCGATCAGATTGCCTACGACTACACTGACCAGCGTATACATCAAAGTGTTGCCGATCGAATTGCCCAGCGTACTGCCGGAGAACAGTTCTTTGTAATTGGACAGTCCGACGTAATTGAAGCTTTGGGCATAGCCGTTATAATCGGTAATGCTGTATTGAAACAGCTTGAAGATTGGGAAAATCCAGAATACGCAGTAAAATAGCAGCGCAGGAAGTGCGAAGAAATACATCGTTTTTTTCATTACAGTCGAATTCATGGCTCAACCTCCATCTCCATCCAATGAACCGACCGACCCTTGGGGCCGGCCGCTTTCATTAGGTGTTCTCTTTTTTTGTTACGGTTTCCACAGTTCTTTGAATTTTTTGTCCATAGCTTCGGCAACCTGTTCAGGCGTTATACCCTGTCCGCCAATAATGCCGGCAAATTTCGCTTCCATCTCTTCGGCTACACCTGTTGGCCACATTTGGTTCGGGAAGTAGACCGAATTTTTGTCTTTCAGGTATGAATCGTTTACTTCTTTGAACAGCTCGTTATTAAGCGGAACGCCTTCGTACACACTGATCGAATTGTTGGAGTCGACCCAGGCTTTGAACAACTCGGATTCTCCATCAAACATATAATTCATTACTTCTTTAGCCGTATCCAGATTTTCCGATTTGGCATTTAAGGCAAATCCGGCAGCCGTTGCCGCAGAGATATACGTCGGCTTACCCGGATCGTTAGCCGGCAGGGCGAAGAATCCGCGTTCAAATTCGGAAGCACCTTTGCCGGTCAGCGTCGCGTAATCCCATGTACCGTCGAAGATCATGGCTGCCTGACCGTCAACGAACATTTGAGCCGCCTGCGCACTGCCCAGACCTAACGAGTTTTTCACGACATAGCCGTTATCATACAGTTCCTTAAAACGCTCAATTGTCGCTATCCATTTCGGATCGCTCAGCGATTTTTCTCCGGCCTGCAGCTTGGTATCAAAGTCCATTTCATCCGGATAGACCATATTTGCTGCGACCTGATACATGCCGAACTGGATAAACCAAGGATCTTTGTCGGCCAACGTAATGGGTGTAATGCCGGCGTCTTTCAGCTTTTGGGAAGCTTCAAGGAAAGCCGGCCAGTCCTTCGGCAGTTCCGTAATCCCTGCTTGTTCAAATAACGCTTTGTTGTAGTAGACGCCCAGATAATCAAGTCCGCCCGCTACCCCGTAAGGTTTGCCCTCGTACGACATGTCTTCTTTGGCGCCTTCGCTGATTTTGTCCCAAAATTCCAGATCGGACAGGTCCGCCGCATAACCGGCTTTGGCCATATCCAGCACACCGAGCGAGGCGTTTCTCGGGAATACCCAGAAGAAGTCCGGCCCTTGTCCTGAAGCCAACTTGGTTCGAATCGATGTCATGTACTGCTCATCCGGAAGCTTGGACGTCTCAAGTGTTACGTTCGGGAATTTTTCTTTGACCAGCTTGGGCAGGATATCGATTACAAAGTCTTGACCGTCCGGCGCTTTCGTTCCGGATACCATCATGGTCAGCGTTATCGGCTCAGCAGACGCGCCGCCTCCTTCTCCGCCTGCAGCAGAAGTTGCCGACTCTCCTCCGCCTCCGCCGCAAGCGCTCAGCAGAAGCATCATTCCCGCCATCATGAGACCTGTCAGTCTTTTGGTTCCTTTTCTCATTTGATTAAGCCTCCCGTTCTTTTTTCTTTGAACCCCACATATTTCTTGTTTGTTCCTGCTTCTATCTTAATGAACTCGAAGGTATAATAAGTTTGGTATTTTCGGTATACTATTTTTAGAATGCGCTTACAAGGAGGGGTGGTATGGGGTTTTTCAGACTTCGAAATAAATTATTCCTGGTAATGGTAACACTCTCTATTGTCCCTATTATCATCGTTACCTTCTATTCCTATCGAAGTTATACGCAGCTCGTCAACCGACAAACTTCACTCGTCGCTTCAACAACGATCGGCAACGCGGCCGAACGCATCGATGAAGTTCTTGCGAATATTGATCGAATCTCCCTTACAATCCAGCAGCAGTCATCCAGTGCTACCGCTTACAGTACAGTGAGCGACGAACTGAAGCGATTATCATCGACAGACGATCCCTACGAACGTTTCCTGATCCGCAGCAAGCTCAAATTGATTTTTGAAAACATTTTGCTCAGTTACGATTACGTAAACGGCATTTACATTTTTGCTCCCGATGGCAATTCGATCAGTTACGGAGGCACGTCGGATCTCAAATACGGCTATGTACCCATTCATGACGACTGGTATAAGAAGACGCTGGAAAACCGAGGTCAAATGGTCGTTGGAAGCCCTGGCGTCAAACCGTTTATTATTAATGCCAAGCCTTCGATTTCATTTTCCCGAGCACTTTACGATCTCAACACCCAGCAATTTCTCGGTGTATTCATGATCGACTGCAGTACGGAGATTTTCAACGAGCTGAAACCGGAAATTATTCCGGCCATGACCCGGCTGTATCTGATCGATGAGACGAACGCAATTATTTACGACAATACCGAAGACACGGAAGGCGAGTATCTGCCCTCTACTCTGGCTTCGACTTTGGCACAACTTCCCGACAGCGAGACTTCGGATTTTCGGACAGAGACGATGAACGTCATAGACGAGAGTCTTATCGTCGCCCAGACTCTTCCTTCCTATAATTGGCGAATTGTAGCCTCTATCTCCTTGTCGGGCTTGTATGATCAATATGGCATTTCGCAAAAGTTGATCGGGTACATTTCACTTACCTGCGCTCTTATATTTCTTCTACTCTCTATTGCTTTCTCGACTTGGATTACCAATCCGATCAGCCGCCTTGTAACCATCATGCGCAGTAGTCCAAGCCGACTGGGCACAACTGGCATATCAAGCGGCAGACGCGACGAGATCGGGGTGCTGTATGCGGAATACGATAAGATGCTCAAAGACATTGATCTCTTCGTCAAAGAGCGTTATCAGAACCGCATTCTGACGCTTGATGCCCAGATGAAGGCGCTTGAAGCGCAGATCAATTCTCACTTCCTGTTCAACACGCTGGAGTCAATCAACAGCATTGCGGAAATCGAAGAAGTGGAAAGTATTGCTGTCATGACCAAAGCGCTCGGCGACATGTTCAGATACAGCATCCGTACCGACAGCGAACGGGTATACACCCGAGAAGAACTGAAGCATGTTTCCGATTATATGGCGATTCAGCAGATTCGTTACGGGGATAAGATTGGATTTCATACGGAGATCGATCCGGAGGTTATGGATATGAAGATTCTAAAGCTCATTCTGCAGCCGTTGATCGAAAATGCCATATATCATGGCCTTGAAGGCAAAAAAGGCGGCGGGAGCGTGACAATCAGAGGATATATCGACCGGAGTACGCACCTTCTGTATTTCGAAGTCTGCGATAACGGCAAAGGAATGTCGGAAGCCCGGCTTCAGGAGATTCGGACTCTGTTGGAGCAGCCGCCGGAATTCTTGGGAATCGGTCAGCGAACGAGCCAGAGCATCGGAATCAAGAACGTTCACTCCCGAATCGCCTTGTACTATGGAGAAGCATTCGGTCTAACCTTATCCAGTATGGAAAATGAAGGAACATCCATACGTTTGACACTTCCGATCGAGAATGGAGGAAACGAACATGTATAGTTACATAATTGTTGACGACGAAGCCTTGATCCGACAAGGTCTGCGCAAGAAAATAGAGAGCACCGCGACGGAACTTGTCTTTGCCGGCGAAGCGGATAACGGCGAAGACGCACTGGAGTTGATTGAACGCCTCCATCCGCAGTTGATTTTCACGGATATGCGCATGCCGGTCATGGACGGCAAGTCACTTCTCAGGATTCTGCACCGCGACTATCCGGAAAAAAAGATTATCGTCGTCAGCGGGTATTCGGATTTTGAGTATATGCAGGAAGCGATTTCCGCAAAGGTCGTTCACTATCTGCTAAAGCCATTCAGCCGCGAAGAAATCCGAGTCGCTGCCGAGAAAGCCATTCTGGCTATCGATCTGGAACAATCGGCCAAACATAATGCGCTGGCGGATCGTCTGGAGAAACAGCGAATTAGCCTGCAAAACGATCAGCAGTCTGCTTTGAACATCTTATTGGGCATCGAAAGTTCTTCTTTGGCTTCGGCATTCCGTTCTCCTGATTTTCGCATACTGTCTTCAGGGTATGCCGTTCTTCTGCTTTACGGCTCTGCCGGCCTGCCGGCTCCACCAGAACTTCCGTCAGACGACGCTTCTATCTGCCTGCTTCATCCGCAAAGTCACTCGTTGGCGTATATCCTGCTTCCTCTCGGCGAAGAAAACGATTTGATATCGGCAGAAAGCTTTGCAGCGGATTATATGCGGATGCTTCGGCGCAGCGGCGGTGTTCAGATTTATATGGGTATGAGTTCAAGAAAAACCGATTTGAACCTGCTTGGCGAAGCCGGAACGGAAGCTTCCCGAGCGCTGGACTGCCGACAATTACAGGATGATGAAGCTCTGCACTGCTTCAGAAACATTTGGCAGCCTGATTCCATCCCCATGTGGGACAAGCTTCCGGATCTGCTGTTCTTTATCGAATCCGGCAACACTGCCAGAACGATCGAGCTGACACTCGCTTTCTTTGTGCACCTTCGCAGTCTGCCCTCAATCAGTATGGCAGGATTCAAAGCCCAGTGCCGGCATGTTATCGGGGAAGTTAAGCGGTTGATCGGCATATATTATCCGTTTGAGGACAGCCGCGATTCTTCGTCCAGTCTGGAAAACGTGCTCCGCACCTCTTTTTCCGACGAGGAGATTCAAGAATACTTTCTTACCGTACTGTCTTCCTCTTCGGATCTCATGCGCGAAAATACGGATTACTCTTCGAACAATGTGATTGAAAATGTTAAAACGTATTTAAGCAAAAACTACCGTTCCGCCATAACGCTGGAGCGGATTTCCGAACTATTTTTTATCAATCCCAGTTACTTGAGCCATCTGTTCAAAGAAAAGACCGGTGTGAATCTGATCGACTACTTAAACGGTATCCGCCTTGAAGCCGCAGGGCGCCTGCTCGTCCAGAGTGACGACAAAATCTACAAAATCGCAAAGTCAACAGGATTCCCAAATCCCAAATATTTTTTCAGACTGTTCAAAAAAGTAAAAGGAATGACTCCCGAAGAATATCGCAAAAAATATCGCGGGAATTCGGAAAAAACTATTCAGGACGGCGGGAATGTTCTCCAGAACGACTATATTTCGTGAAACGGTTCTGCCTGGCAGCATGCTTCTGTACATCGGAATGGCTCCAGCCAGCTGTGAGGGAGTTGCTCACCGCTGCTTAAACAGTAGAGCGAACTGTCTGGCCATAAACGGCGCTGTATACGGCATATCATTGCGCAGCCAAGCCGATATGGTTCCGATCAGCGCAGCAGACCCGAACCATACGGCAACATCGCTTTGGATATCCGGATTATGCTCTTCGATCTCTTCGATGCCCAATTTGATTTTATCGACGAAGACACTGCGCAGCCGCTCGTGGAATACCGGAATACGTCTTGAACCGAGTACCACTTTGTAAAACTTGGCGTTGGCAGCGATATGTTCAAGCAGCCCGAGCAGCAGCGTTTCCCGATCGCCGGACTTATGCTGTTCAATGGTACGCATCATGACACGATTGACGTTTTCCGCCATCTCATCCGCCATTTTCTCCAGCATATCCTGAATATCCTTGTAGTGCAGGTAAAAGGTTACACGGTTGATCGTCGCGCGTTCGGCAATTCGATTAACCGTAATTTTCTCCACATCCATCTCTTCAAGCAGTTCAATCAAAGCCTCCTTGAGCATTTGACGTGTACGCAGCACCCTCGGATCAATCCGCTTTTTTTCGTTTTCCGCCATAATAACGCTTCCTTTCTTTCTTCGATACTCAACAGTTTTTGTTTATGTGTATATTATTCAAATTTTAAACAACACTTTTCTAACCGACTGCAAACTAATTGACGTTTTTCCGATTATTGTCGCTTGTTCCTTGTCTATTTTTACTTATAATCTTATTTATGTCTTGTTGATTATCCAACACTATGTAAATTAAGTCCAGTTGAAATGGGAAAGGATGAAACATTTTGAGCAGCAGTATACCGGCGCAGGCCGGATCGATCAAAAAAGGCCCCATTATGTTTATTATGATTATCGGAGCTTTCTTGGCCACACTGAACCAAACGATTATGAGTGTCGCTACACCGGAATTGATGAAAGATTTCGATATTACCGCCGCTACCGCCCAATGGCTCACAACGGGATATCTGCTCGTTAACGGCGTACTTATTCCGATCACCGCTTATCTGATGCAGCGTTTTACAACCCGAGAATTGTTCCAGACCGCCATGATCGTATTTCTCGGCGGTACGATTGTCTCGGCCCTGGCCGGGGATTTCCCGATGCTTCTCACCGGGCGTCTGATTCAGGCAGCCGGCGCAGGCATTATTATGCCGCTTCTGATGAATGTCATTCTGTCACTGTTTCCTCCTGAAAAAAGAGGCGGTGCAATGGGACTTGTCGGACTCGCCATTATTTTGCTCCGGCAATTGGACCCACACTGACCGGATATACCCTTGAAAACTACAGCTGGGAAACCATGTTCTATGTGATGATTCCGCTGGCTCTTCTCGTTATTGTACTGGGCTTCATTTTTCTGCGAAATGTCGGCGATCGGGTCATGGTCAAAGTCGATGTTCTCAGCGTAATCTTATCCACGATTGGTTTCGGTGCGCTGCTGTACGGCTTCAGCCGCGCCGGCAGCTTGGGCTGGTCGAGTGCCGAGGTACTTCTTACAATTACAGTCGGCCTTATTTCTCTGATTCTGTTCAGCTGGAAACAGCTGGCATCTAAGGAACCTCTGCTCGACCTGCGTGTATTCAAGTTTAGTATGTTCTCCCTGACGACAGTAATCAGCATCGCGGTCACGATGATTATGTATGCCGATATGATGCTGCTGCCGCTGTATCTGCAAAATGCCCGGAACTACAGCGCGATCGAATCGGGTCTGCTGCTGCTGCCGGGAGCCTTGATCATGGGGCTGTTGATGCCGGTTACCGGCAAGCTGTTTGACCGTTTCGGTGCCAAATGGCTCGCTATACTGGGTATGATCATTACGATCATTACGACACTGGGCTTTATCAATTTGACGGATACGACTGACTACACGTATCTGGTGCTGATGTCGACCGGTCGCCGGATCGGGATGGCCCTTCTGCTGATGCCGATTCAGACCGCAGGTCTCAATCAGCTGCCGCAGCGCCTCAATACACACGGTACTGCGGTCACCAACACGATCCGTCAAGTAGCCGGCGCTATCGGTACTTCACTGCTTGTCACGATCATGACGAATCGCTCTGCTGTACATGCTCAGGAATTGGTTGAGAGCGGTGCCGTTCAGAACCTTGGTCAACAAGGATTAGCCACGCAGGCGATGATCAGCGGCATTAATGACGCTTACTTGGTCATTGTCGGCATCGGCATAATCGGACTGCTGCTGTCATTTTTCATTAAAAAAGTAAAACGTGGCGATAGCGAAGAAAGCATCGTCGTAAACAGCGGTGCGTCCAAGCCGGTGAACAGTTAATAACCGTTAATCAAAAAAGAGAGCAGCCGATTGACGGCTGCTCTCTTTTGTTGTGACGAAATTCGAGGCACTATTGGAGGTATTAATCGTCTCCATCCTCTTCGTGATTTTGATGCTGCTCTTGATTTTCGGCCCCGTCATCTCCATTTTCTTCCGCTCCACCGCATCCGGTTACAGCAAGCAGAAGCATGGATGCCAGCAGCAAACTCCACATTTTTTTCATCTTGATTTTACCCTCCCTCCATATTGGTTGTGCTCTCTACATCTTATTTTGTCTCTGTCTAATGATAATCCTACCTAAAGGCAATCCTACTTCCCATGAACCGATTTTGCAGAGAATTGAATCGCTGTCTCTTCAAAAGTCGGCTTCCTGCTTCTTCTTCGGAATTTTGGGCCGGGTCAACTCAAAGCTGTGGCGTACCAGATCAAAAATATCTTCAGCGTTCAAAACTCCATCCAAAATGACCGTATTCCAGTGTTCCTTGTTCATATGGTAACCCGGACTGATATCCTCATGCAGGTCCCGCAGCACTGCGGCTCTCATCGGATCGCATTTTAAGTTGACACTGGGATGTCCACCCCGTTCATAGATCATCGCAAATATTTTTTTGTTGGCTTGGTGCCGCATTACGGTCCAGCCTTCATCAAAAGGATGATCTTCGTAGACACTTGGATAAGTCAAACAATAATCGATTAATTCCTGTTAGTTCATCGTTCTACCTCTCCTTTGCCTAAAAACGACTTAAAAAAAGCGCCCGCCGAAGCGGACGCTTGAAACCTAATCGTTATTCGAACAAGTCTGTTACAGCGCCTTTTGAAGCGGAGGACACCAGATGCGCATACTTGGCGAGTACACCCGAAGAGACTTTGAGCGGCGGCTGTACCCAAGCCTGTGCACGGGATGCCAGCTCTTCTTCGCTCACTTCCATAGTAACCTCTCGTTTTTCACTGTCGAAGGTTACGAGGTCGCCTGTCTGCAGCAGCGCAATCGGACCACCCACTTGGGCTTCTGGGGAAACGTGCCCTACGACAAAGCCGTGCGAGCCGCCGGAGAAGCGTCCGTCCGTCATCAGCGCCACTTCGCCGCCCAGTCCTCTGCCGACGATCATGGCAGTAACCGACAGCATTTCCGGCATACCTGGCCCGCCTTTTGGTCCGCAGTAGCGGATAACCAATACGTCACCTTTTTGAATTTCGTCCCGCTCGATCGCTGCGGTAGCCTCATCTTCGCTGTTAAACACTTTGGCCGGACCGGTAAAGCGCGTTTTTTTCATCCCCGACATTTTGGCTACCGCTCCGTCCGGAGCCAAATTGCCTTTAAGAACGACCAGCGGGCCGTTAGCCTTCAATGGGTTATCGAATGGACGAATCACTTCCTGGCCCTCCTGCAAAGATGGCATTTCGGCCAGGTTCTCTGCCAAGGTACGTCCAGTTACGGTCATGCAGTCGCCGTGCAGCAGTCCCTGCTCCAGCAGAAGCTTCATCACACCCGGTACGCCGCCAATATCATTCAGATCCTGCATAACGTGTGCACCGCTTGGCTTCAGATCGGCCAAATGCGGAACTTTCAACCGGATACGCTCGAAGTCGTCCAGCGTCAGATCAACGTCGACCGAATGTGCCATAGCGAGCAAGTGCAGGAATGCATTCGTCGAACCGCCGAGAGCCATAACGACCGTAATGGCGTTCTCAAACGCTTCCTTGGTCATGATGTCGCGCGGATAGATTCCTTTTTCCAGCAGGTTGATGACCGCTGCGCCGGCTCTCTCGCACTCTTCCGCTTTATCTGGAGAAATCGCAGGTGTCGATGACGAACCCGGCAGGCTCATGCCCATAGCTTCTGCGGAAGCAGCCATTGTATTGGCCGTGTACATCCCTCCGCATGCACCAGGACCCGGACAAGCATTGCATTCGACTTTGTGCAGCTCTTCCGCGCTCATTCGTCCGTCCTGATACTGACCGACAGCTTCAAATGCAGAGACGATATCAAGTTTTTTGCCATCCAGATGGCCCGGCTGGATGGTTCCCCCGTAGACATAAACGGAAGGCACATTCAGTCTTCCCATCGCCATCAGGCAGGCAGGCGTGTTCTTATCGCATCCGCCAACCGCAACCAAAGCGTCAAAACGCTCCGCTCCCGTAACAATTTCAATGGAATCGGCAATCGCTTCACGGCTCGGCAGGGAGAACAGCATCCCTTCATGCCCCATCGATATGCCGTCCGATACGGTGATCGTATTGAACACGAGCGGGGCACCGCCGCTGTCTTTGACTCCCTTTTTGGCACGGAAAGCCAGGTCGTTAATATGCATATTGCAAGGCGTAACTTCGCTCCATGTGCTTGCCACACCGATCATCGGCTTTTTGAAATCTTCGTCGGTAAAGCCAACTGCACGCAGCATTGCCCGGTTCGGTACACGATTAGCTCCCTCGCTGATTACTTTACTGCGAATTCTCAAGTCTTTTTGGTTTCCGTTAGTCTGATCCATTGTTGTTTGCTCCTATCTTTTGGGAGTATTAAAGCAGACTTTCCAGCTCACGCATCGGACGAATCAAATTTCTCTTCATCGCTTCGTGTGCCTGTGCGGCATTCCTGTTTTGAAAAGCGTCAATCACTTGAAGATGTTCCTCTGCCGAAACCTGTGTCAAAGCGATCGGCTGCTGCAAAAACACGTACTTGTAGCGCCGAATATGAACCTGCAGTGAATCGCTGAAGCTTGCCGTGTACGGGTTATCCGACAATTCCACAATATAATTGTGGAACCGCTCGTCCACCTCCATGGCCAGATAAGGCTGACCGCTGCCGATGGCTTGTTCAAATTCCAAATTCAGATTCTTCAAGCATTCGATTTGCTCCGGAAGAATGACTTCAGCCGCAACTTCCGCAGCGAGCGCATGCAGAGCAGCCAATGTCGAATACATTCTGAAAATGTCTTCCTTCCCAATCATCGTTACTCTTGTTTCCCGACCAGGATAGGTTGCGACAAGGCCTCTCATTTCCAACAACTGCAAAGCTTCCCGAATAGGAGTGCGACTGACACCCAGCGATTCGCTCAATTCCGCTTCAAGCAATTTTTCGCCTGGCTGAAGCGTTCCTTCAATAATCCAGCGCTGAATTTGAGCATATGCTCTTTCTTTAGCCGTAATTCTTACAGGTTTTTCGAAATTTTTTGGAATCGGCAAGGACTCACCTCCTTATTTAACCGATAAACAAATTCTCTACACGCAATATATCGCATACGTATACCAAAATGCAAGCAATATATGATTCTCTACCCTTCATTCCTTCATTTGTTAATGAAAAGGCGCTAACGGGTATGTAATCTTGTGCATAATTGCAGAGTTGTAAGAGCAGGTTATTAAAAGGAATTTTAAGAGGAGGGATCTTATGAGCAAGCTTCACGACTTGTTTGCCAAAGTGCTCCATGAAGTCGACATGACATTGGATGAGACCGAGGATATGAGTCATCCCCTTGTCGTTCTGTTTCGTACGTCGCTGCAGGAGGAAAAGGAAGCGTTGGAACGGCTGCTCCCGATCTTGAAAGGAGACAAGCCCGAGCTACCCGAATTCAAAAAAGACTGCTCGATCGTCTACTTGAACGACGAAATTGTCGAGTCGACGTTTCGGGCTTGGCTGCGTGCAGTTGACTGGATGGATCACGAAGATTCGGAAGAAGCGGCGAAGCTTGAGAATCGTTTCCCGGGCATCAAGGATACTTTGAAAAAAGCAGCAGCCGAAATTGAGAAAACGTATGGCGACGAGTCCAGCAAATATGTAGTGCCTGCGCTCTACCGCCCGCAGACAGGAGGCGTACGATGAGCTGGCAAAATCAACGAATCGATATGAATGTCTACAGTCAGGGCGAGATCGACCGATGGGTGTACAGCACATGCAACCTCTGCTCGATCGGATGCGGCTGCGAGATTGCCGTCAAAGACGAGAAGATCGTCGGCATACGGGGCAACGGCAATCACCCGATCAACCGCGGTCGACTCGGCCCGAAGGGTGAAAATCAATGGCAGGCCAACAACAGCCCGGACCGCCTTCTCTCTCCGCTGATCCGCAGCGAACACGGTGAATTGGTACCTGCTTCATGGGACGAAGCAATGGAGCTTATCGTCTCGAAAATGAAAGAAGCTTTGGCAAACAAAGGACCGAACAGCATCTCCATCTACTCGACCGGTCAGGGCTTCCTCGAAGATTATTACACAATCGCCAAAGTCGGCCGGGCCGGACTCGGCACGCATCTGCTCGACGCGAATACCAGACTGTGCACCGCTACAACCGAATTCTGTCTGCTGCAGTCTTTCGGAGCGGATGGTACACCGGCTTCATACGATGATGTTGACGAAACCGAGACACTGATGCTGTTCGGACACAATGTTGCGGAAACAGGGACGGTGCTGCATGAGCGCATCATGGATCGTAAATCGCGTACTGGCAAGCCTTACATTATTGCTGTCGATCCGCGGAAAACGCTGACCGTGCGCGGCGCCGATCTGCATCTGCAGCTGCGTCCGGGCACTAACGTCCCTCTCTTGAACGGGCTGCTGAACATGGTGCTGCAGAACGGCGCAGCCGATCAAGACTTTATCGCCAAGCATACAATCGGCTTCGAAGAAATGCGTGATGTTCTGGAAGAATGGACGCCGGAGCGTACGTCTGAAGTAACAGGCATTCCAGTCGAAACGCTGAAGGAAGCGGGTCGCGTTCTGTCCGAAACACCTTCGCTCGTCTCGACAACGCTGCAGGGCGCTTTCCAAAGTGCGGACGCGACGGCTGCCTGTGTCGCGATCAACAATATGCACTTAGTGCGCGGACTGATTGGCAAGCCGGGCTGCGGCCCCCTGCATATGGCCGGTCAGCCGAGTTCTTCGGCCAATCGGACAGCGGGCGGCGTCGGTACATACCCGGCCCATCGCAATCCCATGAATCCGCAGCATCTTGAAGAAATGGCGGAGCTGTGGAACGTTGATGTCTCGACACTGCCGGCCGGTCCCGAGAAAGGCATTGAAGAACAGCTCGAGATGATCGAACAGGATCAGATCGATATTTTCTGGAACATCGGCACTAATCCGCTTGTGTCCCTGCCTAATCGCAAGCGGGCGCAAAAAGCGCTGGGGAAAGTATTTGTCATTATGCAGGACCATTTCCTGACGGAAACATCCAAAGTCGCCGACGTTATTCTCCCCGCCGCTATGTGGGGGGAGAAAACCGGTACGATGGAGAATGCCGATCGGACGATTAATCTGCTGCGCAAAGCCGTCGAGCCGCCCGAAGGCGTACGCACCGACTTGGATATCCTCCTCGATTTCGCCAAGCGAATGGACTTCAGAGATAAGGACGGCAATCCGCTGATCTCCTACTCTACGCCCGAGGAGGCCTTTGAAGAATGGAAAGAAATATCGCGCGGACGCCCCTGCGATATGACCGGCATTACGTACAAGAAGCTTGAAGATCATAACGGTCTGCGCTGGCCGGTTACGGATGATCGTCCGGAAGGGACGGTCCGACTGTATGAAGATCTGAAATTCCATACCACGGCCGATTATGCGCAGAGTTATTCAAAAGATCAATTTACAGGCCGTCCGCTTACCCATGACGAATATGCGGACAAGAAAGCCGACGGAAGGGCGATCCTGCATGCTACCCGCTACAATCCGCCGTCCGAGCAGCCCGGCGGCGACTTCCCGATGTGGCTGACGACCGGGCGGCTCGTCTGGCATTGGCATACGCGGACCAAGACAGGACGCTCGCCTTATCTGCAGGCGGCAGCTCCGCACGGCTACGCGGAGCTGCATGAAGACGACGCCCGCGAACACGGCATCGTCGAGGGCGAAGTGATTCGCATTACGTCTCCGCGCGGCTGGATCGAAGTACCGGTGAAGATCGGCGATGCCGTCCAGCGCGGACTGATCTTCGTGCCATTCCATTTCGGCAGTTGGGAAAGCAACCAGGCTGCCAATGAATTGACGGCGGACTTTGTCGATCCGCTCTCCAAACAGCCGACCTTCAAGCAGTCGGCCTGCCGAATCGACAAGCTGCGCAAACAGCATCTGGTAGCCAGCGGCGAAACGGTCGGCTACATCGCCGAACAATACAGCATGAGTGTCGACGACCTGCTGAAAGTCAACAAGATGGAAACGCCTTACGGCATTCAGATCGGCCAACAGCTCGAAGTGCCGATCTCCGTGATGAACGTGCCGGTGCAGCCCTACATGCCGCAGCGGACCGATTTCAAAAAGACTCCGATCGAGGAAAAAGACGAATAGCCATCAATTTAAACCCGAATTTACGGACGCCGTGTTCTTCCAGTGGAAGACGCGGCGTCTTTGCACTGCTTTTCCTTTTCGCGGAAAACAGCTATAAGTAATAAGAGAAATAAAACGGAAGGAGTTCTCCTAATGTCCAAACATGAAAACATGTTGGCGATTCTATGGGCACTGAGTTCGGAGACCCCTATCACGGCCAAGATGCTTGCAGAGCGGCTTGAAGTGAATATCAGGAGCGTCTACCGCTATATCGATGCGCTCTGTGCCAGCGGAGTACCTATTGTGGCGGATTCGGGACACCACGGCGGATATCGGCTGCTGCACCCCTCCACCTTCGCCCAGCCCCCGCTTCTGTTGGACGCGGCAGACAAGTTGTCGCTGCTGCAGGCTGCCGATTTGGCATATGAAGCCGGTTATCCCGCCGTATCGGCCCTGAAGAGAGCAGCGTCCAAACTTAAAACATATACCAATGAAGCACAATCCGATCTGCTGAATCGTCGGCTTCAAGGATCGCAAGTGGTTACCGAACATTCTCCTTCTGTTGCGGAAGCGACATTCGCGGAGTTCGAAACTTCATCGGCAGATCAATATTCGCTCGATATTCAATATCGCAAGCCTAACGCTTTGCAGACATCCGAACGCAGGATCGATCCATACGGATCGGTGTATTGGAACCGCAGATGGTACGTAGTGGCTTACTGCCATTGGCGCAGCGATATCCGGCTGTTCAGAATGGACCGAATTTCGGACATTCGACGCACCGAGCATCTTTTTATACGGCCTCCCGGCTTCTCCGCTCGTCAGTTTCTGTTGGAAAAATTGCTGCCCGAGCCAGTCAACGAGCAGACAGACCTTGTTCTCGTTATCGAAGGCCGTTTTTCCGCGCTGGAGGACTTGTGCCGCCATTGGCTGATGTCCGCCTGCCTGGTCGAACTTTCGGAAAATCAGGCTTATTTTCGGATGGACGAAGATTTCATTCGCAAATATGTACCGTACCTTTTGCTCCCTTACGGAACGTCGATCAAGGCTGTCGAACCCTCATTTCTCAAAGAAGAACTTCAAGAGATATTGAGCAAGCTCCTTCTATTTTACAATGATTGATCTTGACTGACCGAATCTGTCAGTGAAGCCCTCTTATACTGAAATTGTACCTTGTACGGCATCAATGACCGGCCAAGCGATGGAGGAGGAAGAACACAAATGACAACAAACAAGCAAGTATGGGTATGGCTCACAGATGGCTTTGCGGATTGGGAAGCCAGTTATGCAATCGCGGAATTGAACAAACCGGAGACGGGATACGTTGTGCGGACAATTGCGGCGAACAGCCTGCCCAAGAAATCAATGGGCGGTATGCAGGTGCTGCCCGATCTTTCCGCAGCGGAAGAAGATTCGGCGAATATCGAAAATTCAGACTTGGCCATGCTTATCCTGCCTGGCGGGACAAGTTGGCTGGATCACAATCATGATGAGGCTGCCGACCTGGTTCGGCGCTGCTTAAAATCCGGAATCCCCGTTGCAGCCATCTGCGAC
This sequence comes from Saccharibacillus kuerlensis DSM 22868, assembly GCF_000378145.1. Lineage (GTDB taxonomy): Bacteria > Bacillota > Bacilli > Paenibacillales > Paenibacillaceae > Saccharibacillus > Saccharibacillus kuerlensis. Next base: position 138,018 of record NZ_KB899280.1, on the reverse strand, counting down.
GCTACAACTTTTCTCGGACGGATCGGCGTCTTGGATCACTACGACCATACCGGAAACTCTCTGGAATACCTCAAAAGCAAAGCGTCCGAGTATCAGGGTGAATCCCGCTATATCGTAGCGCAGTCCGTCAGCCATGAACTGCTGATTACCGCTAATGGAACCGCTCCATTGGAATTCGCCCGATTGATCCTCCTTAAGCTGGGTATGTTGGATGCTGCCGAACTAGACGAATGGTACAACCTTTTCAAAAATGGTTATTACCCGGACGCCCCTCAAGTTATCCGCTGAACCTTTCAGTCGTTCAATCATTCAATCTTTCAATCTTTCAGTTGCTCAGTCGTTCAGTCATTCAAAAGGAATCAACTTACCGAATAGGCGCAGCCGCAGCCTGCATAAACAAAAAAACTTTCCTTCCCCTGCTGTCAGGAGAAGGAAAGTTTTTTATGTTTCAACGAATCATTGTCTCCAATTGGTCCAGCCCAATCTCAAACGACGGCTTAAACGCCTCGGACTGCGCGTAATTCAGCACGCTGTACAGGAACTGCCGACCATCCGGCGATTCGGCGGCTTTGGCTGCGTCTACCGTGCAGACGAGCAGACTGCCGCCGCCTGACCGGCATTCAAACAGCAGCCCAAGCTTATGATTCCGCTCGAAATTGTCGATCGTCTGCACAATCGGCTCCCACTCGGACGGCGTACCGTCAAGAATGACCGACCGCGAATTCATGACGACGTTCCACCAAGCATACGTCGAATGCGTTTCGCTTGGGAATTCGCGAAGAGCCGGATGTTCATTACGAATCAGAAGCCCGTGCGTACCGACCGGGATTTTCCGTTCCATACTTTCCGAGATCGAACGGAACATCGGGAAGCACCAGAAATCGGCGGCATAAGTTCCTTCGATCGAATTTTGCAGAGCAGACAGATTTGGCATCAGCACGACTCTGCCGCCTTGCGCAAGTATAGTCTTCGCTTCGTCCGTCAATGTCTCGAACAAGTGTACACCGCTGAAATCGACCTGTACATCTGCCGGATAGATCCACAGCTCGTAATTTTTATATACGTCCGTTCCGCTCAAACGCAGCTTCAAGTCCATCTTCTGCATCGAAGAAATGTTCGGCATCTTCAACTCGATCCCGCCAAGCTCGAACAGATCCCCGCTTGCCGTGATCTCAGCCGCAATATTCCCTTCGCCGATCGTCTTTTCGCCCGAAGACAATGTCCAATCCACTTCTACCATTCCCGGTGCTTCCGGTCGGAACCAGCTCAGTTCGATCGCCGCACGGAACGTATCTCCTCCTGCTAGGTTATAGGATGGAAATCTCGCCAGCAGTACCGCTTCATCGCAGAACGAACGCCAATCTTGTTCCGTAATCAGCCCCTTGGAGTCCATAAATGCGTCGAGCGCGCCGACCAATGCCGTACCCTGACCGCTGAAATCCTGCAGATCAAGCAGCTGGAATCCTGCGAGTTTGCGCGAACGCAGCGCCGCTTCCAGCTCTTCCTTGTAACATTCCATCGCCAGCCTGCCGGAGTTTTCGAAGTAGGCGCTCGCCAGATGTCCCAGCCCTTTTTTCTCCAGTCGCTCTCGGAAGATCTTAAAGTTTTCTGCCTTCAGCGGTCCGGTGTATTTGTCAATCTCGTCAAAATTCGGATACGTCGCGTACTGTCCGATCTCATGCGAGACAACCGGAAGCGGCGACACCCAATCTCCGCCCTCGCCTTCCGCTTCGACCGTTTTCATTTCCGTGCCGTACTGAATCTGGATCGACTTCGTTCCGCCCTCTCCCCCGTCTGCGACTTGAAGACGCGAAGGCGAAATCGCCTCGTCGTAGTCTGTCAGCGTGCCCGGAGGATCAACCTGTACATGGCCCTGCGGTGCATCGCACATGGCATACGAACCGCGGAACCGCCGCTCGCGCGAGAACCGCACACCGCAGAAGAAATCGTCGTGCTCCAGCAGTTCTGGCACCCATTGATGATTGTTCGAACCCTGAGTATACAGAGGACGTCCGTCAAATTCCTTGTATTCTTTCAAAATGGAGTTGATCTTCGGACGACTGCCCCACAGTTCATTGCCGAGTGAGAACATAACAAATGACGGATGATTACCGAAAGCTTTGAGAATCTCGTAACCTTCTTGAATCAGATAATCCTGTTCCTCCTGGTCGTGATTCTCTTCTCCCGGCTCCGTAACTGTGCCCCAGAACGGAAGCTCCGGCTCCATGTAAATGCCCAGCAGGTCGGCGGCGACAAACGCGGCTTCCGGCGGGCAGGCTGTATGGAATCGATAATGGTTCATACCGTACGATTTGGAAATGTTCAACACGCGTACCCATTCTTCGACCGATGTCGGCGCATAGCCAGTCAGCGGAAAGATCAAGCCATCGTGCTTGCCGCGCAGGAAAGTCCGATGACCGTTAATTTCGAATTTGTCTCCGGCCGGCTTGAACTCGCGCAGCCCGAATACGCTTTCGGTCACATCAATCTCCTGACCCCTTTCGTCCAACAACTCCAACTTGAGGCAGTACAATTCCGGCGTCCATTCGCTCCACAAACGAGCTTCTGCACCAAGCGGGTAGACGATATCGATTGATTCCGTCTCAGCTGCGGAACCCTTCAATTGAAATTCCGCCGTCTCAGGCTTATGCACACGTTGTCCGTTGAAGCTCTCTGCTGATATACGCAGATGTGTCGCTGTCTCACCTATAAGCTTCGCTGTGATTCGAACGCTGCGCTCCAGCACATTCGGATACGTCCTCAGCTGTTCCAAACGTGCTTCTCCATAAAACTGCAGTTCTATAGCTCCGGTAATGCCGTTCCAGTTCGTCTGTGTATCCGGAGAAGTCATGTGTCCGCCCTTGGTCGGATAATCCGTATTGTCGACGCGGATCGTTAAAGTCATGGAACCCTCAGACAGTTTGCCTGTCAGTTCATAAATATGCGGTGCATTCAGACTGTTTCGGCTGCCCAGCTCTTCGCCGTTCAACCAGACCGTCGTGACGCGTGTACGCTCCAAATACAGGAAAACCGTGCGGTTTATCAGTTCTGCAGAAATCTCGATTTCTTTTTCGAACCAGGCATAACCTTCAAACTTGTATGCGTCCGTTAACGAACCGGCCAGCTTTTCTTCATTTCGCCGCCCTTTTTGCGCATGCGAGGTCGTTCCAGGCAGTTCTATCGTATCGTCGAACGTTTGCGGTCGGCCTTTTTTGTCTGCATCCATACTCAGTTTCCATATGCCGGACAGATCCATTTTGCTCAACAACATTGATCACTCCTACTCTAGTCTCTCGTACAACTATAACGTTTTCGTAAATGCGCGGCAATCGTCAGATAGAGAAAAAAGACCGGAGCCCAGCATCTGCCGGCAAACCGATCTTTTTCGCAGTCCATCCTGAGTTCTGTTCTTATCATCCGGCTTTACCCATCCATTCTCACTGTCAAAACAATGAGTCGGCATGCTTAAGCGATCAAATACTTCCTCTTAATCGCCCGGTTCACATATTCCGAGCAGAGCAGCATCAGGACGATAAGCAGCAGCGAAACGACCGGAAACAGACCGATTCCCGCTTGGGAAGCAAGCAGTCCGAACAGCGGCGGAAGGAATGTTGTCCCGGTATAAGCGACAGCCATTTGATAGCCGATAAGCTTCGCCGAGTTTGCCCGACCGAAGCGTACTGGTGTCTCATGAATCAGACCCGGATAGACCGGAGCAAAGCCAAAGCCGATCAATACGAATCCGGCCAGTGTAATTGCGCCTGGCAGCGGAAGCAGCAGCAGCACAGCGCCTAAGGCCGAGATCAATGGACCCACCAGAATAAGAATACGATTACTGACTTTCAACGTAATGAAGCCGGTAATCAATCGGCCAATGGTAATACCACCGTAGTAGAGCGAGATCCACCAAGCCGCAGTTTCTGCTGGAATTCCCCGTGCACCGACGAGAAAGCTTGCTCCCCAAAGTCCGACCAGGGTCTCAACTCCGCAGTAAAAAAGGAAGGCCAGCATCGACATCTTGACGCCGGGCAGCCGCATAGGCTGCGCGGACGGACGGATATCTTCTTCGCGATCAGTCTTCGCCGTGAATTTATTCGAACCTTTGACTGAGGCGTCCGAATGATGAGGTCTCGAAGAGGCACGAAGCATGCTGCGCTGTGCAGCGACTTTCTTCCAGAGCGGCAGAGTGGCAAGCAGAATGGTAACAAGAGCAACCTGGATGATAGCGACGGCCGTATAACCCGCTCTCCATGAATCGTGCTCCTTGATAAAGTAAGAAATCAGCAGCGGCCCTCCTGTTGCGCCTACCCCCCAGAAGCAGTGCAGCCAGCTCATATGATGGGCTTCGTAATGCGTGGCAACATAATGGTTCAGCGCCGCATCGACTGCTCCCGCCCCAAGTCCGAGCGGAATCGCCAGCAGAGCAAACCACAGCAGCGACGGTGCGAACGAAAAGCCCAGCAGCGCCGCCGCAGTCATCAGACAGCTGATCAGCGTGATCGGACCCGTACCGAGTTTGTCGATCAAGCGTCCGCTTGCCAGACTTGAGACAATAGTGCCTCCCGCAACAATCATAGCCAGCATACCCGCCGCTTCCAGCGGAGCGCCGAGATCCGGCCGCATAACCGGCCAAGCCGCCCCCAACAGAGAATCGGGCAGTCCAAGGCTGATAAAAGCAAGATAAATAACGATCAAAAACCAGGTTGCCATAGCTGCCATCCTTTCGCTTCCATGTTAAGAAAGATGCTTGAGCAGATCGTGTTTTTTCTGAAAACTGCCACTTTTTCAACGATCTGCGGCTGTACCGGCTGTATATGCATGTTCCATAGTATATCCGCGCCTCTATCAGACGGCAACAATATCCTTTTTCCGTATCGAAGAACGATAAAGAAAATCCGATGGTAAATGTTCCAAACACATCAAAAAGCGGCTCTCCCATAGGAGAACCGCTTTTACCAAGATCAACTTCAAAAGCTTGAAACTATTTCTTTCCCGCTAAGCCCATACTTTCGTTGCAGCCTTCCGACCAAACGTAACGAAGTACAGTACGGCAGCAGCAGCGATCCAGATTGCAAAAAATCCGAAAATGCTGCCGAACGTTCCTCCATCTCCACTTCGTCCGTCCAATACCAGACCAAGTACGGATGTGCCGACAGCTCCGGCAATAAAGCTGGACATCATGTAGATGCCCATGCCGACTCCGGTCTGCGGTCCACTGAGCGTACGCGATACCGTATTGGCCAGCGTAATCTGGGCGAACGTTAATCCCGTATTGACAACGATCAGCAGCAGGGCAATCGGCCATGATCCCATACCAATATAAGAGAACAGGACGATATAGCCAGCCAGCTGCAAAGCAAAAGCCCAGGCGAACAAAAAGATGTTGCCCTTCGCATCGGCAATCCGTCCGCCTACAAGTCCGAGCAGAGCGGCAACGACCGCTCCCGGGAACATCACCATGCCCGTTTGGAGCGAATTGAGTCCGTTCACCGAGCTGAGCAGTTGAGGAATCAAGTAAGGCACGCACAGATTCAGTGTCAGTACCATACAGCCAATGATCAGACCCATCGTGTATTTACCGATCCGGAAAATGCCGGGATCAACGAATGGCTGATTGGCTCGGCGAATGCGCCAGACGAACAGCAGGAACGCAGCCAGTGTCGCTGCGGCATATCCCCAGCTGCGTCCCGTGATAGACAGCAGCAGCAGAGCGATCGTTGCGGCCAGCAGAACGCCGCCGGGAAGATCCGCTTTACCAGGAATGGAAGGTTCCGTCTTCAGATACCTGCGGAAGAACGGAAGAGCGATCAGCACAAGCAGCGAGATCGCGAACAGAAAGCGCCAGCTGGCAAAACCGAGCAGAAATCCGGCAACAATCGGGCCGATCGCAGTGCCGAGCGCCATACCCGCCGAAGTGATGCCCAGTGCTCTGCCCCGCTGTTCGGTAGAAACGTAGCGAATTGGGATCAGCATCGAAGAAGCCGGGATGACCGATGCGCCAATCGATTGAAAAACACGTCCCGCAATAATCATCCCGAATCCGGTTGCGAACATACCAACAAGCGATCCGACGGCAAAACAAATCAATCCGAACGTAATCAGATTTTTAAGACCAAATTTATCGGCAAGCTTGCCGTAAGTAACCGATCCGATTGCATAGACGATAATATAAGCCGTCACGACCCAGCTGACCTGCGATGAGGAAAGTTCAAATTCCTGGCGCAGCACCGGCAGGGCGACGTTGAACATGGTCGAGTTCATGACGGAAATGACCATAGCGAAAGCGAGCACCCCGATCAGGGCGAACGATCCCGAGTTGTTTTTGGCTGTTGCGGTGTTCATGCAGCTTCCCTACTTCCGGTCAAGAGGAGATTTGGCTACCACGTTAAGATCGAGATTTGCCATATTCGCCATAACGCGATCCATGCGAAGCGGTCCCGGAACTGCAGGGAAGGTGTAATGTTCGTAAGGCTCGCCGAGCGTACGGAAGAACGGCTCGAACAACCCGGATGCCAGCAGGCCGGCGACTTTGGTATAATGGGTGTCCAGCCGGTAAGCGTGAACCGTTCCTGGCGGTACGTGAAGGAAGTCGCCTGGGAACAGAACGATCTCTTCGCCGTTCGCCCACATCGTCATCTGCCCCTGCAGACAGAAGAATGTCTCTGTGTGATGCTCGTGATAATGCTCGACGATCGGGTCACCTTTCGGTCCGTCCGACAGAATAAAGATGTAATCGCCGTTCGTGTTTTTCTGTGAAGCGACAAGGCGGTGAAGCTGATCGCCTGTCAGCAGACGTTCGCCTTCTCCGTTTTCAATTACGTAAGGAGCTGCCGTGCCCGGGTTATTCGCATGATCAGCAGCGATTGCAGTTCCCCATTCTACTTGCTCGCCGGTGAATCGAACGTCGGCCGTACGGGCTGCCCGCTCCAGATGTCCGTCATCGAAATTCGGATGAGCTTCTGCCGGCGGTTCTACAAAACTGTAGGCATCGCCGATCGTGCGGTACATGTTCGAGACCCCGCCCGGAACCGTATAGGAAGCGAAGGCGTTACGATGTCCCATCAGACGGTAAGCATGCTTCGTGCCCGGCGGAATATGTGCATAGTCGCCGGCTGTCAGCAAGTAGTAATCTCCGTCGAGCATCAGTTCCACGCGACCCTCGAGTACAAGGATCGATTCGTATGTGTTCTCATGCAGGTGAACAGGGAACTGTTCGCCTTTGCCCCCGGCAATCGTTGCGAGTTCGAAGACCCCGCCGCTGCTTACGGCATCGGCAATAATGGTAGCGACTTGGCGTCCGAAGACATAGCGTTCACCGTCTCCTCTGCGCAGCAGATAAGCCTTACATTCTTTTGGCAGTGTTGTTTGAAATTGAGTCATAATTGTGCCTCCTCTGGCTGATTTCTTTCAAATTTTAACGAATATATCTTCTTAAAAATACGGGAAAACCCGCCTTTCCTTGGGCAATTGCGACCCACACATTAAAAAGGAGGAACATTTTGAATCACGAAAAAAAACCGTTTTATATTGATTATGCATTTGAAAACGGACTGTCCATGCACCTGGAGTCTGTTGATGTGCTAGAAAAATATCCGAAACATGCCCATTCTTTTTGTGAGATCATTTATGTGCTGCATGGGAATGGAGAGCTGATCCTTAACGAAGGTACTTTGCCGGTATGCGGAGGAGATCTCTTCTTCATTCCTGCGGGTGAAGAGCACTGCTTCCAGGCTGCGGATACCCACGATTCCAATCTGCGGTTGATCAACTGCATTTTTGAACAAAATCTGTTGAAGTCTACGGGCAGCGATCATCCGCTCTTCGGAGAACTTGAGGAACTGAGCCGCCTGTTTCTTGGTCTCGACCGATGTCTCTCCGTTCGGGATCAATCGTATGAACTGGGCCGGGTTCTTCATGCATTGGAACTTAATCTTCGGCATAAGCCGACCGGCTACCGCTACAAATTGTTTATTATACTTATCGATCTGCTGGAGCGAATTCGGCGTGCAGCCCATCTTTCGGACGATCCCCTTCAGCCTGCATATTCCGGCAGTCCTGCAGCCGATCCTGTACGCTGGACAATCGATCATCTGACAGCCTGCTACAAGTCTCCGCTGTCGTTCGAAGAACTGGCTGCCCAGGCTTTGATCAGCCCACGTCATCTCCAACGGAAGTTCAAAGCGGAAACGGGTCTTACCTTTATACGCATGCTGCAGGAAATTCGTATTCGCCAGAGCTGTGAGCTGCTGCAAAGTACCAATTGGAGCATTCAAGAAGTCGCTCGTGAAGTGGGAATCGAGGATATGAAATACTTTTACCGGCTGTTTCGCGAAAAATGCGGTATGACTCCGAGCGAATTTCGCAGCGGAAAGGAGCAGCACTGAGCAAAGCTGTGAAAGGGCATAGCGAAGGAAGTGCGGAGGAAGATTAGCGAAGACAAAGCCGTTTCGTCGTTTATGTACGCACCTTAATTCAAGCAAAAAAAGCTCAATGCCGCGCGTACTTAGGCATCGAGCTTTTTTTCATTTTCTCTTTTTCTCTTCTTTTTTCGTTGAAAACAAAATGAGTTAGCCGGACTGACCAACAGATCCGGAAGTATTGATTGAGACCATCCCTCGAACAAATCTTCCAATTCGCCGAGCGGCTTCGCGCAGCGCTGCTTCATCCCGGACGAGCGAAAAGCGGACGTAGCCTTCCCCCTCGCTTCCGAAAGCGCAGCCTGGAATAGAGCCAATACCTTCGCTCAGCATAAGTTCTCTCGAGAACGCCTTCGACGACCATGAGTCGTCCATCAGCAGCTTCTCAGGCAGACGTGCCCAGACAAACATGGTCGCGCCCGGCTTGCGCACCTGCCAGCCTTCTTCGGCCAGCGCTTCGACAAAAACGTCACGTCTTCGCTCGTAGATCGGTGCAACTCCTCGGTCGCCATCAGGAGCCGCCATTGCCTGTTCCAGAGCGAATACAGCGGTCTCTTGTATCGGCTCGAACGCCCCAAAGTCGATATGTCCCTTCAGTTCGCGCAGCGCGCCGACCGCTTCGGCGTTTCCGGCCATAAATCCGATACGGCAGCCTGCCATGTTGAAGCTCTTGGAAAATGAATGCAGTTCGACCGCTGTATCGAGGGCACCCGGTATTTCAAATATGCTGAGCGGGCGATAACCGTCGAAGCCCATTTCTGAATAAGCGAGGTCATGGACAATCAGCACGTTCCATTTCTTCGCCAATGTCACCAGTTTCTCGAGAAAAGGATAATCGGTCAGCGCCGCGATCGGATTACCAGGGAAATTCAGCAGAATAAATACCGCCTGCTCCCATACTTCGTCCGGAACGGCATCCAGGTCGGGGAGAAAATCATTTTCTTCCCGCAGCGGCAGCAGCCAGGGCGTTACACCGGCAATAGCCAACGATCCAGCATAGATTGGATAGCCGGGATTCGGCAGAATAGCCAAGTCTCCGGGATTGCAGATCGCCTGTGCCAGATGCGCCAAGCCGTCCTGCGAACCGAGCAGCGGCAGGATTTCCGTATTCGGGTCAATCTCAGCGCCGAAGCGATGTCTCATCCAATCGGAACAGCGTCCACGGAACTCTGCCGTTCCCCGGGTACCGGGATATTTATAGGCACTCTCGCGCAGGACCGCTTCGCTCAGCTTTCCTCGAATTGCTGCCGAAGGGGCTTCGTCGGGCGCGCCGATTCCGAGATTGATAATGTCCTTGCCGGATCTTTCCGCTTCTTCTCTCCATCCCGCTGCTTCGGAGAAGATGGACGAGCCCATGGAACCAAGCTTTTCGGCTCTCCAGGAACGTTTCTCCTTTTTGGGCGAATCGTCATTCAGATCTTTGATATACCAGGCATCACAGGCAAAATGCTCGGATCCCTCCAACGGCCCATCCAGCTCTACAAAGCCGTTTTTACGATAAAATCGGTTGGCCGCATGCATGCTGCTCAGTGTCTCCAGATAGCATCTCTGGTAATGCTTCTTCGCAAAATCGAGCGCGATGCGAAGCAGTCGTCCGGCTATTCCCGTTCCGCGGGCTTCTCCATACAAGTACATTTTCTGCAGCTCGCATACTTCGGTCGAACCCGCGTAAGGGGCAATACCGCAGCCGCCAATAATCCGCCCACCGTCCAGTACGACCCAATAAGCCCGATTATGATACGGTTTTTCACCCTCGCGAGCATTGTATTCGTGGTACAGATCGCTCAGGCCGGGATCTGCCCATGCCAATCCTTCACGGTTGCCTCCGAACTCGATCAGGCATTCCCGGATGACGCGCTCGATGGCTGCGTTGTCTTCAGTACGTATCTCTCTAATTTCCACTCCTTCGACGCCTCCTCGATCTCTGTATGTCTTTTATGCTTGCTTCGCTCTATCGAGCATACACAGGAATGACCGGACAAGGCAAGACCCCATCGGTTTATGAGCCTCTAAAGATGCCAAAAGCGGCTGACCCAGGGGCCGCCGCTTGATCTGCTTCTTCGTCAGCTCTTCCATGCCAACTGAGAACAAAATCACCAAAATATCTAATTAGTGAAACACTTAATTATTGACGTACCGAATCTCCAAATTACCGATTTTCGGAAAGCTCTTTGCCGTAGATCACATCGAATACCAAGCGACTGGCTTCCGAAATGCGTTCCCGATCGCTGTTGTCCAGCCAAGCGATCTCCTCGATCTCCGCCGCAGGCAGCAGTTCTCCTTCGTATTCGGCCGTATAACCGACCATGCGGACGCGCACGCCGGCTTCTTTGCCATCGGCCTGGGCTTCAAAAACGCCGAATGGCTTGGCCGTCTCTCGCTTGATTCGAACGCTTAGCTCTTCTTCGATCTCGCGTGCCAGCGTTTCAATATCGCTTTCTCCCGGCTCCCGCTTGCCTCCAGGGAAATAATAGGTGCTTTTTCCTGTGGAACGCACGTTAAGCACTTTGCCATCCCGGACCAGAATCCAGGCCACTTTGTCGATCAGGAACGAAGGCGGATTTTGTGTTTTTCGCTGCAGCCCATTCTGCGATTCGTTAATTCCCAAACTTTTTCCATTGTTCATAGTAGTATCTCCCCTCAATTGATGCACGCCTGCATACATGCACGCCGCCCTTATTGCTGCAGTGATTTCTTCAGTGCAGAAGAAGGCTGCTGTACTTCTTCCTGCTTCTTTTTCCCGCCAAACTTGAAGACGTAGATACCGCCGATGATGACTGCAACGCCGGCCAACTGCTTCCAGTTCATCGGCACCTTCTCAAGTCCCAGCCAGCCCATCGAATCGAACAGCAGGGCAAAGCCCAATTGGGCGGTCAGCGTAATCGAAACGGAAAACGTAGGACCCAAAATTTTGACGCCCAACACTAGACAAATGACGACACCTACGCCGATCAATCCGCTGAACCAGTACCAGGGCTGCATATGTTGAAGGTTAAACGTACGTCCTCCTTCAAAGATCAAACTGCAGACCAGCGAAGCCAGAAATCCCATTCCGAGCACCCAAGTTGTTGTCGCCCAGGAACCCATATGCACATCGGTACGGTTGTTGAATATCGTTTGCAGAGCGACCATCGCCCCCGCAAAAGCTGCCAGCAGCAATCCCAACGCCATGTTATTCCCTCCTCATTGTTCGATTTTCATTTTTAAAATCTTTCGAATCTCTTTCAATGCTCATACAAATTCCTGCCGGCCAGCTGCTCAAGATGTGTGCGATCCCGTACATGCAAATAGCCCCCGCTCCGTTCGACCATTCCTTCTTCCGACAGCTTGCGGATCACGCGGTTCAGGTGTCGATAGCTTGTACCGATCAGATTCGCCGTGTCGGTCAGCTCCGATACGGATAGCCGCCCTTCAAAACCTGCGTCGCTCTCGTCATAGCATACGGACAGCAGATAACTCGCCAACCGAACTTCCACCGGATACATGAGATTAAAACTGAGGAAGTCCGATTTGATATAGAATTTTTTTGTAATAATATCCAGCATAAACCGAAGCAGCGGCGCATGATCTTCTCCCCAGCGCTTCAGCATTTTGCCGGAAATTCCGATTACCGTGACGGGTGAGACCGCTTCTACCGTATTGATAATGTTCAAATCCCGAAGGTACTCAATATCTCCAACAACTTCCGGCGGATTCTTGAACGAAATGACCAGCGTACGCCCTTCCGGCGACGTCGTATAAATTTTGATTTTGCCTTTTACAAGTACATACAGCATGTCCGCCTGTGCGCCTTGCGTGCACAATTCTTCCCCCGGATCGAAGGCATACAAGGAGAGATGCGGACGCAGCGGTTCATGAAATATGGTCTCCAGCCCATGCTGCGACAAGTAGGCTTCCAGCAAATCGTGTTCCTTGATTTCTCTCATCCCGCAAGGCTCCTTCGCTTCAACTATCGTTTTGTCCGTCTAATCTGCAGAACCAGCTTCCATCTGCCTTTTCATACGGTTTATAGTTTCATAATCAGCACGCCGCCGATCATCATTACCAGCCCGATCAGCTGCGGAGCACCCATTTTGCTCTTGGTTCTGCCGAACCAACCGAAAGCATCAATCATGAACGTGACGCAGAGCTGAGCAATCAGCAGCGCCGAGATGGTAAAAGTTACACCGATCGTCTGAATGGCGGTTACCTCGGTATAAATGATCACCGCACCGAATGCGCCGCCTGCCAAATACAGCGGTTTGACTTTGCGAAATCCGCCAAGATCGCCGTCCCGCACGAATAAATAGATCAGCAGCGCCATAATGAAGCCCGTAAACTGCGTAACCGTCGCCGCCTGCCAAGTCCCAATATCGTGACTGATCCGGGAGTTGGCAACACCTTGCAGTGTAATGCAAGCGCCGCCTATAAAAGCAAATAATATGCCTCTAAACACTGTCTTTGCCTCCGTTTCCTGTTTCGGCATTTCTTTTCAAAAAAGCTTCGCCGAATTCTTTTTCTATTATACGTACAGAGAGACGCAAGCCGTGAAGGACATATGTCCCAAATTTTAATATTTACATAAAAAAAGCTTTTTCCCGTTCGAGAACGGAAAAAAGCTTTCTTACTTGGCTGTATGAATTCGAACTTGACTGTATGGATCCGATCCTGTAAAAAATCGTCTGAACAAGATCAGCTTGTACAAAATCACGGAAATTCCCTCAATCGGCAGCAGCCGCAGAGGTCAAACGATTGCTCAAAAATTCGCTGACTTTACGCGTATACAGCGGTTTGTTGACCAAAAACGAATCGCCGTGCCCTGCTCCTTCGACAATCAGCAGTTCTTTGTCCGCAGGGCAGGCTGCATACAGCTCGTGCACCATTGATGTCGGCACGAATTCGTCGTTCGATCCGTGGACAAACAGCATAGGTGTCCGGCAGCGGCGCACTTGATTAAGCGCAGAAGCTTCTGTAAACGAGTATCCGGCTTTGACTCGAGTCAATGCCTCGGTTGCCGGAAGCATTGGGAAAGTAGGAATTCGGTACATCCGCTTCATCTGGTAGGCTAATTCATCGCGGACCGACGTGTAACCGCAGTCTTCGACGATTGCTTTGACGTGCGGAGGAAGATCTTCCCCGCTCGTCATCATGACGGTCGCTCCTCCCATCGAAATGCCGTGCAGCACAATTTCGGCTTGTGCTCCGTCCTGTGCAATGATCTGCCGAATCCAGCCCAGATAGTCGATGCGCTCAGGCCAACCATAGCCGATATAAGTCCCTTCACTGCGTCCATGTCCCCTCGCATCGGGTAACAGGATATTCATGCCGAGATCTTCGTGATAGAACTTGGCTACTCCGCTCATGATCGAAGCATCCCCGGAATATCCGTGGGCAAGAATAGCCGTTTGTGCCGTCTGCCGCTTGGCCGGCAAATAATAGGCATGCAGCTTCAAGCCGTCTCCCGAGAGCAGAGTTCGATCTTCAAAGTCCCGAGTGTCCCACCATTCGCGGCTGGAAGTCGTTTCGGTCTGCACATCAGGGTTCGGCTGCAGACCGGGATCGGAATCCAGAAAATTTTTGGGTGCACGCGCCACAGCCAATTTGTAGAAATAAAAGCTTCCTGCGACGACAGCGGCAGCCGGAATAGCAGCCACGCTGAGCGCTGTCAGAAGGGCTTTGGATGTTTTCATACGAAATCTCTCCTTTTTGGTCGGGGGTCCTGCAGAAGCAGCAGGCAGCTTAACGGCGTGTAATACGCGTCAAAGCATTGATGATTCCCATATGCTGATTCATATGTGCCACGTTTAATGTCAACAGATCGCCGAGCGTTTCCGCTTTAGCAAAATTGTCTAGGTTGGCGAGCGGCTCGTCCAACTTATCGGCATAAGCTTCACGGAACCGCGCCGGCAGCTGCTCCAGTTCACCGATCAGTTCGTCCCACGCCGGCGGCTCGCCCTGCCATTCGGCCGGCTTGGTTCTCGCTGCAAAATAGACTGCATAGGTCTCGGGGAAAACCAACTCTCGTCCGGAGAAAGTGTTCACGACACGGTCGCTGATCGCCAGAATATGACCTAACTGCCAGTGAAGATTGTTGTTGAATCCTTCCGGAATCGTTTTTCTTGCTTCTTCCGGTACATCTTCCAAATACTTCAGAATACTGGCCTGTGCTCTGTCCATCAGTTTAAATACGAAAGCTTCCGTCATGATTGCCCTCCATACCGCATGGCGAAGCCTTTAACGAGGCTTACGGTCATGCTATTTATTTTTGATAAACTCACTTCTTCAGTATACAACTTCCTCTTTCGGACGAGCAACGCGCACTGCGGCTGTTTCAATTGTCCTCTGGTTGAATAAATGGTAAATAGAGTCTCTATTTGAATTTGAGAGGAGCTTTTCGCTTGAGCGCAAACGAATCTCCAAAAAATGCCCTGTTCACACGGGAATTCAGTCAGAATCCTTATCCGGTCTATGCCCGATTGAGAGAAGAAGAGCCGATTGCCAAACTGATGTTTCCCGATGGTCAATTCGGCTGGATGATTACCCGATACGAGGACGCTGTCGAAGTATTGAAAGACAATCGATTTATCAAAGATATGACCAAAATTTACGGAAGCACAGGGCAAAGCATTTTTACGAGCAACATGCTGTTTTCTGATCCGCCGGATCACCGCAGACTGCGAGGGCTTGTTCAACAAGCCTTTACGCCCAAGCTGATTGAAGGTATGCGCGAACACATTCAGCAGATTGCCGACAAACTGCTGGATGCTGTGGAAGGACGCGAACATATCGAACTGATCGATGACTATGCGTTTCCCCTTCCGATTATTGTGATCAGTGAAATACTCGGCGTGCCTACTTCGGATCAAGACAAATTCCGCATTTGGTCAAACTCCATTATCGGAGCTTCAAACTCTGAAGGCAGCTCCGAGGTATATCAGCATATGCAGGAATTCACGGCTTATCTTGGTACTTGGTTCGAGAAAGTTCGGCGCGAGCCCGGTGACGACCTGATCAGCCAACTGATCGCTGCTGAAGAAGCCGGCGAACGGCTGTCGGAACAGGAAATTTACGGAGTCGTTTCACTGCTGATCATTGCCGGACACGAGACAACGGTCAATCTGATTGGCAATGGTATCATTTCGCTGCTGCAGCATCCTGAACAGCTGCACATGCTGCGCGATAATCCGGACTTGATCAAAGGGGCGATCGAAGAAATGCTGCGTTACAACGGACCGGTAGAGTTCAGCACCTCCAGATGGGCCGGCGAAGATCTGGAATTCAGGGGGCATTCCATGAAACGCGGCGACTTGGTCGTCGTCGCGCTGGATTCCGCCGATCGGGATGGCAGTCAGTTTGACGACCCGGATCTGTTTGATATTACCCGCGAGCGCAGCCGACATCTGGCCTTCGGCCACGGTATTCATATGTGCCTCGGCGCTCCGCTCGCCCGGCTGGAAGGGGAAATTGCCGTCAACACGCTGCTGCGCCGCTTCCCGAATATTCGTCTGCGCGAAGACGCCGGCAAACTTGAATGGCGGCCCGGCATGATTGTCCGCGGGGTCAAGGAAATTCCGCTGTCGCTGTAACCTCGAGATTATTATAGCTTTGAAAACGAAAAGCCTTCCGGCAAATGCCAGAAGGCTTTTTTGAATAGAATCTCCGTATTCGCTATTTAATCAAGATCCTTGCCGTAACCCTAAAGATCCATGTTACAGCTATTCATTTCATATAAAATTTATTCCATAAAGACGACGCGATTTTTCCCTTCGCGTTTCGCTTTCATCAGCGCCCGGTCAGCCTGGGCAATGAAGTGGGTAAAACGGCAATCCGGGCCCGGCTGCATAACGGCTCCGCCGATACTAACCGTAACGTAATCTTCGCCTTCCACTCCTTCGTCGCGGCTCATCTGCAGTCCAAGAATGCCTTGGCGAAGCTGTTCAGCCAACTCTTTGGCCCGGCCGGCATGTTCGCCGTCCATACGCAGCATAAACGTACCTCCGCCCATTCGGGATACTTTCGCTTTATACTGGCGTCCGAACAGATCTAATACCTGTGCAACGTTTTGGATGCACAAATCTCCGCCCTGCAGGCCATGTACCGCGTTGTAGGCACGGAAATCGTCGATATCGATTTCGAGTAGAGCAATTGGTGCCCCGCCGGAGTCTGCAGCCCTCATCCAGTCCTCTTCAAGAAGCTCTTCAAAGCTTCTCCGGTTTGGAAGATCGGTAAGCGGATCGGTCGCCATATAATTGCTGAGCTGATCGGTAATACTTGTATACTCCGTCCGCTGCTCATCCGTTTCGGCCATTTTCCGTGCAATCAGCATAACGGAAGGGCGACCGCTGTGCGATACGGCGGCCAAAGTAACATCAAGCTGAAGCGGCTCGCATTTGACGCTTAAGAACGCCTGGTTTCCGGACACGAATGCAGATGCGTCGCTCTCCAACTGCTGCAGGAGCTTGCGCATCGGCTCACGCGATTCTTCCAAAATGAACGGGAGGACATCCCGATGAAGCAGCTCTTCCTTGTCGGTTTCTCCCAGCAGCTTCGCCGCTTGTTCGTTGCAGTATACAATACGCCGATCCGTAATGGTCAAGAAAGCGACCGGAGAAAACTCCATAAGCTGCAAATAGCGCTGTTCATTCTGTCGCAGCATACGCGAGTTTTGCAGCGCCTGCTCTTCCGCCCGCTGCAGCTCATTTTTAGTCTGAGTATCAACGACCGCACGAAGTTCAAATACGGCGTTCAACTCTTCCGGCTTCCAATCCAGCGCGGTCGACTGAACGACTTCACGCCATTTCTCGAACGATTTGCGCGGAGACAAACGAATACCGTCGTCTTCCTGAATAACCGCTTTGGCCGGATCGCCGGCCCAATCCACGAACTGCAGGATCTCCGGCCTGAACCAGATCATATAGTTTTGTTGACCCGGAGACATGGCGACGTACAGGGCGCCGGAAGCCTTCTCTTTATATGCTGCGGCAGCCGGGAATTCTAGACTCAATCTCGACGTCTGATACGTATAATTGTGTACCTTACCGCTCATCCATCCGGCCAGTTCACGTACTTGTTGAGGCGTGGGAGTATCTCCCAGAAGCAGCAGCTTATCGTTATAGCTGACAGCAGCTCCGGACGCGCTCATCATCTGCAGCAGACGTTCTTCGGACGCATACAGCTCTTCCGTCACATGAAACGGACTGGAGTTGCCTGTAAAGATCTTGGCAATTTTCGACGCTTCGCTCCGCAGTCGCAGCTCGGACTGATAATTGTCAAGCTGCTGACGCTGATACAGCTCGTTGGAGAAGAATGCGCCGAGGAAGTTGCATAGATTGCGAATCCGGTGCGAGACGTATTTCGGCGAGTAATGGTGGCAGGTAATCATGCCCCACAGCTTGCCGTCATGAATCAGTGAAATCGTCACGGTTGCGCAAACGCCCATATTTTTTAAATATTCAATATGCATAGGCGAGACACTGCGCAGCACAGACAAGCTGAGATTGAGAGGTCTACCGGTCAGCGGCTGAACCGTCGGAATGATCTCGACCGGCGTATAATCGACATCCACAATTGTTCTTAACCAGTTGCGCAGATACAGTTCGCGTGCCTGCTTGGGAATATCGGATGCCGGATAATGGTGACCGAGAAACGCTTCCAAATTCGCCTCTTTCGCTTCCGCAATCACTTTGCCGTTCCATTCTTTGTCGAATTCATAGATCATTACTCGGTCATACCCGAGAATTTCCTTGACTTGTTCGGCTGCCATTTGACTGGCCGTATACCGATTGGCGCTTTGCTTAAGCTTCACAAAGAAAGTACGAATCCAACGAAAGTCGTCTTCACTGTCCTTTTCTTCAGATTCGTATTCAAGCTCCAGAATAAGCAGTCCTTCACTTTCATGAGCAACGGCTGTGAAATGTACAGGCATCCCGTCCACTTCGATTTGAATTTTCAAATATTGAAGGTCGGAGGAAGCAGCAGCATTCAGATCCCGTTTGACGAGATCCATCATCACCTCGCTGCCGATCAGATCGGCAAGTGGGGTGCCGAGAAGTTCTTCCGGCGTGCGGCCAAGAAAGCTGTCGGTGTTACGACTGCATTGAACAATTTTTCCGGTTGGGGTTCTCCGCGCTGCCAGAAGCACTCCGTTAGGTTGAATCATCCCGGGAATATGGATGGGTTCTTTTTCGCAGTTCGTTAAGTCGATCGGCTCGTCCGTAACGTAATCACCGCTGGTAACCAGCGAACGATTCAAGGCCTCATTTTCGGAAGTCAAGTTGGTATTGGGCATAACTGGGTAGAATTCCTCCTATATTATAGTTTTAAAGTATGAAATTAACGAATTGATTCCGATTCAAGCCAGCGTTCCAGCATTTCAAAAGTCGAAATGGCCGATTTGGTCATTTCGTCCTGCTGCGCTTCGCCTGTACCGGCTTCCATAAGCCGCTCTCGGAAAGAAGACCAGCGGGTACGCGTATCCGAACCATATGCGTTGAAGTAGGCAAGGCCACTTTCCGGATTCATCTGCAAAGTTTGAGACAGCTTTTTGGTAATCATTTGACCACCCATTGTTGATCCTTCAATGACGTAAAAGCAGCCGAGAAGTTTTTCAGGACTCGACAGATCAGGCAGTTCTTCGCAAAGCGGAAGCCCGTTTATTTCTTCAGAAGACATGCCTAATTCGCTCAAATCCTTTTCCAGCATAGGCGTTTTCCTTCTGGTTTCAAGATCATATCTGGAAGCGGCTAATGCCGGTGAAGCTTCGGCTTTTCTTTCGAGCGGCATAATAAATCCATAGAACAGTTCCAGATAACGTCTGTAGGCTTCCAGACTGATTGTTCCATCCATAATGGCTGAAGCGTAAGGATTGGATTCCACACGATCGTGATAAGGTGCGCTTTCGTTTCGCAGCCGTTCTAAAATAGTTGCGGTCATCGGGTTTCTTCTCTCCTTGGGACGTGCCTAAAAAACGACGCGGCGGACATTCTGCCGCCGCGCTTCGCACGAACTCTTTTATTGAATATCAAACGATGCGCCTAATACGACTTACGAAAAATTTTCTTGTTCACAAATGTTTCTATACTAAGAATAACTGATTTCCTTAACAAAAAAAAGTGCGGACCAAGACGACTTTTTGTCGTTTCGGTCCGCAGTATGCCGCTGTTCAATATTCGTGCCATACATCGCGATAGTCAGGATCCCTTTTGAATTGGGCCCGTACATACGAACAGACCGGGAAAATTTGTTTGCCTTCCATGCGCGCTTCTTCAACCAGGCGGTCAAGTAGAAGTTTGGCTACACTGCCTCCCCGATAATCGGGTTCCACATACGTATGATTGGCCATCCAAATGTCTGGGTCCGGTCCCTCGGCATAAGTGATTTCGCCAATGTTCTCACCTGCGCGCTTCAATTTGAAACCGTGGGGTTCGCGGATGAATTCTGCACCTGCAATCAGGGAACCAGCCGGCTCTCTATCCTTGCCTGCGTCTTTCACTTCCGATACTCCTTGTTTGGTTTCTTCTACGGTCGATTTTGCATCTGCAATTCCAAGCTTCAGATAGGAAAGCGAAGCTTTAAATTTAGCTGGCTTTTCTTTCATCTGTTCCTGAACCTGTGCCAAATTCCCCTTTAGCGTATCTACTTCTTCCTTGACGCTGTTCATGGATTGTTTAATTCCGTCCATCGCTTCCTTTGAGTCGCTGATACTGTTTTTGATCGTTTTTAACATAGCCATTTCTTTTCCGCCTCCTTTGTCGCTTATTACCCAATTTCACAGCGAATATAGACCTCACTTGCTCCCGAAATCGAGGAATAACGAAAAATAAAGGGTAATTCCACGTCTGATGAAGATCGAATGAGCTAAGTTCACCACAGCTCGTTTTACAAACTTCGAGAAGATTTTACAGACGTTTTACTTTTCTAAGGCTGAGGTTAATATATTAACAACACCAGCGATGCTTCAAAGCTTCACACAAAAGCAGCCGCAGGTGCCACTCTATAGACTTTCCATCATCCGTAAAGGAGGGACAAGTCCAATGGACTAGGGTAAGCGAAGCATATCGGCCGGGCTCTTATTTGATGAAAGACGAACGTGAAAACGTCTTTCGGAGTACGAGGTATGCGGGAACTCAATTACTCACCGTAGACCATTGAAAAGAAAAAGGTAAGCTGTCAACTCGGAAGATTGAAGACCGCTCGAATGAAAATGAATGAAGATGTTCGTATCTTATCATTGTTCGAAGGGAGCAGGATTCCGATGAAACAGGTAAGCGAAGCGTATCAATGACCGATTTTCACGCATGAAAAACGGATGTGACAACGTTTTTCGTGAGATCGAGGATACGCGGGGAACTCAGAAGATTGAACCTTGGATAACCGGAAAACGCCGACAGCGGAACGAGTTCCGCAACAAGGAGGAGATTCCGATGAAACGGGTCAGCGAAGCATACTGAGTGGTTTCACGTTCAGAAAGCGTTCGTGACAGCACTTTCTGTGGAATCAGGTATGTGGGAAACTCAGAGTCACCCATTAAAAGGTATTAAAGGCGTTATGGTAAAGAAGCATTATGGAAAAAAGTATTTTGGTAAAAAAGCATTATCGAAAAGAAGTATCATGGTAAAATTGAAAAAGTGAAGGTGAAACATTGAAAAAGACCATTGTAGAAGGAAAAAGCGAATTCGAGCGGGGAAACAAACCTTGCAAGAGAGGAGCATGATTCCAATGCAATAGGTTAGGCAGGCAGACCGTAGTTTTCGCACACTGGACAAGAAGATCCAGAAGACGCCTCATGCGGAGACTCAGGGTGTCAAACCAAAGGGAAACTATTGTTCAGAGGAAGAAGCCGTTTCGAGCAGGATTAGACCTTGCGTAGAAAGGAGCAGGATTCCAATGCAATAGCGAAAGCGAAGCATACTGTAACGATTCACACTGAGGGAAGGTGTCCGTGAAAACACTTTTCGTGGGATCGATGTATGCGGGAACTCACCCCCATATGCAAAACGACATGGCACTGCTGCGAATATGCAGCTAGCTCCGATAAGACGGAGTACGGATGCAGGACCCGGGCAAGAAAAAATTAAGGAAACAAACCGCTAAACGATTGACGAAAGCTGTGAAGCATACGCCAATCGGCAAGACTGGAAACACAAGAAAATTGTTCGCCATGTCAAGCATGTGGATTGGATTCATCACCAGGAGGAACGAATAAAATTGAATACTGATTATAACGAATAACCCCCCGCAGTCTTGTTAATTCAAGGATGCGGGGGTATTTGTGTGCTTTAACCAACGTCAAGACCTTCCTCTTCCAACATTTCCTGAAGATCAAATAGCATTACAATTCGATCTTCTGTCTTATACATACCGGTAAAAAAGCTCCCTTTCTTCTTCCCCCGGCTCCGGCCATCCGCAATCAGAGGAGCTTCGGTTCCGACCTTAAGCACTTCGGTTACTTCATCCACGATCAATCCTACTGTCAGGCGTCCCAATTCCGTAACCAATATTCTCTGTTTCGGATCGGGAACGGCTTCGTCGAAACCAAAAGCGAATCTGACATCGAATATCGGCATGATTTTTCCGCGAACCTTCATCATTCCCCTTACGGCGGAATAATAGTCCGACACCGGAACTTCTTCCGGTACGGTTACGATCTGAAGCACATTCTCGATCGGCAGCCCATACTCTTCCCCTTCGATTCTAAAAACGACGTACTGTTCGGTCTGATTATGGAACATCTGACGCAGCCTCCTCATCTTGACTCTTGTCTCTATTATAGGGAAGGCAGCAGTTATTCGAAAGCTAGATCGACCAAATTGGCATAAATTTGCGAAAGAGTCACCTGCCGATCGGTTAGACCCGCTTCAAATACCGATTTGGGCATACCGTAAACGACGCAGCTTTCTTCCGCTTCGGCGATCACCCGTCCTTTAAGATTTTTGACGTCGCGGCATCCTGCCGTTCCGTCCACTCCCATTCCGGTCAAAATGGCCGTAATCAACCTGTCTCCGAATAATGGAGCGGCCGAAGTCAGCAGCACATCGATTGAAGGCTTGTACAAGGCATTCGGCGCCAGATCGGAGCGAATTCTCAGCTGTATGCTTCCGTCTGCTTTGCGTTCCAGAATCGTCTGGAATCCGGCCGGAGCCACGTAAGCTGTACCGGCTTTCAGTATGTCTCCGTCCTGAGCTTCGGAAATATCCAACTCGCAGAGGTTGTTGAAGCGATCCGCAAGAGGTTTTGTAAAGCCCGGCGGCATGTGCTGAACAACAATGACCGGTATCGGGAAATCTTTTGGGAAACGAGGCAGGATCGACTGCAGCGCGGAAGGTCCTCCCGTCGAGCAGCCGATAACCAGCAGATCGGCGGTACGAGCGCGGACGGCTTCCGGCTTTTTTTTTGGCTCGGAAACGACAGGCATAGCTGAACCAGGACGAGAAATTTTAGCGCCTGCCGCTGACTTGACCCGTTCCAGAAAATCCAATACGACAGCCGAACGGTCCGGTTCATGAACCAGTCGGTCTTTCAAAAAGAAGTCAACCGCCCCCAATTGAAGGGCCCGAATCGTCGCTTCCGTTCCGTCGTCGGTCTGTACGCTCAGCATGACAACCGGTACAGGATGATGTTCCATAATGTTCGCCAATGCGGTAATACCGTCCATCTCCGGCATTTCGACATCCATTGTAACGAGATCGGGTTTCAGTCTCTGGATTTTATCGATTGCCTCCCGGCCGTTTCGTGCGATACCGGCGATGAAGAAGTCAGGGTCCGCTTCAAACAGCAGTGTAATCGCACGACGCATAAATGCGGAATCGTCGACGATCAGAACTCCATACTTGCCCATACTGCTCACCCTTTTCTATAGAAGAAAGTATCGTTCTCTTTAACCGTTTCGAAACCGCAGTCCAGCCCTCGAAGTGTTTCCGCATGTCCAAGAAACAAATAGCCGCCCGGCTTAAGCAGACGATGGAAACGATCGACAAGCGTACGGATGGTCTCCATGTCGAAATAGATCATGACATTTCGGCAAAAAATGACGTCTACCGGACCGATCGACTCTACCTGGTCATCATTAAGCAAATTGACTCTGCGAAATTCAACCAGCTCACGAATCGAAGGGTTTACCCGATAACCACCTGTTTCTTCTGTAAAATAAGCTTTCTTCTGCTCATCGCCCGTTCTTCGAAAACATAGTGACGATGCAGAATAAAAAGCTTCTGAAGCTGTTTTGATTACACGCAGGTTGATATCCGAACCGATGATGCTGACCGGATTACGGCGGGTGATTCCATGCTTCTCCAACATCATTCCGAGACTATAAGGTTCTTCTCCCGTCGAACAGGCCGAGCTCCAAATACGGATCTCGCTTCCAGGTGCAGTTCGCTGTGCAATCTTAACCAACTCGTTCAATTGGGCTTCTTCGCGGAAAAAGTACGTTTCGTTAATCGTGACATGCTGCATCAGCACTTCCCATTCAAGCGGGCTGCGTTCCAAAAATTCAAGGTAAGCGGCGCAATCCAGTCCAAGTTCCTTGAATCGCTTGGCAGCCTTAGGCTCCAGCGTAAATAAATTGTTCTGATAATTCAAGCCGCTGTGCAGATAGATCAGATTGGCCAGTCGGACCAGCGGCGTATTCTCTTGAGCGGTCGCGGCATTTAACTTTTCAGACATCATATTTATTGTTCCTTTCCTTAAAATATGGCACAGACCGTCCATAAGGACTTTCTGTGCCAGCTTACGGATCTTCTTTCTATTTCAATTAGTTAAATCTTACGCTGTTCAGAGAGTGTCTAACTGTCTGGGCGCGTTCTGTCGCTTCTGCAAAGCTCTGGCTCATACGACGCAGTTCGTCTGCGAACCGCAGCGTGAACTCTCCCGCTTCCTTCGCTTCGCGAGCCAATTTCCTTCCTTGGTCGCCGGCAAGACGAAGCATATCGGAGGAACCGCTAACCGAACGGAATGCATCGTCCGCACGTTCACCAAGTGCTCGGCTTAGCTGAAGCTGTGCTTCGAACTCCGATTGTTTGCGCGCAGCACGAATGTCCGCAAATGTCTGCTCCAACACTTGAATTTGCTTGATTCGTTCATTGGTTCCGCCTTGAATGACAAGTGCGGATTCGGCAGCCGTAAGGCTCTGCTCTTCCAGTTTGCGAAGATTCGCTTCACGGTTGGCGATCGATTTCACGAGTTCTTCCGCCGCTTGGAACGCTTCTTCGGAACGCTCCCAAGCCGTACCAGCTTCTTGGACCAGACGTCCTGCAGCATCCGAAGCTTGTGCACTGTTGGCAGTCGCCTCTTCAAAGCGTTCGATTACATCCGTTCCGCTGTCAAGCTGTCCGGAGAGAGTCGTGCGGATCAGAACCAGCTTTTCTCTCGCATTTCGAATGCCGGTAACGACCGTTTCCGAAACCGCAACTTGTTCACGAGCCGATGCAGCCACATTCTCCGACTGTTTTGTCACATTTTCGACCGCTTTGACGATTTCACGGCTCTGCTGGGCTTGTTCAACGGCAGCCGAAGTAATCTGTCCGACCTGTTCACGGGCACTGACAATTCCCTGTACAATTTCTTCTACGCTCGCCGCCTGTTCTTTCACGGCTGAAGCAACCATTTCCGCCTGCTCGGATACACTGGAGACTGCAGATGCGATGTTACGGCCCTGCTCAGCCTGCTCTCTCATAGCGGATGTAATCTGTCTGACCTGCTCACGGGCCTCGGCAATTCCTTTTGCAACTTCCTGAGCGGATTCCGCCTGCTCGATCATAGCGCTTGAGACCATTTCCGACTGCTTGGTCACATTCTCGACTGCGGAAACAATTTCGCGGCTCTGCTTGGCCATTTCGACCGCAGCATAAGTCACTTGGCCAACCTGATCACGGGCGTTGATAATGCCTTTGACAATCTCATCAACCGACTGAGCTTGTTCTTTGATCGAAGCTGTCACCATTTCTGCCTGCTTCGTCATGCTGCTTGCAGCTTCGGTCAACATTCTGCCCTGCTTAGCCTGCTCAACTGTTGCAGTCGATACTTGACGAACCTGCTCACGGGCATTGGTAATGCCGAGAATAATATCTTTTACACCGTTAGCCTGTTCGCTTACGGCCATCGTTACCATTTCTGCCTGTCTCGTTACATTTTCAACGGCAGTGACCAATTCCCGGCTCTGCTTGGCCTGCTCAACCGTTGCACTGCTGATTTGACCAACCTGATCGCGAGCATTGACAATCCCTTGGATAATTTCGCCGACACCCATCGACTGTTCCTTGACTGCAGCCGATACCATCTGGGCCTGCTTCGTTACATTTTCAACAGCCTGTGCAATACTTTCCCCCTGCTTGGCTTGCTCGCGCGTAGCCACTGTTACCTGACGAACCTGTTCACGGGCGTTGGAGATGCCTTTGACGATTTCTTCAACCCCCGACGCCTGCTCCTTCGTCGCCAGCGTTACCATCTCTGACTGCTCAACAAGCCTTGAGATCGATTCAACGACAGTCTCGGCTCCTTTTGCCTGTTCAACAGTGGCTGTTGTGATTTGGGACACCTCGCCTGTAATTCGGTCGATTCCGTCTACAATTTTACGGATCGCAACGCCGGCTTCGTCGGCCAGCACCGTTCCCTGTTCGACTTTCTCTGTACCCAGGTCGATCGCTTTAATTGCATCCGATGTTTCGGACTGGATACCTTTGATCAGCTGTGCAATTTCCTTGGTTGCCTTTGCACTGCGCTCGGCCAGCTTACGAACCTCATCTGCCACAACTGCGAAACCTTTTCCATGTTCTCCCGCACGCGCCGCTTCGATAGCCGCATTCAGCGCCAGCAGGTTCGTCTGCTCCGCGATATCATCAATGACTTCAATAATGCTGCCGATCTCCTCCGAGCTTTTGCCCAGATTGAGCATTACGCTGGAAGCCTGGGTAACGACCTCGGCAATTTCTTTCATTCCTTGTACGGATTGTACGATAGACTTTTCTCCGTCTCTCGCATCCGTTCTCACCTCTTCGGCCAAGCCGTTGACCGTTTGGGCATTACGAGCCACCTGCTCAATCGAAGCGGCCATTTGTTCGACGGAAGCGGAGGTATCTCCCGTGTATCGCTGAAGATCTTCCGCATTGCGAGCCACGCTTTTTACCGAACTGCTCATCTGTTCAATCGAAGCGGAAATCTGCTCCACCGAGCTGGCTGTGCTTTCGCTGTTGCCGGCTACCTGTTGAATGGAAGCAACCATTTCTTGAACAGCATCCGTTGTTTCCTTGGCGGAAGCACTTAGACTTTCGGCGTTGTTGGCCACGCCTTGAATAGAATGACTCATTTCCTCGATCGATGCCGAAATTTGTTCCACCGAGCTGGCTGTGCTTTCACTGTTGCCTGCAACCTGCTGAATGGAAGCCGCCATTTCTTGAATTGCGGCAGCCGTTTCTTCTGCGGAAGCCGTCAGACTTTCGGCATTCACTGCTACTCCCTGAATAGAACTGCCCATCTCCTCGATCGATGCGGAAATTTCTTCTACGGAAGCTGTAGTGCTGACCGCATTACCTGCAACCTGCTCGATCGAAACGACCATCTCTTGGACGCCGCCCGTCATTTCCTCTGCGGAAGCTGTCAGGCTTTCCGCGTTAGTTGCGACTCCCTTAACTGAACCGCTCATTTCTTCGATGGAAGCGGAGATCTGCTCTACCGATCCCGCCGTGCTTTCCGCGTTGCCCGCGACCTGCTGAATGGAAGCGGCCATTTCTTGAATCGCAGCAGCCGTTTCTTCTGCAGAGCCGGTCAGACTTTCGGCATTGATCGCAACACCTTTAATGGATGCACCCATTTCTTCGATAGAAGCGGAGATCTGTTCTACCGATCCGACTGTATTTTCCGCGTTGCCTGCAACCTGCTGAATGGAAACGATCATTTCCTGAACAGCTGCGGTCGTTTCCTGAGCGGAAGCCGTCAGGCTTTCACCGTTGACGGCTACTCCTTTGATCGAACTTCCCATCTCTTCGATGGAAGCGGAGATCTGCTCTACCGATCCCGCTGTGCTTTCCGCGTTGCCCGCGACCTGCTGAATGGAAGCCGCCATTTCTTGAATCGCAGCAGCCGTTTCTTCCGCAGAAGCCGTCAGACTCTCGGCACTGTCGGCTGTGCTCTTGATGGAAGCATCCATCGTTTCGATCTGTTCGGAAATACCCTCGACAGAATCCGCTGTACTTTCTGTATGATGCCGCAGCGAAGCCGTTTCGCTGCCGATCTCACGGAATTTGGCGAGCGCCGAAGCAGCGGCTTTCCCTGCTAGAGAGATTTCTTCTTGAACAGATTCCGCATTCGGTTTCAGCGACATCGAAACTCCGGCTGCTATGCTCGCAGCGGCTGCAGCCTGTTTGGCCGTACGCAGATCCTCTTCGTATGACAAGTTCAGATTACGAACCGATGATGCCGTTTGAGAAGAAGCCTCTACCGCCTCATCCGCCTGCTTCACCAGCGAGGAAGCTCCGATACCGGCGAAACGAATACTTTCGGATGCCTCGTCGATCAACCGATCCGCCCTGCGTTCCGCTTCCGCCTGCTGCTCCAACGAGCGATAAAGCTTACCTGATGTTTCTGTCGTATCTTGAAGCGTACGTTTCGTTTTATCCGAATGTCCCGCCAGTTCCTCAAGCGATTCAGCCAGTTCTTTGGCACCGCGTGCGTGGCTTTCCGCCGTACCTGCCTGAACATGCGTACCTTCCGCCAACTGTCCTGCCCGACCTGAAATATCGGTTAAACTGCGATCCAGTGTGTGCGCTTCCTGCGAGGCTTGAACAACATGACGTTCGATGCCCAGTTCGTTAATTCGTTTGGCTGCGATCTTCGATGTGAATCCCATCTTAATTCCCCCTGAAATATACTCAATGTCAATAGACGCTTTGTAAGTTAGACGATCCGGGCAATCTTGCTGTCTGATCAGACCTTTTTATACGGCCAAGCTGTCATGAGGGAGCCCTTTGTCCCTGCTCAACAGACTGAAAATACCAGTAATATCGAGAATCAGTGCCACTCCGCCGTCTCCCAGTATCGTGGCCCCCGATACCCCGTCTACCTTGCCTACATAAGAACCCATCGACTTTACAACGATTTCCTGGTTGCCCACCAACTCGTCAACAACAAGCGCAATTCGCTTTTCCGCTGCGCCCACAATCACAATGAAGACATTATCGTCGCTGCGCACTGCAGGTCTCGGTACATTGAAATGATCGTGTATCCATACTAGAGGAAGCACCTGCTCCCGTATTCGAACGGCCATTTGGCCTTTGATTGAATGAATTTCCTTGCGCGGCAGCCGCATAATTTCGGCAACGCTGCTGATCGGAAGCGCATAAGTCGAATGATGGATCCGGATCAGCAGACCGCGCATGATGGCCAGTGTGAGCGGAAGTTTAATTGTGAACTTGGTCCCTTCGCCCAGCTTTGTTTCCACGTCGATAATGCCATTAAGCTTCTCGATATGACTGCGAACGATATCCATCCCGACTCCGCGTCCCGAAACATCGCTGATTTCCTTGGCAGTCGAGAAACCCGGCGCGAAAATCAAGTGGATCAGCTCCTGCTCAGACATTTGGGCAGCCTGGGTCTCGGTAATCAGCTTCTTGCTCAGCGCCGACTGTTTGATTTTCTCCGCATCGATCCCCCCACCGTCGTCTTCGATGGTGAGCACAACTTGATTTTCTTGATGAGCGGCTTTCAGTCGGATCATTCCTACCTCCGGCTTACCGGATGCCAGACGCTTTCCCCGACCTTCAATGCCGTGATCCGCACTATTGCGCAGGAGGTGAATCAGCGGATCGCCGATCTCTTCGATTACTGTCCGATCCAATTCGGTTTCTTTGCCTTCCAGCAGCAGATTGATCGGCTTGTCAATCTTCTGCGCCAAATCCCGAATCATTCGCGGGAAGCGATTGAAAAGCTGTTCGATCGGCAGCATACGCGTCTTCATTACGCTTTCCTGCAGCTCTCCGACTACTCTGGAAATATGGTTGGCGATACTGTCGAATTCGTCCATGGTATCGTCGGCGTCGCTGCTCACCAGATCTCTCAGCAGCCCCCCCACCTGGGCGATCCTCGTCTGATCGATAACCAGTTCGCCGACAAGATTCATCAGATTTTCCAGCCGATCAACATCGACACGGACACTTTGCCCGGTTACTCTGCGAGGCTCGTCTCCTTCACTCTTAGCGGAGCCGGATATCGCTGGAGCCGTTGATACAGAAAGGCTCTCTTCTTCTGGAGAAGCTTGATTTCCCGCGAATTTAAGCTCTTCGCTCGATGCGGAAGTCTCCGTTCTTCCTGGCTGTTTCAAATGCTCATCCAGCAGCTCAAACCCTTCTACCGGTTCATCTTTCATAACCAATGCCAGATGATCCTCAATATCGACTCTTTCTTTGAGGCAGGCGATCAGGTAAGTTACCTCCAGCGGCCCCATTGCCTCTTCATCGATCTCTTCCAACCCCGGATGCATGGCCACCACTTTCACACATTCTTCCATTCGATTTCTCAAAATAAATGCCCTGGCCATCTTCATCTCACAGCTTTCGGAAATCAGCAGACGAACTGTCCAGCCTCGGAATCCTTCCGCTTTTGCTTCTTCCAGCAGGTCCCTCTCTTTTTGTCCAAAAAGGTCTTGAGCGGACGTCTGCACGGACTGCGGGGCTTGCGTCTGCTTATCCCCGCCAATCAGTTTCTTCAACTGCTCAACGAGCGGGCCGGTGTCACCTTCGCAATCTCCCCGATCTTCAATCTGCTTCTTAAAATCGTTCAGCTGATCGAGACAGAGGAACAGCACATTGATAATCGATTTGTCGACTCCAAGCTTTCCGCCGCGAATCTGATCCAGCACATTTTCCATTTCGTGCGTCAAATTTTTCATCGTTTCAAATCCCATTGCTGCAGAGGAACCTTTCAAGGTATGAGCGGCACGGAAAATGCATTGGATCGTCGCTTCCGCTCCTCCATCCTGTTCCAGCCTTAATACTTCTTGTTCAAGCAGCTGCAGCTGTTCGTCGGCTTCTTCGAGAAAAAACCTCATTAATTCATCACGATTCACATTGCTTGCCTCCCTTCATCGCAGCGTACTTCCAATATTCAAAATGGTTATAAAATCGTCGTCCAAGTAACCGATTCCCGAAAAATAATGGCTGTCGATCCCTGATGTGCTGTCTCCCGCATCTTCGATAGAATTGAACTGAATGACCTGGCGTACCCGATCGACTACCATGCCTACAATCTCATCTTGATGATTGACTACGACAATTCGGGTCGTGCGAGTGGCGGACACTTCTTCCATGCTGAAGCGTTTGCGCAGATTGATGATCGGCACAATTTTACCTCTGAGATTTGTCACACCCTCCATAAAGAAACGACTGTTTGGCACAACCGTAATTTTCTGCATCTTGATGATTTCATGAATATGAGAAATGGGGAGCGCATATCGCTCACTGCCAAGTTCGATCGCGATAAATTGTTGACCGGATTCCTCCATGTAAATCTCGCCTTTCATTGGGACTAAAACCCATAGTTAATTTTGTTTTCTATTTCTCGTACTTCTATCATAGTCGCGCAACACACTTTGGTAACCGTAAAAAAGCATTCGGGACCGCGCAAACCTTTTTGCGCAGCTCCGCAAACCGAATATGCGCGGAATGTTTCTCGTAAAACCCATAGCATGCTAACGACAAAAGCCCGGACTCCACTAAGGAATCCGGGCTTTAATTACATTCAATTTGATATATGAATACTGTATCTATATCACAATCTGATCGAGAATTCCGATATCTTTGGCTTTGCCAACCGCTTCGATTCTCGATTTGACGCCAAGTTTTTGAAAGAGATGAGTCAGCTGGTATTCCAGGGAACGCTGGCTCATACACATTTGTTCCGCAATCAGACGATTTCCTTTGCCTTGAGATATCTGCTGCAAAATTTCGATGTCGCGCTCAAGCAGCGAAGGTCTGCTCGAAGCCGGGCGCTCCGCCACAGCTTCCTGCTGATTTTTGCGCATATCGCGGAATACATCAAGCGGCAGTACGACTTCCCGGCGCATGGCGCACCGGATCGCTCCGACCAACTGCTCGCGAGTAGACGTTTTCGGTACATAACCGGACAGTCCGGCATCAATCAGACGATTTAAATGCGGACCAATATCAAAGCCCGTGTAAATCAAAATGCAGGCATCCGGTACATGTTTAATCACTTCAGATGCGAGATCGATCCCGTTAAAAGGAGGCATGAATAAATCAAACAACATGACGTCGAAATGCTGCTGCTGGACAATTTCGATCAGTCCATCAAATTTATCAAAAGCCGTTACCCGAAATTCCTGATCCTTTTCCAAAATCAGTTTGGTTCCTTCCGTAACGGCAGGGTGGTCGTCAAGTAAAAGTATATTCAGCATAAATCCTCCGTATTCGGCAGTAAAATAAACGGTAACACTAGGTGCGGCCTATACAGCAGCAATCGCCGCAGCGTGGATTCGCGGAAGATGAACATGAATTGTAAGACCGCGGCCCGGCGAGGAGTCGATCTGCATATCCCCTTCCAGACTTCTTACCCTCTCCTGCATGCCATACAGTCCCATGGTAGATAACAGATTTTGCAGCTTGGTTTCCGGAATACCGATGCCGTTATCCTGATAAGTCATCAGCACCCCGTCTTTATGATCGGTTAGTGACAACCGTACTTCCGTCGCTTCCGAATGTTTGATCGCATTGTTCAGCAGTTCCTGATTAATTCGGTATAAGGCAATCATCTGCTCATCTTCAAGCTTGGCGGTAAATCCCTTCTGGTCAAAATCGATCCGATAATCGGCACGCAGCTGCACTTGATCATGCAGAGCTTCGAGAGCTTGACCAATTCCCCACTCTTTTAAGAACGGTGGTCTCAGTTCATGACAGGTAGTCCGAATCTGATGAATAACATCCAGCAGTCCATCGCAGACACGGCGTATTTCTTCTTTTGCCGGCTCACTCATATCTTCCGAATATTGAAGCACTTCCAGTTTACGGTACCAAATAATCTGTTCCTGCAGAGCGGCATCATGAAGATCCTGGGATACCCCTCGACGCTCCTTTTCAGATACGGCATACATCAGTCGAAGCAGCCAGGCCGGTGTGCGTTGTTTCTGCGTTAAAGATTCCAATTCATCTGTAAGGTCTTTGATTTTGAGTATATTTTCATAAAAAGAATCGATATAACGGGCGAGCGTCTGAAGCCAGATCCGAACAGGAGCTTTTTCCAATTCCGGCGGATAGACTTCCAACCATACAAGCTGAACCATACCCCGTCGATTCCCGATCACGAAAAAGGCAGCAGAGTCCAATTTAAAAATGTGGCCGACTGGAAGACGAATTTCACGATAACTTTGGAGCTTGCTCAGCTTCTTTTCCGAAGGCAAATTCCCCTGACGGCAGGCAAAGTGTTGGAAGCCAGCCGTTTCCAAAATGGACACTTGATTCGTATTTAAAATCCCTTTCAGTTCCCCCACCAACCGCTGCTCCAGCTCGGCCGCTTTCATCATCCGGGAACCGTCTTCCGAGAAATGATCCAGACTGTTCTGAAGCTTTAAATACAGGGATTCGCCGTCTATCAACGCCTGTTCGGCACTTTTTCGCAAGGTAATATCTCGCAGTACGACAATCAATCTGTTAACTTTGCCTTGATCGTTAAGCATTGGCGAAGCGCTGCATTCCAAATCAATAATGTTTCCGTCGTTTTGAGGAAATTTCAATTCGAAATTGGATATGAATTCGCCGTTTTGAAGTTCATCTCGTTTTCTGCGGATGCTCGCTGCCACTTCTTCCGGAACGTATTCGGTAACGGGATGGGAGAACAGGTAGGGCCCTCTTTCATAGCCAAGCTTCTTTTCAAAGGATGGCGATACGTACATGGGAACCAGATCTTCATCGAGAACGATAATAATGTCCGTAATGCTGTCCGCGACCTGTTCGTAGCTGGTCTGTTTCTGCTCCAATTCGAGCTGCAGATTATGTGTATCCGTGCAGTTGACCGCAGTAATGAACACGCCGCTGATCCTGCCCTCACGGTAAGCCGGGCTATAGGTGACGTGCCAATGCATATGCTCCGGGGACAAAAATACCGAAATTTGATCGATGATACTTGTTTCTCCGCAGGCGGCCCGATTGAATGCATCTGATATTTGGTCTCTATGCTCCGGAAAAGCGAATTTCAGCAGCGGTTCTCCAATACAGGCAGTATATGCGTCTCTGACCAAGCGTTGCGCATAAGGGTTAAGCCCTGTAATAATACCGTCAAGCCCTACCTCAATGATGACGTTTCGCTGCTGTTCAAACAGCGATCGGTAATAGCCGCGCTGGCTTTCGGATTTCTTCAACCAGACGCTGGTTCTTTTAATATAAAACAGCAGACCGCCGGAAAACAAAGTTAACAAGATAAAACCCGACAGCAGCGTTAATTCCAGATGAGTTTGTACGAGCAAAATCGATAATCACTCCCAGATTTCCGCAGGCCGACAATCATTCAGTAGGCGATGCCGTGTCCGGACCGCGACTTGACGGAAAGCATTTTGGTATCGGCGCGATGAATCAGATCATTCAAACTGGCTGTCCAGGGATCGGAGAGCGCCGCTCCAATGCTGGCTGTGATCTGTTCCCCGGAAGGCAGCTGAATTTTCTCTAATCCTGCCAGAATAGTCTGAGCTTGTTCAGTCAGCCTAATTGGGTGAGATTCATGAATGAATACTATAAATTGATCGCTGTGGAGACGCACGATTGCCGCTTTATCGCCGCACAGCTTCATGACCATACGCACACATTTATCAAGCAGCTTATCTCCATAAGCATGTCCATACGTCATATTGATAGACTTAAATCCATTGAGATCAATATACAAAGCACTGAGCGGATCGCGGGTCATATCGTACGAACGCTGTAGGACTTCCAGATATCTGCGATTGAAAGCGTCTGTAACCGAATCTTTGTAACCTTCATACTCCACGGTCAGAACATGCGACAACAGATTCGCCATGGAATAAAACAGCTCCAGTTCCTCATTCGTAAAATCTCTCACCTGCTTATCGATGGCACAAATGGTACCGAATGCTTCACCGTTTTCCAAACACAGCGGTACCCCCACAAAAGAACTTCTCCCCATTTTTCGAGTAACGTCCAGGGCAGCTGTCAGTCGATCGCTCTCTGTGTTCGGAATGACAGTCGCTATCTTTCCTCCGCCGCACACCAGTTTGCAGTAAGACTGTTCAAAAGGGAGAGAAGTGTCCGCTTCGATCAGCTGTTCATGCTTGTTAACTGCAGTCAAAATAAAATTGTTCACCTTGTCATTGACTGCAATAAAGAGAGCATCAACATCAACGGAACGACGAAGAACCTCCATTACATTACGAGAGGCAGCCTTGAACGGCTCGCGCGAGACAATCTCCTGTATAATCATTTTCTCCTCCTCAATTTTCATATCGGAATCAGCCAGGGTCTTTTTAGATATCAAACGTGAAATGAGAAAGATTGACTAGTTTCAAATGAAAACATCATCAGACTCCTTCCAGCTTTCGGAAAGCCTGCTCGACTCGATCAGGTTGAAAAGGCTTGACGATAAAGTCCCGCGCGCCTGCTTGAATAGCTTCGACAATCATTCCCTGCTGTCCCATTGCCGAACACATGATAATCCGGGCATTCGGATCATTTTCTTTGATCTTCCGCACCGCAGCAATTCCGTCCATTTCCGGCATTGTAATATCCATTGTGACAAAATCCGGCTTCAATTTTTCGTATTCCTGCACCGCTTCGGCACCATTACCCGCTTCCCCGATTACTTCATATCCCAGTTTGACCAGCATTTCTTTCAATACCATTCGCATAAAAGTCGCGTCGTCTACAATCAATACCGTTGTCATTTTTAATCCCCCTATAGTCTGTGTATCTGCTCTCATTATAGGGGTGTCGCCTGCTTGCAGAAACGAAAAATGCACGAGGAGGTCCGCAAACTTTTTTGCGCGGTTCCGCATAAAACGACAAAAAAGCCGCCCGGAGGCAGCTCTGGCTGTCAAGAAAGTCCTATTCGTTATGGAAGCTCAAAGGCTGCGAAGGAAATTCGTTCCGCTCGCGTGTTGAAATCGAGGTCATACGCTCAGGATTCCGGGACGAGGGATTACGCCAAATGCAGCTGCCAGATCGGATAGTTCCCGCTCGGTAATGCGCTGCTTGATCTCATGATGAGCAATTAGCATATAGATCTGTGCCGCCTTCTCGATCGTCTCAATTAAGCCAAAGGCTTCATCGATCGACGTGCCCGTTCCAAAGATCCCATGCTGCGGCCAGATTACGGAATGGTACTCCTTCATTTTTTCCGCTGTCGCACGACCGATTTCGCTTGACCCTGGTACCATCCAAGGGATAATACCAATGCCGTCAGGGAATACAACGATGCATTCCGTACACATTTCCCACAGTGTCTTGGTGAACTTGGCTTCATCAAGATCATGGATAAAAGTCATGGCCAGCACATTCGTAGCATGATTGTGAATGACGACGCGATGATTGGGATCGGCTTTCAGGCGCTCGATATGACTCATAAAGTGTGACGCCAGTTCGCTGGTCGGCTTGGCGTCGTTGTCCAATCCCCAGAGCAGCTCAAGCTTCGTTCCATCATTCGACACGCGCAGTATACCCAGATTCCCGGACGGATCATGGATCACATTTTTAAAATATTTTCCGGAGCCTGTTACGATAAAGTACTTGCCAGCCAGCTCATTCACCGGAAATGCCGGCTCGATTACCCGAATGACATGATTGATGTCGAGATATCGGGCAACTTCGGCTTCATCCAAGATGTAACTGACATTGCCTCCGTTGCGTTCATCCCATCCATTGCGCCACATATGCTGGGTGATTTCGGACATTTCTTTGATAAAGGGAATTTCAAGGGCTTTGGCTGTTTGATCGGCGTTGACTGTGCTCATATATGTCTCCTTTTGTGCGCTTGGGAGACGCTGCGGAAGAGAAGAGCCTGCGATCACCGTTGGATTTCGATTTCTTCAATTAACTCATAATAAGTTGAAATCGAAATTCCAAATGCGAACACTTCGTTTCTTCGGCTTCTTCTCTTCCTCCGCTCGGCTCGCACGTATAATTTTTTTAAAAAAAGCGAAAGAAATTTTCGGCATTTCTTCCCCATTTAAAAGGCGTAATTAGGTTTGAGATTTTTATTGCAATACGCCGCTCTTCTGACCGCGTTTATGCAGGACTTCTTTTTCATAAGTCTTGACTTTGGACAGCCAATCTTCGCGAACCGGAACACCGGATCTCTCACAGAAGTAATCCCAGATGGCACCGAACGGATAGGATTTGAACTCTTCAACGAGAGCCAGACGGGAGGTATAGTCTCTGTCAGCTTCGATCTTTTTAAGTTGTTCGATCGGCTCCAGCAGAGCGCGAAGCAGTGCTTTCTGAGTATTGCGTACTCCAATCACCCAAGCAGCGATATGGTTGATACTGCCGTCAAAGAAATCAAGGCCGATATGAGTACGAGGCAGCAGGTTCCCGCGTACAAGCTCACGTGCAATTTCCAGAAGTTCATCGTCCATGGTCACGACATGGTCACTATCCCAGCGTACCGGACGGCTGACGTGCAGCAGCAGCTGATCCGTAAACATAAGAATCGAAGACAGTTTGTTCGAGATCACTTCCGTCGGATGGAAATGACCCGCATCGAGGCAGACGGTCTTACCCCGGCTCATCGCATAACCCATATAAAATTCATGCGAACCAACTACGTAGCTTTCCGATCCGATTCCGAACAGCTTGCTCTCGACAGCATCGATATTGTACCGTTCGTCAATCTCTTCGGCGAAAATTTCGTCGAGCGAATCGCGCAGGCGGGCACGGGGAGACCAGCGGTCAACCGGCGTATCCTTGAATCCGTCCGGCATCCAATGGTTGGTTACGCAGGGTTGTCCCAATTCGCGTCCGAATGTCTCGGCGATGCGGCGGGAGGCTTTACAGTGATCGATCCAAAATTTGCGAATCTCCGGATCGGTATGACTCAGCGTAAATCCGTCTTCGGCTTTGGGATGAGAGAACAAAGTCGGGTTGAAGTCGAGACCCAATCCGCGCTCTTTGGCCCAATCGATCCACCTTTGAAAATGGCGGGGTTCCAGACTGTCTAGATCCACCTGCTCCTCGGTATCCGCATAGATCGCATGCAGATTGACTTTATGCTTGCCGGGAATCAGCGACAGCGCTTCATCCAGATCGGCGCGCAGCTCATCGGGTGTCGAAGCGCGGCCAGGATAGCTGCCCGTAACTGCGATGCCGCCGCTCAACGTTTTATCGTTAAACAGAAATCCCTTTACATCATCACCCTGCCAGCAGTGGAGAGAAATTTTGATGTCAATCAGTTTTTCCAGTGCCGCATCTACATCTACACCGTGCTTGGCATATAATTCCCGGGCCTGTATATAAGCATCTTCGATCGCTTTGTTCATTGCAAAGTCTCCTTCACTGTCATTTGATTAATATGATGCCAGCGGTTAATCAGCTCTTCACGACCGGGCAAGGGCTGTGGATAATGGACGGCCGGCGGGAAAGAATCGGATATTAGCTGCCTTGCCGCTTTCAAATCGGCAAGTTCTCTGGAAGCGATTAACTGTACCGCAATATTGCCGATTGCAGTCGCTTCCGAAGGACCTGTATGCACTTCGATACCAAGCAGGTCGGCAGTCAGCTGGGAAAGCAGTCTATTGTTCGCTCCTCCGCCGACAATATGCAGCACTTCATAGCGTATGCCCGTAAGCTGCTCCAGCTCTTCCATGGCACAGAAATAAGTCAGCGCAAGACTGTCAAAGATACATCTTGCCAGCCTTGCCGGCGTGTCGGGAAGAGGCTGTCCACTGTCCAGACAGAAAGCCCGTATCGTGTCCGTCATACTGTCCGGATTCAGGAAACGCTCGTCGTTACAGGGAACGAGACTGCGAAAAGCGGGTTCCCTTTCCGCTTGCTCCGCCAGCTGCGCAAAACTGTAACGCGCTCCGTCTTCGCGCCGAACTTCTTGGATCATCCATAATCCCATAATGTTTTTGAGAAAACGGAAGGTATCGTAAGCCCCCCATTCATTCGTATAGTTAGCTTTCATCGGGGCTTCTCCGTTTAGGGGTTCCTTTCGCTCGGTTCCAAGCAGTGACCAAGTTCCGCTGCTGATATATGCCCAGGTCCGGTCCCTGCAGGCCGGCACTCCGACAACAGCTGAGGCGGTATCATGAGTAGGCGCAACAACAACTTGGCACATCGGATACTCGCCGGTATCGGCAAACTCCGACTTCAACCCTCCCAAAATGGTTCCCGGAGAGGTCAGTTCCGCAAATTGATTCCTACGCAGTCCGAGCGTTTGCAGCAGCTCTTCGTCGAACGACCGCGTTTGCAGATTCAACAGCTGGGTTGTGGAAGCATTGGTCGTTTCATTGATTAACCTGCCGGTCAAACAGTAATACAAATAATCCGGAACAAGCAGAATATGAGCTGCCTGATCCAATTGACTCTGTTCGTGAACATACAGCTGATACAGCGTATTGAATCTCAATTCCTGAATGCCGGTCTTCTCATAGACAACTTCGCGATCCAGCTCTTTTTGATGAAAAAGTTCTGAGGCGCCTGTTGTACGACCATCCCGATAAGCGTATACATCATGCAATCGCTTTCCATTTTGGTCTAACAAGACATAATCTACGCCCCAAGTATCGATTCCTAGCGTACACTGATCGATTCCGGCAGCTTTTGCCTTTTTTAAACCGGTCATAATTTCTGCAAGCAGCGCATCCATGTCCCAATAGTCATGTCTGTTCTTCCTTAAAAAAGCGTTACCAAAACGATGAATTTCATTTATCACCAGCTTGTTTTCTACAAGGGATGCCACTACTAGACGGCCGCTGGACGCGCCAATATCGACAGAAATTGCATAGGTCATATTCATTCCTCCGCTGCTGCCAATCTTTTTATACACTCATCGTACCTGTGTTTTTCTTCTAAGTCAACAACTATACATTATTTTCGTGTTGTTTTTTCTTTGTTTTCTTCTGCTTAATACACAAAAAAGCGAGTTCCATGTTGGGAACCCGCTTTTTTTATTGATTATATTCATTCAATCGCTTGGAAAATTAGAAATATTTAAACGCCTAGATATAAATATAGATATGGTGTTCTTTCTCAGCGTTTACGTTTGGCGATCGCCCACACAAGCGCTCCCAGTCCGGCAACTGCCGCAGTGGATACAACTGGATGCTTTGTCGCTTTCACATACAGACTGCCGCCGCGAACGAATCCTTCATTCGTACCACGCTCATGCATACCGTAACCTGGCTCATGTAGGGCACCGGCTTGACGCGGCTGTGAAGGGCGATCATGGGATTGTTGACCACGGAACATAATCAGCTCGAACGCTTTATCGGTAAGCCGCGGGACAAGATTGCCGAACAAGGCACCCAGCCTGGCCTGCGATCCGACAAACATATCGCGTTTCGGATGGGCTGCCGTATACAGAATGGCTTCGGCAACAGATTCCGGCGGATAGATCATTCCTCGGTGTACCGGCTGCTTATCGAGATAGCTCTGCGCATGTTCATTGTAAGGCGTATCGATCCGGCCCGGGTGAATCAGGGTAACGGACACCGGGGCCTTTTCCTTTTCCAATTCCATACGCAAATTTTCTGTCCAGCCATGTACAGCAAACTTTGCCGATGAGTACGTAGATTGGATAACAACGCCCCGATCGCCGAAAATACTGCCTACATTAATCAAAGCTCCGGGTACACCGCGTTCTTTGAAGTGACGTACCGCCGCTTTTGAACCGTATACGACGCTCCAATATACCGTGTCGAACATACGCTTCATATCTTCCGTCGTAACGTCCATCGCTTTGCCGAAAATAGAGACGCCGGCGTTATTTACCCAAGTATCGAATGTGTCGAACTCCCGGATTGCCGTTTCAGCCACCCGCTCGATCTCTTCTTCTCTCCCCACATCCGCAGCAACGTAAACCGCAGTCTGTCCCTTCCCTTGCAGTTCGGTAACAAGTTGTTGAAGCGCATCTTCGTTACGGGCTACCGCCACAACTTTAGCTCCTTGTGCAGCAGCCATTCGAGCGGTAACCAGACCGATTCCGCTGGACGCCCCGGTGATGACGATGACCTGCTCGGACAGAGGCTTCAATGCCAGCTTGAATTTAGAAGACTTTTGCTTGGTGTCTTCACCCGATTTCGCTTTCTGGACTCCGTCCGATGAAGTTGAAGTCGTTGAGGAAGTTGAAAGAGTATTGGATTTATCCGGAGCGGACTCTTTCGAATCTCGATCAGGTTCTTCCGAGTCTTCCGAATCGGAATCATCTGACTTGGTTTCCGTAACGGCCTCGGTCTGATTCACATTTACGTCCGCAGAATTCTCATCCGGATTTACAACGTTCATATCCGGATCTTTGGGTGTCGTTTGGTTGTCATTACTCATGTTCAATTCCTCCCTGTCTGTAAGTTTGATCTCTCCACTTTTACCCGAGACAAGGAAAAACTAACCGCAGGACACAAAAAGCCGCACAGCCCAGCGAGTGTTCAGCTTCGCTTAAGGCTGTGTGGCAGGTGGATTGGAAACAGCAGTTTGAGACTCTTTCTTCTCTGCCGATTGAGCATCGGCCTGCTCGCTTGAAGGAGCCGCTTCAAACTCCAACAGAAGCGAAGTGCCTTTACCATACGTATGCAGAAGCAAACGATCGGCCGAAGCATGCATCAGCGCAAATCCTTTTCCCAATGAACGTTTGCTGCTGTAGCCGGAAACAAGAATTGTTTTGGGCAGTTCGTGCAGAGGAATACCCGAGCCTCGATCCGTAATGAAGATTTGCACCATTCCCTGCTTTTCATAGATCGATACTCTTCCTCCAACCGCATGCTTGATCAGGTTAGTTACACCTTCCGATACGGCCAATTTAATGTGCATGATCCTTTTCGCATCATAACGCTCCGCACAGTGCTCCGCTACGAAATTTCGGCTTGCCGCAACATCTGATTTTTCTTTAACTTCGATAGCTCCTACAAAACGACCCAAATGGTCTTCGATTTCTTCTCGATTCAGACAGAGATCCACTTTGCTGTGAGACAAAGTTTCGATTACGCCCTTGTAAGAGTGCAAAATGTCTTCATGCATCTTCTCCCGGTAACGAACGGCAGGCGTAATGTCCGTTAGCACGATCGAAACATTTTCAGATTCCGGGTAGAAATGGACTTCATATGTCTTACCGGATTCTTTGAAAATTTCGTAAAAGGTCTGCTGTTCGTTGAGCGAGCGGTCAGCCAATGCGGCAATCTGGTCAGCCAACGAACGGGAAAGCGCATGTTCGATCGAAATTCCGGGTGTATATTTGATCAAACTTGTGCCTCCGATAAACAACCCGTCTTCCTGGAATTCCTCTCCTTGCGGCTGCTCTTCCGGTTCTTCCCGATTGAACACAAGCGCTTGACGAATGGATGTTACAAATGAAACCTCAACTCCGGCTGCCAAAGCAGGGTCCAACACTTTTCCGGCCATCTCTTGAAGCAGCGATGCTACATAACCGTCATCTTCATAACGCATCATCAGATGATCCAATTCATTGCAGAGCGTAATGATTCTTGCTTCATAAGGAATTTCTTTGCCTTTCAGGCCTTTCGGATATCCTTTTCCATCGAATCTTTCGTGATGGTAACGAATCCAATCCGCAATCTTGGCCTCTCCCGTAATATTGAACAGAATTTGCGCTCCAAACTCGGTGTGCGAGCGATATTCCGCTTCCTCGGTCAGAGATAAAGCACCTCGCTTGCGAAAGACATGTGCCGGAATAAGCGTTTTGCCGATGTCATGCAGAATGGCCGACATCACCAATTCGCTTCGATTCGATTTCGAATAGGAAATCTCATCCAGAAAACTTTCCATAATGACTCCAATTCGGTTCCCGTGCCCCTGCGAATCTTTTTCCTGCTTGACCTCCGCTAACCGGACAAACTCTTCGGACGCCTTTTTTCGGGCTGTATACTGCTTCAAAAACTCGCGCGAGAAAAATAGGATAAAGAATAAAAATACGGATGTATATATGGTTTCGGAGAACAGGCCTTCCGTTCCCAGATGATGAACAAAATGCGGGATCACCGCAATGCCGAGCAGCGCCGGGATCAAAATTTCTTTAAATTTAAAATGGATATTTTCAAAAAAGGGACTTCCGCCTACCGTCGTACGAATTCCCGCAATCAGAAAGATATTTAACATCTCAAACAAAACGATCCCTAATGCTGTTTTAATATATAAGGAAGCGGTACCCAGCTGCATTAAAAGGATATGACAAAGCAATAGGCAGATTGAATACATCCCCCATGTTGTCAGCAAACGAAAGCGGGCAAGCTTGCGAATATTCCAATTTGAAGTTTTTAGATAGTATAAAAAAGTACTGACATACAAAGCCATCAGAGCTGTCTCGATGCCGTATGCCAGCAGCAGAATGAATACGCCAATGATCCCTCCGCTGTATTGGTCACCGCTGGGGAGACGAACAGGGAACAAATCCAGCATAATAATTAAAACCAGAACGAACAGAACTTCTACATAAGGAATAGATCCTGCGTTCCAGAACAAGAACATCAAAGAGAGCAATCCCAGGGAACAAAGCGACAATGTATAGCTGTTCTGCTCCTTCATTTGATCGCAGTCCTCCGCTTCGATATGCCCAACATAAACATGATTAGACCGATTCCGACGACCAGGTCGCCCGGGCTGAGCACATAATTAGTACCAACAGGTGTAAGAAACGGGATCCAGTCCCCTAACCACGATAACGGATTATCCTGCATGCTGCTGTGACGGGAAGCCAGGCTGTAATCGTCCAGATGCTCGAGACCGGCCATTTTCAGAGCGGTCGAAGAAACGGGCATCTTCCCTCCGTTGGCCAAGATTGCCAGAAGGTTCAAGAAACACCCCATGCCGATCAGCGGAACGCCCGCTTTCTCGCGATTGAGGATTAGACAGACCACCAGAGTTGCAAAAGCCCCTTCAAGCAGGAAAGGGATGGTTTCCCCTGTATTCAAAGTATAAAACGCCAGGTAGATTTGGACAGCCAGGCTGCCGATAAGCAAATAGGAGGCTTTAAATCTAAGATGAACAAGCATAGATAACGGGTTTCTTCCAAGCAGAAGAATCCAGATGAATCCGATAAGCAGAAAATAGATCATATTCTCACCCTGGGATTATAAAAGTAAGGCGGGATCGGATCGACCGACCCCGCACAGAAGAAGGAAATTAGTTCCACGGTCTTTGAACGACAGTTGCAAGAGCCAGTGCTGCAAGAATCGTAGCGTTGTAAGCAATCCAGAGGATGCGGTTCTTCATGGTCTCCTTCTCCTTCCTAAGCTGAGATGGGCAGCTTGCGCATGCCTTATATGATTATCTTTCGTATAAACGAAAGAACCAGCTTCAATACCCAGTGATACGTCAATCGATTATTCGAATACCTGCTTGCCCAGTATTTCGTCAATTTGCAGAAGTTCGAACACTTCCATCACTTCTGGACGCACTTTTTCGATACGGACAGTTTTTCCTGCTTCCTGCAGATCAGAAACCAGGCTGATAATAAGTCCGATTCCCGAGGAATCGACGAAATAAACCTGTTCGAAATCCAATACAATTCGATCCCGAAGAGAAACAGCTGGCTGAATGTCTTCTTCGATCATGTCGCCGGCGTCAATATCGATATCTCCTTCGCACAAAACGACAATTTCATCTTCTTTTTCACTTAGCTGATACGTAAACAATTTGCGTCACCCCTGATAGGTAAAAGATTTAGTGGAGAATAAGTTCGCCATTGGCATTGAGTCTTGCATGGATATTGTGTTCTTCCGCAGACAGCTGCATCGATCTCTTGCCAATCTGAAGAACTGTGCCTTCAAGAGCTTTCATCACTCTGATTTCAGAATGTTCAGGAACATGCAGCTTGGTCGGTTTACCGCCGGAGCCGGCTTCTCCTACTCGTATGCCTTTGCCCCCATAATAGACCCCGCCTCTCAAAAACCCGCGTGTTTCCAGCTCTCCTTGGCAGTACACCATGCTTCCATAAAAGCCTTTGCTGGCGACGACATCACCTCCTGAATAAATATGACTGTTATGA
Source organism: Saccharibacillus kuerlensis DSM 22868 (assembly GCF_000378145.1). Classification (GTDB taxonomy): domain Bacteria; phylum Bacillota; class Bacilli; order Paenibacillales; family Paenibacillaceae; genus Saccharibacillus; species Saccharibacillus kuerlensis. The sequence continues at coordinate 93,463 of NZ_KB899280.1, read as the reverse complement.
GCATAGTCAAACTTCGCAAATACGTGGTTTTCCAGCGGCGGCTCGACAATAGCGTGCAAATAATCGGTTTGCTGCTGGAATTGGTCCAGATCATTCAATTCCAGCAGTTTGCTGTTCATCGGATTCAAAAATTTGCCGTGCAGTTCTCCCGCGTATTTGATCCATTCTTCATCCAAGTAAGACCGACTGCCTTCAATCTTTTCGAACAAATTGACGAAAGTTTCATTCAAATGTTTGAATTTCCCTTTCAACAAAACATTCAGCAGCGGACGAAGACCTGAAGATTGGAAATCTGTCACTTTAAAGGCAGCAGCATGGCTGATCTGGTGAATAGCCGCTTTGAGTACAATCAGCCTTTCGGAGATCTCCTTCAACAGAGGCTCCATCTCGGCATACAGCATGTTGCTTTTTCCTACCGTGATTTTGCTTGAAATGATATTATTCCGTACAATCAGCGATTGAGAAGCCGAAATGCTCGACATATTGACATTTCCGAAAATGAGAATGCTTCCGCTCGTATCGACTTTCATTCCGTCTTGAACGGATCCGGTGATTTCCACGTCACCTTGAAAATGAATATTCCCGCTTGTTAGATCCACATCCCCTGCATGAATCAGTTTAGGAACAATGGAGACTTTAATCCGATAGCCCTGCTGGCGAATTTGCGGCATTCCCGCTTTCATTGCGATTGCCCGGCTGCCGTTGTCGGTCCATGCTACACCGATTCCTTCTATCGACACAACCGGGTAGACCGGTGGTGCTTCGACGGTTTCGCCTTTAACGTTAATACCGGGCACTCCCGGAACAGGCGGAATGATCGTTCCAAGTATTTCGCCTTCGCTTGCTGTTGGGAATTCGCGGATTTCTCTGTAATCTACAGTCCCATCTTCACGCTTTCTCGGAAAAGTATGCTGCTTTCCTGTCTCGATTGGAGTTTGAAAGTGGCCATGTGAACCTGGAGCTGCCGGCATGCCTTCCGAAATCAGAAAACTTCCCGGTATCGTTGATCGACAGGCTTCTTTGATGACGTCATGCTTAATTCCGAAAGTTATTTCTTTTTCCTTCAAAGCGTTAAGCACCTCAGCGGACTGAATTTCGATCGGCAGCTTTACTTCTTCAAATTCGAATTCAGCTTGATGACGAGGCTCCATATCCCGCAGAGAGCGATGCAGACGGTAACCTGGCTTAACATGCAGCGTAACGCTCATCAAGTTTTCTGACGCAATCAATTCCCATTCCGGTTCTTTATGTTCCATTTGCACCTCGACGGTTACCCGATCTTGATCGGTTAAAGGTTCCATCGTTTCAACCGGAACACCATTTTTGAATATTTTGGCGTGTTTGACCGGGCCAATTAGCGGGCGGCGTTCTGGAGTCGATTTTACGTATACTACGCCTCCTTCCACCCACAGTTTTCCGGCTTTATGTTCCTCGTTTGAACGGCTGACCGATTCTTCTCGATCCGGCACACGGGGAACTTGATCGGTAATCCCGGGCTCCGAATCAAGCGTAAGGGCAACCAACTGGTCAAGGTCTAGGGGAGCAGCAACTTCGCGAACCGGAACTGCCGCTGCCGCCATCGTGACCCGAACGACAGCCGGTTTGGCAGCCAGTCCGAACACCCCTTTTGAACCGTTGTCCAATATCTCGATGTTCACATTTTCTTTAGAAGCTCCCAGAAGATCTAAAGCCAGATTAACCGCTTCCGCTACGGTCTTCCCCTTCGACACGATATTTCGTTCCATCTTTTTCACCCTCTCTCGCTGTAAGTTTTGGCCTTCGGGCAGAAAGCGGTTTCATGGTCATATATATACTAAGAGACCTTTCGGTGGCTCGGCTGCCTTATGTACACTTAGGCCCGTAGCTTTGCGTCCTTCCCTTTCGGTAAAGTTTGCCGTTTCATCAGATCTCTAGTTCTTTGTACCTTTATATTAATCCATTATACCTAAAATATTCAGACATTCAATCACACTTTATTCCTAGTTATTCTGCTAAGTCGATAGAAATCACACATACATCATCGGTCTTATGAATAGCCAATCTAGCGATCTGTTCAACAAATTCTTCATTCGGCAGATGACGAAGCTCCTGCGAATAACTTCCCAGATTAGCAACAGCTTCTCTAATAGACAAACCTGGACGCTCAATAAGCCCATCGGTGTAGAGAAGAATTTTGGTTGGGGAGTCAATCTTCCAACTCTGAACGTTTCCCTTGATTTCTTTCTTAATCCCAATCGGAATCGTTGTTCCTCCAAGCTGTCGAATTTCTCCCGCTTCCGATAGCGCAAGGGCAGGCGGATGACCTGCATTAAAATATTGAATCAAACGGGATTCAAGATCTATTAGAAGATAAATAGCGGTAAAGTAAACCGTTTGCTTGCTATTTTTAAATAAATTTAGCACTTTTGTATTTAATTCTTCACAGACCAATTGCGGTTCAATAAGTCTGCCTACAAGCCCATCCAGAAGAGATCGGATTGACATACTGATTAGAGCGGCGGAAAGTCCGTGCCCAGATACATCAAGAAGCAGAACAGCATACCTGTTTCGACCAACCTTCGCCCAATAGAACATATCGCCCGATACTTCATCCGACTGGATGTACTTGCCGTGAATGCCAATTGAATTCTCCGTAATGGATGGGCTGAGCACACTATTTTGAAGATGCTTGGCTAGCTGAAGTTCTCTGCCCATTTTAATTTCACGATTTTTGCGAATATCCATTTCTTTCTTCAGCTTCAAAGCGGACTGAACACGGGCAAGCAGTTCAAATTCCGGACTGCCTTTCTCGATAAAGTCCATACCTCCCGCGTTGAAAGCTTCCCTAAACATCGTCCGGTTGCCAGTCAAAAAAATAATCGGCAGATCTGAATATACATCGTGCTCTTTGATCTCGCGGCAGGCGGCAATCCCATCCATGCCGGGCATAACAATATCGAGCAGGATCAAGTCAATATCGGCAGGCCTACGTGGAGCAGTATGATCTTGAATACCGAGGATTTGAAGGGCTGCAAGTGCGGAATCCGCCGTCAATATTTCGGAGTAGCCGGCTCGTTCAAGAATACCTTGCAGATAAGAAATATTTAACTTGGAGTCATCGACAATTAATATACTCATGGCGCTGCTCCTTCAAGTAGGTTATCTATATATTCGTCAAAAGAAGAATACTTATGTATAGCGATTTCAAATAACTTGGCCAACCGTAAAAAAAGACAGCCTATATAGGCTGTCTTTTAGAAGATATTCGTCTTTCTTTATTACTAAAGTGCTGCTTTAAACGGAATCTTCATTACTATGCTCAACATTTGCTTCCATGGCAGCCAGACGATCATTCAATTCTGCCAGCCGAGCTTCCTTTTGCTGCAGCTGCTGCTCTACGCTTTGAAGGCGATGATAAGCATTATGAACTTTACTTTCGACTTTATTGAGCTGCTTTTCGTATTCGATTCTTCGTGTAAGCGGAAAAAGTATGCATTCATAGTGGATGCCTTCTGCACGTTCACGCCGAGCTGCACTCAGCAGCACAGGCGTCTCCACTTCCGTTAACGAATACAGCGACAAAAACATTTCATCCAATTTACCGTTTAAAGTGATCAAGGTAGTAAAGTAGATTTGAAACAGCAGTCGACTGGATTTGGCAAGAATATATTCAATTTTCATGCCTTTTAACGTTTCCGCTTCATATCCGAGTAATGAAGCAAGAGTTTGATTAACTTCAATTATGCGGTTATCTTCTGACAAAGCAAGATAACCGCAAGGCGCTTCCTGCAATCGATTATCCATGGTTTCCTCTCTCCTCCGTCCGACGATTGCTGCCAGCCGGGTGGGACAGATATTCGCTAATCAGATCAATAGTCTCCTGCGGATGACTTAGATGCGGACAATGACCTGTGGCCTGCATCAATCGGTATTCACTTTCTTTTAGGTTCCGATTCATATATTCCCCGACCGCAACCGGTGCAATAACATCTTCGCGGCATTGAAGGATCAATGACGGGACGGAAACAAGCGATAAATCTTTCCGGTTATCGGAGAAGAACGTTGCCATGGAAAAACGAAGCGCAACATCGGGATCGATCGAACAAAAGCTGGCTTCCAACTCGGAAGCAAGTTCCGGCCGGTCCGGATTTTGCATAACTGTGACAGCCAGGCTGCTGCCCCACCCCATAAAATTCTGTTCGAGCAGTTGAATCAGCCCTTCCAGCTGCTCTTGGTCGAATCCTCCATAATAATCGTTGGACGGATCGTTCAAGTAACATGGAGATGGACCGATCAATATCATACGCTCGAAGTAATCAGGTTCCTTGATGGAAGCCAACAATCCGACCATGGCACCGACAGAATGACCGACAAAGATGGCATTGCGGGCGCCGATCGCGCTGCATACATCAAGGACGTCTTCTACATAACCAGATAGGCTGCTGTATCGCTCAGGCATATAAGCGCTAGAATCGGACCCGCCGATCCCTACATAATCAAACAGGACAATTCGATAGTCTTTTGCAAAATGTCCGGTGATAAAACGAAACATATTTTGGTCGCACCCGAAACCCGGTGCGAAAATCATATATTGGGTTCCTTCGCCCAAAATCTTAACATTATTACGCATCAGAACGGAAGAACTCATAGCGTTCGGACCTCCAATCGGTAATTCAGGGATGATCTTTCAGTAAAATGATGATCATAAAGAAATCATTCTTAACCATTCTACCTTTAATAAACATACCGTTCCAGCTAAAAAACAGAAATTTAAAATAAAACACATAAAAAAAGCTTCAGAACAATGTTCTGAAGACTTTTTATGTGTATCTTTACTCTTCCGAGTCAACGTTATGGTATACCTGCTGCACATCTTCAAGATCTTCAAGCGCATCGATCATTTTTTCGAATTGTTTTTCCGCATCTTCGGAAAGCGATACGAAAGTCTGAGGCAGCATGGTAATCTCGGCAACCGTAAAGTCCTCGATTCCCGCTGCGCGCAGCGCCTCCTGCACAGCATGGAATTGATCTGGCTCCGCATAGATGATGACCGACTCGTCTTCAGCAGCGATATCGCGTGCATCCACGTCAGCTTCCATCAGCAGTTCCAGCACTTCTTCTTCGCTCTTGCCTTCAATACCGATAACGGCTGTCTCATCAAACATGTAAGCGACCGATCCACTCACTCCTAGATTCCCGCCGTTTTTGCTGAATGCAGCACGTACATCCGAAGCCGTGCGATTGACGTTGTTCGTCAGCGCATCTACGATAACCATTGCCCCGTTAGGTCCAAAACCTTCATAGCGAAGCTCCGTGTACGTTTCGTCGCCGCTGCCTTTCGCCTTGTCGAGTGCGCGATCGATAATTGCTTTCGGCACGTTGTATGTCTTGGCGCGTTCAAGAACAACTTTCAGGGCACGGTTCGATTCCGGATCCGCCTCCCCTTTCTTGGCCGCTACATAAATTTCAACGCCGAATTTGGCATAAACCCGACTGGTATTGGCGTCTTTGGAAGCTTTCTTTTCCTTAATATTATTCCATTTACGACCCATATCTATCCCGCTCGCTTTCCGTTGTTTGGTTCTGTCTTCAACTGCATACCCGTTTATTGTAGCGTGAAAAAGGTGCCGGAACAAGTCTCGATCTCTTTTTGAACGACCCCAGTCACAAGCGAATTCGCGCGTTTTTGGATATTTCCATGCGTGTTCCTTATGTGTCTCCGCTCAGCTTGTTGAACACCCGGCGCGCGCTTTGTAAAAAGAGACGGCGTTGGCTGCGCTCCTCCTCGGACAATTCGCCGGCCAGAAGATGTTCGGCTTCGCCGATTGCCAAATGCAGACTTTCCCTGAGCGCTTCCCGTTCGGCGTCGTCCAGCAGCGCCTTGAGCTTATCCGTGACATTCGGCGTATAGGGCATCCGATTATACTCTTCCGCACTGATCGTCCGCACGTCCAGATACGTATTTTTCACTTCGATGATGGTGCTGGGGTTGCGTACATTTTTGTCCGTCTCCACCACGACCTCTTTGCTGACGTAATCCGGATACACGTTGATGATTTTCTGCCGTATCCCCAATACTCCGCAGATTCGGCTGAACGGAATCCGGTGTACCCGATTGACTTCGTCCGACATGGCGATCCCTCCGCTTTCGCTCGGCCCTTGCAGGCTGTATGATACAAGCATATCACAATACGGCGGCAAAGGAGAAAAAGCCCGACGGAAAATCGTTTTCCGCCGGGCTTTTCATTATACGGCATTCCCTTTTCAATGTTTTGGTCCGTATGAACATAAAATTTCAGAGTACAATCGTGTCGCGCGCACGTAAGGAAGCGTAAGCGGCCAGCGCCACTTTGGCCGCCTGAAGTCCGTCTTCGCCGGAGATCGGTGCAGAACGCCCCTCCATCAGGTGTCTCACAAAGTCTTCCAGCATCAGCCGATTCATGCTGCCTCCCCAGTAACTCCAACGGGCGCGATCCGAAGCATCGCTGTACACTTCGTTCACTTCCGCGAAGGCGTCGAAGTGGAGCACACCTTTCGTTCCGACAATATCCATTTTGACATCGCCCCAATAGGGATAAGAACGGCTGCGCGACCAGCTTGTGTCGATCATGCCGATAATGCCGCCTTCGAGTGTTACGTGCACCAAACCGGCATCTTCGACGTCGATCGGATGGAACAGCGTTCCTCCTTCGGCATACACACATGCCGGCTCCCGTCCCGTCATCCATCGCATCAGATCCATGACGTGCACGGTATGGTCGAGGATAGCGCCGCCGCCCGATTTCGCATGATCGACGAACCATCCGCCGGGCATCGTGCCTCTGTTATATCCTTTGATCGCCAGCACTTCGCCGACTTCTCCCCGCTCGACCGCCCGCTTTGCTCTAACTGCTCCGGGCAGATAGCGGCACAGAAAAGCCGTCATCAGCGAAACTCCTGCCGCTCCGCACGCTGCGATCATCTCTTCCATTTCTTCTTCGGTTACACCGAGCGGCTTTTCGCACAGCACATGTTTACCGGCAGCCGCCGCTTCAAGAACATGCCGCTTGTGCAAAACGTTCTCGCTGCATACAATCACCGCATCGACCTCTTTCGACAGCAGCTCTGCGGAATTCGGCGTATAGAAAATGCCGTCTTCGTTGATCAGCTTCTGCACGCGCTGCCGGTCGGGATGGCAGATGCCCGCAATCTCGACCCCTTCCATCGAGCGCAGTTCCCGATAATAGCTGAACGCGTGACTATGCGCGAAATTCAGCATGCCGATTTTCAGCTTTCGCATTCTAATCCCTCCTTCTTCGCCGGCGCTTGCGCCTGCCACCGCCTCAGATCGATAGGTCTGCCGCTGCGCGCCGAATGAAGCGCCGCTTCGGCGATTTTCACCGCCGCCGCTGCATCTTCAGCGGTCACAAGCGGTGTTTCGCCGGAACGTATACAAGAGAGGAAATGCTCCAACTCCAGTCCGTACGGATCGTCATAGGCGGGAAGCTCCGGCAGAGCGACAGCGTTTGCCGCATGTTCTTTCGCTGCCTGATTTTTCGCTGCCGCTTCTTTTGCCGCAATGTCGCTTTTATCCACATTCATCGTCCCGGGCATTCGCCGGATCTCGACAGAGCGCGAAGCGGAAGAGTCCAGCAGCGCCACTCCGCCGGAGCCGCCCAGTTCAACCGAAGTGGAGAAAGGTCCCGGATAGCCCCACATGCCTTCCAGATTCGCCATACTTCCGTTTTCAAAAGTCAGCGTCACAAGCGCATAATCGATTCCTTTGTTGACACGCCGCATGGCAAATACGGTATGCGGATCGCCGAGCAGTCCGCGCATATAGTCGATATCGTGCACAAGCAGATCCAAAATGACGCCTCCGCTGAGCTCGTCCTGACCGTACCACGGCTTGGCCGCAGCCGGATGGGGACCGATCCGCTTCGTATGCGCCACGCCGACAGCGCCGATCGCTCCTGAACGGACCGTTTCTGTGAGATTGCGGTAACTCGGGAAAAAGCGCACCACCTGGCCGACGAACAACCGTACGTCCCGCTTCCTACAGAAAGCGATCATCTCTTCCGCCTCCTGCAGATTTCCCGCAAGCGGCTTTTCGCAGATCACATGCACGCCGAGTTCCGCTGCGGTTCGCACCGCCGGCGAATGCAGCGGCGTCGGCAGGCAGACGCTGAGCACATCGGGCTTTTCCGCCAGCAGCATTTCCCTCAGACTGCCGTAGCGGCTGCAGCGAAATTGCTCCGCAAACGCGGAAGATGCTTCCTGCGAAACGTCGCAGACCGCGGCCAGCCGTACGCCTTTCAGACGGACATAAGCCTGCGCATGCATGCGGCCCATCGTTCCGCAGCCGACAATGGCGGCTTTAAGCTCGGACTCTTCATCTTTTTTCTCGATCTTGCTGCCGTTCATGTTCCATCCTCCCTTAACTGCCTATTCACAACGTTTAAGACTGCCGATTACTGCGACGAATAGCGCTCGTATGCGGCTTTGTAAGTTTCCATATAGCGGCTCAATCCCATTTTCTCAAGCGTGGACACATAGCTGTCCCATTCGTCGAACGACGCGGTGCCGTTAATAAACTTCGCTTCCATTTCTGTCACGTAATCCTGAATATCCTGCCCCGTCGAAGTCATGAACTCGCTTTCTTCCGGCGTGAAGTTGAAATTGTACCAGATGTCTTCAATGGCGTGAGGTTTCGCTTTGTCCGCTGCGGCGAGCGAGCTTGGCAGCGTCTCGGAACCTTTGAAGTACGCTTCCTTGACCAGACCCGGATAGCTTCCGCCCAGCCAGGTGAACGACTTGGCCAACGCCTGATCCTGGGTTAATCCGTCCGGATTGTTCGTGATGTCTTTGACATACTGCAGACTGCCGTCCGCCGCTTTCTCAAATGTCTCGCCTTCTTTGCCCATGAAGTACAGCTGCGCGCCTTCGTCTCCGTAGAAGTAATCCATCCAGCGAACGGTCGCGGCCGGATTCGGATTTTTGTCGGTAATGGCGAATGCGCCTACGTGAACCATCGGCACTTTGATGTGCGAGTACAGTTGATCTCCATGCGGGCCTTCCAGCGCACCGAGTCCGATAAAGTCTTTGCGGCCCATCACTGTCTCGGGATTCGGAACGATCGTTGCGCCGACGACTCCCGACTGTCCTTTTGCGTTTACCGCTCCGCCGTCGATCGTAAAGATCTCTTTGTCCAGCAGACCGTCTTTGTGCAGTCCGTTGATATACTGCAGCACTTCCTTGTATTCCGGTCGAGCCTTCGTGAAGCGCAGTTCGCCGGTCTCTTCGTCCACATCGACGAACTTATGCCCGAGCCCGCGCGTTCCGAGTCCCCAGGCGCCTTTGACCTGATCGATCAGACCGCCTACGCCGGCTGCGCTGAATGGCACTTCGTCCGCCTGTCCGTTGCCGTTGAGATCGGTATTTTTGACTCCTTCCAGATATGCCCGGAATTCTTCGGTCGTAGTCGGCTCTTCCATGTTCAACTGCTCCAGCCAATCTTCGTTGATCCACAGCGGCGTGCCGACGAGCATAGACAGCAGCGACGGATCGTAGAACGAAGGCATCGAATAAATGTTGCCGTCCGGCATCGTCAATCCTTTGCGAATATCCGGGTACTGTTCCATCAGCTTTTTGAAATTGGGCGCGTATTGATCGATCAGATCGTTCAGCGGGATAAACACGCCCTGCTGGCCGTATCTCGTCAGCTCGTCCGATGACAGACGCGCGGAGTAGAATACGTCGGGGTACTCCCCGCCGGCCAACGCCAGATTACGCTTTTCGGTCAGCGTCTCGAACGGAATGAGATCAAAATTGATATTCATGCCGGACATGTCCTTGTACGTTTTCCAGATTAAAGTGTCTTCGAACTTGCTGCCGTTGCTGGGCGATTTGCCGGTGAAAAAGTTCAGATCGAGCGGCTCGGTTACGATCGGCATGCCGCTTTCGTTGACGGCAGCTTTCGTCTGCGCTTCCGCCTGCGGAGCGGCACCTCCGCCCGTGCAGCCGGATACGGCGACGGCGGCGATTAGCAGCGTAGACAGCTGGATCATTTTTTTGCGGACAGCGATTTTTTTCATTGGAAGTTCCTCCCGGATATGTAGTGTCAAATGTTGGCGCGGATCGGCTCAGCCTTTGACGGCGCCGATCATAACGCCTTTCGTAAAGTACTTTTGCAGAAAAGGATACAGCATCAGCATCGGCAGATTGGCAACGATAACAGCGGCGTATTTGATCGATTCCGCTTCCATCAGACTGCGGGCGAGCGAATCGTCGGTAATATCAACCATCTCTTGCATCTGACCCTGGATCAGAATCTCGCGCAAAAACAGCTGCATCGGATATTGTTCGCGGTCCGACAAATAGATTAAGGCATTGAAGTACGAATTCCAATGGCCCACCGCATAAAACAGCACCATAACAGCCAGTACCGGCAGAGACAGCGGCAGGACGATACGCAGCAGCGTTCTCGTATTGGAGCATCCGTCGATAAACGAAGCTTCCTGAAGCTCGTATGGAATCGACGTTTGAAAAAAAGTGCGGAGAATCAGTACGTTCCATACGGAGACCGCCGTCGGCAGCACCATAACCCAGAACGTATTGAGCAGGTTTAGATCTTTGATCAGCAGATAGGTCGGAATCAGACCACCGCTGAAAAAAAGCGTGAACACCAGCATAAAACTGAAAATGTTTCTCCCTTTAAAATCGCGCCTCGACAGCGGATAAGCCGCAGCGATCGTCAGAATCAGATTAAGAGCCGTTCCGGCTCCCGTATAGAGCAGTGTGTTCAGAAATCCGCGCACCAGCTCACGATTGGCGAACAGCCTCTCGTAACCGGCAAACGTAATATCCCGGGGCCACAGCCACACTTCACCGCGCAGCACGGCTTCCGGAGCGCTGAAAGAAGCAATGGCCACAAAATAAAGCGGATAGAGTACGATCAGCGTCACAACGCCAAGCAGCACATAAATGACGCCCGACGCGATCCGGTCGCTTCGGGTTTCCGGCATGGGACATCCCTCCTTTTTACCACAGACTGTTTCCGCTGATCCGGCGTGCAATCCGGTTGACGGACACCAGCATAATGAAATTGATAACGGCACTGAACAGCCCCACAGCCGCAGAGAAGCTGTACTGCGCGCCGAGGATGCCGCTTCGATACACATGCGTGGCGATCACGTCCGACGTTTCCATATTGAGCGAGTTTTGCATCAGAAACACTTTTTCGAAGCCGACGCCAAGCACGGTGCCGACGTTCAGGACCAGCATGATCACGATTGTCGGTGCGATTCCCGGCAGATTGATATGCCAGATTCGCCGCAGTCGGCTCGCACCGTCCATTTTCGCCGCTTCGTGCAGCTGCGGGTCGATACCGGCCAGCGCCGCCAAATAAATGATCGATCCCCAGCCCATGCCCTGCCAGACGCCCGACCAGACATACAGGCTTTTGAACCAGCCCGGCTCGGTCAGAAAAGGTCTGGCTTCTCCCCCAAATGCCACAATCATTAGGTTAAGCAGCCCGCTAGACGGAGACAAAAACAGCGACAGCAGACCGACCAGCACCACTGTGGAGAAAAAGTGGGGCGCATACGTTACCGTCTGAACAAATCGCCGGAAGCGTCCCGAACGGACTTCGTTCAGCATGAGCGCAAGCAGAATCGGAATCGGGAAACCCGCAATCAGCTCGTACACTCCGATGCCGAGCGTATTGGACAGAATCCGCCAGAAGTAGAAGCTGTCGAAGAATCGTTCGAAATGCTTGAAGCCGGCCCAGGGGCTGCCCCAGATTCCCTGATTGGCGATAAAGTCTTTGAAAGCGATCTGCACGCCGTACATCGGAATATAATGAAAAACGATAAAGTACAGCGCCACCGGAGCGAACAGCAGATACAGCTCCCAATTTTTCGACCAACTTCTTTTAGTACGTGCGAGCCGCTTCGCTCTTTTTTGTTTGCGCGTTTGGCGTCCGCTCAGCGTACCCGTGTTTTCCACATGAAGACCTCCTCCTTTTTCGATTGCGTGAATGGCTTTCGCAGCCTTATCGTAGCGCCGTCCGAAAATTTGCGGTATTGACCATTTTTGCGAAGCTGTTCCCCCGTTCCGATAAGGCTCGAAAAGGAGAAACACCGTAATTCACGCTCTTTATCGCAAAAAAAGACAAGGTTTTTTTACATCGGCTTAATCGAGAACGTTAATTTCATTGACGCTCTTCCCGTACAATGGCCTGAGGCTTTCATAGGATCGGAGCAAAAAATCCGCACGGCAAGGGAGGAAGATCGTCATGATTCACGGAAAAAGACGGACGCTGTTCGGACGGCTGCTGCTCAGCTTCGCCGTACTTATTCTTATGTTCACGCTCTGCCTCGGACTGGTATACCAGCTTTTCAAAAACGGCCTGCAAAGCGAAATTATCGATGCCAGCCGTCTTGAAGCGGACAGTGCCGCCGAACGATTCGGCGGTTACTTCGACCAGGTGGGCATGATGCTGTTTACCTTGAACGAAGATCCCGACGTAGTCGGCTTCGGCAGACAGCTGCGCGTGCAAAATCCGGACACGACCGACTATCTTCAAGCACGAAAAGCGATCGAAAAGCTGCGCTGGAATGCGTATAATTCTTTCTTCTACTTGGAGGACGCCGCGGTTCAGTTCGACGCTTCCGACCTTGTTTTGTACAAATCGGGCAGCGCTTCTTCCGCATACTTCTTCGACCGCAAATACCGTTCGGACACTTACACCTCGGAATTCTGGAAGCGGCAAATGGAGGAACCTCCCGGTTACACGCTATATCCCGCTATGCAGATCGAGACGATCGAAGGCATCGGCGATTCCAAATGGCTGCTCCCCTACCGATTCTCGCACGGAGAAGGCAGTCGCCAGACGATCGCGCTGATCGATATCGCCAGTGCGGCCGAAGCTTTTTACGAACAGGAAGGCGGACGTTCGTTGTCCATTTTGGATCGCAGCGGACAGCTGCTGTACACTTCCGGAGGAGACGGCGCCGCACCCAACCTTCCGACGTTCGCCGAAGGAGAAACGGTTGCGCTTCGCAGCGATACTTATTATCTGAAGCGGGAAGGCGAGGACGGTCTTTCCTATATCGCTTCCGTCCCCGCCGACCATATCGGACGTCAATTGCGTCAAATGACGGAACTGATGACCGCGGCAATGGCCGGTTCGATCGCGGCCGCTCTCGGCGCCGCTTATCTGCTCAGCCGCCGTTTGAATCGTCCGGTGCAGCGGCTTCTCGGCCGGCTGCTCGACCGCAAACCGGACATCCCTTATCCCGACGAAGGGATCGCCGAATACGATTTGATCGGCAGCAAGCTTTCCGAGCTGATGCGGGAAAAAAGCGAAGTGCGCGACAAGCTGAACCGCCATCGTTCGCTGCTTGCAAGCTTCGGTTATATCAATGAATTGAAGCGAATCAATACGGACATTGGAGAGTGGGAAGATTTCCGTTCGGATGCTTCGAATTATACGGTGGCGCTGCATCGGATCAACTTCAGACGCAGCGCCGTCCCTCCGGCCGAGCGCGAAGAAGAAATTCGCCGTCTCAAAGAATTGATTCATCTTCTGACGAGTGAACGCTTCGAATATGCGCATACTTTCCAGATTGAAAAAGACGAGATCGTATCCGTACTCAAGGAAGTCGATGCCGAAAGGGTTATGCAGCTGCTGCGGCATATCGAAGAAGTAATCGGCGGCGAAAGCGAACGCTTCCTGATCGTCTCCGCCATTGCGCCGGCTTCCCGAAGCGTAAGTCAGTTCGGCGATGCTTACGCTTTCGTTCGAAGGCTGGTCGATCAGGCGCCGCTTGAAGAACATATGCAGATTTTGACGGAGTCCCGCCTTCTTCCTTCCTCGGTCAGCCTGAGCGATGCGCAGGAAAAAGAGCTTCGTTCGGCGATTCAGGAAGGTGCTTCCGCGCGCTGTCTGCAGTTAATCGAGCAGGCGCTGGATTCGCTGCGGCGAAATGGTGCCGGCGCAGATCAGGTTCGCTTTTTCGCCAATGGTATCGCCCAGAAAATTCTGCACACCGCCGAAGCAGCGCACAGCGACCTTCCGTCATTCCGCGCGCTGAAGAAATGGGCGGCCGAACTTCCCGAATGCCGCACATTCGACGAATACGGAGAGTCGCTAAAGCTGCTGACCGAATCGGCCTGCGCGCTGATCCGCCAGAGCCGCAGTACGGACGAAGAACCGGTGATTGCGCTGTTTTTTGAAATTCTCCGCAAACAGTATGCCGAAGATCTCTCGCTCGATTATTTGTCGGAACGACTTAATTTGTCGGGTACTTACCTTTCCGCTTATATCAAGGAGAAGACCGGTCTTAACTTCAGCGATCACTTAACGAGCGTACGTATGCAAAAGGCCAAGGAGCTGCTGCTTTCCACCCGGCTCAACGTAAGCGAAATCAGCCGCTCGGTCGGCTATTCGCATATCACCTCGTTCAATCGCAGCTTCAAGAAAAGCACCGGACTCTCGCCCGGCGAATATCGCAAACAGCAGATGTATCGTTTAAGCTCCGGATAACCGGAGCTTTTTGTTTGTTGGAAAAGTTGTATCCCCAATTTGTTGACAGGACAACTATTTATCTTATATAGTTGTTTAGACAATTATATTTTCGAAAGCGATCAGGAGGATACTTTTTGGAACAGAACCACTCGGTTAAGGAACGATTATGGACGCGCAATTTTTTAACAATAAGCTTCAGCAGCTTTTTTATTTTTATCAATTTTTATATTCTTGCCGTGACGCTTCCGGCCTATGCACTTGAGCATCTGGACGGCAACAATGGCAGCATCGGACTGGTTACGACGATATTCGTGATCGCGGCGGTTATTTTCCGTCCGCTGACAGGAAAATGGCTGGATGAGATCAACCGCAAAAAACTGCTCGTCTTCTCCGTCGTTATGTTCGCGGTCTGCAGCTTTTTCTATCTCTGGGTAGATAGTTATCCGCTGCTGCTTGCTCTGCGCTTCGTGCACGGCATCTCTTTTGGTATCGCGGCCACGACGACATCGACTGTCGTACTGGATGTGATTCCCCGGAAACGCAAAGGCGAAGGCATCGGCTACTTCACCCTGTTTATGAGTTTGGCCATGGTATTCGGTCCGTTCGTCGGCTTGTCCGTTTCGTCGGGAGCGGGCTACCCGGTCATGTTCGGATTGATCGTCGTCTTCGCGGTTCTTGCCTGTGTCTGCGGCGTTATTACGCCAATTCCGCAGCATGAACGTCAGCCCAGCGATTTGAGTGCCTGGAACATCCGGCGCTTTATCGAATTCCGCGCTATTCCGGTGGCCATGGCGGGTTTCCTCGTCGCTTTCGCTTACGGGGCGATCTCGACGTTTATCTCCGTATATGCCGACTCGCTCGGCTTGAAAAGCGTCGCCAGTTACTTCTTTATCGTCTTCGCCGCGATGGTGCTGCTGTCTCGTCCGTTCACGGGAAGGCTGTTCGATCGCCGCGGCGCGCACGTGCTTGTCTATCCGGGCATCGCGCTGTTCGCTGTCGGCATGATCGCACTTAGCCAGGCCGATACCGCCCTGTTTTTCCTGCTGACGGCAGCCGTAATCGGACTGGGATACGGCGCCATTATCCCGAGCTTCCAGACACTCGCGATCCAGTCGTCTCCTCCGCACCGCAGCGGACTTGCGACCGGTACCTATTTCGTCTTCTTCGATCTCGGCTACGGACTCGGATCCTATTTGCTCGGCTTGGTCGCCGCATCCTTCAGCTACTCGGCGATGTATCTGACCGGCGGTATCTGTGCTCTGCTCGCTTTGGCTGCATATTTCGGTCTGTATCATCGCGGAGAACAGCGCCGAGTCGGACTCGCTGGGAACACTGAATCCCGGGAAGCTTCGGTATAAAGCCGTACGCTCGATAGATAATGATTTGAAGCGACCGCACCTATTGGTTGCCGTTCAAGTGTATAGGTGGATCTATAGATAATTGTACGCGCAGTTGGACAGGCAGCAGCAAAAAAAGGACCGAGAGCATGTGCTCCCGGTCCTTTCTTGTATAGATATGTCCCGCTTTTTTTATCTTTTAGTTCACAAGCCGGTATTCTATTTCCGATCCGTATAAGGTCGGTCGCTTCGACCGATAATCAGATTCGCAGACTGCCGCGTCGGATCTGTTGTGTCGCGCATATCAATGTCGTCTTCACGATCGTGAACCGAGTGTCCAACGGAATGGTCCGGCGTATCCTTGAGTTCGTTCTGTTGAACACCCGCTGGCGGCACACTTTCGTCTACCGGAGCCATTCCAGGAGTGCGACTTGTCCCATTCGGATCGAAGTACGAAGTATTATTTGCTCCATTTCGTTCAAAGATTTCATAGATTTGACTTCGCATCGCTTCATCCGCATCAACCATAACCAGAACATCGCCGTTCTGAACCCGTTCATCATAGTATTTTGCTTCTTTCTCTGGAATACCTAGGCCGATCAATCCTCCGGTAAGTCCTCCAACACCTGCTCCTACTGTAGCTCCCGCAAGTCCTGCAGCAATCGGTCCGGCTGCAAGCAGCGGTCCGATTCCTGGAATAGCCAGAGCGCCGAGACTTGCAATAACTCCAGCCGCACCGCCGAGTGCACCGCCTGTCAAAGCTCCAGTTGTCATACCTTCCGGTGCTTTAGTCCCTGTTTCATTGCGAATTTCTTCTGATTCCTGTGTTTCTTTAGCAACGACGGAAATATCATCCCGATTATATCCTGCATCCTGAAGATCTCGAATAGCCTTTACTGCCATTTCTTGACGTTCGAATGTCGCCGAAATTTTCTTATTCATTTTAATTCCTCCCCGCTATTTGCTATAAACATTTGTACCCTTCGACAATTGGGGTCAAACTTTCGCAAAATGGGAAAGCTCAAACCCGTCTTTAAAAGTCCTATCCCCCTTTCTTCCCTTGGCGCTTGAAACTGCACATAGTATTATAGGACTATGCGATTATGGTATCTCGGATCAGCGTCAACAAGGAGGAAATCTGCAAAATGAGAAAACCAGAACGTCCGGAAGCCTATCTGAGTCAGCTCCTTCATGCGATCGAAGATTGCATTTATTTGATGAACTGGGATGGCGAGCAATTTCGCTACCGCTATGTTAATCGTGCAGCGGCTAAACTCAGCGGCATTGGACCTGAACATGAAGGGCGAACTTTTTTTGAAGTGTTTGAACATGAACCGGAAATGGGCAGATACTTACATCAAAAATACTTGAAAGTCGTCGATGAACGTCGAAGCGTCCGTTTTGAAGACGGAATTCTGCTTCCGAGCGGAGCCCTCAGCGGAGAAAGCATTCTCTCACCAATTTTTAACGACCAAGGAGAAGTTCAAGCTGTCGCTTGTATGACGCGCGATATGGTAACGAGTGAGGAATCAGAACAGAGACTGCACCACTACGCGTATCATGATGAGCTGACCCAACTTTTCAACCGACGCTTCTTATACGAATTTACCCATAAGCCATTCTGCTTGTTTCTAATTGATCTCGATAATTTCAAAAATATTAACGATGCGCTCGGACATGAAGTCGGCGACACGCTGCTGATTGAAGTTGCCCAGCGCTTCAGGAATTCGTTCGGCGCCCCTTATGTGATTGCTCGTCAAGGAGCCGACGAGTTTATCATTGTATGCGAGACACCGATTTCCCGACCCGAAGAGATAGCGAAACGGATTCTGGAAGTGCTGGACAAGCCGTTTCAACTAGGGCAACAAATGGTTCGTGTCAGTGCGAGTCTCGGCATTTCTTCGGCCGCTGAGCGGACAGATTTGTCTACTCTGCTTCGTCAGGCCGATATCGCGCTTTATTATGCCAAAAGCAAAGGCCGAAGCCGATATCATGTCTTTAACGAAGCCTTTCATTACGATCAGCTTGTCAAATTCGATTATGAGATTGCACTTAATCAATGCATTGAGCGCGAGGAGCTGCTGCTGCATTATCAGCCGATTTTCGATCCGCTGCACAATAAAGTTGTCGAAGTAGAGGCTCTGCTGCGCTGGAATCTCGGACACTCGGGACTTGTATCTCCCGCAGATTTTATTCCCGTTGCGGAAGAAACCGGATTGATCGTTCCGATTGGCGAATGGGTGATCCGACAAGCCTGCAAAGACTTTCCACGGATTCGCGAAAAATTCGGTCCGGATGTGCGTATTGCCGTCAATATTTCACGGGCTCAGTTTGAAGAAGAGCAATTTATTGACCGACTGAACGCGATTATTGCAGAGGAAGGACTGACTCCTCGGCAGTTTGATTTGGAGGTAACCGAAACGCTCGTTATGCGTAATCTTGAACAGATCTGCGTTATTCTGAAGCAGCTGAGAGAACAAGGTTATATGATTTCACTCGATGATTTTGGAACCGGCTATTCTTCCCTAGGAATTCTGGCACAAATTCCGATCGACAAATTCAAGCTGGATCGATCGTTTATTGTGCAGATGAATCCGGCTGTTATTTCCGCGCTGCTTGTTATGGCACGGGCTATGGATCTTGATGTCGTTGCGGAAGGCGTAGAAGATGGCGATCAGCTCATCCAGTTGATGGATATGGGCTGTCCCAATATCCAAGGTTACTTAATCTGCAGGCCAATGAGCATAGATGACCTGCCTGGAATCTGGTTTGCGAATCGTCACAGTCGGATTGGCTAGGCTGCTGAGTTCTACGCTTGCGATTCGGATAATTATACGGACAAAAAAAGCTGTTTCGCTCCGCAACTGCGGAATCGAAACAGCTTTTTTTACTTCATATTTCAGAAAATGCTTCATCGCTTGAAACACTCGGATTCTCGGCTTATCAGCGAATCAAGCCTACCTCACGTGCCTGTTCTTCAGTCAAAATGAACTGCTCTTTCTCCCAGTAATCTTGATCCTTGTCCAGGCCGAACATATCGATGATTTTGTCCCAAATCTTCCGCTGCATCGCTTCCTGTTGGGTAATCATAACCTTCATTGTTCAATTGCTCCTTTCCTTCGGTGCAGCCTATACTGCCTTTACTATAGCTTTACCCGCCTGGATTGCGGTGCGACGCGAAGAAATGCAATTTGATTGGTCCCTCCTTATTGTTTCGAATGCGAAGGATGACGGAAACAATCTTTCAGGTGGTCATTGACCATGCCCCCGGCCTGCATCAGCGCGTAGCAAATCGTACTGCCGACAAAACTGAAGCCTCGTTTCTTCAAGTCTTTACTCAGCCGGTCTGAAATTTCCGTTCTGGCAGGGACATCCTCCGGCTTGACGCGATGTCCGGCAATTGGACGATCGTTTACGAATTCCCAAATATAATTGTCAAAACTGCCGAATTCCTTCTGCACGCGCAGAAAAGCATTTGCGTTCTGAATAACGGACTTTAGCTTCAAGCGATTGCGAATAATTCCGGCGTCCTGCATCCATTCCTCTATTTTGTCCGGTCCATACTGTGCAGCAATTTCCGGATCGAATTGATCCATCACCAGACGATAATGCTCTCTCTTTTTCAATACCGTATACCAGCTTAGTCCTGCCTGTGCACCTTCCAGTGTCAGCAGCTCAAACCACTGCCGGTCGTCGTGTACCGGTACGCCCCATTCCTCGTCATGATAACGGATATACAACGGATCGTCGTTAACCCATCGGCATCTGACAGGCTGCTGTATCATACGACCATCCTCTCTGCTTTCAACGGATTGTTTGAAACTATTGCAGTCCAGGTCCGCGTTTTGGCAATAAATTCACATAATCGTCCGATGATTTCATCAGCTTCAAAATGTATTCATAATCATCCCGATACGGTTCAAGATCGGCAATCGGCTCGTGCGTTTTCAGAGAAACAGCTTTGCCATCTTCAAAGCCTTTTCCCGGAATGAATAAAATGCCGTCTCCGACAAATGATCCGGTCGGCAGATAATAACGAATTCCAATCACATTCCGATCCGTATTTAGAAGATCCCGTCCGAATGCCAGATAGCCTTCCTTTTCCAGCGATATGCCAAGTAGGTTCATTAGCGTAGGCACAATATCCATTTGACCGCCTGCCAGCTCCACTACTTTTCCGTCATTGAAACCGGGAACGCGAACGATCAGCGGGACGTTAAGACGGCTTATATTGGCTTCATACGAAATGTCCAGCATCGAGGATACCCAATCGGGATCGTTCTCGGTTGTAGACAATCCGCCATGATCCCCGTATACGACCAGCATCGTATTATCCCATAGTCCCTTCTGCTTCAGACCGTCGATCAGCTTGCCGAGCGCATAATCCGTGTAATGTTGGGCGTTCATATACCTACCCAGCTGAGTTCCCTGCAGCCGTTCGGGAATATGAATTTGTGCAAACTCTTTTGGCACATCAAACGGCGCATGACTGGATGTCGTAACGAACTGCACGTAAAAGGGTGAACCGTCGGCACTCATTTCGTCGATTTTTTCCAGGCCGACACGATACATCTCCTCATCTGAAGCGCCGAAGTTGTTGAAATGATCGTTCTTGTAGCTGGGTTTATCGTAATAGCTCTGAAAACCGAGTGCCGGGTACAGCTGGTTTCGATTCCAAAACGAGGCGTTATTGATCTGGAAGGTGGCTGTCTTGTATCCTTTATCTCCTAATAAGCGCGGCGAACTCGGAATAACCCGATCGCCGTAACCGGTCGACATGGCAATCTGCGCTGTCGGATAGATCGACGTGTTCGAAATAAATTCGGAATCCGACGTATTGCCCTGCCCGATCTGCTGAAAAATATGCCGGAAGTAAAAACTTTGTTCGATCAATGCGTTCAGATTCGGCGTTACTTCAGTTCCGTCCAGATTGTAGCCAATCGGGAAGGTCTGAAACGATTCCATCTGTACGACTACAATATTCATTCCTTTGGCTGAACCAAAGTAAGCGGGTGAGTCTCCGGCTGGAGAGGACTTTTTCCCCTGATCGTTATAAGGAAAAGAAGCCTGCAGTTCCTTCACCTGCTCAGCAATCTCTTGGGGCGATGTCGCAGCAATCAAATCGCGCTCTTTGCGTTTTTCAATCGCCGTGCTGACCTGATAGTTTAGAAAACCGATATTTTCAGCCCGAATAATTTCATTGCTGATTGCAGAACCCCGATTGATCCATACCCCGGACAGCAGCAGACAGACCACCAGCATTAATGCCACTACGATGCGGCTCATTCGGGTAGCGGCTTCGTTCCAAAAGATCAAACCGCTTTCTTTATTGAACGACAAGTTTCCGCGTGATCGGCGCTTCCGTACTGCTACTAGAGCCAGCCGCCCGCCTTTGATTAGAAGGTCAGCAAAAAAAATGAAATACGCAGGTTTGATCAAACCTCCGAGTACATTGCCGACTTCAGGAACCTGACCAAGCGAACCTAAGACGATGTACGTCGGCACGGAGCCGAAATACGATTGGTAGACGGCAGCCGAGAAAAACATGACGGATAATAAAAGATTAACCGGCCAGGCGACGGCTGTTCTCCAACGCCGCGGTACCAGTAATTCCAGCAAACAGGTTAACCCAATTGCCGTTAGCAGATCGATAAATATTCCGCCCAGTTCATATTCCGCAAAAAAGAACCAGCGCAGCAGCAGCAGCTTGACAAATAACAGACAGACCGAGACCAGAAATATGCGGTCAGGTCTATGGCTCGTCTTGGAATGAGCCGAAATCAGTTTCATTGTTTCATTACCTTCTTTAGTAAGAGAATGTTGAGTCCAAGTCTCATTATAAAACACTCTCTTTACATGGTCAAAACACAGCGTTAACAAAACTCTTAGATTTTCGAATCATAATAGCGATGCTCGAAGCTTACAAGCATTCCGTTTAAGGTAATAATTCCGAATGAATAACGTTTCTGCCATCGCTTATCCGTTGGTGAACCAGGGTTAAAAAGCGAGACCTTTCTATCTTCGCTTATCATAGTATCGTGAGACAGAAAAGGGATATGAGAATGACCGAAAACTATCATGTCCACTTCCTCTCCTTCAAATGCAGCTGCTGCGTTAGCTTGAGTACCGCCACCTCTGCCCAGATGTCCGTGTGTCAGACCGATTTGCCAACCAGCAATCTCGACAATACGTCGGTATCCCCAGTGTTCTGCTATTGCCGCTCCATCGTTATTGCCGGCCACCCCGTATATAGGCGCATAAACGGCGAACAGGTCGTATATGTCCGGCGAAGTCCAGTCACCGGCATGCAGGATCAGGTCGGCATCCTTCAGCTCTTCTGTAAGTGTAGGCGGAAGTGCTTTTGCCATACGCGGCATATGAGTATCGGCTACGACAACAATTTTGACAGGTTCACTTGACTCAAGTTTCTCCGTAGTGAGTTCGACTTCCGTCTTGTTTGTGCGGCCGCGGATCGGCCCCATGAGGGAATTGAGTTGGTTCATTGGGCTTGTACCCGAGCTCGACGTTCTGCCCGATCCTTTTCATTGAGTTTGGGACAGTTATAACAATATTCCGCTCGAGGAAGCATATGATACAGGCAGCAGCTTGGACGCATTTGCATCTGCTGGGAAGGATCTGTCGGGTGCTCGACATAACGAAAGCGAATATCGAATGGGTTCTTTTTGCGACCAAATATGTCCGAATCAAGATTCTTCAATATGTGGTAAGCCTGTTCAAGACGCTCTCTTCGCTCTTCAAATCCCCTCTCCTTCTCAGTCGTAGAAACGTTCTCCATGGAGTTCTTCCACGTTCCTACAAAATAGTCCAATCTGCCCGGCAGTTGTGCCCAGATCATACCGATAGGCAGTCCTGACAGCTCCGCAAAATTCTCGAAAATTTTGCGACAGGTTTCTCCGTAAAACGCTGTCAACCCTTCTCGAACCCATTCTTCTTGCTCCTTCACATCCAACGGTGCCCGACTGACGATTCGACTGCCAATTACAAAATTAAGTGAATGTCCGTTCTCCAACCGGAACAACTGGACTTTGATATTTGCTGCGGAAAAATCGGGTCGCAATTGTTCTCCGCCTAGGAAATACAAGGAAGCGACAGCAACTCCGCTGTACCAGCTGCAGAAATAGGTGACGGCTGCCTGCAAATCCGGTGCCTGCAGTACATCGGCAAAAGCTCGAAGAAATTGGCTGGCACCTTCGGGTGTGGACAGTTCTTCAAGCACCATAGTGAGCTCTGCACCAGGTTTTAGTTCGGCCGTCATATAAAATTGCGGCTGCAGCTGCGAAGGATTGAACTCGGTCGCAAGCAGTTTCTCAAGCTTCAGTGCCTCAAGCTTACTTGATTCGTGTTCAGCGCTTGTCTGATTGTGAATATCGGACATGACAGGTTCACCCTTTCTTGGACCGAAATTTTCTGCTTCGTATTTTCTGCTTCATCTTCTTTCTTGTTCTTCTTGTTTCTCATTCATCTATCGTACTGGATTGAAGAAAGGCCTTCAAGCCGTTGTTAACCGATTAACATCCAGCGGGACAAAAAAAGACCGTATCCTTTGTTATAAAGGAAACGGTCCAGAACAAATCGTATGAAAGTATTCGAAAAGCGATGGGAAGCTCTACCGTGGTCGGCCGCTCCCAAATCGCTTGTTCAGCCAAACCGGCCCATGATATATTCCTGGGTCATCTGGTTGGAAGGGTTGGAGAACAGCTTGGTTGTGTTGTCGTGCTCGATCAGATTGCCCAGATAGAAATAGGCGGTGAAATCGGAGACACGGGCAGCCTGCTGCATGTTGTGCGTCACGATAACAATGCGAAGCTCTTTCTTCAGTTCGATGATAAGTTCTTCAACCTTGCCTGTCGATACCGGGTCCAGTGCGGAAGCCGGTTCATCGAGCAGCAAAATCTGGGGGCTTACAGAGAGAGCACGTGCAATGCACAGACGCTGCTGCTGTCCACCGGAGAGTGACAGAGCCGATTCTTTCAGACGGTCTTTAACTTCATCCCACAGGGCTGCACGGCGCAGACTTTGCTCAACGATTTCATCAAGCTGTTTTTTGCTGCGCGTTCCATGATATCTAGGTCCAAACGCGATGTTTTCATAGATCGACTTGTAGAACGGGTTCGGACGCTGCCACACCATACCGATCTTCTGACGAAGTGTGACTGCATCTGTATTTTTATCGTTCAAGTCTTCTCCGTCCATCCAGATGCGGCCGGTGACTCGAGCAGAAGCGATCTCGTCGTTCATTCGGTTCAAGGAACGCAGGAAAGTCGACTTCCCGCAGCCCGATGGTCCGATCAGTGCGGTTACACTCTTGTCGGGAAACTCCATATTAATCTTTTTGACGGCCTCGTTCGTGCCGTAGAATACGCTCAGTTCTTCCGTACCGAAACGGGGTTGCGTACTAGTCTGCATAACGAAGTCCTCCTAGTTTACTTGCTTGGAAGCGGTAATTTTACGATATACGAAGCGGCCGAACCAGCGCGCTATCAGGTTGAAGATCAGAACCATAATAACGAGTACAGCCGAAGCTCCGGCCGATACATCTTTAGCATCCGGAATACGTCCTTCACTGTTGACTTTCCAAATATGCACGGCGAGCGTCTCTGCCGAGCGCAGTGGATTGATCGGCGAACGTGGATTCAGTGGATTCCAGTCCGTGAAGTCCAGTGGAGGTGTCGTCATGCCCGATGTAAAGAGCAGCGCTGCAGCTTCACCGAATACGCGGCCAGCTGCAAGAATTGTACCTGTAATCAAGCTTGGAAGAGCAACCGGCAGCAGAATGGAAGTAATGATCTTCCACTTGGACAGGCCGAGTGCCAAGCCGGCTTCTTTCTGTTCTCTCGGAACCGCGCGGAACGATTGTTCTGTAATCCGAACCATCAGCGGCAGATTGAAGATTGCCAGCGCAATCGCACCCGCCAGCAGCGAGTAACCAAGCTTAAATGTGTTAACGAAGAGCAAGAGGCCGAACAAACCGACAACGATCGAAGGGAAAGAAGACAGCACTTCGACGACGAGGCGGATAAATCCTGTTATCTTGTTTTCCTTTGCATACTCGGCCATATAGATACCGCCACCCAAACCGAGCGGAACCGTGATAATCATAGTCAATACAAGCAGGAAAAGCGAGTTAAATAATTGTGGACCAATACCGCCGCCCGCTTTGAAGTTCTGCGAAGGGGAAGTCAAGAAGTCCCAACTGATGTGCGATAGACCGCGCACCAGGATAAAGCCAAGCAATCCGCCCAGAATGGCGACGATCACTATGGCGAAGAAAATAATGACGCCAGTCGCGATTTTGTCCGCAGTTTTTGCGTTCACAGCTTATTCCTCCTTTGAAGCAACCGTACAATGATGATGAACACGAAGGTCATGAAGAGCAGCATCAAAGCCATGCTCCAAAGGACGTTGTTCTGAACCGATCCGGTCGAAGTATTCGTCATGTTCAGTGTGATAACACTGGTCAATGTCGAAGCCGACGTGAGCAGTGATTTAGGTAAGAATGGTGCGTTACCGATAACCATCTGAACGGCCAGTGCTTCGCCAAATGCGCGAGCAATACCAAGAATGATACCCGTCCACAGCGAAGGAGCCAATGTCGGCAGAATGACCCGGTAGATCGTCTGCCAGCGTGTTGCGCCGAGTGCGTAGGACGCTTCGCGCATACCGCGCGGGAGCGAAGCCAGTGCATCTGCCGCAATACTTGTAATTGTTGGCAGAATCATAACCGACAATACCAATGCGCCTGCAGCTACACCGTAACCAAGCGTGTTTCCGCCGCTCACTGTCGAAATGAACGGCACGAGAACCGTCAAACCGATAAAGCCGTATACAACGGACGGAATGCCCGACAGCAGCTCGATAACCGGCTGCAGAATACGCTTGCCCTTGCCTGGTACAATCTCGGTCATAAACAGTGCTGCGCAAATGCTCAGAGGTCCGGCAATCAGCGCAGCAAGCATCGACACGACAAATGAACCTGCGATGAACGGCAGAGCGCCGAAGGACGGATTAGTTCCATCAGGACTCCAGTGCGTTCCAAACAGGAACTCGAACGGACTAACACCGTCCGTTATAAAGGTAGCTAACCCTTTCGACGCAACAAAGTACACGATTGACACAATAACGACAATCAGCATAAGTACGCAGAGATACGTATAAATCTTGCCGATCATGTCTTCGCGTTGGTGTCTGGCAAAGCCGCGCCTCTTATTGTTTGCGGCAGCCTTATTATTTTCCATAAGTGGTTACCCTCTCCATTCGTTGATAAACGCGCAAATAGAGGCGGTTAGACCGCCTCTTTTTTGCCGGTGCGTCGAGTCAATTATTGAACGACTTTGCCTTCTGCATCGCGTTTTACTTCCATGCTGGATACTGGAATGTAACCCAGTTCAGTTACGTCCGAGTTTTGAACTTCTTCAGTCATGAAGTAATCCAGGAAAGCTTTTGTTGCGCCTTCAGGCTCGCCCTTCGTGTACATGTGCTCGTAAGCCCATACTGGGTACTCGCCGCTTTGTACGTTTTCATCCGTCGGCTCTACGCCGTCGTAGCTCAGAGCGGTAACTGTGTCGTCCAGGTAGGAGAAGGCCAGGTAGCCTACTGCGCCAGATGTGTCAGCAATGATCTGCTTAACAGTACCCGACGAATCCTGCTCGATCGAACCTTCAACGTTCTCAACTTTTTCACCCAGAGCATATTTCTCGAACGTTGCACGCGTACCCGAGCTGCTTGGACGGTTTACGATCGTGATCTTCTTATCAGCGCCGCCAACTTCACTCCAGTTTGTTACTTTACCGCTGAATACATCCAGCAGCTGCTGCTTCGTCAGGTTGTCTACGCCTGCGTCTTTGTTTACTACAGTTGCCATAGCGACAACCGCTACTTGGTGATCGACCAGCTCAGCCGCTTTGTCGGCATCCAGCTTCTCTTCTGCAAATACGTCGGAGTTGCCGATGTCTGCAGCGCCTTCGGATACCTGAGTCAGGCCCGTACCGCTGCCTCCGCCCTGTACTTGAACCGTAACTTCGGCATTTTCTTCCATGAACTTTTGACCTACCTGATCAACCAGCGGCTGAAGCGCTGTAGATCCGACTGCCAGAATCGATCCCGAGATAGCTGTGTCGGCTGGCTGCTCCGATGTTGTCGGAGGAGTTGTTGTGCCGCCTGTTCCCGTAGTAGGTTCTGTAGTCGTTGTGCCGCCGGAGTTACCACCACAAGCGGTAAGCGCGAGCATAGCGGTAAGTGTCAAAGTGCCGAATAACGTTTTTTTCGATTTCATGTCTGATTAGACCCTCCTAAGTATATTCATACGATTGCGGTCGTCTTCTCTCTGTCCGAGTTGTCCGTGCCGCTTTACAGTTCCCATTGTAAGGTCCGAAAATTAACGCAAAGCACTCGTTTTGTAAAAGCAGTGTAAAATATTCGAACCGAACCGGAAAGATGCTTTCTTTCATAACGCCTTACCGTCGTCAAAAAAACGCCCGGCATCGGCGCGGGCGCTGTAAAGCAAACGGCTTTTATTCAATTCGAACCCTTCCCGCTCACCGGCAGAAGGATTATCCGATTCGAGAAGCCCCGAAGCGGTACTCGGCAAACATCGAAGCTCCGCCGCGCTGAGCGCTTTCTCAGGCCCCGGTCTCCGCATTCGCATAAGGTTCTATCATTCGGATCGTTCCGTCATCGTTATAATGCAGTTCCGTATATTTGACGCACCGTTTATGATTGACGCCTCCCGACAAGGAACTGTCATGATAGAACAAATACCATTTCCCATCGAATTCGACGATGGAATGATGCGTCGTCCAACCGACTACCGGCGGCAGTATAACGCCCCTGTAAACGAATGGGCCCGTCGGGCTGCCACTCGTCGCATAGACCAGCTTGTGCGTCGTTCCGGTCGAATACGACAAATAGTAAAGCCCATTGTATCGATGTACCCACGGACCTTCGAAGTAACGGCGATCTTCGTCACCGGCAAGAATCGGATTTCCGCTTTCGTCGACGATGGAAATTTCGCTCGGCTCAGCCTCGAATGACAGCATGTCTTCGCTCAGCTTCGCCACGCGTGGACCCAGCGCGGGTTCACAGGAAGCCGGACCTTCCCGTTGAGGCTCGTAGGCGCCGCTCTGCCATTTTTCCAACTGCCCGCCCCATAATCCGCCGAAATACATGTAAGCCTTACCATCGTCGTCGACCAGCACGGCCGGGTCGATGCTGAAGCTCCCCGGTATGTAATTCGGCTCCGCTTTGAATGGTCCCGCCGGAGAATCGGACGCTGCCGCGCCGATCCGGAAGATGCCGTCGTGATCGCGAGCGGGGAAGAACAGATAGTACTTTCCGTTTTTAAATGCGGCATCCGGCGCCCAGAGCTGTGACGAAGCCCACGGTACGTCGCGAAGATGAAGGGCTTCGCCCTCATCGATTGCTTTTGCTCCGATGCCTTCCATGGACAGCACGTGGTAATCCTCCATCCGGTATTGGTCGCCGTTATCGTTGCTGGGACCGTCATGGTCGAGATCATGCGAAGGGTAGATGTACAACTTGCCCTCGAATACGTGAGCAGAAGGATCGGCCGTGTAGATATGGGTGACGATAGGCTGATTAAATGATGATTTCATTGTTACGCTCCTTTGCAAAACGAATTTAAATCGAAACGGACGGTGCGCGGAAAAGCGGGTCTCCGTTCTTTTCGCTCCCATTTCAGTATGTCATCCGTGATCGGAGCAAACAATGTAAATATCTACGCTCAATTGGACAAATCTACGATTAATTGTAAGCGAATTCTTCAGTTTATCTGAGCGCCCGCCCGATAAGCGGCCGGGCTCACGCCAACCACCGACTTGAAACAGCGGCTAAAATAAGCCTGATCCGTATATCCGGTTTGATTGGCGATCTGGTGAACTTTCAATCGCGTTTCTTCGAGCAGCTTACGCGCCCGTTCGATACGAATCCGGGTCAGATGCCAGGTGAACGGGTGTCCCGTTTCGGCGGTAAACAGTCCGCTCAGGTAATTCGGCGTCAGTTCCAGCCTGGCTGCCAGCCTCCCTAAAGTCAGGTCGGGATCGGCATATTCGGATTCGACCGCCAACAGCGCCAGCCTTATTGTACGGTTGATAAAATCGAAGTTCGGCAGCGTCCCGTCAGACTCGCGAAGTCCGAGCTGACTCAAGCTCTGCCGGTATAGCGCTTTAAGTTCGGCCGAAGAAGCCGCGACGCCGCCCAAGCCCAACCGGACCGGCTCGTTCAGCCGCCGCTCCAGCAGGCGAATGCACTCGGCTGCATGCTTTTCCAAAGGCGGAACGCTGAATCCGTCCGTGAACAAAACGGCGGTCAGCACCCGTTTGTCGGCTGCCACTGCAGCAATCCCCAAGCCGGACAGAGCGTCTTCAAGCAGCATTTTGGCCAGAAATCGGTCCGGTTTTCCCCAAAATTCCCGATCCGGAACCATGACAGAGAATAAACCGACCCAGTTGAACGGCGGAAACCACGATCTGTCGTCCGACCTTTCTCCGGCGCTCGGATCGGCGAGAAAATCCTGTATTTTCTTTTCCAGTGCATAACGTTCGCGCAGCAGTCGGGCCGCTCCCCGCTGACCCATGATCGCCGCGTTCGCTCTCGTCTCCGGTTCGGGCAGATCAAACGCGTATTGACACAATTCAAGCAGAATTCGAAGCAGCGGCGTTCGGACCGCAAGCGCTGCCGCAGCGTCATCCGTCTCTTCGCCGCACAAGCGGAACAGCCGCTCCAAATCGGGCTTAAGCTTCGCGGCCAGCTCCGAATCCGCCGCAAAAAGCGCGCTCTCCAACGAGGCGATCCGCGCATACATAAAATCGTCGTCGATATCGAAATGAATGCAAAAATAAGTCATCGAGTCCGTGCCGCCGATCCGACTCTCGTGCGTACAGCCTGGAGAGAGCAGCAGCAGTTCCCCCGGCTGCTGGACATAGCGTTCGCCCTCGACCCGCGTCATCTGCTCCCCTTCCATTACGTAATTCAGCTCAAACAGCGCGTGATTATGCGGCGGATACGTCCAGCCGGTCGTGACCTGACGCCAATGGGCTCCGCACATCTGAAACGAAAAACGCAAATCCGGCAGCGCGTACTGTCCGATATTGAATTCTCTTCCTCCGCCAGCCTCAGAAGTCCAGGACATTCCTTCCCTCCTTTTCTAATCATAGAAGCGGCGCAAACAGGCCCGGGCTCCCACCAAAGGCGAACCTGCCTGGCAGGCAAAATTCCGCGCGTGTTAGCCCAAGTCTGCGCGGTCCGTCAGTTCGATAAACGGTACGGCAGCCTGCTCCTCTGCTCCGCTCGCAAAAAATCCATGCATTTCCAGCACGATCAGTTCGTTCTCCCCTTGACGCAGCAGCGGCCCTTCCAGCTGATGGCGACGCAGCGTATCGAACGCGCCGCGCGTATCCCAGCCGAAGTTGACGGTAGCCAGCGCGCCTTCAACCGAGCCGGCGCGCAGCATGAACGTCTCCGGACCGTAGAAAGTAAACAGCAGCACATCCATGCCGCGCCGAATCATGCCGTCCCGCAAATATTTCAAATAATCCGAATCCGATCCGTAGCTGCCATATTCATTTTCGATCTGCAGCGCAACAAGCGGACCGCCGTTCGTGCACAGCAGCGGACGCAGCCTAGGCAGCAGCTCGTCGAAGTAGGCGTCTAGCTTGGCCAAAAAGGATGGATCGGCGCATCTCAGCCTCATCTCTCCGCCTTCAGCAGCCAGGCCGGCAGCCCGCCGAATTCCCATTCCGTGCAGATGTACGGACTCGGACGCACGATAGCATGCAGGCCGAGCGAACCCGCCAAGCCTACGAACGCCTCCAGGTCGGCCATGCCATCGAACGCGAATCTTCCTTCTTACGGCTCGTGTACGTTCTAAGGCACATACGTTTCCACGGTATTGAAGCCGCACGCGATCAGCCTGCGCAGCCGATCCTCCCAGTATTCCGGAACGACCCGAAAATAGTGAATCGCTCCCGCTATCAGCTGCACCGGTTCATCGTTATAATAAAAACGGTTTTCTTTCGCTTCAAATGTCGGCATGGCTGATCTCCCGTCTGTACGGATTGTATTTTACAATACTTGCTCTCCTTCCTTCGCCCCTGCTGCTTCCCGTTCCTGCACGCTGCCGCAAAAAGGCCGCTTCCTTGGCTCAAGAAACGGCTTTTATCGAAACAGCTGTCAGACCGGCTTCTTCTCGTCTGGGGAAGCTTCCGTCCGGAAACCCGGATACGCCTCGACGTGCTCGAGAAATTTTTGCAGCGCCGGCGAAGCATCCTCGCGGCTCCTAAGGCAGATCCCGAGCCTGCGGTAGGCAGGCACGCTCAATTCCTTTTGCACCACCCGGTATGGCGTCCGGTTCAGCACCAGCTCAGGCAAAATGCTGATGCCCAGACCGCTCTCGACCATGGAAATGATCGTGTAATCGTCGCGTGCGGTAAACCGCACTTTCGGATGAATACCGTGCAGCTCGAAAATTCCCCGAATTTCATTGACCGTCCCTTCCTCCAGCAGCAAAAAAGGTTCTTCCCCCAGCGCCTCCACCGGAAAGCATTCCTCCCCTGCGAGTGGGTGATGTTCCGGTAGGATGACCAGCAGCCGATCCTGCGCCAGAAAGCGGCTTTCAAAATCCGCTCGGACAGGCAGGCGCTGGAAACCGCAGTCGGCCTGGCCGGTGTCAAGCCAGTTCTCGATATCCGTATAGTGACCATGCAGCAGTTCGAAATCGACGCCCGGGTGCTCCTGCTGAAACGTCTGAATCAAACCCGGAAGCCAGTTGACTGCGGCACTGGTAAATGTCGCGAGCCGAATAAGTCCGGATCGAAGTCCCTGCAAATTGGCCGTCTCGTCGATCAGCTCGCGGTGCGCCTGCACGACATTCCGAATATACGGCAGCAGCCGCTGCCCGTCGGAAGTCAACCTGATGCCGGAACGGTCGCGAATGAGCAGTGTGAGTCTCCATTCTTTCTCCATCGCGTTCAGCATGTGACTAATGCTCGACTGAGTGTAACCTAGCGCCGCCGCGGCTTTAGTAAGACTGCCTGTCTCAAGCGTTTTGAGAAAAGCTTCATATCTGTGGGTGGTCATTGCGTGCCTCTTTCCATCATTAAAATTATTCATGTTAATCATGAAAAATATTCGCTTTTCTCATGCTTTTCTTCAACTTATACTGAGTGAGGCGAAAAATCAACGGATATTCACACTGCCTTGTCCATTACTACACGACCGAAAGAGGATGACGAAAACAATGAAATTGAGCATGACGAAAAAAACGGCCGATCTGGCAATTGCCCTGGTCTCGATCGGTTGGGGTTCCTCCTATTTATTAATGAAGATGGGACTGGACGGAATGGAACCTTTTACACTGCTCGCCTGGCGTTTTCTGCTGGCCTTTGCTTTGACAGCGCCGCTCTTCTGGCGCCGACTGCGTGTGGCCGACCTGGCCGCAGTCAGACAGAGTGCCCTGCTGGGTTTTGTAATGTTCGTCATGCTGTCACTATTGATTACAGGGCTTGAAACGACAACTGCGTCTTCAGCCGGGTTCCTGACCAGTGCGATGGTCGTATTCGTGCCGATGCTGCAGTTCGCGATCACCCGCCGCAGGCCGAGCCTGGCAACGACCGGAGGAATTATCCTTACGATGGGCGGAATCGCGCTGCTGACGCTTCGGAGTTCGCTGACATTCGAAGGCGGATCGGTACTGTGCCTGCTCGGCGCTTTCGTATACGCGGTGCACATTATTCTTACGAACCGATTTGCACGCAGCTCCGAAGGGTTTACGCTTGGCATCTTGCAAATCGGGTTCATTGGGTTGTTCGGCCTAATCTTTGGTTTCCTGTTCGAGACACCGTCGATTCCGCAGGGAGCTTCCGGCTGGACGGCGATTATCGGTCTTGCCGTTGTCTGCAGTGCTTTCGGCTTCATTATGCAGACCGTCGCGCAAAAGCATACGACACCCGAACGCATCGGAATGCTGTTCTCGCTCGAACCCGTATTTGCCGCACTGTTTGGCTTTATGTTTTTGGGTGAAGTACTCGGCATGCAGGGGTATATAGGTGCCCTGCTGATTTTCAGCGGTGTACTGGTCTCGGGATTGAAGTCGGCTGCGGCTTCTTCGATTCCCCGGCCCCCGCGCCTTCCCGGGCGCTCACGGCGTTCTGCAAAACGTCTGCGTGCCGTGGAAACAGAGACGGGCACAGGCGCATAAAAACAAGACCATTCATAAAAACGAGTTAATCCATAATACAAACCGAATCATCAAAAAAGCCGCTGTTCCGTATAAATACGGAACAGCGGCTTTTCAGTGCAGCAATATGTATATATGCAAATGCTGGTTTACTCACGACTTCAATTGTTCAGTCCGCTCATAGTCCGAACGCAGTATGCCATATACTTTTGTATCGACATACTCTCCGTTGTAGCGAAAATCTTCCCGTTTAACGCCTTCGAGTACAAATCCGCTTTTTACATACACCCGTTCCGCTCTGGGATTAAAGCTGAATACTTCAAGTCCGACACGATGCAGACCAAGCTGTTCGAAGCCGTACTGTAAAAATAAGCGAACCGCTTCTGTCCCCAAACCTTTCCCTTGGCCCGCTGAACCGATCAAAATGCGAAAGTTCACGTTGTTCGTATAATCGTCATATTCGTTGAAAACCGCTTCCCCGACCAACTCCCTGCTCTCACGATTCACAATCGCCAGATCCATACGGTCGTTCTGCGCGTTCCGGCTGGCATACCAGTCTCTAGTCCGTTCAATCTCTTCGCTTCCCATCGCTGTACCGGCTTCTTGATCATCTGATGCCGAGCCGGTCAACCGCTGAACCTCGGATTCGGACAGGATCGCCAACATTTTTTCCCCGTCCCCCTCCTCAAATGGCCTTAGAAGAACCTTCTCTCCCACCAATATAGGCTTTTTCGCAAATTTTTCAGCTGCCATACCAGTTATTCCTCCAGTATATCGCGACCTTGGTTCCAGTTCCGTGATTTCCGGATTTGGATCATACCGATTCAAAAGTTCTTTATAATGAGTATAATAATAAAGTTGGTCGATTGCCAAGTACTTATAAGGAGGAACCATCCATGTCTTCTTCTGCTTCCCCTCTTCCTCCCGGCGAACCCTATTCTTCAGGCAAGAGAGTCGATGAATGGGGGCTGCTGCGCGGATTATCTTTTTTCGCCATTGTCATGCAGCACAGTTTGGGAGAATACATATACCGAGACAACATCCTGTACGCGGACGCGGCAGTGCTCGGCATGCTGTATCATTTTATACGCTACGGCACGCTGACTTTCGTGTTTTTGGCCGGTGCCATTCTGTTCTACCAATACGGGCGTTCGGAAAAAAAGTATGGCCCGGTACTGCTTAAACGGATCGGAGATATCTATGTGCCGTTTGCGTGCTGGACACTGCTCTACTGGATAGTCGTTCAGTATTTGTCCAATAAGCCGCTGCTGTCGTATGGTGAACTTCCTCTGCTGCTTCAGCAGTTTATTGCGCCTACGCACGGTTATCATTTATGGTTCGTCGTCATGATTTTTCAGTTTTATCTGCTGTTTCCACTCTTTCGGGCAGCCGCCAAAAAGATCGGACGCTGGACAGGAGCTGTAGGCACAGAACCTTCACGGCTGCGGCGTGTTTTGCTGCTCATGCTGCTGCTTGCCCTCGCATACGGCTGGCTGATGTATCTATCTTACTATCGCATGCCCGGCTGGCAGACCAGTGGTTTATGGCAGACTTTACTGGCTTACCGTTCCTATGAATTTCCTTATTACCTGTTCTATTTTGTGCTGGGGGGCGTCTGCGGACTACATCTTGATCGCTTTCGCGCTATCACGTTGAAGCTGCTGCCGTGGAGCACACTCGCTTTCATCGGGGTCTATCTATGGCTGAATTACGATCTTTTGCAAAACTTCGAAGAAACGATCAACCTTAATGTTTCCACTTACCTGAAACCAAGCAGTTTCATTGCAGTAACGGTTCAGATCCTGATGCTTTACGGCTGGGTGCTCTTGCTGCAGAAAAATGGAGGGGCGCTGAAAAAGCTCCTGCTGCTCTGCGGCAAATATTCGTTCGGCGCTTATTTGAGCCATGCCATGATTCTGATGGGAGTCTCGTTGATCACCCGAAATTGGGCGCTGACAGGCGGTCACTTAATTGCTTCCGTATTGACCGCATTGATCGTTGCTACTCTCGCTTTGCTGCTATGCGCAGGACTTTCACGACTGCCCGGCGGCCGCTGGTTGACCGGCGGTGCAGGCAAGAAGGCCCGATCCGTCGCCCGGCGAGCGAATTCATCAAACTGAATAAGACATTTGATGAATGATGCTGCAGCTGCGAAAAAAGCGGCGGAACCTCAATGGGTTCCGCCGCTTTTACTTTATTGAACTTTCTGCCTTGATCTTTTTATATCGATCTTTTTACATGGATCTTTCTATTACAACGCAAGCGCATCTCCGGGAAATACTCCCGTTTGAAGCAGCTTGGCTTGAAGTTCTTCGCCAATCTCTACCATAGGCAGCCGAAGCGTACCGTGCGAGATCTGTCCCAGCTCCGCCAGCAGCCACTTGACCGGTGCCGGATTCGGTTCTTCGAAGAGCAGATGCATCAAAGGCGTCAGTTCATCGAACAATGTCTGCGCTTCTTCAATATGTCCTTCACGGAAGCTGCGATAGATGTTCAAGAAATCCCCTGTACGCACATGAGCCGACGCAAGCATTCCGCCTGCCGCCCCCGCTTCAAGAAAGTCCAGCAGCCGAGTATCATCACCGCTCAAAACAGGCTTTACAGAACCGAAACTCTGCAGTGCACGAAGCAGTTCCGTACTGCCGGAGCAGTCCTTCATGCCAACAATGCCGTCCATGTCAAGGATCGTCCGCACCGTGTCAATCTCCATACGAATACCGGTCCGGGACGGAATTTCGTATACCATGACCGGTACACCGACTTCTGCAATCTTGCGGAAGTGTTCGATAATTCCCCGCTGTGAAGGCTTGTTATAGTAAGGAACAACAGCCAGCACAGCGTCAGCTCCCAACTTGCCGGCAAGTTCAGTCTTCTTAACCGAGGCTCGAGTGTCGTTCGTTCCCGTTCCAAGTACAAGCGGTACGTCGGCGGCTCCAATTGCGGATTTAGCGGCAGCGGCCAACAAGCTCATCTCTTCATGACTCACGGTCGGCGATTCGCCAGTCGTACCGTTCACAACCAGGCCGTGTATTCCTTGAGTAACAAGAGACGAGGATAATTTATGAAAAGATTCAAGATCAAGTTCTCCATTAGGCAAAAAAGGCGTGATAATCGGCATATAGATACCGTGCAGCTGTTGTTCGGTTAACATTGGGTTTCCTCCCAGCAGACTTTTGTTAACTTCACTTTAGCATGGAAAGTTTCATCGGTGTTAGCTATAATAAATGATATACATCATCAAAAATATTGATGTATGGAATATATGTATTATATAAAATCTCTGCTTATTCCTATAAGTTATTCATACCATTAGACGGGAGAGAGCCCCATTGGAACTGACTTACCTTCGCACATTCCGTGAAGTGGCACGCCGCCAAAGCTTTACCAAAGCGGCCGAAGAGCTTGGCTACGCACAATCCAGTGTTACGATGCAGATGCAGAAGCTTGAACGGGAATACGGCGTAGCGCTGTTCGAACGCTACGGCCGGCAGCTGCGGCTGACTCCTCCCGGGGAAGCGCTGCTCAAACTCGCCGTGCAGATGCTTGAACTGTACGACGAATCCAAGGAAGCGATCGGCAACCAGCTGGACGGCGCAGTGACAATCGGCACTATCGATTCGCTGGCTGCTTATTATCTTCCTCCCTATCTCCAACAGCTTCGTCTCAAGCATCCCGGGATTGGGATTCAAATGCTTCCGGACAGTGAAAACAATCTGGTCAATAAGCTCAAAGAAGGCGA
The DNA here is from genome assembly GCF_000378145.1 of Saccharibacillus kuerlensis DSM 22868. Lineage (GTDB taxonomy): Bacteria > Bacillota > Bacilli > Paenibacillales > Paenibacillaceae > Saccharibacillus > Saccharibacillus kuerlensis. The sequence goes on along the minus strand of NZ_KB899280.1, from coordinate 56,687 downwards.
ATACGACCTGGCTCTGCTGCTCGACCGCAAGCCTGCCGATCCGTCGCTGCGCTGTATCACGATACGTGAAGAGCCATTAATGCTTGTTGCACCGCCGGGTCATCCGTTAACCGGAGGAATTAGCACAGAAAGCGTCCGGTTGAACGACTTGGGCGGATGTGAGTTAATTGTTTCCGAAGGCAGCTGTCTGTACCGAAGCACATTCGAGAAGGTGCTTCGTGAACATGACGTTTCTTATCGGATCGGATTTGAGTTGGGCAGTCTCGAAGCGATCAAGCACTGTGTCATGAATGGATTGGGAATTGCCCTACTGCCGCAAATTGCTGTTGAAGAGGAACTGAAACGTGGTACACTTTCCAGCATTCCGTTCGTTCATCCCGATCTGCGCTTTCATCTTCAGCTGCTGCTTCATCCGAAAAAGTGGATGTCTCAAATGCTGCTTACCTTGATAGGGTTGTTAACCGGAGAAGACGCGGAACAGGTGCAGACGAGGCTGAACAGAATGGATGATCATGCTTCTTGAAACGTCGGATGAACGATTAATGTTTCAATGGAGCCGATTAGCTTTTCCATTAACACGTTGAGCGCCCCTTCAGGAGGCGCTCTCTTTGTCGTTTATATGGTTTATATACGATGCTTCCTGCCCTTTGCGCTTTTTCTTTCCATTCTCGGTCAAAAGGAACGTCCAACAGCACTTTTTTCACGGAACCTATCGATTGTGTATCCAGAATTTACTGACCCGCATCCGTCTGATCGCCCTCATCGCTTTCTCCGGTAAGCCAGCCTCCTCGCCCCTGCAGCTCCTTCATCGGTTCATGAAGCAGGATTCATCCGTTGTGCACAGCAGCGACTTCAAGAACCGGAGCAGGCCGATATTTGCCCGTCTGCGAAAACAATACTGCCCTGTACGGCTTTACAGCGTTTTTTGATCCGGGCAGACTCTTCCACGATGGCATCGATCGTCTCATAATGGCGGCTCCGATTGGTTACAACGGCAATCGATAACGAAACGAGCGGAATCATCCCCCGTCTCCCGGAACGGTTCTCACCCGGTATTGCACCACGAACCAGATCTTCATTCCGGTAAAAACTTCGCTTCATCATCTCAAATTCGAGAATTGCCCGGCTGCACAGCTCTTCATAATTATGATGATGCAGGATGGCTACATAATCGTCACCGCCGATATGACCGAAAAACGCATCCGGCTGTGCAAAGATGCCGCTTAGCAGATTGGCCGTCGACTGAAGAAGCAGATCACCCTGCTTGAATCCATAACCGTCATTATAAGATTTGAACTGGTCTAGATCGATATAAAGCACACTGAATCGCTCCAACCCCAATGTCTGCTGCAGCCGATCCTGGATAATCCGGTTGCCGGGAAGCCCGGTCAACGGATTCATGAAAGTTGCGACCTGTGTGCGGATGTCGGCAACGGATAACAGCAAATTCCGCACGCTGACAGCCCCGCGAAGCTTGCCGTTTCCACTGACCAATACCAGATCGTACAGCTCCTGGACAGGTCTGTTCATCGCCAAAATACTGACATCGACAATCAGCTCTCCCTCGTCTACAAGCAGCGGACGGGAATTGGACATGACGCCCACCGGACGATTCATGAACAGCGTGTAACCGTATCTTGTTCCGATCTGCTGATAGAATTGGACCCGCATCATCAGCGCATCGCTTCCATCTTCGCAAATGATCGCCAATCCTTCAAGTTTTGGATTCTGTTTGAAAAGGTCGTCCACGGCTTCGCATTTTGTACATGCGTCGACGATTGGAACCTCCTCCGCAATCTCTCCGATTTTTGTAAGCATCGCTGTGCCCTCCTTTGCTGGTCCTTTTCTATTTCCAAACCGGCTCGATCCTCCCGCTGACTGCAGACACAAGCGGTAAGTCCGCATCTGCAAGAAACTCATGATCTTTACAAGGAAAACAGGCTGGCTTAAGCTCCGGGCAAGGACGTCCGAGAGCATAACCTTGGCCAAATGCGATGCCTTCATTTCTTAAAAATTCGGCTTCCTCCCAGCACTCGATTCCTTCCGCTATGATCGATGTTCCCGACCCTTGCGCAAATTCCTGCAGCAGTCTGACCATTCGCTGCTGATCTGCGTGCTTATACAGATTGCGGATGAGTGATTTGTCCAGCTTAATGAATTCCGGCTGCAGACTGACAATCGTCTTCAAGCTGCTGTAGCCCGATCCGGCATCGTCTACCGCAATCCGGAAGCCTTGTGCACGATAATGGGACAATACCCGCTCGAACTCCGCATAGTCGGTTACAGCCTGTTTTTCCGTTAGTTCAAATATGACACGCTCAGGGGGAAGACCAAATCGGTCCAGCAATCGAAGGGTTTCTCCACTCTGATAAGCAGAGTCTGTCAGCACCAACGGATGAACATTGATAAAAACGATATAGTCTGTACTTTTGCTCGGCAAATCCTCGGAACGCTTAAGCGCCGCTTCAAACCGCTCAATCGAACTCTCACGGCAGTATCGTTCAAAAGCGAATATCTGGTTGCTGCGCCCAAGATAATCATAAAAATCTTCGGTACTTGGAAAGCGATTCGATAAAGGAGGACGATTCAAAACCTCATATCCAAGACAGGTTTTGTCCTGAAGATTTAGAATGGGTTGAAAGAATGTAGAGAGTTCACGCTTGTAAATAATTCGATGCAGCTCTCTGGATTTTTCGTACATCCGCACTGAGGTTCGAATAGACTCAAAAAGGTCAGTGCAGATCGTCATTCTTCCGGGTTCATACAACGGAATTTTCATATTTGTTCACCTTATGTCTTTGGAATCGAGGCCGGAAGTAGGTTTCGAGCATCTCTATGCGTCAAGAGTACCACTCTTAAACTAGCCAATCATCAATTTAATGTAAAATTCGTATAAATCATTATTTTACATCCTAATTAATTATTAATTAAGGCACTTGGACCTATAATATACCTACAAAAAAAGCCTGCTTGTAAACCAAGCAGACTTCGTTGTATGAGGATCAGTCAAAATCAGATACCGACCGTTTCATTATTCAGTTTGTTCAAGCGCCCCGCAATTTGTTTAAGCAGATCGCCCCGGCTGATTACACCTACCACTTCCCTTTCATTATTGACAACGGGAAGCTTCTTGAAATGATGCTTGGCAAGCATTCTCAGCGCCTCTTCCAAATCCTGATTTGGGGAAGCAGACTGTACGTTTTTCTTCATAATCTTCTTGGCCGGCGTACCTACTTTGTAAGATAAGGCTTCCTCAAGCTCTTCGGGCTGGCTGATAAATACATAACTGAACATGTCGTAAACCGTCTGTCGCTGTGGATTAATATAACGCAGAATGTCTCCGTCGCTTATCATTCCCGTAAGTTTCCCGCTTGCATCGACGACCGGAGCTCCATTGATCCGCTTCGACACAAAAAGTTCCAGCACTTCGGACAAGGGGGCATCCTGACTCACTGTGTGTACATCTTTAATCATAAAATCCCGTACCTTCATCCTTATCCCCTCTTCCTGTTCATAGAATGAAATTACAGCCCTTTCGGGTATACTTCCATTTTACGCCTGCTGCTCATCATAGTAAACGCTTTCTTTCCTTCAACAAAAAGCATCCGAAAAGAAATTTCTCTTCCCGGATGCTTTTCATCAAACCTGCAGATTGTCTGTCAGCGAAAGCGTGATTTGCCGCTCTTGACTGCCACGATACACGGTCAGCTGCAGCTCCTCGCCAACCTTTTTCTCCGTAAACAAATACTGTCGAAGTTCACTTGATCCATTGATAGGTTGTCCGTCGACTGCCGTAATAACGTCCCGCGAGCGCAGTCCCGCCTGTGAGGCAGCCGAATTCGGAAGCACACGCTGGACAATCGCTCCGGCGGTTACGCTCGCCGGCAGTCCCAATTCGGACTGATGATAGGCTGAAGGGATCGCGCTGAGATCCACCAGCGTCACGCCCAGCGTTGGCCGGTGCACTTCTCCATTAACTTCAAGCTGCTCAATAATGGGAATAGCCGTATCAATTGGAATCGCAAGTCCGATGCCTTCGACAGTCTCCGTACTGATCTTCATGGAGTTAATGCCGATCAATTTGCCCGAAGCGTCGAGCAGCGCGCCGCCGCTGTTGCCCGGATTAATAGCCGCATCCGTCTGGATCGCTTCGGATTGGAAATCCGGTGTGGCATCTCCATTTACGTCGACAGGAACGACACGTTCCAGACCCGATACGACTCCGGTTGTAACCGAACCCGCAAATTCCAGGCCCAATGGGTTACCAATCGCGATAACTGGCTGCCCCAACCGAAGCGACGAAGAATCGCCGAATTCGATAATGGTATCCGCTTCGGAAGCATCCATCGTGACAACCGCAAGATCGGTCCAAATGTCGGTTCCGACCAGCGTCCCTTCTACGTCGGTACCATCAGCTAGTGTGATTTCAAGCTGATTGGAACCTGTCACTACGTGATTGTTTGTTACGATGTAGGCAAGATCGCCTTCTTTTTTGTAAATGACCCCTGATCCGGTTCCGACGGGAACACCGTCCTCATTTTGCGGCGTACCAAACATACCGTTTCCCTGGCGGGTCTGAATATTCGTGATACCGACTGCGGCTCCTCCTACCTGTTCAACCACCGATGGAACGTCAAGTCCTTCAGCAAGTGTCAAGGAGGTGTTCTCCGCATCCGGTTCTTCATCCACAGTGTTCAAAACAGGCTGGGCCGTAGACTGTTCTTGAGCAGTCGGTGCATTTTCCGTTCCTGCGGCCAATCTGCTTTCCATCAATCCTATTCTCGGCAGAATCAGCGCCACCAGCAGCGCTCCGACCAGCAGCCCGATCAGACTCGACAGGAAATATCCTGCCGTGCTGCCCCTTCTTCGCCGCGGGCCTCCGCTTGGAGGACCTTCGTTTCGGTATTCCATTCGCCACACCCTCTCTTATGAGATTCTTGATGTTTCGGAGTTAAGCTTCCGTACTCTCTCATACCCGGCACTCCCGCCTGGTAAACGCTTCAACAGTTTTGCCTGGCGGCCAAAACGGTCTTTTATGGAATCTGATCCAGTTTCCTTATATAATATTTATTATGTAATTGAAATTAAGCTTTTCCAGACAGGGAGGCAGAACATGAACGCAATCAAGACGACAGACATCCGCATTGTGGAATACGAACCCGCTTACGCGGCTTCACTTGCCGAGATGTGGAACCTAAGCGCAGACAGTTGGGGCGGCGACGCTTATGTACATACCGAAGAAGACACGTTAAAAAGACAAGAACGAAGTACTGATCTCCAGACCTTTCTCGCGCTGGACGGCGAGACGGTCGTCGGGTTCTGCAGCTTTTCCTACTATCAGGAAGACGAAGGCGCCCTTTATATTCCGCTGCTGAATGTACGTCCCGATTACCATGGACGCAAAGTCGGTAAAGCTCTCGTGCTCCATGCTGTACAGCGTACGATCGAAATGGGCTGGCCAAGACTGGACCTCTACACCTGGGCAGGCAATACCAAAGCCGTCCCCGCTTATAAGAAATGCGGCTTTTTCTGGGAAAAACGCGATGACGCTACACATCTTATGAACTTTATTCCAACTGTTCTGAATACCGAAGCGGCCGCTCCTTTTTTTGAAACGGCGGACTGGTACGAAGACGGCAGACGTGATCTGTCGGTGCGTCCCGATGATGAGAAGGAGAACGGATTCAACTTCTATACTTACCGCTGGGAAAAAGACGGTCGATCGCTGCTTATGCAGTTCGAACGTACGGGACGTGGTCTGCGCAAGATTGAAACAGAAGATTACTCGGTCGAGTGTGTAATCTCCGGACACCGACTTCCTTTCGGACGGAGTTATCCGGTTACGTATCGAATTGTGAACAAAAGCGGTACGCCGCTGGAAGTCCGCATCACGGGCAAGAACGGCAGGGGCGTCAATTTCGGTCTGAACGAAATTGTGAATCTGAACGAAGCCGGAAGCATGCGCGAAGTACAGGGGTTGTTCGAACTGCCGCAAGCGGCCGAAGAACCGAGCGTGTGGCGTACTCACCCGGGTGTCGAAGCCGAGCTGCGGATCAACGGGCTTCACGCTTCTTTCAAGACCGGGGTCGCTCCTGTCTTCCCAATCAAACTGACTTCTGTCGTCGCGGCAGGCTTATCGTATACAGGCCGGGAAAACGAAATTCAGATCGGTTTCGAAAGCCGTTTTGCGGAAGATGGCGAAATTGAGGTTACACTGCCTCAATCGGATAATGTCTCTTTCAGACCATCCAAGCTGCACCTGAGTCTGCCTGCCGGAGGGAAAGTATCGGCTTCGCTTCAGGCTATCGTGCAGCAGCCGGGAATTGCAGCTTCCAACGTAGATATAGCCGTAACATGCGGCGGTGAATCCTTTTCCGTTACCGGCGAACTGGAAGCTCTCTTCCCTTCCGCTTCCGGGACATTCTGGGGAGAAACGCCGCACAAATGGATCATAGGCAGCGGTCCGGCGATCGTCTCGCTGAAGAAATCCGACAATCAGCTGAGTATACGCATCGCCGGGCAATCAAATCCACCTTTCTCATTTGGTCTGCCGAAGCTCGGCCCGCCTTACAGCGATCGCTTTGTGGAACAGAAACCTTCTGACGTTCGGTTCAAACAGATTGGCGATTTCCTGCTGCTTGAAGCCGATTATGATTGGCAGGAACCTTCCGGTATCCGCCTGACGCTGGTTGCGGAACTTGCATCAAACGGCAGACTTCGGTTAAGCCACCGGGTACTTCGCACTGAAGGTGATCCGCTGACAGAAGAACTCAAACTCAAACTGTCGCTGCCGATTTCGCTTCGTGATGCGGTACTGCCTTACGACGGCACGTTCGTCGACCTTGGTTCGGGAGCCGATGCACTCAATAGGGATTATTGGAAACCCGAGAAGTTCACCGAAAACTGGATGTTTTTCCGCTGGCCGTCTGCCGCATGCGGAATCGTCTGGCCGCAGGAGCTGAAGCCGCAGCGCGATCGATGGCGCTATGCGTTTGATCAATCGATCGGGTCCCTTCAAGCCGGCGAATCGGTATCCACCGTTCCACTGAGCGTCTTCGTCGGTACATTCGAGGATTGGCGTCGTCTGCGAGCTTATGCACTGAAAAAAGGATCGCTTGAGCCGCATCTTGTATGGCCGCCGGCTGAAGCGGAGCAAGCGGAATATGGGCTGCCACTGCTGTCCGATCATTTATCCGCTGTATTGAACGATGGAAATCCGTTTTTGCCGGATACTTTCGAAGTCAAACTCCTCGAACGTAAAAACGTCAATTTAAACGGAACCCTTCGTCTGCACAGCGAATACGGCTTGATTCCACAGACGGAGCTGCATGCCGATGTCTCTCAGGAACTTCGGCATCTGACGAACCCAATTAAACTTGCGTCCCGCCCGGAAAGCGACCTCGTCACCTTTGATTTTGATATGGATGCTTTCGCTTTTAGACGTCGTCAGCTGGTATTTCCGGCAGATGTAAACGCAGCAGATGCCGTCAAAAGTGAAAAACTGACAGTAGAAGGACTTGATGTCTGGCAGGTCGCCAGCGATCAGCTGACCCTGCGCGTCGCACCGGCATTTGCTCCCGCACTGTACTCGCTTCGGTATCAAGACCTTGAATGGCTGCACAGCTCGTTCCCGCAAGCGGGTCCAAAATCATTCTGGAACCCTTGGTTCGGCGGAATTACAAGTACGCCGGCAGGATTGACGCTGCGATCATTGATGGAAGAAGAAATCTCCGCCGATTTCGCCGAATTGAAAGACAATTTCGGGAAAGTATGGTCGGGTATTCGTCTGACCGTCGAAATCACCCGCAGCGAAATGTTCAAAGGACTACGCTATCACCAATACTTCCTGCTCCGAGCAGGCTCTCCGGTTATGGCTTACACGACAATGATTGAACAGCATTCAGGTATTCCGATCGCGGATTCCGTCATGCAGAAACATGCTTTTTATTCCAGCTCGGCCGACCTCCACGACGGACGATTTGAAGTTCGCGATTCACGCGGAAATCCGGTCGTTTACAAAACTGCACGCTACGATATTGATCTTGAATTCGAGGGCGTGCTGCGTGTAAGTTCCGACGAACGCAAGCCAAAAATGCTGGTCGTTCCGGGAGTCGACAGCGCTCTGCAGCAGTACGGCGTTCTCGTCAACGAGCTGGCCGGTATTCTCTATAGCGACCGCTTCGACGGAAGGAACGGTTCGCGCAGCTTTACCCGGCCTTACTTCTATGTATGGACCGACCTGGATCCGCAGGACGAAGAACTTACTGCGCTGCAGCACATCCGTTTCGAACAGGAGGATTTTCCGTCATGAAAATTATCGATGCCCATATCCACTATTCCGAAATTCAAAGTTTCCACCAGACAGCCGAGGAAGTCTCTCGCCTGAGCTACACACCGGAAGGGCTGGCGGATGAGTTTCGCCGTGCCGGTGTAATCGCCGCAGTCGGTATGGGAGTGACCGAGACAGTGCCGGACGGTTTCCCTGACAATGCCGCAGCCAATCCCATGGGTCTCGACCTTGGAGGAGGTACGCTGGATACACTGCCCGCCAACGTTTTCGAGTGCGCAGGCATCAATCCGCATACGCTGCAGGAGCCGGGACAGCTCGAAGCGCTGGAGCGGTCGCTCCAGCATCCGAAAACGGTCGGGATCAAGCTGTATGCGGGCTATTATCATTTTGCGATTAATGATCCGATCTACAATCCGGTGTACGAGCTGGCCGCCAAGTACAAGCTGACAATCGTCGTTCACGGAGGACTCACTTATTCCGATCGGGGACTGTTGAAGTACTCACATCCGCTGTCGATGGAAGAAGCGCTGCTCGCCCACCGCGACATTACCTTCATGATCTGCCATCTCGGTGATCCGTGGGTCATGGATACATCCGCTATGCTGGAGAAAAACCCGAATCTGTATGCCGACCTCTCTGGCTGGTTTGTCGGAGACGATGACAAGATTACCCGTGTGTTGAAAGAACAAACTTACGTCGACCACTTCAAACGCGCGATCGTGTTCTCCGAACGCTACGACCGACTCGTTTTCGGTACTGACTGGCCGCTGATTCCGATTGATTCCTATATCCGCTTCGTTAAGCATCTGATTCCGGAAAACTATTGGCATCATGTGTTCTATCAGAACGCGCTGGATGTGTTTCCAAAGCTGAAAGACGCGATTGGAGCTTTGGAAACGAACTGAACAGTCAAGCGTCTTTGAGCTGCCCGTATAAATGAATTTTAAGTAGTTGAATGCAAAAGATCCCGCTTTAAGCGGGATCTTTTGTATACGTCTTTTTATTCTCCATTTTCTTTGCCAGCTCCGGCTCTGTGCTATACAGCCGTACAAAGGACTAACGAGCGGGTGATCTAGACTTTTCCGTAGCACTTTATTGTCACTCTTCAGTTCGCAAGCCGTATTTAATTCTTTAGTTTCTCACGAATGAATCCATTGTGTGACTTGGCAAGCACGATTCAAGCGGTAATAAATTCATTCTTCACCCGGATTTCTCCGCGCAAAGTCCACGAATTGAAACTTGTCCAGCCGATGGCGTGATTCCGTATATTGGAACAGCGTTGTGTCTTCCAAATAGACATAATTACGCACAATTACGATATGCGTATCACGTGCCAAATCGAGCAGGCGCCGGTCTTCCTCGGATACTTTTTCTACCGAAATTTCTTTTTTAGCATACGCAATCTTCAGCGAAAGCTCGCCTTCCAGATAAGCATAAATCGAATCGCGGGCAGTGTCCTCATTCAGCACAGGAATTACGGAAGCCAGAAAGTAGTCCTTGTCCAAGATGACTTTTTCTCCTTCAATCTCACGTGCACGGACAACTTTCCATACCGGCTCCCCTTCGGCAATCTTAAGCTGACGCGCTATACTTTGCGTACTGGGCACAAGAGCCGTCTCGTGAACCAGTGTTTGAACCGTGCGGCCGAGACGTTCCGACAGCTCTTTGAAGCTGACGAGGCCGGATAACGGGAATTCCATTCGGTTCATGTCGAGCACGAAAGAGCCTTTGCCTCTGATCTTATGAATGTATCCGTTTTGCGACAGCAAATGGAGCGCTTTGCGAACCGTCTCTCTCGACGTCGCGTACTCTTCCGCAATCTCATTTTCGGAAGGCAGCTTAATGCCCGTCTTGAGCAGTCCCGTTTCGATACGCTGCGTATAATCACTATAGATTTGCGAAAAAATGTTTTTATTCATTCGTATCACCGTGACCCATTTTACGGAGTATTTTGTCAAAATGCAAAAAGGTCAATTCTGTAAAAAAACAGCGGCCCGCTTCCGGAAAACAACCGGACAGCGGACCGTCAGGCCAAACTGTAGATAAAGATTCGAAAACATAATTAGAGTTGTCTTATGTTACGCCCTCGCTGCTCAGATGCACCCGCAGAACCGGAGTTTTTCCGGCTTCCGCGCTGCCTAGAACTTCTTCCACTCTCTCGACAATATCCTGTCCGGCCGGAATAATGACTGGAGAGATGGTCGGATAACCGCCTGCTTTGATCTTCTCCATATCGAATTCCAACAGCAGCTGCCCTTCCTTGACTTGGTCGCCGGTTGCGACATGGACTTTGAAGCCTTCTCCCTTCAAGCCTACGGTATCGATCCCGACGTGCACCAGTATTTGAACGCCTGTCATGGAATGTTCCAGAATAACGGCGTGCTTACTCTTATCGATTACATGGGCAACCGTTGCATCGAACGGTGCAAATAGTTTGCCTTCCGAAGGCTCAATTGCGATACCTTCGCCCATCTGCTTTTCTGCAAATGCCGGGTCGGGCACATTATCCAGAAGAACTACATTGCCGCGGATCGGAGCCAGAACGTCCAGAACGTTGACAGCATCCCTGCCAGCTGTTCCGCCAGCCGACGAACCGCTGCGGGAAGCATGCGAGACTACTGCATTTCCGGTATTCGGGATTGGGCTTTTCGCGTTTTCTACCGTTTTCACATCGCGCTCCGCCAAATCTTCTTCGGCCGCTTCGCCAGAATCCGACTGTTTGCGGGTCACAACCTTGCCGTAGAGAAGCGTACCGACAAATGGGACAACCAGACAGATGCCCATACCGATGAAGAAGATTGTCCATTTTTCAACATTGATCGCCAAGAAACCTGGCAGACCTCCGACACCGACCGCAAAAGCACGTACATTGTTCATCGTCAGCAGAACGCCGGCAGTCGCGGAACCAAGCATCCCCATAAACAGAGGATATTTGTAACGCACATTAACTCCAAATACGGCCGGTTCAGTAACACCCAGGAATGCTGTCAGGGAAGTTGTACCCGACAAGCTCTTCATCTTCTGGGTACGAATGACGAACATCATGGCCAGCGCCGCGGCGCCCTGCGCAATATTCGAGAGTGCCAGCATCGGCCAAAGGAAAGTGCCGCCTGTCGAGTTGATCAACTGCAGGTCGACCGCCAAGAATGTATGGTGCATGCCTGTAATAACGAGCGGCGCATACAGTCCCCCGTATAGCAAACCACCGAGCCACGGCACTGTAGCGAACAACCATACTACACCTGCTGTAAGCCAGTTGCCAAGAGCGAAGGTGACCGGACCAATAACGACAAAAGCGAGGAACCCGGTGACGAGAAGCGCTACCGGTGCAACAACCAGCAGCTTAAGCGAATCGGGCACTTTACGGTTCAGCCACTTTTCAATCATTACCAATACATAAGCTGCAGCCAGCATTGGAAGGACCTGCCCTTGATAGCCGACCGCATTGATCTGCAGACCGAACAAGTTCCAAGTTGGAACTGTACCTTCGTTAACGGCGTTTGCATAGTCGTAGGCGCTCAGCAGTCCCGGGTTAACCAGAATCAGACCCAAGATAACGCCAAGCAGCGGACTCCCGCCGAATCGAGTGGCTGCTGACCAGCCGACCAGCGCCGGCAGGAATGTGAACGCGGTACTGGCAATCGTATTGACGATCGCTGCAAAATCCGCCCACTGCGGATACACTTGAATCAGTGATTGCCCTGCGAAGAAGATATCATTGCCCGTCAGCAGGTTGTTGATCCCGAGCAGCAGACCGGCCGTAACGAGCGCCGGGAGCAGTGGAATAAAGATGTCGGACAACGTTTTGATGACCTGCTGAACGGGACTCTTGTGCTTGATCGCCGCCGATTTAACGTCTTCTTTTGTAGCACGCTGGCCGCCGGTAATCGCTATCAATTCTTCATAAGCCTTATCGACAATACCTGGTCCGATAATGACTTGAAATTGACCCTGAGTGGAGAAGTATCCTTTGGCCAATTCATTATCGTCAAGCGCCTGCTTATCGACCTTGCTCTCATCCACAAGTGAGAAGCGAAGACGCGTAACACAGTGCGTTGCGACTTCGATATTGTCTTTGCCGCCTATGGCTTCGACAATCTTCTCGACATCCTCTCTTCTTACCGACATCTTCTCATCTCCATTCACTCTTATAAAATGCCGAGGGAATTACCCCCGGATAATCCACATGAATGATGCATAAGGCTCCAACTTGAGATTCGAGCTCCACTCCGGAACAAATTTCATATTGCCGACCAGCAGTTCAGCTTGCGAAGAGCCTAGATGCCGATAAGCTTCCGGTAATGAAAATTCCGTTTCTTCGCTGCTGAAATTTGATACAACGATCAGCGTATCGCGGTCGTTTATTCGCGCATAAGCGTAGATCTGCGGATGTTCCTCGTCCAAACGAACATAACGCCCGTCGGTAAGAACGTCCTCACTCTTACGCAGCGCAATCAGACGTTTGTAATGACTGAACACGGAATTGGGATCTGTCCGCTGCATTTTAACGTTGATCTCGGGGTACCGTTCGTCCACCTTGATCCAAGGCGTCCCATCTGTAAATCCGGCCTGCGGACCGTAATTCCACTGCATCGGCGTGCGGGCATTATCGCGCGAACGACTGGCGATAATCGCGAATGCTTCTTCCGGTTCCTTGCCCATTTCGATCATAATTCGGTACATGTTCTTGGATTCGATATCGCGGAACTCGGAAATATTGTGCCATTTCGGGTTCGGCATGCCGATCTCCTCGCCCTGGAAGACGTATGGCGTTCCCTGAAGCCCATGCAGTGTTGTTGCCAGCATCTTGGCGCTTGCCACTCTACAGCGTCCGTCGTCGGCAAAACGGGAAAGTGCGCGAGGTTGGTCATGATTGTTCCAGAACAGCGCGTTCCAACCGCCCCCCTCATGCATTCCGATCTGCCAGGAAGACAGCAGCCCTTTCAGCGCTTCGAAGTCGTACGGCATCAATTCCCACTTTTTGCCCTGCGGATAGTCAACCTTGAGATGGTGGAAGTTGAATGTCATGGAGAACTCCCGCTCTTCAGGATTAGAATACCGGATGCAATGCTGTAAGGTGGTCGATGACATCTCTCCGACAGTGACCAGATCGTACGGACCGTATACCCGCTCGTACAGCTCCTTGATGTACTCATGAACACGGGGGCCGTCGGTGTAATACCTGCGACCGTCGCCAGTCATGATGGTACCGTCATCATTCGGGAAATTCTGATCTTTGGAGATCAGATTGATTACGTCCATTCGAAATCCGTCGACGCCTTTGTCTGCCCAAAAGCGCATCAGATCCGCTGCTTCCTGACGTACCTTCTCATTTTCCCAATTCAGATCGGCCTGTGTCTTATCGTACAGTGCCAGATAGTACTGACCGGTCAGCTCGTCATACTGCCAAGCGGAACCGCCGAACTTGGACTGCCAGTTGTTCGGAACACCGCCATCCGGCGCCGGATCACGCCAGATATAATAATCGCGATACGGATTGTCTTTCGACTTGCGGGATTCCTTGAACCACTTATGTTCCGTGGAAGAATGGTTGACTACGATATCGAGCATCAAATGCATATCCCGCTTCCGCAGTTCATCCATTAGTTCGTCGAAATCGTCCATCGTTCCGTACATGGGATCAATTGAGCAGTAATCGGATACATCATAGCCATTGTCATTTTGAGGGGAATTGTAAACGGGCTGCAGCCAGACAATATCGACGCCAAGATCCTTGAGATAATCGAGCTTTTCGGTCAAGCCACGAATATCGCCGACTCCGTTGCCTGTCGTATCATTGAAGCTGCGCGGATATACCTGGTAAACGACCGATCGCCGCCACCATTCCGTCATCTGTGCAATTGTCTTTGTCATCGGTAACCTCCTGCGGGCGCTCAACGGCTTTCCCGGCTGCACCGCGGCGCTCCGGGAATATCGTTTAACCGACCCTTTCTGTATATACAAGTATGTCTCCATCGCCATTCTATACTTGTATATACATGCGGTCAACTCTTCTTTTTAATACCCCAAACAACCCAGCAGTCAAACAGGCAGCCAAAAATAAATGTTCAAACATTCTTACAAAAAGTATGATGTCAAAACATTAAAAACGGCAGCAGAGCTGAATGACTCCTTTATTTCTTTGTTACCCAAAAGTCGGAAAAACAAAAAAGAACAGGAAACGGTTATTACCGTCTCCTGCTCTTTTATCGAGAATCACTCTGTGATTGCTTGTTAATCTCCGTTCCGCCCTGCGTTTACTTAAGCGTGGAACTGACGGCCGTCGTGTACAGCATCCACATACCCGGCACGTACAGTGAAGTCGCCGAAATGTTCGCCGTCCAGACGTTCTTTCGCGTAGCGGTCGATAATCGGACGAAGCGAAGCCAAAATTTCTTCTTCACCGATATTTTCCTTGTACAGCTTGTTGAGTCTGGCACCATCGTGAGCGCCGCCCAGGTACATATTGTACTTGCCCGGTCCTTTGCCGATAAAGGCAATTTCGGCCAACATCGGACGAGCGCAACCGTTAGGGCAGCCTGTCATGCGAATTACAATTTCCTTCTCACGCAGACCCGCTTCGTCAAACATCGGATCAAGCTTATCCAGAAGACTTGGCAGATAGCGTTCCGATTCAGCCATTGCCAGACCGCAGGTCGGCAGGGCTACACATGCCATCGAGCTGCGGCGCAGCGCCGAATAGTGGGCACCGTCCGTCAGATTGTACTGCTGGATCAGTCGATCGATCTTACGCTTCTTCTGCTGACTAACATTACCGATAATCAGGTTCTGGTTGGCGGTCAAACGGAAATCGCCGTCGTGTTCCTTGGCAATCTCACGCAATCCCGTCATCAGCGAATATCCGTCAAAGTCTGCGATCCGTCCGTTTTCGATAAACAGCGTATAGTGCCATTTGCCGTTGCTGCCCTTAATCCAACCGTAACGGTCGCCGTTATGATCGAATCCGTATTCGCGGGCCGGCTGCAGTTCCCAACCCAGACGGCTGTGCAGCTCATTCACGAGCCAGTCAAGGCCCCGGTCATCGATCGTGTACTTGAAGCGGGCATGCTTGCGCACGGCACGGTCGCCGTAATCGCGCTGAATCGTCACAATCTTCTCCGCCAGGTCGATCGACTGCTCGGGTGTGATGAAACCGATCAATTTGCCGAGCTGCGGATACGTCTTGTTATCGCCGTGCGACATTCCCATGCCTCCGCCGACCGTTACGTTGAAGCCGGCCAGTTTTCCGTTTTCGACGATCGCAATAAAGCCTAGATCCTGGGAATAAACGTCGACGTCATTGGACGGAGGAACGGCGATACCAATCTTGAATTTGCGCGGCAGATATACCGGTCCGTAGATCGGCTCCTGCGGGGTGTCGAAGTCCCGGCTGTCCACCACTTTCTCCTCGTCAAGCCAGATCTCATGGTAAGCCCGCGTATGCGGATCGAGATGCCGACTGATCTTGTCCGCCCATTCGTACACTTCCGTATGAACTTCGGACTGATACGGATTCGGATTGCACATTACGTTCCGGTTGACGTCTCCGCAGGCTGCCAGCGTGCTCAGCAGCGCTTCGTTAACTTCACGGATCGTATTTTTGAGATTCCATTTGAGTACGCCATGCAATTGGAACGACTGCCGCGTTGTCAGCCTGATTGTATCGTTACCGTATTTATGAGAAATGCGGTCCATCATCAACCACTGCTCCGGCGTTACCACGCCGCCTGAAGCGCGCACACGAAGCATGAACTGGTAAGCCGGCTCAAGCTTCGACTTGCTGCGTTCGTTGCGAAGATCACGATCATCCTGCATATAGCTGCCGTGGTGCTTCATCAGACGATTGTCGTCTTCCGGGATCGAACCGGTCAGCGGGTCTTTCAACGTCTCTACCAGGCTTCCCCGGAGATAGTTGCTGTTTCGTTTAATGTCTTCCACGTCGCTATGCGGCCGGTCGTGCGGCGGATACTTTTTCCACTCTGTTTCCTGCGTCATGTTCAAGCTTCTCCTTTCCGTTCAAACGGCCCGTCTCAATATCTCGGTGTCTGTAATAAGTGTTAGTACACGTCGCGCTGATAACGCTTCTCCTGCTGCATCCGCAGCAGATACTCGGAAGCCTGCTCGGGGCTTAAGCCTCCGCCCTGTGCAATGATCGTTTCCAGCGTTGTGTGCACATCATGCGCCATATTTTTCTCGTCGCCGCAGACATATACCGCAGCGCCGCCATCGATCCATTCGTAGAGTTCTTTGCTGTTCTCCAACATACGATGCTGGACATATACTTTCTCGTCAGAATCGCGGGAGAAGGCAACGTCCATCTTCGTCAGTACGCCATCTTTGAGCCAACGCTGCCATTCCGTCTGATAGAGGAAATCGGTCGAGAAATGCTGATCACCGAAGAACAACCAGCTCTTGCCGCGAGCATCCGTCTCTTCGCGCTCCGCGATGAACGACCGGAATGGTGCAACACCCGTACCTGGACCGATCATAATGATCGGCGTATCCGGATTGACCGGCAGCTTAAAATTCGGATTGTGCTGAACGAATACTGGAACACGGTCACCCGGTTCCAAACGCTCCGCCATCTGCACGGAGCAGACGCCGTAACGATCGCGTCCTCCGCAGGCATAGCGTACAGTACGAACCGTCAAATGCACTTCGTCCGGCGTCGCCTTCGGACTGCTGGCGATCGAGTAAAGTCTTGCCGGAATCTTGCGCAGAACACCCGTCAATTCGGCAGCAGCTATTCCTTTAAGTTCGAAATCGCGTACCAGATCAAGAAGGTCGTTCTCGCCAAGATAAGCACGAAGTTCATTGGCAGCAGCGGGATCCGTCAGTTTGATCAGCTTTTCGTTACCGCTCAGCTTCGCCACCTGTTCCAGCAGCGGCTTGGTCAGCACCGTAATCTCGTAATACCGATGCAGCGCTTCGCGCAGTGAAGCAGAAGCATTCTTGCCTGTCGGTACGATCTCTTCCGGATTCCAGCCCATCTCCTCAATGATTTCGTCTACGAGACGCGGGTGGTTTTCCGGATAGACACCAAGACTATCGCCCGGTTCATACACAAGGCCGGAATCTTCGAGTGACAATTCCAGATGACGTGTTTCTCGGGCGGAGCCTCGTCCATTCAGATTGATGTTCTCCAATACTTCCGCTTGAAAAGGATTAGTGCGCGAATACTCGGAATCCGGATCCGCGCTAAGCGGTGCCGCAGCATCGGCTGCCGAAGCTGCCGCAGCCGGAGTAGCGCTGAGCGCTTCCGAAACGGCCTTCATCCATTCGCCAGCTGGTTCGTCGAAGTCGACATCGCAGTCGACCCGATCGGCCAGACGCGAAGCGCCCAGCTCTTGCAGGCGAGCATCCATATCTTTGCCTGTCTGACAGAAAAATTCGTAAGACGTATCTCCGAGCGCCAATACCGAGTAGCGGAGCTGATCCAGCTTCGGCGCACGTTTGCTGTGCAAAAATTCATGGAAGGCAATCGCATTATCCGGCGGTTCGCCTTCTCCGTGAGTGCTGACAATAATCAGCAGATCTTCGAGCTTCTTCAGATTGTTAGGCTTGAAGTCTGCCATGGACATGACTTCTACCTTAACCTGCTGTTCTTGAAGACGTTTCGCAAGCTTCTTGGCCAGTCCGCTTCCGTTACCCGTCTGCGAGCCGAACAAAATAGTCGTTTCACGCGGTGCCACAGCAGGAACCGCGTGAGGCGCTGCTGCCACACTTTCGGCGGACACGGCTTGCGCAGCCGGTGCTGCTGTAAGACCCGCAGCCGAAGACTGAGCAGCCAGATAGCCGGTCAACCAAATTCGCTGATGTTCGTTCAAGGCAGGAAGCAGACGATTCAGCAGTTCCGCCTGTTGTTCATTAAATGGGCTGTTCGTTACGTTCAATTCCAAAATATCCACCTCGCACGGCATCATTTCGTTAATGATCCAATTCAATTCCTACTTATTCGATCAGGATTTATTTTTGCTCTCTTGACCCTATCATATGCACAAAAAGCGGTCAATTCGTTTCCTTTTATGAGACTTATCAGATTTTCTGATAATTGGTTAACAAAAGCTTCTTTTACAAAGATGTACGACTTTCAAATCTTTGAAACAAACGCTAAATGACCCGATTTTGATTAAGTTTGTACTTCTCATTACCTTTCTTTATAAGATATTCATCCGTGAGATATTCAACGAATAATGTCGAAAAATATAACAAAAAGTCGAAACCTATTCATTATGTATAGATTTTGCGCGATATAAGAAGAATGGGAAATAGAACGATTTTGTACGGAGGTTTTTAAATGATTAAGATACGAACTTTTCTTGCTTTGATCTTCATTGCTTTTGTTGTCCTGCTTACCGCAACACTCGGCTCTCTCATGAGCGCCCGCTCCACCGAAGCGATTCAGGAAGAAATCGGAACTTCGCTGGCCGGAACCGCTCATCAGATGTCAGACAAACTGGACAACTTCATGTGGTCGCGTTCGGGCGAACTCAAGCTGCTGACAGAACTTGAACCGCTCAAACAAGCCTCAGATGCACGGGCTGTTCAGAATTTGCTTAATCAACTGCAATCCAATTTCCCATCGTTTTCTTGGCTGGGCTTCACGAACAGCAAAGGTGATGTATTGGCTGGCACAAACGGGATTCTGGTCGGAAAAAACATTGCCGAAAGACCTGTGTTTATGGAAGGCATTAACGGTACCTTTATTGGAGACGTTCACGAAGCGGTGCTGCTTGCCAAACTGCTGCCGAATCCCAGCAATGAACCGCTCCAGTTTGTCGATATCAGTTATGCGGTCAAAAACGATGCGGATGAAACGGTAGGCGTACTTGCGGCGCATCTCAGCTGGGAATGGGCCAAGGAAGTAGAACGTACTCTGCTGTATCCTCAAGAGGACCAGAGCAGCGAGTTTGATTTGTTCATCATCAGCAAGCAGGACAATACGGTACTTCTCGGTCCAGACGGCTGGACAGGCAAGCGTCTTGATCTTCACATTATTGATCATGCTCGAACTGGAAAAACTTCCTGGGAACTTGAAGAATGGCCAGACGGAGAAAATTACTTGACCGGTTATGCATACGGCGACGGCTACCTTGATTATCCGGGACTCGGCTGGACGGTACTTGTTCGACAGCCCGAATCTGTTGCTTACGCTCCAGTCGATCAAATTCAACGCGATCTTATTCTGGCCGGACTTCTCGCCGCCGTGCTCTTCGCCGGAATCGGTCTCGCCATTGCAGAATTCATCTCGCGACCGATCCGCAAACTGACTTTGGCCGCCGATCGTATTCGTCAAGGCGGAGAACCCAATATCCCCGAAACCAAAGGATTCAAAGACATTCACAGTCTATCGCTCTCGCTGCGCAGCCTGCTCGATTCCCTGCTGCGCACGGAAAACGCTCTTGGCCAGATGCAAACCGTAGCCTTACGCGACCAACTGACGGAACTGCCAAACAGGCTTGCTCTGGAACGCTATTTGGAAGAAACGGTCGAAAGTTTCGATCCGGATGCTGAGACGCTGTCCTTTATGTATTTGGACTTAGACGGATTCAAAAAAATAAATGATACACTAGGTCATCAGATAGGCGATATTCTGCTTAAAAAAGTCGCGAGACGCCTGCAAAAGACAACGCCTCCCGGAGGCATCACAGTACGACTCGGTGGTGACGAGTTTCTGTTGATTGCACGCAGTCCGCTCTCCAGTGCTCAAGAAGAAGCCGAAAAGCAATCTGCAGAAGTGCTTAAACTGCTGAACAATCCGTTTGTTGTCGGCTTGAATCAACTCTCGATCGGCTGCAGCATTGGAGTCGCCTTCTACCCTCGAAACGAAGACAGCATTACAGAAGTGATCCAGACAGCGGATAAATGCCTTTACCTATCGAAGATGGCCGGCAAAAACCGCGTTACTTTCCATGATCAAGATATTGCCGGAGATTGAGAGCCTAAGAAACTGTACTCTGACAGGCAAGTGTTGTACAAAAAAACCCGTAAGTTCCCTTCCACACTGGGACCTTGCGGGTTTTATTTTATCACTGGAAATAAATCACTAGTAATCATCGGCTGCCAATTATCTAAAAAATGTCCCAGCTTTGCGGTAAAGCTGTTCCTGCCAGCGCGGACTGTTTTGAATCATCTCATGCATCGTTTCCGTATCGACGCGGCGGCCTGCCGCATTATGCATAATTAACGTACGCCCTTGATACTCGACCTGGTAACCAAACCAAGCCGAGATCAGAGGCACGACTTCATCGCGATATGGACGCATCGTCAACAATTGAAGAAAGGTATGGTAACTGAGCGAGCACCCGGAATCCGGAGCTCTGCGCACGTATTTAGGCTTGATTGCAGCTTCGCATTCAGGACATCTGTGCTGCATCCCCAGTCGATAATTCGGCGTTTCAAAGCGAAACGCGCACTCGGGACAGCCGACCAGCGCAAGATCGCGCCGGGCATTATCGGGAACATGAACATTCATGGGAATCTCTTCGCTCCTTTTATTTGCAGCACCCCATACATTGACCTTATTTCACACTTGACCAACGCTGCGGCGTGTCGTTTTCTTTGGTTTCCTATTCTACTCTTATTGTACCAATAAAAAAAGCCCTGTTCAAAAACAGGGCCAGAGTTGTCAGAGTGATTATTCAAGAAAACGGAAAACCGCCAAATGGAAAAATCGGTTGGAAGCATCAGGACAATAGCAGTAGGAGAAAACCATATTCAAAGCCAAAGATCCGCAGATTAGTGAAAATTATCCCCAGACTTCGTCGGCGACTTCCTTCACAAAGCGAAGCTTCGCCCACTGCTGTTCTTCGGTCAGCACGTTGCCTTCTTCTGTAGAAGCGAAGCCGCACTGCGGGCTGACGCATAGCTGATTGATATCGACATACTTCGCCGCCTCTTCAATCCGGGCCAAAATTTGCGCTTTATCTTCCAGCTCACCGAATTTCGAACTGAACAGACCGAGTACAACCTGCTGGTTTTTGACATGCTTCAGCGGTTCGAATCCGCCTGCGCGCTCGCTGTCATATTCCAGATAGAAAGCCGATACGTTGGCACCGCCGAACAGAATTTCCGCAATCGGATCGTAACCTCCACCCTCGCCAGCATACGTCGACTTGAAGTTGCCGCGGCAGACGTGCGTCGTTACGACAAGATCGGCCGGCAGATTCTCGATCGCCAGGTTGTTGACATAGAGGAAGCCTTTGGCCATCTCATTGATGTCAACGCCCGCTTCTTCCTGCATCGCACGGAATTGGCGGTCGCTAAGCGCACCCCAAGTGCAGTCATCGAGCTGGATATTCCGGCAGCCCGCCTCGTAGAAAGCCAAAATCGCATCACGGTAGGCTGCGCCCACGTCCGTGTACAAGTCCTGCAGATTCGGATAGAACTCGTCGACCGTCTTGCGATTGTCGCCGCGGAACAATTCGAACAACAGCTGAGCCGGAGCAGGGATCGTCTGGCGAGCGACGACATCATCGCCGGCCACACTTTTCAGGAATTTGAAGTCTTCGACCATCGGATGCTGCGAACCTTCGCCGACTTTTCCGGTTAAGAGAGCCGTCTCGGCCCGGGATTCTACACCATGGAATAGATAGCCGCTCTCCGAAGACTTCTTGTCGACGCCGCCCAGTCCCCAGAAGAAGTCGAGATGCCACCAAGAACGGCGGAATTCACCGTCCGTTACGCCTTTGAGTCCAACTTCCTTCTGCTTCTGCACCAGCTTGATGATCTCTTCGTCTTCCACTTTGCGAAGATCATCAGCGCTAATCTCGCCTGCCGCAAACTTCGTACGAGCATCCTTGATCGCCTGCGGACGCAGGAAGCTGCCTACAATATCGTGACGGAATGGAACCGTATCGCGCTGAACCGCTTGTTCGAAAATGGTACTCATAAATAATATCCTCCTCGGGAATGCGGAATTGAATTTCATGTTTCGTCAAGTGTTGATGCCAGTGAACCGTTCCTCATCTATCGTTAGCCCGATTGCTAACTTGCACGATTGGATTAGGATTTACTATACCATGTCCGAATTACGCCGGCATAACGCTTAAAAGCTATACCCTGCTATCACGAATTGTTATAATGGGGTATAGCAGTCGGAATTAAAAGTTTTTAATTAAATCCTTTTGATTAACAGTTCTATCGGAAAATGCAGCTGTTATCCTGCCCACACTTCCGCAGCCGTATCAATCACCAGACGGATCTTGTCCCACTGTTCCTCCTCGGTCAGCAGATTCCCTTCTTCCGTAGAAGCAAACCCGCATTGGGTGCTCAGGCACAGCTGATCAAGCGGAACGAAAGATGCCGCTTCCGCAATGCGAGTCTTCAGTACTTCTTTGCTTTCCAGACTGCCGTGCTTGGTTGTCACAAGCCCCAGTACGACGAACTGATCGCGTATATATCGCAGCGGTTCGAAACCGCCGGCACGTTCATTATCGTACTCGAGGAAGAAGGCATCGACGCGGCAGCCGCCGAACAAGGCTTCGGCTACAGGCTCATAGCCCCCTGAAGCGAACCATGTGGAATGAAAATTGCCGCGGCAGACATGCAGACCGATCGTCATATCTTCAGGGCGATCGGCGATCGACTCGTTGATCAGCCTGACATAATCGTTCGCAAGCTGGTCGGGGTCTGTTCCCTGACTGCGCAGCTGAGTACGGTGCAGCAGGCTGCACAGCGTCCCCCAAGATGTATCATCGAACTGCAAGTACCGGCAGCCGGCATCGTAGAAAGCACGGATTGCATCCCGGTACACTTTGACAATATCCGCATACAGCTCCTCGTCATTGCTGTAGGCGCTTCCGCCGTTATAGCGCTGTACAAAATGGAACAGCGCCGGCGAAGGAAGAGTTATTTTCGCTGCCGACTCCCCGGCCAGATCTCGCAGTGACTTGAAATGCCGCAGCATAGGATGGTCGCCAAAAGAGATTTTTTTCGACACACGGAATGTTTCCGCGCGCTGCTTGGCATCGGTTCTGCCGGCATTCAGGTCAATTTTCTCCGTCCCCTCAATACCGAAAAAGAAATCGAGATGCCACCAAGAGCGCCGGAATTCGCCATCGGTCACCACTTGGAGGCCAAGTTCCTGCTGCCGCTCTACGAGTTTGGCAATCTCCGCCGTTTCAAGCTCGTATAATCCTTCGCTTGTAAGTTTTCCTTCACGGTGCAGCTTACGGGCTTCGATCAGCTCCGGCGGACGCAGAAAGCTGCCTACGAGATCGCAGCGAAAAGGCGGTTTAGTTCGGGTCGTGCCAATCACTGGACTTTGCATACGTTCCCCCCGAGTTATAGATAAAAATAAGATCAAAAATTAAGGTTCGCTTATACGGATAACAGACAAGATGTTCCATACTAGAACAGGAATTGATTCGCCGCAAAGTAACGTCTTGCCACCAAGTCGTTCAGTAGGTCAATGTAGGAAGCCGCAACTCTGCTCGGACGCCGGTCTTTGTGCGTAATCCATCCGATTGTGAACAATTCGGCCGTCTCAACCGGTACCGACTTCAACACGGATCCGTCAAGTTCAGCCGCCAGGATGCCAGTACCGATTGTATAACTTTCGGTACCTGCCAGCAGACTGGACAGCGTTGCACGGTCATTGACCTTAATATTGCGGGCCGTCTCGGGCAAGTTCATCAGTTCTTCCGAGAAGTGCAGCGAGCTGTTCTCCCCCTGATCGAACATAATGTACGGATACGCCTGGAGATCGTCCACTTTCACCGCATCCCGGCGCGCGAGCGGATGCGAAACGCCGATTAAAATATGCGGCTGCGTATTGAACAGCGGCGTGAACTTTAGACTGCCATCGCTGAAGAGCTTATTCATGACTCTGGCGTTTCGGTCACACAGATACAGAATGCCTAAGTCACTGCGAAGTGTTCGAACATCTTCGATAATATCGTAAGTCTGCGTTTCTCTCAGCGTGAACGTATATTCTTCCTCATTGCTGCCTTCGACCAAAGCGGCAAATGCTTCGGAAGCAAATGAGTAATGCTGAGTCGACACGGAAAAGTGCAGGGTGCTGCGACGCTTGTTTTTGTAACGCCCTTCCAGCAGTTCCGCTTGTTCGACAATTTGCCGGGCGTGAGCCATAAACTCTACGCCGTCAGCAGATAAGGTAATTCCCCGATTGGTTCGATCGAAAATAGTAATGCCCAGTTCCTGCTCCAGATCTTTGATCGCGTTGGAGAGGCTCGGCTGCGAAATAAACAGACGTTTGGCTGCCTCATTGATCGATCCGCAGCCCGCTACCTCAATCGCATATCTGAGCTGCTGTAAGGTCAAGTGCTTTCCCCCGCTTTCAGCTTACACCGTACTTTTTTTCCCATGAGCCCTGCTGTTTGCGAATCAATACGATCTGTCCGATATGATAAGCGTTGTGGATGGTCAGGTGCGTAAGATCATCCATCCACTTGTCCAACTGCTCGTCTTCGGCCTGCTCGACGGCATTGATCCAAGCGGCCATCGTATTGTCATAAACTTTCAGCGCGGCTCCCCATGCACGGTCTTCACCGTCTTGAGGCTCGAACGTATCGTCGTTGCTGCTAACCTCAGGAATCGAAACTTTGGTGTCCTGGAATCTTTTCAGATAACGATCGTTATAGAAATTCAGATGCCGCACAATTTCGTGCACGCTGTTCATCTCTTCATTGCTTTTCCAATCCGCCTGCTTTTGGGTCAGCCCTTTGACAGAAGCTTTCATAGACGTAAACCAACCACTTTCATTGCGGCAGGCCCGAAGCTGTTTCAGCAGGATTTCTTTGTTCGTCATCATTACCCTCCCGTATTCATTTGTCGCTCGGCAAGTTCCAGATGATAGTCGCCGACCGCTCCTTCTTCATACAGATTGTCCAGCGATGTCGAATAATTATGGATGTCCGTCTCAAGATCAACTCCGGCTGCCGGTACCCGCAAACGGAATGTTCCCTTGTACAACAGAGTGGCTACGTCGTGATATTGTTGATGCGTTACTTTGAAGTCGAAGGCGAACACCCGCCGCTTACAGCCTTCGACTGTCTCAACTTCAAACTCGCGAAATCCGGTTGCCTCAAATTCATGTCCGTCGATCCAGAGTTCGGTACTTGTGCTTTCGTCGTTTATATCTTCGATGTTCATGGGTTCGCCTCCTTTTTATGTATCACTATAGAAAGCAGTTTTACTATATCGGATTTGCGAACAGGATTCCAGAGCCTTACACTGCAAGTAGAGATCCGATCCTTAAAAAGGAGACTTCTTATGCGCTTAAAAACCGAACCTGTAACGAAACATTCACCCAATTTTCCTCAGATCAAAAACCTTTACAATGAAGCGTTCCCGCCAAAAGAAAAGGCTCCGCTGTCAATCCTTCTTAGGAAAGCGCGAAAGCCCTTTGTCGATTTTACTGCCTATTACGCTGAAGAATCCGCCAACCGAACCTTCATCGGATTCACCTATCTGGCGTATCATGAAAATCTGGTATTTGTCATGTATCTGGCTGTTGATCCGAGCCTTCGCTCGAAAGGATACGGCAGCGAGATCTTGGAACAGCTTCGCCGGTCGTATCCGGACAGCCGCATCATACTGAATATCGAAGCCGCTGATCCCAACGCTCCCAATCATGCGGAACGCCTGCGCAGAAGAGAATTCTATGTACGCAGCGGTTATACCGGATCAGGCTTTCATGTTCAAGAATTCGGCGTCCTTTACGAGGCACTCGTACACGGCGGACCGGTGGAACCCCAGCAATTTTTGCGCCTGCACAGACGGTTTATGGGTTTCCCGCTGTCGGTGCTGGGACGTCTGAAGATTTTTTCAAAGCCGGACGTGCCCCTGAAGACTGACGAATGAGGAACATGAACATCCCGACCAACACAAGCAGCCCTCCGCCGATCTGAATCCAAGTCATATGCTCGCCGAGCAGCCAGACTGCAAGCAGCGAAGCGCCGACCGGTTCGCCAAGAATGCTCATGGAAATGGTCGTGGCGTTGACGTAATTCAGCAGCCAATTGTTGATCAGATGAGCAATCGTCGGCACAATGGCCAATAGAGCGAATACACCCCAGTCTTTTGCCGGATAATCGAAAAACACCTGAACCGTCGCCAAATTGTAGAGGGTCAGGAACACCGCAGCGGAGAGGAACACGCAGAAGCTGTAGATCCAGTGCGACACTTTCTTAACCGCATTCTGCCCGATAAACAGATACCCGACGACCGCGATTACGCACAGGAACGACAGAACATCTCCCTGAATCGCCTGCGCACTCAGTCCGAAATCTCCCCAACCAATGATCATTACACCAAACGTAGCGACGATCAGCGCAAAAATCGCTCCTCGCGTCGTCCGTTCCCGAAACAGAATAAATCCGACGATCAGCGACACAAAAGGCTGCAGTGCCAAAATGATGGTTGAGCTGGCTACTGTGGTCAACTTCAGCGATTCAAACCACAGTGCGAAGTGCATCGCCAAGAACAGTCCGGATAAGATCAGCAGTCGTGCTTCTTTCCCCCCGATTCGCTTGAATTCGCTCCGCTTGATCCAGACGACCGGCAGCATGAGAATGCAGGCGAACCACATCCGGTACATACTCAAAATCGTAGACGGCGCGTCCGACCATTTGACGAAGATTGCCGAGAACGAAACGGCGATAATCGAGATGGTCAGCGGAATTGCAATAGATTTTTTCATGGTTCTCTCTGTCTCCCCAATCGTTCTTGTCTATAGACCTGCCGATACCAATCGACCGGATCTATCATATCAGCAATAACGACGAAAAAGAACACTTGGCAAGGCGCATATGGCCGCTTTCTTGGCTGCATTTGCCGTCTGAGTCAAACGCAAACAGAAGGGTTAAGTCACTTTATACCTATTTGACGAATTTTGTCTAACAAGATTTGCTTATTTTTTTATTTTGAACCATTCGGGAGTGACGACATGCTTGAAATTAAAGCGGCCAAGTCGCAGATCGAAGCTTTACTCGAAGAAATTTTCACATTCAGTTTCAATCAAGCTCCGGGAAAAACAGCGATTTATTGGGATGAACGGTCTTTGATTATTCATCTGGAAGATTTTATGGGAGCGGAAATGCAGCGGCTGATTAGGCAGCAGGATCCCGATGCTTTGCGCTCTGTTCAAGAATTGATGATTGAATACCTTCTTCCTAAGCTGGCGCAGCAGATCAAGGAAACGACCGGCTTGAACATCGGTAATTTCTATTATGACTGGTCTGATCGGGACCTCTCCTGTATGCTGGTCGGACTTCCTGAAGAACCTCTTTACCGCACACAGGAAGACTATTATCCCGGCAAAGATGCGGTTCATCAACAGATTGGAAAAGTCACCTATGAAATTGAAAAAGTACCGGATGCCACTTATTCATATTGGGCTGCCGAACACATTCTGGTCATTGTGCGCGAAGGAATTCTGATCAAAATTGAGAAGGCGTTCATCGATCAAGGAGCTACCGAAATTTTGAGAAAAGTCAAACGGAATCTGGAAAAAACAGTGATTATCAGGGAAGGCAATATCGGAGAAGTGCTGAATCGAAAGGTTCAAGATGTTTATCTCGATTGGTCATTCGGTGAAAACAAAAGTCTGCTCGTTCATGTTTTTGAGAAATAGAAAACGAAGCCAATAAAAAATCCGGTTCCTTTTGTCTTGCGACAAGGGGACCGGATTTTTGCTGAGCATATACTAATTCAGCCCATACACAAACTCATGGATCAACGATATAGAAGTGTACTCCCTCACATTACGTATTCAAAACGTTCCGCTTCTCCTGCTCTCGCAGCTCAATTCGGCGGATCTTGCCCGAAGCGGTCTTCGGAAGATCGGTTACGAACTCGATCTTGCGCGGATATTTATAAGGAGCCGTCCATTCTTTGACGCGTGTCTGCAGTTCTTTGACCAGCTCTTGCGAACCTTCGACACCATCGCGCAGCACGATGAATGCTTTGACGACGCTGCCGCGGATCTCGTCCGGACTTGCAACAGCTGCGCACTCTTTGACAGAAGGATGCTTCATCAGTGCTTCTTCAACCTCAAACGGTCCGATCGTGTATCCCGAGCTGATGATGATATCGTCGCCGCGGCCTTCGAACCAGAAGTAACCTTCTTCATCCAGACTCGCACGGTCTCCAGTAATAAAGAACTCGCCGCGCATGGACTGACCTTTGCGATCCGGGTCTTTGAAGTATTCGCGGAACAGCGCCGGCAGCTCTCCATGTACGGCAATATTGCCAACCGTGCCCGGAGGCACCGGTACGCCTTCGTCGTCGACAACAAGCGCCAGACCGTCAGCCATCGACTTGCCCATCGCGCCGAGACGGATCGGAGAATCGATAAGGTTGCCGATCAGCAGTGTGCTCTCCGTCTGTCCGTAACCGTCACGAATCGTCAGGTTATGATGCTTCTGGAACTCGTTGATCACTTCCTGATTCAGCGGCTCGCCTGCGGAAACGGCGCTGCGCAGATTGCTCAGGTCGTATTCTTCCAGCCCATGTACCTTAACCATCAGCCGGTATTCGGTCGGTGTACAGCACAGCACGCCGATCTTGTAATCCTGCAGCAGATGCAGATAGCGTTTCGGTTCGAACGTCCCGCTGTATACGAATCCGGTAGCGCCATTGCCCAGCACCGACAGGAACGGACTCCAAATCCATTTCTGCCAACCCGGAGCCGCCGTCGCCCAAACCGTATCGCTCTCGCGGATATCCAACCAGGAAGCCGTAATGCGCAGATGCGCATAAGCCCAACCGTGCGTATGCACAACGCCTTTCGGATTGCCGGTCGTGCCTGAAGTGTAAGCCAGAATCGCCATATCGTCGCGCAGCGTGCTAACTGTCTCGAACGTGTCCGGTTGTCCTTGCATCAGATCATTCAGGTTCACCCAACCTTCGACCTTGGTCGAATCGCCTTCCTCGGTCACGAGAATGCGATGGTCGAGCGCAGGCAGCTCCTCTTCGATCCGATCGACTTCGCCCGTAACAGATGGCCAGGAGATCACGGCGCGCGCTTCCGAGTGCAGCAGGCGATACGACAAGTCTTTGGCACGCAGCATTTCGGACGACGGGATAATGACCAGCCCAAGCTTCAGGCAGGCCATATAGATCACGTAAGCCACGATGCGCCGAGGAACCGTCACAAGCACTTTGTCGCCTTTTTGAAGTCCAAGCTTCGATAGACCGCCTGCCAATCTATTCGCCTGCTTCAGCAGTTCACCATATGTAATCTCTGCCTGCTCGCCTGCTTCCCCAAGCCATTTAAGTGCAATTTTGTCCGAGGCATAATGCTCCATCTCGGAAGTTAAGTTATATTGTTCGGGAGCTACCCATTCGCTGTATTTCATTTGATTCTTCTCCTTTATTGAAAACATAGTCGTGAAACGAATCTTAAAAGTGAATCTTTCTCCGCTTGCACAGCAGCATCATCGTTAAATGCCGAGTACCATACTAGGAGTTAACGGGTTTTATTATATCATGTATTAGGACCAGGTGTTAAGCGTCCTCATGTATTCTTCATGAACGTTAATTATTGAATATTAATATAACCTTTTATAACTTTCGGCTATATTGTGACGTCCTTCACAACATTAAATCTGGAATCTGTTTTAATGAGTAGGTAGATCAATTTTAGCGGAGGCGAACAACATGAGTTTTGACGGTGCAGTAATAGAACGAAACGGCCGTAAATTTATCGTGATTGCGGTAAAACCCCATATGTTAAGTTACTCCGGCGCCTGCGAAGAAGCCGAAGCCAAATAGGCTCCTCCCTTCCCCAATCTTCCTATTGTTCTGATGTCGCAGGATGTCCAAGGCATGCTGAAATATTGCGGTGACAGCGAGTGTACGGATTGTCTCTCCAATCTCGATCCTTCCTTTATTCCGTGGCAGACCTATACTTCTGTTCCTGAAAGGGGATTTGCACTGCGGTGATTGCCGGAGTGCTTTTCTTTTCTGGCTTTTTTTCGAGATTTTCGTTTTTTTGATTTTCTATTGTGAATTATTCAGGTGGTGATGTTTAATTTTGCAATTCTACAATAAATCATATACTATGGTTACAATATACCCCCGCAGGGTATAATCCAATAAGAAATACTGTGCCGCTTATACAAATTTAATCACTGTAACTCATAGTCAAAGGAGGACAATTTCATGATGAAAAAAAGATTAGCTTTACCGACAATTATGATAGCCCTTACTCTCAGCGCCTGTGGCAATAGCGAAATTAATGAATCTTCGAGCAGCACTAATACGCCTGTCGAGCACAGCAGTGAAGTAACGGATCATGGGGACATGCATACTATGGAACACTCGAATTCGGCGGAAATTCCTGAAGGGTTAACGGAAGCTTCAGATCCTGAGTTTCCTGTTGGCTCTCAAGCGATCATGGAGGTTGATCATATGCCCGGCATGAAAGGAGCGGAAGCGACTATCGTAGGGGCCTATGACACAACCGTATATGCAGTCTCGTATACTCCCATGACAGGCGGAGAGCCGGTAAGAAATCATAAATGGGTTATTCAAGAAGATCTCGAAAACCCGGAATCCGAACCGCATCAACCAGGCGATACAGTGGTTTTGAACACAGATCATATGTCAGGGATGAAAGGCGCATCAGCCACCATTGATTCAGCCGAACAGACGACAGTCTATATGGTGGACTATACGCCGACAACCGGAGGAGATCCGGTGCGAAATCATAGATGGCTGACCGCAGAGGAATTGTCGTCTGCAGCTCAATAAATTTGATCAAACTCCGATAAAAACAAATAACAATTACTTGCTTGGAATCAAAAAGAAGGACCAGCCAATAGACTGGTCCTTCTTTTCACATCTCCAATAAATACTTCATATCGCTGCCCTCTGTCGGGTACCCGAACAGCGTATCGCTCATCTGTTCCGCTGTCAGTCCGTGCCGCATCGCAATCGTAAAATAGTTGATCAGATGATCCGCTTCCCCATTCAGCACATGAGCGCCGAGAATGCTGCCGTCCGACTTGTCCAGAATGATCTTCGCCATGCTTGGACTGTCGCCGATACGTTTGTACGTGTACCAACCGGACATATCCACCGTATTGACTTTGATCTCTTTCCCGCTTTCTCTCGCCTGCTCCTCTGTCATGCCGACGGAAGCGAGCATCGGATAAGTGAACACGATCGAAGGAGTCGCCGTATAGTTGGGCCGCACGCTGTTTTCTTCAAGCAGATTTGCCGTTACAGCCCGCGCCTCTAGTCCAGCGATCGGAGTCAGCGGCAGCCCCGGTGAACCGGAGACATCGCCTGCCGCATAGACGTCGGGATTGCTTACGCTGCGCAGATACTCATCGACGGTAACGCCTTTTTTGTCGGCCGCCACTCCACCCTTCTCCAGATCCAGATCGTCCACGTTCGGAACCCGGCCGGCGCCGTGTACAGCCAGCCCGCATTCTAATCGGAATGGTTCGCCGTTCTTCTTCCCTTCCAGCACGTAACCTTCTCCGCTGCGCAGGATCTTTTCCGTTGTCGCATTAAAATGAAAAGTGATACCGAGATGCTCCATTTGTGCGACCAGCGCTTTCACCAGATCAGGATCAAAATTATGGAGCGGCTTATCATTGTGGTGGATAATATGCACATTGGCTCCGGCTTCGGCTGCAATATGCGCGAATTCGAAAGAAATGTAACCCCCTCCGATAAAAGCAATCGTTTTCGGCAGTTCCTCAAGATCAAGAAAACCTTCGCTGTTGCCCAGCAGTTCTTCGCCTTGGATCGACAGCTTGGCGGGCTGCGCTCCGGTTGCGATCAGAATTTTGCCCCCGGTCAGTGTATTCTCGCCAACCCGAATGCTGTTTTTATCTGCAAAAGAAGCCGTACCGTAAAAATAGTGAATGCCGGCTTGCTCAAACTTTTCTTCGGTCGATTCCGGAATTCCTTCGACAAATGTCTTCTTGAAAGCCATCAGCTCTGACCAGTTTATCGCATTCTCGCTCTCGATCCCCCTGCCTTTCAAGCTGCGACTACGCGCGATAATTTCGGCCGCCCCGGCCAGCACACGCTTCGGATCGCAGCCGTGCTGTGAGCAGGTTCCTCCAAATGGACGCGGATCGATAATGGCGACGCTCCAGCCTTTCTCCCGGCATGAAGTTGCGACGCTCTGCCCGGCGCTTCCCGTACCTAGGACAATCAGGTCGAATGTATGATCGGATGCTTGATTCATTGTGAAGTTCCCCGCTCTCTGTATGCAATCGGTATGCAATAGATTGGCTTGTTCCTTGAAGCATCATTACCCGAATCGCCGACTTGCGCTTCCGCTCTGCGGATTTTCTTGTGTTTGAAGCAAACGTCCATCCATCATCCAAATGATATCCGCATGAAAAACGGCCTTTCGAATCGGCGATTTCTCGCCGCCCGGAGGCCGTTTATGTTCTGCTTCGTTATTTGCCCGCTCCTTCGACGATTGTCGAAACCGCGTGTTTGTAAATGAGACTCTGCTTATTCGCAGGTGTACGAACGATAATGACAAAACGATCAAACGCTTCGACTTTGCCCTGGATTCTCGCTCCGTTTACCGTAATGACCGTGCAGTCGATGCCGTTCTCGCGCAGCTGCTGCAGTCGTCCGTCCTGCTGAAAGCCCATTTTCTGTTCTTCCGGTTGTCCGTTAGCCATGATGATCCCTCTCTCTATGTTAATGGGATTAAAACTACGTTTTGATCGAATCAAAACGTTTCTTCGTCATTATACCATCTCAGCACCCTTAGTCTCAAAAATGCCTACAGCGAAATTTTGGTCAGTGTAAAGCTGCCGTCTTTCGAATAATCGCGGTACGGACTCGCTACAATCTCGTCGACCGCACGAAGTTCGTCCTCCGTCAACCTGACTTCGAGGGCCTGCAAATTATCTTCAAGCTGACGTTCATTGCGGATGCCAACGATCGGAATGACGTCTGTCCGGCGCATCAGCCAAGCCAACGAAAATTGACTCAGAGTAACGCCTTTGGCTTCGGCCAGCTGTGCCAGACGTTCGACGGTATTCAGCTTGGCCTTGTTTGCCGGATGATCCAGATTCAGCGCTTCTCCACGGGAATTCTGCGGCAGCGGCTGTCCCTCTCGGTACTTGCCGGACAGCCAGCCTCCCGCAAGCGGCGAATAGGCCAGCGTCGCAATTCCGTGACGCTCGGCCGCCGGAAGAATTTCCTGTTCGCTGTAGCGTTCAAGCAGACTATAGTTCAACTGATTCGTGACAAAACGTTCCAGGTTCATCTTCTCACTCGTCCAGAGCGATTCGATCATGCGCCATGCTTCGAAGTTGGAACAGCCGATGTAGCGAACCTTACCCTGCCGCACTAAGTCGTCGAGCGCCCGCAGCGTCTCGTCGATCGGTGTATTCGGGTCGGGACGGTGTACCTGGTACAGATCGATATAATCCGTGCCCAGACGCTTGAGGCTTGCTTCGACCTGACGCATAATCCGGTGCCGGCTCGCGCCTTCTCCATTTGGTCCTTCGGCTGTACGGACTTTGAACTTGGTCGCCAGAATGACATCATCCCGTTTTCCCTTGACCGCTTTGCCGATGATCTCCTCGCTGGTGCCTTTGCCGTAAGTATCCGCCGTATCGAGAAACGTGATTCCCGCGTCCAAAATACGTGCCAGAATATCCAGTGAGCTGCGCTCATCCATATCCCAATCTCCGTAAGTCATCGTGCCGAGGCAGAGTCGGGACACTTCAAGCCCGCTTCTGCCGAGATATACATGTTCCATAGTAAGTGCCTCCGTTTGTATCGTTATCCTTCCTGCCCTGCCGAACAGCGCAGCGTCCATTCTCCGACAAATGTCTGCGGCAGCTCCACTGCGACCAACGCCGTTCGGTACACTTTCAAATCTTCGCCCAGATGAGCATGACTGTCCAATTCCTCGATTTCCACTTCAAATACGGATGAATCGAACAGCAGCTCCACTCTGCCTTTTTCTCCCCGCCAGATTACCGTTCCGTCTGTTGTGTCGGGACGATGCAGGCTGATCAGATGCTCGGTGATACGGTTGGGCATGCCCTGTTCATCACCATCCCGGAATTCGAATACGTCTTTCACTTCCAATGAAGCCGAAGCTTCTTCCTCATGACAGGTCCAAATAAAGTGTCGTTTAAAAGAATCCAGTCCCGCCGTTTCTCCATAAGCTTGTGTAAGATCCAAATCGAAATACACTTGATCCCCATCGTTTTCGCTGCGCAGAATCACGGCTCGATATTGAGGTCCGCCTTCTTGGGCATGGCCGTTAATGACCGGCACCGAATGACCGAGCGAAGAGGTATGAAGGTGCTGATAACGATTGGGACCGAAATAGTCCTGCGTATACACACCCGGCCCAAGATCGGACAGCAGCGTCTCTCCTGCGGCATGGAGAATAAAGTGCCCCAAGTCATTATGATTGTGCGGCTCGTCGTTACTGCCTCCCTTGGCTGAGAAAGCAAACAAGCCCGCTGAAGTATGGCATTTGTCGATCACCCATCCTGCATCCGGAAAACGAACGGTACCGGCGGGATTTTCTCCTTCCGCAGAAGTTTCATCGGTCCACAGCAGGTTCCGCACCTGATGCGGCCAGCGGTAACACTTATCATCGTGAAAAGACGGCGGGAACGGCACAGAAGGCGCGGAAGCGCCGATTCGATTACGTAGTCTGCTTAACAAGCCGGAATGCAGCAAATTCGTCGGCGAGCAGTCCGAAAAGTTGATGCAGGCGGGTTCTGTTAGGGAAACGACACCGGCATAATCGGCAATACGCCGAACTTTGGCATTCTGCAGCAGGTCGAGCTCTCCGCCGGTGTAAGCATGCAGCATTTCAGCCCAATACACGTAATAACCAAAGCCGTACGTCCAGTATCCGGCCCCTTCCATGCAGCAGCCGTCGTCGCCATAGCCCGACAGGAAGCTCTCCATCGCATCTACAATTCTGGCCTGCATCCAGGATAGGCGTTCCCGATCTTCGACCAACAGCAGAGCCGCCATGCCGACCGCACCGGCGCAGACAGCAGACCAGTTGTGATCCGCAGAGAACCAAAAAAATGGGCGTTCGCTGCGGAAAACCGGTTCGAAAATCCGGCGTTCAACTTCGCTGTATATCCGCTGCGAGATCCACGGATGGAGACGATCTCCTACCAGCAGCAGCATTTCGGCCAGTGCATGTGCCGTTTCGGCAGCAAACAGATCGACGATTCGATCGGGCGGCAGCATCTCTTCGGTGTCGGCATGAGCATCTGCATACGGCAGGTGTGCCGGGATCGCCCAACTGAATTCGGCGCAGATGTCCCAGACTGTTCTCTCCAGCGGGACAATGTACTTCTCATCTTCGTCGATCAGAAGAGCCAGCGTCAGCGCCAATAAGCGGGCACGCCTATTGAAGTACGGGCGTTCGTATTCCAGACGGGTGCCCTGCTCGTGGAAGGTCTGGAAAAGAGCAAAATCCAGCTCCGGCAGAGGGTCATCCAGACCGGCTTCAGCTTCACGGCGGATCTCTCCCAGCAGTCCGGCAAAGCGCTCTGAAGAGCAAATTTCGGCCAACTTCTCCGGCGTAATCACAGCTCCGGCCAAGCCTTCCGGACGCTGCTCCACCTGCAGGATCGCTTCCCTCAATCGATGATAAGCGAGCATGATTCTCCTCCTTATGAATACCTTTTTCGAAGTCACGGCGCCTACCCCACACAAAACGTAATCAATAAAAACAATTCGCCATTGATTTTGTTCATCCTGCTTAAAATAAAAGGTACAGGTACATTCTTTTATTTCGTACTCATCGAGACCCAATATGCAGTCCACCGAGACCAAGACTTTACCGTATTTTGATATCTTTTCCCATCGCTGCCCTTAAAAATCTGCTTCTTCAATAAATAAACGCAGAGCCGGGATAAAGGTTAGATCAATCGAAAGAAAGAAAAAAAGCCTCTCGGGAAATACCCAAAGAAGCTCGGTCTGGTCTGGTTATAGTCTGTCTAGTCTAAGTTCCGGTCCCTAAGTTCCAGTCCCTAAGTAAGACTCGGTCAACTCTGTTCGGTCAGCCATTTTTCCATATTTTTCAAAAGTCTCTGTTCCGCTTCCGCGTCGCCGTTCTGTCTGGAGTAAGCGAGAAACGATCCGGCTAACAGCGCGGAGTAGATATCGACAATCCGCCGCTGCTCATCATCCAGTCCCATCGCCCGGCATAGCTCTTTGGCATAAAACAACCGGTGTTCGCCGACATCGCACAAGATCGCCGTTTGTGTCAGCGCGATAAAGTATAGGGGATCGCCATAACAGACCACATCGAAATCGATCACGCCGCGCAGCTCGCCATGTTCCACAATCACGTTTTTGATCGTCAGATCGTCGAGGAAGCAGACAGGGTCGATTTCGGCAAAATACGTATGCAGCTGCTCAAGCTTCCGGTCCAACTGCTTCAGCATGGCGCTGCCAACGATCTCGCTGCTTTCGCGGAAGTTTTTCGAGCGCTCGCTGCGAATCAGTTCCTGCCAGGAAGTGAACGGAGCCTTTTCCCCAATAGGCGTCCAGCCGCAGCCTTCAACCCGAGGCAGCCGACGTACCATCCGCTGGAAAGAAACAATGCTCTCCGCCACAGCCGTCATCTGCTGTTCCGTCATATCTTCTAATTCGTCCCGCAGATCGCGTCCCGGAATCTCTTCCAGAATCATATAGGCAAACGGGCGATTTGCAGCTTCGACGTCATAAGCGAGAATACGAGGAACCGGAACGCCCAGTTCACGCAGATCCGCCATATTATCCGCCGTATGGCGCATCACGGTCCGATCCGTATTGGTGCGCAGAATGATCGAACGTTCCGGGGAAACTGCGCGGTATACCGTGTTGCGATGACCGAAGGTCATCTGCTGCAGCTCTTCAGGTTCGGAACCAAGCGTTTTGGCGGCGAGATGGCGGATCTGATCCTCCGTGATCGGCTGCATCAGTCTTCGTTCCTCTTCATCACAGCCACATACAGATGCGCCTGATCCCCCGGAATCCGGTACATGCCAATCGCATTCAAATGCTGAACGGACATGGCTGTCAGCTCCATGGCTCCACCCTCGTTGCAGTCGAACACATTCTCCACAAACACCGGACTGCCCGTTATATCATGCAGTTCTTTTAGACGAGCTGCCTGCTGCCTAACCTCTTCGGAGAAAATTTCGTGCGCCCAAGCCCACATCCAGCTTTCGTTGGCGGGCGACCAAGTCCCGATACAGATGACCTCAAACGAGATCTTATCCGATTTCCCTTCCCCTTCCCCTTCTTCGATAAAGTCCAGCATACTCTTTTCAACATCGATCCAATATTCGCTGTAGCGGCTTACCTCGTACGTCTCAATAAAGCGATCCTGCTTGGCATTCAGCTCTTCGTAGGCTTTTTTCAGAAAGTTCTCGAATTCGTTTTTGGTCATCGCCATGGATAGCGCCCCTTTTCTGGTCCTACAGCATATAGTCTGCAATTTTTGGTCTTATCGATACAGCCAAGCAGCTGCGGAATATCATTCAACAACCGACACTTTCTTCTCATAAAAAACGAGCGTCATACGTTCATTCAAGATTTTCCGCTCGCCTGTCTGACGATAACCGAGCTGCTCATAAAGTCGGCAGCTGCGATCCTCCTCCAATATTGCCTCCAGTTCCCATCGTTCGGCATGGTAATACTTCTGTTCGACCCAGGCAAAAGCCTGTCGGGCAATCCCTTTCCCTTGATGCTCCGGCAGCACAAAGATAGGACTGATTCGATAGCTCCCGTTCCTACTGTCAACAGCGACCACCCGAATTGCACCGACAGCGCGGCCTACACTTTTGATCACATAGTAGTCCGTTTCTCTCTGCAAGATTCTGTCCAATACCCGCTCGATCGATTGACTGGCAGGACTGGTCTCATGATCCTGGTATGTTTCCATTAGAGGCGTAAAAGCCCGGACCTGCATCTCATGGATCAACGGCGCATCTTCCTCGCTCGCAAGTCTCAGATGAATAGGAACTGCCCATTCCTTAGACATGATGTGCTCCTCCTCCGAAAAGATCGGCCTGCTATTTAAGTGAGACAAGCTATTAGTCCTATTATTCCGTTCTATCTGCTTCGATCCCTTTTATTCAATCCATATCTTGCTGCTCACCTTTTTGTATGTACGCTCTGATTTTCGGTTTACTTCTAGGCGCTGCCTCCCGCTTCTCCCCACGGATACTGTTCCAGATAGCCGCCACTGACTCCGTATCGGGTGAAAAAGGTAAGCTCTCCCCCTTTTAGCTCCAAGTCGAAGATTCGTTCGCCGGATATTTCCAGTCTTAAGTCGTACTTCGAAATCTCTTCTTCTACGTCGTCCAACAGGGTCAATACCACTTCGCGAACCAGTTCGCCATGCTCCTGCAGCAGCCAACGAAGCCTTGGAGGAAAAGTATCCCCAAGTATTTTGCCTCGAAAATAATAATCGAATTCCGGTGAGGATTCATATTCGATTTCCGCATACCGTTCATTCCGGCTGTAAGACACAATATAATCTTTCATTCTATTACTCCTCTGTTCGGATACCGATTCATGCTGGATTACTGACAGATCATCAGCACATTTCCATCCGGATCTTTGATATTGAACCAGTGACCGTTTTCCACTTCGGTAACCGGCTCGACGCCCAACGAACGTACAGTCTCCACGGACTCCTGAATATTGCTGGAAGCCAACTGCACGGCAGGGACCTTATGAATATGCTCCGGCGCATAAATTTTGCTGTCCAGCACAAGATTGATCCCATTTTCCATCGGCAGCACGTAGATGTGTCCGAACAGAATCTCACCATCTGTCGGCAGTCCCAGCAGCCTGCAGTACCAATCTCTTGCCCGCTCGATGTCGCTAACCGGAATAAAAAGCCCTCTTACGTGATTGGAAACAGCTGTACTCATTCGATTTCCACCTTTCGGTCGTGTGGTTTTTTAGACGTTTTTAGGACGCTTCTTAAAGCAAACGAACAACGTGCTGCCGAGTCGAATCGGAGGCTGATTTCGGTCCTTCGCGCCTTCTTGGATCGACGGACGATTTCAGTCCCAATCTTCTCCCTCCTACTTTACCGGGAGTTGAAGGAAGGTGCAAATGACATAAGGATTAGCCTTCCGCAAGCAGTAAAAACCGAATCTCTTCGTCAGATGTGTCTGCGATTAGCACGTCTACATGTTCTTTGGCACGATAAATCGCTGTGCCTTTCTTCAACTTGGTAGCGTCGCCGTCTCTGAACGAATCGCCGTTTTTGTTCTGACGAAGCACTTTGGTCAAACGTTCGCCGCGAGTTAGTTCAAGTTTGTCTACCCACGGTACACCGGCTTCGTATACAGTGCTTTCGTATTGAAAAAGATTAGCTTTCGGATTTATCAGAAGAACTTCAGAAGCGGTCGGCATACTGGATACGCTCATTTGGGTACTGGCCGTATCTTGTCCGGTACAGCCGCTCATCAGCACCGTGCATCCGATTCCTGCCGCAAATAGGATTTGTCGCAGCATGGCTCTACCTCCCTTAACGATTCATACTTCTATCCTGCACCGTTTAGTCTTTACCCTTCTTCCTCATTATGAGCATCCAGCTTTTTAGTCAAATACAAGACCAAATTGTCGTCTATCGTAACGGTGTCGCCGTAGTGCGCATAACGGTCTCCAGTATAAACGCCTTTTCCGTCAGGAATATAGCCGCGCCGGGCGTACAGGACCTGCGCGGCTCCGTAATCGGCGAAAAGTCCTACTCCTATTCCTACCACCGATGATCGCTCACAGGCAGCCATCCCCTCCCCGTCTGGCAGAAACAACCTACTTCTGCCTCGCAATAATAAAAGCTTTATCCGTACGTTCGAATCCCACTTTAGGATAATAGTCTACTGCACCGGGAGCGGACAGCAGGACCAGCGAGCATTCCTCTCCAATCCTCGTCCGAACTTCTTCAATCAGACGGCGGCCGATTCCGCTTCCCTGGTAAGCCAAATCCACTGCCAGATCGGACAAGTAGCAGCAGTAAGCATAATCCGTCAGAGCCCGTGCAATTCCGATCATCTTCCCGTTATCCCAAGCTGTAATGACGATATCCGCTGCCGCGATCATGCGCCCGATCCGCTGCAAATCCTCGTACGGACGCTTAATGCCCGACTTCTGAAATACGGCGGATACTTCTTCCGGAGAAATCTCCCGATCTTCCCGATAAACAAAATCCACTGCTGTTCGCCTCCTGTTTTATTTAATATCCTCTTGCTACCCTTAGCTTAAAGCTGAGTCCAGGCTGTGCGTATGTATCCCAACTTCATGCCGGCGCGTTCCATATTGCGGTGGCTCTGCGACAGAAACGCGCATTGTCCCACCACCCATTCGCAGTTCCGGGTAAACGCTTCCGATATTCGATGCTCCAGCAGTTTGCTATGCAGGCCATATCCCCGAAATTCCGGCAGCGTCGCGGCAAATGTCAGAGAAGCCGTGCGCTCGCGTTCGAACAGTACAGCCGCTGCGGCAGGGGTTCCGTCCAACTCGGCTATATAAAACGTCCAGCCTTTCCGACTATACAGCACTTCATTGTTGCGTTTGACGTGGGGAATGCCGTTATCCGGCAGTCCTGTGCCCCGACAGTGCAGCATCGCGTACAGTTCGAATTCATCCGGACCGATTTCTCGGACAACAATGTTGTTCTTATCGGTCTCCGTTCTCCTGCCAACACTTTGAAGAAATTCCGACGGTGCGGTAATTAACGAACAATGGAAGCCTGATTCGTACAATCCCAGTTCGACCATTCGTTTTAGGAAGTCTGTTCCTACTCGCGAAGGCACGATTTCCAATTGGGCTTTACGGCCTCGGCTTTGGTAGAATTCCAGAATGGATTCCAGATCATCCATATGTGCGTCTGTCAGACCTTTGACTGTATTAAAAGAAGGCCAGGGCATCGTCCTGCTCGTAAAGGCGGCGGCGCTGCCGAAGTTCCGGATCTCCACGCCTTCGGGATTGCCGGGTCTGCCCTGAATCGCCAGCATTCGGTCGGTCATATAGTCGATCTCGGACTTTTCGATCGCTTCAACTTGTTCGGAAGAAGGTAACAGCGGAAAGTTAATGTTCTGCATCGTCTACTCCCTTTCTCACATGACTTCCCCATCTGCCAGTACGCGTCCGATAAACACGCTTTTCGCCTGTGTATAAGCTTCCCGGTCGTCCCGGTAGCGTTCTGCCAATTCCATTTTCAGCTGCGCGTACTCTCCAACAAGATCCGGCCGCTGCCGCAAGACGTCTCGAAAACGAAGTTGGACGTGCCAGCGTTCTTCATGCTCCTGGATCAGATGAAGATGGCATTTGCGCCGATCATTCTCCACTTTGACGAAAAAACGGCGCCATTCGTGTCCGTCCAACTCGGCTGGGACGTAATGCCAATCCTCCTCACTTAAATGTTGAATGACGACCTCCAGTTGTGCATAAGACGGAATTTGCGCCATCAGATCGAGAATTGGTTTGGCCGGCAGACCGGGAATGGAGGTGCTTCCGATATGCTCAACTTCGCTCACGCCGTAAGAAGCCAGAAGTTCGCGCAGACGTGCAGCTTCCGCTTTTCCTTTTTCCACCCACGCTGGATCGGCAGACTTGATCTCTACCGATTCCGTCGCCCAGACCGGCCAATCATTGGGCTGCTCGTTGGTCATTGTAATGCTCCTTTCGTATTCAGTATTTAGCATCCAGCTTGCCGCCTCGTTCTATTCCGCTGCTGTATGATCGGGATAAGCAGGCAGAAAGCGAAAGCATCTTTAGTCCTCTTCAGTGTACTCCATTACCAGCTTGTCACCAAGTAAACGGAAAAACGGTACATTATCCCAAAAGGGTGAATGTACCGTTTTTATTGAGCCTCTTTATTCCCATCCTTATTAATTGCCGAGTCGCTCAGCACCTTTCTGGCTGCTGTACGATTTTACTGCGTATTTATTCGCCCACGTACATGCTCTGATCCTCCAGCCGAATCAATACTTTACCAAAGCGCCCTCCTTGATGGACCTGAACCTTGTCTTCCGGATAATTTCGCTTCAGATGTTCTTCGACGATGCTCCGGCTCCGCTCATCCGCAGGCAGATCATGATGGCGCAGCCACATCATGGCCTCCTCTAGAGCTTCCTTATGCGTGTGCTCGGTCGTTTTCAGCTCGCGTGTGACCAGCGTCTCGTAAGCGCAGCCTTTGAGGCAGAGCAGATGCAGCAGATAACCCATTTCCGTCACTTTTGCCTCAAATGGCCTGCCCGTAATCAGCGGTGTTACTTCATTAACCAAGCTGTTCTCCGACGAGCTGACCGGCATACTGATATAAGCGAACTTGCGGGCGCAGCTTAAAATGTGTTCTACACTGTCCCAATCATGAACGACCGGGCACATGGAGACGAAGACCAGGTCAAATGCCCGATCCCAGCCTTTTTGCCGAATATTGATTTCTTCAAACTGTCCCGAAACGATCTCCACTTTATTTTCCGTAAAACGGGCAGTGTTCCGCTTCAACAGTTCGACCTGAGGCGGCGAAGATTCGAATGCGGTGACGTTGGCTCCCCGTTCGGCAAAAGGCACTGTGAACACGCCCGAAGCCGCACCGACATCCAGCACCGACGCTCCTTTGAAGTTTACGCCGCGGCTTTCAAGCCAATTCACAATTCTTGTGCTGCGTTTTCTTCCTTCTTCATTAAACGACTGCTCGTTGAACTTCTGGGCTTTGGCGTTAAAGGCGGTCGCCGGATCGATTCCCGATCTCCGCATCCGAGCTGCTGCGCCGTCACGATACTCTTTCCATTCCTGCTCCCATACTGTTGGATTGAAAAATGCTTTCATGTCAATTCACCTTGACCTTTCACGGTTTGATCAAATCTATTATAGATATAATATATCTATAATAGATGAGTTTATACAGTCTGGCAACCTTTTTGTGTGGAGATGAGAAGGTTTGGCTCCCTATGCAAAAAGCCTCTGCCGAAGGCAGAGGGCTTAAAACCAAAAGTAATCTGAAAGATATGTACAGACAGGATAGGACTTCTCTTCCTAACTTCCTATCATTCTTAAATACTGTTCAAAAAAAACCTCAACTTCTTTCCTGGATGTCAAAATGACCGTCTGCTTGCCCTCCCCGTGCTGACGGATCGCTTCCAACACTTTAGGACGGACTTTTTTTCTATAGTTCCAGACCCAGACAAAAAATTCGGCGTCCAGCTTCTCTTCGCAGGCTTCATTCAGGTCGGGACGAGATTTGCCATGGTACATCAGCCGTCTCTTGATAATCCGGTACATGCACAGCAGCCTCCGCATATCCAGAAAAACAATCGTGTCCGACGCTTGCAGCCGGATATCCAGTGTTCGGGTATAATTGCCGTCCACGATCCATTCCTCTCCGCTTACCGTTTCCTTAAGAAACTTATCCCACTCATCGTTAGGAGTCGGCGTCCAGCCGGCCTGCCAGTAATGACTGTCCAGATGGATCACCGGCAGCTCCATATGCTCCAAAACCCCATTTTTCAGCAGCTCGATCATGACATGTCTTTTTAATCAAAGTCCAGCGGTGAAGCTTCGGCAGACATTCATCGCAGAGCAGTTCTCTCACGCCTGTATTCGAGCAGATGCTTTGACGACCTGCGGTTGGTTGGCTGGTTGGAAGTCTTTTTTGAGCGTAATAAATTTGTAGAGTCTTAACGAATCGCGCTCTCTCGATATGATCTGTCTCCGATACTCTTCGAGCAGCTTCTCGGATTCGATAAAAAGCAGCGTTTTGCGAATCTTTTTCTGCACTTTCTCGTATTTTTTTACTTTAAGGTACTTCCCTTTTTTCTTCCACGAGCTTTTTTTGAATATTTTCGATATCTTATCCGCATCATGCAAAATGCAGGCCAGCCGTTCTTCCTCGGTATACCGGGTACCTTTATAGATTTTTTCTCTTTTATTATGCAGCGTAATGGCTCTCGCAATCTTGTGTAGTTCAATCTCTGTTAAGGCCTCTTCAAAGAAACGTTCTCCGGTCAAATCTTTAAGCAGCCGGCTTGACTTGATCGAATGTTTGTACGAAGAATCGATTAACTTAATTGCATCGTGCATCATGGTGGCGTATTCGATCATTTTCTCGTCCGTTTGTTCTTCAATTCGGCTGTTGATTTCTTTGGCGATGACATATACACATTTGGAATGCAGCATAATTTTTTCGCTTTTTTTCTCTAACTTTTTTTTAAAATCTGTCGTTCCCAAAAAGTTTTCCAACCGTTTTATTTTCCGGTCTGTTTTGGATCGATATTTTTTGAGGCTTTTGATTTCTTTTTTAGTGTTTTCTTTTTTAGATAGTTTTTCGCAATCTTCGGTCACTTGCTTTTTGGCATTTTTCAGGTTCAGAATTTCTCTCTTCAAGAAGGCTTCGTGATTTTTAATGACTTCTCCGAAAAGGAAGGACAGTTT
The DNA here is from genome assembly GCF_000378145.1 of Saccharibacillus kuerlensis DSM 22868. Taxonomy (GTDB): domain Bacteria; phylum Bacillota; class Bacilli; order Paenibacillales; family Paenibacillaceae; genus Saccharibacillus; species Saccharibacillus kuerlensis. The sequence goes on along the minus strand of NZ_KB899280.1, from coordinate 12,013 downwards.
CTCCGAAACTTCCGATTCCAATCCGTCTGTCATTTCAGCCAGTTTTTTCTGGGATTCCCTGTAGATTAATCGTGATGCGTACATAACATTCAGAACTCCTTATTCATGCAGATTAGTTTCCTTACAGCCGATATTGGATCAGCTGTTCGATTTTCCCGGCATATTCTTCAAATCCGTTCCGGCTTATTTCTTCAAATCCGATTTTCTCCAACATTCGCCGCGACCGCTTATTCGACTCATGGGTTTCCGCTGTAAAAGTAGTAAGCGCGTACGTCTCTCTTCCATATTCGACTATGCTTAGTGCAGCTTGGTGCCCAATTCCTTTTCCCCATAAATTACTTTCACCAATCGCGATCCCCAATTCGGCACAGCCATTTCCGATCCCGGCCAAGTCACCATAACCAATCAGCCTACTTTCCCATTGTATACCGATTCTTGTAAAAGTTTCTTTTTTCATATGCACGCAGTAGGACCACCATCTCCGAAGTTCTTCTTCGTCTCGGTTTGTTTCCCATCCATTAGCCAGGCAAAATGAATCATCGCGGCTCCAGCATAGAATAGTATCGAAATCATCTATGGTTATGGGTCTGAGTTGAATGGTTGAAGATTGATGCATCGTCTGTATGCTCCTTATCGCTTTCCTTTATTTCCCCAAAATATCTCTCAGCTTTTCCGCATCTTTCAACGGAATTGAATAGCCTTGATACGAATTGGAGTCCTTGACTAAAAGACCATTCATTTTTGGATCTGACCCAAGCGACAAAGCATAACCCTGCTCATTTTCTGAAGAGATCAGAGTCATTTCATATTCCGCGGAATAATCCAATATACCCGGGAATTTTTTGGCATGTTTAATCGCTTTTTCGAATGCACTTGTAACTTCTTAATCTTGCGATTCAAAATCTGTACAAGCGAAGTCATTATTCCGATTCAAGCACTCCAGCTTCACCGATTCTACCGACTCTGCTTTGGAGCAGCCGCCGAGTAGGAATAGGAAGACCAATAAGAAAAAGAAGCCTTTTCGCATGACTAATGCTCCTCTCTGTTTCTTTGTTCATCCTATATAAACGCACCAGCTTGCTCTTGCGTTACATGACGAGCAGACAAACCCTGAGCAAACGTTGTTTTTCCACCAGCAGCCATGTCATCGATATATTTTTGCATACGAGTAGGAATATTCATCAACACAATCTATTATCGCCAGCCTTCCTATTCTTATTCGAGCAGTTGATTACTAGTTGGTGAAAGAATCTGATTGTTCATTCCCAGACAGTGAACGTTTACTCTCATAATTTGAACGATTAGTCCCCGGGAAGAGCACTATTCGTCCTATGCTTTTTATCCAACTTCCGTTAATTCTATGCCGCATGCAGCTGCAATTGTGTTGGCCACTTCCCCAGGCGTTAGCTCATCGGTAAAAATAGGAATGCTGAATTCCTCCTGCGACAGCGCAGATAAACAGCGATCAATCTGGGCTATACACCACGCATCAGGATCTTCGCCTCGGCCCAGCAGACGCTGAAGCAGCGTTTCCTTGCGGGCGAGCAGTGCAAAATGCCGGACTTCGATCCCCTGCGCACGTAGTCCCCCAATCAGTTCGTCAAAATACTGGGGACTTACGAGCGTCATAGGCACGATAATGGTTCCCTTGTACTCGCGGGCAAAGGTACTCAGCATAGAAAGATTAATTTTCCGCCACAGTGCATGATCCTGAAAATCACTTTTGTGCAGGCTTGCAGGAATATTGTCCCGTATGAAATAACCCGCCTGCTCCGGATCATAGAAAAAAGAACCTGGAATACGTTGATGAAGTTTTTCGGCCGTTGTCGTCTTGCCGGAACCAAATGCACCATTAATCCATATGATCATTACTGTCTCTCCTTCACACGCTAAATTCATATAAGTCCTATTTTTATGATTTTTATTTTTAGTAAATTCATTGTTTATTCGATTTCTTGATTCCTTGCCGTTCTGCACTGGTTGGGCTACAATTATCGATATGCCCAAACGGGCGGATTTATCCATTCCAGGAATTGCGAAGGTGACCCCATGATTGAGATCAGACATTCCCAACTCAGCGGAGGCGAATTTACACGCGGCGTTTTCGCGACGCGCGATATTGCCAAAGGCGAGCTGATTCACGAAGCCCCTGTCGTGGCTTACGACAACGACGATCACGAACATATTGAGAAAACAATTCTGGCTGATTATGTATTCGAATACGGTGCCAATCACACGGCTATTCTACTTGGTTATGGCAGCCTGCTCAACCATTCGTACACGCCGAACGCGACGTACGAAATCAGCTTCGAGAAGCATACGTTCGATTTCTATGCGTATACCGACATCAAAGCCGGAGAAGAGATTCTGATCAACTACAACGGCGAAGAAGACTGCGACGATCCGCTGTGGTTTATGGAAGAACAGGCCGAATCAGGCGAAGAGAAAGACGAAAATGAAGGTAAAGATAAAAACAAAGCATAAAGCTTCATTTTAATGAACACACTTTACTGCCTGAAAGCAAATTTCACTACCTGTAAATAGAGATAAGAAAAGCCGGCCGTCAAAGCGAAATTGCTTTGCGGACCAGCTTTTCTTTTTAAGTTGAGCTTCTGCTGACCACCTGTTCTTGAGAGTATGAATAATTGTTTTTACTCATCGTTTTTATTTATTTTCTTCTACTTTAAACCGCAGCACAGTCTTTCTTTTCTCCGGTATTGTTTTTCTCGGATCCGACAAATAAATCTCCCGATGAAGCTTGCTTGTACGCGTCCAGCCGTTATCTGCGCAGAAAGCCTCCATTTGGGCAAAACTGGCCGGTTCATGTTCAAAACTGCCTGCATGAAGCATCTGACAGCTGGTTCCGTCTTCAATCTCTTCAAAACAGACGCGATCCAGCGCCGGGTTGGGCTTTTTTCTCCGGGTTTGTTCGAGAAAATGTATAAATCCTTCTTGGGTCAAAAAGTCCGGCTGGCGGATCATGATTTTATACTTCAGGTTGCTTTTATCCACTGCCGTTTTGGTACGATCGACCAGGTCCCAAATTCCCTCAAGCGGAAACACCGTATATTCGTAGTACCCGGTCGGCACGTTGTCGCTTTTGTAAGACATTTTTACCGCGTAGCTCAAGCTGTACAAAGCCGCCGTATCTTGAGCAAACGGTTCCTCATTGGGATCTCCGCTGCCTTCTATCGTCAGAAACGGCATAGCAGGAATATGTAGAACTTCCGGGACTGCCTTGGGCTGATAGAATGACTTGTAATCTTTTTTGTAATGGATTTTGTTATTCATAACCTTTTCAGCTCCTGTCTAGTCAATTTCCTGTAGATTACTTTGTCCAAACTGATTTATTTTCCTCCTATTTCAAACTTTGATAAAATACGCGAAGCATTGGCATGTTTTGGACTCTGATCATCAGTAAGCTGATTTATGCAAGAACTATAGGAGAGGCCTTATTCTTCCATGATTATACAACTGCCGATCGCTTTGAGGTAGTAAAAAAGCCTGCACAAAAGTGCGGGCTTTTTAATTGATTATGTTTTTTCGAAGCAGCCTTTCCTACTTCCTACAGGCACTCGGGCTTCCATTGTCCCATAGGCAATCTGCTTATTTCTTCACTGCCACAATTCGGAGTCTCCGGTAATCCGCAATCCATTCTCCGTTTTGATACAGACTTGGTTCCAGCGCACTTGCACAGTTAGCCACAATCTCTGCCTGCTGCTGCGGGTCGATGCCTGCCAGCAGCGATCCGGCAAAAGCCTGGAGCCAATTGTTCAAGCCGTCTCCTCCGCTTCCCAGCGGGGTTGGACGATCGTACAGCTCGGCGTAGCGCACTTCGAAGCCGTGTTTTTCCAACAGGGGCGTGTATTGTCCCACCGACGGAAAATACCACGGGAAACGCGCTTCCCAATCGGTTCCGAGTCGGTCCAGCTCGTTCGTCAGCGCCTGTACGATCGCGCCAACATTGCCGCTGCCGCCAAACTCTGCGACGAAACGGCCGCCGGGCCGCAGCGCTTTTTCGATGGACTCGATCACGGCCTCGGGCCGCTTCATCCAGTGCAGCGCCGCGTTGGAGAATACGGCATCATACAGCTGCTCGCCCGGATCCAAGCGGAATTCCTCTGCATTTGCCACCCGGAAGTAACCATGCGGATACTTTTCCCGGGCAGCCTCGATCATCTCCGGCGAATAGTCCATCCCTGCGCAATAAGCGCCAACCTGCCGAATTTGTTCGGACAAATCGCCTGTACCGCAGCCCAGATCAATGATTCGTTCGCCTGCCTGCGGCTGCAGCAGCTCCACCAGTCCCATTCCATGCTTGGATACATAGCCGATCTGTTCGTCGTAATGCTTGGCATCCCACTTTTGTCCCACGCCCACTTTTCCCATTGCCGCTCATCCTCTCTGCTTGAACTTGTTCCTATTATCCGTTCGTTCGACAGGAATAGGAAATAGGTTTTTCCAACTGAAGCTATAGCGACAGGGAATAAGCAGGCTGGGGCAATGCTGGAAAACAGCGAGGCGATTACAATAAGGATCGACGCCTTCGCAGCTTCAGCAGAGAGAATACGGAGATCAGACACATTATTAGCCCAACAATTAGCAGAAATGCCCAATCATCATAAGCCATCGTCAGAATTAATTCCCATAAGCTTGAAGGGTCCGGAATTAGGTCCGACATTATAAGGAAAAGCAAACGCAGTTGGTAAGGTTCCTATTCCTATAATCATCAAGCCAATTATAAAAATAAGAACATAGAAGACGCTTAACGTAATCTTTTTCATTGGCTGTTCTCCCCTATCAAGCTAAATGTCGTACTGACTGCATTCCACACCGTAGACCTCCTCGTAGACTTATTCGCAAGTTTTTTTGTCTTTCAAATCAATCAACTCGATCAGTTTCTTTCTTAACGCATTCACCATGCTCCATTCTTGGTGCAGCGTCTCATATTCACTTAAATCGTATCTTTCGAGAAAGCGGTACTTGGGAAACCATTCAAAAAAAGATTTGCTCAACCATTCCCTTGTTCGATATCGTTCTAATGGATCTTCAAGTCTCTGAATAATTCCTCCGGCAGACAGCCCGCAAGTAAAAGACAGGAACGTAATGAAATCCGCACGTATGATTTCTCCAGGAACATACCTTTTGAACTCCTCTGCAAAGTCATCTTCCAAATGGTCAAAATCTTCATGAGGGAATTGACGTTTTGCTCCTTCAGAACGATAAAGTTCCAACACCTCTTCAATCTTACTCTCCAAATATTCGCCTCCTCTTCAATTTGAACCCTACTATATCTATGGACGTTTCGATGCTGCATTTAATTTGTATATGTTAAACTATGGTGCAAACTTTTTTGGTTACCGAATCGTTCAAGAAAGAGAAGGCTTACATTTAAAAGGAGGAGCGCTCATGAACAACCTTTCCACCACAAGAAAATCATCTTTCTCAAAAAAATTTTGGACAGCGTTAGATGTTATTTTGTTTTTAACTGCTGCTGCTTTGCTCATGTACACACTAAGCATTGATATGCAGCAGCCGCAAGCCGCATTGAGTCGTATTGCTTTTGGAATGATGATGCTTTCCTGCCTTTTGCGTATTCTGTATAGGTTTAAGTCTAGTGGGAAGAAATCCGAATATTAAAGTTAGCGACTCACATATGTATTTAAGTATTTTTCATTAGTATGGACAATAAAGAGTCTGCCAATGAAGCAGACTCTTACCTAATTTATCATTTATATTGGATAAGCCCAAACCCGATACCAACCGGATCTACGAGATACGCTAAATAATAGTTATCAAACTCCATCTTATCTCTAACAACTTCGCCCCCCATTCTTTTCGCTTGGTTGATCGAATCTTCGATATTTTCGACTTTAATTTGAACCCTAGTACCATGAGGAAAATCATTAGGACCTTGAGCTATTCCTCCGTCAATTCCTGGTTTATCGTTTGTTCCTGTTTCTACAGGGCAGTAACCCCAGTTAGATTCTCCAACTTTCCATCCAAACACCGATGAATAAAATTTTGCTGACTTGTCAGGGTCCTGACTGCTCATTTCAAATAATACAACCCGTCCCATAGTCCATCCTCCAATCGTATTATACCTATCCATATATTAACATCTTACCGAATGTATGTTCTCATGTAAATGCTTTTTTTATTTTTCTCTTCTGCTGATTTTCCCAGCGTGCACGTATTTCACTTTGCCGAATTCATAGTCTCTGCTTGAAACATTGAACCTTATTTACTCCGATCTTTCTTTAACAAATAACCATAACCCAATTCCAAAGAAAAGCAGCATGTAAAGGGCATCGACAACAAGGGATCCCGTTATGCCTGGCAATTGCTCTTTATACTGCGGATCACGCCAGTAAAGACTTAAATCATCGTGATGAATAAATAGAAGATGAGTCCATGAAGCTGAAATGAGGCCGCCGCCAAAGAGCAGCTGCATAAAATACAAAACTAATCCCCCGCCAACTCCGATCGCTGCCGATCTCGTCCAGATCCCAATCAAAGAGGCCAAGCCTGCATATAGAAAGCACTGCCATATAAGTGCTGCACACGAATAAACGGCTATTATGGAGTGTTCCCACTGCATACTGGACGCACCCGTAAGAAAAAGCGATAAAAAGGCTGCAAGACCTACACAGCAAACGCCTGTGACAATCTGCAGCATCATCGCAGTCACTTTTCCTGCATACAGTTTTGAACGCGAAGAGCTATGTAAAAACAGCTGTTTTAAGGTACTGTATTGATATTCATCCGTCCAAATGGAAGGAGATACGAGAATTGCCCAAGGGACAACCACCAGCATGCCTAACGCTCCAACTACTCCATCCATTATTTGAGGCATATTGACTTCAGACATAAGATCCTGAGAATATGTACTGGATAATAGGATCGCTGCTCCCACAAGTCCAATCAACGACAGGATAAAGATTTTTTTGTTTACAATCTTCAGACATTCATTCCGAACCAATTCAACTCACCTCGCCGCGTTTGGTTGTCCACTGCAAGAACTTCTCCTCCAGGCTCGAATTCACCGGTTGTACCCGATGAACGTCTACTCCTTCGCTGCATAGGGTTCGAATCAGCCTTGGAACCTGTTCCTCCTCAAGTGTAAGGAAAACCGCGTACAGTCCGCCGGGCAGCTCTTCTGCTTGTTGGTTTGTGAGGGAGTGATAATGTTCTCCTAAAAATTCAGCTAAGACTTTGCTTGTTTTTTCAAGGTCATTGACATGCAGCGTGAGTTGAAGTCCGCCGTCACCTGCCTCATACCCAATTTGTTGTTCGATCATCAGGCTTCCCTCTTGAATGACGATCACACGACTGGCCATCTGCTCGATTTCGGACAGTTGATGACTGGAGATCAGAGCCGATACGCCTAACTCTGAAGCAATCTTGCTTAAATAGTTCCGCGTTTCTCGCACGCCGGCGGGATCGAGACCGTTCAACGGTTCATCCAGCACAAGTAACTTCGGCTTCTTCAACAAGGCCTGCGCAATGCCCAGACGCTGTTTCATCCCCAGAGAATAAGTACCTACCCGCTGCTTCAGCGCATGGTCAATTCCGACGAGATTTGCAACTTCCAACAGCCAGTCTTTAGACGTGTTTTTATGCAGACGCTGGTATTGACGCAAATTTTCGTATCCTCTCAGATAAGGATAAAAGGCGGGAGCTTCAATTACTGCCCCAAGGTTATCAAGAGCTTTGGAGAATTGGGTCTTCATGCTGTTTCCCGCAATCCAGACATCTCCTGCACTTATTTTGCTCAATCCGACAATCATTTTCATAATCGTTGTCTTGCCTGCTCCATTGGCACCAAGCAGCCCGACTATTTCTCCTTCTAAAACGTCAAACGATATATCTTTTACAATCGATCTGCCTTTAATCTCCTTTGACAAATGCCGCACCGAAAGTATCGTATTCAAATTCTCCCTCCTTGGGCTGGAAAAGATTCTTCTACTCTTTATTCTTATCTATAAAACTCTCAAACCTGTCATGTAGTTATATTCTTTTTCATAAACTCCCTGTTTGTTTATTACGTTAGATCAACACTTAAATTACTATAAGTTTCATTCCATGTTCTTGTTTTCAAGAGCTAGGACGTATGCCCGCAGCATGAATGCTGTGTTATAGGATGTTGCTTCTTCTCCAAATCAACCTTCAAGCCATTCAATTTCTGTCATCATAGGTTCTAAATCTTCGCCTTCAATTACAATAATTACAATCACTGTCATTCCTTCTTCCGATCCCGATTCATGTATTTCTTCGGGTTCCCAATAGGCGGCTCTCCCCGATTGAATACGATATTGAATCCCCTCTTTACCGACTACCCAACCTTGACCATTCAACACTAAAAATAATTGATGCACCGCTGCTGGATGTGATCCTACAACTCCTTCAGACCCTATATGAAAACATCCTATATGTATCGGTTTGTTATGTTGAATGATTCTTGAGAAAATGGCATCTTTACTATCAAAATTAGTGATTTCTCTACCGCTATCCTTATCAAAATTAAAGATTCTCATCCAATCACTCCTTAAAGAACTTGAACTTATAGCTTTCGAACTAAACTCATCTTTTGAAGCACTTCAAGCAATGCCCTATTAAAAGTTCCAAAAATCATTATTCAAAAATGTAGTCCCACAATGCATAAGATTCTGAATCCACGACCATATCTCTCATTTCTTAGAGGGACCCGGAGCGTCAACAGGGTGTTAGTCGAAGGAAGTTTTAGAAGCAGCCATTGTATTCAAGGCCTTTTCAAAATAGCTATATACTTCATCCGCAATTCTCAGAAACTCTTCAACAAGTACATGATTACTATCCAAGTAACAAGCATACAGATAATTAACTAAAGCAGAGTCAATCTCACAATAATTTAATATGGCATTCTTCATCTTAAACATGTCATCTTCCCATACACCTGTATCTTCTAAAACCAACGAGTATAAGGCACGAATTAATCGCTTAGAGTAACCTTTAATTAATCTAGTTTTCATTGTGTGATCATTAGCATTAGAAAGTAAACGCCGTCTATGATCTACTTCATTCTTGGTTTCTGTATTTAAATCCAAAATGAATGCTGGAGAAATAATTATCGATGGCACTTTTTCACCAATGTCTTGACCATACATGCAAACGCAAATGATCTTAACCCAAAAACCCCACTCACTCGGTTTACTTAACACATCGTCAATCGAGCAAATGATCGTATCAATCTTAGTTACTACCGGATATTCTTCCAGAAGCCTGTCTTTAATAACTGACAATCTTTCATAATCAATATCATTGGGATTTACACATAAAACAGTAAAGTCTGCGTCTGACTCAAAAGGTCTAGCCGCTCCTTTTGGAATCGAGCCACACATATAAATGCTATGAATCTTACCTTTAAATTCAGTGAGTATTTGATCGATATACTTATCAACAAAATCCTTATATTCACTTTGTATGACAACTCTATCTATAACTTTTTCCAATATCATATAGACTCCTCCTAAACTAAGACTTCTTTTGGTTAACGTTGTTGTATTCACGAACCCGAGAAGCTTAAAGGAGTGAGCGGGTCGAAGACTTAGCCTCGCAGGAGTTGTCTACTGGATACTATTTCCTCGAAATTCCGCTGGCAGACCAAGGGGCGTAGTCCTGCAGCGTGAATACGGTGTTAGCAGATTTTAGGGGATTCTTTGAGCTGCTTTTAATGAATTCACGACTTTCAATGTGCTTGGTTCATTGAGATTGAGATATATTCTTCATCTTTAAGCCTTGTCACCATACAGTTCTCATTAGATTCAAATTCTACTATTCTCTCTTCAATTGTTTTATTAGTACAATCTTTAAATACGTCCTCTCTATCATAGTGAGGAAAAATAAGCTTGTCGGTTACACCCAATGCCTTAAAATCCGTTAACCCTATTGTGTTCATCTGTGGAGTAAAAAAATCGACAATGTTAATATTCGGCCCCAGTAATAACGTTCCCGCACTTACTCCGACTATAATTACATTCTGGGCGGCCAGTGATTTTATCATTTCATCAGCACCGCTTTTCTTAGCGTAATACAATAATGTAAATGGATTTCCACCATTGATATATATAACATCTCTATGTACAAGAACTTGTGGGTCATCAAATTCTATATCTACAAACTTAATATGCTGAAACCCCATGTCCTTGAAATCTTGCATTGCCTTTTGTGCATATCTATTATTTTCTTTCATAGGGGATGCTGTTGTGATAATAGAGACTTTTAATTGAGAAATATCTCTATCAATAAAATTCAGGAATTGATTCTTGATATCTTCAGTGTAAAAACCGCAACAGGTTAATAACAAGCTGCCCATTGAAATCCCGCCTTTAAATAATAGTTTATTTAGGTAATGCAGATTGAATAGACAGCCACTCTTTTTCCAAGTAGTTCAATATCTTTCTCGTGTTTCATTCCGTTCTTCTCCGCAACTTTTATTGAACCAATATTGCCGTTTTGAATTAAGGAAATTAATCGGGGATGCTCAAGATCCATTAATCCGTACTCTTTCCAGGCTTTGGCTTGCTCAAGGCCATAGCCCTTACCCCATTCATCTTTGACCACCCAATATCCAACCTCAAGCTCATTAATGTCCTCAATGATTTGTGGGATCAACCCAGAGTGACCAACCAATTTACTATTTTGCTTATTAAAAGCTAGATATAAACCAATTCCTTCATTATTCCAACCGATATACCGGTTAAGGCTCTCTATCGCTTCTTCTTTTGTCCATGGATTTCCATGCCGAATAAATTTCATAATATCCGGATTACTTGTCATCTCTAATAGTAAATGGAGATCATCACTCGAATAACTTCGAAAAATCAGTCTTTCAGTCTCTAGCACTTCACCATCTCCAATCCAATAGAATTACTAATGATTCAAGTATTTTGTCTAACGTTTCTCTATTTACGTGCTAGGTGTCCGGCATAGGCCGAATTAAGAGCGAATGCTCGTAGCGTGAATACTATGTTATATAAAATCATTGCTTTCTTGCGTTACTTCCCAAAATTGTTCGGTTTGTTTTAATAATTGTTTGTTGGTTCTTACTATTATTCTTTTCTCTGAATATACTCCTGTCATCTCTATAATTTCTTTTATACTGTCTTTGTCAAATTCCCTATTCCATACAAATAACATTTGATATAGATCCTTATAAGTTTGTCTATAATTACTCTGCTCTAAACCTAATCGTGTTCGAATAAATCTTCTTATTACTCTATAGTCCCTTTGAATTTTATTTGGTTTTATTATATAAATTAAATCTGCCCTCTTGAAGCTCTCATGTCCCCACTTATGGTGTACTCCTTCTATAATCCAAGATTCCCTATGTAAAATTTCGTTTAGTTTGGAATCTCTGATTTTTGTAGGGTATCTACGATTGGGATGACTTCTATCCCACACTAAATTATCAAGTTCATAATATTCGATTCCATATTTCTTCGATAGTTCTCTAGCGATATAAGATTTCCCACTTCCACATGCTCCTATAATGCGGATCTTTATAAGCTATTCCTCCTTTATGAGGTTTTCAATATTATCTTTGCACTGATTTCACAGAACGTTCCTGTATTCACGACTCGGCGTATGCCGGGTGTCCGACGGATGTCGGACCCAGGGCCGTATGGCCCGCCGCGTGAATATATTGTTGGTATTCTCAGTTCATCCCGGCTAGTTTGGGGATGAACTTTTTCTTTATACTGGAGAAAACACTGGGTGGAATAACGCATATTTTGTTGGGACACCGATCCCGTCTTGTAAAGTGTTATAAGCCCTTGCCTTTTGTTCATACCCCGATTTAGCTGGTTGGGCCTAGAGCCCGCATCACCGTGCCAACCTGTGGAGAACGAAAGTGCTGGCTCCAGTGAAATTAAGGAGGTCCTCATGAATCAACCGGTACTCAGTATTGACGTGGCTAAAGGTAAAAGTGTGGCTGCTGCTTTTCTTTCCTACCACGATTGTATGTATAAACCGT
>NZ_KB899279.1:79126-297063 GCF_000378145.1 Saccharibacillus kuerlensis DSM 22868 | reverse complement strand
TTTCGCTGAAATAAGTGCTCCTATACACTTATTTCAGCGTTTTCGCGTTTCTAACCTTACTTTTATGTGAAATAGTTGCACCTGCGCACTTATTGTACGATTTGGCGAGCTTTTGCGGAAAATAATTGCATATGGGCACTTATTGGGCCTTACGTTGAATCTTATTGATGGAATCTTATTAGACGCTTTTTATTAGAAGTATCCTATTCATCGTTTCTTGTTGAATGCGTCTTATTCAGCATTTCTTATGGGGCGCGTCCCATTCCGGCATATACGGGAACCAATAATCGGCTTCGTATTTACGTTCAAAGGCTTCATTTAAACTTGGAAACCGGACCTGGGCGTTGAAAGCATTTTCTATTCGAAAAAGTTGATGAGTTTGCGTACACGCCCTAGATACCTTTTTGTTTTAAATGTGCTGCACAAGCTTTTCGTTACGAACGAATCATAATTCGGGTAATATAGCAGATAGCGAGAGAAAAAGCAGGGCAGCGCCGGGCATTAGTCAGGCTGCTGCGGAAACGGGGGAGTTAATCATGATCGTACGTGAGACCGAACATCACTTTGTGCTTGTACAGCAGCATGATCACGGAAATTTTGCCGGCCAGGCGGCCAAGCACTTTGCAGATCGTTTTTATATGATGGAGAGAGTGGAAGAATCACCGAATGTACCGGAAGTAACGAAGGACGCGATTGTGCTCGGCGTACTGGAACATGACCGCGCCTGGATTCGTCCCGACGACATTCCGGTATGGGACGATCATCTGCATGCGCCGTATTCATTCAACGAATATCCGCTGCTGCCGAAGCTTGCCTTTTACCGAATGGGCATCGACGAGTTGGAAGAAAAGCATCCTTATGCGGCACTGCTGAACAGTCTGTATTACAGCGTGTTCGAAGACATTCGCACATCAGATCACGAAGAATGCGTAGCATTCGTGCAGCATGAAGAAGAACGCCAGCAGCGCATTCGTTCCAAATATACCGGTGTACAGGAAGAGACGCTGCTGCTGCACCGTCAGATGCTGCAGACATGCGACGGTTTGTCGCTGTACGTCTGTCTGAATGCTCCGGGGATTGGTAAGGAAGACGAGCACGAATGGTTTAAAGACGGGATTCCGGGCTCTGAGCCGTTCGGCGGAGGCGGGCTGCTGCAGTTGAGCTGGCAGGACGAGTCAACGATCAAGGCCGATCCTTCGCCGTTTGACGGTGAGATCGTGACGACGCTGCGCGAGAAGGTAGTCTCAAAAGATCGTATTTCCGAAGTCGGTATTGCGCAGGCTTACCAGGAGACGGAATGGAGCGAGCGGGAGATTACGTTTGTGTGAACAGAAGGAACATACAGCTTAATCGTGAAAAAAGCCGAATCGGGCAGCCCGATTCGGCTTTTTTTGTGATCCATGATTTTGCGCAGGATCAATCAGGAATTTTCGCTGTGGAGTCCTGCCTGCAAGCAGCGCTTTCTACATCTAACGGGATCACGGTTGATGGTGAAAATGTTGGCTCCGTTCCGATTCCGTACAGCGCCAGCGCTTTCCTCGTCGACTCCCGCATTCGCCTTTTCAGATATTCGCCTTCAACCACGCGTACTCTTTTGCCCAGAAAGCGAAGTTTGGTCAGGACATACTGGCTCTCGCTTCCCGAGTAACTCAGATAAATCCGATAGATCTGTTCCTTTTCATCGAACTCGACTCTTTTGTCAAAGCAGGAGAACGCATGCAGAATCCGGGTCAATTCAGCGTTGAAGGATCGGATGACCTCGACGGTCGCTTCGTAACGGTGCCCTCCTTGAAGTTTCTGCTGCGCCTGCGCTGACCATTCTTCATAGCGTGCAGGCGATAGAGGGATTTCATCGACAAAGACAATATGACACAGCCGTGTATGCATGGGAGAACGTGTGCGGGAATTATACCAATGCAGGTACCATTCCCGCTTGACCATCGAATATTCCAGCTTACACGGCAGGCCGGGCTGCGGATCATTCAACTTGCCTTTTTTGGTCATACACTGGATCATCATCCCCTGACGATGTCGGAGAATCTGGCGAATCGGCCTCAGCAGCGGATGAACGGTCTGCATGTCGCGGCTGCCGGCCTTTTCTTCAAGTCCGTCCAGCAGGTTCGGCATTTCGTCTTCCAGTGTGCATGCCTGAAGCTTCTCGATCGTAGACGGTTCCAGCGCTTCCGCGGCAGACGGATGCTCCAGCATAGTCCTCAGCCAGGCGCGTTCCTGCGATGTGAGTGTATAGACACCGGTGTCTTCCAGACGCGACGCTAGCTGATAACTGAAAATCTTCTCAATTGGAGACTTCATAATAGGCCGCAATCTCCTTCCATTCTTCGATAAAAGATTGTCTCAATTCCGCCGGTTCCAGCACTTCGCAGCTTGATCCGAAGCTTCTGAGCCACGGGCGGATTTCGGTAATGCCGTTGACCTCGATTTCGTAAATGAACGATTGCTCGTCTTCTTCCACAATCTGTCCCCATTGGCCCTGCAGCCGTACGCGTTCTTCGATAAAGTCCGCTTGTCCGCTGCCTGGACGGTAGAATCTGGCCCGGACCGTTACGATTTCTCCTGTATCAATCAGCCAACTGCGGCGCATCCGTTCGTCGAGTGCGGCTTTTTTGAGCGCAACATGCTCTTCCGGCATTTCCTCTTCCTCGGCGATTTCGATCATGCCTTCCATACGGAACTTTACGAATCTTCCTTTTGCAGCCGATCCGATCAGATACCATCTGCCGTATTGGTGGTCATAGACGACTTTGAGCGGAAGAGTGCTTTCGCGCCGGGCTTCGTTTTCGCGGCCGAACAGCGGGTTGGTGTCTTTAGCGGCATAGCTTTTTTTATTTTTGGGCGAAAAGTATTGGAATGAAATGCGTTTGCGCAGCCGAATCATTCGCAGCAGCGTATACAGATGGGCTTCGTCCAGAATGCGTGCATCATAATGATATTTGTAGGAAAAAGGCTCCAGCAGCGCATCGTCCCACTGTTCTTCGGACACGGCGGATTTGAGCGCTTTCTTTAGATTATCGCGCAGCAAATAGCCTTGAACTGACGGAATTTGTGTGTTCGCCATGATATCGACAAATTCGTATAAGTCGATCAGTTCTTTCTGCGACAGACAGTCGGTCAGATCGTTGTTCAAAATATAGCGGTATGGACGGCCTCCCGGCTGGCGGTGTATAACGCCGACTTCTTCCAGATAGCGCAGGTCGGAGCGGATCGTTTTCTCGTCCGGCATGGCCGCCTCGACAGGAAGCTGCTTACAGCAGGCATCGAGCAGTTCGGCAGCGGTCTGCGGATTTCCTTTGAGCGATATCAGAATCAGCGGCAGCCGGCGGCTCTCGGATTCTTTCATCGACTTGGCCCGGTACAGGAACAGCAGCACCGGCTCGGCCGAATCGGCGTAACCGTAGCGGAACAGGTCGGCAAAATCGGCGTCGCCGCTCACTTCGCGCAAGCGGCGTACCGTTTTGTCAAAGGTATGTACGGAGATGCCGAGTCTGCCTGCAAACTGCTGCCGGTCGTATCCGCCGCCGCTGAGCGCCAGCAGGCGCAGAAACTGGATCTCCTTGTCGAAGCTTTCTTTGGCCATGGGACTTCCTCCGTTTCTTGTTCTTATCCATTGTATGGAATAAGGCATCGCTTGTAAAAATCCGGTTGATTCGCGTATGTACATTTTAAGTGGAAGCAAGGAGGGAGAGTAGGGCGGAAGTATGGCGATACACCTATCGCCTGATATACTTCGCGCCTTGGCGGAAGTATGGCGATCAAGTATCGCCTTCAAGCTATTGAGCAAATCCTATTCGCTTTAGAAGCTCAAAAGCTGCGGGAGAAATTCGTTCCGGTCGCGTGTTGAAATTGAGAAAAGGGATTACGTTTTAGATGAACTTTCTCAATTTCAAAGGCGAACGCTGGCGCTCCTACACTGAATTTCTCCCTCCGCTTATTCGCTTAGGTTTAAATTGGATTTTCTCAACATAATGATGGCGATACACCTATCGCCTTGTATACTTCGCTCCTTGGCGGAAGTATGGCTTAGAAAGAGCACGTTGCTAAACGCGCGATAAAAAACAATCGCTATAGTTCTCTCTACTAAGCAGCTTTTTACTTTCTGTTGACAAAAGCTGCGCTGCCGGATAATCTAACAAAATGAACATGATAATCATTATCAGATAAAGAGAAAAGGGGTACATCCAATGTTTAATATTCACCGCAAAGCGGCTGCGCTGCTTGGAGGTCTTTTGCTTTCAATCGCTTTAGTAGGTTGCAGCGGCAGTGGGGATCAAAGTGCTGATGCAGGGAGTGCGTCCAACGCTTCGACTTCTGCCAAGTCGATCACAATGTCATGGCCGCGGGATATCGGAACAATGAATCCGCATACTTACAATCCTTCGCAGCTGTTTGCGCAGTCGATGCTGTATGAGCCGCTGGTCAGCTACGGCAAAGACGGCAAGCTGGAACCGGCATTGGCCGAATCGTGGGACATTTCCGAAGACGGAAAAACGTATACATTCAAGCTTCGCCAGAACGTAAAGTTTTCCGACGGTACCGATTTTAATGCAGTGATCGTTAAAAAGAATTTCGACGCTGTACTGAAACATAGAGATACGCACAGCTGGCTGGGCATGGTTGGATTGATCGATCAGACAGAAGTTGTAGACGATATGACGTTCCGGATGACTCTCACCGAACCTTATTATCCGGTACTGCAGGATCTGTCTGTGGTTCGCCCGTTCCGTTTCTTGGGCGAAGCCGGATTTCCGGATAATGGGGACACATCGGAAGGCGTCAAGGAAGCGGTCGGCACCGGTCCGTGGACGCTTGCCGAATACAAGCAGGACGAGTACGCGGTATTCAAACGTAATCCAAACTATTGGGGAACAGCGCCGGCTATCGATGAAGTAACCGTGAAGATTATTCCCGATGCGGAAACGCGTGTAGCCGCTTTTGAGAAAGGTGATCTGGACTTGATCTACGGCGAGGGCGTAATCAGTCTCGATGCGTTCAAACAGCTGCAGGAGAATGAAAAGTACGTTTCCAAGCTGTCCGATCCGGTCGGAACCCGAAATCTGCTGCTGAACTCTTCGAATCCGAAGCTGGCCGACGTCAGAGTGCGCACGGCACTGCATCAGGGCTTCAACAAAAAAGCGATGGTCGAGGGCGTTACACTGGGATTGGAAGAGCCGGCCGATACGATTCTGTCCAAAAACTATCCGTATACGAACGTCGATCTGAAAGCGGTAGAGTATGATGCCGCACGTTCGCAGGCTCTGCTGGATGAAGCGGGCTGGGTTCTGCCTGCCGGCGCTGCTGTCAGAGAGAAAGACGGTCAGAAGCTGGAATTCGAACTGATCTTCGACAAAACAGATCCGATCCAGAAGGCGATGGCCGAAACGATCCAAGCCGAATGGAGCGGGCTTGGTGTGAAAGTAAATCTGACGGGACTTGAGCTGACGGTACAGATTAAGCGCCTCAAAGCCAACGACTTCGATCTTTATTTCTGGTACAATTACGGAGCGCCGTACGATCCGCATTCGTTCGTTAACGTTGTGGCAAGTCCGGGCTTCGGCATTTCGGAAACGCTGAGCGCCATTCCGATGAAGTCCGAACTCGACGACATGGTACACGAAGTCCTGTCTTCGACAGACGAAGCCAAACGGCAGGAGCTATACGGCTCCATCCTGGAGATCCTGCAGGAACAGTCCGCGATCGTACCGATTTCGTATATTAAGAAGACGGCTGTCTACCAGCCGAAGATTACCGATTTCGTCTTCCCGGCGAACCGTGACGAGAATCCGTTTACCGGACTGACTACGGAAACTCCGTAATCCTGCTTAGACTGCGCCGTTCATTCAAGGAGGACAGTGAAGTGATCCGCTATATCGGGAAACGGATGATGGCGATCATTCCGATTGTTTTTATCGCTACGCTTGTTACATTTGCATTAATTCATATTTCTCCGGTTGATCCGGCAGAAGCTTATTTAACAGCAGCTCATATTTATCCGACGCCAGAACTGCTGGAACAGAAAAGGCATGAATTCGGTCTGGATCGGCCGCTGTTCGAACAGTATCTGAACACCCTGCAGCGGATGGCACGGTTCGATTTCGGAACATCTTACCTCACCAACCAGCCCGTTTGGAATGAGGTAAAAGCCAGGCTTCCGGCAACGGTCGAACTGGCGGCCTGGAGCATGCTGTTCTCTGCGCTGGTGAGTATTCCGCTGGGCGTGCTCGCAGCCGTATACCGAAACAGCTGGATCGACCTGCTGAGCCGGGCTATCTCGTATTTCGGCGCTTCGATCCCGCAGTTTTGGCTGGGGTATCTGCTGATCTTCTTTTTCTCGGTCAGACTGGATCTGCTTCCCGTTGAAGGAAGAGGAGACTGGCAAAACTTGATTCTGCCGACGGTTACCCTCTCGCTTGTCCTGATTGCCGTCTATACGCGCATGCTGCGGACAAGCGTACTTGAGCAGCTGCAGGAATCTTATGTGCAGTATGCCAGAACAAGAGGAATCCGCGAACGTTCGATCATGCTCAAGCATGTGCTCAAGATTGCGATTGCGCCGCTGATCACCGGAATGGGCATGAATATGGGGAAGCTGCTGACCGGTACGATTATTGTAGAGCAGGTATTCTCATGGCCCGGATTCGGACGGTACTTTGTTGAAGCGATTTTCAACCGGGATATTCCCGTGATTCAATGCTACATCTTCTTTGCGGCTTGTCTGTTCATCGTATGCAATCTGATCGTAGATCTGATTCAAACGGCGATGGATCCGCGCATTTTGGCGAAAGGACGGGCCGAGCATTGATCAACAAATGGAATAAGATACTAAAGGGCAGGGGAACGATTGTCTTCTGCGCATCCGTGATCGCGCTCTTCTTCCTGGTGGCGCTGCTGGCTCCCTGGATTGCTCCGCACGACCCGATCAAAGTCGACCTGCTGAGCAAACTGCAGGGACCTTCGGTGGAACATTGGCTGGGCACCGATCATTTGGGACGCGACAATTTGTCTCGTCTGATCTATGGAGCCCGGGTTTCGCTCGGATTTGCCGCTATGATCTTCGTCTCGTCGCTGCTGATTGGGGTGCTAGTAGGTTCGATCTCGGGTTATGCGGGCGGATGGTTGGACAGCGTACTGATGCGGCTGTGCGAAGGCATTATGGCTTTTCCGAATCTAGTGCTGGTACTCGGGATCGTCGGCATTTTTGGACCGGGATTGATGCAGGTGCTGCTTGCGCTCATGCTGGTGCAGTGGGTCTATTACGCACGTATCTGCCGCAATATGGTTGTATCGCTCAAAGAGCGCCCGTTTATCGCGGCTGCGCGGATCAGCGGTTCGTCTTCTTGGAGTATTATTCGCAGGCATATCATTCCGAACGTACAGCGTCCGATCGTCGTGATGGGTACGCTTGAGATGGGCTGGGCGATTATGGATATCTCCGCTCTGTCTTTTCTCGGTCTCGGCATCCAGCCGCCCAATGCGGAATGGGGAGCGATGATCCACGAAGGTACCGCCCATATTCGCAGTCATCCGGAACTCATGATCTATCCTGGTGTGCTGATTCTCATTGTTGTTATTATGTTCAACATTCTTGGAGAAGCGCTGTCGGAGCGTTACGGCGTAGCCAAACTCAGACGTTAACATGGACGACGGATTTTGATAAAAGGAGGGAAAAGGATGACGTCTACCCATACGCTCGAGGTTCGCGGTCTTCAGGTGCGGGTGAACGACGGCGGCAAGTCCTTACCCCTGCTGAAGGCCATTGATTTGACGATTGAAAAAGGACAAGTGCTGGGACTGGTCGGAGAAAGCGGAAGCGGCAAGTCGATTACGTGCAGCGCTATTTTGCAGCTGCTGAACCGCCGCGGCTTGGAGGTGGAAGGCAGTGTCCGACTGAACGGACGACAGCTGACCAAACTGCCAAACCGGGAGATAAGGATGATTCGGGGCAGGGAGATCGGAACGATCATGCAGAATCCGATGAATGCTTTTACTCCCGTCTATACGGTAGGTTCACAGTTTGTCGAGACGCTGCGAACCCATTCGAAGTTGTCGAAAATGCAGGCCCGGGCGCAGGCGGCGGCCTCACTTGCGGAGGTGGGTCTGTCCGAACCGGCCAGAGTGATGAAAAGCTATCCCCATCAACTGAGCGGAGGTATGCTGCAGCGGGTCATGATCGCCATTTCGATGTGCCTGCAGCCCGCTCTGGTGATCGCAGACGAACCGACCACGGCACTGGATTCCGTCAATCAGCTTCAAGTGCTCCGTCAGCTCGACAAGCTTCGAACGGAATATGGCACATCCATATTATTGGTTTCGCACGATCTGGGCGTAATTGCCCGAATGGCGGACACGGTAGCTGTAATGAAGGCGGGAGAAATTGTGGAGCATGCAGACGTTCACGATTTGTTCGATCGGCCGCAGCATGATTATACGCGAATGCTGCTTCAGGCCCGCCTCCGCGGAAGAAAGGATGCTTAACATGCTTCAAGTGCATCAAGTAAGCCATAGTTATGGCGGCAGCGGCTGGCGCAAGTCTAAAGCTGCTGCCGGAAAAGTCCTGGATAACGTCTCGTTCGATCTGGAGCCGGGCTGCTGTCTAGGGTTGTTGGGAACGAGCGGAGCGGGCAAAAGCACATTGGGGAAAATCGTGCTCGGTTTGCAAAAACCTGCGTCGGGTCAAGTGACGTTCGAAGGCTTCGAGCTGTATACAAAGGGCAGACAGGGAATCCGTAAAGTCAGACGCGATCTGCAGGCCGTGTTCCAAGATTGCTACTCGGCGGTTAATCCGCTGATGACAGCCGACCACATTATCGGTGAGCCGCTGCGCAATTACGAGAGGCTCTCGCCTGCGGAGCTGAAAAGACGAACCGGTGAACTGCTCGAACAGGTGGGCCTGGCTGCTGAAGACGGAAGCAAACGTCCAAGTCAATTCAGCGGCGGACAGCTGCAGCGGGTCAACATTGCCCGGGCGATCGCGCTTAAGCCGAAGTTGATCGTGCTTGACGAACCGATCAGCAGCCTCGACATGGTCCATCAGACATTGATTCTGGATCTGCTGTCGGAGCTAAAAGATTCGATCGGACTGTCCTATCTGTTCATTACGCACGATATTCAGGCCGTCATGACGATTTGCGATCGCGTCGCCGTGATGGATAAGGGACAGATCGTCTACCATACGGACAGTCCGTCTTCTCTTCCGAGCGCCGAGCATGAGGCGGTGCAGAGGTTGGTTTCGGCGGTGCTGCCTCAGCATCCGTCGCTCCGGACTTCCTGGGTGTAACTCTCCAATTTTGCTCACATGCAGCTGCATAGATATACGGTTTTAAGGCCGGCTGGCGGATGATTGATCCGCCAGCCGGCCTTTTTTTGAAACAGCCGGATCATATCAGGGACTGTATGCAAGAGTTCACCGAAAAGACACCGAATGATCGTCTAGAGCGTCGACTGGAGTTTGAAATAAGTGCACTTATTCTCAAAAAGATCAAGCCAATTCGCAGTTTGCATACACGCTGCAGCTTGGCAGGGAGGACCGGTTTTTGTTCGAATTTTAATCCACAATGTTTTCTTGATAAGGCTGCGAATCAAGGTCAGAAGGCGCTTTGAGCAGAAATCGTCCCATTTGCTCCGGGTCGCCATCGGGATCGGCCATCGCCACATACATGTCCGGCCGGATCAGATAGGCAGCATCTCGGGCGATACCAGCACGCTCGCAGGCATCGTTCCATACGAAGCAGCGGAGAGTAATGTCGTTGGAATCGCACCATTCTTTCAAGGCAGGACGAACTTCGCCATACACGTGTACCTGCCATTCTATCGTACCTGCCGGAGCGAAATTGTCGTTTTCGCCATCTGCGTTCGGGATCCACGGCAGCCGATCTCCGCCATGGATGCGGCCGGCTTTTCCACTGGAAAGCGGTCCGTTTCGATACTGCAGCGACAACTGAGAGATAATACGGAAATTGAAGCGCAGAGCAGCGGGCATCCGGGCAGCCAAGGGGAAGGCGGCCGGAACGATGCGGGTACGCATGATCTTTGCCTGGAGCTTAGTCGATGTTGCCAGCGTAAACAGCCGATCCGTCGTGGATACCAATCGGCGGGCAAAACTTCCTCGTTCGATTTCGTAGCTGTCCAGCAGATCCGGCTCCGCGCGTTTTCCGATAACCTCCGCAAGCTTCCAGGCCAGATTGATCGCGTCTCCGATACCGGTATTCATGCCTTGGCCGCCGGCCGGACTGTGAATATGTCCAGCGTCGCCGAGCAGAAAGATTCTTCCGTCCCGGAAACGCTCCGCAACCCGGTGGTGCACCTTGTAAGTCGAAAACCAGTCTACCTTGCGGACTTCGATCTTCAGCTTGTCGATCGCGTTCTCGCTGATGTCGTCAAAAGTGAGTGTGTTCATTCGATCGGGTCGGTCGTCTATTAGTGTGCCCACCAGCCGTGCTTTTCCCTGAGCGGCAAGCGGGAAAATTGCGAGGAAATCGGCGCTGCTGTCAAGATTGATATGCACTTCGCCGTTCATTGGCGGGCCTTCGGCTTCAACGTCGGCCACATAGAAAAAGCGGCTGTACGTTCCACCAGCAAAGTCGATGCCCAGCGTTTTGCGTACGATGGAATGCGCGCCGTCGCAGCCGGCCAAGTATTGGGCGCAGCAGACTTCCTCGTTTCCATTAGCATCGCGGAGATTCGCGCGGACGCCGCTCTCATCCTGCTCAAATCCGGTCAATTCGGTATGCCGCTCGATATGAACACCCAATTTCTCGAGCAGTTCGGCCAGCATTCGTTCATGCCGATCCTGCGGCAGAATCAATATGTACGGGTAAGCGGTCAGATCTGAGAATTTTTTTGAGAATCCGATTCGACCGCGATGGCTGCCTTTGGACCAAAAATTGAATCCCGGTGCCTGGTAGCCGTTTGCCAGCGCCGTGTCGGCCAGATCAAGCTGACGATAGAGTTCCAGTGTGCGAGCCTGAACGGCGAGCGCGCGCGAAGTGCTGCCGGGCCCGCTGTTTTTATCGATGATGCGCACGCGAATATTTTGTTTGGTCAGCCAGAGTGCCAGTACCATTCCCGTAGGGCCGGCTCCGCAGATCAGAACTTCGGTGTCGGATGACTGCATAGAATTGCCTCCTTTATGTATGTTCGTCTCTCTCTCTAACGTTTCCAAACGATTTCGGGCGAAAAGGTTTGTTCATCCTTATATTGCCATACTTCCGCCAAGGCGCGAAGAGTATAAGGGGCAATAAATATATTGCCATACTTCTGCCAAGGCGCGAAGTATAGGGGACAATAAACATATTGCCATACTTCTGCCAAGGCGCGAAGTATAGGGGACGATAAATATATTGCCATACTTCCGCCCTATTATCTCCCCCTGTGCCGTGCGAAGATGAATTCAGGCAGAGAACAGCGATGAGCCGGCTGAACGGGTAATAGAGAACAATCAATAATCGAAGCGGACGGCATCGCGATGGCAAATCGGCCGCTTTATATAGAGAAAGGAATGAGACATCATGAGCTACCAGACGGTGGGAAGCGTTAAAGTATGGGGGAAAGTCGACGAAAGTGCGCTCAAGCAGGCCCAGACATGCGCATGGCACGGCAATGTGGTGCAGGCGCTGTTGATGGCCGATCATCACAAAGGCTATAGTCAACCGATCGGCGGCGTAGTCGCATATGAGGGACAGATCTCCCCAAGCGGCGTCGGTTACGATATCGCCTGCGGCAATAAAGCGGTGCGAACCAATCTGATGGCCGCCGACGTCAAACCGCAGATCAAACGGATCATGAACGAAATTGCGCGCAGAATCGAATTCGGTATAGGCGGAGTCAATCGGAAAAAGTCGGATCACGAGCTGTTCGACGATCCCGACTGGTCGGTATACCGTCAGGTCGGCGGAGCCGGTGACGTGCACGACAAGCTGCGCAAGCTGGCGAGGGAACAGCTGGGAACGGTCGGCAGCGGTAACCATTATGTCGATATTTTTGAAGAACCGTCGACCGGCCGGATCTGGATCGGCAACCATTTCGGCAGCCGGGGCTTCGGGCATAAGACGGCGAGCGGGTTCCTGAATTTGGCGGCAGGTCGTGATTTTCTGGGCAAAGCGCCGGGTGAAAGTATGGACCAGGCGCCGGTGCTGCTCGATCTGAACAGCGAACTCGGCGATCTGTATTACCGCGCGATGAAGCTGGCCGGACGCTACGCTTATGCGGGTCGTGACCACGTGATCGATCAAGTGCTGGACATTTTGGGCGCGGAAAGCGACTTCGAAGTGCACAACCATCACAATTTTGCCTGGAAAGAGCAGCATGAAGGGAAAGACTGTATTGTCGTGAGAAAAGGAGCAACACCGTCAGCGCCGGGACAGCTGGGCTTTATCGGCGGCAGCATGGGCGATATTTCGGTCATTGTTCGCGGAAAAGATTCGGTCGAAAATCGTGAAGCGTTCTACAGCACGGTACACGGAGCGGGACGCGTCATGAGCCGTACCCAAGCCGCGGGCAAAATGAACTGGAAAACGCGTGTCCGTCTCGGAGGCGAGATTACCGAGGAACGGATGATGAGCGCGGTCAAGCGGTTTGGAGTGGAACTGCGCGGCGGCGGCACGGACGAAAGCCCATTTGTATACCGGCAGTTGCAGGAGGTGCTCGGCGCTCACTCCGAGACGATTGAAGTGCTCCATACGTTGAAACCGATCGGTGTGGCAATGGCGGGCGCGAACGAGTTCGATCCGTACAAGGACTAAGCGGAAAACCTATTGCGGGCGGTCGATTCAGAAATAAGAAATCCATTAAGAGTAGGAAACCATAAGAATAGAAAACCAACAGCAAGAAGCCGGCTCCCCGGAAACGGGCGAGGCCGGCTTTGTCTTGCCTCCTTATTAGGGGAGTGCGGTGTGCGTTACAATTATGCTTCGATTAAAATGGAAAGAAGAGTATAAGAAGCAGACAGGAGAATAAATATGGGCAAAGGGAAAAAGAAAGTTGGAGGATCGGCAAACGCCGCTGAAGAAAAAGGCATCGTCACGCGCAGGCAGGGCGGGGTTTCCCGGCCAGTGGCCGCTGAGCGCGACAAGAAGCTGAGCAAACTGATGAGCTTGATGCTGCGCCATGAGCCCGAAGAGTTTGGACTGCGTCTCGATCCGGAAGATGGATCGTGTGGGCTGGACGAACTGTTGGCGGCGGTGCGCCGACGTACCGGTTACGAAGAAACGACAGAAGAGGATGTCCGAGGTGTAGTGCGGCGTTCCGACAAGCAGCGGTTTGAGATTGTAGAAACGCAAACGGTCGGTGGTTCGGAGCGAGCGGCGGCAGAAGTCGGAGGTATGGGAGAAGAGGGAGCAGAGCCTCAGGGCGGAAGGTCCGTCTTTGAGAACGTACCGCGCATCCGAGCGCGCTACGGTCACAGCTTCGGCAGGCTGACGTATCCGCAGGGTACGCCGCCGGACGTGCTCTACCACGGTACGAATCAACATGCGCTGTCGTCCATTATGGAACATGGCCTACTGCCAATGGGGCGTGAGTACGTACACTTGTCGGGCGAGACGCACTTTGCGGCGCTTGCCGGAAGGCGGCGGGGACAGCTGGTTATGCTGACCGTAGACACGAAGACGGCGAGTGAAGGGGGTATCATTTTCTATGATGCAGGCAGCGGCGTCTGGTTGGCCGAACGTATTCCGGCAAGCGTGTTGGCGGTGGACGAAACGTACAGCGACTAGTTGGAATGCCTGACCGGCCTGGAGAGGGCAGGAGGAAGCAGGCCGAAATAAGCGGTCGTCTTGGAGCCGCATGGGACTTGGATCTTACGCAATGAAGGGTTGAAAGATAAAGATAGGGAAAGATAAGATAAGGAAAGAGGGAGCTGTTCGGCATGACAAATTTGGATTCTGTCGTAAATTCGCGTCACACGATCGATATCGGGGTCAACCTGATGCATCGTTCATTCGGCAGCGACCGTGAACAGGTAGTCGAGGCAGCTGCGGAAGCGGGCGTAACGCCGCTGATCATTACCGGAACGAGCGTGCGGAGCAGCGAATCGGCGGCAGAGTACGCCGGTCGCTATCCGGGCCGTCTCTACGCGACCGCCGGCGTTCATCCGCATGACGCCAAGAGCTGCGGAGAAGAGACGCTGCAAAGTCTGCGAAATCTTGCGTCGAGAAACGAAGTGGTCGCCATCGGCGAATGCGGGCTGGACTATAACCGCGATTTCTCACCGCGCGATATGCAGCAGGAATGGTTCGTGAAGCAGGTAGAACTGGCCGTAGAACTGGATATGCCGCTCTTTCTGCATGAGCGCGATGCACACGAAGACTTCGCGCGGATACTGCGCCGCTTCAAGCCGACCGGACTGCCGGCAGTCGTACACTGCTTTACTGGCAGTGAGCCGGAGCTGCGCACTTACTTGGAGATGGATCTGCACATTGGGATCACCGGTTGGATCTGCGACGAGCGCCGAGGCCGGCATTTGCGCGAGCTGGTGCGGTTGATCCCGCCGGAACGTCTGATGATCGAGACAGATGCGCCGTTCTTGACGCCGCGGGACCTGCGACCAAAGCCGAAGGACGGTCGCAATGAACCTGCCTATCTGCCGCATATCGCGTCGGCTGTTGCAGAATGTACCGGACGAACGGTTGAAGACGTGATGGAGCAGACGACGGAAGCGGCGAAAAAGTTTTTTAGAATTTGAATAATCCGCAAGTTTTATCTATGAAGCATCGTCTTAAAGGAGTGGACTTCAAAGTAAGTGGACTTCAAAACGAGGCGAGGAGAGTCGAATATGAACAACCGACGTAACAGTGAGCAGCTTAAACGGATTGAGTCGACGCTGGTGCAAATCGAGTCAAACTTACAGAATGTGTGCGAGACTGCGGGCAGAATAGCACAGGGAATGGACGTTACATCAGAAGGAATGCAGAAGTTGGTGCAAAATCTGGAGGCGGTTAAAAATCAGTTGTCGGAACGACGCGAAGAGAGCTTGTTGACAGAAGATATGGCAGATCTTGTTCAGGATCTTAAAGTAATAAACGAAGGCTTATCCGACTTGAAGCAGGATAATGGCCTGGTGCGTAATGATCTTAACGATCTGGGACAAGATTTGAATAGGTTAAAAGAAGACCTTCGTGATTAGAATTTAAGGTTCAAGCATCCTTTAGCAGAAGGATGTTTCTTTTTTTGTGCGAAAATGAGTTTGAAGGACAAATCTTAAAACATTTCTGATTGATTATGTTAAAATGAGACTTAAATAAAATGACATTGAACTTAGGGATTGAAGGGGAGAATAACATGCGCAAACTGGTATTTTTTGTAGGGGGAGCCGGCAGCGGCAAGACGACAATCGCTAAAGGTATTACAATCAAGGAACATCCGGTTTTTCTCGATATGGATACGGCATCTCGTCCGGCCAGCGAGAAGATCATGACGCTCGCAGGACACGATCCTCACGATCGGGATTCGCAGGCCTATAAGGAATTGTGCCGGGATCTCGGCTACCGTCTGACTATGGACACAGCATTGGAAAATCTGGAACTGGGTTCTGACGTATTTGCAATCGGACCGTTCACAAGCGAGATTCGCAACCCGCATTGGATTCACGAGGAGCTGGCCAAGATCGGCGCAACCGTGAACGACGTCGAAGTCAAAGTCATCTATGTTTATCTTGGCGATATGACCCAGTACAAAAAACGGATCGCGGAACGCGGTCACAAAGCCGATGAATGGAAGTTGGCGAACTGGGATCTGTTTGTGCAGCGGATGCAGCGTACGGAAGTGTTGTGGGATCTGCCGGGGAACTCGATCCTGTATTTCGATAATTCCGAAGGCACGCTGGAAGAGAATATCATCAGTGTCGAAAAATTTATTTACGCGGACAAAGAAACGGCGCAGGAAAGTATGTCCGTGTCGGCGGGTCAAGCCTGAGCTTGGTTCGCTTCAAAAAAAGTCTCATACCCATAACCGATTAAAAGATACAGCCAATAAAAAGATACAATCAATAAAAAGATACAGCCAATAAGAAAACCGGACCGCTTCGATGAAGCGGTCCGGTTTTTTTGGTGCGGAGCATGGTCCGCTTATAAAAAATATTAAAGTTCTTCCTCGCGTTCGTACAACCGACTCTTGGGGCGCTGCTCGCTGCGGATCTCGGCAGACAGCCGACGAAAGTGGCGCAAATTGACGAAGAAGGTGTAGCCGCGCAGCACGGCCAGCAGAAGCGGCAGCAGGATCGCCGGGAATGTGTGTAATTCAAAAAAGAAAATAGCGGCAATCGCCAGAATGACAAACAGAACGTCAAATATCATTTTCTGCTGCAGGCGCAGCTGCTTTTTGCGCTTATCCATCATGCTCCTCCTCCGCAGCTTCATTCAATCGGCCGACAAACTCGTCTTCCGACAGAATGCGGATCCGGCTGCCGGCGGCAGCGAGTCGAGCGGCCGATTGGGTCTTGCCGGTAATATAGCCGCCTGCGGCGTATTTGGCATAATCGCTGCGGCCGATCACAACGTAATCGGTCTTCCATTCGACCGATTCGGTGCAGAGCGCGCCGAGTTCTGCCGCCCGGCGATACGCTTCTTCACGCTTCAGCCCGCTCATCCGGCCGGTAAAAACGATCCGTTTACCGTACAGCGGGTTATTGCGATCAGCTGAATCGCTGGGCGCGTAAGGCGCGGATTTGGTATTTGGTGTTTGCGCCGATGGGCCTTTTCGTGATCGGATGCCCTTCGGTGCCGAAGACGAGAAGGAAACGTGGCTGCCGTCCTGCAAAATCTGGCCGACTCGGTAGCCGTAACGCTCGGCAAGCCCGCTGCAGTCCGAGGCGTTCCCCGCTTCGGAGCAGCGGAGGAAAATCTTCGCGGCCGTACGCGCATCTTCGATTGCGTCGTGATGCTTAAAAGCGCCGAGATTCAGTTCGCGCGCCACCGTGTTCAACTTATGATTGGGCATGCCGGGCCAGATCTTGCGCGACATTAGGCACGAGCACATATATTGAATGTGCGGCAGCTCGAGTCCATGTTCTTCTGCACTGCGCCGAAGTACGCTCATATCAAACGAAGCATTGTGCGCCACGAGAATCCGGTTCTCGATCCGGCTGCGCAGCTCTGGCCAGATATCGGTGAAAGACGGCGAATTCTCGACCTGATCCGGTGTGATGCCGTGCACGGCAATGCAGAAACGATCGAAGTCGTCATGCGGATTGACGAGTGTGTAATATTCGTCGACAATTTGTCCGTCCCGCACATCTACCAGGCCGACCGCACAGACACTCGCCCGTTTGGCGTTGGCTGTTTCGAAGTCGATCGCCACGAAATCCATGGGGTTTATCCTCCTTTTCTCCGCAAGGTCTATCCTGCGTTCCTATAGTTCTTGGCGTTCTTCGTGCATTTGAAGACTATTCATTCAACTGCCTATAAACGGACAGCGCCGTATATATTCGGGTTTATCAATCTGATTGACCAGAAACCGGGCAACTTCTCCGTTATAGATGCGGTTGCCCATCATCCGATTGGGATCCGATTTGATGGTGTATCCGCCTTGCCCCTCCTTGACGACGGGCAGACGCACAAGCGTCCAGTCCGCGGAACTGTTCTGAAGCACGGAGAGTTCCCGAAGCCGATCCTGAGCGAATTGGGGATGCAGTGATCGCATCATGCGTGAAACCACGCGCCCGCCGAGCGACTTGTGGTCGCCCTGCAGCTTGAGCGACAAGCCGGTGACGCCGATATAGCGGCGTATGCCCGCGCGCTCCATTTCTTCGAGTATTTGCCGCGTAACCGAGCTGTACATCGGTTCTTCCTGCGGCGGCCGTCCGAACGTATTGATCACCGCCGAGCATCCGCTGAGCAGCTCGCGCAGCGAATCGAAGCGCATAACGTCCCCTTGAACGATGGACAGCCTGGAAGCCATTTCCGGCGGCAGCTGCATACTCCGTACGGTCCGGACGAGCATCCGAACCCGGTAACCCTGCTGCAGCGCACAGCTGACGACATAACGCCCTACGCTGCCGGTTCCGCCGACCACGGCGATGAGCTTGGATTGATTCATGTGACCCTCCATCTATATACATCCTGAAAATTCGACAATCGAACCTCTCCGCAAACAGAGCAGGTTCTCCTTTCTATTATGCGATTCTGCCGACAAGGTTTCAACTTTCGACAAATTAAGGAATAGAGCAAGGTGGGGTTTTTTTACACAAATCGTAAATAGTCTTAATATTGCGCAAACGCTATCTTTCTACACTGATAAAGGCTTCAATACTATACAGAAGGAGTGGATCGATTTGCAAAAGGTTGGACCGGCAAGCGGGAAATACGGCAAGAAGGCTTGGATGGCAGGGGCTCTCTCGGCGGTAATGGCACTGGGAATCGGTGCGCCTGCAGCATCCGCAGCCGTACTCCCGGATATCGAAGCAGAGAATGTAATCATTCTGATTCCGGACGGCATGAGCATGGACGCTACGACACTGACGCGCTGGTATAACGGCGGACAACCGTTGGCCATGGACGAGATGGCGAGCGGACTTGTTCGTACATACTCTTCTGATGCCGCGATCGCCGATTCCGCTCCAGCAGGAACCGCTTTTGCAACCGGTCATAAGTCTCATACGGGTTACGTCGGCGTTCTGCCGGACAAAAATACAATGCCGGGTCTGGATCCGATTGCCGCAGGCAACGAGAAAAAACCGGTTGCAAACGTATTGGAAGCGGCACGTCTGTCGGGCAAAGCGACAGGCATCATTGCGACTTCCGAAATTATGCATGCGACTCCGGCAGCCTTCAGTGCACACTATCCGGACCGCAGCAATTACGATGCTCTGAGTAAGCAGCAGGTTTATGCGGGTATTGATGTTGTACTTGGCGGCGGCGCGAAATACTTCAAGCCGGAAGGCCGTAAAGACGGCGCCGACCTGGAAGCCGTCATTAACGATATGGGCTACGATCTCGTAAAAGATCCGGCTGCAATGCAAGCTTCGACTTCCGACAAACTGTGGGGCATGTTTGCGGAAACGTCACTGAGCTACGATATGGACCGCGATCCGGCGAAGCAGCCGAGCCTGGCTGAAATGACGGAAAAAGCGATTGATGTGCTGGACCGCAATGAAGAAGGATTCTTCCTGATGGTCGAAGGCAGCAAAGTGGATTGGGCGGCGCATGCCAACGATCCAATGGGTATTATCAGCGACGTTAATGCATTCGACAAAGCGGTCGGCGAAGCGCTCGAGTTCGCCAAAGAAGACGGCAATACGATGGTAATTGCGGTAACGGATCACGGCAACGGCGGAATCACGATCGGCGACCGTGGGACAACAAGCACTTACGACGAGGAGCCGCTGGAAACCTTTACAGCTCCACTGCTCAAAGCCAAGCTGACAGGCGAAGGCGTTGAAGCGAAGCTGGCGAGCCCACGCAGTAACAATGATATCAAACAGGTGATGGCTGAGTATTACGGCATTACCGACCTGACGAACAAAGAAGTTGAAGCCATTCGCCGGGCAGATGAAGGCCGTCTGAATGGTGTGATCGGACCGATGATCAGCCAACGTGCACACATCGGTTGGACAAGTGGCGGTCATACGGGCGGCGACGTAACACTGTATTCTTACGCACCGAACGGTCAGAGACTGCACGGACTGCTGGAAAACACGGACATCGCGAAGGCTATGGCATCGGCGCTTGGACTGGATCTGAACGCAGTAACCGAGCAGCTGTTTGTGCCGGCGGAAGAAGCGTTCACAGCAAAAGGTGCAGAGTGGACAGTCGACAGCAGCAATGCGGCAAGCCCGGTTTATGTCGTAACAAAAGGCGAGAACACGCTGCGTCTGCCGGTATTCACAAACGTGGCAGAATTGAACGGCAATGAAGTTACGCTGCAGGGCAATGTAATCAACAATGGCGTAGAAGTATTCGTACCACAGGACGCAGTGGATCTGCTGCCTTAAATGCGTCTTGATCGTCAATCCGCAGCTTATGCGAAAAAGGTTTGATATTCAAGCTCGGACTAGTTTGAAATAAGCATGTTCGAAGCTGGTTCGGAAGACCCCGGAATATCCATTTCGGGGTCTTTGCTGTGTCTGCGCAAGGTCGGTGTGCTGACCTCGTTAAATGTTAAAATTGCAGGCTTCGCTTTTTTGTTCGGCTGTGATTACCAAGCGGCCTCATTCGGGTATTGATAGGAGAACAGCGGGGCCTAGAGAAGAGTATGCCGCAGGTAGCCGCATTCGACGACAATAAACTCGGGAGAAAATTATGATCTCATTTGAAGAAATTACGAAAATCTACGATGACGGACGCATGGCCGTGTCCGGCTTGTCTTTCGAGATCCAAAAAGGCGAGTTCTTCGTGCTGATCGGACCGAGCGGCTGCGGCAAGACAACCGTGCTGAAGATGATTAACCGGCTGATCGAAGCGAGTGGAGGCCGGATCATGATCGAGGGACGCCCGGTCGACGACTACAAGCTGAACGAACTGCGCTGGAATATCGGTTATGTGCTTCAGCAGATCGCTCTGTTCCCGCACATGAGTATTGCGGAGAACGTGGCGGTTGTGCCGGAGCTGATGAAGATCCCGCGTGCAGAAAGTGACAAGAGAGTTGAACACCTGCTGAGTATGGTTGGGCTTGATCCGGATGTATATCGCGACAAGCGTCCGGCCGAGCTGTCCGGCGGCCAACAGCAGCGCGTAGGCGTCGTCCGTGCGCTTGCTGCCGACCCGGATATCCTGCTGATGGACGAGCCGTTCAGTGCGCTCGACCCGGTTACTCGCGAGAAGCTGCAGAACGACCTGCTTGAGCTGCAGCGAAATATCCGCAAGACGATTGTCTTTGTTACGCACGATATGCGCGAAGCACTGAAACTCGGCGATCGCATTTGCATCATGAAGGATGGGGAAGTTGTACAGATTGGTACGCCAAATGACATTGTGCACCGTCCTGCGGACGATTTCGTTCGGGAATTTCTGGGCGATGCGGCCGGACGGGAAGGATTTGGAGCTTCTGCGTTAACTGCTGAAGATCTGGCCGATCCGCTTGCACCGGACAGTCGTCTGGTGGCAGACGGTGCGGTTACGGTCAGAGCCGATACCGCGCTGGGCGAGCTGCTTTGGCATTTTGCCGTCGAGGAACGGTTGTTGGTACGGCGCGGTGATGAAGTGATCGGTCTGCTGGATCGGGACAAGACACTGAGGCGCATGGCCCGTGAGTTTCAGGAAGGAGGCGCTGCTGAATGAATGCTTTCTTCGATGTGTTCGGTCAGCGTCAAGATCAGCTGTGGACGACGCTCGGCGATCATATCGTCTTGTCGTTTGTTTCGCTATTGATTGCTGCATTGATTGCGGTGCCGCTCGGCCTGCTGCTTGCGCGTAATCCGCGAGGTGCGGAAGGCGTGATCGGCGTAACTGCGGTGCTGCAGACGATTCCGTCGCTGGCCCTGCTCGGCCTGCTGATTCCTCTGCTGGGGATCGGCCGTGTGCCGGCAGTAGTCGCACTCGTTATCTACGCGCTGCTGCCGATTCTGCGCAATACATATACCGGCGTACGCGAAGTCGATTCTTCGCTGCTTGAAGCGGCCGATGCGATGGGCATGAATCGTCGGCGCCGTCTGCTCAAGGTCGAGCTGCCGCTGGCCATGCCGGTGATTATGGCGGGGATCCGTACCGCAACCGTGCTTATCATCGGTACGGCAACGCTGGCCGCCCTGATCGGCGGCGGCGGTCTCGGCGAGCTGATCTTGCTCGGGATTGACCGCAACAATACGAACCTGATTCTGCTAGGTGCTATTCCTGCTGCGCTGCTGGCGATTGTCTTCGATTTTGCCCTGCGATTCCTGCAGAAGCTGTCGCTGAAGCGTTCGCTCACGGCTCTGGGCGGGTTTGCTCTAATCATTGCTGCATTCCTCGTCATACCGCTGCTTGGGCAGACGAACAAGGCGGATCTTGTTCTTGGAAGCAAGCTGGGTGCCGAGCCAGAAATTCTGATCAATATGTATAAAGAATTGATCGAACAGGATACCGATCTGAAGGTGGAGCTGAAGCCGGGTCTCGGACCGACCTCGTTCGTGTTCGCCGCTCTGCAAAACGGCGATATCGATATGTATCCCGAATTTACCGGTACGGTGACCGGAGAGCTGCTGAAGACGCCTGCCGTCAGCAGGAATGCCCGTGAAGTGTACGAACAGGCCCGCGATGGCTTGAAGAGCGAGTTCAATATGGCTCTGCTGGAGCCAATGGCTTACAATAATACGTATGCACTCGCGATGTCTCAGCGCTTGGCCGAGCAGTACGAAGTCACGAAAATTTCCGATTTGGAGGCGCTTGAGAACAATTTGGAAGCCGCCTTTACCCGCGAATTCTCGGACCGCGAGGATGGTTATCTGGGCATTCAGAAGCTGTACGGTATTACTTTCCATACTGTATTTACGATGGAACCGAAGCTGCGCTATCAAGCACTCCAGCGAGGCGATATCGATCTGATCGACGCATACTCGACCGACAGCGAATTGGCCCGATACGAACTGACCGTGCTTGAAGACGACAAGAACCTATTCCCGCCTTACCAGGGGGCACCGCTTATGCTGCAAAGCACGCTCGACAAGTATCCGGAACTGGCTGATACGCTGAATGTACTTGCCGGACAGATCACCGACGACGAGATGCGGCAGATGAATTACGCGGTCGATGTGGAAGGAGAGCTGGCGGAAGAAGTAGCAGGGGAGTTCCTGACAAGCAAAGGGCTGCTGAACGGGGAATGAACCAGAAAAACACCGAAAAGCTTACTAGCTTTTCGGTGTTTTTCTATTACTGTTGCTATCTCTATTAATTGTTGAATGCTGTAGATGTTAAGCTCCGTAAACGTTAAATGCTCCGGTCTTTATTTCGGAATATTCCCTCCGGCAATCCGGTCGCCTGAGTCACCCGAAGGATCGGTCTTCTGATCGTCTGGACCGGAGTGGATAATGATTGAGCGTCCGGCAAAGGACATACTGCTGTCGGGTTTGAGGTTGGCTCCCTCGAGGAAGAATTCATCCGTAGAACTCCCGTTGGCGCCCACGGTCAAGTTGCCTTTGAAGTCGCCCAGGTGCGGACCGCTTGGATTATCGTGGCCGTGCTTCATATCGGTCGGATTGAAGTGGCTCATTGCCGTGGCAAAGTCATTGCCTTCAATCGGCATCTGATGAATATGGATGCCGTGTTCGCCTGGAGGAAGATTGGTTACGTTGGCTTTGGCACGTACGCCGCCTTCTTCCTCAGTCAGATCGATACTGCCGATAACCTTTCCTGCCGCATCTTTGATGATAGTCTTGGCAGAACCCGTGGAGACCGCCTGATTCGTTCCGTCCCAATAGATCGGCACGTTTAGCATATCGCTCATCATGCGCACCGGCACATAGGTCGTTCCGCCATAAGTTAGTGCAGACGGAACTTTTTGTTTACCGTTATCGTAATCGGCTGTTACGTCCTGACGTTCACCGAACGCATAGAAAACGAGCTTTGATGCCACTGCTGAAACAGGGTTGTCCGCTGCCACAGCGGATAGTCCGGAGAACAGCACGGCTCCGCATAGAAAAGAAGCGACGACATGCCGTTTGCCGAGAGGTTTTTTGGCCACGTTGAATTTCCTCCTCGAATTTTAAAATTAAGAACCAAAAGCGCTCTTTGCTGCTCCTTACCCTTGTCCCAAAAGGCCGAAACGAATATGTAATAACAGTTACATATACAATACTGTAAAAAACATCTATTCATAACGAGAACGATTTGCTACAGTAGAAAAACTGGATTCGGCGTTTTCAATCTTCAATTCAGGTGGAACAAAGTGTTATGATTTGAGTATCCTTTACAAGAAAGAGGGATTGCAATTTGCATAAGACGATCAGTCTGGCGCTCGGTTCGATCTGCGCCATTTTTCTATTTTTCACGATGATCTCGGCAATCCGTTTTGTACAGTCCGCTTGGCAGCCGCCGGAAATGGAAAATCAGGCAGCGGATCGTTATCGGCTTGTTCTGATCACACAGGATCTTGGCACTCCTTTTTGGAATAAAGTTGGAGAAGGTGCGGAAGAGGAAGCGAGTCGGCTTGATGCGAATCTGGAAGTGTGGGGAACCTATGGCGAGGACCGGGAAAATTTTCTGAAGCAGCTCGAAATTGCGATTGACTCCAGAGTAGACGGAATCATCGTACAGGGAATGAACGAAGAGCGATTCAATAATTTAACCAAGATCAAAGCGTCTTTCCACGGCATTCCGGTTATTACGGTCGCAAGCGATGTACCGATGTCCGACAGTATGCGCCGAACGTATGTGGGCTCGGATCCCCTGGCTGCCGGCCGGATGATTGGGGAGCGTCTGCTTGCCGATCTAGGCGATACGGGGATTGTTGTACTGATGGGGAACGAGCGTGAGGAATATGACCAGCGCAGACGGATCGAAGGTATTCGCAGTGTGCTGAAAGATTATTCGGGTATCCGTATTGAATATGTGACAAGCTCTGCCGAAGAAGAAAGGGTAGCGGCATCGACTCGGGATGTGATGAATCGATTTCCTGATGTAAACGCCTTCATCTCTGTGGATGCCAATCTTACGGCCGCGATGATTCAGGAGATTGGCCGTCGTTCGCAGGTGGAGCCGTATCTGATTTACTCTTTTGACGATAATCCCGACATTCTGCCGCTGCTGCGCCGAGGCAAGCTGGATGGTGTAGTGGAGCAGTCTCCGTATCAAATGGGGGAACTGGGCGTGCGGATGATTATGCAGTGGCTGGACGGCGAGAATGTTCCTCTGGATGCGGAAGGTTATCCCACCGATATTCGGATGCTGGAAGCGGAGGATATGGAATGATCGGAATTCAACGAAAAATCTGGACACTGACCGCTTTTGTTATGTTTATCATGATTCTGATCTGGGTCATGCTGACTTATTACAACCAGAAGACGCAGGACCAGTACAACGAAATCCTTCAGCGTTACCTGCATATGAACGAAGTAAC
Organism: Saccharibacillus kuerlensis DSM 22868; assembly: GCF_000378145.1. GTDB lineage: Bacteria > Bacillota > Bacilli > Paenibacillales > Paenibacillaceae > Saccharibacillus > Saccharibacillus kuerlensis. Next base: position 272,088 of record NZ_KB899279.1, on the reverse strand, counting down.
GAGTGTCAGCCGTCAAACGGTCAACTCCTTGAATATCTATTTGCTTACGCCTACCGAAGGGAATCTCAGCAGCCTGCGTAGAAGTGAAGATCAGCTTCGGGAAGCCCAGCGCTCAGTCGGCCTTTTGCGGAATGAAGAGAACGATTTTGCGCTTACCAGTTATATGAATCTGATCGACAGTCTGCTGGAAGCGACGGACCGTTCGATCATGTTCGAGTCGGAAATGGAATTGGAAGATTCGAAAAGAGCCTTTGCTGAAGCGACGCGGATGTCAAGTTATCTCTCCGAAATGACGCTGAAGCTGATCGATATCGAGTTGAACACGTATGAACAATTTTACCGGAGCATCATTGAGCAGTCGGAAGAGCTGAAGAAGCTGGGCATCTGGATTTTGCTCGCGATTACATTTGGTCTGCTGCTGTTCACTTACTGGTTCTCGCTCGGCATTACCCGTCCGGTCCAGCAGCTTACAAAAGCGGCGCAGGAGCTGGCCAAGGGCAAATTCGAGCGGCAGATTGTCGTTCATTCGGCAGACGAGATTTCTTTTTTGGCGACGACGTTCGAACATATGCGGGTTAACATCAATAATCTGATCCTCGAAATGCGGGAAAAGGCAAGGCTGCAAAGCGAGCTGCAGCGCAGCCAACTGCTGCTTCAGGAAAGCCAGCTGCGAAGTCTTCAAAGTCAGATCAATCCCCACTTTCTGTTCAATATTCTTGATACGCTGTCCAAAAAAGCTTTTCTGGAAGGCGCCGAGGAAACCAGCGATCTGCTGGTCAGCGTCGCCGGCATGCTGCGATACAACCTCAAACGGCTCGATCGAGCCGTAACCCTTTATGACGAAGTCCGGGTCATGCGGCAGTATATGGAGATCCAGTCGGCTCGGTTTACGGATCGCCTCCGATTGGTTACGAACATTGAAGAAAGCGCCCTGTCTGTGCAGGTGCCGGGACTAACGCTGCAGCCGATTGTGGAAAATGCGGTTACGCATGCGATTGAACCGTCCGAAAGCGGCGGAACGATCACGGTTACGATTGCTGATGTCGGCGACCGGGTTACGGTGGAGATTGCCGACGAAGGGCCGGGAATGAGCGAGGAGAAAATGCGGGCTATTCTCGAAGAACACGATATGGAGCCGGAAGGCCATTCGACAGGGATCGGATTCGGCAATGTCGTTCGTAGGCTGAGGCTGTTCTACGGCATGACGGATATTATCGAAATACGGAGCGGTGAAGAGGGCGGCTTAAGCGTGCTGCTCAAACTTCCTAAGACAAGGAGAAGCGAGAATGATGACAAAGCTGCTGATCGTGGATGACGAACAGGTCGGACGGGAAGGGCTGCAGGCCATTTTACAAAAAGGATTTCCGGAGCTAACGGTCGAACAGGCGAAAAACGGGAAAATGGCGGTTGAGCTGGCAGATTCGTTCAGACCGGATCTTATTCTGATGGATATCAAGATGCCGGGGATGGACGGTCTGGAGGCGGCGGAAGCCATCAGCGGAAAGTATCCGGGGATCAAGATCGTCATGGTAACAGCTTACGATACATTCGATTATGCCCGGCGTGCGCTCAAACTCGGGGTCAAAGATTACCTGCTCAAGCCGAGTAAAGCGACAGAAATCAAAAAAACGGTCGGCGCCATATTGGAGCAGATCGGGATGGAGAGTCGCGAGCGCGAACGGAGCAGGCTGCGCGAAGATGCGCTGGAGAGAGTCATGCCCGTTATAGAAACGGATATCGTGACCCAGCTGCTGTTTGACCATGTACACGAAGTGCATTCGGATGAACTGCTGTCCTGGCTGGGTGTGGACACCGGCGGAGAAGTCTTCGCCCTGTCCGTACTGATGCCTGAAGGCGAGGAAAAAGCTTATGCGACGATTCGCGATCTGATCCGGCGAGAGAAAGCCGGCTGGGTCGGTGCGCTGTACGGTCGCCAGATTCCGATTATCGCATTCAGGGACCAAGCGCGGTCTTACCGTTCCCAGGCGACCGAGCTGGCGCGCGGACTGCTGGAAGCGGCGGGAGGCCATTCGCGCGAAGGTTGGTTCGTCGGCGTAGGCAACCTCTGTCATTCGTTGATGCAGGTCAGACAATCCTACCGGGAAGCACTGTTGGCTACTCCCGACCCGACGCAGCCGGTTCGCTATCGTCTCTACACGGACAAGCCGGAGAGCGGAGCGGCAAACTCCATTTTGGATTATCCAGACAAACGCTGGGAACGACATTTCTTCGAGCAGATTCGAGTCGGAGAGTGGGATGGAATCCGGGCGGAGACACTGGATTTTCTGCGGCGCTGCGAAAACGAAGGCGCCGACCGGCTGGAGGCTCAGCAGCGCGTATCGGAACGGCTGTGGATCGCTTCGCGCGTGCTGGCAGAAATGGGCGTGGAAATCGGAACGCCTACATTCTCTTTTCAGGCGCAGGATTACCGTCAACTGCGCGCTGAGAGCGGATCGATTCTCGACCGGATCAAGCAGGCGTATGCGGAGCATTTGGAACGGATTAAGCCTGACACTGTCCGGCGGATCAAGCAGTACATCGCGGAGCATTCGCACGAAGACATCTCGCTGGAAGCAATCGGCGAACGTTTCGAGTTGAGTCCTTTTTACATCAGCAAGCTGTTCAAGGAGCAGGTCGGCGTCAACTACATCGACTTCCTGACGCAGTGCCGCATCGACAAAGCAAAGAAGCTGATGAGCGATCCTGCACGCAGCCTGAAGGAGATTACGTTCGAAGTAGGCTACCACGACCCGAACTATTTCAGCAAAGTGTTCAAAAAAATGTGCGAGATCTCGCCAACGGAATATCGCAAAGCGCTGCTGGGTGGGCGATCATGACGAGCAGGCGAAACGGTATGATCGGTGAACGGAGCGGTGCAGTCGGCGAAGAGAAGTGCAGCTGGAAGAGCGGTGAAGGGAGCGCTGCAGTTGGTGAAGGAGGGAGTTGCAGAGAAGCCGATGAAGGGAGCAGCCTAGTCAGTGAAAAGGAGAGCAGCCGCATGGTCGATGAATGGAGCGGCGCAGTCGGGCAAAAGGGGCCCCGCCGAAGAAGCGGCGAACGCTTCCGGCTGTTCTCCGTGTTGGCGCTGCTCCTGCTGATGCTGTTTGCACTGGCCGCGTGTTCGAGTGACAGCGGCGAGGCGCAGCAGACGAACAATACCCACGAGACAAGCGGAGCGAGCGGCACGAACAGAGCGGATGGAACAGACGCCGCGAGCGACACGAACAGCATGAACAACGAGAACAGCACGGTCAACGAGAACGGCACGGTCAACGAGAACGGCACGAACGGAGAATCGGAGCAAATAGCGTCTGCCGGTGAAGGCGAGACGAATGAAGACGGAGAAAGCGAGATGAACGGTGCAAGCAGTATTCAAGGCAGCACCGCGGATTCCGCCGACGGGAACAAGAACGCTGCGCAGCCGTTCAAGCCAGATGTGAAAAGCGCGGAAAAGCAGATCAAGATTGGGTTCGCGATGGATACGCTGCTCGAAGAGCGCTGGAAGAAGGATCGGGACCTGTTCGCTGCCGCAGCCGAGCGGCTTGGAGCCGAGGTAATCGTCAAGTCGGCCGGCGGCGACGATGCGCGTCAGATTGCCCAGGCGGAGTCGATGATCAGTGAGGGCGTCGATGTATTGGTTCTGGTGCCGCATAACGCAGAAGCAACGGCGACCATTGTCAACAAAGCCCACAAGTCGGGCATCAAAGTACTGTCTTACGACCGACTGGTGAGGAATGCGGACGTCGATCTCTATGTCTCATTTGATAATGTCGAAGTAGGACGGCTGCAGGCCGAAGCGATTGTAAAGCTTGTGCCGAAGGGGAACTATGCTTATATTGGAGGCGCCGCTACGGACAATAACGCCCATCAGTTCAAGGACGGCGTGTTTGAAGTGCTGCAGCCGCTTATTGACCGAGGCGAGATTCGGATTGTATACGATCAATGGTCGAAAGATTGGAAGCCGGTGCATGCGCGGGAAAATATGCGGGAGGCGCTGAATGCAAGCGGTGCAGACGGAATCGACGCCGTTATTGTCGCCAACGACGCAACTGCGGGAGGTGCTTTGGAAGCGCTCGAAGAGTTCGGCCTGGCAGGGGAAATTCCGGTAGCGGGTCAGGATGCCGATCTGGACGCTGTCCGCCGCATTGCGTCGGGTACGCAGGCCATGACTGTGTACAAGCCGATCGGCCGTCTGGCCGAGGACACGGCACGCTTGGCCGTTGCGCTGGCGAAAGGCGAGCCGACAGGCGCGACACGCCGAGTCAACAATGGGAAGATCGAGGTGCCGTCGATTCTGCTGACTCCAATCGCAGTCGATGCCTCTAATCTGGACGAGACGGTTATCGCAGACGGTTTTCATTCGCGGCAGGAGGTATACGGAAACGGAAGCAGTGAGTAGAAGCTAATGTAAGCGGGCATACAGATGAAGTAAGGCGAATAAGAGCAGAGCCTGATGAAGTAAAGTGAGCAAGAGTCTGCGCAGGTAAAGAAGAGCAAATGCAGATAAAAAAGGGCAGATGCAGGTAAAGAAGAGCAATTGCAGATAAAGAAGGGGAAGTGCAGGTGGAGAAGAGCAAGTGCAGGTGAAGAAGAGCAAGTGCAGGTGAAGGTGAAGAAGGGCAAACGCAGACGAACAAGAGTAAGTGCAGATAAAAAGGGCAAATACAGGTGAAGACGAAGATGAATAAGAGCAGGTGTGGTGAGGCGAATAAGGGTAAGAATACGGAGGAGTCGAGGAGCCGTTATGGAGATCAGGTAAATCGGTGACCAATCCTTTGACCGGGCTGCATCCTTGCTAGGTGTTGGAGCCGAGTTGGAAGACAGAAGACCAGAAAACTAGAAACCGGAAGAGCAGCAAACCAGAAAACTAGCAAACCGAAAAAATGATTAAGTAATAGAAAAATCAGAAGTTCGAGAGGTAAGATGACGGATACACTGAGGTAGATCATCAAGAAATAAGCGTATGTAGACAGAAATAAGTGCGTATATGCAATTAATTTACTCTTATTTTCATTTTTTATCAGAATAAGTGCGTATGTACAACTAAATCTCCGTTCTATCATCCAAATATTCTGTTTTCCGAAAAATAAGTGTATCCCAGCACTTATTTCGCAAAAAGTCGACCATGGCGGTTATTTAGTTGCATGCTCGCACTTATTTTTCTTACAGGTGCAAAAAACTGGACATTCTCGACATGCCAAGCGTCTTTTGCTAAACATTTCCCGGTATATGTCTCACTCATCGATCGCCTCCCAAGCCCACCTGCTCACCTCACCTGCCAAGCCTACTCACTGATCTCGCCTGCTCACCTCACCTGCCAAGCCTACTCACTGATCCCACCTGCTCATCTTACCCGCTAAGCCTCTCCTCATAAGCCTCTCCCATCAAGCGTTTCCCTTAAGGGAGCGCTTTTTTCGTCTATCTGAGTGCAGCCGTACCTTTGGTTTCCGATCCGACCTGCACAATTTTGTAAACGCTTTCTCTAAAAAGATAAAAAAGTACAGAAGGTAGCAAAAGAGTGCTAATGATAAGCGCTTACATAGAATGAAAGCGGTGCTATATTTAATCTTGTCAGAACGCTTCACTTCATAAAACCAAACCACCAGATAAACCGAAAGGGGTTCGTTCAAATTGAAGAAACAGTTTAAGGGGATTGTACTTCTGATTGCGGTCATGATGTTCTCAATCGTTGCCACTGCATGTGGAAACACCAGCGGAAGCGGCGGAGGAGGCAGTGTCAGCGTCGGAATCGTACTGCCGACGAAGGATGAGCCGAGATGGGTACAGGACGAGCAGCGTTTCAAGGATGCACTCTCGGGCACGAAATACAACACTGAAATCCTGTTCAGCCAGGGATCTTCCGCGAAAGAAAAAGAAAACGTGGAAACACTGCTGAACAAAGGCATCCAAGTACTGATCATCTGCCCACAGGATGGCGACGCAGCAGCGGCTTCAGTCGAAGCGGCGAAAAAAGACGGCGTAACCGTCATCGCTTACGATCGTCTGATCACAAGCACCGACGCAGTTGATTACTATGTAACGTTCGACAGCCTCGCAGTAGGCGCAGCTCAAGGGCAGTACCTGATCGACAACGCGACAGGAAACGGCCAGCCGCTGTACCTGTATGCTGGTGCCGCAACAGACAACAACGCATTCCTGTTCTTCCAAGGCGCATGGGAAGTTCTCCAGCCGAAGATCGCAGACGGCACGTTCAAGATTGCTAACTCCACAGAAGCTGAAAAGCTGAAAGATACGAAAGAACTGTCCCGTGACCAGATGAGCAGCATCATTGGTCAAGTTACAACAAACTGGGATCCGAACGATGCCAAGAACAAGGCTCAGACTCACCTGACGGCTGCAGCTGCCGACGCTAAAGGCGACGTAGCTATTCTCGCTCCGAACGATGGTACAGCACGCAACATCGCTGACGTATTCGCTTCCGACAGTGAAATCACGAACTACGTTATTACAGGTCAGGATGCCGAGCAGGCTTCCATCCAGTATATCCTCGACGGTAAACAGTCCATGACGGTATTCAAAGACGTTCGTACGCTCGTTAAAGACGCAATGGGTATGGCAGTTGAAGTGCTCGACGGAAAAACTCCGGCTACAACAGGCTCTTACAACAATGGCAACGTAGATGTCAAAGCGAAGCAAACCGACGTTATCGTAGTCGACAAAGCCAATGTACAAAAAGAACTGATCGATTCGGAATACTACAAAGCCGAAGAATTCACAGGGCTGTAAACACAGGCCGTAGGTTAACCGTATACCAAACAGCAAACAGCCGGCTGCAAAGCAGGGACGGGGACGCCCCGTTCCTCTTTCGCAGTAAACCGGGCAGTAAGGGGTGCGATAGAAATGGGCGGAAATATGTTAAAAAAAACGGACGGACCGAATACCGGAGGCCCGGACGGCAATATTTTGGAGATGCGTAATATTTCTAAAAGTTTTACTGCCGTCAAAGCACTGCAGGACGTGAATTTCCAGGTTAAAAAAGGCGAAATCCACTTTCTGGTCGGCGAAAACGGCGCAGGCAAATCGACATTAATGAAGGTGCTGAGCGGGGTCTACCCGTACGGCACATATGAGGGCGACATTGTCTACGAAGGCACAGTGCAGCAGTTCGGCAAGATTACTGACAGCGTCAAAACAGGCATTGCGATTATCTATCAGGAGCTGGCTCTGTTCCCTGACTTAAGCGTCTACGAAAATATTTTTGCAGGCAATGAGGTCAAGAAGGGCGGGGTGATCGACTGGAATGAGACGATTATCCAATCGCGAAAAATGCTGCAGATGGTCAAGCTGAACGTCAATCCCGAGACGGTTATCCGCGATCTTGGCGTCGGCAAACAGCAGCTCGTCGAGATTGCCAAGGCACTGAGCAAAGATGTCAAACTGCTGATTCTGGACGAACCGACAGCGGCGCTCAACGAGAACGACAGCGAGAACCTGCTGGAACTGCTGCGCGAGCTGAAAAGCCAAGGCATTACCTGCATCATGATCTCGCACAAGCTGAAGGAAGTCATCGCGATCGCCGACAAGGCAACGGTTATCCGCGACGGGAAGACGATCTGCACGCTGGACGCAGCCAAAGGCGAAATTACCGAAGCGTCGATCATCAAAAACATGGTCGGACGCGACATCGAGGATATCTATCCAAAGCGGTCCGACAAGAAGTTCGGCGATCCTATTCTCGAGGTTAAGAACTGGACCGCTTATGATACGCAGCTTGGACGAAACGTCGTCAAGAACATCGACCTCTATGTGAAAAAGGGCGAAATCGTCGGTATCGCGGGCCTGATGGGCTCGGGCCGTACGGAGTTCGCGCTCAGCATTTTCGGCAATCCAAGAAACTATAAGCTGGACGGCGAGCTGTATGTCGACGGCAAGCGCAGCAAATTTGCTCATACGAGTGACGCGATTAAGGCGGGGATTGCTTACGTAACCGAAGACCGCAAGGGCGATGGACTGTTCCTTCTGCAGGATATCAAAAACAACGTCAGTGCGGCCAACCTCAAGGGCATCTCTCCCGGAGGCATTATCAACGAGAACGAAGAAGTTAAAGTCGCTAATGACTATAAAGGTTCCATGAACATCAAGGCTCCGTCCGTGGAGCAGATCGTCGGCAACCTAAGCGGCGGAAACCAGCAGAAGGTATCGCTCGGAAAGTGGTTGTTCGTCGGACCAAAGCTGCTCATTTTGGACGAACCAACGCGCGGTATCGACGTCGGCGCCAAGTTCGAAATTTATACGATCATGAACAAGCTGATTGCCCAGGGCATGAGTATCATTATGATCTCGTCCGAACTAGGCGAAGTGCTGGGCATGAGCGACCGAATCTATGTCATGGCCGAAGGCCGCATCAAGGGCGAGATTCCGGTTGAAGAAGCCGATCAAGAAAAAATTATGCAGTTTGCTACACAGTAACGCGGCAACTGTATTCAACGAACTTTGCGTTATGCCAAATATATCCCTTAGGGATACGTAAGCATCTACGCATCTAACGCATTAGGAGGGAAAACCCGTGAACTTCTTCCAAGAAGCCAAATCTTTGCTCAAAGTGAATATCCGCGATTACGGCATGTACATCGCTTTGTTCGTCATCATGTTGACCTTCACTATTCTAACGGACGGGCTGTTCATATCATCCCGTAACATCAGCAATCTGCTTGACGCGACCGGCTACATTGCCGTTCTGGCCGTCGGGATGACGCTGGTTATCGTTATTCGGCATATTGACCTTTCGGTCGGTTTTGCCGCCGGCTTTATGGGAGCGATTGCAGCCATTATGCTGACGCAGCTCGGCGTCCCCGTCTATTTCACCATCCCGATCATCCTGATTTTGGGTATCGTCATTGGTATGTTCAACGGCGTGCTGGTCGCTTCGATCGGCATACCGGCATTCGTTTCCTCACTTGCAGCGATGCTGATCTTCCGCGGCGCACTGCTTCAGGTAACGGAAAAAACAGGTACGATCATTGTTAGAGACGATGCGTTCAACGCAATCGGCAACGGCTATCTGCCTTCGCTGGGACAAATCGCGGGGCTGAATGTACTGTCGATCATTCTCGGCGGACTTGTTATTCTGTACTTCGTTTATGCCGAAATCTCGAAACGCCGTCAGAAGATCAAGTATAATTTCGACGTTCCTTCCAACAAGATCTTCGCTGTTAAGCTGGTCTTCGTATCCGCAATTATCGCTTATGTCACTTGGATTCTGGCCGGTTATAACGGATTTTCCTGGACCGTTGTCATCACGCTGCTCGTAGTGGCCATCTATCATTTTATGACGACAAAAACGGTGCTGGGCCGCCATATCTACGCAGTCGGCAGCAACCCGGAAGCCGCACACCTCAGCGGTATTAACGTCAAGAAGATCACGTATATCGTATTCGGCTCGATGGGCATGCTCTCGGCACTGGCCGGTATTCTGTATACAGCGCGTCTGCAGTCGGCAACGACGACAGCCGGTACGCTGTTCGAGCTTGATGCGATTGCGGCCGCTTATGTAGGCGGCGTATCCGCAGCAGGTGGCGTCGGCAAAGTAACCGGCTCCATCATCGGTGCGGTCGTTATGGCTTCCCTGTCGAGCGGTATGAACCTGCTGGGCGTCGGCATCTCGTACCAGTATATGATCCGCGGCGGCGTGCTTGCCGCAGCTGTAATCTTCGACGTCATGACTCGCAGAAAAAGAGGCTAAGTCGTCGATTCCGCTTTTCTCTTAATATGGCTTGAATCCAGTCTTCCGCAGCCGCTTTTGCGCTTCCTCTCTTACCGGAGAGAGAGCCGCAAAAGCGGCTTTTTGGTGGGAGTTCAATCTTGGGGGCCGAACGCTACCTTTTCACAATCCGATCTGGTAAAGTATACAGAGAAAGGCCTTACATAAACCTAAACCGAAAACGGTTTCTATCCAAGGAGGAGAAGGAATGAGCGAAGCAGCAGGCAGCAGTATTAAGTGGGGCATTCTGGGCACAGGCTGGATCGCCGAGCAGTTCGCAGCCGATTTGAAGCATGCATCGAACGGCGAACTGTATGCCATTGGTTCGCGGACGGAGGAGAGTGCACGCAAATTCGCCGATAAATTTGGTGCTCCGAAAGCGCACGGCAGCTATGAAGAACTGGCGAACGATCCGGACGTGGACGCGATTTACGTAGCGACTCCGCATCCTTTTCATAAAGAGAATGTGCTGACTGCCCTGAGTGGCGGCAAAGCGGTGCTGTGCGAGAAGCCGTTCACGGTCAGTGCAGGCGAACTGGAAGAGCTGATTGAAGCAGCACGCGGGAAAGAGCTTTTTCTGATGGAGGCGATGTGGTCGCGTTTCCTGAAGCCGCTTGTGCAGGTCAGAGAATGGCTTGCGGAAGGGAAAATCGGCGAGATCCGAATTGTGAAAGCGGAGTTCGGCTTCGATGCAGGCTGGAATCCGGAAGGACGTCTGCTGAATCCGGAATTGGGCGGAGGCGCACTGCTGGATGCAGGTATTTATCCGGTATCGTTCGCTTCCATGGTGTTCGGGCCGAACCCGGATCAGATCTCGACAACCGCACATATCGGAGAGACCGGAGTAGACGAGCACTTTACGATCATGCTTGATTACGGCAATGGTAAAACCGCTTCGCTGCATGGCGGAATCCGTCTCGATATGCCTAACGATGCTTTTATTCACGGAACGAAAGGTTATATCCATATTCCTCAGTTCTTGTTCGCGAAGGAAGCGACCCTGTATGTTTCCGGCGAGGAAGCGGTCAAGGTCACGGATGATCGCGAAGATCGCGGCATCAAAGGATATGTGTATGAAGCCGAAGAGGTTGGCCGTGCGATGCTGGAAGGCCGCCGCGAGAGCAGCGTCATTTCGCTGGCCGAGTCGATGGGCATCATGAGACTGCTGGACAGCGTGCGCGCACAGTGGGGACTCAAATATCCGTTTGAATAAGCTGAATGTACGAAATGTGAGAAACAGGTAAGCCGACGAACAATTTGGATAAGGAGCCCGGACTTCCTCTATGGACCCCGGGCTTTTTTCCATGACTTTGCAGGAAAATGGAGATTATAGGACGAAACTTCAATATACTGGGTCAGAAAGTTGTTTTTGTAAGTAATGCGGTTCAATAACGTAGATCAGCAGTTCGATATATCTGAAAGCGGGGACATCACGTTGAAAAAATGGACACCAATTCTGCTTGCACTGGCTCTGACATTCTCGGCGGCTCCCGCTGCACCGGCGGCACATGCGGCCGACAGCACGGCAAGCATCGTCAGCGGTACAGCCAAAACACTTAATTACGGGATGGTCGGAAGCTTGAGCGAAGGATTGGCTTCGTTCTGGAATGAAAGCAGCGGCTTGTACGGATACACCGATACTAATGGCAAAGCGGTTATCAAAGCGCAGTATCAAGAAGTTAAGCCGTTCAGTGAAGGATTGGCTGCGGTTCGTAAAGGCAAGCTGTGGGGATTCGTCGACAAGAAAGGCAAAGTCGTGATCAAGCCGCAGTATGAACGGATCGTCGAAGGCTTCAATGGAGGACTGGCTGCGGTAAAGAAAACCGGCGGAAAATGGATATATATCGACAAGACCGGCAGGGTGAAGATCACCGCGGCATACGATGAAGTCCACGATTTCAAAGACGGTATGGCCATTGTGTGGAAAAGAAAAGGCTCGGCTTTTTTGGGCGGATTTATCGATAAGTCGGGCAAAGAAGTCATTAAGCCCCAGTATGCGATGCTGAGTATTTTTAGCGAAGGACTGGCAGCCGTCAAAGTCGGCGGCAGCGCAAACGACCGCAGCGGAAAATGGGGATATATCGGGGTAACCGGCAAAATGGTGATTCCGGCCCAGTATACAAATGAGAACGCGGAAGTTGGCTCGTTCAAGGAAGGGGTCGCTTTCGTACAGCGGCCGGATTACGGCAAGCTGCTGATCGACCGTTTTGGCAAAGTGGTCGTCGATCTGAAAACGAACAATATTGCTGTCAGCGAGTTCGAAAATGGAGCAGCCGTTGTCAACGCACCGATCGGATCGGGTCAATATTACTTCATGAAGAATCCGATTGCGAAAAAATAGCGGGAGCCAATATCGATCGCCACCCTCTCTGTCATTCAATAATTGGATATAGCAAAAGAACCGCCTAACGGATCATAATCCGTCTAGGCGGTTCTTTCGGTTGTGCCACAATCGACTGTGCTTCAATCTGCCGGATTCGCTTCTGCAATGGGCTGCTGTTCTTCGCCTGCAGCTTCCAGTGAGCTGTCCGAACTGCCTTCTTCCGTTCGAGCCGGCATCGGGAATTCCGGCAGCGCATCGAAGTAAGCGCGAAGCTCGGCTTCCTTGCGCGAGTCGTCGAACGGGATTTTGCCGTTCAAGTAATGCTCTACAGCCAGCTCCCATGTCGGAACAATCCGTCTGGAGGCAAGCGACTTTGCCGCCGAGCGAACAATCCGACGTTCTTTCGAGTTCGAGAACGTATCCTTGTACTCTTTGGCGAGCGTTAAATCGAGCTTGTCATAGACGGCACGGAAAATATCCGCGGTCATTTTGGCATCGTCCAACGCGCGGTGCGCCGCGCCTTTCGCTTCAATCTCCAGCAGGTCGAGCGCGCCTTCGACACTGACATCGTTTTTGAGCCCCTGTGTAAGCAGGAAGCCTTTGAGCAGATCGAGTGAAGGCGTCTGGGTCCAGTATGTTTCTTCCAGTTTGTGCATGCGCACATCCTGCACGATTCGCTTAATGTCTTCACCGCCCCAGACGACGAATGTAACCGGACCTGGCTTGGCATCAAGCCAGCTGCGGAAATCGCCAATCACTTTCGGGAAACGTGGGGCCGTATCGATCGACTCCTGCGGGATGCCCGTTTTTTTCTTGATGAACGAATTCAGCTTGGCAAAATAAACGGGCTTAATAAATGCCGAGAACGTATCGGTGTCGCGCAGAGATTCGTCCAGCCGAACCGCTCCGATCTCGATGACTTCCATCGGGTGCGGGCTGGCGAACTTGCGGCCGTTAAACTCAATATCTAGAACAATGTAATTCAAAGGGTCTGCCTCCATGCCGTATAAGAAATAAATAAAATCTATCTATTGTATTCAGTGTATCAAAAAAATGTCCTAAATGGGCAAAGCGATTATCGATAGGGTAAAAATCTACGTTTTATAAAACACTTTTAGAAGAAAAGAAGGGCATCGAAACCGAGTTAAGAAGCACTTAACGAAAAAACCAATAAAAAGTAATTCTTTTGAAACGTTTAACCGATAAAGGGCTTATAGGCACCGGGAGTGGGCCTCATTTGAGAAAGGGGAACTAAATTACTTATGAAAAAACAAACAAAAAAGGTCCGTGGGAGTGGATCGAGAGGTATGTCGCTGAAATTCAAGCTTCCTCTAACAATAAGTCTGCTGATCGTCATTGTACTGGCAGCGTCTAGTGCATTCACGTATATGTTCGGAGCGGATCTGCTCACACGTAAAGGCAAAGATGAGATAAACGCCAACGCAGATCGAATTGGAGAGAGCCTGTCAGCTATAGTTACTCTGGAAGGCCAAATCGCACATGCCTTGTCTGTTACGCCGATGCTGCGCGATCTGCTGATCTTAAGAGAAGCAGAAACACTGCCAGAAGATGCATTTTTCTCTGAGCAAAATGAAGCGTTAGGCAGAGTTAACACTTTTTTAGAAGATGCGCTTGCGGGAACACCCGGGATTGAAATGATGATGGTAGCGGACAGCGAGGGGACGATCGTGGCCAGTAGTAATCCCGCTGCACTTCAGACCAGCCGTTCGGATCGAGAGTATTTTCAGACTGTTATGAAGACCGGCGCTCCTGTCGTAAGTGACTCCATGCGTTCCAAAACGAGCGGTAAGCTGGTCGTTGTATTCGCTCAACCGATTAAGGGAAGCGATGGCAGCATGCTTGGCGTTTCGATTAATACGATCACGACTGACTTTTTTGTTCATAACCTGGAGGGTATCGAGATTAATAAAGAAGGCGTGATCATGGTCACGAGCCGCGGAGGCACTGTTATTTATGATTCGAGCAACCCTGAAGCAGTCGGAGAACCTTACACTTCGGGAGGAGAAATTTTCCAGAACCTGCTGGCGGCGAATCCGGAAGGGTCGATTATCAAACAAGGTTTGGATGAAGGTGATTCGTATCTGCGTATTTCCAAAATTCCTGTTGCAGATTGGATTATAGTTGTCCATGATTCCTACAGCGATATTAAGAAACCGTTAGAGGAACTGCTAAAAAACATGCTGATCTCTTTAGGTGTTGCCATTCTGCTGGCGGTGCTGGTGGGAATCTTGATCTCACGCAGCATCACAGGTCCAATCGCGAGTTTGAACGCATTATTTAAGAAGCTTGCAGCAGGGGATCTGACCGTACAGGCAGAGGGCAAGTACAAGAGCGAATTCGCCGATTTGGCGGACAGCTTTAATATGATGGCTGACAGCAACAAGACACTGATCGGTCAAATGAACCATTCGATCGAAGTATTGAATACGAATACGAAGGATCTGGAAGAGACTTCGAAAAATACGGCTCGTTCGATCGGCGAAACGTCGGTAACGACGACAGAAATCGCCAAAGCGATGGAATTGCAATCGCATGATACGGAACGGATTGTCGGACGTTTCTACGGTATCGGTGACCGCATCGAGTCGCTCGGCCGCAAAACGGATTCGATTCAGAGCGGTGCGGATTCGATCGGACGCGTCTTCGAGAGCAGCAGTGAAGTCGTCAACACGCTGATTGATATTAACAGCAAGAACGAACTGGAAATCCAAAATATCTCGGCGACAACAAAAATGCTGGCAGAAAGCTCGCAGCGGATCGGCCAGATTACGGATGCTATCAACCAAATCTCTACGCAGACGAACCTGTTGGCACTGAACGCTTCGATCGAAGCGGCAAGAGCGGGCGAGCACGGACGCGGATTCGCGGTAGTGGCGGATGAGATTCGCAAGCTGGCTCAGCAGTCGGCGGATCAAGCTAACGAGATTGGCGGCATTATTCGTCAAACGCTGGAGCAGGTGAACAAGAGCAATGAGAGCGTAGGAGCGATTCGTCAAATCTCCTCAACACAGAATGAATATGTTGATCGTACACGGGAGTCTTTCGAAGAAATTCTGAACAGCGTCACAGCGATCACAAGTCAGATCCGCGATATGTCATCGGAATTCAAGGCGATGGAGCGGGATAAAGACGAAGTGCTTGAAGCTTCACAGAGTTTGTCGGCTTCCGGCGAAGAAGTATCTGCTTCGATAGAGGAAGTTACGGCGACTGCGCAGGAGCAGTCATCCATGGTCAACCATCTGGCCGAGATGGTACAGAGTATCGACCGTCTTACGCAGCAGCTTGGCGAAACGGCTGCAAAGTTTAAGATTTAAGATTCAAAACTCAAGAATCAAAATTCAAGAATTAGGATTTAAGACTTGCTGTAAAACACCGCCCTCCAAACTTCACACCCTGCGAAGCATGAGGGCGCGCAAGGAGGAATCTCGATCATGCCCATTATGCCGATCAACAACACAGGGAACATCCCGCGCATCATACCGGTTCAGCCGGTGTCTCGGCCGCAGACAGCCGGATTTCGATCCAAACTTCCGGGTACAGATCTGACGGAGATGAAGGTGAAACGCCGCCAAGTGACGCCGGGACGCCGAATCACGGTTCGAGAAGAAGGCTGGATTCGGGAATACGGCGTTCTGCCGGACGGTACCCGTATTCTGATTTCCGAGCAGCCGGAGCGCAGTACGAGTGTCCTCCCTCTGCCGCGAGAAAAGGAAAGGGTCATTGCTGACATACCGGAAACGAAGCTCTCTATGCATGTCATGCACGATCCGGAACGGAGCATGGAAGCCAGCGCCTGGAAGTTAAAGTCGCTGCTGAAAGATCAGCGGCGCTCTCCTGAAATGGGCGAAACGTAAAGGTGAATGTAAAAGGTAAACAGTAAATAGTAAATGTGAAAGCTCCGTATCTCTTTCGAGAGAAGCGGAGCTTTTTGCATGTTCCGGCAGTTACAAGCCCGATTCCGGAAATTGAAGATCAATGAGTTTCCTGATAAAATAACTATGAATAAAAAAATCGTACGGATACCGCTGCAAATAATCGGATGTCTGGAACGCACGAGAATGGAAGGATGAACTTTTATGACGTACAGCTACCTCTCGCATCTGCATTGTCCAAAATGTCATACCAAATACGACGCTTCCCAGATTCAGCAGCTGTGTGTCTGCGGCTCTCCACTGCTCGTCGACTATGATCTGGAACGTCTCGCTCAAGAAGTGAAGCGCGAAGATGTCGCTGCAAGACGTCCCGACCTGTGGCGGTATCACGAGCTGCTGCCCGTACAGAGCGAAGCCAATGTCGTATCGCTCGGCGAAGGCATGACTCCGTTGATTCCTGTTCCTACCTTGGGAGCGGATATGGGAATTGAGAACTTGTATATGAAGGATGAAGGCATTATTCCGACCGGATCATTCAAGGCACGGGGTGCCGCAGTCGGCGTTTCGCGTGCCAAAGAGCTCGGCGTAGAAGAGTTTGCCATGCCGACCAACGGGAATGCCGGAGCGGCTTGGGCACTGTATGCCGCCCGTGCGGGTATCCGTTCGACTATCGTGATGCCGGTGGACGCGCCGAAGATTACGCGCAACGAATGCGCGGTGTCCGGTGCCAATCTGGTGCTGGTCGATGGACTGATCAGCGATGCAGGTAAGATTGTCGCCCGTGCCGTACAAGAATTCGGGTTGTTCGATGGTTCCACACTTAAGGAGCCGTACCGGATCGAAGGCAAAAAGACAATGGGAATCGAGATTGCTGAGCAGTTCGGCTGGGATGTGCCCGACGTCATTCTGTATCCGACCGGCGGCGGTGTAGGACTGATCGGCATTCACAAGGCGCTGAAGGAACTTCAGACGATCGGCTGGATTCCGGCGGATTGCAAACTTCCTCGTTTGGTCGCCGTGCAGTCCGAAGGCTGTGCCCCAATCGTCAAAGCTTGGGAAGAAAAGAGGAAAGACTCGGAATTCTTCGAGAATTCCGAGACGATTGCGTTCGGCATCAACGTGCCGAAAGCGCTGGGAGACTTCCTCGTGCTCGAAGCGCTGTACGAGACGGAAGGCTGCGCCATCGCGATCAGCGACGAAGAGCTGCTGCGCGAGCAGGCCACAACTGCACGTCTTGAAGGCGCGTTCGTCTGCCCGGAAGGAGCGGCCGTATTTGCTGCCGCACGTACACTGCGGGCTTCCGGTTGGATCGCGGAAGGCGAGCGTGTCGTCGTATTGAATACCGGTGCCGGCATCAAGTATCCGGATACCGTATCGGCCGAAGTGCCGGTGCTTCAGCCGGAGGACAGCTTGACTCGGTAAGGTGTTTCAGCCGGAGAAGAGCTTGATTCGGTAGGTGTCTTGGCCGGAGAAGAGCTTGATTGGGCCAGATGTTTCGGCTGGATAACAGCTTAATTCGGTAAGTATTTCGGAGGAAGCTGGGTTAAGATTCAATGTGGTGAAACATCGCGGCGAATCGACTCTATAGCAAAACGGACAGTCTTCGGACTGTCCGTTTTTGCGTTTTTTGATGAGCAGTGGCTCTGTAAGGCAAAGTTGAAAGGTAAGGCTGAAAGGTGAGGCTGAAAGGTGAGGCTGAAAGGTAAGGCTGAAAGGTGAGGCTGCAGTGTTCGCTGACTGTTTCAAGAGCATCTGTTTATCACTCAGTCTGCGAACCGCTCTGATCTGAAATTCATTCAGTCGGATTTTTCGATATTGCTTTTTGGTTCGCGATGTACTCTTTGGGTCTACTTTTTAGGTTCATTCTTTAAATTCACCTTCTAGATTTACGCTCTCAATGAGAATAAGTGCACAGATACAATTAATTTTGATAAATAAGTCGTTTTGATAAAAATAAGTGCGTAGGTACAACTAATTGCTTTGTTTCACGGTGATTCTGCGCTTTTCCTGCGAAATAGTTGTATGAGCACACTTATTTTTGGTTTTGGCCGGTTTATTTCTTAAATAGTTGTATGTACGCACTTATTTTGGGGAATGATATTCCTTTAGCTTAAAAAGTTTCTTTAGACCGCGTCCATTACGGTCGTTGTTCCTGATCCTACAATTTTCAAAACGAGGGATTCGGATAATTTCGTAAAGTAACGTGCCCAACCGTGCTTAACCATGCTCAACCGTGCTTAGCATGCTCGAACGTGCTTAACGTATTCATCCGTGCTCAAATGTAACCGAGTGCCGCGTCCCTGAGTAAGTAACGCACGACTCTCTTATTCTGAACGCCAGCTTCGCTGCTCAGGATTCGGCGTTCGCACAGTGAGTCCAGAAGTTCGGCTGCCGTCCGGTAATTGATCCCCAAGTGTTTGCGTACGTCGATCGGACGGATTGGCCGCCCCAAGGTACAAGCTAGACGGATAATTTCGCGATCGGCAGCGGAAGAAGGGCGATCTGTCTCATTCTGACTTGCATACCGGCCTAATACCATCCGCAGCAGCGTCATGCAGAGTTCCGGCCGTTGGGAAACATCGTCGTAAGCGAACGAGATTACCTGGAAGCCCATAGCGGTCAGAAACGTCTCTCGGTTCAACTCACGGCAAAATTTTCGGCGGTCCATGTCCTGCACATGGGGACCAAAACCTTTAATCTCGATGATCAGTTTGACGTATGAGGTAATCCAGGCGAAATCGCAAAAGTAAGTTAATCCCCGCCAGTCTGTTACCTCGTATTCGGGATGCAGTCCGTCAAAATTTTGACGCAGCGGCCACCAGACGTTTCGACAAAAAAGCTGCTCCGCTTCTCGGTGTCCACGCTGTAGGCGGTCGCGTCGTTCACCTGCACGCGCCTTAAGATGATTGCCGAGAAAGAGCTGATGTGCATGTTCAAAATCCATGTTTTTTCCTCCTTAATATGCATTTTCACACATGCTTGTTTCCCTTTTTCCTCTTTGAACTGTCTTTAAATTCGCTCAATTCGTTGTTGATCAGTCTTCAATTAGTCTTTAATTCATACTCTTTTCGCACCAGTCTCCTTTTCACATTCGTCTCTCTCGCTTAGCTTTTTTGCTTTGCCATTGCGCTTTCGCTCCTGTTCTTTTAATCCTTCTTAAAAAAAGTTGAGCATTTACGGCATAAAAAAACGTCCCGACTCGATTCCCCTACAAAAGGGAAAGAGTGAGACGTTCTTCGTCACCGTTCAATTATGTGAATGTACGGATCCGGCAGACAGATGCGGATCGTTTGACTTGATCTTATTGTAACTTGATCTTATTGTAAAATGAAATTTTTGAACATACCAGGCTTTTGGAGGAAAAACGTATACACATGATTGGGCGAATATAAAAGGAACGAGCGATCGAAAGAACAGAATTTGCTGATGCAGGCCGCGCATGAAAAAGGAACTCCGCCGATGCGGCCGCTGTTCTACGATTTTCCGGCAGATGAAGAGGCATGGAACGTGGACAATCAATTTCTGTTCCCGAACAGTAAACAGTAGCGACCGCTCAAAAGGGTTCGCACATAAGCGAGTGTTCCGCGGGATATGTAATTTTCATTTTTAATAGAAGAAAGGGACTCTGGTGTTCGTAAATTCCTGCTGGTATACTGGATAAGGATGGAAAGCCTCAAGGCTGATTCCCAATCGAGTGAACCGAGGAGAGAAATCATGACAGAGAAATTCAATGTCGAAGTGGACAAGACCAAAAAGCTGTTTATCGCAACCGTCGGCGGCTTCTTTCAGATGAGTGATGCGGAAGGATTTGCCTTCCAATTCATGCAAGCAGGCAGCCAGATTCAGTCGAGCGAGTATACGCTTGTCGTCAACGCCCATGAGCTCGCTACCGTGAAGCAGGATCTGCTGGATCTGCTGGAGCAGGCGTTCAAAATGTACATGACACTCGGATTCAAAAAGATCTACATGGTCGAATCGAAATCCGCCATTACGAGTCTGCAAATTCGCAAAATCGCCGAGAAGACAAATTTCTCCGGCATACTTGTGAAGAGCATGGATGAAGTAAAGTAAAATAGAGCAACCAGAATAAACTAAAGTAAAGCAGTGTAAACCAGAGTGAATAGATTAGGCCCTAAAGCCGAAATCAAAAAAGCTGTTCCGGACGCCGAGGGCGTTATTCGGAACAGCTTTTTTGTGCCGTTGATACTGTGCACAACAGCAGGCTGAGCAGCGGAGAGTGAGAATTGTGAAAGATGAGCCCAGACCAAACCAGACCAGATCAAACCAGACCAGATCAAACCAGACCAGGGAAGGTTCGCATGATCAAACTTGCCCTATGTGACCAGGCGAATCACACATGATCAACCGGACGTATGCGATCAAGTGAATCACACCTCATCAAGCCGGTTCGTGCTCGATCAGAATCGGTATAGGCAGGCGCCCATCACATAGCCTAGTCCTACCGAGCAGATTACAAGCTTGTCGCCCGGCTTGATGCGTCCGTCCTGCATCGCTTCGTTCAGAGCGAAGATCGGACCGGTTACGCCGGTATAACCGTATTTGTCGCCGACGTAGATTTGTTTGCCAGGATCGACGCCGAGCAGATTCAATGTTTTCAAGTTCTCGGCAAGCGAGAGCTGGGAGAAAATAAAGTGATCCACATCGCCTGGCGCCAGTCCATGCTTGGCCAGCAGGCCGGTGATAAGCCCCTGCCACTTGGCGGAGAAGAAGCTGACGTCCACTTCTTTATGGTAGACTCTTTTTTCCGCTTCCGGGATTGAGGCATCAAGCATACGCGAATGGCCGACATTCGGATACATTGCCGTATCCGTAATAATTGATTCCGTATAGAAGTCGGCATCGACAAAGCCCGTTTGCTCCGCGTCCGCTTCGCCCAATTCGAGAATAAGCGCGCCTCCGCCGTCCGCAAATGCGGAAAACATAATCGGTTCCTTATCGCTCGCCGCTTTGCTGACAGAAACGCCGCCGGCAATCAGCGCATATTTGATTCCTTTGGCTTTCATCATGATGGAGGCCTGATCGAGTGCAGAGATCGCCCCAATGCAATTGGCGTTCATGTCGTAGACAAGATGCGCGTTCGGTGTTCGAAGTCGTTCGTGCAGCAGTACGGCATTCGTTGGATAAGTATACTCGGGGGTATCGGAGATAAACATGATCATTTCGATATCTGAAGGCTGCAGTCCCGAACGTTCAATGGCCTGCTCGGCCGCAAATTGGGCCATCGTCAAGGAGTTTTCGTCGGGATTGTTGCGGCTAAGATAGCGGGTTTCTTTGCCCAAGTGCTCCAGAAGACGGGTGATATCGTTGTTGTCGCGCGTCATGAAGTAGTCGATAAAGTAAGAGTTGTCGAATCGTTCCTGAGGATGATACATACCGGTACTTCGAATCGTGACGGAAAGTTGAGGCGTTTGCAGCATCGTCTTATCTTCTCCCTTTATAGATCTGTCTGAACGCTGCACAAGAAGCAGGCCCAGCACTTTATTATCGGTTGCCAAAAGCAAGAAATGAAGAAAAGCCCTATATATAGCTGCGAATTTATAGGATTCGTCATTAAGCAGATGAGAGAGCGATTGCGAATATTGGTTTAAGCAGCTGCTTATCCAGTTTTAAGCGGCTGTGACTGTTATTCTAAGCAGCGCTTGTCTATTTTTTAACGGCTGCAACCGTTATTTAAGCGGTTGCAAATTTTCGTTTAAATCGTTAATATTTAATCGAATGATTAATGAATAAAGAAATGTGAAGAGAGAGATATGAACAGAGAAATATGAAAAACACGAAGAGAAAATTCGAGTATTACTTAAGGTCTGTGCGGCGGATGGGCTGCACGCCGCCGCGGACCTCAATCGAACATTTCGCTAATCCAAGGAGGAAAGATTGATGAAATATCGGAATTTGGGCCGTACCGGCCTTAAAGTGAGCGAGATTGGACTAGGCAGCTGGCTGACTTACGGCACGGCTGCTGAACAGAAAGCGGCGGATGAATGTATCGAAGCTGCTTTCGAGAACGGCATCAATTTCTTTGATACGGCCAATGCGTACAATCGCGGCGAAGGCGAGAAAGCGATGGGCGCCGCGCTGAGCAAATATGAGCGCTCCAGCTATGTGCTGAGCACCAAGGTCTTCTTCCCAATGGGTGAAGGTCCCAACGATTACGGCTTGTCGCGCAAGCATATTATGGAGCAGTGCGAAGCCAGTCTGAAGCGGCTGGGCACCGACTACATCGATGTGTACTTCTGCCATCGTTACGACAGCAGCACGCCGGTTGAAGAAACGCTGCGCGCGCTTGACGACTTGACGGCGCAGGGCAAAATTCTGTATGCCGGCGTCAGTGAATGGAGCGCCGCGCAGATCACGGATGCGGTGCAGATTGCCGATCGCCGGAACCTGCGTCCGCTGGCTTCGAACCAGCCGATCTACAACCTGTTCGAGCGCTATATCGAAGAGGAAGTGCTGCAGGCGTCGGAGAAAGGCGGACTGGGACAAGTCGTCTTCTCGCCGCTTGCGCAGGGCATCTTGACCGGCAAATACAAGCCGGGCCAGAAGCCTGCTGAAGGTACGCGCGGCGCCGATAATTCCGTCAACCAGGTCATCAACAGCTACATGCGCGATGACGTACTGACCGTTACACAGGAATTGAACGGTCTTGCCGACAGCCTGGGATTGAAGCTGTCCCAACTGTCTTTGGCCTGGGTGCTGCGCCAAAAGGGAGTCAGCTCTGCCATTATCGGAGCCAGCCGCCCGCAGCAGGTGAGTGAAAACGCCGCAGCGTCCGGCATTGAGCTAAGCGAAGAGACACTGACAGAGATCGAACGGATCATGGAGCCGGTCAAGGACTTTGCTCCGGCGCGCTGAGCAGCAGGGAAGCTGATCGCCGATTCGTCTTCAACCACAAACTTGGCATAACAAAAAAACCGGCTTCAGATTATTCTGGAGCTGGTTTTTTCGTGCTTTGCCATGCGCTTTCTAATCTGTCACATTAGTCTGAACAAAAAAATCGCACAGATACGTGTAATTGGGCAGCTGCATCACCATTTTGACCAAATAAGTGCGTGGATACACTTATTTAAGCGATATGTCACCATTTCAGCCGAATAAGTGTGTAGATACACTTATTTCCTGATTATTTCGGCATTTTTAACGTTTGGTAGTAAATTAATTGTATCTGAGCACTTATTTTGTCTGTGGAGAGCTAATGGCCTAAAATAAGTGTACTCCTGCACTTATTTTGTTTCTCACAAATTTAGTTTAGCTCGGCAATCCGATATTACGCTATGGAATCCAGCATTTTGCTCGCATTTCGGTATCGCACTCGGCAATTCAACATTTTACTCGCATTCCGGCATTCGACTCTGCAACTCAGCAGTTCCACTCGGCATTTCAATATCACACTCGGTAATCCAGCATTCCACTCCGCATTCCGCACTCTACTCTGCCTGAACGAAAAACCCGGCCGCAGAATCAATATGCAGCCGGGTTTCTCGCGCTTTTTTACTCCACCCACAGCGACACAAAAATAAATACCAGATAAGACGCGCTGACTACGGTCGCCGTACCGAGCGGAATCGCCCACAGCAGATGGGTGCGCAGCGGCTTCAGCGTTTCGATCAGACGGCGCCCCGGCGGCTGCGTTCCAGCATCCGAGACACTTTTTCCGCGTCGGCTTCCTGCATTTCGATCCAGAGCTGCTCATATTCCGCCTGAATGGTTTCGAATTCCGGACTGTCCTTCAACAAGTTCCTTCGGTTGCGCCGGTTCATCAAGCCGAATCGATTTCCTAAGCCCGCTCCGTCTTCCAGGCTCGCTCCATTCATTCTACTCACACTAATCTCCTCCTCAATCGAAAAATTCCAAATAAAGGTTCTTTATATTCATTAACCCATCGTCGTCTGTAAAAGTTACGCCTAAGATTGTTTCTTTTTCGCATTACTTTTCACATTACATCTTGCCTTACATTCCGTACTACCTTTCACATTGTATTTGGCATTACTTTTCGCAGCACTTTTCACAGTATGAATCACAGGATTTCTTCCCATGTTTTCTGCCAATGCTTCCACAGTCTTTTCCACAACCTTTTTCGCAATATCTCTCTTCATATCTCCGCAACATTTAAATAGGGTTTTTTCGTAAAAGCTTCATTCTGGGCTGCGGGAAACAGATATAGATAAAGAAAGCAAAATCAGGATCTTCCAAGCGGGAGAATGACATAAAAGGGGATATTCATAGTGGGAAAAGGACTGAAAATGCTGCTGGCGGTGGCGCTGGCGGCAGGCACAATGATGATCGGAACGGTACCGGGAACTGCAGGAACGGCCGCCGCAGCGGCTTCGCCTAAAACATTTGGATATTCGGACCCTGCAGCGGGGCGGACGTACGTGCCGATCCGTGCGCTGGGCAAACTTTCGGGAGCTCAAGTGAACTGGACGGCATCAGGCAAGATCGATATTGTGAAAAACAAGAAGAAGATTACGTTATACAGCGGCAAAAAGAAGGCATCCGTCAACGGCCAACCGGTTAAAGTTGACGCGGCACCGTTCAACGAACGTGGAGTTACCTATGTTCCACTCGGCCTGCTCGCCACACATTTGGGGCTGGGGCTGAAGTGGGAAAATTCCATTTCTTCGATGCGTATTACAAGTGGCGAGAAAAAAATGGATCTGCCGATTATCAAACGAGGATCGCTAACGAACAAGCCGGTGCGCTACCGTCAGAAGGTGTTCTACATCGGAAATTCTGCGTTCCGCGCCAACGTCGTCACCGTGCAGCTGATGCACCCGCGGGTATCGCTGGACGCTGCTTTTGCCAATCATAAGGTAGGCGCTGTGCAGCATCTGAACAAAATAGCGGTACAAAACGGCGCTTATGCGGCGATCAACGGCACCTATTTCAATGCTTATACCAAAGACGCGTACAAAGCGCCATACGGCTATCTGGTCAGCAAAGGAGACGTGAAGTTTGTTAATGGCGGTACGAATCTGACCGTTTTTGCTTATGATACTAATCAGATTACGCGGCTGATTCCGGGTCTTGGCTTCGGGGCGGCGTACGATGCGGGTCTTGTAGAAGGAGGCCTGCAGGCGGGACCGATTCTGCTCAAAGACGGCAGGGTCGCGCTCAATCCCAAGGCCGAAGGTTTCCGGGACCCCAAGATTCTGAAAGGCGGCGCTACGCGCAGTGCGATCGGCATTACCCGCAATCATGAGCTGATCCTCCTGACGGTCAACGGACCTACGATCTCGCAGCTGACGCAGATCATGAAGAAGGTTGGTGCCTATCAAGCGATGAATCTGGACGGCGGAGCTTCAACCGGACTGTATGTGAACGGCAAATATGTGACAAAACCGGGCCGCCAGGTCAGCAATGCACTGTTGGTGAAGGTGAAAAAGTAAAAAATAGGAATACGAAAAACGCCTTTCGGCCTGCAGCCGAAGGCGTTTTTTTGGCATATCCTGATCTCTTATCCTTTATCAGGTGTGTGAGCTGCCGCTGCTGGTCAAAAGGCTCCCATTTAAGCGAAACGAAAACTGCAGTAATCCGATAGTCGTAGAACTGTAGGCTAATATTAGTAGGTATTTATGCCGATAAACAAATAAATAGTTGCGAAAATTTTTTAAGGATGTGAACGTGATGAAAGATTGGAATCAACTGCGTTACGAAGATATGCGTCTCAAAAACCGGCTCGTATTTTACTCGCTGCTTATTACGGTAATACTGGCACTTCTCTTGTACATGGTCGTCGATATTGACCCTGTAGGGCGGTATACGCTGATTACTGGTGATCTCCTTACAATTGCTATCATCGGGATCATGCATTTCGGACGCAAAAAAGAACGGGCTATCGCTTACGTGTCCCTATCGATGGTCGCGATCAGCCATACGGCCGCTTTCATCGTAGTACCGAGCATGGTCAATATCGTAACCGTCTATCTGCTGCTCGTGCTGTCCCTTGTCTATATGCAGCGTGGACCGATGTATACCGGATTTGTAGGAGCAGCGATGCTGTTGGCCGCTTATATCTACAAAGGCGATGCTTATGGCCTGGGTAAAGACCAGATCATCGCGCATTTGTTCTTCTTCATTATTATCATCGTTATCTTGACCAACTTCCAGAAGATCGCCGATCGGATGCTGGCACAGATTGCCGAGCAGCAGCAGCAGACACAGGAACTGCTGGAGAAAACGGAACGACAGAGCGCGAGTCTGCGCGAAAATGTACGGGTCGTTTCGGAAAACATGGAAGCCGTCTCGATGAGCAGCGAAGAGAATGCCACTTCATTCGATGAGATGAACATTGCGGTGCAGGAAGTCACGCAGGGCGCCGTATCGCAAAATGAGCTGCTGAGCAGCGTAACCGAATCAATCCGGGTCAGCGGACAAGAGCTTGGCGGTATGCTGGAATCGGTACGTCAACTGCGCGAGAAGAGCGAAACGGCAGCGGATTCGTCTCACAGAGGCGACGAGATCGTTGACGGGCTGTACCGCCTGATCGGCGAGTTCGAGACTCAAGTGCAAGCCGCAGCGGAAGAAGTTAACCAGCTGGCCGAGCAGGTATCCGTTTCGTCGCAGCTGATCGGCACTATTCAGGAAATCTCTTCGCAGACCAATCTGCTGTCGCTTAACGCCAGCATCGAAGCGGCTCGTGCCGGAGAATTCGGACGCGGCTTCTCGGTTGTTGCAGGTGAGATTCGCAAGCTGGCCGATCTGTCGGCAAGAGCGGCTGAGCAGATCTCAGGTAATCTTTCCCTGGTCGGCGGCCATTCGGACAGCACCAAGCGCAACATGCAGTCTATCGCTGTCCGGATGCAGGAGTGCATGGGCATGGTGGAAGAAACGCGTACCGTCTTCACTTCCATCACATCGGCTGTTAAAGAAGTAGGTCAGTCGGTTGTTCATTACGACGGCCTGATCGGCAACGTTCGCGCTTCGTCTGAAGAAGTGGAACGTTCCTCCGAAAGTCTGGCAGCAATCAGCGAGCAGTCCACCGCAGCGCTGGAGCAGGTCTCCGCTTCGCTGATCGAACTGGTCAGCAAAAACGGTGAAATCCTGAAGCGTATCCGTCACAACGAAACGGCACTGCGCAGCATGGTTGGCGAAGATTCCGATGAATCGAATACGCAGCAGGTGCTGGAAGCCTAAGTATGCGTAATGAGTGTTCTTACTGAGCGCCGGTACTGAGCCTCTTTCTTAACTATCTTTACTAAGCGTCTTTACTGGGCATCTGCACTAAGCGTCTGACTAAGTATCCGTAGTAAGCATCCTTATTAGGTGTCCATAGCATTCATGCTGTAATCTTTGCACACCGAAAAGTAAGAAATCCCATAAACCGCAAAAAGCCCGCTAACCGAGATCTTCGGCAGCGGGCTTTTTGTGTTTAGAGGTTGGAAGTTAGAACTTGAAATTGAAAGCCTAGCCTCAGAGGTACATCCAATGAAATACACCGGCGGAGCCGATCAGTAGGATCGCCATGCTCATCGTCACCCAGTGCTGCCGTGTTTCTCTCACAAAGTGACGTTCCACTCCCGCGTTCAGCACCATCGACAGGGCCAGAAGGCTGAGCGCCGGGGTCCATACCGTCATGTCCGATGATCCGAGAATCAGGAAAAAAGCAGGGATGGCAGGAAGAGCGGAGAGAGCGGTCATGAAGTAGTAGCGGTACTTATCTCGATCGTGTTCAAACTCGGGCTTGCCCCGCACAATCAGCATACGGAGCAGAGAGCCGACCAAGGTAAGTATAGAAAGGAATAAGAGAAGTTGATTGGACATGGCCTTTTGTCTCCTTTCTGGTGAATTTCGCCCTGCATATATCCCTTCAAGCGAGGCATATCGCTCAGTGCGCGCTGATCTTCGCCTGTCACGAAATAGCGGGGAAGGATAACGTTCGCGAGCAGAATGATCAGCAGACAGCCCAGAACCAGAACGATAATAGGAGCAGTCAGCATCTGTTTTCCTCCCTGATTTTTAAGTTCGGCATTTACTCGTTACTTTCTTCCGTACGGGTCATATGAGGCTGCGCTTCCGGATCTTGCGATACCACACTGACCTAACCGGTGTATATAAGCATCCCCAGCAGACACAGACCGACTACGTAGAACAGCACTTTTTTCAGATTCAATGCAATTACTCCTCTCTAAGCCATTTGGCTAAACAGCAGGTAAAAGACGGGAATCGCGACAACCCCTACGCTTACTGACAGCAATGTTGCGACATGTCTTCGGGTATGCGGCAGATATTTCTTTTCCAGTAAAGCATGCGACAGGCCGAACAAAGCGAAGATGCCGAGAGCCAGACCCAAGAAGTAAGGTTCGTTTCCAGCGTAAAAGACTAAAAAGCCAAGCCCTACAAGCAGTGCGAGGCTGATGCCAAGTGAATACATACGCGGTTTCACATTATCCAGATCCATCAGCGTCCGCCGATCTTCACCGCGCACGATCCGCCAAGTGAATAAGGACCGGGAAGTAACAATGATTAGAAAAACGAAAAGACTCCAGTAGTTTTCCATGAAATCACCTCTACAAGATAAACGTCTGCACAAGTGAATTCATTACGGAAAAAGAAAGACTGATATACAGAGTTCCCATATATAGCTAAGCAAGTTACAATCACATATATATTTGGAAGCCGTATAGAGATCAGTGACTATTGAAAATTTGTTTTGAACAAGCTCGATCGCTCCGATCTCCAGCGTTTCTGCCAGATGCTTTGCGTGCGAAGAACAGTGAATTCCAGGTCGAATACGATATATTTCATCTCTGAATCTCTCCTCTATTTAGGCTTGAATGGGCTTAGTGAGTTTATTGTAAAGGGGAGTTGTGACAGCGGGGTGTCTCGAACACTTGTTTGGTGGTAGGTGGGTGACGGAAGGACAGAGTATGCTTGTCATACATAAAGGCTAAGGACTATCGATGCAAAAGGAGAAGGAGAAAATATGAGTGAGCAAGCGGGGCTGCGTAGAGAGAAATTTAAAAAATGGATGGAAACCCAAACTTATGGTAGTGGAAAGTCTTTTGCTAGCAAAACGATTAATAGTTATGCTTCGGCTCTTGCTGGTGCAGCAAATAAATTGACAAACTCCGCCGATTTGGCAGTGACCAATATGTTCGAAGTCGATGACCTGGAACGCTATAGGGAGCTTAAAAAGCTTATCCGTCAAGCGGAGAATTTTGCAGAGATCGATCGTAAAAACCAAAATAAGGACTTTGAAAATGGCTTGGACCGCTATGAAAAGTTTCTACAAGAGCAGGAGAGTGGAGCAATGAATTCCTCTATTATGCAGTCGGCTCAATCGTCTGAGAATCTATCGCAGCTCGACAAAAACATCATCCTATACGGCCCACCAGGAACAGGCAAAACGTATCACACCGTGCTGTACTCGGTAGCGATTATCGAGAAGAAGCCGCTTCAGGATGTACTGGACGAAGCGCAGCAGAGCGGATATGAATCGGTAAAAGCTCGCTACGAGGCTTACAAAACAGCAGGACAGATTGCTTTCACGACTTTCCATCAATCCTATGGGTACGAGGAATTTATGGAAGGTATCAAGCCGGTTATGGCCGACAGAGAGCCGGAATCGACTTCCGGCGAAGTCTCCTACGAGATCGCACCGGGGATTTTTAAACGGTTTTGCGATGCTGCGGGGGAGCCTCTGACAGACGAACGGTCTGCTGCGGAAAAACATGACGGAAACGAGACGGATGTCGCTATTCGCGAGAACGACCGCAATTACGTCTTCGTTATCGACGAAGTCAACCGCGGCAACATCTCCAAGATCTTCGGTGAGCTGATCACGCTGATCGAACCGTCCAAGCGTCTCGGCATGCCGGAAGCAATCACGCTGCAGCTTCCGTATTCCGGCGAATCTTTCGGCGTACCGGGCAACGTCTATCTGCTGGCAACGATGAATACGGCAGATCGCTCGATCGCCCGTCTGGATACCGCTCTGCGCCGGCGCTTTACTTTTGCCGAGATGATGCCTGTTCCGGAACAGCTGTCTGCGATGAGAGTCGTCGGTGAGCAGTTGGATTTCCCGCAAATGCTGGATATGATAAACCGGAGAATCGAAGCTCTGTACGATCGGGAGCACATGCTGGGACATGCGTATTTCCTCGGTCTGGGACAAGAGCCGACGCTGGAAAAGCTGGGGCATCTGTTCGAGCATACGGTGATTCCGCTGCTGCAGGAGTATTTTTACGAAGACTACGAGAAGATTCGTCTGGTGCTGGGGGACAATAACAAGAATGCCGGAGATCAGTTTATCATTCGGGAATCGGTGCAGGTAAACGAGCTGTTCGGCAGAAATACGGAGATCGACATGGATGAGCGGGTAACGTACCGGATTAATCGTGAGGCGTTCGGACGGGCGGCCGCCTACCGTGGAATTTACGACTACGGAAAATCCGAGTAGGAGCGTAATATGAGTACTTATTCCGACAAGAAAAGCTACCGCGTGACGTTAAAAGAATTCGGTACGCTGTGCAAGCATCCGTCCGGCGAAACTTACGGGTACACCCGTATTCCGGAGAACGTATTCGACCGGTTGGAGCAGTTTATTCTTGAACACCGGACAGGCGGCGGCGAGAGTGAGGCGCTCGAGCTGCTTACCCTGTCGAGCCGCAGGGGCGCAGGCCGGCTCATCAACGCCAAAAGCTACGTAGGCGTTATCGTCCTCGCGGATGGCAGCCAGATCGAGATTTTGCCCAAATTGTACGTCCGTGACGAAGAAGGCTCCGAAGCGCAGACCAAGCGGACTTTTCTGCATATGCTGCGCACAATTGGGGAGATCCCGAGTAAAGCTTTCGGCAAAGTCGGCCTCGGTACAGACAAAAGCAGCATCCTGGACATTTTTATCCGCATGTTCATCGAGGAAGCTCATATTTTGGTCAAGCGCGGACTGAAGTCAGACTACCGGGAACGCGAAGGCAACGAACGCTTTTATAGGGGCAAGCTTCAGGTGGCGCAGCATATCCGTCATAACGCTTTTCATCGGGAGCGCTTCTACATCCGTTATGACGAATTCAGCGTTGACCGACCGGAAAATCGTCTGATTAAGGCGACGCTGGAAAAGTTGATTCGGATCACACGCGGCAGCGGAGTGCGGAAAGACCTTTATACGCTGTTAAATGCATTTGAAGGAATTCCAGCGTCCGCCGATGTGGCGCAGGATTGGAGCAGGGTATCGTCAGATCGCAGCATGCAGGAATATAAGACTTTGCTGGCCTGGTGCCGGGTCTTTCTGGACGACCGGAGCTTTACGCCATTCGGTGGCTCGGATCAAGTTTATGCTCTGCTGTTTCCGATGGAAAAAGTATTTGAGCGTTACGTCGCCGTGCTGCTGCAGCGGAAACTGACTCCGGAGGGGGTAGAGGTGAGCACCCAGGACTTGTCTCACAAGCTGTTCCAGACTCCCGCCAGATTTCAACTGAGGCCGGATATCGTGCTGCGCAGTCTCTCAGGCGTCATCGTGATGGACACCAAGTGGAAGCTGCTGGACGGTCGTAGACCTGATTACGGAATCTCGCAGGGAGATATGTATCAGGCGTATGCGTATGGGAAAAAGTATGGAGCGGAGAAGGTCTATCTGATCTATCCTCAAAGCTCGGCGTTCATGGCGGACCAGAACAGGCGGATCACGTACGACAGTGGGGATGGAGTAACGGTGGAAGTGGTGATGCTGGATCTGGGGCTGCGTCAAGAATGCGTGGAGGAGTTAGTGCAGTTGGTGCGTGAATTGAGTGGCGCGGCAGATGGTTACAGAGCAGGGAATTGAAGAAAGGAAGATTTAGTTATGCCGAGCTGGCATCTTAAAGATTACAAGGGAGCGTATCACCCGGCAGAACTTCATTTATTAACCTTGGTAGAGGCACGTTCTTTAAGACAGATGGATTGGGAACAGGAATTTGATTGGAGCGTTTATACGCTTAAAAGTTTCTCTTCAAGACCATACAAATTGCTGGCAATTGGCAATGCCTATATTCAGGGTGCTATCGCTTACCGGGATGCAGAAGGTTACGTTTTTGTCGATCTGCTAGAGAGTGCACCGGCTAACCGATATGCCAACAAGCAAAGAGCTTATGTAAATGTAGTCGATATTTTGCTGGGAGCTGCTTGTGAACGCAGCAGAGAAATCGGCGGTGGAGGACTGATTTCTTTTAAATCAAAAACTAATTTAGTCCGTTATTATATTGAAAGATTTGGCGCAGAATTAATAAGCAGTAATCAAATGGTAATCGACGAAAATGGTGCAGATCGTCTTTTTCAGTTATACTACCGTTAATAAGCATGATAAGGAGGGAACAAGATGCGTAAGGTGCAAAAGCGTTCTTTAACTCCTTTCGGAAATTCAAACCGCCCAGGTATTCGACCACCTGCAGGACAAGCTGCCACAAGACAACCAAGCGGAGTTGTAATAGTACCCCCTGCGGAAGAAGAACGTGTGAAAATGGATACTGAGATGCAAAAGTATATTCAAGAGAAAAAGCGTTTGATTAAAAAAGACCTAAGAATATAAAGGTTAAAAGAAAGCCGTGCCCACTATGGGTGCGGTTTTTTCTTAGCCAATTTGCGCTCTTCGTTATTGAAGCGCATCATAAGTAGTAAAGAAATGTACGGAAAAGTAGTGCTTCCTCAACTCATTAAGGAAATTTTAGAAAAATTACTGGTAATCTAGTTCCAAAATAACGCTAAGCAAGTTACAATAGTTTTTAGTTAAGTACCAAACTCGTGACCCATGTCGGAGGGCCTGGTTGAGTTTTTTTGCTCAGACTTTTGTTCGTCCGATTGCATTTATCTGCAGCTGATGCTGCTTCATGTTCATTCATAATGCTTTGCCATCCTGTGCACGGGCCGTTCAAATTCGGTCTAAGCACCATCCCGTCAGATTCCGGAAGCACCGGATCTCCAACCGCCACTTTCAACAGGGGTCT
Source organism: Saccharibacillus kuerlensis DSM 22868 (assembly GCF_000378145.1). Lineage (GTDB taxonomy): Bacteria > Bacillota > Bacilli > Paenibacillales > Paenibacillaceae > Saccharibacillus > Saccharibacillus kuerlensis. The sequence goes on along the minus strand of NZ_KB899279.1, from coordinate 239,214 downwards.
GACCACATCAGGAGTGATGACATATGGCTTACATGATCCCGGAAACCATCCCCAAAAAAGCGACCGCAGGCGAACGCCTGTTATTCCATACGCTCCGCGAACATCTTCCCGACGATTATATCGTTTATTTCGAACCCCGAATCGGCGGCCGATGCCCCGACTATGTTGTAATCGGACCGGACCTCGGCATGCTTGTGCTGGAAGTGAAAGACTATACCGAGAGCACGCTGTACGAACTCTATCCCGACGAATGGCGCATCTACAACACGCAGGGCGAGCTGAGCACCGTGATCAATCCGCTGCAGCAGGCGCGCAGTTATGCTTTCCGTATTGCCGACAAGCTGAAGAAAGACAAGAGCCTGGTCCAGACCGGCGGTACCTATCACGGCAAACTCAAATTCCGGTTCGGCTTCGGCGTCGTGCTGACCCGAATGCGGGAAACACATATCGTCAAACACAGTCTGCAGCGGGTGATCGAACCGCAGTTTCTGCTGACCCGGGACGATATCGACACCGATCACGAAGGCTTTGACGGCACAAGACTGCTGGAGCGGATGCTGGGCATGTTCACGATTCCTTTTCATCCCAGCCAGATCCTCAGCCAAGACGACATCAAAGCGATTCGCTACCATCTGTTCCCCGAAGTGCGGATCAGCGCAGAGTACAAGCAGCCGTCGCATTACGACGATCAGCTGCTGCTGTCGCTGCACAATCTTCAGGCGATGGATCTGCACCAGGAATCGCTCGCACGTCAGCTTGGCGATAAGAACCGGCTGATCCGCGGCGTCGCCGGCAGCGGCAAGACGCTCATCCTATCGGCTCGTGCCCGCCTATTGGCCAAAGACCATCCGGACTGGAAGATTCTCGTGCTCTGCTACGGCATCCCGCTGTCCCGCGTGCTGAAGGGCATGATCGAGAAGATGATGGAAGAACCGGAGGACCTGTTCGATTTTGCCAGCATGAGCCCGGACGAGAACGGCAATTCAGCTGCCAACAAGCACAATATCGAAACCGCTACTTTCCATGAATGGCTGTGGAATGCGCTGAAGATCCGGGACGACGGGATCGAGAGTCTGCTGCCCAAGATCGACCGCGGCGAGACCATCCTGCCCAAATACGACGCGATCCTGATCGACGAAGGTCAGGACTTCGAACCGTCGTGGCTGGAGCTGCTGAGTAAGGTGCTGAACCCGGAAACCCAATCCTTGCTGCTCGTTGAGGACAAGGCCCAGAACATTTTTAAAAGGAAAACAAGTCTCTCGTCCAGCACCGGTCTTGACTTCCGCGGACGTTCCAAGATCCTGAGCATCAACTACCGCAACACCTCGCAGATCGTGAACTTCGCCTGGGACTTCTACCGTACGCATTCAGCGCTGAAGGACCGCGTGAAGGAAGGCACCAGCGTCGACGGCGTCGAGATCATCCCGCCTCAGAGCACCAAACGCAAAGGCGCGGAACCAATTATCAAGCAGTGCGCCAACTTTAATGAAGAAGCATCCTGGGTCGCCCGCGCGATCCGCAAGCTGCATGAAGAGAAAAAAGTGCCTTACGCGGACATCGCGATTCTGTACCGGGTGCGAAACAACTACTCGTATTCGTACGTGGATCGGCTGCAAAAAGAGCTGGAGAAGCTAGAGATTCCGCACGACTGGATCGCGGAGAACGTTGCAGCGAAGCGGGCGTATGATCGGAACGCGCAGACCGTGAAACTGTCGACGATCGACAGTTCGAAAGGGCTGGACTTTAAAGCGGTGTTTATCGTGAACGTGGAAAGTATGCCTTTTAAGCTGGAGGAGAACGTGGAGCGGGAAGTTTCGCTGTTTTATATTGGGATGACGAGGGCGATGGATTGGTTGTTCCTCAGCTATTGTAAGGCGGAAGGGTTTGCGGGGTGGTTGGATGAGTTCGAAAGATCTAAAAGTGTAACTAGTAAATTGAAAAAGAACCTTAAATAAATTTTGTGTATTCTCATAATTATGACATAACAAAAACTAATCTTAAGAAAGAGGGTAGTTTTAATGTCGATTTTATCAGCAGATTATGTGAAACAGGGGATTTTAGTTCGTACACTGACGAAAGGTGATATTGACAAAGACTCTTATATCAGTACTTACAGAGGGAATTTGATTTGTTCGACATTAGGGTGCGAAGCTAAGCTGGTATTTTCATCTGGTCGAACTAAACATTTTAAAACTTGGCAACGTTCTGATCATTCGGCAAATTGCATTCATAGGTTTGAACGCATCAAAACTGGAACTGGAGTAGATCGTTCGCAAGTAGCCAATGTAACAGCTTCAGAAGAAAGAATACAACAATCATTAAAAAATGCATATTTTGATTCTACTTTAACGAATGAAGAGAAAGAAAAACTTAAAAAAGGAAGTCAGTGAGAAAAGAAAAAAGCCCGATTGTTGAAGGCAAGGGTACTCGGCCTATAGTTCAGTTAGTTGCGGATGGAGAAAAGCTTAGCAACGAAGAAGAAGTAGGAAATTTGCATGCCCCTAATATTCGTCAAAAAGAGCTTGAAACTTTCAATGAAAAAGATATCGGAAAAACTAAAACGATTAAAGGCGGTTTTATAAAAGCAGTAAGTTTCAGTAAAACCGATGCGGTGATTTCTGTAAAGCAAAACAAAAGCAATGTTGACATTCGATTTGGAGAAGCCTTTTTGGCAAATGATCCAGATGCATTTAGCTTATTTCATCTTATCCAGAGATATGTAAGTGAAAATGACAAGTTAGATTTACTGGTTACGGAGAGATTCGATTTAACGAAGATGAACAAAAATTTGAGCTTTGGATTTTTGAAAAAGATCGTTTTTTAATTGAAACTTTGAACTTGTCTGGACTTGCTGCTTACTATGTAGAGAAGAACATAATTTAATTTAGTAAGAAAAGAGGCTGGGTATTTTGGAATTCAAAAATGTTCACATTAAAAATTTCAGAAATTTTGAAGATGTAGAAGTAACGTTAGCTAATAAAAATGCCTTTTTCGGTTTGAACGATGTGGGAAAATCAAATTTTTTAAGTGCATTTAGGTTTGTTTTTGATAAGGATGTGAGAAGGCAGAATTTTTTTGACTCTGATTATCACTGTAGAAACACGAACTTACCGATTGAAATAACTTTAACAATAGACATTAGCGATCTTACTTGTACAGATAATCAGAAATTAAGAGCTCAGTTGAAAGGGGCTTTATTGAGTTCTCATCAGCAAGTTTTTATAAGACTTGTTGCACAGTACGATTACGCTGAACTTACAGGAGTACCTCTTCTTTATTGGGGGGGAGACATTAATAACTTACAAGAAATGAAACAAAGAGGATATTTATATGAAATAGATTACGTTATGAATGTGGTCTATATAGATTCGTATGTAGACCTTCAAAATTTATTTAAAAAAAATGTGAGTAAGTTGATGAAAAATGATGAAGAAGAAGACAAAAATGTATTACAAGAAATCAAAGGAGTTATAGGCGATCTTAATGAAAAGATAGCTTCTCTGTCAGGGATTAAAGATTTTGAAGCAAAAGTGACTCCCGAATATAAAAAATATAGAAATGATAATATTTCAGTTTCAGTAAAATCTGAAGTTGCAATTAAAGGCCTTTACTCAAATTTAATTCCCTATGTTAAGCGTGATGATGATACTAATCTCTATCCAACAGCCGGTGATGGAAGGAAAAAACTTTTGTCTTATTCTCTGTTTGATTTAATAGCTAGTGAAATGAGCGAAAAAAAAATAACGCTTTTTTTAATAGAAGAGCCAGAAAATCATTTGCATCGTTCTATGCAAATTGCACTGTCAAGAATAATTTTTTCGGATGAAAGGTATAAATACCTTTTTGTAGCGACACATTCACCATTTATACTCTACGAAATGAACTTTGTAAACCTTGTTCGAATTTATAACAAAACAAAGGTCGATAGCGTAAGTGCTTTTTACAAAATTCCTGATGCTTACGAATCTTACAAAAAGATTTTAAATAGAAACTTATCAGAAGCAATATTCGCTGATAGAGTACTTTTGGTAGAAGGTCCTTCTGAAATAATGTTTTTCGAAAAAGTACTTTCTGTAGTAAATCCATTCTACGAAGCCGATGGCGCTTATCTTTTAGCAGCCAATGGTATAGGATTTGAAAAGTACTTTGATATATTGAAAGGGTTAGGCATAAAATGCATCATCAAGACAGATAATGATCTTCGCAGTAGTAAAAAGGGATATAGTGTTTTAGGATTTTTTCGATGCAACAAGTATACAAAAGACGCCAAATACAAATTGCCGATCAAACCAGTAACGTCAAATAGTATTACAGACAAAATAACTCTATACAATAACAATCAAAAAAAGCTAGATGAAATAAGAAAAGACTTTTCGCTGTTTTTATCAAAAAGTGATCTAGAAAATGACTTGGATGAAGTAATACACGATAAACTAGTAGTATGGTTAAAGAAAAGTGATCCCGTTAGTTACTTGCAAGCTGCAAAACACACTAATATGGTAGAACTATTACAGTACTTAGACGAAAAGACATGTAAAGAAATATATGAACACTACAACTTTGCTTGTCTGAAAGAAGTGATAAAAAATTGAATAAACTAACGAGTACTCAAAAAGAAATAGTAGAAAAAAGAGGTCATTTAGTGGTGAGTGCAAGTGCAGGAACTGGAAAAACGCATACAATGGTGAATAAAATAGTGAATGAAATAGAAGTAAATAAAGATCACAAAGTAATAGCTGCTGTTACATTTACTATAAAGGCTGCTCAAGAAATAAAGGAAAGAATTAAAGTTGATGTATCTAGGCATTTTATTGGAACAAACAATAGTTTTGTAATCGAAGAGATCGTACAACCTTTTATTAAAGATGTTTACGGACCTACGTATGACATAATTTTAAGTGCGGATTATTCAACAAACTTTTCTTCTTTTGAGGAGGGTTTAGAGGTAGTAGCACAAAAAGCAACTTTAGGTGCATATAGTGACGACAAGAAAAATTTTATTTTCGAATTAGCTCAAGATATAGTTAAAAGATCAAAAGCATGTCAGTTATACTTGCAAGCTAAATATTTTAAAATCTATATCGATGAGTATCAAGACTGTGATAAAAGCATGCATGAGTTATTTATGTTTTTAGCAGAAAAACTCGACATTGAAACATTCATAGTTGGCGATGACAAACAATCCATATACATTTGGAGAGGCGCTTATCCAGAAGCGTTTAAAAGCATATGGAGAAAAGATAATTTTAGTAAAATTTCACTTTCGGATAATTTCCGATCCTGTCAGCAAATACAAAATTACTCTAATCTATTATGTGAAGAAACTCGTGTAAATTATGTAGAAACTAAACAATTAGAAAATATAATATGGGTAAATAGCACTTATAATACTTGGTACCAAGATGTATTGCAGTTTATAGATAATTCGAAAACTACGGCTTTGTTAAGATTTAGTAATGATAATTCTAAAAAAGGTGCTGAAGAACTTTCGAGTGTTGGCTTTGAATGTATTCATATACCTAAAATTCCTTTGGCGGATATAACTACAGAGTCAGCATGGATTTATAATTCAATCGCTAAAAACTATGTTTTGAATCATTATTCTGTTTATGACTTTATTTCAGAGATTCCCAATGAAGGAGAAAACTCTAAGAGAAAAGTAAAAATTATAAGTGATTTTTTGCAAAGAATCAAAGATTCTCTCTATGATTCTGATGGGTTTTTTGAGAATATCTCCGGCTTAGGAGAATATCTTAACTACTCAATTGAAATGAGACATGTCAGAAAGCTTCAAGAAACTTTGAAAAATGAGTCGTTTCATGTTGCCTTTGAATCTGAGAGATATCAAAACACATCTATTACTTTTCATTCCTCTAAAGGATTAGAATTTGACCAAGTTATAGTTTTTGCAGAGGATTATCGATTACATGATATGTCTAGCATTTATAATCATTATGTAGCAGTAACTCGGGCTAAAAATAAGTTAATCATTATAAAGTGCGATCATTGGGCGGCAAGTAAGTTTGAAGCTAACTTAAGAGGTATATTTGCTGCATATGGAAAATCTTTAGAGGATATGGTCTATATTTCTTCTTGAAGCACAAATTTTACTTTATGAATTGATTTGAATCCTTTAAAAGAGAAACTATAAGGAGCACCATTTTAGTTATGACAACTCACAACAAACTAATCCGCGACCTCATCCCTAATATCATTGAATCCACCGGCAAATCATTCACCACCCGCATCCTGGATGAAGCCGAATACGCAACCGAACTCCGTGCCAAACTGCGCGAGGAAGCCGACGAATACTTCGCCGCTTCCTCCGACGCTGACGCGCTGGAAGAACTCGCCGACATGCTCGAAGTGATCCACGCGCTGGCTGTCACGCACGGCGCAGATCCCGAGACACTGGAGCAGATCCGCGTCGACAAAGCCGTCAAGCGCGGCGGTTTCGACCAACGGATCTACCTAATCGATGTCCACGAATCTTAACGTCAAGCTCATTACCCGCAACCTGGGGGATGAGCTGATTGCGGGGATGCAGAATGCGACGGGCATCTATATCATGACGTCTTTTCTCATGCAGTCCGGCGTTAATCTACTGGCTCCGCATCTGAAAAAGGCGCTGGATCGCGGGGCCGAAGTGAAGATGCTGGCGGGGGATTATCTGTACATTACTCAGCCGGAAGGGCTGCGTAAGCTACTGGCTATCGACGATCGGCTCGAAGCACGGCTGTGGCGGAGCATGGGTACGTCTTTTCATCCCAAGGCTTATCTATTCGACTACGAAAACGGGGAAGGGCTGCTGATCGTCGGCTCTTCCAATTTTTCGTTCTCGGCGATGAAGACGGGGTATGAATGGAATCTGGCGATGAACGCGCAGGCGGAGCCGTATACGTTCCGCAATGCGATGGACCAGTTCATGGAGAACCTTTATCACGACGCCACGCTGCCGCTGACAGAGGATACGATCGCGCTGTACGAAGAAGAGTATCTGCTCAATCACCGCAAAAATCCCGAGCTGCAGCGGCAGGTGATCGAGATGGAAGAAGCCGAAGCGGACGTCGGGGATGTGCAGGAAGAGAGTCCGACAGAGGAACGGAAGACCGACGCAGCGATCCAGCCGAGGCCCGCTCAGGAGATGGCACTGGATGCGCTGACGGCGACGATCGAGGAAGAGTACGACCGCGCAATGGTGGTGATGGCGACAGGACTCGGGAAAACGTATCTGGCTGCTTTTTTGGCGCAAAGATATCAAAGGGTTCTGTTTGTTGCGCACCGGGAAGAGATTCTGAAGCAGGCGGTTCGCTCGTTCGCGCATGTTCTTCCAGAGCGCAGCCACGGCCTCTATAACGGGCAGAGCAAAGAAAGCGGCGCAGACTGCGTGTTTGCTTCGATCTATACGCTGGGGATGAAAAAGCATCGGGAGACATTTGCGCCGGATGCGTTTGACCTGATCGTGATCGATGAGTTCCACCATGCGGCGGCAAGATCGTATCAGTCGGTGATCGACTATTTCAAACCGCAGTTTATGCTGGGCATTACGGCGACGCCGGATCGGATGGACGGGCAGGACGTGTATGCGCTGTGCGGCGGGAACGTGGCGTACCGGATTCATTTTATCGAGGCGATCCGGCGAGAATGGCTGGCGCCTTTCCAGTATTACGGCGTGCACGACGAGACGGACTATTCTGGTATTCGCTGGCTGGGCAGCCATTACGACGAGGAGCAGCTGCTTGCAGCGCAGCTTCGGCAGGAGTATGCGGAGCGCGTCTATGAGGCTTGGACGCTCAGACGGCAGACGCGCACGATCGCATTCTGTTCTTCGATCCAGCAGGCGGATTATTTGTCAGACTATTTCCGCACGAGGGGCAGCCGGACACTCAGCCTGCACTCGCGCACTCGGGAAATGAGTCGGGAAGAAGTGATTCGCAGACTGGACGGTGGAGAGCTGGAAGTACTGTTCACCGTCGATCTATTCAACGAAGGCACGGATATTCCAAGCGTCGATACGCTGCTGTTCGTCCGGCCGACCGAGTCACTGACCGTATTCATCCAGCAGGTGGGCCGGGGGCTGCGTCTAGCGGAAGGCAAATCGCACTGCGTCATTATCGATCTGATCGGCAACTACCGGAACGCGGACGTGAAGCTGAGTTTGTTTGCGGACTATGGCGATGAAGACGATACGGCTGGAAAAAAGGAACGGCCAACCGGAATCCCGATTGTGCCGGACAGCTGCTCGATCCAGTTGGAGACGGCGGTCGTCAATCTACTGGATGAACTGAGCCGCAAACGCGCGCCGTACCGGGAGAAGCTGCATCGCGATTTTCTAGATCTTAAGGGTGAGCTTGGCCGCGTTCCGACTTATCTGGAGCTGCATTTGCAGGGCCGATCTATGAGCAAAGGCTATCGGGACGAGTTTGGGTCTTATGTTGGGTTCCTAAACTGGGCGAGTATGCTGAATGAGCAGGAGCAGCAGGTATTCGAGCGTTACGAAGCTTGGCTGCGCGACGTGGAAAAGACTGTGATGGCGAAAAGCTACAAGATGATTGTGCTGCTGTATATGTTGGAACGCGGCGCGGATCGGTGGAATGAGGCGGTAACGCCGGAAGAAGTTGCAGCGTTTTTTCATGATTATCTGACAAAGAAGGAGTACCGCAAACGGATCGACTTCAGCGACAAGGAGTCGAAGCGGCTGTGGAACTGGAACGAGCAGACGCGAACGAAGGTGGCGAAGCTGATCGCGGGCATGCCAATGAGCAAGTGGGCAGGGGTGAAAGGCAGTCAGGTGGAGTTTGCGGATGGGGAGTTTGGATTGAGTTTTGAAGTGGCGGAAGGAGATAAGGATCTACTGCATCGGTGGACGTGGGAAGTTTGCGAGTATCGGCTGCATGCGCATTTTGAACGTAGAGATCAGTCGAAATTCAAGTAATGACTTGTTTAAAAATCCGAAAATCTGAACGAAAATCATTTGGCTTTTAAAACTTGTATTTTTAAAATCTGAATAATTTAAGTTGCTAATATTGGATAAATGTGAGAGGAGATCCTATGGAAATATATAAGTTAGAACGTTTGACACGAAGGGAAGAAGAGTTTTTAAAACATATACATGATACCATTGAAAATTTGAGTTTAAAAGCTGGACTCGATGAACTTAAAAAATCGGGGATTTGTATAGATATAAGGGGTACAGGTAAACCAAGAGATAATAAACTTTACAAAAAAATTATTGATGACTTAAAAAATCCTATTAATCAAAATGAAATCGAAAATTTCCAAAAAGAAGTAGAACATTTGAACAATTTATATAGCACTTTTACTAATGTCTTTTTGAAAAAAGTAGATGATTCACTTTCGGATGAACTTTATGCAGAAGCTTTCCTCATAGCTTTAGAACACGAATTATCAATTTTATATGAAAAAAAATTTGGGTTTGGTGGATTAAATGATAATAAAGCAGATCTAATAGAAAATATAACGATATTCTCAGGCGCAGTATTAAAATATATGAGATATAAAAAGATATCTTTTAATAAGGTAACTTCAAAAATTGAAAGAAAATACATTAATAATGCGAAACATCATCTAATAGGGGTAGACTTGAAGAACACTCTAGATACAATGTTAGAATTGTGGACTTATTTTGAAGCGGAATTAGATACTACTTCTTCTTTTTGTGTTACTGCTAAAGGAAAACATGCTTTAGGTAAAAATATAACACATATGAAATTTATGGATATAAGAAATGCTAAAATAAGCAGGTTTGCGTATGAAAAAATCCATTACCCACAAAAATATGAGTTCACTGGAGTTCTTCCTCCTCAATCCTTTATATCAATGGAAGAAAAAATGGCGTGCGAATTTATTGAAGAATATTTTTCAACTTCTGATCTTTCAATTAAATTTAACGATATCTCTTTAGCAGAATTAGTAAGAGCTTATAGTGTAGTTTCACTAGAGTGTAGAAAATTTCTTGAATCTCGAATTTTAAAAGCCGAACGTTCGGCTTATACAGTTAATGAATTTTGTATTACAAGGACAAAAAATAAGTGGATTAAAAAATTTGTTGAACATGGGCTGGATAAAAAAGCAGCTAATAAAGTATTCGATTTCATGAAATTTGATAATTCCTCGGAAGACTTGATTGACAATCCATTTATAGAATTTGGAAAGTATTATGTTGTAGTACCGACTGCATGTGTAGAAACTGACCCTTCAAGAGCTATAATGAATAATTTTACGAACAGAAATATTGGAGTAAATTTAAAAGGAACGATGTTTGAGAAGGAAATTTCGAATTCACTTAATGAAGTAGGGATAAAATGTCTACCGCTCCGTCACCCCAAATATGAATGTGATGCATTGTTTGTGATAGATGATATATTGTTTTTTGTCGAAGCAAAACACTTAAGACATCCTGTCACTTATAAAGAATATGCTCATAATCTTGATAAAATAAGTGATGCCTGTAAACAATTAGATCGTATTTCTGCTCATTACATGTTAGAAGAGAATCTCGTGAAAATAAAAGAAAAATTAAATGTGAAGAATATTAAAAGCTTTTATAAAATTGTCGTTGTGAATACTTCTCAAGGTGAAAAACTAAACTTTAACGGTGTTCAAGTAACTGATGCAACTTCATTTAATGGGTATTTTAAGAGAACTCCACCACGTCAAATTGAGATTAAAGGTAGAAACACTTATCCAAGAGAATTATTTAGCGAATATTATAAAGGAGACATAAACGCAGAACAATTCATTGACTTTTTGGAAACAGCGCCCACGCTTGATTTATACAAAAAAAGAATTACTTATCAAGAATTCGATGAAATAGAATCAATAGGTTTTAAACTGATTGACTTTTATCCTAAAATAAATTCATTTGTTAATTTGGATAGTTTGTCCGAAATCGAATTAAAAGAATTTAATGAAGTTTATGGAACTGACTTTAATTAAATAAACATGAAATTTGCTTAGGGTTTTAGGCAATGATATAGCATTAGTTGGTTGTCAGCTAGTTGGTGCTGTTTGTTCGCCCAACCGAGTCACTGACTGTGTTTGCTCAGCAGTTAGGTTGGGGAGTGGCGGAAGAAAATCGTACTTGTCATTATCAACCCGATTGGAAACTACCAGAATGCGGCCGTGCAACTGAGTTTACTTACGAGCTACAGCTATAATCTCCAAGCAGTTTAGAAAAATGAAGCTGTAACCAAAGAGAAAAATTCATTTATTGTAGATAAGAGGAATATAGATTTGATTCTGCTGAGCTATTAAGCTTATGAATATCTTATAAACTGCCTCAACAAATAAGAGTCGAAAGTATTAGGTAGCCGTCCCGCTGAGGTTTAAGCCAATCCTAAGAAACGTGTAGACTTTAATAAAACTCGTCGAAGCTCAAAAGTATAAGGATGGCACAACGATTTTAGGTTGGATTTATTTTCAAGTCTTTGAAAGAGCAACTTTCTAATCAAATAAGCTGGAGACTGATCCCAATCAGCTCCAGCTTATTTGCGTTGAGTTACCCCCGAGTCAAATACCCATATAACTTACTCTCCACCGCATGCTCCAACACCAAATTCATATGCACCACGGGGATTGAATTGCCATTTTCATCCGACATGGTACTTTCGACTGCGCTCTTGCCATCATAATTCGCTTGGCCCAGGTAATAGTATTCAAGCCCTTCCGCATCATCTTTCTTTACGAAAATATGCAGTTCAATGCCTTCCCGATCGGCGTCTAAGATCAGTTTCACTTCTTCGGATGCCAGCGTTCTTCGGCTCCGTGTGGACCACTGCAGCACTTCCGAATTGATGAATTCGTCCTGATACTTGGTGCTGGCGCCGACATTCTCGTGTTTCTTGTATGTGACGAAGATCGGACAGGTTCCGTTTTTGATTTTGTAGCCAAAGATCGTCGAACTGCCGTCTTTGTCCCAGTTCAGCAGCTTGCTGGCGTCTTTCCGGGAGTATTTCTTGTACAGCGTCATCGTAGATTTGCAATCGTATTGTTCGTTTTTCAAGAAGGCGGTCTGAATAAGATCTGAGACCAGCTGCTTAAAGTAACCCTGCTGCTGCAAAGCTTCTTGCATGACAGGATAAAAGCTGTAGCTCTGATCGTCATTCAGCTGGACAATCGGTAGGGTTCCGTACTTTTTCCGTGTCTGCTCGTTGAAAAATTCCATACTCAGCACACGCATCACCGAATCGAGTGTGTCAATGCCTACCCGGCAACCATCTTCCCGAAGACGTTCAACGTAAGCTTGTTTTGGGACTGTCCCTTGCCCAAGCAGCATGTCCAGCAGGAGAATCTCATGCCGTCTTTTCCCGTTCAGAACTTCTCCTGAGAGCATGGTCAAGTACTGCTGCTCCTGCTGGGATAGACTCGGTACAGGTTCTTTGACTTTCAACAGAAAATGATAGTAACTCGGGAACTCGTCGGCAAAGATCAGCGGATCGAGCGAGTTGTTTTCGACATAGTCAAACAGCAGCGGGACACGGTTCAGTCGGTGCTTCAGATCAGTATACGCCTCGCGCAGCAGCTTGAACGCTGTTAGGTTGCTGCCGCTGATCGATTTGAAGATTTGCTGACGCGCCACTTCCTCGAAATTGATTGAAGACACGCCTTTGATATAGCTTGTATCTTTCATATGGCGGCGGATATTGTCTTTGTTCTGCGATCGATCTCCGGAGAGGGCGATTGGAATCATATAGTTGTTCTTGTAATTGCCGATGAAGTCGATGACCGTTACGAATTCTTTGCTATCATGCTTCCGCAGTCCTCGGCCAAGCTGCTGAATGAATACGATGCTCGACTTCGTCTGCCGCAGCATGATCACCTGATTGACGGACGGAATATCGATCCCCTCGTTAAAAATGTCTACCGTAAGCAGATACTGCAGTTCGCCTTGTTCCAGCTGCCGCACATGGCGTTCGCGCTCTTCCGCATTGTCGGTGCCGGTCAGTGCCGCTGTTCGGTAGCCTCGGGCATTCAGCAGATGTGATAGCTCGTTGGCCTCCGCCATGCGGCTGCAGAAGATCAATCCTCGCACCTTTTCGCCGGAATAACCATAGTACTCGACCTTTTCCATCAGATAATTGACGCGCAGTTCTTTTTCAGAAAGAGAGAGTTGAGACGGGTCATCGAGCAGCTCGCCGTTACGCATATAATCGGTTACGCCAAAATAGTGAAAAGGACACAACATATCTTCTTCCAACGCTTCCTGAAGCCGAATCTCATAAGCGATATTGTAGTGGAACAGCTCATAGATATTGAAGCTGTCGGTACGTTCGGGCGTCGCAGTCATGCCAAGCAAGAACTTAGGCGTGAAATGCTGGATGACGCTGAGATAAGAAGCTGCCCCGGCTTTATGGACTTCATCGATCAGAATATAGTCGAAGTCGTCCGCAGCGAATTGAACCAGATGTTCAGGCTTGGCGATCGTCTGTACTGTTGCAAACAGATACTTGGCCTGTGCATCCCGACGATTACCGGAATAGATGCCAAAGTCGCTTTCCGGACCGCCGATGATTTTTCGGTAATCGCTGAGCGCTTGTTTAAGGATTTGCTCCCGGTGCACGACAAATAGCATCCGGCGGGGCGCCGCATTTTTGACATCGAACGCAGACAAGTACGTCTTGCCAGTTCCTGTTGCTGAGATGACCAGACCTCTGGCAGCGCCGCTGCTTCGTAAAGCGCTAAGGTTCTGCAAAGCTTGCTGCTGCATACGGTTGGGCTCAATGTGAACGAACGCGTTGTAGGGATTCGCATTTTCCGGAAGAAGAGGGACGACTGCTTTCATCTTCTTATTGGCTTTGCGCACTTCTTCGTATAGAACTTGATAAGCTTCGATCCATTCTGTGGTGAGCGGAATGGCGGACTGCCAGGCTTTATCGAACTCTTCATGGAACTGACCGAGAAGACCGCCATGTTCGAAGGAAGTCAGTTTCACATTCCATTCGTAGTTTGTTTTGAGTGCAGCTGCAGTTAGATTGGCACTGCCCATAATGATGGTTGAATGCCGCGAGTGTTCAAAAAGATAGCCTTTGGCATGGAATCCACTTAGCTCGGTGAGTCGTACTTCGACGTTGGTGATCTTCAGCAGCTCACGGAAAATTTTTGGATGATTGAAGTTCAAGTAATGCGAAGTCAAGATTCTGCCGACGATCCCTTGGGCGTGCAGGTCAGCCAGCTGAGATTTAAGCACGGCCAGACCGCTCTCCGTAATAAAAGCGACCGAGAAAGTGAAGCTGCGGCACTGACGAAGCTCTTCCAGCAGAGGCGTCAGAATATAGTCTCCGGTGTCCCGGTTATTGACCAGAAGCTTCGGTTTGTAAGGGTCCAGCGATTCCTGATGGCGATCAATAAACCCCCAGCTCAGCGAGTCGTTTAAGTGCCGAATCGAATCGTCCATCACTTCACCATCCTTTCCCGAATCCGCTCCACCGCCGGAATATCCGCAGGTGCCCAATCCAACTGGTCCAGCTCGCCGGCCGGCAGCCACTTGATCTCGACGTGCTCGGTCAGCGTAGGCTGTCCACTTACAAGGGTGCAGTAGAACGTCGATAGATGTACAAAGCCGAAGTCATATTCATACACCGTCGTTTCGATAAACTCCCCGATCTCCACGACGCAGTTCATTTCCTCGTCAATCTCGCGCTTCAGCGCTTCCTGCGGGCTCTCGCCTTCCTCGATCTTGCCGCCGGGAAACTCCCATTTGTAGGGCAGAGCTTTTGTATTCCCGCGCTGCGCGCACAGAATCTTACCTTGCTCGACAATGACCGCTCCGACGACGTGTATATGTTTTTTCATGAGTTCCTCCGATGTACAAGGTTGGGTTTCTATGTGTATGCCATGCGTCTCTTTTTCATTTTAGGGTGTAAGCGAGGATAAGGCTAGAGTGAGGAGGGACTTGCTGGTGTTCTCCTCACACTTGACGCGCGGCGACATTGTCACTGGCCTGTTTATAAAATGGAACAACGAAATAGGCGGTCGGTGCGTTTATTTAGAAGTGGATAAACATCGGTAAAAAAGAGATAGTGTCGAACATTTAGTCACTTTACTAATTAGCGTGATTGCGCTGCTGCTTTTGTACAGAGGGCTGCGGCATTTCGAAAGAATTTATGATTTTTAGAAGGAGTGTCTTAATGGATCGATTTGCAGAAGATAGAGCCTCATCTAAAAAATGTAGTTTATCCATCATAGCTTTAACTTTATTTCTGATGGCGTTAGTGCTGATCCTATGGGGAAGAAGTTGGTACTATGATTTGGATCGTTTGCCGCGCGGCACTGTCTTGGAACAGCAGCAGTCTCCCAATAACAAATATACACTCATTGCCTACTTATCGGACGCTGGCGCAACGACTTCCCTATCCCTACTCTGCGAGCTTAGATTTAACGACGGTAATGCAGAACACAAAACGATTTATTTTCAAAAGGATACGGATGCCGTTTCGATTGATTGGATTGACGAGGATCACGTTACAATAAACGGGCATCAGCTGCGGGTTCCTGATGAGATTTACGATGATCGAAAAGAATAAAATCAGTGATTGTTAAAAAAACCAAGCAAGAAAAACCGAACTTTCTACCGAAAGTCCGGTTTTTTGTCTTGCATCGGCTGTTCATTTTAAAAGTTCGATTCGAATAATCCCTTACCCCCGCACTTTTCCCTTCTTAGCGAACTTATAAACCAGCAGCGTAATAGCCGCATAAGCGAAGCCGTAGATGACCCAGGCATCCAGGTTGTTTTGGAGCGTGTACAGGTTCTTCCAGATAAAGAGCAGCGGAATAAACAGGCTCACGATTGTGGGCCAGATCGGATGAAGCCTGAGCTCTTTGCCGGCGATCGCTGCAAGTCCGGCCAGGATGGGACCGATGACGAGAATCGCCAACATTGGATTGAGATGCGGAAACAGATGGTAGAGCATAGGGGGCCTCCTTGACCGTAGATCTTCGGTTTTCTTTCTACAAGAATAAACCCGGTATCCGGTATAATAGTTACATTCGTGTGTTGAACGATTTTTTGGAACTTAACTTACATGAACCAACGGAAAGGAATTCCAATCTTATGAAAAAAATTATCGTCGTCGGTTCCGGTGTTCTCGGAGCTTCCGCCGCGTACCATCTCTCTCAATCCGATGCCCAAGTGATGCTCGTGGACGGTCGCCATCCCGGACGTGCTACCGACGCGGCTGCCGGCATTATCTGCCCGTGGCTGTCGCAGCGGCGCAATCAATCGTGGTACCGGCTCGCCAAGGGAGGCGCACGCTACTACGCGGAGCTGACGGAGAAACTGCGGAGCGAAGGCGAGAGCGACACCGGCTATGCCCGGGTCGGCGCGCTCAGTCTGCATACCGATCCGAAAAAAATCGAGCAGATGCGCGAACGGGCAGAGAAACGCCGCGAGGATGCGCCGGAGATCGGAGAGATCGAGGTGCTGGACGAAGCGCAGG
The DNA here is from genome assembly GCF_000378145.1 of Saccharibacillus kuerlensis DSM 22868. Classification (GTDB taxonomy): domain Bacteria; phylum Bacillota; class Bacilli; order Paenibacillales; family Paenibacillaceae; genus Saccharibacillus; species Saccharibacillus kuerlensis. The sequence goes on along the minus strand of NZ_KB899279.1, from coordinate 222,757 downwards.
TCCGGGAATTGTTTCCGCTGCTGAACGACGGCTATATGGCTGTGCGCGTCAGCGGAGCTGCCCGGGTAGACGGACGTGCCCTGCGGGACGCCATGATCTCCGCTGCACAGCGCAATGGCGTATCGGTGATCGAAGGGGAGGCGGCGCTGAGCGTAGTAAAAGGGCGCACCACCGATATGTCGGCAAAAGGTGAACCTCTTCCGGAGCACGCAGCTGATGTAACAGTAAAAGGTGAACCTCTTCCAGAGCACGCAGCTGATGTAGTGTCAAAAGGTGAGCCTCTTCCAGAGCACACAGTTGATGTAACAGCAAAAGGTGAATCCATCACGGAAGGACGCGTCACTGGCGTCACCGTAAACGGCGAATATTTCCCAGCAGACGAAGTGGTAATCTGCGCGGGAGCGTGGGCGAATGAGCTGCTGCGGCCGCTTGGGCTACATTTCCGCGTCACTTTCCAGAAAGGACAGATTCTGCACCTGCAGATGCCGGAGCAGCCTGGTAGCGGAGAATGGCCGGTTGTTATTCCGCCGAATGATCAGTATTTGCTGGCTTTTGATCATGGCAAAATGGTCGCCGGAGCCACGCACGAGAACGACGTGCAACTGACGGATGTCCGCGTAACGGCAGGCGGCATGCATGAAGTGCTGGACAAAGGGCTTGCACTTGCACCGGGACTGGCGGACGGTGAGCTGCAGGAAGTACGGGTCGGTTTCCGGCCGTTTACGCCCGGATTTCTGCCGGTGATCGGGCGGGTTCCCGGTTGGGAAGGTCTGATCACCGCCAATGGTTTGGGCGCATCGGGACTGACGATGGGACCGTTTCTCGGCCGGCAGCTTTCCCAGCTTGCGCTCGGTCTGGAACCGGATCTTCCGCTGGACGATTATGCGGTAGAGAAGGCGCTGGAGCCCCGCTGAGCGATTCGGTATCTTTTAGGTAGAAAGCGAGCATGAATTACAAAGTATAACGTATAGGGCACAAGCTATAAAGGACTGGTTTTAAAGAGCAAGCCGTAAGGACAATCCGTAAAAGATAAACGGTAAGGGCAAGCTATAAAGGATGATCAGTCAGGACAAGCAGTGAAACATAAACCGTAAAGCATAAGCAGTAAATTATAAACCATAACGCATAAACCAAACCTCACACTACAAACCTTAAAGCACAAGCAGCAAAGCATAAGTAAAAAGCATAAGTAAAAAGCATAAGTAAAAAGCATAAGCAAAAGAACGGCTCCCTGTCACATACAGGAGAAGCCGTTCTTTTTTATGGAGTAAGCCGGCGGCACTCGTTGTAAGCTCCCGTACAATCCGTAAACGGCGAATCGTCCGCGAGACTGTAGAACTGGTCGCCTTTGGCGTAATATATTTTCGGGATCTGGGCAGCCAGGAAAGAGTCTTGGCTTGCGACCCATAGATCAATATTGACGATATATGTTCCGCCTTTGACCAGATGCTTCATCTGCCGTTGATTTAGCGTGCCGGGTTCGTCCAAGTCTCCTCGAACGGGGAAAGTCGAGACGGTGTTCATCTTCTCCCTGCCCATGGCGATTATATCAACCGGATTGGTCGAGGTCAGAATGGCGGAAGTCGGCTTGAAATCAAGACTGACCAACCGGCTGCCGTCCATCTCATAAGAAACCAGCGTGCCTTCATAAGGATGCGAATGCGTATCTCCATATTCCCAGTGCTCCGGCGAGCCCACTGGACTTTCGTCGATCGGCGGCTGAGGAGGATTCACCCGGCTTTGGTCGATATTAGGGGCTTCGTATAGGGAAGAGGTCTGCGCCGCTGTAGCTTCAGTCGGCCCCGGCTTTGAATCGCATCCGGCAGCGGCAGCAGTCAGACTCAGCATAAGCAGGATCGGCAGTGCTTTTTGCGGCAGTCTGTTCTTGGAATTCATTGTAACGTCTCCTTCTTCTATGCCCTGGAACGCGGCTCTCTCATTCTGTTTCATTCTTGATTTAACAATCCTTGATTTTAACGAATCCTAGTATCGCTATTTGACGGATTTAAGTGTTTTTAAAAGTCTAATGAATCCTCATATCCCTATTTACAGCTAACAGGTGTGTTTAACGCCAATTTGGCTCAAATAGCATGACTAGGATTCGTTAGAATTTGTAAAAGTCTTTTGGAGAGCAAATAGCGTGATTACGATTCGTTAGAATTGTTAAGCTCTGCAAATTGAAGCGTGCAGTCTGTACCTATACAGCTCGTACCCCGTATGCCTCCTGTACAGTCCATACAATATGTGCGTCACATGCACCCTGTAGCCTATGTGTCCCACATCCATGCCTTCCGCAGCCTATGCCAAATATATCAGTTTTCTCAGCCCCTAACCTTCTTCAAAAAGACGGCCTTTAAAAAGACTGCCCCGGCCACAACTTCCCGTTCAAGGACCAAACAGCAGCACAGCGAACGGAGTCAGCACCAGCACATACAGCAGCAGAACCGCCCAAGATCCCCACAGCACAACCCTGCATAAAACGGACTGATGACGGTGCGGGAACAGCAGCAGCATACCGAGTCCGGCACCCGTCAGGGCGACGAGAAATCCGGGCAGCCATTCGGATTCGTACAATCTGAAATTTACAGTAGGCGAGAAGAAGAGATAGGCGGCAGCGGCGGATATCAGCAGAACGAGTATGGCAGAAAAAAGTTGTTGGCTGCGCATGATAGAAGCCTCGCTTTCGTTAAGAGAATTATGAGAGCAAAAAAGATAGCGTTCCGTGCCATAAAGTTACTCAGCGGGAAGTTTCCCTTGCAGCGTGTAGAAAATTTCTTTGTGCTGCTTCCGGTCTTCGGCGGCGACATATTGTACGTTGAAATACCCCATTCGAACCTGATCGCCGATCAAGGTGAGATACGCGTTCAGACGATCTTCTGCATGCAGCCCGAGAGATTCGCGAATAGTTGGATGTTCCACGTTGAATTTGTACGTGTACGCCCGCTGCCCTTCAAAAGACTGCGGATTGGCTTCCGGAACCGTCCAATACTGCTGCGCAAGCTCCCAGACGGCTTCGCCTTTTTCCATCAGCGCCGAGTCGGTCGTACCAAGATGCTTGATATCGGTGAACCCTCTGGCTTGCAAATAAGCGATATACCTCTTGGTTTGCGCTTCGCGATCGATCAACTGAGGTGGGAGAGCGGAACCGATGAGCACGAATTCGCCTCGTTTTTCTTCGTCGGGCTTAAACATATAAGGCTGATCCGGTCGGTGCGACAGGGTGACGAGAACGGGATACGTAGGCAGCTTGGACCGTCTGGCTTCAATGTGCAGAATCTCCTTTTCGGCGACTCCCTGTTCGATCAAATAGATCCGCATGTCGCGCTCCAATCCGTGAAGTTTGAACTGCAGCGCAATAAATAAGGTGGTGGCAGTCAGCAGGACAGCGGCGAAAATGAGCAGAAATATCCGATGACTTTTTTTGATTTTTGGCATGGAAAATGCCCCCTTTGGATAGAAGAAGCTCTTTTTTGTATAGATCCAAGTCTCCAATTGAACGGGATAGACGGGGAGAAAGTTGCCTTGCATTAGAAAATAAATCCTGTTTGTGGAAAGGAGAGGACAAAGAGTTGAGGAGTGGAAAGGGAGCGAAACAGGAGCATTAGGCATAAAAGAACTGCGGCCAGGTCTTATTTAATCGATAGTCAATAAAAAAGCGAAAAGCTTTCCAAACGTTTCGATTTATGCTTGAAACTGCACTTATAGATGAAAAATATTTCACAGACAAACCAACTATATATGTTAATTAAAATTACACAAAACTAGATACTTAGAAATACATATTGCGAAATTGATCATATTTATGTAAGGTATAATCACTCGGACCGAAGCCAATGAGTGATAAACAAGCCAATATACATAACTGTTGTAACATGTTGGACTCAGCTGGGCTCCGTGTACGGGCAGAATGCGATCTTGAGGGGAGTGTACGATTTATGCGAAAAAGATTAGGATTCCTGTTTACGATGATGCTGTCACTGGTGCTTATTTTGGCAGCTTGCGGTGGAGGAGGAGGTACAGCCGAACCGGCAGCTTCCAACAATACAGGCGCTGAACCTGCTGCATCGGGAACGACTGCCGAAGGCGGCAGCGGCGGCACCTTGATTGTAGGGCGCGGCGGAGATTCTGCGGCACTTGATCCGGCGATTGTAACCGATGGCGAATCGCTGAAGATTGCTCAGCAGGTATTCGATCCGCTGCTCGCTTACAAAGCCGGTACGACTGAAGTTGAACCTGCACTGGCCGAAAGTTGGGAAATCTCCGAAGACGGACTGACGTATACGTTCAAGCTGCGGCAGGGCGTTAAGTTTCATGATGGGACGGATTTTGATGCTGATGCGGTCGTCTTCAATTTCAACCGCTGGAACGACCCGGAGAGTGAGTTCAAGTTCGAAGGCGATTCGTTTGATTACTACGATTCCATGTTCGGTCCTGCGGAAGCGCGTGTCATTAAGAGTGTAACGGCGCAGGACGCTTCGACGGTCGTATTCGAGCTGAATCAGCCGCAGGCACCGTTCCTGCAGAACCTGGCGATGCCTGCGTTCTCGATTGCCAGTCCGACGGCCATTCAGGAATCGGGTGCGGACTTCAAAGCAAACCCAATCGGAACCGGTCCATTCGTGTTCAAGGAATGGAAACGCAGCGATTCGATTACGCTCGACAAGAACCCGGAGTATTGGCAGGAAGGACTGCCGAAGGTTGATACAGTCATTGTCCGCTCGATCCCGGACAACACGGCACGCTTCAACGCTCTCCAGAACGGCGAGATCGACTTCATGGAAGATCTCAGTCCCGACGATCTGGCGACGCTGGAGAGCAACCCGGATCTGCAGAAGTTCAACCGCCCTCCGTTCAACGTCGCTTACCTGGGCTTCAACGTAACCAAGAAGCCGTTCGACGATCCGGCCGTACGTATTGCGCTGAGTCATGCAGTCGACAAACAGGGCATCGTCGACGCCTTCTTCGCAGGACAAGCGGAGCCGGCCAAGAACCCGATCCCGCCGTCGCTGTGGGGCTACAACGACAGCATCGAAGACTATCCTTACGATCTGGAGAAAGCCAAGCAGCTGCTGGCCGATGCCGGATACGCCAACGGAATCGAGCAGCCGCTGACGTTCTACGCGATGCCGGTATCCCGTCCGTACATGCCGGACGGCCGGAAGGTCGCCGAAGTGATTCAAGCGAGCTTCGCGCAGATCGGCGTAACGGTCAATATCGAATCGCCGGAATGGGCGACTTACCTGGACGATTTGAGCAAGGGCGAGAAGGACGATCTGTTCATCATCGGCTGGACGGGAGACAACGGCGACCCGGACAACTTCTTCTACCCGCTGCTCGACAAGGATTCCATCGGCGGCAACAACTACAGCCAATATGCCAGCGATCCGCTGCATGAGGTGCTGGTAAAGGCGCAGCAGGAGACGGATCAGGACGAGCGGACCAAGCTGTACGAAGAAGCGCAGGTCATCGTGCACGAAGATGCGCCTTGGGTGCCGCTCGTGCATTCCACACCGCTGCTGGCCGCTTCCAACAAGGTGCAAGGGTATGTACCGTCTCCGACAGGTTCAGAACCTTATGCGGAGATTTCGATCCAACAGTAATTTCGATCCGAGAGTAATTTAGATTCAACAGTAATTTGAGTTAATAGTAATTTCGGTCCAAAGGTAAGTTCAATCCAGCAGTAAAAAGGTTTTCTTCGGCCCGAGAGGGACGCCGCTCTGCGGCGGACTTTCGGGCCGTCCTTTGTACCAACGGGGCTACCCGTACCAAACCTACGGCGGGTGATAGACAATGAGTTCTTACATATTCAAAAGAATGCTGGTGCTTGTTCCGGTACTGCTGGGCATGACGCTGATCGTTTTTTCGATCATTCATGCCATACCGGGCGATCCGGCGGATACGATTCTGGGGGAAAAAGCGACTGAGCAGTCCAAGCAGGCACTGCGCGATCAGTTGGGACTCGACAAGCCGTGGCTGCAGCAGTATTTCAGTTATCTAGGTGATCTGCTGAGCGGCGATCTGGGGAACTCGATCCGTACACGCGCACCGATCTCACAGGAGATCGGACCGTATCTGGCGGCGACGTTCGAGCTGACGATGGCGAGTATGCTGTTTGCCGTACTCATTGGCGTTAACGCGGGAATTATCAGCGCATGGAAGCACAATTCATGGTTCGACTACGTCAGTATGCTGATTGCGCTGCTCGGCGTCTCGATGCCGGTATTCTGGCTCGGTCTGATGGAGCAGTGGATCTTCGCCAATGAGCTGCGCTGGCTGCCTTCGAGCGGTCGGATGAACGCGCGCGATCCGATGGAGGCGGTCACCGGCTTCTACGTGCTCGACGCAATCATTCAGGGACAGTTCGCGCAGCTCTGGACGGTCACGAAACATTTGGTGCTGCCGGCGATCGCGCTCGGCACGATTCCGATGGCGGTCATCGCGCGGATGACACGTTCCAGCATGCTGGAAGTGATGCAGCTCGATTATGTGCGCACGGCGCGGGCAAAAGGGCTGTCGCAGTTTGCCGTCGTGTACCGGCATGCGCTCAAAAATTCGTTTATCCCGGTGCTGACGGTTATCGGTCTTCAGACAGGCGCGCTGCTTGGCGGTGCGGTGCTGACTGAAACGATTTTCGCTTGGCCGGGTGTAGGACGATACATTTTCGAAGCGATCAGCAATCGGGATTATCCGGTCATTCAATCCGGCATTCTGATTGTCGCGGTCATCTTCGTCTTAATCAATCTGCTGGTGGATCTGCTGTACGTCGTGTTCGATCCGCGGATCCAGTATAAATAGGGGGAATAGTATGAGCGATGCATTCCTGAAAGCCGATATTCGTCCGTCCGAAAATCTGGCGAACAAAAAAGTGCAGCCCGGCCCCTGGCGGGAAGCAGCCCGATCGTTTGTACGTAACAAAACGGCTGTCGTCGGTCTGAGTCTCGTGGTCTTCTTCGTGCTGCTGGCACTGGCCGCGCCGCTGATCATGCCGTTCGATTACAAGGCACAGGTGCTGTCCGACCGTCTGCAGCCGCCGTCCGGCGAGCATTGGTTCGGAACCGATGATCTGGGCCGTGACGTGTTCAGCCGCGTGATCTACGGTGCACGTATCTCGCTCTGGGTCGGCTTCCTGTCGGTTGTCGGTTCGATCGTGATCGGCACGCTGCTCGGTATCGTCGCCGGGTTTTACGGCAAATGGGTGGATATGATCATTTCACGCGTATTCGATATTTTGCTGGCCTTCCCGGGTATTCTGTTGGCCATCGCCATCGTAGCTATTCTCGGTCCGTCGCTGCAAAACGCCTTGTATGCGATCGCGATCGTCAACATTCCCACCTACGGTCGGCTGGTCCGTTCAAGGGTGTTGTCTCTGCGGCAGGAGGAATTCATTACGGCGGCGCGTGCGCTTGGCGCGAACGACAGCCGTATTCTGTTCAAGCATATTCTGCCGAACAGTCTGACGCCGATCATTGTCCAGGGAACACTGGGGGTTGCGACAGCGATCATTGAAGCGGCGGGACTCGGTTTCCTGGGGCTCGGCGCCCAGCCGCCGGAGCCGGAATGGGGCAAGATGCTGTCCGATTCCCGGCAGTTCCTCCAGACCGCGCCGTGGACCGTCATTTTTCCGGGCCTGTGTATTCTGCTGACGTCGCTCGGCTTTAACCTGATGGGCGACGGACTGCGCGATACGTTCGATCCGAAGATGAAGGGCAGATAATGCCGCATAAGAAAGGTGCCGCACAAGAAAAGGTTGTCCGGAACGCCAAAGGCGTGCCGGGCAGCCTTTTTTGTCTATTCGTTAATAAAGCTGTTTATCCGTGTGCATCAAGAAGCTGTTCCCTTCGTTTCAGGGAGCGGCTTTTTGCTGTTTGGGTATAACCTTTATAAGAGTGTTTATCGATACCGGTTTGTTTTATATAAATGTTCGGTTTAGCCCGCTTGATTTCCACTTAAAAAGTGTGCGATTCAAGCGAATGTAAACCGACTGCTTGAGTCAGACAAGCTGCTACGTTCTTAGATATCATATGCGTTCTTAGATATAATGTGATCTATAGAAGAAACTCATCGAAGAAATCCGGGCTGATGCCCGACGATCTGTAACGGAGGAGTACGTCATCATGATCAAACAAAACGGAAGCTGGTGGAAAGATGATCGCATCCCCGGCCTGATCGCGCGCAAACAGGTCGACGGATTTCTGTTCGGGCACGGCTTCGAGATTCCGGCCGATTTCTACCCGGATTTCATAGAAGCATGCGGCGGTTCTCTTCCGGCAATTGGCGAGAGCCGGCCGATCCGTCTGTTGCACGAAAACGGCGGCGTGTACGCCACCTACGAGGCCCGCTTGGAGCACTGGCGTATCGCTGTGCCGAGCGGCAAATCCTCGCTTGAAGTTCGCTACGACTCCAACAAGGAGTTGAAGCAGTTCCTGCTGTCGGTCTTCTCCTCCACTTATTTGGAAGTGAAGGAATGGGCGGCTCGTTTTGTCGATCAAGCGAATCGCCAGAACGGTACCCGCGTGCAGAACCGCGAATACGGCCCGGCCGGCGTCTATGCCGCTGCGGCAGAGGCAGGTCAGACGCAGACAGGTCAGACGCAGACCAGCCAGATGCCGACCGGCCAGGCACAGGCGGGTGCCGCCGGGAATACAGCTTCCGGCAGCCGCCGTATTCCGCCGCGCGGCACAGCGCCGGATAAGGGCGCCGTCCGCAGCCCGTTCGATACGCCGGATGCATATCTGCCGCGTGAAGACCGCGCCGAATATCTCTATTTGTACCGCACGGATACGCCGTTTACGTATCGGCTGGAGCTGCGCCCCCTGGGCGGCCAAGAGATGCGTCCTTCGCATTTCATTATTGCGGAGACTGGCGCCGAATACTTGGTCGCTCCCCCGCAGGCCGAAGACGGGCGGTCAGATGAAGATTCAGCGGCACTTTCTCCTGCTGAACCGGCTCCACCGCATATTCCCGACGACGAAGTTCGCGCCGCGATAGCCGGTGTGTCGGCTTACATCCGGCAGCGGGGCTTTTCATTCCCCGATGGATTGGTGGAGCATTTCTATCTGTCCCTCAAGACCCGTCCGTTTGTGATCCTCGCGGGCATATCTGGTACGGGCAAGACGCAGCTTGCGCGGCTGTTTGCGGAAGCGCTCGGCGCGGCGCCGGACAACGGGCAGTTTACGCTTATTCCGGTGCGTCCGGACTGGAGCGATCCCGCCGATCTGATCGGCTATAGGGACCTGTCCGGTGTCTTCAAGCCTGGACCGCTGACGCTGGCGTTGAAGGAAGCATCACGTCCGGGCAATGCCGACAAGCCTTATTTTATCGTGCTGGATGAGATGAATCTGGCACGGGTTGAGCATTACTTTAGCGATGTGCTGAGCTTGATGGAGACACGCCGGCGATCGATCGGACGGAAAGACAGGACGGCCGATCCCGCAGGATTGGCAGGACTCACAGGTCCTGCCGATCGCGGGCATTCGACCGATCCGCAGCGTCTGGCGCACCCGCTCGGGGAGATCGTGACGCAGCCGCTGCTGCCGGAATCGATGTTCGATCGTCGGGAAGACCGCGAAGAATACGGCAATCTGTATATTCCGGGCAATGTGTATGTAATCGGTACAGTGAACATGGACGAGACCACATATCCGTTCAGCAAAAAGGTTCTCGACCGCGCCGGCACAATCGAGTTCAATCATATCGACTTGATGCAGCTGCCGCAGCTCTATGCCGAAGCCGAGCAGGAAGAGGAAGCGCTGCTGGCGGACCGGCATCTGCTGGGCAGCGATTATCTGCAGCTGGTAGACGCTATGGGAGACTATGCCAAGCTGATCGAACGGACGGCTGAAGAACTGTCGGAGATCAACGGAATGCTGGAAGAAATCCAAGCACACGTCGGATTCCGGGTGCGCGACGCAATCTGCTTCTATCTGATCTACAACGAGCGTTTTAAGCTGATGACGCGCGCGGAAGCTTTCGATGCCCAACTGATGCAGAAGATTCTGCCCCGCATCCAGGGAAGCCGTTATTCGGTCAAAAGGGTGCTGCTGGATCTGCTGCGCCACTGCCTCGGCAGCGAGGCGTCCAAAGCATTCGACTGGCGTGAGCTGGAAGATTCCGCGGAAGCCGTCTACTCGGGACGGCGCAGCCGGGAGTCGCTGGCGGCGGCTCGTTATCCGCAGAGTGCGCGCAAGATATCGTACATGCTGCGGCGGCTGGACGAAGATGGGTTTACGTCATATTGGCTGAGCTAATTGGATGAAGTCGCATAGGATCGCATGACTTTGTTGAGTTGGCCGAATTGAATGGCCGACACGATGCGACTCTATGCAGATCCATGCAGCTCTATGCAGCTCTACAGCTGTGTTCCGCAGCCAAATGCTGCGAGTACGCAAAAAAAAGCGGATTTTCTTTCGAGAGAACATCCGTGAAGGGACTTAGAAACCCTGCACAATCTAGCACACCAATGAATCTTAATTCGTGGGATGCTTTTATCTAGTTATGAGCGTTTAACAAATTCTAATTCGTTAAATGCTTTTAATCAGTTAGGAGCCTCTAAGGAGTGCTAATTCATTAAACGCTTTAATCAGTTGTAAGACTCTAACGAATCCTAATTCGTTAGACGCCCTTAATCAGCTATGGCATCTAACGAATCCTAATTCGTTAGATGCCCTTAATCAGCTATGGTATCTAACGAATCCTAAACACGCTATTCGCTCTTCAGACGGCTTTTTTAAATTCTAACGAATCCTTATCACGCTATTTAGGCCGAATTGATTGTAGAAAGTCCTAACTGCAGCAAATAAGAATATCAGGATTCGTTAGATTCTGAAAAAGACCGAAAAGTGAGGAATAGCGATATCAGGATTCGTTAAACGATAAGAAGCCAAAGAAGCCTAAAGCCAAAAGTGCTCAAAAAAGTTCAAAGTAGCTCAAATAAGCTCGAATGTTAAGATTCCCAGCTCTGCGTCCGGCGAGCACCTGCAAATTATCGGAATCCGGCAGGATCGGTTAGGATGAGAAACATGGATAATCGTCTTAAAAAGAAACATAGACCATAAAAAAGATACACAACCATAAAGAAATAAAGATCATAAAAGAGACACAAACCATAATCGCACTGCAGATCTCACTGCCGGAAGGGAGATTTTACTTTGAAATTGTTCATTCACCGGAAAGACCTCCGCACCGGAGACCTTGCCGCTTTCGACTACCTGCAGGAAGCCGGGGCTCCGGTGATGCATCTGCTGATTCTCGATCCTTTTTTGCTGCAAAAAGGCCGGGACAAAGAGCACAGCGGCGTCAACTTTCTGCGTCACGTCAGACGGCTGCGCGATCTATACGAGAAGGAAGGGCGCACGCTGCATATCGTTTACGGCGCGCCGGACGAGGTGCTGGACCGTCTGCTGAACATGCTCAAAGGAGGAGAATTGGAGATCGACGAAGTCGTTGTTCACCGGGACTTTACGCCGTATGCGCGCGACCGCGATCGCAAGCTGACAGAAGCGGCCGATAAGCATGGAGCTGCATTCACGCCGCTGCTGGATACGCTGATGATCGATCCCCAGACATTCGCTGAGTTCACGGGCAAGGACGGGTACTACAAGATCTTCGCGCCTTTTCACCGGAAATGGCTTGAATATCTGGCGCATGCGCCGAACGAACCTTCCTCGACTGTACTTAGCGATCTGACGGAGGGACAGGTGGACCGGGAGTGGGCGGACGAATTCCGTGTTCCGTTTGATCTGAATGATTACGAGCCGGCGGACGAATGGACGGAGAAACTGGAGCCTTTTCTGCAAAATGGTATCGAAGAATACGGTGACAAGCGCGACTATTACCCGGAACTTCCGGCGAGCGGCATCAATCCGCACGTAAATGCCGGAGCCGTTTCGATCCGCGAGCTGTATGCCCGGGCGACCCGTCTGGAGAACAGCGATGAGTGGGTCCGCCAGCTGGCGTTCCGCGAATTCTACTATTATCTGGCGATCTATGACGAAGACTACTTCTCCTACGAGAAAAAGTATGATCTCTCGGCGCTGACCGACGAACATTTCGAGCGCTGGGCCAAAGGGGAAACCGGTATTCCGGCGATTGATGCGGCTATGCGGGGATTGAACGAGAGCGGACTGATGCCCAACCGGCTGCGGATTCTGTGTGCCATGTTCCTGACCAAAAATCTGCAGTGCCCGTTTACGCTGGGAGAAAAATATTTCCGCCGCAAGCTGCTGGATTACGACAACGTTCAGAACCGCGGCAACTGGCTGTGGTGCGCGTCGCTCGGGGCGAATTCCGCTCCGTACTTCCGCGTGGTAAATCCGGTGACCCAGTCCGAAAAATACGATCCGAACGGCGAACATATCCGCGAATGGCTGCCGGAACTTACGGAGGAAGACGTCGCAACAGTGCATCAGCCGCGCCCCGACGCTATCGTCGATCTGAAAGCTTCTCGCGCAGCAGCGATTGAGGTGTACAAAGGAATTGTGAATGGAAGTTGAAGGTATGGACAATTATTAGAAACCACTAGAGAGGCTTAAGTGGGAGCATCATAGGCGATAAGGTTGCGAATAAGGTACAGGTAAAAGAAAGTACAAGTAACAAAAATCAATTCTCTTGTTGGAGGACTGGAATCTATGACCTTTTACCGGCCGCCTTCTGCCGATGCCGCTTTCGATTCCAGCACCGAACTGCTGCGGATCGAGTGCAATCTGTTCGAACTGTATATTGCGGGAGAGCCGTTTCATGAAGCGGCCGAACGTCTGGCGCTGCACCGCGATCCAGGCAGCGGTGAACGGCTGACGGCCCGTTTCGAAGCCGCCGTACAATCGCCCAGGCTGGCAGACTGCCGGATACGTCTCTTTTCACCGGAGACCGGACAGTCCGAAGAATGGGAGCCGGGGATGCCGGCGTTTCCTTGTTTTTACGAAACCAAGACCTACGAACTGACGCTGATCAAGGCCGATCCGGCGCTGGAGCTGACTTTTCATCATGAAAACGTCAATCTGCGCGGACGGATCAAGCCAAGAGGAAGCAGCGTGCTGTCCGGCACACTGGATTTCGGCAGCGAGATCGGGGAGACGGACCTTGAGATTCGCCTGAACGGCCGTCCCGTGCTGACGATCGGAATCGAGATTTTTCCGGCCAAGCTGGATTACCGGCGGGATTACGTTCGACTGATGGATGAAGTGAATGAAGAAGCCTACGACCTGACCTTTGATTTTCTGCGCCGGACTTATCGCCCTGCCGGAGAAGCGGAGACGCCGAGACAGAGCCTGACCGAATTCCATGCCATTCTTCGCCGGGTGTTCGAGCGGCTGGAGAGTGCCATGCTGCAGATCGAGAGCAATCCTCATCAGCGTCTGGAAAAAGAGCATCGGTTGATGGAGAGCGGACGGGTCCGCCGGGCGGGCCGATCCGCGCTGGACGATCTGCGCCGGCATCCACAGCGACTGAAGGCGGATGAACGGGGATGGCTGGAGATCGATCTGGCGCCGAGTCATCTTCATTCGTCATCCGGCAGCAATCGGGAGAGGTCCGGCGGACCGTTGAGGTTTGGGAGTCCGATGCGCTATACGCCGGATCGTCTGCTTGAGACGCGCCGGGTCATCTCGACCGATACGGACGAGAACCGTTTTCTTCGCTGGATGCTCGAACGCACGGTCCGGCGTGTGGAAGAACTTCGGCGGGAGCTGCAGGAGAGCCGTCCCGGACGCGACCCGCTGCTGGTTGCGGAACTGGAGCGGATTCGGCGGCGAATCGGCGTCATGCTGAATGCGGACTTCCTGCGCGATGCCGGTCCGCTGCGGCGGATGAATGTCAGTCTCGTGCTTCAGATGGCTCCGGGCTACCGGGAAATGTACAAGCTGCATCTGCTGCTGCTCAAGGGGCTGTCGATCCGTGAAGGAATGCTTCGGTTATCGCTTAAGGACACGGCGCAGCTGTACGAGTATTGGTGCTTCTTAAAACTGCACCGTCTGTTGAAGCAGCGGTGCCGGATGATTCGCCGTGAGGGTTCCGGTATTGATCGGAGTGGTCTGTTCCCGTCATTGATTCGCGGCGGATTTTCCCGTATTGAGTACGAGCATCGGGAGAGTGGGACTATAATATCGCTGCTCTACAACCCGTCGATATTTGGCCGAAACAGACCAACAACGGAACAGCGTCCCGATCTGCTGCTGACCCTGCGCCGGCCTACTGCTCCTGAGCGGACTATTCCAGCCGCAGCGGGATCGGAAAGCAGCGGACAGGAGCAAAGTCGTGAAGCCGAGGACAAGGGGAACAATATAGGGAACGATAAAGATAACAATAAAGAAAACAATAAAGAGAATGATGAAGAGAACGATAAAGGGATGAGAAGTACGAAGGAAAACACGAAGGAGAGCGTAAAGGAAAGCGTAAGGGGCGACGTGCAAGACCAAGCGCAAAACAAAGAGCAAGACCAAGCCCAAGATAAAGCCCAAGATAAAGCCCAAGACAAAGAAGTCACTTTCGTACTGGACGCCAAATACCGGCTTGATCCGGCTGTTCCCGGCAGCAGCTACGCTTCACGATACGGAACGCCGGGACCGCTGGAAGAAGATATCAATGTCATGCACCGATATCGGGATGCCATCGTGCACCGCAGCGAAGGCAGCGACAAATACGAGCGGAGCGTATCGTCCGCCTGTGTGCTGTTTCCATACACGGATGAAAAGGAATATGCGGAGCACCACTTTTATCGAAGCATCAGCAAAGTTGGAGTAGGTGCGCTGCCGTTTCTGCCCGGTGCAACGAGTCTTGCGGAGCGTTGGTTAGACGATCTGTTGGAAAACAAGTAAGAAAACAAGTAAGAGTACGCTCAGAGAGAGGTCAGACAAGTTCGTACATCTGCCTTGTCGGGGATTACATGATTAGAGAATCATAGTGAAACACAGCAAACCCCAGAAAATCCTAGCAAAACGTAGAGAAGCACAGTAAATCTCAGCAAATCTCAGTAAATCTCAGCAAATTTCATTAAAACATAGTAAAAGCCGGTGTCTGCGGACAGAATCCGCAGACACCGGCTTTTGTTGGTGCTCTTGGTGCATCTCATGTTATGCAGCTTATGCTGTGCATCTTATGCTGTACTGCCGTATGATTCGCTTACTTCATTTGCTTTATCTCACTTCATTACTTGGCCAGCTTCGCAATTTCCGCAGCGCTCAGCGCTTTGTCGTAAATGCGTACTTCATCCATGCTGCCTTTGAAGTAAGCATCGGATGCGAAGCGGCTCTTGCCGAGCCAAGCTTCGGTTGTTTTCAGATCGCGAGGATCGTAAGTCATTTGGCTGTTCGATCCGACTGGCTTGCCGTCGAGGTACAGCGTACCTGTATTGCCGGAGATCGTAACGGCGACGTGCACCCATTTGCCTGTAGGCAGCGGGGAAGAAGTCAGGATGCTCTGGTCTTTGCCTTCACGATGGATGGTGAACTGAACGCCCTGACCCTGCGACGGTGTCAGGAACATATGTCCTTCCATACCTTTGCCAAAGTCCATGATTCGCTGCCAAGCCGCTCCGCCGTCCCACTTCACCCAACCTGCGAAGGTAAAGTCCTGTGCGTCGGTCACAGCTCCCGGAAGATTCACGTAACCGTCTTTGCCGTTCAATTGAACAGCTTTGCCGCTCTTGCCGCCTTTGACGTACGAAGCGCCGTTCACGAGGGTACCGTTGTATCCGTTCGGCGAAGCGTCTTTCAGACGGTTTTTCGATGCATCTTCGAAGCTGTACGAAGCGATCAATGGACCCTGCGCCGCTGCCGGCACGGTCACCTTGAACGTTTTGTTTTTCTTGACGCTGCCGTTCGTAATCGTAGCGGTGAGCGTCACTTTAGCATCGCGCTGCTTTGCGGCAGGACGCGTGACTTTGCCGGTGTTCGACACAACGGCCGGATTCGACGATTTCCAAGTAATCTGAGTACCCTGCGTACCGGAAGTCGGCAGTGTCAGGTCATAGTAAACGTCGCCGGAAGTGCTCAGTGTGAGCGCCTTGCTGACAGCGGATACCGCGTCTTTGGCTTTGGAGGAATCGACTT
The DNA here is from genome assembly GCF_000378145.1 of Saccharibacillus kuerlensis DSM 22868. Classification (GTDB taxonomy): domain Bacteria; phylum Bacillota; class Bacilli; order Paenibacillales; family Paenibacillaceae; genus Saccharibacillus; species Saccharibacillus kuerlensis. The sequence continues at coordinate 206,714 of NZ_KB899279.1, read as the reverse complement.
TGGTTCCCCACACCCCGACGCCTTCTTTCGACAGAGCGCTCAGCGTCAGCGTTTTTTCACCTGTTACCGGATGCGTCTCGCGCAGGAACACGCCTTTGTAAGTCTGACCGCCTGTTGTGATCGTGACATTGTTTGTGCCGTCCAGTTTCCAAGTGCCGGATACGGCGCCGCCCAGTGTACCGTCAGCTTTCAATGTAATGGAAACGTCGGTGACGATATCGGCGCTGATCTCTTTGGTTTGTGCAATCCAGCGGTAGCTGCCCGGAATCTCGGAAGCTTTGACTGCCGCCAATGTATCGGTTTCGCCTGCATAACGGTATGGAGCCACAACCGGCCAGCCGTCTTCGTTCATAAACATTTCGTGTACGCGAATCTCATGCTGCTCGCCGCGTCCCGGGAAACGGGAGTGGAAGATCAGGAACTGTTTGCCGGTCTTTTCGTCGTAATAAGCGGAGTTATGCCCCGGAGATACGGCGCCGAAGCCGATTCCTGTGCCTGGCTCGCCCAACTGTCTTTCGAACAAGTAGTTGCCGATCAGCTTGACGCCGAAAGGCTCGATCGAATCGTCGTCAAACAGCGGCTTGCTCGGATCGGATTTGACGTTCGTCATATCGTTGCCCGCTGCGTCGAGGAAAGGGCCGTCCGGTGTCTTGGAACGAACGACACGCAGGTTGTAACCGCCGATTGCGTCAAGTCCGCCGAACGAGAGGTACATGTAGTAATAGTCCGTCTCCGGGTTGTACAGCATGTAAGGACCTTCGATTCGGCTGTGATTGCCGCCGATCAGCTTTTTGCCGTAACCTTGGCCTGGCAGCGGCTTGCCGGTAGTCGGATCCATTTCCATAATGAAGATACCGCCGGAGTAAGAACCATAGACCATCCACAGTTTGCCGTTTTTATCGAAAAAGACGTCCGGGTCGACCGCGTTAGGATGCACTGTTGCGTCGTAGATCGTGCCGTCTTCACTTTCTTGATCCCACATGCCGGATTTCAAGAAGATGCCCGTGTCTTTGTAAGGGCCTTCAACTTTGTCGGCAACTGCAATGCCCATGGCCGAACGCGGGGAATCGCCTTTACACGCATTGTAGTACATGTAGAATTTGCCGTCCGCCAATTGGATTACGTCAGCCGCCCACAGCGTATCGGTCTCCGCCCAATCCAGAGCTTCTTTCAGTTCCGTTTTCACATTCGGGATAATTGGGTTGTCGTTCGTTACGCCGGAGGCGATCTGATCCCAATTGATCAGATCCTTCGACTTGGCTGCTGCCAAATGCGAACCGAATACATAGAACGTATCGCCGACTTTGATGACGGAAGGATCATGTACGGAAGCTTCGCGGAATACCGGTGCTTTTGCCTTGGCGTTAAAAGTCGGCAGTTCGACAGACTTGTGCAGAGCTGCAGGTGCGGCAGACGCTGACAAACCGTTCGCAGGAGAGATTGCCCCGGCGGAAGCCGGAAGCAGCAGGGCGGCGGTAATGACGGTAACTCCAGTCTTGTATCCAAAATTCTTTTTCATTCATAATCTCCTTTATGATTGTTTTAGTTAATTAAAAAGTTAATCTAATTAAGTATTTAGTGATTAGATTTATATAATGCTGAATCTTGAATGCGCTTGCAATAAATAATAAACATAAATCACATATGATTTCAAGGTATATTTAAAAAAAACAAAATAGCATGCCCGTTAATATAGCACTTAGGTTAATCAAATATTCATATAAGCCGAGTTGTATAAGTTATAAAAAGCCTAAGGGTTTTTTATATTCAATGTTTACTGGAAAATGCAAGCAAAGCGCATTAAAACGAGAAAAGCTCCTAAACCCGCTAATGCAGGATAGGAGCTTTTGTATAAACAAGTGTGAGAAATTATCGAAAATTGCATCTAATCAGCCGACGGCGGGAAAAGGATTATGCTTCAAGCAGACAAGGGTGACGTAACCGTCATGTACAGATACGACCGCGCGTGTTGTACGTTCGCCGTACAAAATGTAGGAACAGCCGTTGTCGCGTCGGCCTTCGTACTTGTCGATCCTGCGTGGTGCACGGAGAAACTCACTCAGCATTTCGCCGTCGAAATGGGCACGTTCCATGTCCCGTTCCGCACGTTCGGTGAAGAGCAGTCGTTTCCGTTCCAGCGCCTCTCTCAAATGTGCCGCAATGATTTCCGAGTCCAGTTCGTGGGATTTGATCATCAGTAAGCCTCCTTCTGCTTTCTTGCGTTTTCGCGTTTTCGCTTTAATGAACAACTGTTTTTGCTTAACCCCTATTTTTGCATAAAAATGCTTGCTCCGTAAAGAAGTTTAATAGACCAGCTGTCAAAAAGAGTGAAAGGTGCTGCATAAATATAAAATTCTTATTCAGCTGTAGATCAAGGGCTTTTGGGTTGATCCGAAAAGTATAAAAAGATTCGTTGGCCCCGATTCGCTTGGTTGACGTAGGGCGTTTTTTTGTATAATCTGAATTTCATTGAACAAAAAGCTTTCTGACTCTTCTAAAATGTGGGATTGAAACATAAAATTAACAATATTTTTACTTCTTTGATGGGCATTTATGATATTCTCGTGGGCAAGGAGGTGTTCAAGCTGAACGGCATCGTTTTACTGTCAGTCTCCACGTTTATCATCCTGATGGGCGCTTCATACTTGATCTACAAAAAATATCCTTACCGGCAGCAGCTCACATATATTCCATCGGGAACGACATTGCTGACAAGTTTTATAATGATCTTTATAAGCTTCGATCTGAACCGCTTTGACGGCTTGACGATGAGCGCTGCAAGTGTGGCGATCGGACTTGCAAGTCTTGCGGCTTTTATGTGTTTACCGCTGATCGATTATTATTTCCGCTACCGGCAGCATTGACAAGACATAGCGGGAGAAGCTACAGTAGACACGTAACACAGCTTGCCCGTTCGTCAATCGAATATCGCATTCCACTGGGGGAGCCGCGGCGCGGCTGAGACAAGAACAGTTCTTGGACCCTTCGAACCTGATCCGGCTCGTACCGGCGTAGGGAAGTGGAGCCGGTCCTTATCTGCAACGGATATATTTATCCCTTATACATCCAACAGGAACCGCTCCATTTCGGAGCGGTTTTTTTGCGTTCTCTCTCGTGGAATGGGTACCGAGCGGCAGCCCAAACTTATCGGAGGTGCATCATTTTATGTCTTTCACTGAAGAACTTCGCCGCGGGGCCGACCCGATCTATCAAGCTATCTTTAAGCATCCTTTCGTACGCGGTATTGCAGAAGGGACTCTGGACAAGGAACAGCTGATCCACTATGTGAAACAGGATTTTGAATACCTCAATGCGTACATGCGCATCTACGGCATTGCCATTTCCAAATGCGAGAATCGCGAGCATATCCAGATGTTCAACGAGCAGATCGCGTTTATTCTGAACAGCGAGATTCATCCGCATCAGAATTTCTGCGATCGGGCCGGTGTAACGTACGAAGAACTGCAGGGTTACCCGCTTGCTCCATCCGCACATCATTATATCCAGCATATGCTGACTTCGGCCTATGAAGGTACATTGGAAGATATTTTGGCCGCACTGCTGCCTTGCCCGTGGACGTATGCGGAGATTGGAGAACGGCTGCTGGAAGAAGTAAAACCGGGACCGGATCATCCGTTCTACGAATGGATGCAGTTCTACGGCAGCCGCGGAGCGGGCGTCACGGATAAAATGCGCGTGCTGCTTGACGAGTGGGCGGGGTCGCTGAGCGAATCGCGCAAGCTCAAACTCAAAGAACAGTACGATTCCAGCTGCAGATTGGAGTATATGTTCTGGGATATGGCTTACAAGCTGGAAGAGTGGCCGGTCTAAAAGAGGGTCAGGCGGCTGCGCAGAAATCGGAGCGGTCGCAGCAAAGCGGCACAAGCTGCGGCGACAAAGAAATCGGGAGGCTGACAAGTATGGAAAAAGAACTGGGCGGATTGTTGGACAAGCTGCACAGTGAGCGACCGTTGGTACATAACATCACAAATACGGTGGTGACGAACTTTACAGCTAACGGTCTGCTGGCACTGGGCGCATCGCCAGTGATGGCTTATGCGCGGGAGGAAGTCGCGGACATGGCGAAGATCGCCGGCGCGGTAGTGCTTAATATTGGAACGCTGACGGAAGAGCTGGTCGAAGCCTGCATCATCGCGGGACAAGCGGCGAACGAAGTCGGTGTGCCGGTACTGCTCGATCCGGTGGGAGCCGGAGCTACGCCTTACCGGACGGACTCGTCGCTGCGCATCCTGCGCGAAGTGAAAGTCTCGATCGTGCGGGGCAATGCGGCAGAGATTGCGCATCTGACCGGTGAAATCCGCGAGATCAAGGGAGTGGACGCCGGAGCAGGCGGCGGCGAAGCGCAGGTGGATCTGGCGGTACGCGCGGCGATCAAACTGGGCACAGCAGTTGCGGTGACAGGCCGCGAAGATGTCATTACGGACGGAGCATCGGGATACGTCGTAAGCGGCGGCGATGAACTGCTTGCCCGTGTAACGGGTGCAGGCTGCCTGCTCACATCGGTGATGGGTGCATTCGCGGCCGTGGAGCGGGATATGCTGAAAGCTGGAGCGGCTGCGATGGCTCTGTACGGAGCCGCTGCCGAATCGGCAGTATCCGCATCGGGCGGCCGCGGTCCGGGCAGCTTCCAGGTCTCGCTCTTGGATGAGCTGGCGGGACTCCGCTCCGATTCTATGTCTGAAGGCAGGGTCCGGGCTTTGTCTCTCTCGCCGGTAATCGGCGGAGGTGCAAGATGACGGCGCCGCGCGGACTCACGATCGCCGGATCAGACAGCGGCGGCGGTGCCGGTCTGCAGGCCGATCTGAAGACGTTTCAGGAACTAGGTGTCTTCGGCATGTCGGCTGTAACTGCGGTAACCGTGCAGAATACGCTTGGCGTCAGCGGCGTCTATCCGATGACGGCTCGTGCGGTAGCGGAGCAGATCGATGCCGTCGGTTCGGATATCGGAGTCGATGCGCTGAAGACCGGCATGCTGTTCGATGCGGAGATCATTGAAGCGGCTGCTGCGCGAATTTCCGCTTTCGGCTGGACCAATGTGGTAGTCGATCCGGTGATGATCGCTAAGGGCGGTGCGGAACTGTTGAGATGGGAGGCGGTGGAAGCGATGAAGCGGCATCTGCTGCCGCTTGCCCTTGTTGCTACGCCGAATATTCCGGAAGCCGAGGTACTGGCCGGGATGAAGATCAAGACGATGGAAGATCGCCGTGAAGCGGCGAAGCGCATCGCCGGATACGGAGCGAAGACCGTCGTGATCAAAGGCGGACATGCCGGGGAACATGGAGAAGAAAAAGCGCAATCGGAAAGTGGGGAATCCCGAACGTCCGTGCAGGATCTGGTCGTCGATCTGGTCTATGACGGCCGCGGCTTCGAGGAATTGTCGGGAGTGCGCATTCCGACACGCCATACGCATGGCACGGGCTGTACGTTCTCGGCCGCAATCGCCGCACGATTGGCTGCGGGCTCGAATGTACGCGAAGCGGTACGAACCGCGCGCGATTTCATCCAGGCCGCAATCGAAGGTGCGCCTGAGCTGAATCTGGGCGGAGGACATGGACCAACCGCCCATTGGGCTTATCGCCGCCGAATTGGCGTAGGGCAGGGATAAGCAAGGCGGCGGGAAAAGGGAAAAGCGAAAAGCGAAGAGGCAAGGGGTACAAGACAGGAGGCGGACAGGCGGCCGCTGTAAAGCCGTCTTCTGCCGCGCCGATGAATCTTTCGGTCCGACCAAACAGACAAACAGACAAAACGACAAACAGGCCTTCTGTCTTAGATGGAGGGTCTGTTTGTCATTCCAATTAATCCCGATGCAAACCGATCAAGGCAGACAAAAATCCCGCCAGAGCACGCGGAAAAATACCCGTAGCGAGTGCGAAGGCGGGTGGGTTAGCACATCCATCAGTTTGAAGAGCGGACAAGCGAGAAATGCAATCAACATAGGATGTTGAATTATGTAGGCGAAGAAAATCCGCGATTGTCCGCAGGATCAGTCGAGAAACGTCAGGACCGACGAAGACGACGGTGCGGGTGTACTGTGGCTGGCCAGTGAAGCGGCTCCGTGACTCCACGTCCAAGCGCTCGTCAGCAGCAGCGCAGCGGCCATTGCCAACAGCCACTTATTTTTGTTGCGGTCAGGCATGTTAGACCTCCTTTTCTGAAAATGACAATTATATTTCTTTTGTTTTTTCTATTTTAAAACAGGTTTGCCGTTAAGGCTATAATTTCCTTTTCTTTTTGCTTGATCTTTCCAAATTTCATGGGGTAATCTTGCTTCGAAAAATCGATAAAACGCAAAAAAACCGCCCTAAGGCGGTAGGAAGACGGAAAAATCGGAATGTATCAGAACCTGATTCCGACTTTGTTAAAAAGGACTGAAGCCCTGCACGAACATCGCTGCAATCAGGATCGCTCCGCAGCGAATCGTCATTGTCATGGACATGGCCATAAGCGATTTGTAGGACTGCAGATTGCGTTCGCTTCGCATGCTGCGGTACATCCGGATAAGCGGCCAGGCCGTAATCAAGGCAAGCAGTGCGTACACCGGCAGCGTATTCGTCAGCACGCAGACAATCACGCTCAGACAGACGAGCAGGAAGATGACGGTCGAAAGGCGGAACGATCTCGATTCGCCGAGCGAAACGACGAGCGTGCGTTTTCCGACCTGACGATCCGTTTTCCAATGCAGGAAATGATGGTTGAAAAAAACAAGCGTCGTCAGCAGGCCGATCGGCAGCGATAGCGGCAGCAGCTTCCAGTCAAAATGCGAGGTTTGGACATAAAAAGCGCCCATGACCGGCAGAACGCCGAAGCAGATCACATGCGCCAATTCGCTTGTGCCAAGACCCCAGTAACCGAAACGTACCGGAGGCGCCACATAGAAGAAGGCAAGAAATCCACCTATGACGCACAGCGGAATGACTCCCCAACCGCTGGTCAGGAACAGGATCAATCCGCTGAGAGCCGCTATTCCTCCCATCAGAAGAGTTACGCCAAGGAATACCGGCAGACTCCAGATTTTCTGGGTCAGAAAGCCGGAATCGGTCGAAGCCGTATCTTCTGTTTCGTAGGCTGCCACATCCGCGCCGCTGAGGTAGTCCCAGAAGTCATTGAACATGGTAGAGAATAGATGCGCGGCACAGGAGCCGATCAGCGCGATCAGGAATAAGACGGGATGAAAAACGTCGTTCCATAAATAAGCTGCCAGAGTCCCGAGTGCAATGCAGATGACCATGATCGGAAGAAACAGCATGCGGGAAGCCTGAGTGAACTGCTTGAGCCGCAGAATGACATTGGACAAAATCTCGCCTTCTTTCGAGTGGAGTAGAATGGAGTACGCGTGCAGCGAACCCCGCAATATTTTAAACTTAAACGTTTAGGGCCTGTATGCAAACCTGTTTCCACAAAATCCAAAAGAGTTTATTGAAGGTGTAATAGGGGGAAAGAAAATAAGTGCGCTTATACACTTATTTTTCTCACATTTTTAACTTTCGCTGAAATAAGTGCTCCCATACACTTATTTCAGCGTTTTCGCGTTTCTAACCTTACTTTTATGTGAAATAGTTGCACCTACGCACTTATTGTACGATTAGGTGAGCTTTTGCGGAAAATAATTGCATATAAGCACTTATTGGGCCTTACCTTAAATCTTATTGATGGAATCTTATTAGACGCTTTTTATTAGAAGTATCCTATTCATCGTTTCTTGTTGAACGCGTCTTATTCAGCATTTCTTATGGGACGCGTTCCATTACGGCATATACGCGAACCAATAATTGGCTTCGTATTTACGTTCAAAGACTTCATTTGAATTTGGAAACCAGACCTGGGTGTTGAAAGCATCTTCTATTCGAAAAAGTTGATGAGTTTGCGTACATGCCCTAGTAAGGTTAACAAACAGGCGAATAATTTCTGCGGAGCAGCCGGGCTGGAAAGCAGGAGGTCGAGGCGAAAAAAAGCGGCCCGTCTATTGGAGACAGGCCGCTCGACTTAACGGCGGTTCAGTGTAATGGTAAATGAGCCGTTTCTGTCCGGTGTCAGCATGACGCCCTGCTCAGTGACAGTAAACTCTGCTCCATCGGCGGATTCGATAGAGCCGATTCCCCGAAGCACAAGCGTCCAAGGGCGTCGAGACATTGCGGCCTCAAAACCTGGGGATGCGCCTTCTACCGAAGACGAAGAAGTCTCTACCGGCGAAAGCGGGGATGTGTCTGCCGCCGAAGACGAAGAAGTCTCTACCGGCGAAAGCGGGAATGTGTCTGCCGCCGAAGATGAAGAAGTCTCTACCGGTGGAAGCGGGAATGCATTTGCCGCCGAAGACGCAGAAGTCTCTACCCGCGGAAGCGAAGCTGCATCTGCCATCGTCGAGGTTACCGTTAATACTCGCCCGTCGCGTCGTACGGCGACGGACAATTCAGGCTGTCGCTTCTTCGAAGCTGCGTCGGCTCCCCGGCCTATGTCTCGGTCCACATTCCATGCGTCCCGTTCCGCGTCCTGAACGTCAAGGTCCGCGTCCCAGTCCGTGCCCCGGTCCCGGTCCGTGCTTCGGATGTCCTGATCCGCGTCCCAGTCCGCGCTCCGGCCCGTCTCCCATAGGTTCTGCTCCGCGCCCTGATCCGCCTCCCGTGCGTTCCGCTCCGCGCCCTGACTCTCGGGATCGCCAAGCGTCACGGCCTCGCTTCCGGACACCGCATAAATCTCCGCGCGTGCCTCGCGGCCATCCTCCAGTGCGAACAGATGCAGCTCCGCACCGTCGACATAGTCATAATCCGGACGCGAATGATCCGCGCCAAGCGCCAGCAGACTGTTCGGCCGTACGAATAACGGCAGACTGAAATAATCGTACTGTTCGCGCCGCCAGCGTCCGCCCTGAACTTCTTCGCCGCTGAGCAGGTGGGTCCAGCGGCCTTCCGGCAAATAATAGAGCGCTTCGCCGCGCTCGTTGAAGATCGGCGCTGCGAGCAGCGAGCCGCCCAGCATGTATTGGCGGTCCAATTCCTCGCATGCCGGATCTTCGCCGAATTCCAGCAGCATGGCCCGCATCATCGGCAGGCCGCTCTCCGCCGCTTCGATCGAAGCCGCGAAGAGATACGGCATCAGGCGCATTTTGAGAGCGGTGAAGTGCCGCAGCACTTCACTCGCCTCTTCGTCAAACAGCCACGGTACCCGGTACGACTGGCTGCCGTGCAATCGGCTGTGCGAAGACAGTAGGCCGAATGCACTCCAGCGCTTGTAGATGTCCGGCGAAGCCGTGTTCTCGAAGCCGCTAATATCATGACTCCAGAATCCGAACCCGCATAGGCCAAGCGACAATCCGCCGCGCAGGCTTTCGGCCATCGAGACGTAGGAGGCTGTGCAGTCTCCGCCCCAGTGTACGGGGAACTGTTGGCCGCCTGCCGCTGCCGAACGGGCGAATACGAGAGCCTGGTCGCGTCCTTTGACCTCTTCCAGCACTTCAAATACGGCTTTGTTGTACAGCAGTGTATAGTAATTATGCATTTTCACCGGATCGGAGCCATCATGGTAGACAATGCCTTCTGTCGGGATCCGTTCGCCAAAGTCCGTTTTGAAGCTGTCTACGCCCATTTCGATCAAGGGGCGAAGCTTGGACTTGAACCATTCCGCCGCTTCCGGATTCGTAAAGTCCACTAGCCCCATCCCGCCCTGCCAACGATCCCACTGCCATACGTCGCCTTCGGTCGTTTTGACCAGATAGCCGTTCTCCATCCCTTCCCGGAACAAGTACGACTTCTGCCCGATATAGGAATTGATCCATACGCAGATATGCATGCCTTTGGCTTTGAGCCGATCCAGCATGCCTTGAGGATCCGGGAACTGCTCGGTATCCCAGCGGAAATCGCACCACTGGAATTCCTTCATCCAGAAGCAGTCGAAGTGGAACACATGCACCGGAATATGCCGCTCAAACATGCCGTCAACAAAGTGATTGACCGTATCTTCGTCATAAGGAGTCGTGAACGAAGTGCTCAGCCACAGGCCGTATGACCAAGCGGGAGGCAGAGCGGGGCGTCCGGTCAGTGCCGTGTAGTTTTTCAATACTTCTTTCAGCGTGTCGCCGCCGACGATATAATAGCGCAGCCGCTCGCCGGGAACGCTGAACTGTACTTTTTCCACCTGTTCCGAACCGACCTCGTACGATACTTTTTCCGGATGATCGACGAACACGCCGTAGCCAAAGCTCGACAGATAGAACGGGACGTTTTTGTACGCCTGCTCGCTGCACGTCCCGCCGTCTTCGTTCCATAGATCGACCACCTGGCCGTTTTTGACAAAAGGAGTGAAGCGTTCGCCAAGCCCGTAGATGCGCTCACCGACGCCAAGATCAAGCTGTTCGCGCATATAACTTCCATCCGCCGTTTTGAGGTGTCCCGGGCTTTTGAAGCCGCTGCCTGTCAGCCGCCGATCCCGGTAGTAGAAGTGAGTGCTCCAACCATTATTTTTATCGATACGCACGCTCAAGTTTCCGCTGGTCAGCACTGCTGCCTCGTCGTCTTCCGTTACGATCGGCTGTGTATCGGCATCAATATTTTTGTCAAAATGGGGTCCGATTATCCGCTTCCCCTCGTGATGCACCGATTCCACGCAGATCACGTCGGGCATCGGAGAAGAATAGCGGAAAGTGAGGATAGCCGTATTGAGCGTGTCTCCGCGGGTAACAATCTTTTTGCAGGCAGCGAATGCTTCGATCCCATCCTGCTGCACATGCAGATCGCGCACTTCCACCGGATAATTCAGCGTTATGCCGGGTCTCATGTGCCAGTAGCCGTCGGTGAATTTCATTCGGGTTCCCTCCCGGATGTTGATGAGAATGATTAATGTGAATGATTGATGTGAATGACGAAAGACGTCCATTCGATAATGACGTACATCCATCATTTCGCGCTAAAAAGGAGAGTTTCCGACATGTGCGGCACTCCCTCTGCCAACAACTCAGTCAAGCCTATACGTTCAAATATAGTATTGCGCATTCTCTTTCGTCACAAGCTCAAGTTTCATCATTTTTTCCTTCACTGCGGGCAGCTTTCGGGAAGAAAGATATTCGAACATCAACTTGATAATCAGATAACCTTGGTTAAACGGATTCTGGCAGATTGTCGCCGTAACGATGTCCTGCTGCAGAGCTTCGTGAATCTCCTCATTCATATCATGCCCGATCAGCGCTACATGTCCTGCAAGGCCTGCCGCTTCAAGATGCCGAGCAATAACATGCAGCTTGGCACTGGCTACATAGATGCCGTCCAGTCCGTCAAAATAATCGGCAAATGTCTCGAACGACGTATATTCTTCCTGCTCGACCTTAAGCGGCGCCCGAAGCTCCACAAGCGGACAGCTGCCGATGACTTCACGGAATCCGGTGACTTTTTGCTGCATCTGAAAATTGGTATACGACATGATCAGGCCAATTCGTCCCTGCCGCCCGATGAATCGGCACAGCGTATCAGCGGCCAAACGACCGGCAACCCGATAATCGCATCCTACATAGAAAAGCCGGGAACTGAGCGGAGAATCACTGTTAAAAGTGCCTACGGTCAGATTTCGGCTTACTGCATGGTCGATGACGTCTGTCATTTCCTGCGGATCATTGGGCGAAATGGCTATTGCATCGTATTCGCCGGATTCGATCAATTGAAGCATCGTATTTTTTTGGTCGGTAAGATCGTAATCTTTGGAACGTATCGTATGTACATGAAGACCCAATTCCCGGAATTCGTGAACAGCGGCGTCAATGCCGGTCTCTACTTGGCTCCAGAAATATTCCGGCAGCTCGGGGAAAGCGACGGCAAGCGAAATGCTGCGGCTTTTTGGCAGGGCATTCGCCGAATGGTCGGAGGCATTTTCCATTTCGCGGACCTTATCCGTCACAAGCTGCACGGTTTCCGGCTTGACCTTGCCCCGATTGTTCAGCACACGGTCTACGGTGGCTGCAGACAGACCAACCTCCTTGGCGATTTCTTTCACGGTTAAGCGTCTATTTGATTTCATGGCATCGTATCCTTTATGTAAGATAGTCAGAAGTAAGAGAACAGCGAAGGAATATTCATGATGTAATCGCTTCCCTATTCGCCGAGAATGATAGACTATTCGATTTGGAGTGTCAACGAAATGATGGCATATATTCGTCGATTTGAGGGAATATATCATTTTATCTGTGAAATGGGCTTGATCGTTAGGAATGAAAGGCGGGTTTAGTATTCAGTCTTCCGATTTGGACGCCGGGAGCGTCTGCGGCTACAATGGAAAGAGAGCTTTTACGGTAAACAGGCGAAGGGGGAAGACAATGAACGAACCGCGCAAATTGTTCGTTACCGATATCCACGGCGAATATCGCGGGCTGATCGAACTGCTGCGGGAGATGGATTATGATGCTTTTACAGATCGGCTGACGGTCGGCGGCGATCTCATCGACCGAGGGCCCGACAGTGCGCTTGTGGTTCGCTATCTGCGCACGCTGCAGCGGATGCATCCGGATCGGGTAACGGTGCTGGCTGGCAACCATGAAGAGATGCTGCGTTGGTATCGGGCGGATAAATCGAATATATGGCTTATTCACGGTGGAGCAGAGGCGCTGGCAAGCTTCGAGCGTACATTCGAGGACGATGAGGAAAGCCGTGAGAATCTGGACTGGCTGCTGACGCTGCCGATCATGGCCGAGGACGACGAATACGTCTACACGCATGCCGGATTTATTCCCGACCAACCGCTGCATGGGCAGAGCCGGGATATTTTGTGGATGTCGGAGAATGAATTTTACGATTATCCGCCCGAGTCGGTTCTGCAGGCGACAGACGGCAGAACGGTTGTTCATGGGCACACACCCTGCGAGTTTATCTGCTTTGATGGAGCGAGGTTGAACTGCGATCTCGGTTCGCATACGTATGGGATTGAGGAATCGCGCAGTCTTTCGCTGGTGGATCTGACAGGCGGGGAGTATGCGGTATACAACTGCGGCAGCGGCAAAGTAACGCGGCGCCAGCTAACATGGCAAAAAGGCTGACGGAATTTTCCGTCAGCCTTTTCATTTTATGAAGGTGTCGTGTCGGTTTGAGCTTTTTGGCGGCGCTTCCGGCGGAGAAGCAGGAAGGCCACAATACCGATGATGACGATCAGCGCTCCGGAGGCCGTATAGATGATCCGTTTAACGTCCGGAACGGTGACGCTCAGTTCGATCCGGTTTTCGCGGGTTGGGGAGAGATGCCAGGTCATCGAACGGCCGTTGGCGGAGATCTCGTCGGCGTTATGAGCATCCGGCTTGATCGGTAGATTAAGCTTGAAGTCGAAGTCGAATTCCCGATTGATGAAGCGGCCCAGCAGTCGAGAACCGATAAATCCGGTGAGTGACGAACTTTCATTCGGGAACAGCTGCGGCGGGTTGGCCGTGACGACGATATGATAGGTCGTCGAGAACAGGCCATCTTCTCTGCGATTTTGCAGGGTGATCCCGTCCGGCAGTTCCGGGATTTCACTGCCGCTCAGTTCTACTTTTTTCGAAGCGGTAAGAAGGGTCTGATCGTCTTTGTTCACGGCCTGAGCGTCTATTCCCTGTTCACGCAGACCGGCAGCGATTTTCTCAAACAGGTCGCCCTGCCCGAGCGTATTCAGCGCTGAGTTGTCAATTGCGGCGTCCATGCGGATATCGGCGGTACCATCGGTATTGACGGTGACATCGACGACTCCCTGGGCGCAGGCGCTGAGCAGGAGGCACAGCACTATCGGCACAATCAGCGCATAGAGGCGTTTATTTTTTTGCAGCTTAGTTACAGACATTGCGATCTTCCTTTCCGGTATGGACTTTCCGGCTCCGATAGGTCCTATGTATGTGTTAACTATAACCGATTTGGCGCGGCCGGTCACACGACGGGTAACTGCTAGGAAACGGAATACCACTAGAATGAACAGTATTATTAAGTGAGAAGAGCCCAAGCGAGAAGAGCCTACGTGAGAAAAGGATCGGGTGAGCAGATAACTCTGGAAGAGCATAAGCTTGAAAAGCACCGGATGCGAAAAACCGCCGGGCGCGTATTGAGCGTCCGGCGGTTCCGCCGCTTTGACTTGTTCGGTTGGGGTGCTGTCTAGTTCAGTCAAGGTGTTGTCTCGCGTTCCAGCCATTCGAGGTAGGCGAAAGCTTCCTCGGCGGAAGAGCCGCACATTTCAAGCGAAGGAGGCAGGCCTCCGCATACGCTCGGTCGCTCGGGGCTTCCGAACAGCTTGCAGCGCTTGCGTTCGTTGAGCTGTACGCACGGTACCCCCGCAGGCTTGCCGTTCGGCATGCCCGGAATGGGCGAAGCGATCGAGACTGCCGTGCAGCATGCGCCGCAGTCGGGACGGCATTCAAAGGCTTCCATTATTGAATTTTCTCCGGTTCCGGATACTCTTTGCCCAGAGTATCGACCGTAACCTTTTTCATCGTTGCGCCTTCGGGAGATACTGGCTTTTCTTTGCCATCCGTCGGCAGAGCGGCGATCGCATTCACCACGTCCATGCTGGCTGTATCAGCAACTTTGCCAAAAGCGGCATACTGTTGATCAAGACTCGGCTGATCGGCCAGCATAATGAAGAACTGCGAGCCGGCGGAATCCGGAGCGCCTGTCCGGGCCATCGACAGTACGCCGGTAGTGTGTTTGAGCGTATTGTTGAAGCCGTTGGAGGTAAACTCACCCTTGATCGCGTAATCCGGTCCGCCGCTGCCATCAGCGTTCGGGTCGCCGCCCTGAATGACGAAGCCCGGGACGATACGGTGGAAGGTCAGCCCGTCGTAGAATCCCGACTTGACCAGAGAGATAAAGTTGTTGACCGTATTAGGAGCGATCTCTGGATACAGTTCCAACTTGATGATGCCTCCGTTGTCCATTTCGATTGTTACGATCGGATTGTCTTTGCTGCCTGCAGGTGTCTCGCCTGCTGCCTGCGTTCCGGTATTCCCGGTCTGTGTCTTTGTTTCCGTCGCCGTCTCGCTCTGCTGCGGAGTTTTGGAGCCGCAGGCGGCGAGCAGAATCAGCGTCAGCATCAGGAGCGCGGCCAGCGTCACACTGCGTCCGGCTCTCCCGTTTCTGTACATGGATGTTGCCCCCTTGATTGAAAGTATGAAATCTTGCTGCATCTGATTATATCACAGCTGACATCCGCATTGCGCAGCGGATAAAATCTCATTACTATGAAGAAGACAATACAGAAGATTATAAGGAAGAGTATGAAGAAAAGAGGGGCGATCAGAGCATGCAATATCAAATTTTGTATCCGGGAGCATTTCCGCTGCTTCAAGTTCAGCTTGAAAATGGCGAGAGCATCAAAGCCGAATCGGGCGCGATGGTGTCCATGTCGCCGAACATTGAGCTGCGCGGTACGACAGAGGGCGGCATTATGCGAGGGCTGGGTCGGATGCTCAGCGGCGAATCGTTCTTTTTCCAGGAGCTGCTGTCGGTTGGACGATATGGAGAAGCGACGCTTGCTCCTTCCAGTCCGGGTGCGATTGAAGCGGTCGAATTGGACGGTTCGTACAGTCTGCTTGTGCAAAAAGACGGATTTCTTGCAGGGACTTCAGGGATTCAAGTGAACACGAAGATGCAGAATCTGGGCCGCGGTCTGATGTCGGGAGAAGGGTTCTTTATTGTCGAAATCAGTGGGCGCGGTACGGTATTTCTGTCATCCTACGGAGGGATTCATGCAATCAATCTGGAAGCAGGGCAGGAAGTCGTAGTGGACAATGGTCATCTCGTCGCCTGGCCGGATTATATGCACTATGAGATCGAAAAAGCGTCCAAAGGCTGGGTGTCCAGCTTTACAAGCGGAGAAGGGCTTGTCTGCCGTTTCCGGGGAGAAGGCGTTGTGCTGATTCAGACCCGCAGTCCGAAATCGTTCGGCGAATGGATTCGGCCTTATATCCCGGGGGGACGCAGTTAAAGCAGAAGCACGTAGTTGAAGCAGAGGTACATAGTTAAAGGGAAAGAACAAGATTTGCAGCAAATGAAGGCATTCTAATTCAAGCTCGCCGTAAGGCGGGTTTTTTTTATGTTTTTTTTGAATTTAACGGTAACATTTCCTTCATTGTACTCGTTTTAAAAGTGAACCCTGCAAACGCTCGCTTTGTCATTTTTTCGTATCCTGAGCGTTACTTTTCTTTGGGGGTCCGGTGATAAGATGATGGCAGGCCGGTCAAACGGTCATCGGATGAATCAAACCGTCACTGCACGCATATTGAACGATCAAACGAGAGGAGAATGAACGATGAAAAGGATCAAACTTGAATTCCCTGCTCCCCGAAGAACGGCAGCAGCCGTGCTGGCAGCAGCCATGCTGTGCTCGCCTGTATGGACAGGGCAGGCATCCGCTGCGGAAAGCGGCGAGACGACAAACTTTACAGCATCGGCGCTGACCAACGCGATCCCGGAAGGAGCCAAAATCTCGTCCGTTGCCGCTGCTTCGACCGCTCAGAAGCTGTTCCCGGAATTGACACCCGCCAAGGTAACATCGGTCGATTACAGCGCCTATTACAATGAGAGCAATGCCAGCAAAACGTGGAGAATTACATATACGCTCTCAAGCCGCGATAATGGCACCGCTTCGGTATCAGTTGACGCTGTAAACGGAAACGTGCTGGATGCTTATCTTCCGGTTTCCGGAGAGAATGAGGCAAAAGTAACGCGCGAACAGGCATCCGAGCAGGCCGAATCATTCCTGCGTCGTGCTATGCCGGACAAAAAAGCTTCCGATTTTGTGGCAGAAGACCTGACTTCCCCGGCACCCGCCGGATACGGAGGAGGCCGTACTCTGACCCCTCTGTTCGGCAGCTCCAGCTACTCCTTCTCGTTCCGGATCAAAGTGAACGGTGTACCGTCACAGAGCGAGACCGCCTTTGTGTCCATTGGCGCAAGCGGCTCGATCACAGGTTTCAGTCGAAGCATGAATAACCTGTCTTATCCGTCTGCAACCCCGAAGGTTTCGGAGGCCGAAGCACAGCAATCGTTCGAGTCGGATTTCGACATGGAGCTTTCTTATGTTCCTGTTAACGGATGGGGAGGAAGCGCCTCCCGTTACTATCTGGGCTATGTGCCGCATGCCGCTTCGACAGTTCCGATCGATGCCTCTACCGGACAGAAGCTGGATCCAACTACCGGCCTTGCCTATGCATCCGCTATCGGTGCCGAAGGAGAAGCGCTCAAGAACGGAAGCGCGTTTGTGCCGACTCCGCTCAAGACGGAAGAAGCTGCACAGCGCCAGCTTGAGAAGCTGGGCTTAATCCCGGCCGGATACAAGCTGACCGGACAGCAGACCCATACGCAGGATTACCCGAAGAAGAACACGAAAGTCTGGATGCTCGATCTGAACCGGATGACCAAAGGAAGCTCGGGGAATATCAATGCGCAGTTGAATGCGGAAACGGGCCAACTGTACAATTACTACTCTTACGAGCAAAATGTGTCGAATAACGGAGATGTACAGCCGACTGCAGCGAATCAATCGCAGGCAGCCGCTTGGGCGAGCAAACTGCTGCCAAACGCTGGAGAATGGCGGATGATCTCGGTACCGAAGAGCGGTGACTGGGTTCTGAATTACACCTTCCAACGTTATGAATCCGGTATTCCGGTTGCAGGCGATACGGCTAGCGTAACGATCGACAAGGCGGGAACGCTGAAAGAATACTACTTTACTGCACCATCCTCCGGGATGAAAGGAACGTTCCCGTCCGCGGATACGGTCAAGATCTCCGCAGCCGATGCCAAAGAAAAGTTTCTGGATGAGGCAGAGCTGCAGCTGTATTACAGCCGATTTGACCGTTCTTCCGGGCCTTCCGGCGAGGTCGATTCCGTAATGAAGCTGACGTACGTTCCAATGCTCAAAGCGGGCGGACAGCTCGGAAACTTCAACATTCTGGATGCTTCCGATGGCAAATGGAAGACGCTGTACGGCTTTGGCATAGAGCAGCGTCCATCTACCGCCGCATCGGATATCGCCGGACACAAGAACGAGGCAGCACTCGAAAAAATGGTAGACCATGGTGTACTGATTCCTGACGAAGCGGGCAATATCAATCCGGATGCCCGACTGACACGTGCTCAATGGGCCGATATGTTGGCGCGTGCTATGCAGCCGGATTACGTATCCTATAATTCCTATGCGGGCATGTCCTTGTTCAAAGATGTAGAAGCGGATAGTCCCGATCAATCGGCGATCGGCTTCCTGGTCAGCCAAGGTTGGCTGAAGCCGGACCAGTCGTCGAACTTCAGGCCGGAAGCGGAACTGACTCGCGACGAGCTGGCCCAGCTGTTAATGGGCGTGCTGAAATACGACAAGCTGGCCTCTTACTACAATTCGACTGTCGAGCTGCCGGGTATTGCTGACGCTGAGTCCATCGTGAATAAAGGTGATGCTGTGCTGGCGATCAAGCTGGGACTTCTTCCTCCTATCAACGGCAGCTTCCTGCCGGAACAAGTTGTCACCAAAGCCGATGCAGCTGTTGTTCTGCTTCAGCTGTCTGAACTGCAGGGCAAGACGGATACCTTCATGAACTGGAATTCATGGTAATTCGATTCTGATGCTTGAATGATCTCGTTTATCCATATGTTTGAGACCCCGGCCATCAAGGTGGGGTCTTTTTGTGCTGTTGAAAGTGCCTTAAAAGTGCCTTTAAAGCGTCTTGAATCGGCTCTTCAAAGTGCTGTTTAAAATGTTTTCAAGGACGATCTTGAGCATTGTTTCGATAGGCTGCACTTTGTCGAAAAATTAAGTCCTTGTTCTTAAAAGCAGGTTGGCTTTATCGAACTAAAGAATCAGTCTTAATCATACAGACCTTACAAACCTATAACACTGTTAAGACTTTTGCTTGCTTATGCTGAAAAGTTTTACAGGAAAGAAGCAAGAAGGGAGGTTAAATTTCGACAATTTTCATCTTCTTTAAATAATGAAACACTTGTTTCGAAAAATTTACAAGTGGTCAAATTTTTACAGTGGTGTTAACATAGGTGGCAAGCTTTTTGACAATAAACGAAGGGAGGCCAGTATTTGAAGCGGTTTTTTGTTTCTCTGTGAAGTTACCTGACAAAACCGTGTTGGCGATGGACATTCCTGTTCACATTTCAACCATTAGAGAGGGGAAGTTGCATTTGAAAAGAGAGCAGCATCTGTTCCGTAAATTATCCGGCGTATCGCTTAGTCTAGCGTTGGCGTTGGGAACGGCGCTTCCGGGCATGGCCTCCGCCCAGTCGACCAAATCGCCGAGCGAGCTGGCACCTTATCAGCTGTCCGAAGAATCTTTGAACGGCGCGTCCACAGAAGGAACCATGAGTGCTTTTGCTGTTCAAACCCGTGATCCCGCTTCCATTATCTCACCCAAGCTAAACACCGAATCTTTACATAAAGTGCGGGCAATTATACAGCTCAGCCGGGAACCTGTAGCTGCCGCAGAATCTTCGGCAGAAGAGGCGGGACTGAGAAGCTTCTCGGCTGCCTCGGCACAGCAGTTGGTCGACAGCGAACAGTCCTCTTTCCTTAACCAGGCCGCAGCGCTGGGGATCAACCTGGATGTCAACTATCAGTACGATACGGTCCTAAACGGATTTGAAGTGACAGTATCGGCGAAGGATCTGACGAAGCTAGCCTCGATTCCGAGCGTTATTTCCATTGATGAGAACCAGACTTATTATGAAATTCCGATCAATGAGAACAATTCTTCGACTGAAGCGAATTTCGAGATCCAGCCGCTGAAGCAGATGGGTGTCGACAAAGCTTGGGCAGAAGGTTTCACTGGAAAAGGCTTGAAAGTCGGCGTTATCGATACCGGCGTCGATTACCTACACCCGGATCTGAAGGACGCTTATAAAGGCGGATACGACTCCTTCTCGCAGGATAACGATCCTTATGAAGAGCCGCCGATCGTGATCAACGGAACGACTTATGCCGGCACCAGCCATGGTACGCATGTAGCCGGTACAATCGTCGGACGCGGAACCAACCCGACTTCCGAATTGGTCCAAAAAGGCGTGGCGTACGAAGCAGATCTGTACGCGTACAAAGTACTCGGACGCAACCTGCAGACAGGACGAGCTTCGGGTTCTTCCGCACAGGTTATCGACGGTATCGAGCGTGCAGTCAAAGACGGCATGGACGTAATCAATCTGTCGCTTGGCTCGGCATCGAACAAGGATGCAAATTCACCAGACTCGGTGGCAGTCAATAATGCCGTTCTGTCCGGTGTTACAGCGGTCATCGCCAACGGGAATGAAGCCAACAACGGGAATTATTACTATTCTATGGGTTCCCCGGCATCCTCGCAGCTGGCCATTTCGGTCGGTGCGGTAACAAGCGAAAGCAATCATTATATGGGCACATTCTCAGCTTCCGTAGGCAATGAAGCTGTCGAAGCACCGCCGGTGGAAGAGACACCGGAAGAGACTCCGGCTCTATCGGACGAAGCGGTTCAGCCTGAAGCTCCGGCTGCGGATGAGAACGCAGCAGAAGAATCTGCTGCCGAACAGTCTTCTGAAGAACCTGCTGCGGAAGAACCTGCCGCGGAAGAACCTGCTGCGGAAGAAGCGGCGGCATCTCAGTCGGAGACTGCTGCAGCCGATACGGTATCGCAGGCGGTATATGGAGACTATGGTCCATATACGACCGACATTTTGGCTTGGAGAACAGGGCAGGAGAACTTCGCCGAGCTGCTCGGTACAGAGCCGAACGATGCCGTTTATGCGAATCTTGGAAGTGATGCGGATTACGACAAGCTGGCTGCCCAAGGCATTGACGTCACGGGCAAGGTTGTAGTCGTTTCCCGCGGTAGTCTGACATTTGACGCAAAAGTTCGCGGTGCTGAGGCACACGGTGCCAAAGCGATCGTGATCTTCAACGGCAACACTCAACCGGGCAACCCGAACGAAGCGGATCTGTCCGAATCGATTCCGGGACGCGACGCGCCGGTCGGCTCGCTAGCCTTCCTCGGTGACAGCTTCGATTATGTTCCGTACTTCGATATGAGCGGTACGGAAGGCCGCAAGTTGGCCAGACAGGTATTGGAACTGGAAACGCCGGAGTTTGCAATCACATTCGGTACCGACTATCCGAACCAGATTGTAGCTGGTGACCGTATGGCAGGTTTCAGCTCGCGCGGACCTAACAGCGACGAGAATCTGAGCATTAAGCCGGATGTAGTGGCTCCGGGTGTCAATCTGCTGTCGACTTATCCGGAATACGGCAAGTTCATTGAAGGCGTCACTTATGACGAAGCTTATTCCCGCTCGAGCGGCACAAGTATGGCGGCTCCACATATTGCGGGTCTCGCACTGCTGCTGAAGCAGAAGTATCCGGAATGGACACCTTACGATGTCCGGGCTGCACTGGCCAATACGGCAGACACTCTGGTCAATGAACAAGGCACGCCGTACGATGTGTACTCGCAGGGCGCCGGCCGCGCTTATGTGGCGGACGCGCTGAATGCACCTGCACTGCTGCAGGCTGTTGAAGAAGTCCGTATTCTTAATACCGATCTGATTGAGGTTCCGGTTACAAACTACGCTTCCTCGACATCGTTCGGTGTCGTAAGCGCAGGCGGAGAAGCACGCAGCCGCGAACTGCAGTTGAAGAGCGTATCGGGAGCGCCGGTTTCGTATACGGCGAGTGTCGTTTGGCATAACAGCGTGACTTCTGACCCTGCCAATCCGATCGCTACACCGGATACAAGTGACATCTCGGCCCGTTTGACCGGTCTTGGAGCGGGCAGCACGGTAAGTGCATCCGCAGGAGCGCCGACATCGTTTGCACTGGAAATTGCCCCTTCGTCCAATGCAGTCAAAGGCGTGTATGAAGGTGAAGTTCTGCTTCAGTCCGCCGGATCGCCGGACCTGCACCTGCCGTTCGTGGTGCATGTTGGTGACGAACGTCCGGACAATGGCTTCGGTCTGCAGGACATCGAGCTGACAGAACGCATTATTACGCCTGATGGCGATGGTCAGCGCGATACAACAGATGTATCCTTCACCTTGACGGCAGATAACGTGAATTATATCCAGATTGCCGCATACGGTGTCGACGACAAGTACATCGGCCTGCTTGGCCAAATTGTCGATGAAGACGCTCAAGGCAACATGCGTCTGCTGGAACCGGGACGTTATACGTTCGACAAGATCGGAGACACTTATCTCGATGAAAAAACGATGAAGCTGGGCAAACTGCCGGAAGGCACCTACCAGCTTGAGATCATGGCAGTTCAACTGACGCCTAGCGGCCAGGTTGCCAACGATCAGTATGGAAATCCGATCCAGTATATCGCGTATTCCAGTTACCGTATCGCGGAACGCCGAATCCTGCTGGTTGAAGAAGCGATCGCGGCATTCGACAAAGAAGCCGCAGTCGTCAATACGACTCGAATCGGTCCTAACGTGCTGAAGCTAACTTCGACTAGCGAAGTCAAGTTCCAAGTCACAGATAGCGACCACCCGAATCTGATCAACAGCAGGGGTGCTCTGCGTGGACTGCCGAAAGAGCCAACAGTTGTCAATCTGACGGTTACCGCTTCTTACAAGAAGAACTCCAGAATCAACGAGACGTTCATCGTACCAGTAACACTGCTGCCGAGTACTCCGAAGAAATAATCGACTATTTCTGTAAGGAAGTCTTGGCATTCATGCTTGATGCTCCATGTCTTACACTTCACGCTTTATGCTTCATGTACTAGGCTTCATCCGAACCGCCTTCTCGGTCCTTAGGGCCGTGAAGGCGGTTTTTGTGTTGGACAAAAAGCGCCTTGTCCGACTCCGATTTTCATTCGCTTGTCAATGTCTATGTCCGAATGACCACCTTCCCGCGGATCTTACCCGACTCGGCAAGCTCATAAGCCTGTCGGGTCTCTTCCAGTGAGAATACGGCTTCAATCATCGGCTTCAGCTGTCCATCTTCGCACCATTGGCGCAGCAGGCTCAGGTCTTCATCGTTGGAATTAGCGACGATGAAACGTGCTTTTCGGCCTTTAGAGCCGGATAGAATTTGTCGGAGCATAGAAGCAGGGCCGGGTATGGTCGTTACGTACGTCCCCTGTTCAGTCAGCAGGCTGCGGCAGTCTCCGAATCCGTATTTGCCTGCCGCATCAAAGATCAAGTCGAAATGCTGACCGCTGCGGCGGAAGTCTTCACGGTCGTAAGCAATGACTTCGTCGCAGCCGAGCGACTTGGCTGTCGCTTCGCCGGAAGAGCGGCAGACGCCCGTCACATGAGCACCGGCGATAGAGGCCAACTGTACGGCATAATGACCGACGCCGCCGGTCGCACCCGTCACAAGTACACGCATGCCGGATTTCAATCCGCCCACATGCGTCAGCGCTTGGTAAGCGGTAGATGCGGCGAGCGGAACAGCGGCAGCTTCTTCGAAGTTCAGCGAAGCCGGTTTCTTGGAGGCGAGCGAGGCTTTGCAGCAGAGCACTTCCGCAAGTCCGCCTCCCTTGGCGGCTCCGTTCGTAAATCCGTAGACTTCGTCGCCGGGGGAGAAGTCGGTTACGCCGGCTCCACATTCTTCTACGGTTCCGGAGAAATCCGAACATAGAATTTTGGGGAATCGAAATCCGGATAGAAAGAATAGGTATCCTTTGCGTACTTTATAATCGATCGGATTTATAGATGTTGCCTGCAGGCGTATTTTGATCTCGCCTGCGGACGGACGGGGTTCTTCGACTTCTTCGATCCGAAATACATCCGGACCTCCATATTTGCGTATGACAGCGGCTTTCATCATGAACTTCGCCTCGTCTCTTAGGAATAAAGTCTTTTAAACAGGTCATTACAGCAGCAATCGTTCGGCCGGTCGGCACCTCGCGAATACTATAAGGCATTTCATACCGGTTCACCAGTTTTGCTCATAATAAAAAAAGCGCTGCCCGTGACATGAAATCCGAAAATCGGATTTCTGTCCGCAGAGCAGAGCTTTATTTTTTCTACTATTACTATATAGAGGCTATAAGGCTGCTATATAGATGTTATAGGGCAGGCAGGTCGGACCGTTTACAGTCCGCTGGTTACCGGTGCTTCCACCGTGTCGAACAAGAAGTCTTCGTCACGCAGCGGTTCTACGTGAACTGTACGAACGTAGCCATTGCCTTTTTTGGAGAAGAAGTCATGCTGCTTAGTTTGTGTCTTCAGGCCGTTGAGGACGATCGGGTTGATGCTTTCGTCGTCTTCTTCGAATTGAGGCTCCAGACCGAGGTTCATCATCGCTTTATTGGCATTGTAGCGTACGAACTTGTCGACTTCTTCCTTGATGCCGATCTTGGCGTACAGCTGAGCCGTATACTGCTCTTCGTTCTCCTGCAGCGTGTGCAGCAGTTCGTACAGTTCTTTAGTAGCCTCTTCGGCTTCCGATGCCGGGAGGTCGCGCAGAATTTCTTGAGCCAGTACACCGACGTACAGGCCGTGAATGCTCTCATCGCGCAGGATCAAGTCGATGATCTCGCCGCTGCTTGTCATTTTGCCTTGTCCCGCCAGATAGAGCGGATAGAAGAAGCCGCTGTAGAACAGATAGCTTTCCAGCATAACCGAAGCGCCCATAGCCAGATACAGATCTTTTTGCGTCTGGATGTTCTGGTAATAACGAGTGATGATTTCCGCCTTTTTCTGCAGGAGAGGATTCTCTTCGACCCAGCGGAATACTTTGTCAATCTCTTCCGTCGAAGCGAGCGTCGTGAAGATGCTGCTGTACGACTTGGCGTGGATCTGTTCCATCATGCCCATGAAGGCCAGTACGGCTTTACGCTGAAGGTTCTCTACATGTTCCATAATTTGCGGCATGCCGACTCCGCCTTGTACCGTGTCGAGCAGTGTCAATCCGCCGAGCACCTGCATGTAGGCTTCCTGCTCGTCCTCGTTCAGTGTAATCCAGGACATTTTGTCGTCGGACAGCGGAATTTCTTCATCGGTCCAGAACTGCATAATATTTTGATTCCAGAACATCTGGGTAAAGTCATCGGCAGGGCGGTTCCAGTTGACGGCTTTGATCATGTTAAGTCATCCCTTTCGGTGTGAAGTAGGTGGGGAAATATATAATAAAGGAATTTGTGGGCAATGTTGGATGAAATAAGCCGCAAGTAACGGTCGCTCACATAGGAACGACACACAAGTTACTTATTATGGGCTATAAATTTGCAAAAGTAAAGCGGGGCGTTTTGGTCAGACCGGCAATCCGGATCGTGAAAAAGGCGCCCCGCAGGTTCACATTATCGTTCGAACGGTACTCGGAAAATTCAAGTTCAAGCAGTGATAGGCAAGCTCCTGATGCACAAGTTTCTTAAACTTAGATGGCGCAGCTGATGCACTCTTCCACGCTCAAGTGATTCGTACGCGTGTAATAGAGAGCTTTCAGGCCTTTGCGCGCGGCATACAGATAATAACGGGCCAGATCGCGAGTCGTCACGTTGCTGTTTACGTGCAGGATCGCGGAGATTCCTTGGTCGATATGCTCCTGAATTTCGGAGATCAGATCGATGACTTTGAACTGGTTCATCTGGTAAGCCGATTTGTAGTAGAAGAAGTTCTCCTGCGACAGGTACGGCATCGGATAGTACGTTGTCGAGTTCGCGTAAGTACGCGTCTCGATTGCATCAACGATCGGCATAACGCTCGACGTGGAGTTCTGGATATACGAGATACTCTGCGTCGGAGCAATTGCCAGACGATACGCATGGTAGAGGCCGTTGGCCTGAACCAGCGTGCGAAGATGATTCCAGTCGGCAGTTGTCGGAATATGCATATCGCCGAACAATGCTTTGATCTTATCCGTGCGAGGGCTATAGTCGGTCTGTACGTACTTGTCGAAGTATGTACCTTTCGCGTACTCGGACTGCTCGAAGCCTGCGAACGTTACGCCGCGGTCTCTTGCGATCTCCATGCTTTTCTCGATCGAATAGTAGTTCATCATCATGAAGAACGTGCGGGCGAAATCGATCGCTTCGTCGCTCTCATAGGCAATCTTGTTCTTCGCCAGGTAGCCGTGCAGGTTCATTGCGCCAAGGCCGACAGAGTGCATCTCGCGGTTTGCTTTGGCAACACCCGGAGCATTCTGTACTTCGGTCATGTCGCTGACAGCAGTGAGGCCCAGCATTGCTTCATGCACGGATTCACGGATTTTGCCCAGATCCATGACATTAGCGATATTCAGCGAAGCCAGATTGCAGCTAATGTCGCGGCGGATATCGTTCTCTTGTCCATAGTCGCCGATTGTCGACGTTTCCTGCAGCTGGTAGATCTCTGTACACAGGTTGGACATTTTGACCATACCCAGATCTTTCAGCGCGTGATTCTGGTTGGCATTGGTCTTATTCATGATATACGGGTAACCGGACTCGAGCTGGATCATGGCGATCTTCACCAGCATATCGCGGGCACTCATTATAGTCTTTTTCTTGACCTTGTCGTTGGCGAGCAGTTCGTCGTACATTTCGTCGATATCGAGATCGTCGAGATGTTTGCCGTATTCTTTGTAGACGGAGTAAGGACCGAATACAACGAGAGGTTTGTTTTCTTCCGCCAGCTTGTAGAAGCGGTTCGGGATGATCAGACCGATCGACAGCGTTTTGAGGCGCGATTTCTCGTCGGCGTTAATCTTTTTGCTGTCCAGGAATTCAAGTACGTCCCAGCCGAAAATGTTGTAGTAAGCGGCTCCGGAACCTTTACGCTGTCCCATTTGGTCCGCATAGGAGAATGCATCTTCCATCAGCTTCAATACCGGCATCACGCCTTTGGCCGCGCCTTCTACGCCTTTGATCGGCTCGCCGCGTCCGCGCAGCTTAGACAGGTTGACCGCTACGCCGCCGCCGATCTTCGACAGCTGCATGCAGGTGGAGAGCACGTAGTTGATGGAGTTAAGCGCATCGTCCATTTCCAGCAGGAAGCAGGAGACAAGCTCGCCGCGGCGGCTCTTGCCTGCGTTCAGGAATGTTGGAGTTGCCGGCTGAACGCGCTGTTCCATAATGGCTGTTACGAGCGCTTTTGCCGTTTCCACATTGCCACCGCCCAAGTGCAAAGCCACGATTGCGGCACGGTCAGCATACTGCTCCAGGTAGACAGCCTTGTCGTTGCTTCTCATTGCGTAGTCCGTGTAGAACTTGGAAGCGGCCATGTACGAAGCGAATTCGAACGGAACGTTATGCGATGTCTCAAACACCGATATAACTTCCTCACGGGTATAATTCGCATATACGTTCTCGTAGTAATCATTCTCGATCATATAATCGACTTGGCTGCCGAAGTCCGGGAAAGTCAGGCTGCGCTGAGCGACTTCCTCCATAAATGCAGCTACCGCTTCTTTATCTTTCTCTAGGCGGAAAAATCCGTCGGCGTTTCTCAGCATCAGTTGGTTGTTCAGTTCAATATGCCGCAAGGGTGTTCAGCTCCTCTTTGAAGTGTTGGATATCTTTATGAGTTCCGGATAATTCGAATTTGCAGAGCACTGGCACGCCGTAAGTCTGGGAGATGCTATCTGCGCTTTTGGCGAAGGAATGTCCCCAGTTGCGATTACCGCTGGCGGACACGCCGCGCAGCTGATTTCCATTTTTTTGCAAGAAAAGTTTGACTTTGTCCGGCACCTGGCCGAACCCTGTCGTGTAAGTGACAAGGATGAAAGGCTCGTCCAGCTTCATCTGCTCGTCGATCTGAACTGCAGGCAGTTCCAATTTTTCGATAAATCTCCGTACGTTTCCTGTCTTGGAATCGTAAGCGATCACCATCTGCACCGACATCCTTTCGATACCGACTTAAAACTATATATAGTTTTAAGTGAGTCAATGTTAATCATTCTATAACCATATATGGGGATTGTCAAAGCAGAAAATTTTAAAAATAAAAGCGATCAAATTGACAGCGGACGCGAAAAAGCGAGCAATTTGAGGAAAAAGAGAGGTTTTGCCGTGCAAGCTTCTGTAAACGGGAATTGACGCGAGAAAATGGTAGGGGTTTTTTCGGAGAATGGCTTAACGGTGCGGAACAAGCAGCGGACAAGATTGGAAAAGAGCATGGAAGGTGTAAAGAAGTGCAAATAAAATTTTTGAACTAAGGTGAAAAAAAGTTAGATGTACGGGAAAGGTACGAAAGAAAGGGCTGAATTTTGGCAAAAAAAACGACTGAAAAGCTGTGGATGACGGGGATAACGATGGGATATACGGCTGTGGATGGCGTGGATAATGGGGATAGCTAATCAAGATGTAGAGAATGCCGAAATGATGGCTGAATTGCAAAAAAAGCCGTTTTTCCGATTGCATCTTAGCTGCCCAGATACGATGGCGGCTGCAGACAAGTTCGGAAAAACGGCTGAAGATCGATTCGATGTGAATATGGACGGATACTGGGTTCTTTACATTGGACTCCCGGTATTTGTCCCGACCCTTTTTGTCATCCGGTCGTATGGATGGCCGCTCAATTCCACGAAGCCGTCTTCGCGGTAGCCCAGACGCTCGTATAACGCTCTGGCTCTCAGGTTGGTGCGGTCGACAAGCAGCAAGGCTCTCGTCCAGCCGAGTTCGGCAGCTCGCTGCTCGAACGCTTCAATCAGGCGAGTCCCGATGCCGGCTCCGCGGTAGGCACCGCTGACTGCCAGTGAATCCAAATAGTATTCGCCTGGTCGGGCTTCAGGAACCAGCCCAGATGTCTGCAGGCCGAGATCTTGGAGACGCCGTATCAGCAGCTCGTCCAGCGATTGGGCTTCATCGCCGGAATAGCTCAGCATAAATCCGGCAATATCGCCGTTCTCAGCTTCGCAGACCAATCCGTTTGTATAGCTCAATCGACAGCCAGGCTGCTGAAACAATTGCTCCAGAACGTCCATCGTATCGGGCATATCGGTTGTGCCTGCGATAGTATGCGCAATATCTCCGATCGCATCATACATGAGCAGTGAGACTGCTTGAGAGTCTTCCGGCATGGCCGGACGGATACGCAGTTCTTGATCCGATTTCATGTTCATCCATACCCTCCAGTCGCAGACAAAGCTGCTGCTTCATTTTGGTGAAGAATTCGACTGCCGAACAATTTGGTTTAATAAAATACTCGTTGATGGAAAATGAAAAAACCCTCCATCCGGTAAGAAACCGAAATGGAGGGGAGGGAATGTCGATTATTCGGCAGCTTTGATGTCGGTAATCGTCATTACAGTTGTCTCAGCGTCAAACTTCTCCTCCGTATAAGTGAAGGAAACGTCGGCATCTGTCGGAATTTTTCCGATTTGTGCCTGAGCTTCTTCGGACAGCTGGTACGAGACAGGTTGACCATTTACTTCGATTTCGGCGGTATGATTGTCCGCCAGTCCCGAGTAAGTGCCTTCGCCAGTTTGCTCGGCTGCCGCTGCAGGGCTATCCGTAGTACCGGTTGAACCTGCGGTTTCGCCGGAGTTCGTGCTGCCTGTAGAAGTATTATTTGTCGAACCCGAATTCGCAGCGCTGGAATCGGTCGAACCGCTTCCGTTGTCAGCCGGATCGGGATCGCCGGTCATGGTGTTCAGATCCGTGCTTTCTGTAGCCGTGCTGGCATCAGAGCCTTCCGCGGCAGCCTCCTCGTCGATCTCAATGTCGACTTCGCTGGTCGGATGAGCGTCGTTATCTTCTGCTGCCGGGATTTCCTCGATCGATTGTTCGGCGTTGGTTTGAGCATCGTTTGCTGCAGGTGAAGCAGCTTGGTCGTTTCCGCATGCAGCCAGTACGCCAGTTAGCATCAGCGTCAAAGCAAGAGCGGATAAAGATTTCATTTTAGTCATACAGTTAAACACCTCCGAATAGTTATACGTTGAAAAGTCTCAAAAGTTACTTGACCGGCGGCAGCTCCAAAATACGGAACACAGCCGATAGGCCGGGCTTACGGGAAGACCCCGAAAAAAGCTTACTATGTATTGTTACCCAAAAAGGACCCTCTGTGCAAACGAGCTGAATAGACAGACGCAGCAAAGCTGCATTTTACAGCATTTTTCATTAAACTCTTGCAAGGCGAAATCAATCTGTCTGAGCCGTCTTTGCATGCTTATCTCAAACGCTAACTATTATTAATAGAAGAAAAAATGAAATTTACACACTTGACCTTCTGATTGGGTACAATGATAGAGAGTATTTATTTATACCGATTGCCGGGCACCCCATAGGGTAAGGCAGTGCCGGGCAAGATCGAGAGGAGCGTTTTATTCATGACTCAAGAACAAAATCAGCAGCAACAGCAGCAGGTGCGCGAAGCCGCCGAGCTCGCCGCGCATTTCGACGTAACGGTAGAGCAGGCGAGAGAGATGCAGTTTTCGGAAGGACAGACGTTGATCTGGACAGAAGCATTCAAGCTGGACAGCTGGCTGATCTTGATGAAGCCGAGTGACAACCCACAGCAGCCGGAGCCTTTCTTCGGCAACGTAGACGGACACGGTTGGGCTTTCTTGTTTACGGACCCTATGCATGCTCAGGTATTCGGCCGCAACAACAATCTGGTCACAGGCGGAGGCAATGTCCTGATCGCCAAGATGAAGGTGGAAGCGATGATCGCTTGGCTGGAGGAAATCGGCCAGTCGGGACTCTACGGCGTACGCTTTAACGAAGGCGAAAACGGATGGTTCACACCGGTGGACAGCCTGCGCGCGATGAAAGAGTATGTGGAGATGGCAGCGAGACAGGGCGGGGAAACGGAATAACGAGAGTTTTGGCTTCGTAAGCTGCAAAGTCGCTGAGCTGTCGGTTTCGTCTAAGAATATTGAGAGCTATTGGATGAAAGAAGAAGCGCACAGGGAGAACGATCTTATTCCTTGCGCTTCTTTATGTTGTCCTTCCATTTATCCTTTTAAGACGCACATTGTTTGAAGCTCCTTTCACCTATGCCCACATTTTTCTGTCCGATATTTTAGGGTATCATATAGAGGACTATTTACCGGATACCGCGAAATGAGAAAGCGCAGAAATGGGCGGTATGCGCAGACGTACCGAACGCAGCGAAAAAGAGACATGCAGAGGAGTGAACGTTATGGGCAGCGCCCTTGAAGAAATACGTGCTTATATGGCAGGCGAGGAAGACGGTGAAGACTTTTCCGGACTTGGGGACGGAGAACTGCCGATCTGGCTGCAAATTCTGGCATCCGCGGAAGAATACATCGTCAATTACGAGCGAATCGGATCGATCGGCGAGCTGGAGCAGCTGAATCCGGTATTGGCCTATGTAGAACGCAGTCTCGATATTTTACACAGCCTGCATCTGTCATTCTGGATGAAGGAGCTGCTGGAAGAAGTGCTGGCCTGGAGCGAAACGGCGAAGGGTGGAACCCGGCTGGACCGGATCGGCTGGCAGCGTCAAGGGATTAACGTATTTGTACATAACGAAGGATCGGCGGACCTGTATTTGGCCAAGTCACAGGGAGGCATGGGTGACCGCGAGCGTCTGACTGCGCTGCTGATTCGTACGCACGGTTTGCTCGGGCAGTATTTGCGCGGTGAAGTGCCATTCGCGGCCAATCTGCCGCTGCGCGGACCGGTCGACGAAGGACTGCTGACCGAAACCGAGCTGGCCCGGCTGCTTATGGCACTGAACCGCTGCGTCATCGGCGCCGTATCCGAAGAATTATGGCAGTCGGTCGAGCCCGATCTTGAACACTGCGTACTGCATATCTCGCTCGGAACGGTACCAAAAGACGATGGATTGACTGCTCGATTGCGCAGGCTGCGGGCGGATTCGATTCGGCGCGGCGAAGATTTCGACAGCGAACTGGAGACGATGGAAGAACGGCTCAAAGCCGCAGGCGCTCAAGGTGGATTGCAGGAAGCTTTCGCTCGTCTGGAAGACAAAACGCTGTGGTACGTAGAGGCGGCGCTGAGCGAATTTTCGCTGGAGGAGTTCGTCAAGGTAATGCTGCTGGCGCTGCAGGGCGCAGAAGAAGGTCAGGGAGCCCGCCATATCAGCTTTGAGCGTCTGATGCACGGACTGTACTACGACTACAAGGGCGTCAAGAAGATCAATCTGTACAAGAAGCGAATTATCGAAAAATATTTGCGCGAGCTGGATTGGGCATCGGCGCTTCAAGGCGGAAGTCATATCGGCAGCCCCCATCTTCGTCACCGAACAACGAGGGAGAAGAGCAATAACGATACGTGTTTCTTCAGCTTCCTCTTTTCTCCAGCGGCGGAGAAGCTGATCGATTTCTGCGTCGAAGCCGAGAAATCGCCGCTGTACGAACGGGCCGTGCTCATGCTGATGGATCTGTTCGATCTGCGGCGCGACGCGTACGACCGGTTTCACAACGAAGATGATTATTTAGAGACGATGAACGGTTCGGCGGACGACAAAAAGATTCTGCTGCCTTTCATTGTCGGATCGCGTGTACTTGATATCGGTCCGGGCGGCGGGGTAATGCTGGATCTGATCGAACAGGAACTGCCGGACAAGGAAGTTATCGGAGTCGATATCAGCGAAAATGTGATTGAGGCGCTGGAGCGGCGTAAACGGTTGGAAGGTCGTACATGGTGGGTGCTGAAAGGTGATGCGCTTCATTTGTCCGATACGATTCCTTCAGGCAGTATCGATACGGTCATTTTCTCTTCCATTTTGCACGAGCTGTATTCCTATATTCCGTTTAACGGCAGAAAGTTCAATCTCGACACGGTGCGGGCGGCGCTGCGAAGCGCGTTCGAATTGATTCCCGCCGGAGGCCGCATCCTGATCCGGGACGGTATCATGACCGAGCCGAGGGAGCAGATGCGCCGTCTAATCTTCACCGATCCGGAAGACCTGCGCTGGCTGGAACGTTATGCCGACGACTTCGCGGGACGAAAGATTGCTTACGAGCAGTTGGGCCCCAGCGAGGTGCGGATGCCGGTTAACGATGCAATGGAATTTCTGTACACGTACACTTGGGGCGAAGAAGCATACGTACACGAAGTGCAGGAGCAGTTCGGGTATATGACGCTGCCTGAGTACGAAGCCTGTATCGGGGAATTGTTCGGGGAACAGGTGAAGATCTTATTCAGCCGATCCTTCCTGCAGCCGGGATACACACTTGCGCTGCAGGGGAAGGTGCGGGTCATGGACGATGCAGGGAAAGAGATTCCGCTGCCGCACAGCACATGCATAATCGTGATCGAGAAGACGGGGAGCGTATAAGCGTTCTTTTTACCGAAATTCGGGACAATAGCGTTTCTGGATGCAACCTCCGGCCCTGCAAGCCGTAAGTAACGGGTAACCATAGGCGTAGACGGAGATTCAGATGGAGACGCAGATCGAGATTCAGACTGAGACCAAAGACAGGGACATATGTTCAAAGGAATGCGCCGTTCGGAAACGTGCAGCGTGCAGAGCGATGAATATGGAAGATTGGTTAGATGGAAGAGTAATTAAGCGGATTTTCGGACAAATGAAAGTCTGCGATCAGTTTAAGGAGGTTCACTTATGCCAAAATGGGCAAAAATGGCGCTTTATCTGCTGATAGCGGCGATTCTGACGCGTTTGATTCCTTTTTCATCGCTGTTTCGCAATCTGAACACAATGATCCACGAATTCGGCCATGCGGTCGTGGCGCTCGCTACATCGGGTCAGGTATCGGGCATTGATTTGAACGCCAACCACAGCGGAGTAACTTACGTTACGACCTATTCGACCTGGAGCTCCATTCTGGTCTCGTTGGCCGGATATACGTCCGCTTCGCTGTTCGCGGTACTGCTGTTCTACGGATATTACAAACGTCAGCAGAAGCAGGGACTAATCATTATGACGGCTGTGGCGCTGATCATGCTAATCATGTACGTGCATCAAGGATTCGGCTTGATCTGGCTGATCGGATTTATCGCGCTGAATGCGGTGATGTATTTTGCTGCCTGGGAGCCGCTGTGCAATTTCTATTATTTGCTGCTGTGTTTCCTGACGCTGGAAGAGTCGATCTTCAGCTCGCTGTACCTGGCATGGCTGTCGGTAACGTCTCCGAGGTCAGCCGGGGATGCGGCGCTGCTGGCGCAGACTACTTTCGTACCGGCGATCGGCTGGTCGATTCTGTTCGTGGCGTTCTCGCTGCTGTGTGCCAGCTGGGCACTCCGGCTGTTTGCCAAAAGTCGGGAGAGCCGCTCGGCGGGCCGTCATTCGAACAGTGGATCGCGCCGGGCGAAAAAGATACGGGTATAGCGCGCTAGAGTCGGAGTTGAGATAAAAGTATCAGAGCAATGTATCGCCAAACGATTTAACCGATCCAAATAATCCAAACGATCCAAATGATTGATGAACGTTTTGCCTGTCTGCCCATGATGGGGTAGGGAGCGTCTGAGAAGCGCACCTTGGGGTATAAAACATTTACTTGAGCGAAAAAAGGATAAGGAGGTAGGCAAAGATGGAGGACAAAAAAAGCTGGCTCAACCGTGCAGCCGATTACGGAAGAGACAAACTGGGCAAAGGTGTGCAGGGCCGCGATAGTGGGCAGAATGCAGAGCCGGGAGCGGCATCCGCAGCGGCAGCCGAGCCGAAAAATGCGGAAGAGCTGAACGAACGCATCAAAGGTTACGGCAAGGAGTACTCGGACAAATCGTTCTGGGACAAGATCAAGCGATTCGGCAAAAAAGCGGGTGTCAAAGTCGTATACGCGGCGCTGCTGCTGTTCTACACGCTGAAAGACGCAGACGTCCCGCCGTGGGCGAAATCTGTCGTTATTGGCGCGCTGGCATACTTTATTTCGCCGATTGATCTAATTCCCGATTTCCTCCCGGTTGTCGGCTATACGGACGACTTCGGTACGCTGCTGGCGGCGATCGCCGTCGTAGCCAAATATATCGACGACGAATCGCGCGGCAAAGCCCGGGCCAAGCTGGTGGCTTGGTTCGGAGAGAGTGCGACGCTGGGCTTGGGCGAAGTAGAAGCAAAGCTGACGAAATAGGATTTGAGAGAGAAGAAAAATGAGTGTAAAAAGCTTGAAGAACCGACACAGTCGGTTCTTTTTTGTGAGAAGGAGAATTTTTGGCCAACTTATTTCACCATTGCTGCACAAGCACCCGATATTACTTTGGAAGAAAGCATCTTGACTCCCTTGGAATCAGTGAAATGATAAAGAGTGTTGTAGGCATAGAAAAAGACGGTCTGAGCCGTCTTTTTCTATGTTTTATCGGTTAGAGCTTGTATTCCCAGCGCGAGCGATCCGGCAAGACCGGCGTTATCGCCGAGTCCCGGCGGTACGATATAGCTATCCAGATCGTCCAGAACAGAAGAGGCAACGTAACCGTTCAGATTCCGGAACACTTTCTCTCGGATCAGCGGGAACAGCTGATTCTGGTGCATAACGCCTCCGCCGAGAATAACTTTCTTCGGCGACAGCAGCAGGATGGCGCTCGTAATCGCTTCGGCCAGATAATGGGCTTCCATCTCCCAAGCCGGGTGATCTTCCGGCAGGCTGTCGCCACCTTGGCCCCAGCGTTTGGCAATCGCCGGACCGGCGGCCATGCCTTCCAGGCAGTCGCCGTGATAAGGGCATGCGCCTTCGAATTTATCGTCCTGATGGCGTCGCATCAGGACGTGCCCGCCTTCGGGATGCACGAGGCCGTGCACCAACTGTCCGCCGGTGTACACGCCAACCCCAATGCCAGTGCCCACCGTATAATAGATACAACTGTCCAAGCCTTGAGCCGCTCCCCAGCGCGCTTCGCCGAACGCCGCCGCATTGACGTCGGTATCGAAACCGGCCGGAACGTTCAGCGTCTTTTTCAAATGTCCGAGCAGGTCGTAATTGGCCCAGCCCGGCTTTGGTGTCGTCGTGACGTGACCGTAGGTCGGACTCTGTGGATCAAGATCAAGCGGGCCGAATGAGCCGACACCCAGTGCTTCGATATTTTTATCTGCGAAGTAGGCGGCGGCACGTGCTGTCGTTTCCTCCGGTTCCTGCGTAGGGAAGCTGATCCGGTCCAGAATTTCCCCGTTTTCACTGCCGATCCCGCAGACGAATTTCGTTCCGCCCGCTTCAATTGCTCCAATGATCATTAATGTTCCTCCTTATGGACGATCTCTTATATTTGTACCCATTCCCAGCGATATGCTATTTTAAAATGGAATATTGAAAGCGTTATCTAAGGGAGGGGTGAGAGAATGAATAGAAATGATGATCTGGATAGAAATGATTACGTAAATCGAAACGATGGTGTAAACAGAAACGTTCATGCAGACAGAAATGCTCATGTAGACAGAAACGTTACCAAAGTTATCGAACTCAACGGAAGCTGGCGAATCAAAGATTTTGCTCCGGGAACAATCTCTTCGCAGGAAAATGCGGCGCCCATGCTGGACGACCGCTATTGGATGACGGCCAGCGTACCGGGTGATGTGCACAGTGCGCTGACGGAACGCCGGATTATCGATCCTCCGTATTTTGGACATAACGATCTCAAAAGCCGCTGGATTGAGGAACGTGAATGGTGGTACCGCCGTGGGTTCGAGTATAGTGGAGAGCTGACTGGGGAACAGGGCGAGCGTTTTGAGCTGACATTCGAAGGGCTGGATACATTCGCAGCGATTTTCGTCAATGGACATGAAATCGGCACGTCGCGCAATATGCTGATGCCGCATACGTTCGATGTGAGCAGAGTGATCCGCTCCGGTTGGAACATGATTGCCGTTCGTTTCGATCCGCTGCTTCCGCATCAGAAGGACAAAGAACGATTCGATTGGTCCTCATACACGAAAGAGCGGCCATGGCTGCGCAAAGCGGCTATGAATTTCGGCTGGGACTGGGGGCCTCGTCTGGTCACGGTCGGGATCTGGGGAGGCGTAAGTCTGAAGCGGCATGTGTATGCCAAAATCGAAAGCGTATTCGCTCAGACGCTGTTGATCGACGATCAAGGAGCACAGCTTGCGATATCGGCGGATATTCTAACCTATCGAGGGATGCCGGATGTGACGCTGAAGCTTAAGCTGATGCTTACGGACGAGAACGGGCGCCGTGTATACGAAGCGGAAGTAGAGGAAGAGAGAACAGGGTGCGGAACGGGAATTGAGGAAAACATGAGGTATGTGGAAGACGGTGCAGCTTTGGAACGCATACCGGGTTCGAGTTCAGCGAAAGCCGAAACTAAAAGCAAGATAGAAAAGGGGATTAGAAGCAGCGGCCGTCGGAGCCTAAATCCTTCCGCCAGCCCGATCACACCGGGCCGACGCTCCGTGCTGCGGCGCACAGCTTCGTTCCGAACTGCAGCCGTGCTGCCCAATCCGAAACTGTGGTGGACGCACGATCTGGGGAAGCCGCATCTGTATACGCTGACGACCGAACTGTATGCGGGAGACGAGCTGATTGACACGGCAGTCCAGGCAGTCGGCGTGCGTACAATCGAACTGCGGACGAAAGACGAAGAGGGCCGCGCGGCGTTTCGCTTTTTCCTGAACAATAAACCGGTCTATGCACGGGGCGCCAACTGGATTCCCGCGGATAACATGATCGGGGCAATTCCGGATTCGCGTTACCGTGAACTGATTGCTCTCTCGGCAGAAGGCAGGATGAATATGCTGAGAGTCTGGGGCGGCGGAATTTATGAAAAAGACATCTTCTACGATGAATGCGATCGGTGCGGCGTATTGGTCTGGCAGGATTTCGCTTTTGCTAATGCGCTGTTCCCTGACTTCAATGCCGACTTTATGGACAATGTGCGCGCCGAAGTTGAAGCCAACGTCAAAAGGCTGCGCGGGCGCCCCTCGCCTGCGCTTTGGTGCGGCAATAATGAGATTGACTGGCTGTACGACATGAAGAGTGCGAGTGGAGATATTAGGAGCGACTTCTACGGCGAACTCATCTACCATGAGCTGATTCCGGAAGTGCTGGAGCTGCTTGATCCGAATCGTCCGTACTGGCCTTCTTCGCCTTACGGCAGAGATGGTACGCAGGACGACAACGATCCGGAAACCGGCGACCGGCATAACTGGCAGGTATGGCACGGGTCCGTCTATCCGAGGGAATTCGGCGAAGCGCCGATTCTGGACTACAGCATACAGGGTGTGACGTTCAAAAATTATAAGAAAGATATGGCGCTGTTCAGCAGTGAATTCGGCATGCATGCTTCGGCCAACCGCTACACCTTGGAGAAAAACATGCCGGAGGACAGCCTGGTCTGGGGCGGAGAAGAGATGGCCTACCGCAACAAAGACACCAATCACCGTAAAGGCATTCTGCTGATGGAAGGATACACCGGCATTCCGCGCGACATCGAAGAGTACATGAACTTCTCGATGCTCACCCAGGCGGAAGGGCTGAGATACGGCGTGGAACATTATCGGCGCAACCCTCGCAGCGGAGGCAGTCTGATCTGGCAGCTCAACGACAGTTGGCCGGGTACAAGCTGGTCGATGATCGATTACGAACTGCTGCCGAAAGCTTCGTATTACTATGCCAAAAAGTTCTACGCACCGCTGCTGCTGTCGCTCGAATATGAGCCCGGCGAGCCGCTGCGGATCTGGGCGGTCAACGATGGACTGGAAGCGGTAGAGGTCGAAGCGGTCATGGAAGTGTGGCGGTTTGGCGGTGAGAAGGTCGGAGAATATCTCTTCCGTTCGGACGGTGGGATACACGGTCCGGCGCTGCTCGGAGAAGTGAGCGAGATCGAAGCGCTGAAGGGCGGCTCGGCGGAGGAGACGGCGGTGCGGCTGCGTTGGATCAAAGTTCGCGACGAAGCAGCCAAGGGCAGGGAGCGGGAGTATGAAGAGTGGAGCGAAGGGATGCAAAGGGACACAGCAGAAACCGCATCCAAAGAGATGAAACCGGCAGATTCAGTTAAGCAGCCGGAACAAATCTATATGCTTCGCGATCAGCGGGAACTGAAGCTGGGCGAAACCGTACTGGAGTGGAAAGCTGCAGAAGCTATAGCGAAAATAACGACACAGACATGTCCGATAGCGATCACGATCCGGGCTTTCGGCTCGCTGGCCCGTATGGTGAAGCTTGAGCTGCCGCTGGGCCGGGTGTGTTTCAGCGACAACTTTTTCGATCTGCTGCCCGGCGAGAGCCGGATAGTGCAGCTGGATATGCTGGACGGATCGCCGCTGCCAATTGAGTTTGTACGGGAGAAATTGCGGGTGAGCGCGATCAACTCGGTGGAAAGTGGCAGACAGGATACGGCACAATAATAAGAATGATAAAATAATAAGGACGACAAAACACGCTCCCACAGATGTGTGGGAGCGTGTTTTTGACGGTTGGATCATCGATTTATACGGGATTTACACTTTGTCGCCCCATTCGTCGGGAGAGATTTCAATCGTTACGCCTTCCATGTGCCTGCGCTTCATTTTATGGCGTTTCTTGCGGTTTTCTTTGGAGTCGAACACGATGCTGAGGTCATAGTCTTCCGGATACAGCGACTCGCGCGGAATATGCGGCTGCAGACGTTTTCGGGCGATCCGGAACTTTTTGCCCTGAATCTGTACGCCGATTGTGCCCATGCCGTCTTCTTCGGAATAGACGATGCCTGTCTTGCCCAGATAGGGAACACTTACGCTGTCGCCGATTCGGAAGGCTGCGGGTTTGTCGGAGCCCTCCCCGTCGTCTTCCGTTTGCGAAGAAGGGGACGAGGGAGGATCAATAGGGCGAAGCGAAGCACCTGGAAGCAGTGAGAGGTCTTCGGCCGTGTCGGGTAAGCTTGCAGCGGTTTCTACCACCGCCGTATTGAGCGAGCCTGTAGGGGATTCCATCGCATCAAAGCAAGACGCGTTGGACTTCTCTGTGTCGGTGCCTGCTGCATCGGAGCCATTTGCACCGGACTTTGCAGCACCGGGCCCTGCAGCATCGGAGCTCAGCGCATCCCCATCCGGTGCATCCGCCAATCTTTCTGCCATTAATACTGCAGTCCTGTCCGTTCCTTTTTGCGTCAGCTCTTCTGCCCGCCGAGTGATAGCATCCGGAATACCGAGTTTCTTCGCAATCGCGAAGGCATAGCTGCGTCCGGCTTCGCCGATCGTCAGCCGGTAGAGCGGCTGAAGCGTCTCGGCGTCGAATTCCATACGGGCGTTCTCGCAGCCCGGCATTGCGGAAGCGAAATTCTTGATCTCGGTAAAATGGGTTGTGACCACAACGCAGGAGCCGCGCCGATGCAGCTCTTCCAGAACGGCGATTGACAATCCGACGCCTTCGCCGGGATCGGTACCGGAAGCCATCTCGTCGATCAAGACGAGGGTACGGCGGTTGGCCGTTTCCAGAATGCCTTTGACCCGGCGAATATGCGCCGAGAAGGTACTGAGCGCCTGCTCGATACTCTGTCCGTCGCCGATATCGGCTTCAATACCGGTGAAGACGGATAGTTCACAGCCTTCTTCAACAGGAACCAGCAGGCCCGACTGGGCCATCAAGGTAAGTAAACCTACTGTCTTAAGCGCCAGTGTCTTGCCGCCGGTATTCGGACCGGTCACGATCAGCATACGGAATCTTCCGCCCAATTCGAAATTCAGCGGGACCATCTTCGATCCCATCAACGGATGGCGCGCACCGCGCAGAGTCAACCGGCCGTGCTCGTTCAGCTTGACGTTGACGGCATTTATGGCCAGCGCATAGCGCGCCTTGGCAAACAGGAAGTCGTATTCGCCGACCAGCTCTGCATTGAGACGCAGTTCTTGACCAAATCCTTCGGCAAGGCCAGTCAGTTCGCTGAGAATCTTGGTCTCTTCTCGGGCCTCTTCAGCGCGCAGCAGCTCCAATTCGTCGTGGAACTGCCGGATCTCTTCCGGCTCGATATAGACGGTCTGACCGCTGGACGACTCGTCCAGTACGCTGCCTTTGACCAGCTTCCGGTACTCTTTGCGAACCGGTATGGCTGAACGTCCGCCCCGCTGCACAGCCAGGCTCTCCTGCAGAATAGAGCGATGCTTGGCCATCAGTTCGGCCATGCGGCGGGAACTACGTTCTTCAACAGTCGCCATGCGGCGGCGAACTTTGGATAGTTCGCGGCTGGCAGAGTCCAGCACGCGGCCGCTTCGGATGCAGCGTTCGATCTCCTCGCGCAGCCGCTCGAGCCGGTGCATGCCAGAAGCATAGGCGGCTGCATTCGGTGCCCAATCAGCCTTGGTGCGCATATAATCGATCAACTGCGCACAGCTGTGCAGAAATTGATGCAGATGCATAAAGTCCTGTTCCTGGAACACGTAACCCGAGCCGAGCAGATCCAGAATCTGTTCCATGCCGGTCAGCGACGGCAGAGGAATGCTGGCTCCGCGGCGAAGTACGCCGGCGGCTTCATCCGTTTCGTCCAACCGGCGCCGCAGCATGCGGGCATCGGCGGAAGGAGTCAGAGCAGCGATATGCCGCCTGCCGAGGTAAGAAACGGCGTAGGCGGACAGTTCCGTTTTGACGCGCTTGTATTCGAGGCGTTCGAAGGTTTGCGGATTAATCGTTGAATGTGTGTTCATGATAAATCTCTCCTTGTTCATTGAATTAGAGACAGCCGGAAAATGAAAAAAGACGAAAAAAAGCCGATTCAGTCGGCTGTTCGAAATCGAAAATTCCGATTCCCGAACAGCCTCAGATCAGCTTGTTTCCGTCTCCCAAGGTTTGGTTCCGGCGCTTCCCGCACCTCATGAGCTGTACTTGCGCACAGCCTACGGACACCCAATACGCCCGCTCCCCGAGTATCCTGCCGCCTTCCGCCGCTTATCACACGGCAGACATCTGCCGCGCCGTGAAGCCCTGTGCAGCTGCCTGCATCGGCTTCACAGCGCAGCAAATGCCAAAAAGGCCGCGCTTCAGCAACAGCGCGGCCATAGAACTCAAAAGGATAGATTGAACCTACCTTAAGTTTATGGAGAAATGATTCGCTGTTCTTAACTGAATTCCGGACAGCTTCAAATTAGACATCGCAAATAAAACCGTTTGGACGATTATTTTCGCGTCTTCTAGTGAATGCTATCCCTTATGGAATTGATTAGTTAAGAACATACCCCGTCATCAAAATTTCCCCTTTTCACTCAAAGTTATCCTTATCATAAAACCGTCCGCATATCCAGTCAAGTCCGAAATGCCAAAAGGCGTACGGTTCGTAATCCCTTACGGAATCGCGAAACTGTACGCCTTTTGCAAAACAAAGTTAACGAAAAGCTCTGAGCCTTATACAAGACTAAGACAAGGCTGTAGAACACTTCGAGAATGCCAAGCTTATTGATGCTCGTCAGCGTATGTTTCAACTGCCTAACTTATGCGTCTTCGTCGGTATGGACTTCGTCTTTGTAGCCGGCGTCCATCTCCGAGTCAATCAGATTCTCCTGCACTTCATCGGGAAGCGAACCCGGGAAGGAGCCTTCGCGGAACATTCCGCCCTCTGGGTCGGTGTCGCGTTCGGTTACCAGGTCGTCCTGCGGGTCGGTATTGCGTTCGGTCTCGCGGTTGCCGTCACTGATTAGCGGACGTGCAGCATCTTCCGATTCGGCCGCCAGTGCGCGACGACCTTCATCACCGCCGGCTCCGTTCAACAGATCGGTGCCGTGAGGTTCATCCTGCACAGGAGAGGCAGGATCAATCGGGCTGTCCGGATGCAGGTCGTCTGCGTCCGCCACGTCCTCCAGCAGCGGTTCGCTGACGACAGGATCTTCTTCCGTACGGTTCGGGTAAGCTTCAGGATCGGTCACGGCGTGATCGATTTCCGGAGCTCCTTGCTGCACAGTGTCAACGTATTCTATTTCTTCCGAAGGAATATCACTTTTTGTATGATCGTCCTCGGAGAGCTCGTAGCGTTTATAAGCTCTATCGGATTCATTGGGTGGTTGAAAGACCATCGTTATCCTCTCCTTCTGTTGTTCGTTATGCGTTCTTGCCTAACTTTACCCGAAAGAAGAACATCGGAATCGCCCAGCTTGTAAGCTTGTAAAAAGAGACGGCTTATCAATAAAAAGAAATTGAAAATTTTGCGGTGCTTACAAACATGGCAGGAGAGCATAACCATAATATTTCTTATATAGGGGCGTTTTTCCGAGCTTGCTGCGCTAAATGGGCTTAGACGGTGCTTGAACCTTCCAAAACGTCCAATGAACGATTGGAAGTTTTGATCCGGCAGGAGTAGAATAAACAGGTTAAAAGAAGCAGAGTGTTGCAGCGTGCGATTGGGCCGACGGAGGTATCACACGTATATAGGCAGGCGTTGAATTTGGCAGAGCGACAAGCAATTTTTCCGATAAGTTTCCTGGTGGGCAGCAGGGGACAATATATGAAAAAAGAGACTGCCGCTTTGGAAGCGAAGGGATGTGCTGGCGATGGAGTTTTCATGGAAGAAAAATCTGGTCGTACTATGGGCCGGCGTGTTTTTTTGCAGTATGGCTTATTCAATCTCAATTCCTTTTCTGCCGATTTTTATGCATACCGAACTTGGCGTCGGGGAGAGATACTTATCGATTTGGGCTGGACTGGCTTTTGGCATTACGTTTCTGTCGAGCGCGCTAATCTCGCCTTTCTGGGGATCGCTTGCGGACAAATATGGGCGCAAGCCGATGTTGGTTCGTTCCGGCTACAGTCTGGCCGTGCTGTACTTCATTAACTATTTTGTGCAGGACCCGATTCAACTGGTCACACTGCGACTGCTTCAAGGTCTGCTTGCCGGCTTTATTCCCGCAGCGATTGCGCTGGTAGGCACAAATACACCGGAAGAAAAAAGCGGCTATGCTCTTGGCGTCATGTCGACGGCCACCGCTTCAGGTACCATCATCGGGCCTCTTCTCGGTGGTTTGATTAGTTTCACAATCGATAACCGAAGTGCCTTTCTGTTCTCGAGCGGTGTTGTATTGATCTCGGCGCTCGTTGCGACCTTTTTGGTGCACGAGAAGGAATTCAAGCGTCCCAAAGTTCGTTCCAGAATCCGGGACGACCTGA
The DNA here is from genome assembly GCF_000378145.1 of Saccharibacillus kuerlensis DSM 22868. GTDB lineage: Bacteria > Bacillota > Bacilli > Paenibacillales > Paenibacillaceae > Saccharibacillus > Saccharibacillus kuerlensis. The sequence goes on along the minus strand of NZ_KB899279.1, from coordinate 162,917 downwards.
AGCAGGCGGCGGGTATTCCATTGTTCTTCGCGCTGCTGGGCCTTGTGGCAATGAGCAATTTTTCGGTCATGATTCTTGAGCCGCTGCTTACCATCTATGTGCAGGGGATGGGAGTCTCGTCCGACCGGACCTCGTTGATCGCGGGCATTATTTTCTCGGCTGTCGGTGTGGCTACGGTCATTATGGCGCCGCGCTGGGGCAGGATCGGCGGAAAGATCGGCTACGGCAAAGTATTGATGATCGGTCTAATCGGCGGCGCTGTCGGCAATCTGCTGCAGTTTTTCGTTACGGGTTATGTAGGTTTCGGTATTCTGCGATTCGTTTACGGTCTATTCTTTGCAGGCGTATTCCCGGCTGTTAACGCCATGATCGTTCAGGTGACCAATCCGGAATTCCGCGGCCGTGCATTTGGTCTGAGCCAGTCGGCGACACAGATCGGCACGATGGCTGGCCCTCTGATCGGCGGCATTCTCGGAGCTTTTATGCCGATTCATTGGATCTTCGTTGTCAACGGGATTGCGCTCTTGATCTGCGCGTTTATTGCCCACTACAAGAAGATTGACCAGACTGTTCCGTTTCGGCGTACAGTTGCTGTCGACGTCAAACCGGAATAAGGGAAAATGCGCCCAGCCGCAGACAGTTGACAAGATGGACGCTTCGTCTTACCATTACCGAAGGCTGCGCCGCATTCCGTTAATCGGTTGGAAGCGCCGTCAAGAACGAATGCCCGCTGCAGGTGCGATATACGCCGCAGCGACTGTATGTAAGTCATCCAATAAGCTTGATCCAATAGGCTTAAATAGATCCAGGAGGCGTGTGCGAAATGACGATACCTAAAGTTTTGACGATTGCTGGTTCCGATACGAGCGGAGGGGCAGGCATCCAGGCCGACCTGAAGACGTTCCAGGAATTGAATGTATATGGAATGACCGCATTAACCTGCATTGTGACGATGAACCCGGAGCGGTGGAGTCACAATGTTACACCGATGTCGGCCGAACTGCTGGAGAGCCAGCTCGATACCGTGTTGAACGGTATTGGCGTGGCTTCAGCGAAGACAGGCATGCTCAGCACAGTGGAAATCATTGACGCGGTAGCACGCAAGATCGAAGAACGGCCGCTTCAACATTTTGTCGTTGATCCGGTTATGATCTGCAAAGGCGAGAACGAGGTGCTGAACCCGGATACAGCCGAAGCGATTCTTGAAAAGCTGGTACCGAAAGCAACAGTTGTAACACCAAATCTGTTTGAAGCCTCCCAGCTTGCGAAGACAGCGCCGATCCATACGGTTGAAGATATGAAAGAAGCCGCCGTCAAGATCCATGCACTCGGCGCCAAACATGTCGTCATTAAGGGCGGAGGAAAGCTGCTGCACGAGAAAGCCGTCGACCTGATTTATGATGGACAGGAATTCGAGCTGCTCGAATCTGAGCGCATCGAAACCAATTATATTCACGGTGCAGGCTGCACGTTCTCTGCGGCGATTACTGCAGAACTCGCCAAGGGAGCTAACGTCAGAACAGCAGTACAAAACGCCAAGGCATTTGTAACCACTGCGATTCGCCACGGCTTCCCAATCAACTCTTTTGTAGGACCTACGCTGCATGCCGCTCAACGTTTGTATCGCGATTAATAGCGAAATACGGAATTGCAGGCCTGCGCATAACCATGCATAACATAAAAAGACGAATTTCCGACAGCATAAGCTGAGGAAATTCGTCTTTTTTGAATAGAGCGTTTAAAGTCGCCCATTTTGCGTTTATTGGAACATCGGGAATACATAGCGAACCAGGAAATACAAAATGCCAAACGTAATAATATAAGCAGCGTATTTGATGAAAGTTGAAGCGACCAGGCTGGAATCCGATTTCAGGACGAAGATTGGCAGGGAAACGCGAAGCCTGCGGCGAATGTTGAGCCAAGCAGAAATTTATGTCAAAGCGGCTTCAGGGGGGCACGGATGAGAACTTTACCGAAAATGCTGGCTGTTTTGATTGGAGTGCTGGCTGTCGTTTTTTTGTGCATACAAGCATACCCGAAGCAGCAGAGTACAGCCGGGGCATTCGAAGTCGAAGAATGGCGATTTCTCTGGGATTCGTCAAAAGTTGATTCCATAGAAGCGCCGCCGGAACGCGTGCTTCATTCAAGTGACTGGGTAGTCATGGATCAGGGTATGATAACGCCTCCGAGACCGGCGGATGCAGTTTGGGCTTGGGTACAGATTGATATTCCGAAGCTTGACTGGCCGATTCCCGCCGTTCTAATCGAAAAAGCGTACGGGCGGGAAGTTGTCGTATATACCGAATACCGGGAACTGCTGGACTCACGTCGGCAGTACCGCTATGCGCTGAACGAACTGCTGCTGCCGCTGCGTGCCGAAGATGCCGGAGGCTCCATTTATATTCGGATGCAGGTTGCGGAAGAGAGGGCAGGCATCGTGCAGCATATCGCTTTCGGAAGCTTCTACGAATTGCTTAGCGTATATTTGTCCCAAGATATGCTGGATATTATGCTCGGTGGGGCATTTACGCTAATCGGTCTGGTTATGCTGATCTGTGCTGTTTTTCTTAATCGAGGATATTTAAAATCATGGCTGTCATTAAGCTTTGTTATTCTGTCGATCGGCCTGCTAGTCGTTTCTTACTCTCCGTTTTTATTTACGCTCTATCCGGACTACGGAGGTATTTTACAGCGGATATTCGATATGGCACTGTTTGCGGTGCTGCCCGCCTTCTTGTACTTTTTCCAAGCGATTTTCGGAAACGGGTACAAAAACTCTATCTTGTACTTAAGCCGATTTCAGTTGGGTTACTCGTATTTCTGTCTGCTGCTGTTGGTCGGGAATGTCTTTACGGACGAGCGCTATTTCTCCGTTTATTATTTCTTGACCACAACCTTTATCGGTATTCTTATGATTGTGGAATTGATCATGATGCTGGCCTCTTCGATCCTGTACAGTCTGCAGCGTAACAAGGATGCCTTGATTTTTAATGCCGGATTGATCATTTTTGCGGGAATTGGAATTTTTGAATTGGTCAGCTACTATGCGAGTAGGGAACAGTACAATTTATATTGGTGGAAGTGGGGAATGGTCGTTTTCGTTATCTCGCTGATCGTAGTGTTGGGCCGACGGTTTGTTGAGACGCATAATCAGGTGCTTCAGTACTCAAGAGAACTCGAGATGTTCAACAACGAACTGCAGCGTGCGGAAAAAATGGAGATTATTAGCGACTTGGCGGCTTCCGTTGCTCACGAGGTACGAAATCCGCTCCAAGTTACTCGGGGATTCCTTCAGCTGCTGGGCGAGCGTTCGGCCTCTTCGGAAAAAGCTTATATCAATATGGCATTAGATGAGTTGGACAGAGCTTCGGGCATTATTACAGACTTTCTGACTTTTGCCAAACCGGGAGCGGAAAGTATAAAGACGCTGTCCATTGCAGAGGAATTCCGGCATATCGAAGGCGTGCTGACGCCGCTGGCCAGTATTCATCACGGTCAAATCACACTTGATATCGATCCTGATTTGTATGTAAGGGGAAATTCATCGAAATTCAAACAAGCTTTTATCAATATGATCAAAAATAGCATCGAGGCATTTCAGGACGAAGGCAAAATCATAATTAAAGGTTGCAAGGAAAATGGAGAGATTGTGATCCGTATCCAAGATAATGGAGTAGGGATGGCACCGGAGGAGCTGAAGCGGCTCGGAGAGCCGTACTTCTCGAACAAGACAAAAGGAACGGGACTGGGACTCATGGTCACTTTCCGGATTATCGAAGCAATGCAGGGGACGTTAAAATTCGACAGCAAAAAAGGAACGGGAACCGAAGCGACGGTTCGTTTTCCGGAGGCCTCTGAATAAGAGGTCCGGTACGGACGCCGCGGGGTTCCCGCTTTTTGCGTATACCAGAGTAGAGCTGTAGTCGTACCGTTTTAAGACCCGGTTCCCCACATGGCTGCCGGCTCGATCGTGATGCGATCGGCCTGAGGAATAATTGCCGAAGGATTCGGAGGAATAACGAGGTAGAAACTCTGCATCGTTTCTTCGACCGCAGTCAAGTGGATATGAGCGGGCAGTTCGATACCGAAATCGGCTTGCAGCGCCGCCCTAGGGTCGGCCAGGAGGCGTTTTTTGAATTCCGGATCTTCCCATGCTTTCTGAATGACCTGCATCTTACTCAAAGCTTCTGCTGTCAGCGTTGTCATCTTGAATCATCCTTTCGAATACGGATTTGTGATTCTGTGCCATACCGTTGATTTCAGAGCGATAGACAGACGACATGGAAATATTGGCAGGAAAAGAAAGGGGATTTTGTCGAAAATTATAACATAGGACTTTCGTCTTATCAACAGATAAAAAATGATTGTAAGAAATTCTAACGACCAAGCAGCCAATAGTTAAGACCGCCCAATGCAAGGATATGCTTTTCTGCTTCTATACTGGACGCAATGCGTTCAAGATCGCCGGCCAATGCGGCATGGAAGCCGACCAGACCCGGGAAATCTTCCCGATAATGTTCAAGTTTCAATTGACGAAGGGAGGCGAATTTTGCATATTCCGTCAACATTCCCTGTGTATAGACGGCAGTTTCAATCTCTTCGGGGCTGACGGCTGTATCGGCAGCCAGTTCGTATTTATGCCGATACATGGCCACCAAGCAGTTATAGCTGCCTTCTTTCAAATCTTCGGCATAATCCGTCCAATCGTCAGCCATCTGCAGTGTAATGAGCGTCTCCTGTACAGCATAGAGTGCACGGGAGCATAACCTCTCGTTCTCTTCGAGCAGGACAAGCGGACACAGCAGCAGCGGAGCTGAACGTGCAGCAATATCTCGGGGACGTTCGAAGAAAGAATTGTTTACCTTTTCGACGGCAAGGCCGACAGCCCATTCCGATGTGCAGAGTCTCATCGCACTCTGGAAAGCCTCGGAAGAACCGAACAATGCCGAATAGCGTACGTTCATTTCTACACTCAAAAGTTGGGACAATGCGATATGAATACGGTCGATTCCTGTTGAACGATCCATTCGTTCATCTTGAAGATGGAAATGCAGCATGCCGAATACATTCGCTGCCGCAATTTCCCTGCATCGTTCCAGCGACGCTTCCGCCGCCTGCTGCAGCCAATAGGGAAGCAGGCAGCAGATATAATTGGTTGGTCCGCCGCTGCGTGATGGATCAAACCGATCCAGATAGCGAACGCCAGCTTCTGCAAACGGAGCAGGGAAGCCGGCAATCATCTGACGGCACGTCTCGAATGCCCGTTCCATTTCTCGTCTTGTTTCGACTGATAGCTGCATCGATTTCGCCTCCCGGGAACTTTTCGACTCTGTCTTAGTATACCCGTAAGACAGAGCGAAATCGCAAAAATCGTTTGGTTGAAACCGTCATCTTATAGTATGCTGAGAATCAGAAATCTTTAATTGAAGGAAGGAAGATTGCAATCATGAGTTCTAATCAACCGACATCCCTTTCCCCGCTGGTCGAACTATTGGGGCTTGAACGTCATATTGAAGGCGGATGGCATAAAGAGTTGTGGAAATCTTCGTTTAAAATTCCGCAAAATGTACTTCCGGACTTCTATACGGGCGATCGTTTTGCGGCAAGCTCGATTTATTTCCTGCTGCATCCGGGTGAATTCTCGGAATGGCATGTTGTGCATTCGGATGAGCTCTGGCTGTGGCATACAGGCGGCCCGCTGGCTCTAACGCTTGGCGGAGATGGAGAAGAGCCTGTGGAAAGCGAAGAAATCATCCTCGGGCCGGATACGGCGAACGGACAATCTTTCCAAGGACTGGTTCCGGGAAAAGTCTGGCAGAAGGCACGTCCGCTCGGAGACCAACCGGTGCTTGTATCGTGCATCGTAGCGCCGGGCTTCCATTACGACGACTTCAAGTTGATTGAACGGAAGTAAAAGTCTTGTTCGCCAATAGGTACACATTCGGCCAAATGTTGAATGCGATTGAGTTAGGGCAGGTAGCGGAGACAGTGGATGGACAGCGCCGCGTAAGGCTTCTTCAACCGGGATTGGTCTGGCTGAACGGTCCTTATGCGGGCAGCTTGGTACAGGTACAGAGCTATCTGCTCAGCGATTTGTGGATCATGGTGGAAAGCGACAGCGCCGATCCGCCAATCGAAGAGAAAGAGAGAGTGGATTGGCAGAGCAAGCGAATAGAAATGCTGGAAAATCAGCTGTTCGAGCAGCGTGCGCGGCGGTTTGATCCGCCGGACATCAAAGAGTAAACTGAGCGAAGCGGAGGGCATGAGAGTGCCAAAGAAAAGACGTTTTAATGTTCGCACCAAAATTCTGGCAGGATATTTGTTTGTTTTGGCTTGTCTGGGGTTATCGCTGTTTGCCGTATCTTCGCAGGTTCGCAACCTGCAGGAGGCTAACGTATTTATCAGCAATCACGATATTGCAGTGCACGACGAGCTGAATGCGCTGCAGAAAAATTTGCTGGATATGGAGACCGGACAGCGGGGCTACCTGCTGACCGGAGACCGGACTTATCTGGAGCCTTATAATGACGGACGCACGCAATGGGAAACGAGTTACAGCAGACTGTATGAACTTGTTTCTGACAACCCTGTCCAGCAGGAGAATCTGCGTCTGATCCGATCCAATGTCGAGAGTTGGATTTCCGACATGGGCGACCAAACGATTCAATTGAAGGCAGAAGGAAGAGATGCAGAAGTCCTCGGTTTCTATACGGGAGATGCGGGTAAGCGCGAAATGGACCAACTGCGCGTAGAACTCGATGCTTTTCGCAGTACGGAACAGAATCTGACCAATGCCCGGGTAGCTGCACTCAAGGCAGAAAGCGATCGGACTATTTATGCAATGACGGCGCTGTGGGTACTGGTCGGGTTAATATCCATTGCAGCCGCTCTGGCTATTTCGGGCTATATTTCAAAAACGATTTCCAACGTGACCGACGCGATCCGCTCCATTACGGAAGGCGGAGATCTGCATGAACGGGTCGAGGTTCGATCGAACGACGAAGTCGGCGACTTGGGCCGGTCGACGAATGAGCTGCTGGTAAGCATCCAGGCCGAAGATCAGCACAAGGAGCGTCTGATTCGCTTAGCGGAGCTGCTGCAGGAACAGGCTTCTTCTTCCATCTCGAAGCTGGCCGAAGCCTTTATGCTGAGAGTTTCCGATTCAACCGGTATTCCGGTCGGTGTATTCTACTCGGCGGACAGCTCGAATAGAATACTGCTCAAGACGGCGGCAGTTGCCGAAGATTCCGCACATGCGATGCGGACCGGAAACGTCGAAATTCCGTTTGGGGAAGGGCTTGTCGGACACTGCGCCATCAAGGGGAAAACGATTCACCTGACAGATGTACCGGAAGATTATGTAAAAGTGTCTTCCGCAACCGGATCTGCCAAGTCGGCGGAAGTTCTCTTGGTGCCGGCCATGTATGGCGGAAAAGTTAAAGCTGTTATCGAGTGGGCATCATCAAAGCCGTTCACCCGTACGGCAATTGAGCGTCTTGAGCGTAAAGCCGAACTGCTCGGCAGTACGCTGCATTCTGTAGAAGTTCGTCAGGAGATTGAGCGCCTGTACCGCGAATCCCAGACACTGAACGAAGAGCTGCAGGTACAGACTGAAGAACTGCAGGTGCAGTCCGAAGAGCTTCAGACCCAAGCCCAGGAATTGATGACACAGCGAGATGAGCTCGAAAGTATCAACGATTTGCTTTCCGCGCAGAAGCACGAGGCGGAAATGGCTGCCCGGGAAATTGAAAAGTATGCGGAGCAGCTGCAGATCAGTTCCAGGTACAAATCGGAGTTTCTGGCGAATATGTCGCATGAGCTGCGGACGCCGCTTAACAGTATGCTGATTTTATCCCAAATTTTGGCCGAGAACGAAGGCCGCAGACTTACGGCTAAGGAGCAGGAATATGCAGCGAGCATTCATTCTTCGGGCAAAGATCTGCTGAGTTTGATCAACGATATTCTGGACTTGTCCAAAGTAGAAGCGGGCAAGATGCAAATTGATATTGGTGCGGTCGATCTCGGTAAAGTGGCTTCGGATATGAACCGCTATTTCGAGGAGGTTGCTGTTCGCAAACAACTTGATTTCCGAATTGAAGTTGAAGAGAACGTTCCTGCCTCTATTTTCACAGATGAACTCCGGCTTCAACAGATCTTACGAAACTTACTCTCGAATGCTTTCAAATTTACGGATCGGGGCGAAGTCGTACTGCGTATTGGCCGAGTTTCGGGCAAGAGAATGAATCCCGAATGGGCGGCCTACGAGCAGTTGGCATTTAGTGTAAGCGATACCGGAATTGGCATTACGGAAGAGAATCGTCAAATGATCTTCGAAGCTTTCCAGCAGGCGGATGGCACGATTGCCCGTAAGTACGGAGGCACGGGGCTGGGCTTGTCCATCTCGACTCAACTTGCGACGCTGCTTGGAGGAGAGATTACGTTGGACAGTAAATACGGCTCCGGCAGCACATTCTGTCTGTATCTGCCGTGCATCAAGGAAGATGGAAAGCACGCCGATCTTTTCGAAGCTCCCAATACTCAACGTATCTGGATGGGGTCGTCTTCGCTGAATGATCGTCTGCCGGCTATGGAGCTGCAATTTGACGAACCTGAGCTGGATATGATCGAGACGGAAGAAGATCGATTCGTACCGGAATATTCCGGCTCGATTCGGGTCGTACCCGATTCCGACGGCGGAGAAGGCGAAGGCCCATATGCCGAGTCCTTCTTTCCGAAGACGCAGTCCGAGTCGGAAAGGACTTTTGCGGGAATGCGGATGATGATCGTCGACGACGATATCCGCAACGTCTATGCGCTGACAAGCATGCTGGAGAAGCATGGCGTAGAAATCGTTGTCGCTTTGACGGGACTTGATGCGCTGGATAAGCTGCAGAAGGAAGGCCCGTTCAATATGATCTTTATGGACATTATGATGCCGGAGCTGGACGGACTGGAGACGATGCGCCGCATTCGTCTTGTTCCGGAGCTGGCTCATATCCCGATTCTGGCTCTAACGGCGAAAGCGATGAAGGAAGATCGGGAGAAATGCTTGAATGCCGGTGCTTCCGATTATCTAACCAAGCCTCTGGATATGGATGTGGTCGCGGAACGGATGAAAGCCTTGTTGAACGCTGTCGGACAAACTACCGATTAAGAGATCCGAGACGAAGTTTAAGTGTACCGATGGTACAAAATTCGCAAATTCTATGTACAGCGAAGCCCCGTATCCATTTGAATGGATGCGGGGCTTTTTTTGCTGCATGGGATTTTGGGTTCAAATCAAAGATGATTAGCCCGGGAGCTGCTCGCGCCCCGACTGCCGAGCATGCCGATACAGTTCGGCATAATGACCGCCAAGCGTCAGCAGCTGCGCATGCGTGCCCTGTTCGGTCAATTGACCGTCCTTCATGACGAGGATGCGATCCGCGTGCATAATCGTCGAGAGGCGATGGGCAATTACAATAGTAGTGCGGCCTTGGGATACGGAAGACAGAGCCTCTTGTACAAGTTTTTCCGTCTCCGAATCGAGATTCGCGGTAGCTTCGTCCAAGATCAGAATTTTTGGCTGGAACACAACGATCCGCGCAAAAGAAATCAGCTGGCGTTCGCCGGCGGACAATCCGCTGCCGCGTTCGGACAAATGCGTATCGTAGCCGTTTTGCAGGCGCATAATCATTGGATGGGCACCGACGAACCGGCAGGCTCCCATCACCTGTTCGCGCGTAATGTCCTCTCGGAACAGCCGTACATTATCGACGATAGAGCCGGAAAACAGATACGGATCCTGCTGGATGAGGCCGACGGCGGCATGCAGGTCGCTGCCGCTGATGCGTCGAATATCCGTGCCGTCGATCTGGATCGAACCTTCGTTGACATCATAGAAACGGTTCAGGAGGCTAATCAGTGTGCTCTTGCCTGCACCCGTTGTGCCGACGACACCAATCATTTCGCCGGCTTTCAGATGCAGGTTCAGCTTTTTCAACACAGGACGGTCGGCCCGATAGCCGAAGCTCACGTTCCGGAAGTCCACTTCGCCACGGATAGAATCGAGCTTCAGCGGCAGACGCTCCGGCTCGGAAGGTTCACGCACATCCGGTTTCGTTTCCAACACCCGCTGAATACGTTCTACAGCGACAGTCGTCGATTGGAACGTATTCCACTGCATCGTAATCTGGTTGATCGGTTGGAAAAATTGGCGGATATAGCTGACGAAAGCATACAGTACGCCGACTTCCATCGTTTCTCCGAGCACAGCCCGGCCGCCAAGCCAGACCATCAGCACGAGAGCAGCGTTGCCAAGAATGTCGAAGGTGCGGTTAAACAAAACGTTGGAGCGGATCTGCCGCAGATTGGCATTCCAATAATTGCGATTCTGTTCGGTGAAGCGTCCCAGCTGTTCCTCTTCCTGGCGGAACGACTGGATCAGCCCCATGCCCGACAGATTCTCTGCGGTAAAGGCGATCAATCGGGACAGCTTGCTGCGTGCCTGCTGATAGGTGCTGCGCAGATAAGAACGAAACAGGGCGGCGACAACAAAAATGACCGGCAGAATCAGCAGAGAAAAAGCGGCCAACCGGGCATCCAGACTAAACATCAACACGATGATCAGAATGAGCATCATACCGTCGCGCACAAGGCTGAGCAGCACTTGGGTGAAGAATTGGCTGATCGTTTCGGTATCGTTCGAGACATTCGTCACGAGGCTGCCGCTATGTGTACGATCGAAAAAGGACATTGACATCTTCGAGATATGTCCGAACAGATCTTTGCGTATTCGAGCTACGATGCTTTGCCCGGCATATTGGAGCAGATTGTTCTGCAAATAGGTGAATACAAAACTGACGATCGCGATGCCCAAGTAGAGCAGTCCCAGCTTCACAAGCGCGCCTCCGCCTTCACCTTTGACAATATGATTATCGATTGCAATTTGAACGAGAAGCGGCTGCAGCAGTTCGGCCGAGATGCCGAGCAGCGCACAGAAGGCGACACCGACAAAAGCCAACCGATGCGGCCTAGCGTAGTTCATCAGCAGTTTGAGCGTCGAGGAGGCGGACAGTTTTTGCTCGGATGAACGGGCATCTCCGCCGTGGTCTGTCTTTTTACTCAAATTCGTCATGACGAAGTCCCTCCTCCTGAAGCCGGTGCAGCATGGCATACGCGCCTTCGCGGCGCAGCAGCTCCTCGTGTGTTCCGCGCTGCACAATCCGTCCTTCGCTGAGCACAACAATCTCGTCCGCATGCTTGACCGCACTGATCCGGTGGGAAATGATGATCGTCGTTTTGCTGCGGCGTTCTCGAATCAGGTTATCGAGAATACCCGTTTCCGTAACAGAATCTACGGCGCTCATGCTGTCGTCGAGGATCAGTACCTGAGCTTTTTTGGTCAAGCCGCGCGCCAGACTCGTTCGCTGCCTCTGTCCACCGGAGAGCGTCACGCCGCGTTCGCCAAGCCTGGTTTCGAATCCTTCCGGAAAACGTGAAATATTATCGTAGATCATGGCCCGCTTAGCGCCTTTCTCGACTTTCTCCAGTGGTACTTCGCGGTCGCTGAATGCGATATTGTCGCGGATCGTCGTACTGAACAGAAATCCGTCCTGCGGTACATAAGCCAGCCGTCCGCGAAGACTTTCCAATGACAGGTCACGAATATCTGTGGCACCGAAAAACAGAGAGCCGCGCGGTGGTTCATAGATGCGCAGCAGCAGCTTGACGAGTGTCGTCTTGCCGCTGCCGGTCCGGCCTACAATGCCCAGGGTTTGTCCCGGGCGAATGGCCAGATCAATATCTTGAAGCGCAGGCTCCCGGCCGCCCGGATAGGTGAAAGTTAGATGCTCAAACCGAATGACTTCAGGACGTTCAAGTGCTGCTGCATGTTCTTCGTTCTGTACATCGGGCACTTCGTTCATCAAGCGATTGACCCGTTCGAGTGAAGCACCGGAACGCTGCATCATATTGATCACATTGCCGATCTGCTGCAGCGGACCGACAATAATGCGCATATACAGCGTCAGCGATACGAAGCTGCCGAGAGTTATCGTACCGTTCAGCGTCTGTGTTCCCCCGATCAGCAGCGCAAGTACCAGTGAGAGGGAGCCGAGAAACGGAATGGAAGCTTGAAACAGCGACGACAGCCGAACAAGAAACAGCTGGGTGCTGCGGATCAAATCGACTTTTTCGCCGAAGCGGTTTCCGGCAATTTCCTCTGTTCCGAACGTCTTGGTGACACGAATACCGCCAAACTGTTCTTCCGCGGATTCGGTCATACCTGCCAGTGACTCCTGCACGTCCATCGAGCGTTTGCGCACCTGTGGACCAATACGCACGACGATCAGCGGAATCAATACGAGCGGGCTGATGCAGATTAGAATCAGCGACAGCGGGATATTTCCGATCATCATCATGACAATACAGGACAGCAGAAGCACAACCGCATTGGTCGTCTGGGTGACACCATTGGAGATCGACTCACGGACAGACTGGACATCGTTGGTCACGTAGCTGAGCAGTTTGCCTGTTCCTTGTTTGGAGAAAAAGTGCTCGCTCAACGTTGAAAATTTATCGAACAATTTCTGGCGTACTTCGAATTCGAAGCGGCGGCCAAGTCGCATGACTTGATACTGTCCAAGTCCGAACAGCACGCCGTACGATACCCCGATTCCAAGCAGCAGGAGAGCAAACTGCGAGACGGAATTATAGTTCAGTGTTCCCCTCTGCAGATCGTCGGTAAAATTCCCGAGTACAAGCGGGAGTGCGGACTGGACCACATTGGCGACAATGATCAGCAGAACGGCCAGCAGGTACCCGGGAATATGGGCAGTGACATAATCTTTGAGCAGCTCTTTGCCTTTCAAATGGGCTTCAACTCTCTTTCGAATCGCCCCGTGGAAAGCTGTGATCAAAGCGGGACTACGCTGCATCACAAAATTTCCGGGCGAGATCTGTGGGATAGATGGTCATGTTCCCAGATAGGAGAACGTTTGGGTAAGCGCATTCCAAAACGTGTACGACAAGATCCAGCAGAAAAACGTGCATGGCGAATTTAGCTCTGGAATAGGTATGACAAATTTGGCTCTGGGATATGCTTGAAAGCATTCAACGCTGCTGCGGGACATCGAAGAGGCAGTGCGAAAAGCGATACCGCGCTCTTTTCGCCTTGCCTCTTCGTAAACTGCGCCCTACGGCCGATCTTACGGTTGTAGGCAATCTGCTATTGGAAGTCTGTTATTTCATCATGTACATATTACCCGTAGAAAATGAAGATTACCCGCAGGAGAAAAGAAAGCGCATAAATATACGATGATGTAGTAAAAAACGGAACAAAGTAAAAAGCCGACGAGCAGGCAGCTCGGCGGCGGGTCAAACGTTCGGACAGTGCGCAGTGGTGTGCAGCGTCAGATATAGTGCAGCCCGTATAGATAAGGCAGCGGAATCGGTATCAGCCAATTAGGGAGATCGTCAGGACGAGGGTACTCGGGGTCGAACAGCAGACCGGCCCATTCGGAGCGGTCCAGCTCTCGTCCGCTGGAAGCAGCGAACAAGCGTCCCTGCTTGTCGACTCTAAGTGCTTCTTCCCAAGGCCGATGCCACAGTCCCTGTGCCTGCTCAAGCAGCTGCCGTGCGTCGATGATCAGAAGCGTACCGGCGTTGGGGCCGTAAGAGACTTCCGCATCGGTCTTTTGCAGCAGTGCCAGCAGCTCCCGATCCTGCCAGGGAACAGGGACATGAATCTCTTCCAAGCCCAAGGTTTCCGGCAGACCGGAGAGCAGATCAGCGGCGTGAAGAGCCGTACCTCCGTAGGCAATGACTGTTGGAAGATTCTCCGATGGAGTTTCCTGAGCGGACGGCATGGACGTTACGCCGTCATTAAAGTCATGCTGCAGATGGGGCGGTACACCGATTACGGCATAAGCGACAGGCTCATGTTCGATGCTGGCTAGGATAATGCGCTGCGTCAGCCCGAGTACGCCGCAGTAGGCAGCTGCGCCCAGCAGCTCGCCGAGACCTGCTGCGCTTTCGTCGAAGGATATGTTTTCAGCGGCATGCAGTGCGTGTAGGCGCAGCAGCTCCTCCGGCCCGGCCTCTCGCAGTGTAAGAGCAGGTAGGACGGCGCCAGGTTCATATAAGGACTGCCGAAGGAGGAGAGGAGCTCCTTCGGCGGAGCCGGGCGGGCGCAGTACAACGTTCGCGGAGCGGCCGAACGGGACGCAACCGGCTCGTGTATACAGCGAACGTTCGCCGGAGACGAAGAGCAGCGGCGCTTCGGCTCGGGCTGCGTGAGCAATGCATTGCTGCAGCAGCCGACCGGCGTGGCCGGCGCCGCGATGCTCGGGCGCCGTGCAGACCGAGCCAATTGAGAAGGCTCTGATCGAGTCCCTGTTCACGCCAATACGCAGCGTCGAAGGAGCAAGACCCATGAAGGAGGCAAGGGTGCCGTCTTCGCTGAACGCGCCGTAGGAATGCACAATCCCCGGCGCAAATAGACGCGGAAACATCTCACCCATTGAAGGCTGAGTCTGCGGACGGAAAACGGAATCTGACAACCGTACGGCTTCGGTAAGTTCCTGGGCTTTCAGTAGGCGGTAAGTGGTCATGGACGTTGGCTCCTTTTGGCGAATCAGCAGTATCTTCCGCATGTGCACATTTGCGATATCTACCGTATCTACCGTATCTGGCGAATCAGCGATATCTGGTATATCCGCCGTTTCTGGCGAATCAACGCTATCTGCTGTATCTGCTGTATCTGCTGTATCTGCTGTATCTGCTGTATCTGCTGTATCTGCTGTATCTGCTGCATTTTCTGAATGACTGTAGTTGCCGCGAATATAACAGAAAGCGCTTCAGTTTGCAAAAAGAATCGAGATTTGTGCATCGGTGCACGGATGAAGGTCGTCGAGCGGCAGCCGATCTGACAGCCGATTGAGAGAGAATCAAAATAAGTGTGAAAATACAATTATTTGAACAGAATTTTTTGGTTTTCGATAATTAAGTGCTCAGATACAACTATTTCACGTGAAAATAGTTGGAATGGAGGAGAAGGTGAAGAATAGTTGTATGCATGCACTTATTCGCTTGAAAAAGAAGGAAATGTTCAAAATAGTTGTATATATGCACTTATTTTTAGGGAATCGCTCACAGGAAGGAAAGCTTTCGCTCCCAGCAGACCCGTTCCGGGATCGAAAGCCGCAAGGAACTTTCGGTTGCGATCAAGTCGTAAGGAACTTTCGATTGCGATCAAACGTACAATCGAAAGCGGCTCTGTGGATTTTTGCAAAATCTTTGACTATGATAAGTACATATGTTTTTTTGATTGGGGAACCGATCATTTCACTAACTGTTTTACCGATCGTCCTGCTAATCTATCATTTATTTTCGCATCTATCTTTTAATCTCGTTTTCCAGCGTCACCTTTTTACATAGAACAGAAGCCAGGGGGCAGGAGAGAAATGGACACATTTGCACAAAAGTTAGAACAATACGCGGAACTGGTCGTAAAGGTAGGGGTCAATATTCAAAAAGGGCAGGTGCTGCATCTGCAGTCTCCCATCGAAGCGGCGGAGTTTGCGCGGCTCGTTATTCAAAAAGCGTATGAAGCGGGAGCGAAATACGTTGAAGTCGAATGGGAGGACGAAGCCTCGACGCGGCTGCGCTACGAGTACGCTGCGGAGGACACGTTCGATTATTATCCGGCATTCAAGGCTGAAGCGTTGGAAAAGCTGGCTGAAGGCGGCGGAGCGGTTATGCATATCAAGGTACCGGACCCGGAGCTGTACCGCGGCATCGAATCTTCACGTGTCGCTCGGGCGACCAAAGCAGCAGCTGCGGCACGCAAAGGCTATCAGCATTACGTCCGGAGCAACAAGCTGTCCTGGTGCCTGATCAAAGCACCGACGCGTGCTTGGGCGAATAAAGTCTTTGCCGATCTGCCGGAAAACGAGCGCATTGATGCCATGTGGGATACTATTTTCCAAATGAACCGGGTAGGCGAAGGCGATGCTGTCGAGAACTGGCGCAATCATATCGAGACGCTGAAAGTGATGCAGCAGAAGCTGAACGACAAAAATTACAAGAGCTTGCATTATCGCGCGCCGGGCACCGATCTCAAAGTCGAGTTGGCTCAGGATCATCTGTGGCTTGGAGGCGGCGATACCAACCAAGCAGGCGTATACTTCGTAGCCAACATGCCGACGGAAGAAGTGTACACGATGCCGAATCGCACCGGCGTGAACGGTAAGGTGACATCGACCATGCCGCTGAATCTGAATGGGCGCCTCGTTGACAAGCTGTCGCTGACTTTTGAAAACGGACGAGTTGTCGATTACGATGCCGAGTCCGGACGCGAGCATCTGAAATCGCTGCTGGATACGGACGAAGGCGCGAAGTATCTTGGCGAAGTGGCGCTGGTGCCGCACAATTCGCCGATCTCACAGCTGAACCGCATCTTCTATAACACGGGGATCGATGAAAATGCGTCCTGCCATTTTGCGCTGGGCAGCTCGTATCCGGTTAATATGAAGGGTGGAACGGAATTGTCGCAGAACGAGCTGCTGGCTCGGGGCGGCAATACGAGCTTGACCCATGTGGACTTTATGGTCGGCTCTGACAAATTGGATATCGACGGAGAACGGCAGGATGGAAGCGTTGAAGCAGTGTTCCGCGCCGGACAATGGACCATTTGAATTTATATTTTACAAAACCTTTTAATTAAAAATCAATCAACTCAAGCACAAAATATGGTACATTAAATGAAGGAGGAATGGGCATGGAAGAGCAGTATCGACGCCAGCTAGAGGAGCAGAAAAGACTGTTCAAGCAGCTTGGCATCAAACTCGACGCCTTGCAAATTCATGAGAAAGATTTTCCCGTCAAAATGCGCGGGTATACGAAGGAAGACGTGGATGCTTTTCTGGACGACATCATTGTGGACTATGAGCGTTTCTATCAGGTGATCTCGGATCTGCTCGATAAGTACAATGCGCTGCAGCGCCGTCACGGCTACGATCTGGAGAAGAAAGATGCCGAGATCGCCCGTCTGGCGGAAAAAGCGAAGGTTCAGGATTATCTGGTCGACCGCCGAATTGTGGAAGAAGCCGTGCAGGACATGGAACGTGCGCTGCTGGCGGCCAAACGACGGATGGGACCGGCTCGGGGAGACTCGTATTCGGACCCTTACTAAAACCGGTTAATCAGGCGTCTTTAGAACCGTATATTCCAATTCTGCGCGAACGGGCCCAGCCCCCAGATCAGAGAGGAGAGTTTGAATATGGAACGAATCGAAAGCTTGGAACAATATAACGAACAGATCGGCGGGGACAGTCTGACCGTCATCAAATTTGATACAAACTGGTGCCCGGATTGCAAAAACCTGGACCGGTTCATCGGCGGCATCATGGAGAAGAACCAGGATAAGCAGTTCTTCGCGATGGATGCGGAGAAATTCCAGGAGATTGCAGAGTCGAACGAAGTGCGCGGCATTCCGAGCCTGCTTGTGTTCAAGAACGGCGAGAAGATCGCCCACCTGCACAGCAAGTTCGCGAAGACGCCGACACAGGTGTCCGAGTATCTGGAGTCGATCGGCAAGTAAGCGGGATTGATTCGGAACCGCGTCGTTGAGCTTATTTTGATCGGTGGAGTTTCGAACCAATGTTTTGAATCAGTGCTTAGAACCAGTGCTTAGAACCAATATTTAGAACCAATAAAGGGCGGCCTCCGGCTGTCCTTTTTTTGTGAGAAATTTTCAAAAAGCATCCTACTTGCGAGAATCCATAGTGTTTATGAAAGATGGACGGTAAAAGGGAAGTGCTGTAGACGGTTTTTGCGAGACTTATTTCCGGACTATTGATTTTTTTGGTTGAAAAAAGGAACCGATTCTCGCGTTTGCGAGTTCTTATAGACGAGTGATCACTACAGAGGGGCAAAGGAAGTGAGAAACGTTGGAAGACAGAGAACTGTTCGAGACACATAAAGAGGCGGTCTACCACTACTGCCTGTACATGCTGCACAGTCGCGCGGATGCAGAGGACGTCTGTCAGGAAGTATTCGTCAAAGCGCTGCTGGCAGATCGGAGCGGCATCGAATACGTCAAAGCTTGGCTGATGAGAATTGCCGCCAACGAATGTCATTCGCTGTTGCGGCGCCGAACGAACGGAGAAATGAAGGAGAAGCGGGCTTTTTGGCTGAGCCTGCCGCTGCGCTTGCCGAAGTCGGTCGAGCAGAGCTATGAACGAACCGAGACGTCGGGAGAGTTCGAGGAACTGCTGGGCCGGCTTAAGCCGAAACTTCGTGAAGCGCTGCTGCTGTATTATATGGCGGATTTGTCGATAGCCGAAACGGCAGAGGCGCTGGACGTCCCGATCGGAACGGCGAAGTCGAGAATTAGCAGAGGATTGAAGTCGTTAAAAAAGTTCGCGGAAAAAGAACCGGTCCTGCCGGGGAAAGAGGGTGACGTTCGTGCTTCGAATTACTGAGAGCGATACGGAGAAGAAGCTGCGTGAGCTGCGGAAAGAAAATCCGAACTATGATGCGATGTGGAACCGAATCCGGCTGGAAACGGACAAGCGCGGTTCTGGTTGGCAGGAGCAAACCGCTGCGCCGGATAATAAAGAATCTTTGAAGAAAAAATGGCTGATGCCCGCTGCTTGTGCCGCGCTTGCGGCCGTGATCGCTGTGGGCGCCGCAGCGTCGCAGGGCTACTTGGAAAACCTGCTTCCGGATGCCAAAGCCGCTCCGCTCGGCCAGTCGGTCGGCGTGCAGGCGGAAGCCGAAGGGGTCGTTCTAAAGCTGAATCAAGTCCTGCAGGGCACAGAGCGGGGATACGGCACGGAGCAGCCGGAAGAACGGATGACACTCGATTTCTCGCTCAGCGGATTCGGTGATGAAGATGTGCAGATTGCAGAATTCGACCAATCGTCGATTACGGACCTCGATACCGGCAAAAAACTTCAGCTGAGTATGGGCGATTTCAATACGAACTATATCGATAGCATCGAAGATTGGGCCGCGAATCGAACGTTGAATACGTCAGCAAAAGCAACCGGAGCGTTCAATGAAGCGGAAGGGATGCATCGTTACCGGTTAGAGATGTCCGGTCTGTATATGATCCGCCGCACTTCCATACCGATTGAAGGCAAGGTGAAGCTGGGACAAGAATACACGGTACTGCCGGATCAGGATTTTAAAATGAAAATTAGCGATATTAAATGGGATGAGAAGCAGAATCGGATGACGATCAAATTTTTGCCTAATAAAAATGTTCCAAAACTCGATACGAAGGATTCTTCCACACTGGAGATGGATCGAAGCAATGTGGTCAGCTTGCAGTTGGGTGATCGGGATCTGGGTCCGAGCAGTTGGATGGCACCGATAGACTCCGAACTGGTCGTAAGCGAAATGGAGGGCGAGTATAATATACGCGGTTTGACCGAAGACCAGATCTCCGACATGACGATGACATTCCATTATGCCGAACCGGTCAGAGTCATCGAAGGACCTTGGACGCTCGACTTTACGCTCGATCCGTCGAAAGCCGAAATTCCGACCGAGACGGTACCAGTCGCAGATGACTCCGAGTTGAACGAGCAAACCGGTTGGACGCTGGGCGAGGCACACTTCGGCGCTTACGGAGGAATCATAACGCTTGATCGCGGGAAAACAGTTGTATCGTTGGAAGATGGCGAGATTGTAAATTACTCAAGTATCTCTTTGACAGATGGCAAAGCAACATTTTCCGGCTCTCAAGATAATGTTCCGGGGCTGAAAACAACTAAAAATAATGGAAATCCACAGGAAATTATCAGTTTTAGCACGGAAGGCGGTATGGCTGTAGAGGCAGAGGAAACGATAGCAAGTTATGACTTCCGTAACAAGCCGTTAACTTTAAGCTTTAGTAATGCCTGGGTTGCTCATAATCATCCCGACCATTGGAAAGTAATCGGAATTCCGACGGAAGATGAGCAGCAGGTAACGGATGCACTGCCAGACGGTACGCAGATCAAGTACAAGTACCATCGCAAAGGAAAAGACGTTCTGGTTGAAAGAGAAGTGCCGGAAGGCACAGATGTGTACGAAGGCACACGCTTGAGAGTAGATGGAAAAGAATATTCTTTCGACCCCTTCCCCGGGGACGAAGGTCATGTTCGCGACCAAGAAGGCAACTATCACTATGTAGACGTGTATCGCAATGTGCCTGAAGGAGAAACTTTCGAAATTGGCATAGGTGTATATGGAACGATCGACCCTACCAAAAATGCCAAAGTGATCATCCGCAAATAGAGGAGCAGCCAAAGAACGTCTGGGTTTTGTGACCCGGGCATTCCGTTCCGTTTATTGCTGTTCCCATAATCGCTTTGCTGCTGGCTATCAGAGTTTACGGTTCAAAAAGAATTAGTAAGGTGAGGCTGCTGGGTAAATTCCCGACAGCCTTTTTGTATGTTCGAAGAACGGAATAAACCTGCAACATCTGTTTTTTAATTGTACGGCAAACGGGAACTTCTTCGCAGTTTCATAAGTCCTCTATAAGAAGCGCGCGCTCATTCATGATCCAATCATGCAAGGAGGCAGTCGGAAGCCAATAAGGACATGAAAACAGAAATAGACGACTGCCAAAATTCAACATCATAGTGAGCGGTACTTAGAGGGGATTTGTTTTTTGATTCAGAATTGTAGACAGTCTAACGAATCCTAATCACGTTATTTGCTCTTTAGACAGTTATTCAAAATTCTAACGAATCGTAGTAATGCTATTTAAGCCCAATTGTGCTAAAAAGGATCTTTTCACAGCAAATAAGGATATGAGGATTCGTTAGTTTCTTAAAAGAGCCGAAAATTGGCAAATAGCGATATGAGGATTCGTTAAAACGTCGAGTACCGCGTAAGCAGTATAGAACTTAAGAACTTAAGAACTTAAGAACTTAAGAACTTAAGAACTTAAGAACTTAAGAACTTAAGAACTTAGGAACTTAGGAACTTAGGAACTTAAGAACTTAAGAACTTAGGAACTTAAAACTTTAAATTTTAAATTTTAAATTTTTAGAATTTTAGGTTTTGGAATCTTAAGATCTTAGAATCTTGAGATTTCGGAATCTTAGAAACTGGGATCTTAACATGCAACAATCTTAAGCACTTGGCACGCGTTCGCTCTCACTTATTCAACAATCTTCAAATTCCCCAAGCGAGAAAGAATAGAATTTTTCACAAAAAAGGAGAGCTCATAAGGCTCTCCTTTTTTAATACAGAAATATAGATGATCCAAAGAATCGACTGCAATCTTACGGAATGCCTCAAATTACTTTTCCTAGGAGTGTCTTGACCCAGGAGCTTTCTCGGCCCTAGAGTGTCTTAGCTTAGCGCGTATCTTTTACGATCACACTTCACTCAGCTCGATCTGTCTCGCCTAATCGTCCCGTTTTCAATTACTCAGCTCGATCTCTCTCGCCTCAACTGTTCCGTTTTCGATTACTCAGCTCGATTCTCTCTCGCCCAACCGTTCAGCTTCCGATCACTCGGCAGCAGGAAGGTCAG
The DNA here is from genome assembly GCF_000378145.1 of Saccharibacillus kuerlensis DSM 22868. GTDB lineage: Bacteria > Bacillota > Bacilli > Paenibacillales > Paenibacillaceae > Saccharibacillus > Saccharibacillus kuerlensis. Next base: position 141,401 of record NZ_KB899279.1, on the reverse strand, counting down.
CACACCGAGCAGCGGCAGATAGCTGCAGAAGCGCATGACCTGAGCAACGCCTGCGGCATCCATCCAATTGCCCAGCACCAAACCGCCGAGGCCGCCCATGCCGAAAGCCAGACCGGTAACAAGGCCGGACACTGCGCCGATCCGTCCCGGTACGAGCATCTGGGCATAAACGACGGCGACCGAGAAGCTCGACAGCAGGATAAGACCGATTAACGTCAGCAGAATGCCGGTCCACAGCAGATTTGCGTAAGGTAGGGCCAGCGTCAGCGGAGCGGCCAGGATCATCGACGCAAACAAAATGTTGCGTTTGCCGAAGCGGTCGGCCAGAGGACCGCCGAAGAATGTGCCTGCCGCCCCTGCGGCAAGGAACAGGAAGACATAAATCTGCGCATCGGCGATACTGACGCCGAACACGTCGCGCAGATAGAACGCGTAGTAGCTGCCGACCGACGTGACATACCATGAGCGGACGAAGACGAGCAGGAGCAGCAGCGTCATGGCAGTCCCGATTTTACGGCGTAACGCGGGACTCATGGCTTTTTTTACTGCGGCTTTCTTGACGTTGGCGGCAGTCTTCAAGGTTCTTCCGTACCAGCGTGCGATAAAGAGCTGCATCACGATGCCAAGTGCGGCAATGCCGGTGAACCAGATCGCGCCGAACTGGCCAAGCGGGATAAAGATCAGCCGGGTCAGCAGAGGAGCGAACGACTGGCCGGTGTTGCCGCCGACCTGGAAGATCGACTGCGCAAGCCCTCGGCGGGATCCGGCAGCCATATGTGAGACGCGCGAGCCTTCAGGGTGAAATGCGGCAGAGCCGAGGCCGACGAAGATCACCGCGAGGATGACGGCAGCATAGCTCGGCGCGTAAGCGAGCAGCAGCATGCCGGTCAGCGTAGATGTCATGGCAAGCGGCAGCAGAGCGGGCGTTGGCCGTTTGTCGGCAAACAGTCCGATGACCGGCTGCATGATGGAGGCCGTAAAGTTGATCGCGAACAGAATCCAGCCGAGCTGGCCATAGCTGAGTGACATAGAGTCCTGCAGAATCGGCATGATTGCGGGAATGACCGCCTGCATCGAATCGTTGAGCAGATGTACAAAGCCGATTGCAAATAAGATGCTGTAGACGGTTTTTGACGGCCGTTCGGCCGATCCAGAAGGGTTCCCTGCAGAAGAGCCGGAATGTTTCTCCTGCGAAGAATCGGATTCGGATTCTTTGGCGTCGCTCACGTCTTTTAAGTCAGATTTAACAAGCATGAGGAACTCCTTCGAAACAGCGGATGCGTTCAAACGGCTGTCGCCATTTGATCCGTACCGCGAGCTGAATTTTCCGTTAGCTCGGAATACATATCATTGTAAAGGAAGCCCTTCGCCGGAGCAAAGTCTCTTGTCAGGTAATGAGGTCAGGTCTCGATGTCAGTAATAAGGTCAGGTCTCGGCGTCAGATTTCGATGTCAGCTAACAACGTCAGGTCTTGATGTCAGATTTTGATGTAAGGTGACAATCTCAGGTAACGATCTTAGGATTTGCTGTAAGTAAGCAGAGAGCCGGAACAGCGCTGCGTTACCGTTGACGCAGCATCCGGGCCACATCCTCCGGTCGGAATGCTCGGGCCAGTTCCTCCAGAGCGGTAAGATACAGCAGGCCGTTGCCTTCGAATCGCGGCGAGGTACCGAGCGGAACCGTCCGGCGAACGAGTTGGGCGTACAGTTCCGGCTCGGTAAGGGTACGCTCAAATTCTTTGTCTGCGATGACCTTGATCAGCGCCAAAGCACCCGAAACGTGCGGAGTCGCCATAGAGGTGCCGCTGAGCGTCGCATATCCGCCGCCGGGATAAGTCGAGAAAATGCCTTCGCCCGGCGCTACAAGATCCACTTCGTTGTTGGAATTGGAGAACGCCGAGGCTTGCAGCGCCAGATTCACAGACCCTACGCTGATGACTTCATTGTAATAGCCGGGATAACCGTATTCGTTGGTCGTCTCATTGGCGTCTCCTTCATTTCCTGCAGCGCAAACGACAAGAACGCCGGCTTCGACAGCCCTTTGGATTGCGGCATGCAGATCCGGCAGATCGTCGGGACCGCCGAGCGACATGGAGATGATATCGACGCCCTGCTGTACGGCATAATCGATCCCGCCGATGACCCAGTCGTGAGCGCCGGAGCCTTCGCCATTCAGCACTTTGAGGATTAAGAGCTTGGCTTCCGGAGCCACGCCGACGGCGCCTGAACCGCTGTTCGCGCCCGCAATCGTTCCCGCGACATGGGTACCGTGACCGTTATAATCTTCGTAGATGTCGGTACTGCCGTCATCGTCATTTGTAAAATTGTATCCACCGATAATTCGGTCTGCCAGATCAGGATGCTTGGTGTCGCAGCCGGTGTCTAGAATCGCAATTGTTACACCTGCTCCTCGTGTACGCTCCCAGAGAGCAGGGGCTTGAATAAGCTGCACCCCGGCCGGAATTTGTTCGACCTGTTCGATCCGCAAATCCTTTTGATAAGGAATGACTCGCAGCCTGCTTTTCATTTCTTTCCCTCCTATTTGTGAATGTCACCGAAGCGCCGCATTTTCTGCACTTTGGTATATATTAGCAGGAGTGACGTGCCGATAAAAGCCCTTCCCCAATGCGGCAGCCGAAGTTTCGGATAGCACGGTCGTTTGTTTCCTGATGGAGCAAGGCCCAAAACTTGTTTCTTTATCGAATAAATCCGTTTAGAGGGAAGTAAGGTGCTTCTAGCACAAAGTGCTGTATAGACCTACAGATCTCTCAATTTGAAAGGAGGACGCTCTGGCACTCAAGCGACGGAGCTGATCTGGAAGGGGCAACAAGAACCAAATTGCACAGTATTTCGCTTTCCTGCTTCCGTGTTGGGAGAGGTGATCGGAGACTGTGCGAAGAACAGGAAGGTGTACAAGTTGCAGATCGCTCATCAAATCGTTATTCTACTGCTGATTGGCTATATCGTGTATACGGTTGATCTCAAGAAAAAATTTTTTCCGGTTCCTGTTGTGCTTGTCATAATCGGCATCGTATTGTCTTTTATCCCCTATTTTTCTTCCCTGCATATTTCAAAAGAGGTCATCTTCAACATGTTTCTTCCGGGGATTCTTTTTACATCAGCCTATGCGTTTCCGCTGAAGCAGCTTAAGCAAAATATTGGTATGATGGCTGCGCTCAGCACAGTAGGGTTGATCATCAGCTTCATTTTGTTGGGTATAGGCATTTACGCGGTCAGCGGCTTTTTTTCAGCATCCCTTTCATGGGCCGGAGCTTTTGTGGTAGCTGCCATATTGGCGCCGACCGATCCTGTCTCGATCACCGCCATTATCAAACAGAGCGGAGGTTCGGAAAAAATAGCGGATGTTGTTGAAGGAGAGTCGTTGATTAATGATGGTACGAGTATCGTGCTCTTCACGGTATTCCTCACAATGCTGGTAACGGGAAAGGACTTTTCGGCAGGCCATTTCTTTTCCGATTTTTTTCTGGTCACCGTCAAAGGATTGGGAATCGGACTGCTGCTGGGCTGGCTGCTCAGTTGGATGATTTATTACACATCAAACAAATCCTACCGGGTCATGGTTACAATCGCAGCGGCCTACGGCGGATTCTACATTTCCGAATTTGTTGGAGGCTCCGGCGTACTTACGACTGTTGCAGTAGGAATCTTGTTGTCGCAGGAGTTTGATAAAATACCTGAAAAAACCGAACTGAAAAGAGACCTTGACGGCTTTTGGGACATCGTGAAGCCCAGTCTGCTATCGGTGCTGTTTCTGTGGATCGGGATGGAAGGAGCGAATTATCTGCTCTCTGCGCATTGGGGACTGGCGGCGGCAGCATTCGTTCTATCTCTTGTCGTTCGTCTGATTATGGTTGGCGGACTGATCGGCGGCGTTCCTGCATGGAGGCGGGAGTTCGACCGGCCGGGATCTGCGATCGCCCTGATCAGTTGGTCCGGAATCAAAGGTTCAATGTCTGTCGCACTGCTTCTCTGGCTGGAAGCGGATGCTTCTGGCGAAAGCGAGATGCTGGTTCCGCTTGCTTTCATCGCTGTGTTCCTTTCGCTGCTTGTACAGAGCATCGGCATTTATCCGCTTACCCGTCTGCTGAATAAAAAATAAAAAACGGCGCAGTCTTCAAGAGGCAGTATGATTCTTCTGAAATCTATCCTGCGACGCTCCCGAAAAAAGAAAAACAGGCTCTGGAAGAAAGACCAGAGCCTGTTTTCTTTTTGGACAAACGCAGGTTCGAAAGCTTACGCTTCTTCGACTTCAAATCCGGCCTGTTTCCAAGCTGCTGTGCCGCCATCGATGAAAGCCACGTCGGTGAAGCCCATCATTTTCAGTGCGTAAGCGCCCAGTGCCGCTTGTCCGCCTGCACCGCAGGTCACGATAATCGGACGGCTGCGATCGCTCAGACGCTCGTCACGCAGCTCAGCCGGTACACCCAGATCGGCGCGGATCGGCAGCATGCCCAGCGAAATATTGGCGCTGCTCGGGATCAGTCCGCATGCACCTGCATCGGCTGCATCCTGCACGTCGATGATGAAAGTGTCCGGATTAGCGTTGATTTTCTCGCGCGCCTCCTGCGAAGTAAGGGCGGGTACGTTGTTTCTTGCCTGAGTAACCATGTCCGTGAATGTCAATGCCATGATTTGTTCATCCTTTCGGTTTGGGTTTAAGTACGACTTTCCGTTACTATTATACCCCGAGAATGCTCCGCGTCACATCCGGGAGAAGCATCCAGCGATTCTGCCCGGTTTTTGAAGCATACAAAAAGACCTTGTCCGCCGAATTTCTTCGGTGCGGCGCAAGGTTTTTTGTAAATAAACGGACGGATTCTTAGGAAAGAATTCGCATCGATAACCGATCAACGCTTAACGATTGTCAACTTTTTCCGGATACAGATCGTGGTTGGTCAGACGGTTAAACGCCATCTCTTCGTACTTTGTACCTGGCTTGCCGTAGTTGGTGTAAGGATCGATAGAGATGCCGCCGCGTGGAGTGAACTTACCCCAAACTTCGATATAGCGCGGGTCCATCAGCTTGATCAGATCGTTCATGATGATGTTCATGCAGTCTTCGTGGAAGTCGCCGTGATTGCGGAAGCTGAACAGGTACAATTTGAGCGATTTGCTTTCGACCATTTTTACATCCGGAATATAGCTGATATAAATGGTGGCGAAGTCCGGCTGACCGGTGATCGGGCAGAGGCTTGTAAATTCCGGACAGTTGAATTTAACGAAATAATCGCGGTAAGCATGCTTGTTATCGAACGATTCAAGAATACCCGGATCATATTCAAACGTATACTTGGTTCCTTGGTTGCCCAGCAGTGTCAAGTCTTCCAGGCCGTCTTGACGGGAATGGCTCATGAGGGATCTCTCCTTTGAATGTGAATAAAGTAATGGATACGAAACTAAAAGATTAAACGCCGCGCTTATTGCCCCAGACGAGCGTATGCAGCTGCGGCAGAGCGCGGGCGTCCTTGAGATCCGGCAGCTCGGACAGGCGATCAATCAGCCATTCATAGCGATGCAGCAGAGAAGAGACGTGGTCTTCGGACTCGTGGGACACCTGCGGGTTGCCGGTCTGCAAAATGAATGGTACGTCCGGATAGCGCTTATGCACGTCGCGAGCGTAGTTCAGGTCTTCCTCGTCGAAAATGACGATCTTGATACAGATGTCGCGTCGTCCGGAAGCTTCCAGCAGCCGTGCGACGATAGAGTCGAGCACTTCAAAATCGGTCTCCATACCGGAACTTGGCGGCTTCGGCGACAGCGTCACTTCGTCGATTCGGACGAGCCAATCCTGCCAGCGGGAGCCTTGGGTCTCGACAGCAGTGCGGATGCCGTGATCGTGCAGCTGCTGCACAAGGAAGGACATCTGCGGGAGCAGCAGCGGATTGCCGCCCGAGATCGTCACGTGGTCGAACGTATTGCCTCCCAGGGCAAATAGTTCTTCGACGATTTCCGCTGCACTGAGCATACGAATCTCGTCTTTGGCACTGCCGTCCCAAGTGAATTTGGAATCACACCAGGAGCAGCGGTAATCGCAGCCGGCCGTGCGGACGAACATCGTCTTGCGGCCGATAGACATGCCTTCCCCCTGAATGGTCGGACCGAAGACTTCGAGAACGGGAATCGGCCGAGTTGACGGATCGGCAGCCGAAATTTTAGCGGAATCGCTCATTCTTCCATCCACTCCCGTCTTACTTCGGCATAGGAGGTCGGCGTTTCGAACAGACGAACGAATTCGGTACGTGCGCCCAATCCGGCATAAGTGTCCGAAGCGAGAGCGGATTCCATCTGCTCATAGATCCAGACAACCATATTTTCGGCCGTTGTATTCATAAGCGGCAGCGTTTCGTTCAAGTAGCGGTGATCCAGATAAGTCTCGATTCGCTCTTTCCAGATGGTCTTGATTTCGCCGAAATCGACTGCGATGCCGTTGGTTCCCGGAATAGCCGAGATGCCGAATACGACTTCGTAAGTGTGACCATGCAGATTTTTACATTTGCCTTCGTAGTCGTGCAGATGATGGGCAGCGTCGAATGTGAATGACTTGCTGACCATGACGCGTTTGCGGTGATAGCGCAGCTGCTCGCCTGTAATATCTTCTCCGAATACTTGAAGGCGCTGAACGATATGAAAAGGCCCCGGTTGACGTTGTTGATTGTCCCGTTCGCTCATAGTGCTGCCTTCCGTTCTGAAACATACTTGTCGAGACCGGCACGACGCAGCTGGCAGGCCGGACATTCGCCGCATCCGTCGCCGATCACGCCGTTATAGCAGGTCAGTGTGCGTTCGCGAACGAAATCGAACGCGTTCAGTTCGTCGGCGAGTGCCCACGTTTCGGCTTTGTCGAGCCACATCAGAGGCGTATGAATGACAAATGGATAGTCCATCGCCAGGTTGAGCGTCACGTCGAGCGATTTGATGAACGTATCCCGGCAGTCCGGATAGCCGCTGAAGTCGGTTTCGCATACGCCTGTCACGATATGGCGGGCACCGATGCCTTTGGCAAGAATCGCGGCAAAGCTGAGGAACAGCAGATTGCGGCCTTCCACGAAGGTGCTTGGCAGTTCGCCTTCCTCATGCGTAATTTCAATATCATCGCGAGTCAAAGCGTTCGGAGCGAGCTGGTTTAACAAGCTCATGTCAAGCACCGTATGCTGGACGCCGAGTTCTTCCGCGATCGATTTGGCACATTCGATCTCCAACTTATGGCGTTGGCCGTAGTCGAAGGTGACGGCATGAACTTCAGCAAATGTTTTTTTGGCCCAGAACAGGCAGGTTGTGCTGTCTTGACCGCCGCTGAATACGACGACCGCGTTTTCGTTTTTAAGCATGCAAAAAACCTCTTTCTTCTTCTTTATGATTGGGAAGGAAAGAGGTTCAGGAACTTGTCGTAAAAAACAGGGCCGACCGAGCGGAATTGCGCTGCGGTTCCCAAAGGGCACGCCGAAAAAGCCTCGAGTTCGGCGGGGCGGCAATTAGTTTTTTATAGAGGGAGTTCTCGAACCTCTCCCGTGCTGCAGAGCACGGAATCTCTTCTATTCAATTGAAAAATACATGAAGCTGCAGGACGATCATTTTCGCCGCAGCGTGCTATAGTATAACACAATTTCATGCCGTGCGGTACGTCCGAATAGGTCGTGATGCACAATATTTTTGCCTACAATATTAATGTTCTGTGCACGTATGTGTTCTTGTCTGACTCAAAGCCGAATTGCGGGAGCAATTCCGAATATTTGTTCGTAAAACAAGCTGTTCGTATTGAGGTGCAGGGGAGCATATGATATGATAAAGGCAATAAATTTTTACATATTCTTTGCCAAAAGGAGACGGAAAAGAGCATCCCAACCGTATGCATAGCTGCAAGTAACTCTATGTGAAAAATCTTCATAAAGAGCCTGTTATTCAGTGAAGCGCAGCGGCGACAAGACGAAAGGAAAACTTAACATCATGATGGGAAAAGCTCACTTTATTATCGGGACGGGAGTATCGCTGTCTCTGCTTGCTCTGACAGGCGCCCCGGTTACGCCGGGAGCGGTAGCGATTGCGGGAATCAGCTCGCTGCTGCCGGATATCGATCATCCGAACTCGATGCTCGTTACCCGGGCACTGCCTGATCGGCTGCTGCGTATCCTGCAGTCGGCTATGCTGCTCATTGCAGCTGCCCTGTTGTTTTACGCACCAATCGAACAGCCTTGGAACAGCGTGCTGGCCGCAGTTGCGGTCGTCGCCATGTTCCTGCCCGAACAGGCGCTGCGCAAAGGCGCTTTCGTTCTGATTGGCCTTGCCGTAATTGTACTTGGAGAAAGTTATGCCCCTTGGAATCGAATGGGGGGGATACTGCTGATTGTGTTCTCGCTTGCTCCTCACCGGGGCATCACGCATACTTTCTATGCGGCGGGAGCCTGGACGCTGCTGCTGTATGGGCTTGCGTCTTCTCACGGTCCATCGATCTGGATGGCCGGCGGTCTCGGCTACCTGCTGCATCTGGCCTGCGATTCGGTAACCAAGAACGGCATCCGCCCGCTGCCGCCGTTGAAGTGGAAGATCCGCTTCGCGCTGATGACGACCGGCAAAAAGTCGGGCAAACGCGTCGAGCGGATCGGGATCTGGATTACGATTATTTTGTGTGCGGGTGTGTTCGGCATTCGACTTATCGAATACGGAGCAAGGCTCTACGTGCAGTGGACTTCCTAGAGAAAGCCTGGCGTGAACAGCAGGTCCGCTCCACCCCTTACTCCGAAATTTCGGCACATAAGTCATGATTCTTCCGCAGAGGAGAATAACATTGATGAGCAAATTATTTGTAACAAGCAGAAAATCGTTTTACTGGTTGTGGTCGTCGCAGACGATGTCCAATGCAGCCGATATTTTGTATGTGACGGCACTGACCGTTCTCGTTCTTCAAGGCACGGAGTCGGTTGTTTCAACTATCCTCGTGCCGTTTTTTCGTATTTTCTCGCAGATTATTAGCGGCTTCCTGGCTCCTTTGATGCTGCGCAAGTTCCACCTGCCGCGTCTGATGCTGCTGTCTCAAGGCGGCCAGCTTCTCTTTTTTGTGGGATTGGCGCTGTATGTGCAGGGGATCGGGGAATCAGCTTCGCTTGCGGTCATTTTTGCTCTGGTATTTGTCATGTCGTTTCTTGATGGCTGGACAACGCCGGTACGAAACGCTCTCGTTCCCCGCCTCGTCGAAAAGGATTGGCTGATGCGCGCAAACGGATTGATCTCGGTCAGCGATCAGACCGTACAGTTTGCGGGCTGGGGCATCAGCGGAGTGCTTGTCGCTTTTGTAGGCGCGCCGAGAACGATGCTGCTTGCGGGTATTTTGTATGCAGTGGCCTTTGTCTGTACGGCATTGATCCGCGAGCCTTCTCGAGGAACGAAAAACGAATTGGCCGAATCAGCACAGTCCGAAAGGCCAAAAAGTACAGAAACCCGGCGCGAAGCGCTGCTCGAAGGGTGGAGGGTGATCGGTCGGAGCCGCAGATTGCGCGGGCTGACACTGATCGATTCGATTGATATGCTGGGCGGTTCGGTCTGGGTTGGCGCATTTACACTGTTGTTCGTGCAGGAAGCGCTCGGTAAGGGCGAAGAGTGGTGGGGCTTCATCAATGCGGCTTACTTTGCAGGGGCGGTACTGGGCGGCCTTCTCGTTGTTGCACTGGTCAAAAGGCTGCAGCGCAGACTGTTCGATTCTATGCTCGCGGGAATTGCCGGCTATGCGGTTCTGACAATTGCTTATGCACATATGACAGTGCCTGCAGCCGCGCTGCTGCTCGTGCTCGTCATGGGACCGTTCGCAGAGCTGTCGATGGTGGCCCGCCGGACACTGATTCAGCAGAGTGCGGAGGAAGAAGAACTGCCAAAAGTGCTGTCTGCCCAAGCGACCGTGCTGAACATCATTTTCTGCGCATCGCTGCTCGGTATGGCCAAGCTCGCGGAAGTCGTCGGCATTGTTAATCTGTATTTGTATGCGGGAGGAATGTCGCTGCTGGCTTTTGCAATCGGAATTGCGATACGTCGACACTTCGTTTTTGGGAAGGGAAAAGAAGCGACGATTCGGTAAGCGATTTAAGGAGGATTTGGCGTGCTTCCAAACCACTCAAAAGCGGCAAAGGAGAAATCGCCGAGCAAATGAGTTATACTGTGTGCGCAGGCGTTAAATAAAAGATCGCTTGAAATTCAGCTTTATAAGCTTCACCATTTCTATACAATGGAGGCGCATACGATGAGTTCGTTTCAAAGCTGGCTGAACAAGACAAAGACAGGACTGCAGGATCAGGTAGGCCGTTTCAAGAACAAAGATCTTCTGGACGCCATCGTGGCGGGCTGTGCGCTCGTTTCGGTAGCTGACGGTACGATTGATTCGGCGGAGAGACAGAAGATGGAGGTATATATCGGTCGCAGCGAGCAGTTAAAAGTGTTCAACCTGAGCGAAGCGATCGATCGCTTCAATCACTTTGCAGGCAGCATGGAATTTGACGTGATGGTCGGCAAACAGGAAGCGCTGCAGGCGATTGCCAAATTCAAGTCCAAGCCTGAAGTTGGACGTATCGTTGTAGGTGTATGCTGCGCGATCGGTGCGGCGGACGGAGACTTTGACGAACAGGAAAAGGCGGCGGTACGCGATATTTGTAACGTACTGAATCTGAAGTCGGAAGATTTCGGCCTGTAAGAATAACACCGTACAGCGGATATCTGTATGCATGTATGAAGGAGGAAGAACCTTTGGCTTGTCCGTTTTACGGTCTCTGCCGGAGGTTCTTTTAGTATAGACCACTTTAATTGCAAAGTAACTGAAACTGTTCTCCGTGTTCGACGTATACCTAACCAAGCGCTCAACTGGGGTGCATCGGTATATTCCGGCGAACCTCGGAGGGGTAAGGTTGTTTTGCATCTGAGTGAGCAGTTATAATTCAAGTAGACTTTGTTCCACACCATTCCAATTGGGAGGGCAATAGACAGCAATGACAATTTCTTTGGTAAAAGGCCAGAAAGTCGATTTGACGAAAGGGAACGCGGGCTTATCGAAAATTACGGTTGGATTAGGCTGGGACCCGGCAGAATCCGAAAGCCGCGGCTTATTCGGGTTGAAGAAGAAAGCGGCGAATATCGACTGCGATGCGTCCGTGCTGCTGCTGAATGAACAAGGTAAGTTGACCGCCGGGAAAAATGTTGTTTGTTTCCATAACCTGCAGAGTCCGAACGGTTCGGTCGTGCATGGCGGTGACAATCTGACGGGCGCTGGCGACGGGGACGACGAACAGATTCATATCGATCTGTCCGCAGTACCGGCCGATGTTCATCGTATTTTGGCTGTCGTTAACATTTACGACTGCGAAGCTCGCAAACAGCATTTCGGCTTGATTCGCTCCGCTTTTATCCGTGTGTTCGAATCGGGAAGCGGCCGTGAACTGATTCGTTTCAATCTGACAGATAATTATTCCGGCATGACTGCGCTGCTGGTCGGCGAAATTTACCGGCACGGCGGCGAATGGAAGTTCAGCGCCATCGGCGAAGGCGCGCAGGCTCCTCATATCGATCTGCTTGCACGTCGTTACAGCTAATTTATATATTCAAACCAAATCCTAACAAGAAAGAAGGAATTATTCATGGCAATCAGCTTGCAAAAAGGACAAAAAGTCGATCTGACGAAAACAAACCCAAGTCTTAAAAAAGTACTGGTCGGTCTCGGATGGGACACCAACAAGTATGACGGCGGTAAGGATTTCGACCTGGACTCTTCGGCATTTCTGCTGGGCGGCAACAGCAAAGTAACGGCAGATACGGACTTCGTTTTCTATAACAATCCGAAAAACGCTAACGGTGCCGTGGTACATACCGGCGATAACCGGACAGGCGAAGGTGAAGGCGACGACGAGCAGTTGACGGTTGAGCTGGCTTCCGTACCAGCTGAAGTCGAGAAGATCTCTTTCTGCATCACAATCCACGACGCAGCAGCTCGTTCGCAGAACTTTGGTCAAGTCTCGAACGCTTTTGTACGTATTGTAAACGCCGATACCAACGAAGAATTGATCCGTTACGACTTGGGTGAAGATTTCTCCGTAGAAACGGCAATTGTCGTAGCCGAGCTGTACCGTCACTCGGGCGAATGGAAATTCAGCGCCGTAGGAAGCGGCTACCAGAACGGTCTGGAAGGCCTTGTACGCGACTTCGGACTGGCTGTATCTTAATTCCAAAGCCATTTGTATTCCCAAGCAGTTCATGAACGATCATTAATCCCAAAGGCCGTCTGCCATATAGACGGCCTTTGTTCGCAATTCTACAGTTCCGCAATTGATCATCCGACTTAATTTTCAATTGTTCCAAAGTCCATGAAATGAATGAATGGAGGAATTAACGATGACAATCAGTCTCTCCAAAGGACAGCGTATCGATCTTACCAAAACCAATCCGGGCCTCAAAAAAGTTCGAATTGGTCTTGGATGGGATACGAATAAATACAGCAGTGGTATGGATTATGATCTGGATGCTTCGGTCTTTCTTCTGCACGAAGATGGCCGGGCAAAAGGGATCGAAGACTTTGTATTCTACAATAATCCCAAGACTCCGAACGGAGCCGTAGTGCATGCCGGGGATAACCGGACCGGTGAAGGAGAAGGAGACGACGAGCAAATCCAGGTCGACTTCTCGTTGATTCCTGCAAATATCAGTCGTTTGGGTATTGCGGTTACCATTCACGATGCCGAGTCGCGTTCGCAAAATTTCGGTCAGGTGTCGAATGCATTCGTTCGCGTCGTTGATGAGGAAAACAACCGCGAGGTGCTGCGCTACGATCTCGGCGAAGAATTTTCTGTAGAAACAGCCGTTGTAATCTGCGAACTGTACCGTCATGGCGAAGATTGGAAATTTCAGGCGATCGGTTCCGGATTTTCAGGCGGATTGGCCGCCCTGTGCAAAAATTACGGTCTTGACGCTCAATAATTTCAAAAAGCTAGGCAGCATTCGTAGATCTTGAGTGAAAGGCGGAATTTCTGTGACGACGAATATGATCAGGGGGCAGAAAGCCGACCTGACCAAAACCAATCCCGGCCTCGACCGGATTGGTGTCGGAATGGGCTGGCAGGCATCGTCAGGAATCGATATTGACTTCTCGGCGTTTCTGCTCGGAGCCAATTCCAAAACCTCGGCTGACGAAGATTTGATCTTTTACGGTAACCCTTCCGGCGCAGGCGGCGCTCTACAGCTGCAGACGGAAAGCCGTCGACCATACGCGGGCGTTACGGATCATGAGCAGGTTTCTGTCTCGCTGCTCGGCATCCCGGCCAAGTATGAGAGAATTGCTTTTGCACTGACGCTGTATGAAGGCGAGAAAAGAAAGCAGAATTTCGCTGGGGTAAACGGCGTATATCTGCGCATTGTTGATGAGCGGACTGGGGCGGAGTTGATTCGTTTTACGCTGGATAAAGTCTCCGGCGTTGAGACGGCCATCGTCGTCGGCGAATTGTACCGTCATAACGGCGAGTGGAAATTCAATGCCGTCGGCAGCGGTTATACGGGCGGGCTCGAAGCGCTGTGCCGAAGCTTCGGTATCGAAGTACAGGCGGAACCCGATCCTGTTCCGCCTGCTGCTCCTCCGGCTTCGGCAGCTGCGCCCGTGCCGCCGGCACAACCGGCACAGCCGCCAAGCGGCGGAAACCCTTCGCCGCTCAATCTGGGCCGCCCTTCCCGGCAGGGCGGCGGAATCCCGCCTGCGCCTCAAAGTGCGCAGGACGGATCCTCGCCTCGCGTTCTGCCGCCTCCCGGCAGCAGAGCGACTTCGCCGCCGCAGAGCGGATCGTCTTCGGCGCAGGCCGGAACGCCTTCCGTGCACACCGGATCGCCGTCTCCGCAGCTTTCTTCGGCATCCGAGGCCCGGCCTTCTGCGCCGAGCCTGCAGAAGATCGAATTGACCAAGCGCGGCGACAAGATCAGCTTGGAGAAGAAAGCGGGTACCGATTCAATTGGCGAGATCCTCATCAATCTCAACTGGAATCAGCGTCAAGGTACTGGATTTTTTGGTAAGACAACCGGAGTTGATCTTGACTTGGGCTGTCTATTTGAACTCAAGGATGGCCGTAAGGGAACGGTTCAGGCGCTCGGACGCGCCTTCGGTTCGCTGAGCGATCCGCCTTATGTCATGCTTGATGGCGACGATCGAACCGGGACAAAAGCCGGCGGCGAGAACATGAGAATCAATGGGGCGCATCTGCGCGACATCAAACGAATAGTCGTTTATGCTTTTATCTACCAGGGAGCGGCGAACTGGGCGCAGGCCGACGGTGTCGTGACTGTCAAAGGCGGAGGGCCCGATATCGTCGTCCGGATGAACGAACAGGGAAGCCGCAAAGGCATGTGTGCGATTGCCATGATCACCAACGTAAACGATCAGACGTTCAGTATAGAACGCCTCATTGAATTTTTCTCCGGTCATCGGCAGCTTGACGAAGCTTACGGCTGGGGCTTGAACTGGAAGACCGGCAGCAAGTGAGCAATTTATGAGAATATCTCCGATACACTCACGATTAATTGATTATAAGTACAGGCGGCGTTTGCGCCGCCGTTTCTTTTATTCCTCCGCATATGGGGAAAGCTTCCTGCTCGGGAATGCCGCATTTTTATGGGATGCGAGCATCGCTGTCGACGCAGAGTGTTTTCTTCGTTCGGCGGAGTTTTTCGAATTGTCGTAAATAAACCGGTTTGGCAGATTGCCTAGACTTCGTGACAGGGAACCCTATCGTGGGAGGAAAGATCATGCGTTATTTCGATTATTTATCGGTGGAAGAGATTGCTGAACTATTTCACTTGGCTCCTGCACCGTTCTGCAACCGGTCGGAGAAAGAACTGTTGGCTCATGCAATCGGAGCCGCTTTGTACATGCCGGCGACAAGATCGACTATTGCGCAGGACTTAAGCACCGGCAAGCACAAAGGGCTGACTTCAATCGTTATCGACCTGGAGGATGCTGTTGGAGATCTGAAGGTGGAGGAGGCGGAGGTTTCGCTCGTCTCTCAGATCCGAAGTTTGGACAAGTGGGCTGCGGATGGAACATTCGATTTGGAAAAGCTGCCGCTTATTTTTATCCGGATTCGGACGCCAGATCAAGCACAGCGTATATTGGATCAGTTAGGTGAAGCCGTCGTTCGACTAACCGGTCTCGTATTTCCCAAATTCGATGTCCAGACAGGTCAGCGTTATCTGGAACTTTTGCATCGGTATAACGAAGCAAGACCTGCCGGAAGTCCGCTGCTGTACGGCATGCCAATTTTGGAAAGCGCCGAGATTATTTATGCGGAAACGAGACGTGAGACGCTGCTGGGAATCAAAGAACTGCTTGACCGGTACCGCACCTACATATTGAACGTAAGACTCGGAGCGACTGATTTTTCCAGTCAGTTTGGCCTCCGCCGCAAGCCCGACATGACCATCTACGATATTGGCGTAATCCGCGATTGTGTGGCAGATATCGTCAATCTATTTGGCCGGGCGGGCAGCGGATATGTCATCTCGGGCCCGGTATGGGAATATTTCAAAAGCGACCGGGTGCTGAAGCCGCTGCTGCGGGAAACTCCTTTTCAGGAGATGGCCGGGCAGGCGGGGCTTCGACTGAGAATGCAGTATATTAATAAATATGTAGACGGTCTGATTCGTGAGGTAGAGATGGACAAGGAGAACGGCATTGTCGGAAAAACGATTATTCATCCTACGCATATCTGCCCCGTCCAGGCTTTATATACCGTTACGCATGAGGAGCATATGGATGCCTCGCATATTCTGGCCAGCAGCGGAGGCGAGATCGGGGTCGTCAAGAGCGGCTACGACAATAAAATGAACGAGATCAAGCCTCATCTCAATTGGGCGCGGCGTATCATGATTCGTTCGGAAATATATGGGGTGCTGAATGAAAACCAGAATTTTACCGCACTGCTCGTCCGCTGATTTGTCCGAGGCGGCGAATTCAGTCGAGTCGGTACCGGTGTATCAATATGAAATGCCTGAAGGGCTGACTGTACGGGTACGTGTGACTTCGAATCCGTTCGGACTGGAGCCGGATGATCTGTTTCAAATGGCTGCACGAATTAACAAAAAGCGCAGTTTCCTCTTTGTCAGTCGAATTCTCGGTAAGCACATTCCGGTCGATCCGCATCAATCTCTGCTCGGCGGTGCGGTGCTTGCTCTGCTGTGGCAGCGCCGCCGTTCGGAAGCGGTAGATGGTAAGAACGAAGCGGTTGAAAAGGGCGGCATCGGCAGCCTTGAAGAAGTCTGCTCGGCATTTCGCGGCGATAGGAACGAAGCACGCGAGCTTTACAGACGGCTCAGAGCAAACAAATTGCACGCAGGCGAGCCCGCGCTCTTTATCGCTTTTGCGGAAACAGCGACCGCACTCGGACATGCCATGTACGACTGCTTCGCGGGCGATACGCGATTTCTTCATACGACTAGAGAGGATCTGGTTGATCGGCAGCCAGTGCTGAGTTTTGAGGAAGAGCATTCGCATGCGACGTCTCATCGCTGTTATGCCCGCGAAAATTCCTTCTTCGAAGGAGAAGACACAGTCGTGTTGGTCGATGACGAGGTGACGACCGGGAACACGGCACTGAATATTATTCGCGATCTGCAGAGCAAGTATCCGCGCCGTCGCTATGTTGTCGCAAGCCTGCTGGACTGGCGCAATGCCGAAGACCGGCAGCGGTTTGCCGAATTGGAAAAAGAGCTGTCGATTACGATCGATACCCTTGCATTGATCGAAGGGCGGATCGAAGTGGAAGGCGGACCGGTCAATCGTCTGCCCCAGTCTATGCCGGAGTATCGCGGAAGCGGCAGTATGAAGGTGATCCGGCATGACCTGACCCCTTTCTTCACTCATACAAATGCGATTTCGACTAACTCGACCGGTAAGAAATCAACTTGTCCGTATCTGGAATGGACCGGCCGGTTCGGCATGCACGAGGAGAACAATGCTGCGCTGGACCAGCAGATTAGTGAGTCGGCCTCGCATCTGGCACTGATCCGTCAAGGCCGTCGTACGCTGTGCCTAGGGACTGGAGAATTCATGTATGTACCGATGAGAATCGCAGCCGAATTGGGCGAAGGGGTCCGTTACCAGTCCAGTACGCGCAGTCCAATTCACGTGCTGGACGAAGAAGGTTATGCGGTTCGCAGCGGATTTCCGCATGTATCGCCCGATGATCCGGAAATCGCAAACTTTTTTTATAACGTGCCTGCAGGAGAGTACGACGAAATATTCGTTTTCCTGGAACGGCAGCCGGTTGAGACGAATCTTGAACCACTGCTGGCTGCGCTGGAGAACACCGGAATTCCGCTGGTACATTTGGTCACCGCAGGGGCTGCCAGCGGCCCGTCGGAGGAAGGAGAATGAACATGTCAAATGGGAGGCTTGCTGCCGGGTCGCTGCCGGTGCCTGAACGGTTGGGCAGCTACAGCATCAATGATGTTATTTTTTTGCTGAAGGACTTAAGCGATGTAAAACTTGAGCGAGGAACGGAGGATCGGGAAGAAGCGATTCAGGGCGGCACGCATTATTCGGAGATGCTGCCGATCGAATATCGCCCGACGCCGGAGTACCTAGCTCTATTCCATGAGACACTGGAAGCGACAGCACGCAAAGTGGCGCTTGCCGCCGGCATCGTCTCGGAGCGTCTGGCCGCGAGGCATGGAACGAATCTTGTACTGGCTTCGCTGGCGCGAGCTGGTACACCGATCGGCATTCTGATGAAACGCTACTTCAAGCACATTCACGGAGTGGAGCTACCTCATTACAGCATTTCCATTATTCGCGGCAAAGGCATCGACGAGAATGCGGTGCTGTACATGCTGCGGGAGCACGAAGGCCGGCGCATCCAGTTCGTCGATGGCTGGACCGGCAAGGGAGCCATTCGTAATGTGCTGACAGAAGCCCGGAAGATCATGCTGGACAAATACGGAGTTGAGTTGAGCGACGATCTGGCCGTTCTGGCCGATCCTGGTCGCTGCTCGGAGACATTCGGCACGCGGGAAGATTTTCTGATCCCGAGCGCTTGCCTCAATTCGACCGTATCAGGGCTGATGAGTCGTACCGTACTGCGAGAAGATCTGATCGGACCGGACGATTTTCATGGAGCCAAATATTATAAGGAATGGCTTGAAGATGACGTATCCAATTTGTTTGTCGATCGGGTGAGCGCTTATTTCGATGAGATCCGTGAAGAAGCGAAGCGTGAAGCGACAAGGCTTGAACAGCTGCCCGAGGCGAACGTATCCACTTGGCAGGGAATGCAAGATATTGCGCGAATCCAGCAGGATTACGGAATTGGCGATGTCAATCTGGTCAAGCCTGGCGTAGGTGAAACGACCCGGGTCCTGCTGCGGCGGGTACCGTGGAAAATCCTCGTCGACCGGCTCGACAATCCCAACCTGCGCCATATTTTGCTGCTTGCTGAAGATCGGGGTGTTCCTGTGGAAGTGTATCCGGGACTGACCTATTCCTGCTGCGGCATTATCAAACCATTGAACGGAGGCGAAGCATGATCTTTGCAAGCGATCTCGACCGGACACTCATTTATTCAAAAAAAGCGATCGGTGAAGCTTTTGAAGCTTCCGAACTGATTCCGGTAGAATTATACCAAGGTGAGCATATTTCGTTCATGTCACCGGAGACGGCACGTCTGCTCGCGGAACTGTCCAAAACGGCGCTGTTCGTGCCGGTGACGACACGGACGATCGAGCAGTACGAACGCATTTTCTATATTCGGGAAACTTTCAAGCCGCAGTACGCCGTAACAAGCAACGGTGGCAATGTGCTGGTCAATGGCGTGCCGGACCCCGATTGGCAGCTTCATGTGAATCGGGCGCTGGAGAGCAGCGAGGAAGCGGGTAAAGTGATCGAGGCGTTTGACCGCATCTCCTCGCCGGATTGGGTCAAGTCTTATCGGCATTCGGACAGCCTGTTCTATTCGATTATCCTGGACCGGGAGAAGATGCCGCTCGATCAGGTCGAAGACTTTAGGAAAGAGCTTGCCGGTATGAAATGGAATGTATCCGTACAGGGACGCAAGATGTATCTCGTTCCCGATGGAGTGAGCAAGGGAGCGGGACTGCTGTATGTCAAAGAACAGGTAGGGGCTTCCCGAATTGCCGCTTCCGGCGATTCACTGCTGGACGAGAGTCTGCTGCAGGCCGCCGATTATGCAATCGTTCCCCGGCATGGTGAAATTTATGCTTCCTATATGGAGGCTGGACTTTATACATTTACCGAACGCGACGGCATGGGAGCAGCAGAGGATTTGATCGCCAAGATCGCCGAATGGTTTGCTTTGCCCCCTGTAGACGTCGTATCGCCTGCAGAGAAAACGGATTGAACGAAACCCGGGAGTCCGGCTTCGCGTAATACACCATAATTCCGCCTGATGCTGCACTGCCAAAACCCGAAGAGGAAGATGAATGATGAGAAAAATATGGTTGAACCGCTGGTTCTCGGTTGCTTATCATTATGTGAACCTGATCCGCGACAACGAAGACGGAGAAGCATTTGAATTTTACGGTACGCATCCCAACATCGATCATGTCTCGCTCAGTGCCTGCGATGTCAAAGAGACCGAGCCGCAGGTTAAAGGCGAGGAATATATCCAATTCTGTCTCGATTTTTGCCGCAGACACGGAATTGATCTTCTCATTCCGCGGCTGCATATGGAATTGATTGCCCGAAATATCGATCGTTTCGCAGAAGTCGGTACCCGCGTCATGGTATGCAGCGATCTGGAATTGTTGGAGAATATGATGAATAAAGAAAAATTTTATCGTTCGCTTGAAGGGCGCGGAGTGGTCGAAATTCCCGCTTATCGGGTTGTTCGTACGGCGGAGGAGTTTGCACAAGCTTATCGTGAGCTGACGGAAGCCGGCGAGCGGGTCTGCTTCAAGCCCACAGAATCCGAAGGCGGCATGGGCTTCCGTATTCTTAAGCAGGAAGCCGGCGACCCGCTGAAGGAGCTTTACGGTTGGGTATCGCTGGAGACGACATACGAGGAGACTTTCCGGATACTGTCTTCTGTAGAACGCTTTGACGATCTGATGGTCATGGAGCTGCTGGAAGGCGACGAATACAGTATCGACTGTCTGGCGGATGCGGCAGGCAACCTGCTGGCTGCTGTTCCCCGGCGCAAGTCGGAAGGGCGCGTGTACGATCTGGAGTATTCCGAAGAGCTGCTGGCGC
Source organism: Saccharibacillus kuerlensis DSM 22868 (assembly GCF_000378145.1). Taxonomy (GTDB): domain Bacteria; phylum Bacillota; class Bacilli; order Paenibacillales; family Paenibacillaceae; genus Saccharibacillus; species Saccharibacillus kuerlensis. The sequence continues at coordinate 121,175 of NZ_KB899279.1, read as the reverse complement.
TATCGCGGCGGATCGCGGAAAATTGCCGTATTCCCTATGCTTTTAATGTGCAGGTGAAGTACAATAAAGGTGTTCCCAAACTGCTGGAAATCAATCCGCGCATGTCCGGCGGTCTGTATATTACGTGTCTGTCCGGTGTCAATTTTCCGTATTTGGCGGTCAAGGCGGCATTCGGCGAACCGTGTGAGGTGCCGGAACCGGAATTTGGAATCAAGGCAAGTTACGTAGAGCAGGCTGTAAGGCTGGACAGGATCCGCAGCGAAACCGAAATCTCGGGCATCTGAGTCAAAAAGAGAAGTAGGCTTCGAAGGGTGACTGACCGACCTGAACAATAGATGATTTGAACACACGCCGTAAACTCTGCCATTAAGCTGGAGGTGTTAAGGCATGATCAATTATATTAAACGTTACGGCCTGCCTATCACGGCCTTTGTTGCAGGTTATGCCGTTGCGTTCGTATCCCAAGGATTTCTGCCGGAATTCATCTCGATGCTTATCCCCGGTGGAGCGGTACTGGTAAGTATCGGCGCATTTAAGAAGCAGAAGTCTAAGCCGGTTCCAATTGAGGTGTCGTCACAGTCTGAAGCCCTTCCTCCAAGTGGAAGAAGAACAGGGATTCCAGCTGTCGATGAAGCGGTAGAACGTCGTCGGCGGGAGGGAGTCACTGAACGTAAAGCTGCGCCGGCTGCGACAGCATCGGCGCCGAAAGTACCGAACCCGCAGCCGTCCGCTGCATCCCGGGCAGCTGCGGAACCGGACGATCTATGGGATCCGGTGCACGAATACATTTCCGTTATTGAAGAACTTATTATTTCCGAAGGGCAGAAAAATGCACTGGATAACGAAATTGTCGAAAAGACGATGTCGCTGCTTGTCCGCATTTCCCGTCTGATTCCTCAGCTCAAAGAATTGAACGACAGCAAGATCAATCATAATATTCAGCGGCTGGTGTTCAAGGATCTAAACGGTGCCATCAATCCTTTCCTGAAGCTAAGCGGTGAAGCCAAGCGCAAAAATCGCCGGCTGCTGCTGGACGGCATCAAGGATATCGACTCCCGGCTTTCGCTCTATGTGGAGACGATCGAGCACCGTGATCTGATTGAACTCCAGAGCCGCATCGATCTGATTCAGCAGCGTTATCGGACTTCAGATTAACATATTCGCGCAGTCGAGTCGGCTTGTGTTCGAACTCATAATCGGACCTGTGCGCCGTAAAAGGAGGAATATTCATGTCTATGAATCTTGCCGTCGAATTGAAAAAAAACGATATGGACAAAGTCGAGCAGGAAGCAAAACAGGTGATTCAGAAAGTCGCCAATACCGATAATCTGCAGCTCGACGATCTGATGGATCAGATCGGGCGGATGGGTCAGCGTACGATGGAGAAGGCGGGCCAATCGCTGGAGATGCTGCAGCGTCCGGTCAATGATATGGTATCGGGCAAGCGCTCGGAAGTCGGCAGCAATATTCTTCGTCTGAGAAGCGAGATCGATTCGCTCAGCAAGAGCCAGCAGCTTGGTTTTTTCGATAAGCTTATGCGCAAGACCCCGCTCAAAAATTATATTTATAAATATCAATCGGTTAAGACCAATGTCGATGCAATTGTCGTTTCTCTGCGCAACGGCAAAGATACGCTTGAGGAAAATATGGCGTATATGCGCAACCTTAAACGGACGGCGATTGAGGAAGTTTATAATTTGCAGATGCGAATTGCAATGGGCAACCGCTTGAAAGCTTTGTTCGAGGAAGAGATTGCAAAGCCGGAAAATGAAGGACGTAAAACGACGCTGGAGCGCGGACTGCGCAAAGTGGTTACCCGTATCCAGTCGTTTACTGAAATGATTCTGCTGTATCAGCAAGCGATTGCCGGTGCTGACATTATTAACGACAATAACGACAAGCTGATCGACTCCGTTGACGCCACAATCGACAAGACTCAGCATCTGATCACCGTATCTGCGATGATCGCAATGGCGCTGCAGGATCAGATGGAGACGATTGAAGCCGTCAATACGGCCAATCAGACGCTGCAAAACATGTTCGAGGACAATTCGCGCATGTTAAAAGAAACGACGCAGAAAACGAACGATCTGCTTGGCAAGCCGGCTATGCAAATGGAGGCTGTCGAGCGTGCGATGGGCGATCTGTTCTCGGCGATGGATCTGTATGAACAGTCCAATCGTACAATTATCCAATCGGCGACAGAACAGACCGGCCGCATGACGGAAATTAACAAGCAGATGCACAGCCGCTTAGGGCTGATGCAGGGAAGCCCAGAAGGTTCGGAGCCGGCTCGGGTAAGCGCCGGCCAGCAGAACGAAGCGCAGCGTCTGCAGTCGATCTCAAGTCTGCTTGAATAAGCCCATACACTAGGAATATGAAGAAAGAGGAGGACGGTCAGACATGAACATCAAGATTTTGAATGCACGTATGGAGCGTCGGGAAGACAAGAGTTATATGGGGAAAGTCGAAGTGGAGGCCGATGGACACCGAGAGCCTTATGAGCTGACCATCTACAGCAAGAACGGCAACGCTTGGGAGTACAGTCTGCACTTCTTGAAAGATCCGGGACCGGAAGAAGAAATCTTGGCGCTGGAAGAATATATCGAAAGCGACGACGATGCATTCGACAATCTGGTTGATGCAGCCTGGGACACCATGGAGCAGGAAGAACAGGAGCCGGGGGAAGAACAAGAGGTTTAGCACGAACAATAATCGCTGTAGAATCAATAGATGATACGGCTTAATAAAAAGCCGCCTTCACCGTATGAACGGGAAGGCGGCTTTTGTGTTGGATACGTGATTCAAAACTCTGATTAGAGTCGCTAATGGATTGTATAAACTCGAGGAAGCCAAGCTTTATAGCATTCGATTAGATCGCTCCCTGGAAAGTTTTGAATCACGGCTAAACCGTTCCGTGATTCAAAACTCTGATTAGAGTCGCTAGTGGATTGTATAAAGCTATTTAATAAAAACGTTACCGAAAGGAATCGCTTCTCTTAAAATCCGCTTGACGAGTCCCTCGTCTTCCATATGTTCGCGCAGTTCTTGGCTGCGCGTTCCGCCGGCTTGAAGCAAAATATGACCGCGGCCGGTCATTTTCCAATGATAGTTCATATGTTGGCTGGCGAGGTGGTTACCGTAAACGGCAAGGTCAAGCTTCGCGTTCTCCGGATAGGCGAGGATGCTGCCGGCATTGATGTAGATCGGTTCCGTCTCATGCAGTTCCGCTTGAAAAACCGTGCCCTGCGTCATAATGCCAATTTGTCCTTCGCCGGAAAATTTCATTTTGATCGCGTCTTGAGTGATTAGCATGTTTTTGAGCTTCAAAATGCGGCTTTTCATCTGAATACCGTCCGTATAGAAGAAGAGCTGCCGAAAATCGTACAGCATATCGCTTCCGCCTGAAAGGTCGAGTGTCTGAAGGCCGAATCCCGCTGGCAGTACGGCGGTGAACGCACACTCGCCTTTGAAGTCGGCGCGAATCAACTTGCGTTTGCGCATCATTCGGCTGATTTCAAGCAGCCTGTCGCTGCGATTGCGCGGGTCACCGCGGTAAACGGCAATCTGCTGCGGGTGCAGCACATGGGCTGTATCGTGCTCATCCAGTTCGAACGTATAGGCCTGCGCGCCGAACGAGTCTCCGGATTGTTCATGGATAATGTTCATGCATATCCTCCGATCATCGTCTACCGCGCAGTCCGAGGCGCAGAACGCGAATGAATATGAAATAACCTACAAGAAGGCCGACAAGAACAAAAATAACCGTCTTCAACGTTCTTGAGCTTTGCTCTCGTTCTTCCTGTACGGCATTCAGGGCTGTGACGGTCTGCTGCAGCTGTCGGTTCTGTTCATCAAGAAGTTTATTCTGTTCGTTAAGCTGATTAATCTCATTTCGGTATATTTCCATTTCGTTTCGATAAGCCTGGATATCGGCTTTGGCGCCTTCCAGTTCGTCTACGGTTTTCTCGTAACTTTGACGCAGCTGATTGACTTCGGACGGGAGCTTGCCGAACGTTTCAATTCCGTTCATGAAATTATCGAATGGCTCCCAGGCTTCGGCCGAGCGGCCGACAGGAAGCAGCAGTAAGGACAGAATCAGGGCAGCCGGAATACTTCTGCGAAGTATCGCGGCAAATCTATGCTTCATCGTGGATGGTCACCTCAATCTGAGAAGTCGGTTGGAAATATCGTTTGCAAGGGAGAGCGTCCGTATCATTAGTTAAAACGTTTGATAGGCGGGCAAAACGGGTATAGATAGGAAGCGTTGAAAAAAGGCCTGATATTATTACCGAAGCCTGAATACTGCGCAAAAGATCATACGTGACTAGTGTACCGAAGTTTCCGAAAAAACACCAATTTCGTTAAAGTTTGAACATCCGATTTTTCCAAGTCGTGTATCGGCTTGTCCATATCTTATATTACTGAACTGGAGTGAATTGCACATGTATACAACAAATTCGAATTTCAAAAAAATCATGGTCACAGTAAACGGTGAGCCGGTGGGCAACGGTCTGGTACTCGACAGCATTACGTTCCGCCCTGTCAATGAACAGAACGACAGTTTCGATACTCAGCAGAAAACGGCTTTGAAGCAGTAAGTGATGAGTGTCCGCCGTATAAATGCAGCAAGAATCATGCAAAGTCCAGATCCGAATCCGGAGCAACACTACCGGAGGAAGGCTGGGGCGTACATAGTAATTCTGACAAAACGCTGTTTCCCTCTTTTTCGGTAGTCTGCCGGACAGAAGGAAAGCAGCGTTTTTTGATAAAGTATGGTGATAAAGTGTTTAACAAGATACTTTGATAAGTTGTTTTCATCAAAGCATTTTATGAAACGCTTTGATTTAACCTTACAAGATGAATCTTTGTCGATTTGATAGAATCTGTTCTAAAAAAGCGGATGTCCGTCCCCTCACAGGGAATGACATCCGCTTTGATGTTTTGGTACATGGTCCAATCTCGTGTCCGATTATTGCTTGACTGTTACCGAGATCGTTACGTTTTTATTTCCGAACTTGCCTTTGATTGTCGTTCTGCCTTCAGATGCAGCCAAGATTTGGCCGGAAGCGGATACGGTAGCTACCGCAGGCTTGGAGCTGGTCCAAGTCGTCTGAGAAGTCACATTTGTCGATACTCCGGTATTGTAAGCGGCCGTTACGATAACCGTCTTGCTGCTGCCTGGAGTGAGCTTAAGTGCTTTCTCATCAGCAGTAAGCTTGGTCAGCTTTGGTACAACGCTAACGTCGACCGTCACTGAGATCCCTTGATAAGAGCCGCTGAGCGTAGCCGTACCTTCTGCTAGACCTTTTACCGAAGTTCTACTGGTAGAGGCTACTTGAGGATTGGAAGATTCCCAACCCATTTTGCTGCCCAGCGATACTTTGGAACCGTCCGCGTAGAAGCCGGTTGCTTTGATCACTTTGCTGGATTTAACATTGAGTTCGATCGAAGTTGGAACGACGACGATCTTCGTAATCTTCTGTTCACTCTTCGCCGGAACGGTAATCGACTTGTTCAAATAAGTGCCTTTAAGCGTTACGGATCCTTTACGCAGAGCTTTGATCTCCTGAACGCCTTCGGCATTCGTCTTGATCACAGCATTCGTACCGCTTACCGTCCAGTGGATCAGCGAAGAAATGTCTTTCTCTTGGCCGTCTTCCCAGACTGCCTGGACAGTCGGCAGAGATTCGGTCTCGCCGATAATAAGGCTGAGAGCTTCATCCGGTCCCAGCAGCAGAAGTACTTTTTCATTAACAGTGACTTTCAGTTCGATCCTTTTGCCGCGTACGCTTACGTCACCCGCAGGGGTATTGACGGCATCGGCATCCGGCAGGGAAGCGGTAAGTATTACAGTCCCAGCCGACTTGGCGATCAGTTTTCCATTCTCGATCGATACGATCTCATCGTCGCCGGAAGTCCATTTCATATCGCTGCTAAGGTCAAACTTGGTGTTGTCAAGTTTAATCCCGCTAATCTTTGGCAGAGCTTCCGATTCGCCTTTGTACAGATCCGTTTCGGTCTTGGCCGATTCGAGTGATTTCAGCGACGGGTATACGTTAACTTTGATTTCTTTGGAAACACCGCTGTATTCAGCTTTGATTGTGCTGCTGCCGACTGCTTTCGCAGTAACTTTTCCGCCGTCCACTGTTGCGGCGAGCAGACTGCTCGACGTCCATTTGGACTGATCGGATACGTCCAGCGAAGAATTGGCGCGGTCGCGAACTTCGGCTTTGAGATCAAGTGTCTCACCCAAGAAGAGCGTTGTTTCTTCCGAAGGAACGAGCAGCAGCGCTTGATAAGGTGCCCGTACGTAGACGTCTATCTTGGCGGACACACCGAGGTGCTGTACGGTAATTGTCGCTTTGCCGGCAGAAGAGACGGTCAGTGCACCTTTATTGACAGAAACAATGGATTCGTTGGATGAACTCCAGGTCGCATCGGCTGTGATGTCTTTCTCAATGCTCCCACCGGAAGCTGGAGCCACAGACTTCAGCTGGATTGCGTCTCCGATCAGCAGTTCAAGATCGGCAGTGGCGCCTTTGTCATCCCGGATTTCCAGGGAAGAGTAAGGAGGCTCGACAGTCGCTTTGAACGTGGCCGTCTGACCTTTGTATTTGGCTGTGATTGTGGAGGTTCCTTTGCCGACCAGCGTGATTTGTCCGGCTTCAACCGTCAATACCGATGCGCTGGAGCTGGTCCAGGTCGCCAGGGAGGAGACATCCGTAACGGCGTCTTTTTCTTCGCCGCCGGTAATCTTGGCCGTGATCTTCAGGTCTTTCTCGGAATCGCCCAATTTATATGTACCGCTTTTGGTCGGTTCAAGGGCAAGTTTGGTGTACGGATAGGAAGCCGAAACTTCAACCGTGGCAATCGCATCTTCGTAAATGGCGGTAATGATCGCATCTCCGCTGGACTTCGGTGTTACGAGACCTTTGACAACTTGCGCAACATCTTCATCGGAAGAAGTCCAGTTCGCTGCGGCTGTTACATCCTTCTTAGAGGTCGAACCTTCAATGGTGGCATATACCTTCAGCTGCTTCGCCGATTGACCGATAATCAATTCTCTTTTCGATGCATCGTCAAACGAGATCGAGGTGACGTCTCCCGCAGCGGCAAACACGTTCGCCGGGAAAGCAATTGAAGCAATCATCAGCAGAACGGCCAGGGTACGCATCACATTTCTTTGTCGAATCATAATCTTCTCCTTCAGTAGATAAGATTGTACAGCCGGATAAGCTTAAGCTGTCTATTCTATTATCGATGTAAAACCCTACATATGTTACCCTTTTTATATAAAAAAATGGAAATAGTTAATTTGACCCAATAAATTGGAACGTATGTTCGATCATTGGGCAAAAAAATAAACACATTCTGCCGGAATTCCGCTGCGCAGTAAAAAACGCTCGAAAGGTTCGCCCGGAATCGGCTCCGTATGGCTTGTCAGCAGCAGCATGGCAAACCGATTGGCCTGCCGTTCCAATTTGCCTGCACTGAAAAATGAATGTTCTTCAATAAAAAAGCGGTTGACGCCTTTGTGCAGGCGATCGTGTCCAAGTTCGTGTGCACACACAAAATTTCGCCATTCTTCCGGCAGCCGCTCGTTGATTACGATAAAGCGGCGGCGAAGTTTTCGATAATAAAGCCCTTTGGTCGATTTGCCAAGATCCATATAGCGAATGTGGATGCCAAGCGCTTCCGCCATGGCGAACGGATCGGTCGTATGGGTCTTGCGAATGAGGCGGGTTACGAGTTTGTTGATGTGATCCACCGTCCGAGCCCTCCTTTTCGGCGGAAAGTTTTGGTACGTTAACCGCGTTGAATATTTGATCTTTTCATTTCAGCAGTTCGGGTTAACGCATCAGCTTCTGCGCTTGTTCATCTGCTTGGCTTCCCAGAACAACCCGGTTAGCACGTCCTTAATGCGCTGCTTATCTTCCTTGTCCAGAGGAATACCGTCGAACATCAATTCCCCGTCTTCTTCCAACATTTTCTTGAAATCCCGTTTGTCGCGCGAGCTGGCCCACTCCGGTACCGATCCTTCGTTGGAATCGGACAGATAGCCGGCTTCGTTCATCATCTCTTCATAGGGAACGCCGAGCGCATGAGCAATCTTGGTAATCGTCTGCGGTTTGGGAACTCCCCGGAGGCCGTGCTCGATGCGGGAGATCTGCGATGTACTAACACCCGCCGCTCCGGCCAGTCGGTTAATGCTCCAACCTTTGCGTTCGCGAACCTGTCTTAAATAACTGCCGAACCGGTTTTCCATGTGCGCATCCTTCCTCGCTTCTTCAATTTAGCCGGCCGCCGCTGCGGCGCTCCATCTCTTCTTAATATACCCAATATTGACTGCCGGGTAAATGCACAGAGCAAAAATATTGCCAAAAGGCGGAAACGCTGCAGGATCAACGTTTAACTCGGGACGGTGGAAGAAAACGCCAAAATGTCTCTTTACGAGTTTGGAAAAGATATGGTAAGGTTAAAACAAGAATACGAACAAGATGCGAACACATCCATAAAATAACAGGAATTATCCGCTTCATTTATTGCCAAAAGACAATAAAAAGGAGAGATGATCATGAATGCTGCATTGAATCTGCCAAAGCTCGATCGTCGGAAAACGCAGACTGCCATTGAAGGAGCTATGGAGAAGTATCGCATTTACAAGACGATTACGTTTGAGGAAAGAGAGTCGAGAGTGACCTCTTCCTACAGTGAAGTTCCTTCCGGATTTACCGGAACGACCAGTGACTCTACCGCCGCTGCAGCCATTTACAATGTCGATATGCCCGCCGCACGTGCCGCCTATTGCGAACGGATCGAGCGGATTGTCGAACGACTGAATGATCGGGAACGTCTGCTGATGCATGAGCGCTATATGAAGCAGGACGATGTATTTGACTATAAAGTCTACAATCATATCTTCGACCCGCCGATCAGCAAAGACACTTACGTCAAAGTGCGCACAAGCGCTTTTTACAAAATGGCATTGACGCTGGCAGCTATGGAAATGCTTAAGCTGGAGGAGCTGCTGGCAAAAGGGACCGGGACGGGACGAATGAAAGAAGAACGGCGGGCATGATATTTATTTTTTAATAAAAGGGAACTATAGGGAGGTAGCCTTGTCTATTTAGATATAGAGGGGTGAAGGAGATGGATAAGAACTTGGAGCATCCAGATGAACGCATGGAAGGAGTCGATCCGGATACGGTAGTGCGTGAACATTGGGAGAGGTATGGAAGTATCTGTTCTTTATGACGGGCAGCCGCCATTCGGCCGACGATCGACGCAGGAGACATTTGTAAAGGCATTGCGCTCCTTAACGAAATTTAGAAGAGAAGCCTCAATAAAAACATGGCTGCTGCGTATCGCGCGAAACACTTTCAAAGTATAGAGACAAGGAAGTATAAAAAACAAAGAAGTATAAAAACATAAAGAAAAGGCTGTGAACCCCTTAGGGATTCACAGCCTTTTCTTTATGTCAAAAGAGTAAAAAAAACAGGCGTCGGAAAATTCCGCTGCCTGGTTGTAGAAGTCCGCTTGCGCGAACTTAATCTTACATGTTGTATTTCTTTTTGAAGCGTTCAACTTGACCGCCGGCATCGAGGATCTTCTGTTTGCCGGTGAAGAATGGGTGCGAATCGGAACTAATTTCCACTTTGATCAGCGGATACGTGTTGCCGTCTTCCCAAGCAACGGTTTCGTTGGATTTACGAGTCGAAGCGCTCAGGAACTGGTGTCCTGTGCTCGTGTCCATGAATACCACTGGCTGGTAATCCGGGTGGATTCCTTGTTTCATCTATTTTCAACTCCTTCTTAAAATAATCAATAATCACATACACTATATAGTAGCATAGGGCAAGCGTATTGACAATAAACAATTGTAAGAGAAATCAAAGGCAGGGTAGGATTAATTGATCTGCAGATGTGATACCCTGTACTATTTCCTTCTTTAACGGCCCAGCTTCGTCTTTTTTTCTTCATTCATCAGACGCAAATCTGACACTTCTCCATCTTCAGTTGGAGGGAAATGAATTAAGATTAGATCATCGGGAAGCTGAGCGAAAGGCTCACAGCAAAAAAATCAAAGAAGCTGAAGATTGCTAAAAGACCGCTGCGGCTTTGCAAAGCCGTGCAGCGGTCTTTATCATGCGTTTGGCGGCAGAAACTACTCTCAGACAGCTTCCCGAAAAAGTATTTTATAGACAGCCGAGAAAGGAGGAATGGAAAAAGAACTTAAATCGATTTGATTTGAGAAATTTGGATTAAGGGGCATGAACTAGAAGAAAGAAGCTTGCTGTACAGTCCGGTCTTCATGATAATTCATGAAGATTTTTTGTTCGAAAATGATGATGGAGCCGTAAGGGCTGCCTAATAGGAGGATGAAACATGTTAATCGGATTACTGCTGGTAATGGCAAGCGTTGATTGGGCGGCGGAAGGAGCAGCGGCATGGGTACGGGGCAAGCTTCGCACCCGAATTTGCTTTGTCGGTCTCATGCGCAAGGTTGCAATATTCGCGGTTGTAGCTATTGCACACATGATCGATGAAGTATTAGGAGATCTGCACATTTTTCGCGATGCAGTTGTTTTTTTCTACTTGGCGAACGAACTTCTGTCTATCATCGGAAATATGAGCAAAATAGGTGTCCCCATGCCTGAGATTCTGCACAGTATAGTAAGAATTTTTCAATCAAAATCGTATCCTATAGAGGGATGGACGGAGATACTGGATGCCAAGCAAGAGTTAACAGATAACCAAAAGTCGGATAAAAACGATCAAGCGGATAAATGGGATGAGGAGACGAACAAAACGGATCAAATAAAGGAAGTGACTAAACGACCATCTTCTAATAGATGTGCAAAAGTCTCAGAGCCGAGAAAGGAGAATCCAAACAATGTTTCTGAGTAAGCCTAATATAGAAGTCCGTTTTATTGCACAGTGCTTCAGTAAAAACCCGACTTCCGGTTAACAACCGGAGCGTCGGGTTTTTTTGTCATTCACAAGACTCTCGCACCGCGCTCTCTGATATAATAAAAAGCGGATGCCCAACCTCTTTTATGCAAAGGGTAAAACGGGTATAATCGACTCCAACCGATTCAACAGACAGAGAGGGCGAGGCTGGACCGACATGAGTTTGACTGAAAAAAGAGAACACCGGCAGCATGCCGAAGATAAACACGAAGCTTCGCGTTCTTCGTTTGAGCGCGACTATTCAAGGCTGATCCATTCCCCGACGTTCCGCAGACTGCAGGGCAAGTCGCAGGTATTCGGCGCGGGTACGGGAGATTACTACCGGACACGGCTTACGCATTCGCTTGAAGTGGCACAGATTGCGCGGCAGGCGGCGAAAAACCTTGTGTTCCAATACCCGGAAATCACGCTTGAACGCGCGGACAGTCCTGGGCTGGTACTTGATCCGGAAGTTGTGGAATGCGCATCGATTGCACACGATTTCGGTCATCCGCCGTTCGGGCACAAAGGCGAAGAGGTTCTGGCCGACATTTTGGAGCAGCTGATTGAGGAACGCACCCGCAAGGCACTCCGAGGTAAAAAGGAATCCGCTGAGCAAAAAAGGGAAAAACACAGCGAAATGCGATACCGGTATGAACATTTCGAGGGCAACGCACATAATTTTCGGTTAATGATGTTTTTGGAGAAGCGGGAAAATCTCGACGGGCTTAATCTGTCCGACGCGGTGCTGCTGGGTATTAACAAGTATCCCTTCTCCGGGCTTGAAAATAAAAAGGGAATGTATCGCAATGAATGGAACTACATTTCGGAAATCCGCAAAGAATGGCGTATTCCGGAACGCCGGACGACGCTGGAAGCGCAGCTCATGGATCTATGCGACGATATTGCGTATTCCGCGCACGATCTGGAAGACGGTATCAAAGCAGGCAAGATCGAAGTGCACGAACATTTCATGCATGACGAAGGCACCCACCGGCTGATTATCGAGAAAATCCAGACGCTTGAAGACCGGGTATGGCAGGGGATGGGCCGTGAAGCGATCAGCATGAAGGTCAGCGCGGTGCTGGACGACTATCTCCGGGTCTGGAATATGAAATGGCCGGTCTGCGACCGCGACTTTTCTCGAACACGCCGCGAAGTGAAGGCTTACTGGGTAAATCATTTCGTCAGCAGTTTGGGCGTAATAGACGACGGAAATTGGAAAAAAGTTACGTTTGTGAAAGACGGTGCGGAAAATGACGATATGCTGCGGACTGTGAGCGTGCTTAAAAGTTTCGCCTGGGTCACGATGATTCGCGATCTGCGTGTGCAGCGTCTGCAAAAGCGCAGCGAGTGGATTATCCGGCGGCTGTGGGATGCATTCGTTGATCCGAAAACGGCAATCTCGATTATCCCCGGCGACTGGATTCAACGCTTTGAACGGGATCAGCGGCAGGAGACACCGGTATGGACATGGGAGCGTATGGTCATTGACTACATCGCGGGCATGACGGATATGTTTGCAGAGAAAATCTATAATGAGCTTTACGGACTGAAAGTCGGTTCCATTTATGATATCGATTGAGTTTATGCGGGGCAGAAAGTATTAAGAAGCGCAACAAAAAGAAAAAGCAGACGTCAAAAGAAACAAGAGGATAAACGGAGCCGCGGGCAACTAGAAGATAGGTGCATACAGAATCGGGTTAAATAGAGAAAGCGGGATGCACGGATCGAGTCGGAATCTGCGGTTTGCGCAGCCCGATTGATCGGACAGCAAGGGAGACCGGCGGCAGACCGGAAGCGGGCGGCCGTCAGGGAAGGGGTAAGGCATGATGACAAAATTGGCATTGGGAATTCTGGATATGTCGCCTCGGCTCGGCGGAGTCTCGGACGAAGAAGCGTTAAGCCAGTCGGCGAAGCTGGCAGCCAGCGCCGAAGAGTGGGGTTACGGACGTTATTGGTTGTCCGAACACCACGGAATGGAATCGTTGGCCTGTACAGCACCCGAAGTGATGCTGGCTCACATTGGCGCGCGCACAAACCGTATTCGTATCGGCGCTGGAGCCGTGCTGCTGCCGCATTACAGTCCGCTCAAGGTAGCGGAATGCTTCAATCTGCTGTCGGCTCTCTACCCGGGTCGCATTGATCTTGGCGTTGGCCGGGCGCCGGGCGGAGACGCGCATACGACGATGGCGCTCAGCGGCAACTTTCTTGCTCATGTAGGCGAAATGCCGGAGAAAGTCACTCAGCTGTGCCAACTGATGAATGGAAGTTATCGTTATGACGGCGAGTCCGTAAGAGCGCGACCGGAACCGACACAGCCACCCGAGCTGTGGCTGCTCGGCACAAACACCAAGAGTGCGGGGATGGCTGCGTCCTGCGGAGCTTATTATGCATTCGGACAATTTATGAGCTCGAGCGACGGCCCGGAGATCGTGAATGCGTATCGCGAAGCGTTCTCACCTTCACCGGCCCGTGAGAAACCACATGTCATGGTTGCTATTCACGCGATTTGCGCGAAGACTGACAGCAACGCGTTGACGCTGGCCGAAAAATTCCGGGCGCAGTTCCCGGAATCGTCGGTCGGACGTCCCGATCTGAAGGGAAAAGACGATCGCATGTCGCTCGTTGTCGGTGATGTGTCTAGGGTACGCGAGCGGCTGCTGGAGATCGGGGACGCTTACAATGCGGATGAAATTATGGTCGTCTCCCCGGTTATGGAATATGAGGATCGTCTGGAGTCTTTCCGTCTGATCGCGGAAGCCGCAGGATTGGGCGGACAGCAATAAATCTGGGTAGGCGTCTTGTAGAAGCCGATCCGGGAATACGGTCGGGTACATTCTGCAGACGGACAGCCATACCCCTAAGACAGAACCGAATCCAAAGATGGAAAAGGATACGGCAAAGATAAGGGTAAGGAAAAGATAGGGATAAGGAAAAGACAGGGAAAAGCCTGCCAGAGTGAAGGAGTAGAACCTTCGCTTAGGCAGGCTTTTTGTCATAACATCCCATGAATCCTCATAACACTATTGGCTGGTTTTTGGCTTTATTTGCCGATGCGGACTCGATTCCATTCCGCTCATTGACCAAGCTGCCGCTCTGCATACTCGCGCAGCAGCGCTACGCCTTCCGCAATACGCCGTTCGTTCAGCAGCGAATAGCTGAGCCGGATATGGCGGTCCGGACGGCCCAAAGGATCGAAGAACGTTCCGGGAACGAACGAGACCGTTTCATCGTTATTCGGACCTCCCGCCAGCGCGTCGGCCAACAGTCTCGACGAATCGATGCCTTCGGGCAGCTCGATCCATAGGCTTAGTCCGCCTGAAGGCGAGTGCCAGTTCCATCCTGATCCTTCCAGTGCCGTTTCCATTGCTTCTTTGCGCAGTTGAAGCGCAGTACGCAGCTTATGCAGATGACGACGCGAGCGTTCTGACTGGAAGTGATGGGTGAACACTTTCTGGTTCAGCAGCGGCGTTCCGCCTATACTACGCGCTTTGGCAGTCAGCAGACGACGCATCAGATCCGATCGGGCAGCAAGGCAGCCGATACGCAGGCCGGGAAAAATGTATTTGCTGAAACTGCGTACATAAATCGTATTGCCGGCCGTATCGTAGCCGTATACCGGCGGGGGAGGAGGCGAGCCGAAATAAACATCACGAAACGCATCATCTTCAACCAGAATACAGCCATACTTTTCTGCTAGATCGGTAAGATGCTTGCGCTGTTCGGCTGGTACGCACCTGCCGGTCGGATTGTGGAAAGTTGGGTTCAGGTAGAACAGTACCGGTCGATGACGGCGCATCAGCGCCTCCAATTCATCCAGCCGGTATCCGTCCGGATGGAGGTCGACAGGCACAAGACGGGCATTACGATGCTTGAAAACCTCAATGGCAATGCTGTAGCTTGGCTGTTCAATCAGCACGGCATCACCTGGGCGGACAAGTGCTTCACATACAAGATGAATGGCTTCCTGAGCGCCCCCTGTTACAAGCAGCTCTTGTCCTTCCGGTACGAAGCTGCATGTCTCAGATAGATAACGGCGCAGCGCAACCAGCAGTTCCTCGTCTCCCTGCAGCGGGGCATAGGTGCCGAGTACTCGTGGATACAGGTCAAATACCCGTTTGGCTTCTTCAGCCAAGTACGAATTAGGGAGCAGCAGCGGATCGATCAGCGCCTGCGAAAATTGATAGCGGCAGTCAACGCTGTGCAGCTCGCCAAGCAGGGCAGGCAGAACAGGTTCCGTGTCTGCCGGTTCCTGATTGCTGCCTGCGGCAGTGCGCGGTCTACGGATGCTGCCGAAGCCGGTTTCTACAGGCTGGCGGGATACGGTCAGATAATAACCAGATTTTTCTCGGGATTCGATCAGCCCTTCTTCCTTGAGCAAGCCATAGGCTTTATATACGGTTAGTCGATGCAGGCCGGTATCCTCCGAAAGACGGCGTACCGAAGGCATCTTCTCGCCTTCAATCCAGTCTCCGCGCGCAATACGTATGCGCAGCTCAGCCGCCAAGGCGGTTGAAGTGGCCAGCGGCGGGAAGAATCCGCCCGGTGCTTGTGCAGCATCTCCTGTACGCGCTGCGGTGCTTCCGGGACTGCCTGCCCGGCCCCTTCTATTTGAGTCAATGGAATAATTGTGTCCCATAAGCGCTTCTCCCTGCTTCCGGTTTCGCCGGATCGAAGATTTTTCCCTTGTCTTCCGATTAAGATAGTCCGTTTATTTAAGATATCGTCATCATAGCCCATTTTGCTGTAGGATGAAAGACAATCTGTTCTGTTTTCGTTTATTTGTTCTAAGCCTCTTCTTTTACAATAAGGCAAACAAAGGAGGCAGAACAATGAATCTAATCGGCTATTTGATAATGTGTTTGATTTTTGGAACGACTTTTTTGGCGATCAAGCTGGGAGTCGAGGCCGGTCTACCTCCCTTTTTCGGAGCAGGCTTACGATTTTTTGCCGCCGGTCTGCTGATGATGTTAGGGCTGACTGCTCTGCGTAAGCGCAGCTTCTCTTTGCTTCTGCATAGAGAAACGCTGCTGACCGGGTTTGGCCTGACATTTTGCACATTCGCGGCATTGTATTGGGCAGAACAATATATTTCATCGGGGCTTGCTTCAGTGCTGTCAGCTACCGGGCCGGCCTTTGTTCTGCTGCTGCAGGCAGGCGTATCAGGTATTCGTATTTCCAAGCTGGCGCTGACCGGCACATTGATCGGAACGGCTGGTGTGGCACTGCTGCTTCTACCGGGAAGCGAAGGTGGGCAGGGCAGAATGTGGTTGATCGCAGGTCTGGTCGTTGTGGCGGGAGAGATTGGCTATGCGAGTGGAGCACTGCTGGCCAAACATGCGATGATCCGTCTGCCGGATGCTTCGCCTACTGCACTCAATGCGGCTCAGATGATGCATGGCGGTTGGCTGCTGCTTCTGCTGTCGCTGCTGACAGAGCATAACCATGCTGGGATTACGGATTTTTCACAAGCGCTGCTGTCGCTGCTCTACCTGACGCTGATCGGTTCGATGGCCGGACATACTTTGTTCTACTGGCTTGTCTCCCGTACTCATCCTGTATTTCCGACTACGTGGCTGTATGTTTCGCCATTTATTGCACTCGCACTCGGTGCCTGGTTATATGGTGAGCCGCTGCATTGGAATGCGGCAATCGGCTCGCTTATTGTACTGGCCGGTGTACTGCTGACCAACTGGGAAGCGATCCGCGGGTTGTTTCAAGCACGAAGGAACGCCGCCGGAGCGTAGAAAAGCTGCAGGAACAAAAAGTTCGAAATACATAAAAAAAGTATGAAACCCGGCGCTCTTAACCCGGGTTCCATACTTTTTTCTACTATAATATACATCTGAATTTCTTTCTGTAAAAAGTGAGCAAATGTAGGGTGCAGTCATCTTCCTTAAGGTGCGATCAGTATCAATATTTACGCGAATAATCGACCAAATTTCGAGGAAGCGTTTCGCCTTTTACAAAAGCTTTCAAGTTATCGACAAAAATTTCCGCAGCGCGAACATCGTAGTGATCGGTATTGCCTGCCGCATGAGGTGTGATAATTACATCTTCGCGTTTCCACAACGGGTGATCTTCCGGCAGAGGTTCTTTTTCAAATACATCGAGTGCCGCACTGGAAAGTTTGCCGGAATCGAGTGCTTCGATCAAGGCATCCGTATCGACACTCGGCCCGCGGCCCACGTTGATAAATACGGTTCCTTTTTTCATGTAACCAAAGCTGTCTTTGTTGAAGAAGTGGTGGGTTTCGTCCGTCAGCGGCAAAATATTGACGACCACATCGGCTTTGGAGAAAGCTTGCTCGATTCCGTCGGTCTTGTACATGTCGTCGATATGCTCTTCCGGATCGCCGGAATGGCGGACACCGATCGTATGCATACCGAATGCTTTAGCAATCCTGGCTGTCGCCCGTCCGATATGGCCTGTACCTACAATCGCCATTGTCAGACCTGAAATTTCACCGTAGAGGCCGCCTTTATCCCATTTTCCATGGACCTGGCTGCGTATGTTGCCATGCAGATTGCGGGACATGGCCAGCAGAACGGCAAAAATATGCTCGGATATCGGGATAGCGTGCACGCCGCCGGCGTTAGTCAGCAGCACTTTTTTTTCTTCCAATTGATCCATCGGGAAGTAATCCACACCTGCGGACCATGACTGTATCCATTTTAAGTTGTCGCTTTCTAGGGCTGCTTGCTCCATTTTTCGGTTCCAACCGACCAAAATGTCAGCTTCACGGATCTGCTCGGGAGTTACTTCCTTAACTGGTACGCTTTTCAGTTCGTAATCCGGTGCGATCTCTCGGATTTGCTTCGCGTATTCCTCTGGAATTTCATACAGCGTCAGAATCGTCGGCATATTGGGATACTCCTCCTTCGGGTTCGGAAAATCTACCCTTCCATCGTAGCAAAGTTCGGCATATAAATCTTCCTGGCACTCTGATGACGCGAAATGTAAGCGGAAAACGGGTATAGTACCAGTAGGCAAGGGAGTAAGGCTGTTGGTTAAACCGTTTGAAAGGAGACACTATGATCGGAAAATACGCAATGTACGCCCTGGATTTCGGATATCGTCTGTATGTGCGCATTCGTGACGACGAGGTCACTGGAATTGGAGCTCAGCTCGCTTATTATTTGCTGTTGTCTTTTTTCCCGTTTCTCATTTTTCTGGTTACGCTGATTGGGTATATTAATCTCTCGATTGATCAAATGATGAATTTGGCACGCGAAGTCGTACCTGCTGCGGCTATGGAGACAGTGGAGAGTATTCTCAGCGAAGTCGTTCAAGGCAGCGGAGCGCTGCTGTCAATCGGTATGATAGCGACGCTCTGGACGGCCTCTCGAGGAATTAATGCCGTTATCAGAGGTTTGAATAAAGCCTACGACGTGGAAGAGAATCGCAAGTTCTGGCAGGTTCGACTTGTATCGCTGTTGTCCACATTGGTGCTTGGCGTTGTGTTAATCGTCAGTTTGCTGCTGCTCGTATTGGGAAGTTGGATCGGAAGCCAGGTCAAAATTCTGCTCGATAACCCGTCAGGCTTTGATCGGATTTGGGGACTACTGCAGTACAGTATTCCGCTGATCGTCCTGATTGCGGTCTTTACAGCTCTATATTGGATTGCGCCCAATCGGAAGATTCGGCTTAGGGAGGCCGTACCGGGAGCGATATTTGCCACTATAGGTTGGATTCTCACTTCGCTGTTGTTCTCGTTCTACGTGAATAACTTCGGCAATTTCTCCAGAACATACGGTAGCCTTGGTGGTATCATCATCCTGCTGACCTGGTTGTACCTCAGCTCCATTATCATTATCGTTGGAGGCGAAGTGAACGCGACGCTGAGAGAAGGCAAGTCTGGGCCGAGAAAAAGCCAACAGGCGAGCGAAGGGACTTAGTAGAGTTAGGTGTACGGCGAGTAGATACCCGGAAAGGGAGTTGAACCTGTTAGAGGAGATTCAATCAGAGGGGTTTTAGTTAGAAAAGCTTCAGTTAGAAGAAAAGTTTCGGTTAGAAAAGCATCACTTGGGAAAAGGAGGGGACGCCGTGCAGCTTAATTCCTCTGAGCCAAACGAAAGATATAATGAAGGAAAGCCGGCGAAGAAGCAAACGGACCGGCAGGGAGACGGTCCGGGCAAAGAAATCCGGCCGCGGATTTTCGCGGCCGTACCGATCGGAGAAGAAGCGGCTGATGCACTCGCAGTATGGGCGAAGTCGGCTTTCGGCGTCGAGACTTTTCGCCGCTGGACAGATCCGCGGGATTACCATTTTACGCTAAAGTTTCTGGGCGATGTGGAGCAGGAAGATATTCCGGCAGTCGAATCCGCACTGCGGGAAGCGTTCTTGGGCGAGACACCGTTCGCGATGACCTTGGACGGCGCAGGCACCTTTGGGCTGCCGGAAGCGCCGCGAGTGCTGTTCGCCGAGCCGGAGGAGGGCTCGGCGGCACTTGAGCGCCTGGCTGCGGCGGCCGAGTCGGCGCTGGCGCCGCTGGGATTCGCGCCGGAGAAGCGCAGCTTCCGAGCGCATTTGACGCTGGCCCGCAAATATGCGGCGGGCCAGCGTCCTTTTGAGCCGGCGCTGCTCAAGACGGCTCCGGTACTATCCGCCGGTACCGTAGACCGGGCGGTGCTGTACCGGACGCATATGCACCAGCGTCCGATGTACGAGCGGATTGCGGAATTTCCGTTCGGCGGCAGTGGCACGTAAGCTGAACGGCGGGTCGATCCCATCTAAACCAGTCCAAACCAGTCCAGTCCCTTTAGTCAGACGGTTATGTTTGTTCGCTCTGCAGGCGCGGGAGACGCTGCTTCCACAAATTGCTCTCTATTTTGTGCAGCGGCAATCGGCACGCACAGCTCGCACCATCCGTTTTGCAGAAGGATACCTTTGTAACGTTCGACAGCCGGCTTATCGTCTACACGATAGCCGGCTTTTTGCAGCGCCGGAAATACAGCCGACCAGGCCGTTTGTACAGCTTCAGCCGTATGAGGGATGCAGAATACTGCATAGACTCCACCTTCAAAAGCTCCTTCACGGACGGGGTCTTCCGATCCGATCTTCTGATCGGTCACGATACAGGCGTCATACCGGCATTCCTCTGAGGGAGTGATTCGCGGATCATCCTGCGGAATACCCAGAATGATCGCTTCTTCATTTAGTAGATGATGATTACGCGCCCAGTCTTTTAGCTGCTGCATCGCCTGCTGATTACCCGGGCCGTAAGCTCCTTTTTTTCGTACATAAGCGATCCGGACGGGAGACATGGTTTCAAGCTCAAATGCGATTTTCATTTACTGTTATCCTCTCTGCAGCCTGCATGCGCTGCGATTCGACTCTAACATGCTATAAAATGATATTCATCAATTTATTATAAAAAATGGAAAATGATCAAATTGAAGACCCCGGGATTCCCAAGCCAGAAGGCGAAGGAGTCCCGGGGTTTAGTTGATCTAATGAATCTGCTGCATGTACTTTATATCATGTAGCCGAATATTTGTTTTAAAAGACTCAGCCGTTCAGTGCAGCTGTCAACAGCATTTGTCCACGCGGCTGATCACCTTGGGCATCCGGTTCCAATGTAATGGCTACCATGTCGTAATCGTCCGGCTGCATGGTATACGTAAGTGCACCATTTCCGCTGCCGGATTGGAACGTACCTGCATTGATCGGCTGTCCGTCCTTGATTAACCAGACCTGATAGGCCTCGCTGCCGCTGAGTGCTGGCAGATCCTCGGCCTGTACAACTAGACGCGTACCGGTATCGTCCTGCACCATAGCGGCCATGCCCGAAGCCTGCGGAGCATTCTCGCTGCCGACCAGCGGAACGGTACGCGCAACCTGAGCACCTACAGCAGGCTGTGTCGACATGGCGAGCTGCCGTTCCATGTCCGACGTTCGCTGTTCCATCGCTGTAAGGTTCGTGCGCATGTCATTCAATTCTCCGCGCAGCTGAGCCGAATAGATGCCCAGCAGTACAGCAGCCGCTGCCATAATCGCGGCTGCGCCTGCCCACAGGCTGCGTCCGCTGCGCGCACGGGCTGCCTTCCGTGACGTTTGCGCTTCCTCTACAGGATCGGTCTGTACGTTTTTGCGTCCGGCACGTTCGTCTATCCCAACGGAAGGGATCTCTTGTTCCGGCGCTTGAGGAGCATTTGTCTTTTGCTCTTTGGCATGCTGTGCTTTGCCGGACACATCCGCTGCAAGCAGACTGCCGCTTCCGGTGCGAACTTCTGCCGCTCTCCGAGCTTCTCCGGCTTCGATTCCCTGTCGAGCTTGTTCAAGCTGAATTTCCGTCTCATGTTCGGATCTTGTTCGATCTTCATGACGACTGCTGCTCCGAACGTCGGCGTCTGTCTGTTCGACGACCGTTTCTGTTCGGTCTGAATTGGACACCGTACCTGTGCCCAGAATGTTCCCCAGAATTCTTCCCTTCATTCCTGCAGGGGGGGCAGCCGGCTTGGCAGCCAAGGCCAGCATGCCTACCGTATCGCGCAGTTCGGCCACACGCCGCTGCTCTTCGGCATTATGCTGCAGGTAGGCTTCGTACTCGGCCGTTTCCGCTTCGTTCAGTCCGCCGAGCACATAAAGTTCGGCCCAATCCATCATGGATTCCTTGCGTTCATTCATACTCTCGATTCCCCCCTTTCCATTCCCGACAGCCGCTTATGCAGCTGTTTCAAGGCCAGTCTGACACGGCTCTTAACTGTTCCAAGCGGGATGGCGCAGCGATCTGATACTTCCTGCTGCGTCAATCCCTTATAGTAAATCAGGTCGATGACCTGCTGTTGTTCTTCGCCAAGCTGATCCAGCGCGGATCGAATCTGTTCCCCTTCCAGAGTTCGTTCCACAGCCAGCTCTGTATCTGATGTTTCGTCGATTACGGTATTCAGCTGTTCGTCTTCCACAGGGACGGCCGCTGCTCTTGCATTGCGCCGCCGGAGCATGTCGATCGAAATGTTGCGCGCCAGCGCAAACATCCAGGTCGAAAGCTTGCCGTGGGAAGAATCATATCGTTCCGCATTGTTCCAGATGCGCAAGAACAGCTCCTGTACTGCTTCTTCGGCTGCCATCGCGTCGTTCAGCAGCCGGTAAGCAAAAGCATACACGGGCCGCTCGTAGATGTCGTATAGATGTTCGAGTGCTCCTGCATCCCGATCGGCGATTCGCCGAATCAGCTGCAGGTCTTCCGCTTGTTCATTCATCCAGGAGCTCCTCTCGATTTTCTCCCTTCTATTATAACCTTCGCAAAATCTTTTGCTATGGATGACGAATAAAGAAAATAAATCGGTGATGTTTTTCTAAAAAAATTGGAAATTACTTTTACAAATGAATCCAAAATGTGCAATGTTAAAACCTGAAAATAAAAGGTGAAGAAGTTAGGTAACAGAATGTTTTAAGTTGAAAAAAGGATTGAGAAAGAAAAGAGAGAAGCCACGGATCTTTTTTTATTTTGGGTTTTTTGAATGACTCGAACAGCTAATGAGTTAGAGAGGAAAACCCCGTCGTTATGCTGAAATTTGAACAAATATACAAGAAAAATAAGTAGTTGAAATATGGTTTTGACAATCTATGAAAAGCCTCATGACAATGATAGTTTCATGAAAAAAGGTGAAAAAGTTCGAAGATTGCGTTATAATTGCGTTTGTGCATTTTTTAGAAGACCTCTTCCTGATATTAAAATTACCAAAAAACGCGAACATGCTTTCGGCAAAAAGCGGATTCAAACCGTTTTGGAACGGTTACATAGGAAGGGAGTATGCCGAGAGCTAGGAGGATATTTATGGAACAACTTAAAACTAATCGTTGGGTCGTACTGCTGATCGGTGTGATCTTGATTTTCATTTGTGCAGGGACTGTATGGGCGTCAAACGACGTTCGTCCGTCTAATGGGGAATCGGCAAGCGTTGGCATGGGGGCCTGCGAATTGACCGATGTCGCTTTTGATGGAGTCTTACATCCCGAATTTACGCTGAAGACAGCTTCTTTGACGTCGACAGAAAAATCGAAAGCAGAAACAACAGCAGAAATAAAAGAAGAATCGAAAGAAGAGCAGACAGCCAAATCTTTGACAGAGAAGCAGCAGGAAAACAGTCCGTCCGCCACTAAAGAAAAGACCGTGTCCGAAAATACATCCGACAAGGAGAAAGTGGCCTCTTCGAAAACGAATCAGACTACAGATGCTTCGCAAGACTCCGATAAACAGAAAGACATCCAAAATTCGAAGAATGCACAGAAGCAGAAAAATACCGAAGAAACAGTTGAAACCGTCTCTGTTTCTACTCAAAAGCCTGCAGCCGTGGCAACAGCCGATGACAATGCCGACCATTCGGTTACAGTCAAAACGGCAGCCATCAAGGAAGCGGCAGTGTCATCTCTAACTCCCCCAAAACAATTGTTCTTCACAAAAACAGCGCTGCTCAGCCAGGATCAAGCTTCCGAAGCGACCTGGACCTACGCACTGTCTAACGAAGACCTGCTTTTGCTGCAAAGAATCGTCATGGCAGAAGCGGAAGGCGAACCTTACGCAGGCAAAGTGGCTGTCGCCAACGTTGTCCTGAATCGGCTTCGGTCCGCCAATTATCCCGATACTATTCGAAACGTTATTTATCAGAGATACCAGTTTTCTCCCGTGCAGAACGGCCGTTTCGATCGCGTCGTACCTTCCGAAGATTCCATCAAAGCCGCAGCAGAAGCGCTGAATGGCCGAAAGGAAGTGCCGGATGATACGTACTATTTCGTGTCCTTGGAAATCGCGACCGATATGACAGTTCCGAATACGCGCACCCCAGTTAAGAAGATTGGACATCATACTTTCTTCAAATAAAATTTCTAAACGAAACTCAAACTCGGCAGCGGCTGCTCAAAAGAATCGATTGCGAATTTGGTATACATACTTTCACAAGTTATAATAAGGGAAAGGCGTTTATATCTTATTTCTGCAAAGACGGGACCTCTACGTCCAAATCAGTCTTGTCGATTGATGCAGGCCAATTCGAACGCGAAAGGGGCATTTCGTTTATGAAAATTACGTATCTCGGACATTCTGCACTGCTGGTGGAAGCGGAAGGCAAATCCGTCATTATTGATCCGTTCCTGACCGGAAACCCTAATTCCGAAGTCAAACCGGCTGATATTCGAGTGGATGCCGTACTGCTGACACATGCGCATAACGATCATTTTGGCGATACGATTGGGATTGCCAAAGCTAATGACTGTCCCGTTGTTGCGCCTGTTGAGCTTGCCAATTATTGTATGGAGCAGGGCGTTAAGACAGTCGGCATGAATATCGGAGGCTCGCATCAATTAGAGGGTATTAAAGTCAAATATACGCTAGCATTCCATAGCTCTTCGTTGACCGTAGACGATAAAGTGATTTACGGAGGCGAACCGGCCGGTATTTTATTGACAATGGGCGGTAAGACGCTCTATCATGCCGGAGATACTGCTCTATTCGGTGATATGAAAATTATCGGTGAGCTCAATAACATTGATATTGCGGCCCTGCCGATCGGCGATTTCTTCACAATGGGGCCGGAGGATGCCTTGATTGCGGCCAAATGGGTGGGAGCGCCAAAAGTACTGCCGCTGCATTACAATACATTCCCTGCAATCGAACAGGATGTGGAGGCTTTCTGCGCCAATCTTAAGGAAGCTGGTATTGAAGGAATCGCGCTGCAAAGCAAGGAAAGCCTTGAAGTCTGACAACTGCCTTGGAGCGAGTGGACATGTCATTAACGTAAAGGCTCCGCTTTAATGGTTGTGCAGAAGCGATCTTCTATCGTCTCCTTGTAAAGGTCCTGCGGCATTCCGCATGCAAATGGTCCTTTCCGCCGCAGCGGAAAGGACTTTTTTTGAGTAGATCGTTAACAGAATTAAAAATGGGTTGCGATCAAGGGAACGATATGATAGATTTAATTTGACCAAATGACCGTTTTGTAATTTTAGTCAAATATAGAGAAAAAGAGGAGGGGGAGTATGGCTGTTGTCGACCGCCGCGAGCAGGTACTGCATGCGGCTGCCCAGTCGTTCTCGCTGTTCGGATACAAAGCGACCACGATGGATCAGGTAGCGAAGATTGCAAATGTAGGCAAAGGCACAATCTATACCTTTTTTGAAAACAAGGAAGAGCTCTTTGATGAAATTTTGCTGGAGGCCATCCGTGAATTGCGGCGCAGAGCCGAGGCGGAAATTCATGCAGAACGTCCGTTTTTCGAAAATGTTTATCAGGCGCTGGATGCTATTCTGGAATTCCGGGAGGAGCATGATCTGTTCTTGAAGCTGTCGCAAGAACTGCGGGATATCGGGACTCCTCAGGCCAAAGCCGCTTTGTTCAAGGTTGAACGCGTAGTCTTGGAGTTCCTTGAACGGGTTATTCGCGAATCGATGGACAAAGGTGCTATTCGTCAAGGCAACGCTGAAGTCATCGCCTTTGGTATGCTGAAACTGTTTATTGCGCTGACTGGCGAATGGGAGATGCATCATAAGCCCATGACCAAAGAAGAATTGAAACGGCATATGTTTACTTTCCTGACTGAAGGATTTACTACTGCTCTTTGAGCAAATGAGGCGTTCGCCGTACGGAGACAAGTTCAACGTTAGGGTCTGTTCCGGATTCGATCTGGCTGAAGAGCTGTGGCAAGAGCGTCAGGCAGTTGCGCGATACACCACCTATATAATAGTAGATAAACAAAAAGGTTAAGCCGTAGACTCCAGACGGACATCCGGTTTGTTCTTCAAAACCTTTTCCGCAATCGGAAAAGGTTTTTTTCATAACAAATCGTAATACATAGAAATTACCGAACAAGAACAATAATTCGAATAGAATGAAAAACGTTTTTTGCACATTTTGCATCATTGCTTGGACAAATCGTCTCAGGCATAGGCAAAGAAGAAGTTTTGTCGTATAATGACTCAAAATCATGCCATTCTTATTTGAAAACGATGTGAGTGCACGGTTCTTCAATTTTGCACATCAATGCGCTAATGCTTCTCCGTGAAAAGTTTTTTTATCAGGCGGATAAAAGATTTAAATTGCGTGCTATGTAAGCTGAATGTTACAATGGGGGAACTAAAATCCAACTGCGAATCTGCAGCAGGGACGGCCGAGAGGTCGAATCGGAACCGACAACCGGTACGCCGTAAGGCTGCCGGAGCGCCGGATGACCGTTCGGCCGCCTTACGGTCGCCCTGCTGCGGGATGTGGAAGACTGCTTTTCGAACCCCAGCGGACCCCGCCCGGGTGCGAACAGGAGTCTGTTCTCTTATATACGAGGCTTTTCGGTGGCCTGCCGTACGCGAGCACCCTATCTCTTGTCGGGATGAACGAATTTCATTATAGAAAGGTTGTTTGATGAAATGACTGGATTGCCTCCGAAACAGGGTCTTTACGATCCGCAGTTTGAAAAAGATGCCTGCGGTATGGGCTTTATCGCCAATATCAAAGGAGTACCTGCGCATGATATTGTCGGCCGCGCGCTGACGATGCTTGAGAACATGGAACACCGTGGCGGTCAAGGCGCTGAACCGAACTCCGGCGACGGAGCGGGCATCATGCTGCAGGTTCCACACGAATTTTTTGCATCGCAGGATCTGGGATTCGAGCTTCCGGCCGCAGGAGAATACGGCGTCGGGATGCTGTTCCTATCTACGGACGATAAGGTTCGTGCCCGTCATGAGTATATGCTCGGCGAGATCGTTCAAGCTGAAGGGCAGAAGCTGCTAGGTTTCCGCACTGTGCCGACCGACGACAGTACGCTGGGTTATTCCGCTAAAGCGGCAAAACCTTGCGTACGACAAATTTTTATCGGTCGTGGAGAAGTAAACGGAAACGACGATCTGGCCTTTGAACGCAAGCTTTATGTGATTCGCCGCCTGGCCGAAATGTCGATCCGCTATGCCGAAATCGAAGGCGCCGAAACGTTCTATATTCCGAGCTTGTCGAGCCGCAAGATCGTGTACAAAGGCATGCTGACAACTGCGCAGGTAGGTCTGTTCTATCCGGATCTCCGCGACGAAAAGTTGACTTCGGCCATCGCGCTGATCCATTCCCGTTTCAGCACGAACACATTCCCGAGCTGGGACCGCGCGCACCCGTACCGCTTTATGATCCATAATGGCGAAATCAACACCATGCGCGGCAACGTGAACTGGATGCACGCGCGTCAGACACTGTTCGAAAGCGAAGTGTTCGGCCCAGATCTTGATAAAGTGAAACCAGTCATTAATCCCGACGGCTCCGATACGGCGATGTTCGACAACACGTTCGAATTCTTGTACTTGAGCGGACGTTCGCTGCCGCATGTGGCAATGATGATGGTCCCTGAGCCTTGGAGCAAGCACGAGACGATGGACGATACGAAAAAAGCATTTTACGAATACCACAGCTGTTTGATGGAACCATGGGACGGACCGGCTGCAATGGCATTTACTGACGGTGTGCAGATCGGCGCCATTCTTGACCGTAACGGCCTGCGTCCGGCACGTTATTACGTGACGAAGGACGACGAGATTATTCTGTCCTCCGAAGCGGGCGTACTCGAAGTGGCTCCGGAAAACATTTTGTACAAAGACCGCCTGCGTCCGGGACGTATGCTGCTGATCGACACGAAGGAAGGCCGGATCATTTCCGATGAAGAAGTGAAAGCGCAGATCTCGTCGGAACAGCCATACCGCGAATGGTTGGACGAGCATATGATCAACCTCGACGAGCTTCCGGATGCCCAGGAACCGCCGGCTCCCAAGCACGAGAATGTTACCCAGCTGCAGCTGTCGTTCGGCTATACATTCGAAGAGCTGCGCAAAGTTCTGGAGCCTATGGCTTCTACCGGTATTGAAGCGACAGGCTCGATGGGTTATGACGCGCCGCTTGCGGTGCTGTCGGATAAGCCTCAGCGTCTGTACAATTACTTCAAGCAGATGTTCGCACAGGTAACCAACCCGCCGATCGATGCGATTCGCGAAGAGATTGTAACGTCGGCTTCGACAGCGATAGGTGCGGAACGCAATCTGCTGATGCCGGAACCGGAAAGCTGTCGGATGATTGCGCTGGACACACCGGTTCTGTCAAATGAAGACTTCGCGAAGATCCGTCATGTACACCGTCACCGTCCGGGCTTCCGTGCGATGACGATTCCAATATTCTTCGAAGCCGTGCGAGGTGCCGAAGGACTGCGCGATGCGCTGGATGCTATGTGTGCGGCTGCGGACCGTGTGATCGAGAAGGGGCATAACATTCTGATTCTGTCCGACAAAGGCGTGGATCGTGAAAATGCCGCCATTCCGGCGCTGCTGGCCGTATCGACCATGCATCACCATTTGATCCGCAAAGGAAGCCGTACCAAAGTTACGCTGCTGCTTGAATCGGGCGAACCGCGTGATGTTCATCATTATGCGCTGCTGCTCGGTTATGGCATCAGTGCCGTGAATCCGTACTTGGCGTTCGAGACGCTGAAAGACATGATCGCGCAGAATATGCTGAGAGGCATTACGCATGAGAAAGCCGTCAAGAACTATATCAAGGGAACGACCAAGGGTGTTGTGAAGATTCTATCCAAAATGGGCATCTCCACCATCCAGTCTTATCGCGGCGCGCAGATCTTCGAAGCGGTCGGCTTGAAGCCTGAATTTGTAGATCGTTACTTCACCTGGACGCCTTCGCGTATTGGCGGTATTGGTCTGGAAGAAATTGCATTCGATACGCTGCTGCAGCATAATCGGGCGTTTTCGGACAAAGAAGGCATCGACAAAGTTCTGGACTCCGGCGGCGAGTATCAGTGGCGCAGCGACGGTGAACAGCATTTGTTCAATCCGCAGACCATCCACCTGCTCCAGCAGGCGGTGCGTACAGGTGATTACGAAACCTATAAAAAATACGCGCGTCTCGTTGAAGGCGAGTCGAAGCAGCATCTGACTCTGCGTGCGCTGCTCAACCTCAAGCCGGCGGGTGAATCGGTGCCGCTGGAAGAAGTCGAACCGGTAGAGAACATCATGCGGCGCTTCAAGACAGGCGCCATGTCGTTCGGTTCGATCAGTAAGGAAGCGCATGAGGCGCTGGCAATCGGTATGAACCGTGTCGGCGGCAAGAGCAACACGGGAGAAGGCGGCGAAGATCCAGCACGCTTTGTACCGGAAGCTAACGGCGATTCTCGCCGCAGCGCGATCAAACAGGTAGCGTCGGGACGTTTCGGCGTTACATCGAATTACCTGGTTAACGCTGACGAGATTCAGATCAAGATGGCTCAAGGCGCGAAGCCGGGCGAAGGCGGACAGCTGCCGGGCCGGAAAGTCTATCCTTGGGTCGCGGAAGTTCGCGGTTCTACACCAGGCGTAGGTCTGATCTCGCCACCGCCGCACCACGATATTTACTCGATCGAGGATTTGGCGGAACTGATCTATGACCTTAAAAATGCGAACCCGCGCGCGGACATCAACGTCAAGCTGGTCTCCGAAGTAGGCGTGGGTACAATTGCGGCAGGGGTTGCCAAAGGCCGGGCCGACATTATCCTTGTCAGCGGATACGACGGCGGCACAGGCGCTTCTCCGCAGGGTTCCATCCGTCATGCGGGCATGCCGTGGGAACTGGGTCTGGCCGAGACGCATCAGACGCTGATCCTCAATAATCTTCGCGACCGCGTCGTCCTGGAAACAGACGGCAAGATGCTGTCGGGCCGCGACCTTGCCGTAGCCGCGCTGCTGGGAGCTGAAGAATATGGTTTCTCCACAGCTCCGCTCGTAGCGGTCGGCTGCATCATGATGAGAGTCTGCCAGCTGGACACCTGTCCCGTAGGCGTAGCGACGCAGAACCCGGAACTGCGCAAGAACTTCACGGGCGATCCGGAGCATGTCGTTAACTTCATGAGATTCGTAGCGGAAGATCTGCGCGAGATTATGGCGGAACTTGGCTTCCGTACCGTTCAGGAAATGGTCGGACGCACCGACTGCCTCGATGCAGTGGACGCTTCGCATCATTGGAAGAAGAAAGGTCTGGACTTGACGCCTCTGCTGCATGTGCCGAGCCTTCCGGAAGGCAGTACGCCGTTCCGTTCGCAGACTCAGAATCACGGCTTGGAGCACACGCTTGATATGCGCGAGCTGCTGACAGCCGCTGCTCCGGCGCTGGAGCGCGGCGAGAAAGTCGAAGCCTCGTTCAAGATCACGAACGTAGATCGCGCAACGGGTACGATTCTCGGCAGCGAAGTGACACGCCGGTACGGCGCGGAAGGCCTGCCGGAAGATACGATCGTGCTGCGCTTTAACGGTTCGGCCGGTCAGAGCTTGGGTGCATTCGTGCCGAAAGGTATGACGCTCGAAGTGACGGGCGATTCCAACGACTATGTCGGCAAAGGGCTGTCCGGCGGCAAAATTATTGTTAAGCCGGACCCGAAAGCGACGTTCAAGTCTGAAGAAAATATCATTATCGGTAATACGGCGTTCTACGGCGCAACCGGCGGCGAAGCCTATATCAGCGGTATTGCCGGTGAACGCTTCGCGGTTCGTAACTCCGGCGTCAAAGTCGTTGTCGAAGGCACGGGCGATCACGGCTGTGAGTACATGACGGGTGGACGTGTCGTCGTACTGGGCGAGACAGGCCGTAACTTTGCAGCCGGTATGTCTGGCGGCGTCGCTTACGTCTACGACGGAGCGGGAGACTTTGTCAGCCGCTGCAACCTGGAGATGGTCCTGTTGGAGCCGCTGGAGAACGAAGCGGAGAAGGACGAAGTCCGTGGTATGATCGAACGACATGCCGAGCTGACAGGCAGCGGCGTAGCCAAGCTGATCCTTGACGGTTGGGAGCAGACTTCAGGTCGCTTCGTCCGGGTTATTCCAAAGGACTACAAGCGGATGCTGGAACAGATCGAGAAAGCAGAATCGACGGGTTTGAGCGGAGATGCCGCTCTGCTGGCCGCATTCGAAGCCAATATGCGCGAATTGGCGCGTACCGGTGGTTGATAGCTTGAACTTCATGCAATAAATGCATCATTTCAAAGTCCGTCTGTTTCTCCATAGGAGAAGCAGGCGGGCTTTTTGCATACAGAAGCCAGCTGAAGATGCCTTTGTGTTACATTAAGAAATGAAGTTTTTAGTTGGGAGGGAACATAATGGAAATCATCAGTGACAAAATTCCGATTCCAGGAGGAAGCGGAAAAACGGTTGGCGAACCTGTTGTCCGCTTCGACAATGTCGTCAAACGAATCGGCCGCAAAACGATTATCGAAGGACTGACGCTTGACGTGCCGCCGGGGCAGGTATACGGCTTTCTCGGACCGAACGGCTCGGGCAAAACGACAACCATCCGCATGATGACCGGATTAATGGCACCTAGCGCCGGAGATATCATAATCTGCGGACACAGCATTACCGGTCAATTTGAACAGGCGATCTCGCAGGTAGGAGCGATTGTGGAAAATCCGGAAATGTACGGTTACCTCAGCGGGTATCAAAATCTGCTGCAGTACGCACGCATGCGTTCGGACGTGCCCAAGGAGCGGATCGGCGAGGTCATACGTTTTACAGGATTGGAGCATCGCATTCACGACAAAGTCTCGACTTACTCGCTCGGCATGCGTCAGCGGCTTGGTGTTGCGCAGGCCATTCTGCACCGGCCAAAACTGCTCATTCTCGACGAACCGACCAATGGTCTCGATCCGCAGGGCATCCGCGAGCTGCGGGACTATCTGCGCGAACTGACCCGCAGCGAAGGAACGACCGTATTCGTCTCCAGCCACCTGCTTAGTGAGATGGAATTGATGTGTGATACGGTAGCGATTATTCAAGCAGGTAGGCTGATCGACGTCCGAGAGCTGCATAGCGAAGCAGATGCCGACACGACTGTGGAAACGGCATTTGACGTCGACCGGGTTGAAGAAGCGCTTGTGCTGCTCGGCGAAGAAATCGGCATAATTCGCGACGGCCGACTGGTCGTGCGGACCAATCGGCAGGGGATTGCGGAAATCAATATGCGATTGGTACAGGCCGGCATTGCCGTATATGGCATCCGTACGCTGACCCGCTCGTTGGAGGATCAATTCCTGGAGATGACGGGAGGCGGACATATTGTCTAATTTTTTCGGATTGATCCATAATGAAAACATTAAAATTTACGCGCGTATGCGAACTTGGGTGATGCTCGGTGTTCTTGCACTGATCGCTCTGCTGATGCCGGTACTGATTCATTTTGTCAGTGAAGGTATTGGTCTGTGGAGCGCAATGAATACGCTGCTGCTGTTTTCGTTTCTGCCGACTGTATTCACAATCGCGGTAGCTGCCGATTCGGCAGCCGGGGAATTTTCTCGGGGGACAATCAAACTGCTTCTGATTCGGCCGTGGAGCCGCAGCAAAATTCTGCTGTCCAAGTATATTTCCGTGCTGCTGTTCATGTTAGCCGTGTATGCGCTCTTTGCCGGTCTTGGACTGTTAATGTCAAGTCTGCTGTTTGATACCGAATCGGCGGCAAATGATATGATCGGGCAGTTGACAGGAAGTTTGGGCGATTATTTCTGGTGGTCGCTGCTGTATCGGCTGGTCGATTGTCTGATTTATTTCACAATGGCCTTTATGTTCTCTGTCGTTTTCCGCAGCAATTCTCTGGCAGTCGCGCTGACTATCATTTTGCTGTTTATAGGTGATCTGGTCACGCTGCTGATCAGTCCGGAGAGATACGAGATCGGTCGTTATTTGCTGTTTGCGAATCTCGATTTGAGTCAGTATATCTCTTCGGAGACCGGGAATTACGGCGTAACGACAATTGGCTTTTCGCTGGCTGTGCTGGCCGTTTATTATGTTATTTTCCTTGCGCTGACTTTCTGGGTATTCCGAAAACGGGATGTAGCAGCGTAAAATATCGAATTGACAGTAAGTAAGAGCAGCAAAAGCGGCAGAGCAATAAAGAAAGAGCAGTGCGAGAAAGAGCAATGTAAGAAAGAGCAGGTAGTCAGTCAATATGTTAAGAAAGTATAAGTTAGAGCCGAACAAATAGATTTTTCTCAAAAGCCTGAATTATACTGAAAAATCCGCTCCTGTCCGCTTATGCGAAGCAGGAGCGGATTTTTCGGCTTAAGGAGGAAGCTAAGGACAGGGAGTGCCCGCGGCGATCCATTTGCGTTATAATGGAGAGATCATCAAACCGGCCTGCCGATATGGGCACTGTGCCGAGCAGGAAGCGAAGGTGAAACGAAGCGTGGGTGCATACGAAACAAGCAGCAAAAAATGGATTTCGAGCGGGGAAGCGGATACGGCAGAATTGGCCGGATATTTCGCAGGACTGGCGCAGGCTGGAACGGTCATTGCACTTGACGGCGATCTGGGTGCGGGCAAGACAAAGTTTTCGCAAGGGTTTGCGGCTGCATTGGGCGTCAAAGGTGTAGTCAACAGCCCGACGTTTACTTTGATCAAGGAATACGAAGGCAGACTGCCTCTCTATCATATGGACGTCTACCGGATTACACAGGATGAAGCGGAGGATCTTGGGTTGGATGAATATTTTGAAGGTCAAGGGGTGTCGCTCGTCGAATGGGCGTCAATTATCCCGGATCTGCTGCCGGAAAATCGGCTGAATCTTCGCATGGAACATACGGGCGGAGAAGGACGAATCATTCATTGCGAAGGTGTCGGCGCGCCCTATGTGAAATGGGTCAAAGAACTTCCGGAGCCGAAAGAAGTTCGCGGCGAAGAGGAATCGGAGTAGAGAGAATCGAATAAGGATGGGGAACTTGCAGATGGAAAAAAATGATCGGCCGTTGAGCCGGATTTTGGCGCTAGATACGTCGAGTGCCGCGCAGGCGGTAGCCGTATTGGACGAAGGCCGCGTATTATATGAAAGCAACAATCTTGCCGAGCGCAATCATTCGGTCAATCTTCTGCCGGAGATTGAGCGTGCGCTTAGCGAGTCGGGTACGAATAAACGGGAATTGGCTGGTATTGCCGTAGGCATTGGGCCGGGGTCGTATACCGGCGTTCGTATTGCTGTAACGACGGCAAAAACGCTGGCTTGGGCGCTGAAGCTGCCGGTAGCGGCGGTATCGAGTCTGGAGGCACAAGCGGCTTCCGGCTTCGAAGCCTCTTGTCTGAAGGGACGGACTTGGATCATACCGCTGGTCGATGCTCGGCGCGGCCAAGCGTACACGGCCCTGTTCGAAGCATCAGCTCCGCAAGAAAATCCTACTGAACCGGATCAAGCTCCGGATCAAGCTTTGGAAATGCCGCGGCTGGAACGTCTGACCGAGGATGCTATTTTGCTCGTAAGCGAATGGACGGCACACATTGCGGACAGACTGAAGGAGCTTTCGGCGTCTGAACGTCCGGATTATGTGCTCTTTACGGGCGAGACGGACAAGCACGCCGAGACGGTGCTCACCATTGCACAGTTGGCTGGACTGCCGGACGATAGCATACGATTAGAAAATTGCTCGGCTGCAGGGCGCTGGATTGGCTTAATCGGAGCGGAAAAGCTTGCTTCGGGCGAAAATATCGAAGCCCACGGACTGCTGCCGAACTATACGCAGGTCACCGAAGCAGAAGCCAACCTACTGCGCAAGCCTTAACGGAGATTGAAGCGAACAAGCAAAGACAATAGTGACAAAGCAGCGATGGCTTGATCATACAGAACAGGCGGAATGACCCGAAAAAGTGTGGGTTGTCGTGGTCCGCGGAAAGATCCCGGACCTTGATTGTGAATCATACAGGAAAGGGGCCGCACGAAATGCAGCATCGAGACCTTGAACAGGCGCAGTCGTCGGACGAACCGAATTTGAAATTTCGCGTCATGCGGCTTGAAGATATTCCTGACGTAATGGTAATTGAGCACGAGTCTTTTTCACTTCCGTGGACGGAGCAGGCATTCCGCAGCGAGATGACACTGAATCATTTTGCCCGTTACATCATTATGGAAGTGGACGGGCAGCCGGCAGGTTACGCCGGAATGTGGACCGTCATTGACGAAGCGCATATTACGAATATTGCTGTACGCACCGCTTATCGCGGCCGCAAGCTGGGCGAGAGATTGCTTAGCGAGCTGCTGGATATCGCGGAGTCGCTGGGACTTGAACGAGCTACACTTGAAGTTCGCGTCAGCAACGGCGTCGCCCGGAACCTGTATCAGAAAATGGGGTTTAGGGAAGTAGGAATCCGCAAAGGGTATTACTCTGACAACAATGAAGACGCCATGATTATGTGGGTGGATCTGAAAAATCCTGATCGTCCGCGAACGGCCGGAAATATGGAAGGAAGCGTGTAAAAGGAATGAGTACTGCAGCAGAGAAACAAATAGAGGACACAGGCGGGAAAAGCGTTTATATTCTGGCGGTAGAGACGAGCTGCGACGAAACGTCGGTTGCAGTTGTCAAAGACGGACGTGAAGTGCTTGTCAATCTGGTTGCCAGCCAGATTGAAACGCATAAAGCTTTTGGCGGCGTCGTTCCCGAAGTCGCTTCGCGCCAGCATGTGGAATGCATTACGCTGCTGATGGAGCAGGCGATCGCGGAATCGGGAATCGCACCGGAACAATTGACGGCAATTGCCGTCACGGAAGGACCGGGTCTTGTCGGCGCGCTATTGGTCGGCATTATGGCGGCCAAAGCGCTGGCCTTCTCGCTCGACAAACCGCTGATTGGAACGCATCATATCGCGGGGCATATTTATGCGAATCAGTTGATCGGAGAGATCCAGTATCCGGCTATCGCGCTTGTTGTCTCCGGCGGACATACCGAAATTGTGCGAATGGAGAGCGAAGGGCGATTTGAAGTGGTGGGGCAGACTCGGGACGATGCGGTCGGCGAAGCGTACGACAAAGTCGCCCGTTCGCTGGGATTCCCGTATCCGGGCGGACCTCATGTCGACAAAGCGGCGCAGGCTGCCAATTCGGCCGTTCCGCTGCCGCGTGTCTGGCTGGAGGAAGGATCGTACGATTTTAGTCTCAGTGGATTGAAATCGGCGGTGCTGAATCTGGTCAATCAGAGCCGGATGAAAGGCGAGGAGATCGATGCGGGCGGCATTGCGCGCGGGTTCCAGGAATCCGTTGTGGAAGTGCTGGTCGGTAAGGCGGTTCGTGCCATGCGGCAATTCGGAGCCAAGCAGCTTCTGCTGTGCGGCGGAGTCGCAGCCAACGGCGGTCTGCGCAGCGAGCTGACGGCTCGCTGCGAGGCAGAAGGGATTACACTGTCTATACCGCCAATGAAATACTGTACGGATAATGCCGCAATGATCGGGGCGGCCGCTTACATCAAATGGATGCATGGCGAGGTCAGCGATCTCTATATCAAAGGTGAACCCGGAATGTCTCTGGAAAACTGGTCGGTCGGAAGATCGAAGGAGCAGTAGAAGGGTTCGGCTGTTAGCGGTCTTCGGTCTGCAAAGAAAATAGAAGAGTCTCTTCCTACTTGGAAGAGACTCTTTTTTCTGTAATGGGAAGCTAATTCGCTTTTTTTGTACCCCATCGTGCGATGCCAAGCCATGGTCCTGACCCATAGCGCAGAGGCATTGTACAGAGCCATTATACAAAGCCATTATGCAGAGCCCTTTTACAGAGAAATACGCTTTTCATGTAAAAACCAAGTAAAAGGAGAACCATTTCCCGAAAACCGCTTAACACACATTTTACCTGTGGTTGTCAA
The DNA here is from genome assembly GCF_000378145.1 of Saccharibacillus kuerlensis DSM 22868. Taxonomy (GTDB): domain Bacteria; phylum Bacillota; class Bacilli; order Paenibacillales; family Paenibacillaceae; genus Saccharibacillus; species Saccharibacillus kuerlensis. Next base: position 84,612 of record NZ_KB899279.1, on the reverse strand, counting down.
TCCCTGAATAATCTTATCCACATATCCCCTACAAACTGTGAGTAACCGCTTCAAGTCCGCGCCAAATGCCCGCTTTCTATTTCTTGCAAAAGGGGATATGTTTTTCACGTGAACATCCTGAAATCTGTGGATAATGTGTATAACAAAGTGGATAAAATTGGTTCCGTGTGAAAAAAGGCGATTTGATAAGCAAAAAACCGACCTGGAAGGTCGGTTAGCAAGCATGTTTGAATGTAGATTTGTGGATAAATCAGTGGATAACAGGGATAGTTGAAAAAGCGTCTTGACAAAAAATTATTCTGCCGCTAATAGCTCCCATTCTTCGTATGCTTGGGCAAGCTGCGTTTTGTTCGTATCGATCGCAGTCTGCCGTTCTTGAATAGCCATGTAATCTTCGTAAATTTCCGGAAGTGTAAGCTCCAGTTCAAGTGCCGCCACGGCACTTTCCAGTTCAGCAATTGTTGCTTCAAGCTGTTCCATGCGGCGCTGACGAATTCGTTCTTCCCGTTTGGCCTGCTTGCTTTCTTCGAATGAGGCTTGGGTGTTCTTTGATTCTTCTACGGAATCCGCCTGGGCTGCGGCTGACGGTTTTGTTTTATTGCCTCCGAGCAGTGCTGCTTCGCGCGCGATTTCTTCAAGCTCCTGCTTTTTCTCCACATAGTCATCATAGTTGCCCAGGTAACCGGTAACGCCGTCTGAGCTGAGCTCGATGACACGTTCGGCCATTTTGTTCAAGAAATAACGGTCGTGCGAGATAAACATCAGCGTGCCGTCGAAGTCGAGTAATGCGGATTCAAGCACTTCTTTGCTGTACAGATCCAAATGGTTCGTCGGCTCGTCAAGTACGAGTGTATTCGCTTCAAGCAGCATCAGCTTGGCAAGCGAAACGCGTGCTTTTTCTCCGCCGCTGAGTGCCGAGATTCTTTTCAGAACGTCCTCGCCGCTGAACAGGAAGTTTCCGAGTACGGATCGAATACGAGCTTCTTCCATATGTGGATAGGTGCCCCACAGTTCTTCCAATACCGTGTTTTGCGGGTTCAGCGTGTCCTGCTCCTGATCGTAGTAGCCGAGCTGTACTTTGGTTCCCCAGGTAATACGTCCTTGATCCGGCTTGAGCCGTCCGATCAGTGCTTTGAGCATAGTCGATTTGCCAACGCCGTTAGGGCCGATCAGGGCGACGGTTTCGCCGCGGCTGAGTGCAAACGACGCATTTTTGAATAGGGGGTCCTTACCGTCATAAGAAGCGGAGAGGTCCTCTACCCGCAGAACGTCTTTGCCCGAAGTATAAGCGGCCTGGAAAGAAAAGTTGGCGCGTTTGAGATCGCCTGCGGGCCGGTCTATCCGATCCATTTTCTCAAGCGCTTTCCGGCGGCTTTGAGCTCTCTTGGTAGTCGAAGCGCGGACGATGTTTTGCTGAATAAAAGTTTCCATTTTCGCAATTTCGCCCTGCTGCTTCTCGTACTGCTTCAAGTCGGCTTCGTACTCGGCGGCTTTGAGCTCCGTGTACCGGCTGTAATTGCCCGTATAGCGGCGTGCCCGGTGACGTTCGATCTCAACAATGGCTGTTACCGTTTTGTCGAGGAAGTACCGGTCGTGAGAGACGATCAGAAGTCCGCCTTCGTAACTGCGCAAATAATCTTCGAGCCAGGTCAACGTTTCGATGTCCAGATGGTTCGTCGGTTCGTCAAGCATGAGCAGATCGGGCGCTTGAAGCAGCATTTTGGCCAGTGCAAGACGCGTTCGCTGTCCGCCGCTGAGCGTGGATACGACCGTGGACGAATCGAATTCGCCGAAGCCCATGCCATGCAGGACGCTGCGAATCTTTGTCCCGATCTCGTAACCGCCGTGATCGCGGAACCAGTCGGAACGCGTCGCATAACGATTCAGCAGATCCTGATATTCTTTATCGTTCTCATCTTGGGAAGCGCCTTCTGTAATCTTGAGTTCCATCTCGCGGATTTCTCGTTCGGCTTCCAGCAGATCGGCGAATACGTCCAACATTTCTTCCTGGATCGTTCGTTCCGACTGCAGCCCGCTGTTCTGAGCCAGATAGCCGATCGTTGTTTCTTTGTTTTTGAAAATTTGGCCTTCATCGTGGGACATTTCGCCTGCGAGAATCTTTAGCAGCGTCGATTTGCCTGCGCCGTTAACGCCAACGAGGCCAATCCGTTCGCGCTCCAAGATCTGAAATGTAATGCCGTCCAGAATGCTCTGTACGCCGTATCTTTTCGTAATTCCGGTTGCCTGCAGCAGCATAATTCCAAGTCCTCCGTGCTTATAAATTGGTCTTTTGTGTTTACATTCTACATTAAATGCGTACGAAAAACCAAAAGCGGTGAACGATTTTTCGAGAAAAAGCCACAGGAGGCCCGCGAGACCCCCCGGAGCGGTGGTTATTTGCACAAAACAATGATAAACTTGAGCATGTGAGAATAAAAAAGAGAACAGCAGAGAATTCGGGAGGGGAACGGCATCGAACCTTTGGCGGATAAGGCGCTGCTTCGGCGCCGTATGGAGCAGATTAGGGCGGAGCTGCCCGAAACGCTGCGTTTGGAGGCTGAAGCTGCTGTGTGCAGGATGGCGGCAGAACGTCTTGCAGCGCTGCGCGAGCGCAAAGGCTCTCCTCTGGTCGTGCTCGGTTATTTGTCCTACCGGAGCGAATTAAATGCGCGGCCTTTGCTGGCGGAATGCCACCGGTCCGGAGACGTCGTACTGGCGCCGAAGATCGAGAAGGGAAACCGCCGGCTGCGGCTGCTCCGAATGGAACAGCCGGAAGACGAAGCACCCGGAAGCTGGGGGGTTCCCGAACCGAAGGATGGGCTGCCCGAATGGCCGGAGAATTCGCTCGGCGAGATCGATGTCGTGCTGGTGCCGGGATTGGCTTTTGACCGTAAAGGCGGCCGGATCGGCTATGGAGGCGGATTTTACGACCGGCTGATCCATCGGTTTGAGGCCGCCGGCGCGCAGCCTGGACTGTGGGCGCTCGCTTTCGATGAGCAGACCGTAGAGGAAGTGCCGATGGAACCGCACGATTTTCGGCTGGAGCTTCTTATTGTACCGGCCGGTATGATGAATATGACAGGCCGGGCATAGAGTAGGCGGCATCGGCCTCTTAAAGCGATATAGATGAAAAAGCAATGACCGGGCAGGGAGCAAGAAGAGCGATGGATGAGAAGAGGTGACCTCATGCTGTGGAAAGTGGCAATCTTGACAGCCAGCGATAAGGGAGCACGAGGCGAGCGGGAGGATACGAGCGCGCAGGTGATCCGGGAGCTGGTGGAGGAAGAAGTAGGCGGCGAAATTATCGAGTACCGGATCGTGCCCGACGAGTCGGACGAAATTGTTGCGGCGCTGATTGAAATGACCGATTATTTCCAGGCGGATCTGGTGCTGACAACCGGGGGCACGGAACTGGCCAACCGAGACGTAACACCGGAAGCGACAAAGAGAATCATCGAACGGGAAGTACCGGGAATGGCCGAGGCTATGCGAATGAGCGTCATGCAGAAAAATCGGGCAGCGATGCTGTTCCGCGGTATCTGCGGCATTCGCGGAAGATCGCTGATCGTCAATCTTCCGGGAACGCCAAAAGGGGTGCATGAAAATCTTGCGGCTATCATGGATCAGCTGCCGGAAGCACTGTTAATGGTGACGGGACAGTACCGACAATAGATTGACGGACTGTATCGATGCGCTGCAGCCGGATTCCCCATTTATGACGTACTCGCAGGTATGTCTGTTTGAGACTGCTCTGATCGGTTAATCATACGTTTGAAGCATAAGTTTAAAATGAAGTTCAAAACTTAAATTTGAACTTCATTTTAAACTGCATCAAGGATGCAGACCTTCGCCGTACGAACGGTCTTTTCGGTTTGTATATAGGACCGGATGCAGACCTCTTTCAACCCCCGCGCAGGGGCCGCATAAGAAGGACAACCCTGAATACAGGGTGCCTTTTTTTGTGAGAGGGGACTTGAAATTTTGCGCAGAGACTAGTAATATAAGACTTGGCTGTTAGCACTAGACGTTGTCGAGTGCTAACAATAAAGAAACACCTTTACTTAAATTCCAATTTTACAAGGAGGCTATTTTTCATGATCAAACCGTTGGGTGAACGCGTACTCGTAGAACCGATCCAGCAGGAGGAGACGACTTCGTTCGGCATCGTGCTTCCGGATGCTTCGAAAGAGAAGCCGCAAGAAGGTAAAGTCGTTGCTGTAGGCAGTGGCACCCTGAAAGACGGCGTCCGCACTCCACTTGAAGTTCAGGAAGGCGACCGCGTCCTGTTCTCCAAATATGCCGGAACCGAAGTGAAATACGAAGGCAAAGAATACCTGATTATGAAAGAAAGCGACATTCATGCCGTTCTGGCTTAATTGTCATCCTTACACATAACCGTTTTTGAACGATAACAAAGCAACTTATATTCCAGGGAGGTTATTCGATAATGGCTAAAGAGATTTTGTTCAGCGAAGAAGCTCGCCGTTCGATGCTTCGCGGCGTTGATGCACTGGCAAACGCGGTAAAAGTAACACTCGGACCTAAAGGACGAAACGTGGTACTGGAGAAGAAATTCGGCAGCCCACTGATTACGAACGACGGCGTAACAATCGCAAAAGAAATCGAACTGGAAGACGCTTTTGAAAACATGGGCGCCCAGCTCGTTAAAGAAGTTGCAACAAAAACAAACGACGTAGCCGGCGACGGTACGACAACTGCTACTGTTCTGGCTCAAGCGATGATTCGTGAAGGTCTGAAAAACGTAACAGCTGGCGCGAACCCAATGGTTATTCGCAAAGGAATCGACAAAGCGGTAAAAGCTGCGGTTCTCGAACTGCAAAAAATCGCGAAGCCAATCGAAAACAAACAGTCGATCGCTCAAGTTGCAGCAATCTCCGCAGCTGACGAAGAAGTTGGCGAACTGATCGCTGAAGCTATGGAAAAAGTGGGTAAAGACGGCGTAATTACCGTTGAAGAATCCCGCGGATTCGCAACAGAAATGGAAGTTGTAGAAGGCATGCAGTTCGATCGCGGCTACATCTCCCCTTACATGATTACGGACACGGACAAGATGGAAGCGGTTCTGGAGAACCCATACATCCTGATCACTGACAAGAAAATCAGCAGCACTCAGGACATTCTGCCGCTGCTTGAGAAAATTGTTCAGCAGGGTAAAGCTCTCGTTATCGTTGCTGAAGACATCGAAGGCGAAGCGCTGGCTATGCTGGTTGTCAACAAACTGCGCGGTACGTTCAACGCTGTTGCTGTAAAAGCTCCTGGTTTCGGCGACCGTCGCGAAGCGATGCTGCAGGATATCGCAGCTCTGACAGGCGGACAAGTCATCACTGAGAAGCTCGGTCTGGATCTGAAATCGACCACGATCGAACAGCTCGGTTCCGCTCGTCAAGTACGCGTTACCAAAGAAAACACGACAATCGTTGACGGTGCTGGCGACAAAACCGACATCGATGCTCGCGTAGGTCAAA